>NZ_JBNGVC010000013.1:645000-900000 GCF_050524305.1 Bacillus silvicola
ACAAACGCCATAAATTTCTAAGCGATGACTATTAATAACGAAACCTGTCGTTTTCGCAGCTTCCTCTTCAAGCTGTTCCAATCCTCCATAAGGAAAATCAACAATCTTACCACATTTTTCACAAATCACATGATAATGTTGACTTGTAACATAATCAAATCTACTTGAAGCGTCTCCATAAGTTAATTCCTTTACAAGTCCAACTTCTTTAAATACACGTAAGTTATTATAAACAGTTGCAACACTCATATTTGGAAACTTACCTTCTAATGCTTTATAAATGTCATCCGCTGTTGGGTGCGTCATAGATTCCACAAGGTACTCTAAAATAGCATGACGCTGTGGAGTAATGCGTACACCCGTATTTTTCAGCATTTCTAGCGCTTCTTTTAATTCTTCTTTGACCACCGTCATGCACCCCGATTCTATACGGATTATTATTTTATAATTCTTATAAAGAGTGTACTCCTTTTCTTATAAATCGTCAATATTTCTACTATAAGTATGTGGTTTATTTTTGTATATAGCCTTATTCTTATGTATCTTTCCCCAGTTTCTATACATTTGCATAGAAAAAAGTGCGACATAATCGCACTTGGAATACTATCATCTGAGGAGGTATGCCCTACACTTTCACTTTATGTATCGTAAGAAAATATGTATAGACGCATGCCTTACATATGTATTTTTTCTCCACATTAATATGGATTTATTTTATATAAGAAAGAACGTCCTCAATATGCCCTTTCACTTTACGCCATTCTTTTACAAGTTCGCCGTCTTTATTAATAAGGAATGTAGAACGCACGATTCCCATGTACTCTTTTCCAAAGTTCTTTTTCAACTTCCAAACATCGTACAATTCTGCTACTTTATGATCTTCATCTACTAAAAGGACAAATGGAAGCTCATGCTTCTCGATGAATTTCATATGCCTATTCACTGAATCAGGGCTTACACCAAGGATGACCGTATCCTTCTCTTGGAATAATCCATATGCATCACGAAAATCACATGCTTCAGTTGTACACCCTGGAGTCATATCTTTCGGATAAAAATATAAAACTACATTTTCACCTCGGAAATCAGCTAAACGAACTTGTTCTCCGTTACTTCCCTCTAATGTGAATTCCGGTGCCATTTCTCCTACTGTGATCATTGTTGTCACTCCTTCTCTTTTCCATTACTATAACAAATACTACCTTATTTTTCATTATCCATTACAGTCCTTACCACAAAGGCAAACGGTAATGTATATCCAATTAACGCCTCTCCAATTGCAATCCATCTTCCGATTCCAATCGGAGCTATATCCCCATATCCAACGGACAATAAAGTAACTGCGCTAAAATATAAACATATTTCAACAAGTTGAAAGGAATGAGCACTTAACCTATCCCCATCTTCTTTCAAAACTGCAAAACCCATTTCCTCTAATACAACATAACTTAATCCAAACGCAATCAATACCGTTGTATAAATTAAAAACAACGTGGCTAAATTATACAGCGAAAAGAAACGTTTGGAATCTGAATATGAACTCCATAATAATTGGACACTTCTCAAAATAGCTATTGCTACAATTAATAGAATAAATCCCCATAACATGTCCTCCACCTCATTTTATATGTATGAGGACTATAGATGATTTATCCCTTAGAAACGAACAAGCTTCTATAATTAATTTCCTGCACCGCGATATCGTTTGACCCCTTGATTCCAAAGGGTAATTGCAATAGTAAAACAGATAACACCAACAAATGGTGTCGCAAAAGCATAGCTATTCCACTCTGTTTTTCTTAAAAAGTATGCTGCTGGATATACCCCCACAAATGCAAACGGTAAAACAAACGTTAAAATAAAGCGAATAACACGGTTATAAATATCAACAGGATAGCGTCCATAATTCCCTATGTTATACATAAGCGGCATAATCGAACTTTTCGCATCCGACCAAAACCCAAGGCTTGCAAGTGTAACAAATATCCCACCGTACACAAGCGCCCCTCCCCCTACCATCAGTAAGAATAGGAAGAAATCATACCAGTAAAAAGATAAATTTAGTTCCGCTGCTGCATAGCCCATTACAATAATTCCTGTAACCGCTCCAATTAAAGATTCAAGTTCCATTCTTTCTAATATAATTTGAAATAAGCTATGAATTGGTCTCGTCAATACACGATCCATTTCACCTTTAATAATGTAACGATCATTAAAGTCCCATATATTAAAGAAAGCTGAAAAAATGGCAAACGGTACTAAAAAGAAACCGTAAATAAAGATTACTTCTTCTCGGCTCCACCCTTTTAGTGCTTGGGTATGTCCAAACACAACAAGAATGAAGATTAAATTAACGGCTTGCAGTGATAAATCTGAAAGTAATCCGACGATAAAATCGCCCCGATACTCCAATTTTGTTTTTATATATTGACTTGCATATTGTAAAAACAATTTTATATATAGCATCTCATCATCCCCCTTGTACAATTAAACGTTTTCTCGCCGTTTTCCACATTAGTACAATTGGAATAATAAGTATAATTGCCCAAATCAATTGAAATAATAAAGCTTCATATAACTTACTCCCTTGTATACCTTCAGAGAAAATCATACTCGGAATATAACTAATTGCTTGAAACGGTAAAAACACCATTGCTTTTTGGGCCCATAACGGATAAAAACTAATCGGTAATAATAAACCAGAAAATAAATCAATAACAACACGTTTCGCATACATAATTCCACTATTATTAAATAAGAAGAATGTAAGCATTCCGGTCATTAAATTTATTTGTGTATTAATGATAAAACTAAATATTAAAGATAAGAAGAAAAATAACCACGTTTGAAAATCCGTTGTAATTTGTAATGAAAATAACAATGTAACGATGACCATACCTGGAATTGAAAAGAAAGCAAAACGAAATATCCCTTCTCCAAGACCTTGCATAACTTTCATACCTAAATAGTTATACGGACGAATTAGCTCTACCGCCACACGTCCTTCTTGAATTTCCATCGCAATTTCTCTATCTATATTATTGAAATAAAAAGCACGTGCCATCCATGCGATCGCAATATACGTAGTCATTTGCGAAATAGATAAACTTTCAATATTCTCTTTCCCGCTATAAATCGCTTGCCATAAAAAATAATACGCACCGATATTAATCGTATAAATTAAAATCCCGCTGTAATAATTTGTACGATAGGCGAGCATCATTAAAAAGCGAATGCGAATCATTTCAATATACTTACCCATGCATAATACCTTCTTCATAAATGTTACGAATAATTTCCTCTGTAGACACTTCATTAATTTTTAAATCTTTAATTTGAAAGGCCTGTACTACTTTAGAAATCAGCATAGAAATGATAACCTCTTCATTCGGTATTTTTGCAATCCACGCATTTTCCTCTTTCGCTTTTGACCAAACGACATGATTATCTGGCATAACCATCGATAACTCCTGGTATGAAACCGGGGCAATAAACTGAAAATGTATTTCTTTTTCCGCTCCCCACTGTGTGCGAAGATTATCTAAAGATCCGTCATACATAATGTTTCCTTCATCAAGCATGATGACACGTTCACATAAAGCTTCAATATCAGTAATATCATGTGTCGTTAATAAAATTGTTGTTTTATAACGTTCATTCATCTCTTTTAAAAATTCTCGTATTTTCAGTTTCACAAGAACATCAAGTCCTATTGTTGGCTCATCTAAAAATAATAATGGCGGATTATGAATTAATGCCGCTGCCAATTCACAACGCATTCTTTGACCAAGAGATAATTTCCGCACCGGTTTATCCAATAAAGGACCAATATCTAATGTTTCAATAACATGTTCCATATGTTCCTTATACTGAGCATCCGATACACCGTACACTTTCTTCAATAAACGAAACGATTCTTGTACAGCGATATCCCACCAAAGCTGAGAACGCTGACCAAACACAACACCGATTGTTCTTACAAATTCTTCTCTTTGTTTGTGCGGATTCATTCCATTCACTGTAATTTCTCCTGATGTCGGAGTCAAAATCCCTGTAAGCATTTTAATCGTCGTTGATTTACCAGCACCATTCTCACCAATATAACCGACCATTTCACCTTGCTTCACAGTAAAAGAAACATCATTTACTGCTGGTACTATTTTATAATTACGATTTAATAAATCGCGAAATGCACCCTTTAATCCCGGACGACTTGAATAGGCTGTAAACTCTTTACGTAACCCTTGTACCTCAATTACCGATTTCATAATCGGACCCCCTTCCTAAATGTCACAACGAATAGTTTACCCAACTGCTCCTTCTATCACAAACAATACGTCTTTTCAAAAAACATGTTAGAATAATACATAGATTTTTGTAAGGAGATGAATTGAAGTGAATTTCACAAAATCAGAAGCGTTACATAAGGAAGCTTTAGAACATATCGTTGGTGGTGTTAACAGTCCTTCCCGTTCTTTCAAAGCAGTTGGAGGCGGTTCTCCAGTTGCAATGGAACGCGGAAAAGGTGCTTATTTCTGGGATGTAGATGGCAATAAATATATCGACTATTTAGCAGCATATGGCCCTATTATTACTGGACATGCTCACCCGCATATAACAAAAGCAATTACAACAGCTGCTGAAAATGGTGTACTATACGGAACGCCAACAGCACTAGAAGTAAAATTCGCAAAAATGCTAAAAGAAGCAATGCCCGCATTAGATAAAGTCCGCTTCGTAAACTCTGGTACAGAATCCGTTATGACAACCATTCGTGTTGCCCGCGCTTACACTGGTCGCACAAAAATTATGAAATTCGCTGGTTGTTACCACGGTCATTCCGATTTAGTACTTGTAGCAGCTGGCTCTGGTCCTTCTACTCTTGGAACTCCTGATTCAGCTGGTGTGCCACAAAGTATTGCACAAGAAGTTATTACCGTTCCCTTTAATAATGTAGAAACTTTAAAAGAAGCGTTAGATAAATGGGGACATGAAGTAGCAGCTATTCTTGTAGAACCAATCGTTGGAAACTTCGGTATCGTAGAGCCTAAACCTGGATTCCTTGAGAAAGTAAATGAGCTTGTCCATGAAGCTGGTGCATTAGTAATTTATGATGAAGTTATTACTGCTTTCCGCTTTATGTACGGTGGTGCTCAAGACTTACTTGGCGTGACACCAGACTTAACAGCACTCGGTAAAGTTATCGGCGGTGGACTTCCAATTGGCGCTTACGGTGGTAAGAAAGAAATTATGGAACAAGTTGCTCCACTCGGACCTGCATACCAAGCAGGTACAATGGCAGGAAACCCTGCTTCTATGGCATCAGGTATCGCATGCCTTGAAGTACTTCAACAAAAAGGCGTATACGAGAAATTAGATGAACTTGGCGCAATGCTTGAAAAAGGAATTTTAGAGCAAGCTACAAAACATAACATCGATATTACAGTAAACCGTCTAAAAGGTGCATTAACTGTATACTTCACGACAAATACAATTGAAGATTACGATGCAGCCAAAAATACAGATGGTGAAATGTTCGGTAGATTCTTCAAACTTATGCTTCAAGAAGGTATTAATTTAGCACCATCTAAATATGAAGCATGGTTCTTAACGACAGAACATACAAAAGAAGATATCGAATATACAATTGAAGCTGTTGGAAGAGCATTTGCTGCTTTAGCAGACAATAAATAATACTGTCATTACAAGGAAAAAAGAAAGCTCACCTTTCTTTTTTCCTTTTTTCTATTTCATAAATCTCATATTAATAGTATAATTATTCATAATTATCTGTTTTATATTCTTTTAGATCGTTATTATCTCTGTGTACAAGGTGATTTACACCTTAAATAGTAAGATTATTCAATCTTTTACAAGAGGGGGGATTGACGGATGCTCAATAAAAAAAATACATGGACACCGTCTTTATTTCGAGATTATAGAAATACAGAACATGATGCGTGTGGAATCGTTTCCGTTATGGAAAAAAGAAAAATTCCTACAAAAGAAAATATCGACCTTTGTATACAATCACTAATCAAAATGAACCATAGAGCTGGTTTCATCAATGGCGAAGGAGATGGTATTGGAATCCATATTGATGTACCAAAAGCACTTTGGAATGAAAAACTGAAAAGTAGCGGATATAATCCAACGATTGTGGATCATCCCCACTTTATCGTTGGACATTTTTTTCTAAACAAAAAAGAAAATATTGCTGATTTAAAAAATCAAATTCGTACACAACTAAACAATGAAAACTTTACAATTATTTTCGAAAGTGATGATGTCATAAATTCCGATGCACTCGGGCCACTTGGTAAACAAGAAGAACCTTTATTTTGGCAAGTTGCCCTTATCGCTGAAAATGAAGTTAAAAATATTGAGCAAACATTATTTGCTGTAACGATAAAAATAGAGAAAAACGAAGCGATTCACGTTGCTTCATTAAGTCGTGATCATGTTGTATATAAAGTTCTAGGTGCTGGAGATACACTCGTTGCCTATTACAACGATTTACAACACCCACTTATCGCTTCAACCATGACACTAGGACATAATCGCTATTCTACTAATACATTATCTAATTTTTTTCGTGTACAACCATTTAGCATTCTCGGACATAATGGTGAAATTAATACAATTGCCAAATTACGTGATCAAGCCGAAATGATTCATGTACCACTTACTGCTGGGGGCAGTGACTCCCAAGATTTAAATCGCACCTTAGAAACCCTTCTCGTTCAGTATAACTACAGCCTATTTGAAGCAATGGATATATTATTCCCACCAATTATTAATGAAATAAAACTTTACGAAACAAACTTACAAAACTTATACACTTATATACGTGAGGCTTGGGGGCATTTCGCCCAAGGTCCAGCTGGCATCATTTCACGTTATAAAGATGAAGCTGTTTTCAGTGTCGATTCTCTTGGATTACGCCCAGTTTGGAAAGTAGAGACAGAGAGCTCCTATATTTTCTCTTCTGAACCTGGAGTTGTATCACCAACTGAGTATGTAGCAGAGCCGAAACCACTCGCTCCTGGAGAAAAGGTTGGATTAAAATGGAATGAACAAGATGAGCTCGTTCTCTATGAATACGACAATTATCAAATTGAAGTATTCAACCGTTTTAAGAAACGAATCGATGTTACCAATTATCATTTAAACTTATCTATCCCTGAAACGAAAGAAACCCAAGGATTATGTGATTCTGTTCAAGTTGAAACGAAGCAATACGTCGCTTTCGGCTGGGATCGAGAACATATTCAGCTCCTTGAACAGATGGCGACAAAAGGTGTCGAACCAATTCGTTCACTTGGGCATGACTCACCACTTGCCGCACTTGATACAGATAGACGAAATATTGCCGATTTCATTAAGGAAAGTGTAGCCGTTGTGACAAATCCAGCCATCGATCGTGATCGAGAAGTCGAGCACTTCTCCACACGCACTGTACTCGGAGAACGTCCAAGTTTATTAGATAACTCTAAACAACCATTTGTAATCGAGATGCTTTCACCAATTATTTTAGAAGGAAGTTTAGCTCAGCCTATTGCGGCAGACTTACAGACGATTACGTACGAACAACTTATACAGCTATTCACCACTCATAGCTCTGTCTCTACAATTTCTGTTACATTTAGTCCATCAGAAACTTTACAAAGCGCGTTAAATCGAATTAGTTCCGAAGCGATAGCAGCCGTGAAAAATGGGGCTTCCCTACTATTATTAGATGACGCTAACTCTCATCAAAATGAACTATTATGGATTGATCCACATTTAGTTACCGCTAAAGTACATCAATCATTAACTGAAAATAACTTGCGCCGGAAATGCTCTCTCATTATACGTTCCGGTGCCCTTCGTTCCTTACACGATATCGTCACGCTATACGGATTAGGGGCAGACAGTATTAATCCATATTTATTATTCGCAACTGTAAATGATGGAACAAAAGCATCAATTACTAATTTGTATACCGCACTTAATAAAGGACTAGAGAAAGTAATTTCAACGATTGGAATTCATGAATTACGCGGTTACGGTCGCCTCTTTTCCTCTATTGGATTACATGAGGAAATCGCAAACACATTACAAATTACAAATTTCTTCGGTTCAAATGATTTAGCATTTTCACTTGAATCACTTGCTGAAGATGCAAAAATTCGTGCGATTGATTATAACAATCCACAAGTTAGAATGAGAAAATCATTTCATATATTCCCGCGGATTTGGAAAGCAATTGGTGATGTTGCCAAAGGAAACTCTTATGATGATTACCGCGACAAGTTAAGTGAATTAGAAGAAAATAACTCTATCGCAATCAGGCACCTTATTCAAACAAAACAAACAAAACATGTAATTCCGACTGAAGAAGTGTCCATCGGCATTCACAATCATGATTTACCATTTATTATTAGTTCCATGTCATTCGGTTCTCAAAATGAAATAGCCTTCCGTGCATATGCAGAAGCTGCCGATCAGCTAAATATGATTAGTTTGAACGGTGAAGGCGGCGAAATTAAAGATATGATTGGCAAATACCCAAATACACGCGGACAACAAGTTGCATCTGGTCGATTTGGAGTAAACGCTGAACTACTAAATTCATCAAATTTAATTGAAATAAAAATCGGTCAAGGAGCAAAGCCTGGTGAAGGTGGACATTTGCCTGGTTCAAAAGTAACTGCCAAAATTGCTGAAGCACGTAATGCGACAATTGGTTCGGATTTAATTTCACCTTCTAACAACCATGATATTTATTCAATTGAAGATTTAGCTCAAATGATTACAGAAATTAAAACGGCTAATCACCTTGCAAAAGTAGCCGTAAAAGTCCCTGTCGTTCCTAACATTGGAACAATTGCTGTCGGTATTGCAAAAGCTGGTGCTGATTTTATTAACATTAGCGGGTTTGATGGCGGAACAGGTGCTGCACGTATTCATGCATTGCAACATGTAGGTCTTCCTGTAGAAATCGGTGTTAAAGCTGCACATAACGCTCTATTAGAAGCACATATGAGACATAAAGTAGAGATTTGGGCAGACGGTGGTATCCGAAGCGTAAACGATGCCTTAAAAATCATGCTCCTTGGAGCAAACCGGATTGGATTTGGTACATTATCAATGATTGCCATTGGCTGTACAACTTGCCGTGGTTGTCATCTCGATACGTGCCACGTCGGAATTGCAACACAAATTGAATCTGAAGCTCAAGCAAAAGAACATGGACTGCGCCGTTTCGTTCCACGTGAATTAGAAAGCGCAGTTGCCGGGCTATTAAACCTATTCACTACTTTCGGTACAGAACTAAAACGTTTAACAGGGCAGCTCGGTTACACAAACTTACAAGATATTGTCGGGCGATCAGATTTATTAGAACAAACTCGAGGCAAGAACTTATTAAACTTACAAAACTTAATACAAACGATAGAAGATTCCTCCGTGAAAATAACGGAATCTGTACAAGAAAAACAATTTGAATCAACTAATTCTCTCCAGTCAAAAGAATTAGTAAGCGTCGGCGTAGAGCACCGTGTAATGGGCGGTCTAGAATCCTGTTATCGTGTTCGTAGTAAATTATATGAAAACACTCATCTTGAACCACTTACATTAAAGTATACAAACGGTTCTGTTCCTGGAAACGGATTAGGCGCGTACAATAGCGAGAACTTATTTATACACGTAAATGGCGGTGCGCAAGACGGCATTGGGAAAACTTCATTTGGTGGTGGCATTTATATAACGAAAGCAAAAGGAAAAGATGGAACATATTATAACGGTTCTGTCGGAAAAGGATTTGGGTACGGCGCTCAAAAAGGCGCATTATACGTGCAAGGTAACGCTGATGCTCGTGCTGGCATTCGCCTTTCTGGGGCAGATATGATAATTGGAGGTAGAATTACAAAACCACTCCGTGAAAAAAAACAAGGGAATATAGGCGCATATTCCAATATAAAAGGGTTTGCTTTTGAATATATGACAAATGGTCGTGCTCTTGTTTTAGGAGATCCTGGTCCATGGATTTGTGCCGGCATGACTGGTGGTGTTGTTTATTTACGTCATGAGCCAAACTTAGGTTTAACAGAGCAAGCCTTAAAACAAAGAATCGCTAAAGGTGCAAATGTAACATTGCAGCCGATTAGTAAAAGTGGTTTGCAAGATGTAAATGAATTATTATTAGACTACATTCGTGTATTAAATGAGCATGAACAATATGAAGAAGTCGCTTTAGTAACACCATTATTAGATGATATCCAGCTTCACTTCTATGAAATTATCCCGAAAAAAGAACAGGCGGACCCATCTATCTCAACTGAATGATAAAGTGAAACTTTAATCAGTGGGGGGATTGTCCATCCCCCACTGATTATTAGCCTTTACCAATCGGGCGTTAATGCGGGATATGTACAATATTTATTTTCATAAAAAAAATTGACGAAGCAAGCATCGCATAGTAATCTATAATAACAATTTGAAACCTGCTGAATTTCAGCAGGTTTTTTTATTAAAGAATAGATGTTTAAAGAGAATTTGGATAAATTATAAATTAATCTTAATTTCTTTATTAAACTTTTTAACGTCACTAAAATATCACTTGCTAACATATTGTAATGAATGTATAGTATCATGTTGTACATTCATTATGACAAGAGAAAGGATATCAATAAGGGTATGAAACTTGGTGCTCGCATTTTAAAAACGGGTATTGCCATCACATTAGCTTTATTTGCTTGTATTTTACTTCAATTACCGAGTCCAGTATTTGCGGGAATCTCAGCTATATTCGCTGTGCAACCGTCTGTATATCGCTCGTATTTAACAGCTCTTGAGCAAATTCAAGCAAACGTAATTGGTGCGGTATTCGCTATCGTATTTGCTACTGCTTTTGGACATAATCCTTTTATTATTGGATTAACGTGTATATTAGTAATTGCTCTTACTTTACAATTACGTTTAGAAAACACAATATCAATCGCTTTAGTAACAGTTATCGCCATTATGGAGTATCAAGGCGAAGATTTCTTTAATTTTGCCTTACTTCGATTTGCGACGATTATGATTGGAATTATTGCGGCTTCGCTTGTAAATTTAGTATTTATGCCGCCAAAATATGAAACAAAACTTTACCATCGCATCGTTGATAATACAGAGGAAATTGTTAAATGGATTCGTATGAACAGTAGGCAAGCTTCTGATTTCACAACGTTAAAAACTGATATTGATCGTATGAAAGAAAAAATGATCAAACTAAACCATTACTATTTGCTGTATAAAGAAGAAAGAAGCTACACGAAAAAAGTAAAGTTTGCAAAAATTCGTAAGCTCGTTTTATTCAGACAAATGTTAGCGACAACAAGCCGTGCTTTAAGTACGTTAAAGTCATTACATCGTACTGAAAATGAACTACGCTATATGCCAGAAGAATTTCAGGAATCTATTCAAAACGAACTTGATTCATTAACGCATTATCACGAACAAGTGCTATTAAAATTTATTGGTAAAGCAAAGAAACAACAATCCGTTGAGATGCTTGATGAAGTTGAAACAGGTAAACAAGAGTTAATTGATATCTTTATGGATTATCAAAACAAGGACGATGAGGAAGCGTATAAAACATGGCTACACCTCTTCCCTCTTATTTCTGCCATTATTAACTATAGTGAAGAAGTAGAGCATTTAGATTTACTTGTAGATAGCTTCTACACATACCATAAACCAGAAACAGAACTCAGAATCGATGATAAAAAAGAAGACGAATAAAAAACAGCTCCTTTTAAGCTAAAGGAGCTGTTTCTGTTATATGCTGAAGTTGATATAAATCGTAATAAAATCCCCTTTTTTTCATTAACTCTTCATGGGAACCCTTTTCTTTTATTTCACCATCTTCAACATAAATAATTGTATCGACATGCGTAATCGTCGCTAATCGATGTGCAATAATAATTGTCGTTCGATCTGCAGCTAACGTTTGAAGTGCCTCTTGAATATATCGTTCATTCTCTAAATCTAGAGCTGAAGTTGCTTCATCTAATATAAGTAAAGACGGATTCTTTAGAAAAACCCGTGCGATTGCTACACGCTGTCTTTGTCCACCGGATAATTTCACACCGCGTTCCCCAACAACAGTATCATAGCCGCCTGGCAACTCTGTAATAAAATTATGAATTTGTGCAGCTTTAGCAGCTGAAATTACTTCCGCCTTTGTAGCTTTCGGATTTCCATATAAAATATTTGCCCCGATTGTATCACTAAATAACAAATTATCTTGCAGTACAATTCCAATATTACTACGTAAATTTCTCATATCATACTTTCTTACATCTATCCCGTCTATATAAACTGCTCCTTCAGAAACATCATAAAAACGCGGGATTAAACTGGCGATCGATGACTTTCCTCCACCACTTGCCCCTACAAGCGCAACCTTCTCTCCTGGCAGCATAGTTAATGACAGATTATGCAATATTTCTTTTTCACCCGCATTATAACGAAAAGAAACATTATCAAATATAATTTCTCCATCTAGCCTTTTCGTTTGCACCGCATTTGGCACATTAACAATATCGTATTTTTCATCTAACAGTTCAAACACTCGATCCATTGAGGCGAAAGATTGTGTTAATGTTGTAGATGAATTAACGAGGCGACGAAGCGGACTATATAAACTATCCATATATCCAACAAAGGCCACCATAGTCCCCAGTGTTAATGATCCTTGAACTACCTCATACGCTGCAAAACCAATAACGAGTAACGGCCCTAAATCCGTTAACGTATTCACTGCCGAAAACGTTCTCGCCGTCCAACTTGTATGTGTTAGTGCTTTCGTTAAAAATTCATTATTTCTCTTTTCAAACTGTCCTCTTTCATACTCTTCTAATGCAAAGCTACGTGTCACTTGCATCCCTTGAATACGTTCATGTAAATATCCTTGCATCGTTGCTAAAGCTTGCGAGCGCTCTTTCGTCAATTTTCGAAGGCGTCCGAAAAAATATTTCACTGCAACTACATAAATAGGTAAGATTAATAAAGCAACAAAGGTTAATTTTATATTCATAGAAAACATAACGATAATGGCAATAACAATTGTTGCAGTATCTAACCAGACATTCATAAGACCGGTAATTACAAAATCCTTCGTTTGTTCTACATCATGGATTACACGTGAAATAATCTCCCCTGTTTTTGTGTTCGAATAATAACGTAAGCTCAATTTTTGTAAGTGTCCAAAAATATGTTTTCGTAAATCGTATAGTATTGTATTGGCGATACGTTGCGCGAAATATTGACGATAATATTCTATCGGTGGTCTTAATACCGCAAAGATAAAAAAAGCAATCCCAATTGCGGTTATTAATTGCGACGTTTTTTCTTGAAGTGAGGCTGTGCCTTGAATAACATCATCAATAATATACTTTAATAACCATGGCATAATAAGCGGGATACCGAACTTAACAAGACCAATAATAATTGTAATAGCAATGAGCCATCGATATGGTTTAACAAATTGTAAATATCTTTTTATATCTTGCACATAATCCCCCCTCTAATAGGACAAACCTGCCGGGGAATCCCCTGCAGGTTTGTTTTAATTTCTGTACATTAAATATCTTTCGTACCACATATCTACGAAATCCGGTGCAAATGGACCTTTTCTTTGATGAATCCACTGTGTTAAATGTGCTACATTTCGTTTTAAAATTGTATCAATAACAGGCGGATACTGCATGATCTGACTATGCTTTTCATACTCATCTTCATCTAAAAGTGTATATGTCATATCTGGATACACTTTAATGTCTAAGTCGTAATCAATATACTTTAATGCTTCAGAGTCATATGCAAAAGGAGAACTTAAATTACAATAATAATATACTCCTTCTTCTCTCAGCATTCCAATCACATTAAACCAATAATTAGCATGGAAGTAACAAATCGCAGGTTCGCGAGTAATCCATGTTCGACCATCTGATTCCGTAACTACTGTACGATCATTTGCTCCGATCACAAGGCTCTGCGTCCCTTTTAAAATTGTTGTCTCTTCCCACATTCTATGAATGGAGCCATTATGTTTATAACTATGTATTTGTACCTTTTCTCCTTCTTTGGGAAATCCCATATATGCTCCCTTCTTTCAACCGCAAATGCTTTTCTTAAGTTGTCTTAACTACCCCTTGAACTGCATTCACTTTTTTTCTATTATAACTTTTTTGTCAAAATTTTAAAACTAAAGCGATAGGGCACTTGTTTTCATGAGGAATATAATAAAGTTTGTATTATTGAATACCATATCACCAACCCTTTTAACAAAGGAACTTTTCCTATGAATTAGCAATACATATTTTAGAAGATCAAACGAAGATATAACAAAAAGAAAAGCCCCCTCACCTCTGTTTTGAAGTGACCCCTAAAAGTTAGACATGGTTATTTCATTAGGCAGCGTTTTGGGCGTGGGTCCGGTATTGTATCGGACTCATACCCTTTAATTTTGCCTTAATTCTCTTATGATTATAGTAAGATATATATTTTGCTAGTTCTTGTTCAAAATGTTCCATATTCTTAAAGTCTTTTCGATATAAAAATTCAGATTTCATAATACCAAAGAAATTTTCGATAACTGCGTTATCGTAACAGTTCCCTTTCCGAGACATACTTTGTGTAATACCACGTTTATGAAGAGAATCACGGTATTTTTTCATTTGATAGTGCCAACCTTGATCGGAATGAATAAGGAGGGCATCCTCATCTGTTAAGCGTTCAAAGGATTGGTCTAACATATTAGAAACAAGGGCGTAGGTTGGCCTTGAACCAATTGTATACGTGATAATTTCACCATTAAACAAGTCCAACATTGGCGATACATATAATTTCTCTCCAAATAATTTAAACTCCGTAATATCCGTGACCCATTTTTCGTTTGGCCTTTCTGCTTTGAAATTACGTTCTAAAATATTAGGGGCAATCTTTCCAACAGTTCCTTTATAAGAGCGATATTTCTTCATACGGACCAAACACTTTAATCCTAATTCTTTCATAATGCGTTGTATCTTTTTGTGATTTATTTTATGTCCACGATTAGTAAGTTCATCACGAATACGGCGATAACCATAACGGCCTTCATGTTCATGATAAACAGCTTGAATTAATACTTTCAAATCTGCATCTGGATCCGGACGTTTGGCATTTTTTAACCAATAATAATATGTGCTACGTGGAATATTGGCAAGCACTAAAAGTGATTGTACCGGAAATTGATGCCTTAATTCATAAACTACTTGCGCTTTGTCTTTTTTTGTGACTTCTGTTTGTTTTGAACTAAGGCATTCAACTTTTTTAAATACGCATTCTCCATACGTAACCTTTCTAACTCCTCTTGGAGTTCTTCAATGGAGCCTTCGACTGGTAATTGCTTTTTCACTATTTTGTGATTTTTATTATTCATAGACGGATGCCTCTTTTCTTTAAGTTGTAGGGCATCCAATCCTTCTGTTTCATAAGCTACTTTCCATTTACGAACCGTTTCATAAGATGGAATATTAAAAATTGCCGCTGTTTCCCTAATAGACGTCCTATTTTCAATCATATAGTTAAGTACGTCTAGTTTAAATTGCGTAGAGTAAGATGTATAGCGTTTTTCAAAAGCTTTTTCACCGGAATATTCATATCGGCTAATCCAGTGATAAAATACCCGCTGATCCACGCCTATAGATTTAGCAATGCTTGTCCCGCCTTCTGGGCCTTCTAAATATCGTTTTACTGCTTGTATTTTTTCTTTTGAAGAAAATTTAGCCATAAAAAAACTGCACCTCCAATTGTTAGTCGTGTCTAACAATTGGGGTGCAGTTCAGTTTAAGAAAGGACTTTTCACCTAAAATCGACAACATATCTCACCCTTAATTTGAAATTATTTTTTCTGTTTCAAAAGATTGAATCACATTATTCGTTTGCTGTTCAAATTTTTCATGTAAAAGTTTTAATGCTATTTCTGTTCTATATATTTCTTGACGGATAAAATGCAATTCTTTTTTATCGCACGTATCCCTTTCACTCATTTCAATTTGCTGATACTTCTCTAAATGGGATTGTAACTTTAAAAGCTCATCCATCGTTTCCAACTGCTCTCCTACCAACTTATCAAAATCGTTCATCACTTACCCCCTTTTAAATTCATTCACCAGTTATAATTCCTATTACATATTTCTAATCGCGCACTTCTTTCTCCTTTGACTACATTTGTTGACTTATTAGAAGTTATGTCGTTCCCTTTATTTTCATTACAATGACCCGCACACATAGAAAACACTTCTCTCGAACGGAGAAGTGTTTTTCCATCATTACTGATTTGAGCTAGAAGATTGTGATTGCTTTGCAGCTGATTGTGCATTTTGTTTTTTCACTGCATGCACATCTGTTTCAGTTGCAAACTCTGTACCATAACTAGCATTTGCACTTTGAGCAGCAGAAGCTTGTGCTTTCTGTGCCTCTGATTGTGCGTTCGCTTGTTTTACTGCTTGTACATTCGTTTCAGTTGCAAACTCTGTACCATAGCTAGCATTTGTACTTTGAATGCTAGCACCAGAAGTTGCCTTATTATAACCTTGTTGTTTTTTACTCATCTTTCTCACCTCCACAACCAATAATGTAACCAATTCATTTAGAAATTATCCTTAATTTTCTTTTAAAAAATTCACGAATATATCTCTTATCACTCATTCAAACTACATATGATGGAGGTGGGAAGATGTATACTGGACGTGATATGACTGAGCTAACTATGATTTCCAAAAATGAATGGAACAAGGATGAATTAGCTCATTTTCATCATTCATTTCAGCAAATTATGCCTTATCTAAATGTAGAGGGACAAACAATTTATAAAGAAATTGTGAAAGAAATTGAGTCACGTGGCGGATTATAAAAGCATGGATTTTTAGCCTCGAAATACAAATTTCCCCCAATAAAAAAACGTGTTCCAAAGTTCTAGAACACGTTTTTTTCATTTATCCCGCTATTCGCCGGGCAGTAAGACCCTCCCCTCAAAATGCAGCGAAAGCAAAGACGTTAGGTTGGGGGCGGGCTAATAATCAGTGGGGGATGAAGAAAACCCCCACTGATTAAAGTTTCACTTTATTGCATTGTAATTTTCTCCACACAATTTTCGTAAATTGTACGATGCGATTTCGAGAAAGGTAACTGCTCAAATGCTTCTTTTGATACAAATTTCAATGTATCTGTTTCAACAATATCACCGGTTACTTTTCCGTAAAATACGAATATATCCCAAGTGCGATGTGTAAACGTATGTTGCACATTCATTGCGTATTCTTCAATAGAAATCGAAAGCTCAAATTTTTCTTTCATATAATCTGTAAGCTGTTCCTTCTGATTCCGAATCCCTTCGCCAAGTTCGGCATTCGGAAACTCCCACATGTTAGCTAATAATCCGGTACTTGGACGTTTATTAATGACGTAACGACCATCTTCCGTTTGAAGCACCCCTGCAACAATCGGTACCATCGTAGGAGCCTTCGCTTTACTTTTTACTGGTAACTCCTTTTGAACGCCTTCAGCATATCCCCTGCAATGTTCACGTACAGGACAAAGTAAGCAAGATGGATTTTTCGGTATACAAATTAATGCTCCTAATTCCATCAAACCTTGATTAAAATAAGATGGATTTTTAGCCGAAATAATTTCACGCACAATCTCTTCAAACACTTTTCTAGTTTTTGGTTTTGCAATATCATCCCACACTGATAAAATACGAGATAATACGCGCATAACGTTTCCATCAACCGCCGGCTCTGGTATACCGTATGCAATGCTTAAAATGGCACCTTTTGTATATGGTCCCACTCCTTTTAGTTTTTCGATTTTCTTTACATCGCTCGGTACTTCCCCGCCGTATACTTCTTTTACTTCCTTTACTGCTGCATGTAAATTTCGTGCTCTAGAGTAATACCCTAAGCCTTCCCATGCTTTTAATACTTCTTCATCATCGGCATTTGCTAACGCTTCAAGCGTAGGAAACTTCCCCATAAAATTTGCGTAATATGGTTTTACAGCTTCCACCCTTGTTTGCTGTAACATAATTTCCGAAACCCAAACACGGTATGGATCTTTATTTTTTCGCCACGGTAAATCACGTTGTTCTTTTTCAAACCAACCAATTAAATCATTTTGAAACTGCTCTATGTTAAACTTATTTAATATTTCAAGTGTCAAACTTGATCCTCCTCATTTTTTTGCATATACGTACTATTATAAAGATTTTAGGAAAAAATTTAAGTAAGATGACATAGGAAATAGAAGGCAAAGGACTTGAGGTATCGAATAAAAAGAGTTACATTAATAAAAAACGGAGGTGGATTTCTATGGACACAGCCACTCACCTTGTTATGGGCGTTACTCTAGGCAGTTTGGCAACATTAGATCCAACCATAGCACAAAGTGATATTGGGCCTCAAGCAGTGATGCTTGCAACAATTGCTGGTTCCAATATTCCTGATATCGATACAGTTTTAAAATTGCGTAATAACGCTAAATATATAAGAAATCATCGCGGGATTACTCATTCCATTCCTGCAGTAATTCTTTGGTCATTCCTTATAAGCGGCATCTCGTTCGCCTTCTTTTCAGACGCTCCATATCTGCATCTACTACTTTGGTCATTTATTGCCGTCTTTCTTCATGTCTTTGTGGATATTTTCAATGCCTATGGTACACAGGCATTAAGGCCCTTCACCAAAAAATGGGTAGCACTTGGCATAATTAATACGTTCGATACTGTCATTTTCTTTATCCATATACTTGCGATTGCTTGTATGCTTGTCGGATCACATAAAGGATATACTGCTTTAGCAGCGTATATATTAATGTTTGTTTACTACATCGGCCGCGTTATGATGCATCGAAATATTAAAAGTGTAGTATACAAACGTTTCAAAAATGTAGAGAAAGTAATTATTTCTCCTTCTTATAAATTTTACCATTATCATTTAGCCGTCGTTACAACGGAACATTACTACGTCGCAAGATGGCACCGCGGTAACATTCTCGTATACGATAAATTTGATCGCGTACCATTCCCGAATACTGCCATTATGCAGGCTGCTGTGCGAGATGAAAATATATCTGCTTTCTTATCTTTTTCACCTGTATATCGCTGGGATATTTTCGATTATGATAACTATTATGAAGTTCGGTTCATTGATTTGCGGTATCGAAGCAAAGATTATTATCCATTCGTCGCAATCGTTCAACTCGATCAAAATTTAAATATTATTAATTCATATACGGGATGGATTTTCAGCGAAGAAAAACTTCGAAAGAAATTAGAATTGCTTCCACATTAAAAAAAGCGACTTAAGTCGCTTTTTTTTAATGTTTCAAATGATCTTCTTGATTGATTAAATGGCTATACTTCGGATTATTTGTACGCATTTCATGAAGACGCGCTCCATGATTATTAATCCATGTTCGTACTACTTGCTCAGTCATTTCCTCACCTTGATAACGACCCGATTTCGCATAAGTTGTTTGAAAATCTTCCCACAGTAATTCAACCCACGCACGAGCTTGTCCATAAGAAAGCTTGTCATTCTTGTCTAATAATTCTTTCGTTAATGCTTCATAAATATCATTCATGTTCTAATCTCCTTTTACCTATTTATACCTTCATTTCTAAAGGATAGTTTCTTCTATTTTGCACATTCTATAAGTGATACTTCTTAAAGAGGTATCAACTGATGATGAGGAGGGCGTTCGCAATGGGTAAACAAGCCGAATTTTGGTCTGAGTCAAAAAACAACAGCAAAATCGATGGTCAGCCGAAAGCGAAATCACGCTTCGCTTCGAAACGACCTAACGGCACAATTAACACGCACCCACAAGAACGTATGCGTGCTGCAAATCAGCAGGAAGAGTAATACAGGTACAACCTAAAAAATTAACTTCCTACACGAGGTGATAAAGATGAGCTACCGTGATCGTTTAGATAGTCGTTCTGAATTATTTAACCATACGTGGACTCGTCCGAAACATGCGAAAGCGCAAGTTAACGGACAGACGCAACAAACCCAGTCTCTCATTATATTGGCCAATGAATGTAAAAAACGCCAATTTTAGAATCTCCTATCTCCTTTAACGCCTACCAAAGATGAAAACCAGAGAGATATTCGCTCTCTGGTTTTTATTTTTCTTGCAACAAGGAAATTGGTATCCCAATCTCTTCATTATCATTTTGCTTATAACCCCAAGCAAATACCCCATTGAAGTACGTGATTTTAAATAATACACCAGGTTCTTCTACTAATTCATATGTCTCACCAATATGGAATTTATTTATATCAGTCATGTAAGCACGGGCCATGGCCATCTTTCTCATTAACACATCGAATTCATTTACAATTCCAAGTTGCTCAGCCTTTACTGCTTGCTCCTTCAAAGCCCCAATTTCTTCTCTAAGCTCATGCGTTGTCATTTCACTGTAGCGTTTTGGCATATTCATTTTATTATTCTCCTCATCCCTCTTCACGTTTCATTTGTAAAAATATCTCTATCTCATCAATAGAGAATCCTTTTCGATATAACGCTTGTTTCATCTTATTTTCGAATATCCATCCATCATACTTCTTATATTTCTCATAATATTTATTCCCATGATAGTGTAACGCTTCTTGTTGCTGTTCGTCATCTTTTTCGTCTTTCAATTCTTCTAGACAAATTTGAATCACATCTCTAGAATATCCTTTACGCACAAGCATTTCGTCTAACTTTAGCTTCATTTGTAAAAAAGAATGTTTTTGATAAGATCTTTTCTTCTTTTCTATAAGAACCAAAGCATTTTCAATTTGCTTCTCCTTTGGATACTCTTGTAAACTATGTGTAATGATTAGATCCTGAACACCTTTATTTAACAGCTCTCTCTTTATAACAGTTGGACCTTTTCGATTCACATTACTTTGCGTTCGCGTATATAAAATGGCGTACTCTTTATCATTAATATATCGGTCATGTAATAATTTCGAAACGACTTCAGAGATGATGGCCTGTCCCACTTCTTTTTTTCGTAAAAAATCTTCTATTTCTTGTTTTGTTCTCATTTGATAGGATAAATAGGAGATTGCTTGTAAATATGCTTTTTGTACCTCTTCATTGTACAAAATATTTCCTAACGCTATTTCATCAATTTCTAAGCCTTTTTGTAATCCGTGTTTCATTAAGATTACTTGATCCACACTAAATCCGTACTCTTCACCTTGACCTTTATCAATATAAATATTAAATCGTTCTTTCGATCGTTTTTGCACTTCTATTTTTGTAATGACAGCCATACTCTCACCTCTCTACTATTTTAACATAGTCGAGAAACATTTTTGTTTTTCAAGAATATATATAATGAGGAGGAAATGATTGTGAAAATCGCAATTTCTGGTGGCTCTGGCTTTATCGGCAAATACCTTTCTAGTTTTTTTATTCAAAAAGGATATACTGTTTACATTCTCACTCGAAAAAAAACTACTAAAACTTCACACACTAACCTTCAATACGTACAATGGACACCGGATTTACAGACCTTCCCCCTCTCTTCTATCGATGTAGTTATTAATCTAGCTGGAGAGTCTATTAATGGTAGATGGACAAAGAAACAAAAAGCAGCAATTTTAAACAGTAGAATTCAAACAACAAAAGGACTCATTAAACAATTGCAAGCACTTGGTACAAAACCACACACATTTATTAACGCAAGCGCTATTGGATACTACGGAACATCTGAAACAGAGTCTTTTACCGAGCAACAAGAAATTCCAGGAAATGACTTTTTAGCAGAAACAGTATTTTTATGGGAGCAAGAATCATCTAAAGCACATTCTCTTGGAATAAGAACAATCTACTCAAGATTCGGAGTCGTATTAGGTGCCGACGGAGGAGCTCTTCCAAAAATGCTACTTCCCTATCGATTCTATATCGGAGGTACAATTGGATCTGGAAACCAATGGTTATCATGGATTCATATAGACGATGTCGTTCGCATGATTGACTTCATCATACACAAAGAAGAAATTGATGGTCCTCTTAATATTACAGCCCCCCTACCTATACGAATGAAGGAATTTGGAGAAACCATTGCAACTATAATGGGAAAGCCTCATTGGTTACCTGTCCCTTCATTTATGCTTCACGCTTTATTGGGTGAGATGAGTATACTTGTACTAGAAGGGCAACATGTATTACCTATTAAAGCAATTGAACATGGGTACCAATACACATTTCCGACAGTAAACCATGCATTACAAAATATACTTTCGCATACAATGTAGTACTTCTAAAACACAGCTTTACAAGGGGGTCCCCTTTCAAAACTTTCATTTTCTAGGATCCAGAGCATTACTGCACAAATAACCTTTCAGTTACTTTTTCTTAAATTCCATTAACATTGTAAAGTAACAGAAATGAGGTACCTATGAAAATATTGCTCAAACAAGCCATTGTATATCCTATTACATCTCAAAAATTTCAAGGGGATGTACTTGTTATAGGAGAACGAATTGCTGAGGTCAAACCTTCTATTCAGCCTACTCAAGATATGACCGTTATAGATGCACGAGCCCTTCATCTCTTACCTGGATTTATTGATGTCCATACTCACCTTGGTCTCTATGATGAAGGCACTGGTTGGGCTGGCAATGATGCAAATGAAACATCTGAAGTTTCAACACCACATATCCGCTCTTTAGACGGAATCCATCCTTTTGATATTGCATTTCAAGACGCTGTACAAAACGGGATCACAACTGTTCACGTTATGCCTGGGAGTCAAAATATTATCGGCGGTACTACTTGTGTAATAAAAACTGCTGGAACTTGTATTGATCACATGATTATTCAAGAACCTGCTGGTTTAAAAATTGCCTTTGGAGAAAACCCCAAAAAGATCCATAGTAATGGAACAAAAGAATCCATAACACGTATGGGGATTATGGGGGTACTTCGCGAATCATTCTATGAAGCACAGCACTACGGGCATGAAGCAGATTTTCGAATGCTTCCTATTTTAAAAGCACTACGCCGCGAAATACCGGTACGTATTCACGCTCACCGTGCTGACGATATTAGTTCTGCTTTACGCTTTGCAACAGAATTCAATCTTGATTTACGTATTGAGCATTGTACAGAAGGACACTTTATTGTTGAAGAGCTTTCGAAACACAATTTGAAGGTTTCAGTTGGCCCCACTCTTACACGCCGTTCTAAAATCGAACTAAAAAACAAAACATGGGATACTTACCATATATTATCAAAAAATGGAGTGGAAGTTTCTATAACAACAGATCATCCCTATACACCCATTCAATATTTAAATGTTTGTGCTGCTGTCGCAGTAAGGGAAGGATTAGACGAGAAAACTGCATTGGAAGGAATCACTATATTTCCAGCGCGAAATTTACGTTTAGAGGATAGAATTGGAAGCATTGAGGTTGGAAAAGACGCCGATCTCGTGTTATGGACACATCATCCTTTCCATTATTTAGCCAAGCCTGTACTAACTATGATTGATGGGAAAATAATTTACAAAAAAAATAAAAAAAACTAGTTTATTTTTTTGACTAGATAAAGTATTATACGATTATAAACTGAATGAAACCATAATCAATTTGTGTCGTGATTATCATTTTCAAATTGATGAATGGGGAAGGCAAATGGTGCGCCACCAGCGTTATAAACTGGTTCTAGTGGGTTCGATTCCCACCCCGAAATTTTTTAAAGATTGATATAAAAATTTCGAGGGTGGGGTGCTTTTTCGTCATGCTACCCTCGTGTGAGGAGGAGTTAGTGTGTTGAAAAAACGCGACTTACACGACAGCCACGTTCTATACGAATTAATGGTGGATCCAGCTGTCTTCCCTTTTGTGCGTCAAAAGGCTTATTCTTATGAGGAATATTTATTTTTAACGAAACAAACGATTGAAGCTGAAGAGCGTGGGGAATTAATTTCACGCACAATTTTAGATGAATGGGGTAACCCTATCGGAACAATTACCTTATTTGATGTGCAAGAAAAAGCCGGATTCCTTGGAACATGGCTTGGAAAACCATACCATGGCAAAGGCTATAATAAATTGGCGAAAGATTCATTTTTTAGCGAACTTTTCTACGAATTAGATATTGAAACAATTTTTATGCGTATTCGCAAAATAAATATTCGTTCTATTAAAGCTGCCGAAAAACTACAATATGTAAATCTAGCAAATGAAACAAGAAAAGCCGTTTATGATGAAATTAACGCAAATGAAGAAGTATATAACCTATATGAAATTCCAAAAGATCAATATACACTTGCTACAATGCGAGATACAACATTCCAAGACGCCCACCACTTAAAAGAAGCGTAATCTAAATTTTTAGAAATAATAATTAATCATTAACCGTTTGACATATATGTATATCACCCCATGTCTTTGGAAACGATAGATAGTGACTTTAAGACACGAGGTGATTTGTAATGGATAAAAAGAAACGTGACAAAGCGAAAAACACATTATCTAGTACACAAGAAGTTCTTTATCAACGAGAATTTCGAAAAGCAGATCGTGCAGCGGGATATCGCTCAAAAAGTATTTAAAGTGAAACTGAATAATTAGAAGGTTTTCCCCCCTAATTATTCAGTTTCATTGTATAAGATTTTTCAATGAATTGGCAAAAAAGGTTCCTTATAAATAAGGAACCTTTTTTGTGGACAACTTTATCCACAAAATCCATAGAATTGTGCATAAATTCCAAAAATCTTTTGCGAATTCATTTATTTAACTAAACACCAAACGCACGAATTGTGGATAATTTTCTAAAAATTGTGGACTATGTGGATATAGTTGTTAATATTCCGATTTTACTGTCTAATGAAAGCGTAATCCTTTGTGGATAAGTTAATAATTCAGGCTTACTTTTGTTACAATAATAAAAAAACCCTCTTTAAAAGTTTAAAAGAGGGGTTTCATATTAAGTAAAAGATTCGGCAAGAGCTGGTGATTTAATAGGTATACGACTCGGCTCTGCATGATTTTCTGCCAAAATTGCATCCACGATATGACCAGCTGGTTCAGGACGATAAATACTTTTCATCGCTTCTTTCATTTGGAGAAGCTTTATATCATCTTGCAATAACGCCTCTGTTTTTGCAAAAACTTCACTATCATCACGGATTACAACTGCAGCCCCTTTTCTTTCAAAATACAACGCATTTTCATTTTCTTGTCCTGGGACAGGCTTATATAAAATGACAGGTACTTGTAATGCTGCTGCTTCGCTTAATGTAATACCACCAGGCTTCGTAATCATACAAGAAGTAACACGGAATAATTCATCAATGTTTTCAACATAACCAAATACTTTTAAAGTATCAGAACTTTGCTCCTGCAGCCCCAATAAATCCTGCTTTAAAGCTTCGTTTTTTCCACAAACGACAACCACTTGTAAGTTTGGTACTGACATAAATGACTGGCATAGCTCTTTTACACTTCCTAGCACACCATGAGCACCTGCTACAATTAGTAAAATCTTTTTATCCTTACATAACTGATATTTATTATATATAATTTCTGGATTTATCTTTAGCTCAAAACTACCACGAATCGGAATCCCTGTTTCAACAATTTGCTCTGCAGGCACACCAATATCAACCATCACTTTTTTCACATGATCGGTTGCTACAAAATAACGATCTACTTCTCGATGGATCCATATTTTATGAACGCAAAAATCCGTTAATACGTTATAAACAGGAATAGAAATACCTATTTGCTTTTTCAATTCTGGTACAGCGATGATTGGAAAGGTATTAATAACAATATCCGGTTTCTCTACCTGTAATAGCGATTTCAAACGCTTTCTCCCAAAATTCGCATACCAAGATGCTATTTTTTTATCATAAATTTTCTCTACACCATAATAAAACAAACGATATAATTCTTTTCCTATCGTATAACTTTTTAAATATAAATATTTTGTAATATCGGTTATAACTGGATGTGATTCTCCAAACAAGTCGCATACAATTACATCTTTGATTCCTTTTTGGCGAAAGGTTTGTTCTAATGTTTTCGCTACTTGCACATGGCCGTTACCGTAATGTGCAGTTAATATTAAAACCTTGGGGTTTTTTATCAAACAAATCCACTCCTAGCTTTTTGTTTCTCCATATTGCATATACGACAATAGGAAAAACATTTTCCTTAAACATTACATACTCGGATTCCAATATTCTCCTGTTAGCTATGTACCTGTCGTGGATATGCAAAGCATATAAGATTGACCCCTTAATCCTATCTGTGCTCATATCTTTACATTATACTTTCCTATAAGAGCTTTCGCAATAACTTACAAATGTTCTATATTTCATGATACTCACTCTTTTACTTCTTAATTCTTTTTACTATTTTGATTTCCCTTTACAATTATGTAAATTTCTCCGCTTATTCTTTACAAAAATATGGATATTCTATCTTCAGTATACTCTGTTCCGAATATATACTCTAGATTTTATTATAAAGTGAAACTTTAATCAGTGGGGGGTTTTTCGTCCCCCGCTAATTATTAGCCTTCACCAATCGGGTGTTTACTGTCCACAAATAGCGGGATAAAGAAACAAAAAGTCTAATCCAATATTTGGATTAGACTGCTTTTAAAATATGTTTTGCATGCTCAACATTTTCTTCTGTCGGTGGATTCACATTCGCAAGTGGATACTTATGCCCAAGTGCCTCCCATTTATAAACACCGAGTTTATGATATGGCAACACTTCCACTTTCTTAACATTCGATAGACTTTGAATAAAACTTGATAATTTTTGCAGATCCTCTTCACCATCGGTAACACCAGGAACCAATACATGTCTTACCCAAATTGGTTTCTTTTTATCCGATAAATAACGAGCAAATTGTAAAATGTGTTCATTTGGTTTCCCTGTTAATTTACGATGTTTCTTTGAATCAATATGCTTCAAATCCAATAAAACTAAATCTGTATAATCCATTAACATATCTAGCTTATTTTGGAATTCTGGTTCTTCAGAATAACAACCGCCAGAAGAATCGATCGTTGTATGGATACCAGCTTCTTTACACTTTTTAAACAACTCAATTAAGAAGTCTAGCTGTAATAGTGGCTCTCCACCGCTAACTGTTATACCGCCTCCAGAAGCTTCAATAAATGGAAGGTAACATGTCACATCCTGCATCACTTCTTCAACTGTTATTTCTTTACCCTTACCGATTTCCCACGTATCAGCATTATGACAATATTGACAACGTAATAAACACCCTTGTGTAAATATGACATAACGAATCCCTGGGCCATCAACAGTACCACAAGACTCTACAGAATGTATTCTTCCTTTTACCATGTTACTTCCTCCTTTATTGAAACAGCCCCCCTCCGCTATATAGATTAAAAGCGGAGGGACACTTTTTTCACTTACATGCTTTCATGCATTGTACGGTTAATTACATCAATTTGTTGTTCACGAGTTAATTTAATAAAGTTAACAGCGTAACCAGATACACGAATTGTTAATTGTGGATATTTTTCAGGGTGCTCCATTGCATCCATTAATGTTTCACGATTAAATACGTTAATATTTAAGTGATGTCCTTCTTTTATTGCATATCCATCAAGCATAGATACTAAGTTGCGTACTTGTACATCATCTTCTTTACCAAGTGCTTTTGGAATAATAGAGAATGTATTTGAAATACCATCTTGTGCATCTTCATATGGTAATTTAGCTACAGATAATAATGACGCCAATGCACCTTTTGTATCACGGCCATGCATTGGGTTTGCACCCGGTGCAAATGGTTCTCCAGTACGACGGCCATCTGGAGTGTTACCAGTTTTCTTACCGTATACGACGTTAGATGTAATTGTTAAGATTGACATTGTATGAACAGAGTTACGGTATGTTTTATGTTTGCGAATCTTGTTCATAAATGTTTTCACAAGATTTACTGCGATTTCATCTACACGATCATCATTGTTACCGTATTTAGGGAAATCCCCCTCAATTTCGAAGTCAACTGCAATACCATTTTCATCACGAACTGGTTTTACTTTTGCGTATTTAATTGCACTTAATGAGTCTGCTACTACAGACAATCCTGCGATACCTGTTGCCATTGTACGAAGAACATTTGTATCATGAAGCGCCATTTCAATACGTTCGTAGCTATATTTATCGTGCATGTAGTGGATAACATTTAATGTGTTTAAATATAGACCTGCTAACCATTCCATTGTCATATCAAACTTATGCATAACTTCTTCGTAATCTAATACTTCAGAAGCAATTGGTGCATACTCAGGACCAACTTGCGCTTTCGATTTTTCATCTTTACCGCCATTAATCGCATATAGTAATGCTTTCGCTAAGTTTGCACGTGCTCCGAAGAACTGCATTTGTTTACCAATTCTCATTGCAGATACACAACAAGCAATACCGTAGTCATCGCCGTAATCAGGACGCATAATGTCATCATTTTCATATTGAATTGCTGATGTTTTAATAGACATTTTCGCACAGTAGTTTTTAAAGTTCTCTGGTAATTGTTTAGACCAAAGAACTGTTAAGTTTGGTTCTGGAGCTGGTCCTAAATTATCTAATGTATGCAAGAAACGGAATGAGTTTTTTGTTACTAACGGACGACCGTCTAACGCCATACCACCGATAGATTCAGTTACCCAAGTTGGATCACCAGAGAATAGTTCATTATAATCAGGTGTTCTTGCGAATTTCACAAGACGTAACTTCATAATGAAATGATCCACGATTTCTTGTGCTTCTTCTTCTGTTAAAGTACCATTTGCTAAATCTCTTTCAATGTAAACATCTAAGAATGTAGATGTACGTCCAAGACTCATTGCTGCCCCGTTTTGCTCTTTAATTGCTGCAAGATAAGCAAAGTATAACCATTGGAAAGCCTCTTGTGTATTTGTAGCTGGCTTAGAAATATCGAATCCATGAGAAGCAGCCATCTGTTTTAACTCTTGAAGTGCACGCATTTGCTCAGATAATTCTTCGCGTAAGCGCATTGTCTCTTCGCTCATTACACCACCAGTTAAATTAAAATCAGCTTTTTTCGCTTCAATTAAACGATCTATACCATATAATGCTACGCGGCGATAATCACCGATAATACGTCCACGTCCATATGCATCTGGAAGACCAGTAATAACACCTGACTTACGAGCCGCTTTCATTTCTGGTGTGTATGCATCAAATACACCTTGATTATGAGTTTTACGCCAGTCTCTGAAAATACTGCTAAGTTCTTTATCCATTTCATATCCATACGCTTCACAAGCTTGTTCCGCCATACGAATACCACCATATGGTTGTAAAGAACGTTTAAATGGTTTATCAGTTTGGAAACCGACCACTTTCTCAATATCTTTATTTAAATATCCTGGTTCATGTGATGTAATAGAAGAAACAATTTTTGTATCCATATCAAGAACGCCACCGTTTTCACGTTCCTTTGTTGTTAAATCCATTACTTGATCCCAAAGTTTCTTCGTTGCTTCAGTTGCCTCCGCTAAGAAAGAGTCCTCTCCCTCGTAAACGTTTACATTATTTAAAATGAAATCGCGAACATCAATCTCTGCTTTCCATTTTTCACCTTTAAAGTTTTCCCATGCGTTTTTAACATTTTCTAATACTTGAGTCATCCTAATCTCCTCCATTTTTGATTAGTACAGGACTAAGATTTTTTATATAACAGCTTACACACTTAGAATACTACTTTTTGGCGAAAGTGAACGAAATAGTTGTGACATGTTTGTGAAATGTTGAGCAAACCACTATATGTATAGTGTTAACTTCACTTAAAAGTCTTTATAATTAACCCTTTCCTTAATTGTATTTTTTTGGTATCCTTATATACGAGTCCTATTTTGTAATATAAGAACAATACCCATTGTAGAGCTGTAATACTCTTATCTCCTAATCTGTTATAGTTTTTATAACAGAACAAAAAAGTGTACATATGTTGTACACTTTTTTTGTTACTACTCTAAAACATCTCTTTTTCTATTCCCATCATAGAATCCACCACGACTGCCTTCTAATACAATTAATTGCTCTAATCCTTCTATATGATCACCTATAATACGCAAAACAGCTGGAGGATGACCTATTTTTGCAAAATGTTCATTGGGACGAATACGATTCATCTTATCTACCTCTATACGACTTACACATGCAATTTCGAATCCTGACAGAATAGCTTTCACTTGTGCTACACACGGTGACAGTAAAGATCTATACCCGATTTCTTTCAAACACTTACGGCTAAACGCATTCGGTACAGCGATAAGAGAGCCTACTCCTAGATCTTTTCTATCACAAGCTAAATTTAATGCATATTTAAATGCAGTTACAAGATGAAGCGGTACTCTTAAATCTAAATAATGATTTAGATCATTTAATGCGACATCCATTCCATCTGCAATAGCTTTTGCGAAAGGATATAATTCTCTAGCCGGAATAACAAAGTCACCGTCTATAAACAACACAATATCCCCTTTTGCAAAATAAGTTCCAAGTGAACGCCCTACATCGTTTCCAAGTGCTTCTTTATATACAATTGTTGTTGCTCCCTTTTCTTTTGCAATCGTTACTGTTTGATCAGACGACCCATTTACAACAACGATAATTTCAAAAGGTTCAATTTTGCGAATCTCTTCTATAACATTTCCAATCGTTTTTTCTTCATCTTGTACAGGAATAATGACCGATAATTGCTTTCCTTTATACAACTTAGATGTAACGCCCCATCCTTGATAAAAATCTTCGAAACTTAACGTATGATAGACACTTTCTCTTTTCCTATTTCCGTCATAATATCCTCCGCGCTCATCACTGCCTACTATCCGCTCCGCTACAGCTTCTATATGATCACCTATCATCCGTTTTTCAGATGGAGAAAGACCCGTGCCATACGCAGCATGCTCAGTCGGCCGAAATTTATTTGGCGTAATAACATCAATTGCACAATGACGACTAATTCTCCATTTACTTTGAACTAGGCGTAAATGAGCCACAATAGGATTAACAAAACATTCATATCCAATACTTTGAACAACTTCTTTCGTCAACGCATGAGGTACGGATAATAAAGAATCAATTTTTAACGCTTCACGCTCTAACATTGCATTTAATATTTGACGCCATACTGTCACAGAGTGCGGTTTTTGTTTTTTTAAAAATAGTGCGTCCAAATTATTTAAAACGATGTCGGCCTGATCATGTAAAATTGGATTTAGGAATAATTGTAATTTTGAAGTTTGAATAGCAAAATCTCCATCTATAAATAGTAATACATCACCTATGGCGTGTTTTGCGCCAACTGCACGACCAACATCATTCCCTAGTAACTCTGTATACTTGATTACTTTACATCCTAATCGATCAGCAACCTCTTCTGTACCATCATTACAACCGTTTGCTACTACAATAATCTCTACTGGATTTAATCCTTTTACCGATTGAATAACGTCTGAAATCGTATCCACTTCATTACATACAGGTATAATAATTGATAGCGACTTAGCCATTATTTTCTTCACGAAACCACTTAATAGTTTCTTTCAATCCTTGTTCCCACGTTACTGTCGCTTGAAACTGCACAAGTTCTTTTAATTTCGTTACATCCGGTCTTCTATTTGGAATTTCTTCAAAGCCATATGGGTATACCTCTTCGAAAGGAACTTGGACAATCTTTGAAGAAGATTTCGTTAGCTTTTTAATTACTTCTGCTACTTCTTTTATACTTTTTTCATTCTCAGAACCTATATTAATAATCTCACCATTTACCTTCTCATCCATCGCTCGAATCGTTGCCTCTACCGCATCACTTACATGCGTAAAGCAACGCGTCTGCATTCCATCTCCATATACAAGGATGTCTTCTCCTTGCAAGGCCGCACTGATAAATCGTGGGATTACCCCTGCATACGGACCATCTTTCGCTCTTGGACCATAAATATTAAAATAACGAACAACCGTTATAGGTAAACCTTCTAAAGCGTATCCTAAACATAATGTTTCTTCTAACGTTTTACACACCGCATAACTCCAACGTATTTTAGAAGTTGCCCCGTATAATCGATCCCCCTCTTCAGAGAAGGGTGGCTTTGCCTTACCATATACTTCTGAAGTAGACGCAAAGACTACTTTCTTCTTTCCTTTTAGCGCTGCTTGTAAAATGTTTCTCGTTCCATCAAAATTCGTTTCAATAAGCTCTATACTCTTTTCCATTGTCGTTTTTACACCTAAAATTGCCGCTAAATGAAATACTACATCATGTTGATTTACTAATTCATAAATAGAATTTTTATCTAAAACACTTATTGGAATAACCCGAATTTCTTTCATTAACTCATCATGATATTTATTTTTTCCTTTATAGAAGTTATCAACGATTGTGACCACATAACCTCTTTTCACCAGCTCTTCAGCTAAATGCGATCCAATAAATCCTGCCCCACCTGTAATTAAACATTTCTTACTCATACACTCACCTTCTTTATAATTCCACGTGTATCTATTAATCGCTCAATTCCTTTAAATAGATTCCAATCGATATTAGAGTGATCCGTTACAATTAAAATACAATCCGCTTCTTTAATTATTTGTTCATCTAATGGGACGGATTGATATAGTGTATCTCCAATTTTCGCTGTAGAAATATACGGATCATGATATTCTATCTTGTATCCTTCTTTTATTAATAATTGAATAATTGGCAACGCTGGTGATTCTCTCAAATCATTTACATCTTTCTTATATGCAATCCCTACAATTAAAACCGTTGCTGGTGATTGCATCACACCTTTTACTTTCCCGATTATTTTCTCTGGCATTTCTTCATTAATTACATGTGCTGCCTCAATTAATTGACTAATTGCTCCAGCCTTTCTTATTCTCCATTGAAAATACAAAGGATCTACCGGGATACAATGTCCCCCTATTCCTGGACCTGGCCAATACGGAGTAAATCCAAACGGTTTTGTAGATGCAGCTTCAAGCGCCTCATAAAAATTAATATTCAAACTTTCACAAAGTATATTTAACTCATTTACTAATGAAATATTAACTAAGCGCTGAATATTTTCAAATAGCTTACACATCTCGGCTACTTTCGGAGAGCTAACTGGAACGACTACATCAAATATAGTGCTATACAAATCCTGTACTTTTTGTTTACACTGCTCGGTTTGTCCACTAATAACTTTTGGAATTGTTTCGACTGAATACTGGCTATTCGCTGGATCAATTCGCTCTGGAGAATACCCAATATAATAATCTTCTCCTACCTTTTTACCTGTTTGAGAAATAATAGGAATGATAACTTCCTCCAGTGTACCTGGATATGTGGAGCTTTCAAAAATGAAGGTTTGTCCTTTTTTAAGGTGTTGTTGTATATAATAAGAGGCTGAAACGAGGGCACTTAAATCGGGTTCTTTATTCTCATTAATTGGCGTTGGCACAGTCACAATAACATACTCACTATTTTGGAACTCCGTAACACCTTTATCTGGTGTATTTACTATTAATTTTCTCTCGTTCAATAAATTTTGTAATACGCTAGAAGAAACATCAGGAATATAACTTTCTCCTTTGATTATTAATTCTATCTTCCTAGTATCTTTATCTAATCCAAGTACAGCATGTCCTCTTTCTGCAAAAAGGACAGCCAAAGGAAGACCAACATATCCTAATCCAATAATGGTTACTTTACTACTAGCATCCATCTATATTTTCTTCTTCCTTTCTCAATTGTTGAATTATATCTCTATCCCGCTCTCCATCTGTAAATCCTCCGCGTTCGTCCTTATATTGTAATAAATACGCAATCGCCTCAAGCTGATCACCAAAAATACGGTCAAATGCTGGAATACGTCCATTTACAAACCCATGTTGCTCTGGGCGTACTCGATTTGTTTTTATAACATCTACAAATTCCACTGCTGTAATAGAACACTCTTCTAAAATAGCTTTCATTTGAGCTAATGGTGGAATGATAAGAGAATCATACCCAATTTTCTCTATTACCTTTTTACGCATAGCATGTGGTACTGCCGTTAACGAGTTGTTCCATAAGTCTGGTCGTTTTGCTACCAAATTCACGAAATATTTCCCCATACTAATTGGATCTGCTGGATGAAACATATCTAACAAACATTGCAAATCATTTAACGCCACATCATTCCCGTCTTCAATAGCATGCAAAAATGGAATTAGTTTTTTTGCCGGAATAGCAAAGTCACCATCAACAAATAAACAAATATCTGCCGTAGCATGCATAGCCCCTATCGCTCGTGCTACATTATGTCCAAGCGCCTTCGTGAATTCCACTACAATAACATTCTCTAACTTTGCTTGTTTAATCGTCTCATCATCTGCTCCATTCGCAACAACTATAATTTCATCTACACCTGCTTTTTTCACTTCTTGTATAACAGATCTGATAGTCATTTTTTCTTCTGACACTGGTATAATCGCACTATATTTCGCCTTTTCCTTTTGTAATAAAGCTGGTTTATACTTCCCTATAAACTCTCTATCCCTGTTTCCCTCCGAAAAACCGCCACGTTTACCATATGTTTCGATTACATATTGCAAAGCACGTAAATGATCACCCATAATACGACTAGTCGCTTTCGGATAAGGAGAACCAGGTGATGTGCCAGTATGCACAGGACGAATTTTATTTGTGTGAATTACATCGACCGAAGCCATATCGACAATATCTACTCCTCTAGACATCGCCATTGCTTGAAATAATGCTGGATCTGCTAAATTCCACCATCCAAGCCTCTTGATAACTTCTCTACTCATCGCATGTGGAATTGCGATTAAAGATCCGACAACAAGCTCTTTTTTATTCAAATAACGATTCAACATACATTTTCCAACTGTCGTATAATGTGGTCTCACCTTTAAATACACAGACCAAGTTAAATTATTCACAACAATTTGATGCCCCTGCTGGATTCCTTTCACAAAACGTTGTAGCTCTATATTATCAATAACGATATCACCATCTAAAAATAATACGATGTCACCTTTTGCTTCTCTAGCTCCAATTGCCCGTCCAACATCATTGCCAAGAGAATATTTATAATAAATTACATGGCAATGATGTTGGACGGCTATTTCCTTTGTCTCATCTGTCGATCCATTATCTACTACGATAATTTCATAAGGCTCGAGCTTCTCCACTTCTACTAAAACTTGTGATAAAGTACTTGCTTCATTATGCACTGGAATAACAACTGATACTTTCATACTTGCATCACTCTTACCCTTCCAAGCGAACATAAGAAATAATAGGCATGCGTACAAGTACATCTTCCGGTGGTCCATAAGAAGGAGAAGTACGAACACTTACTGCTCCATCCGTCACAGATAAAAGAATGCCTGCAACAATTTCTACAGCTGTCACAACTTGCACTAACTCACCAACATGGTTACGCAATTCATCAGTAAATAACATATATAAGTCTCCTTTCTTACACTTCTTTAATTGATATAATACTTGTAAATGGTAATAAAACTTCAGTTCCTATTCCTTCTTGTAGTGTTAAGAAATCGTCACCAACTGCTACAATAACACCCGTTAACTGTCCAACTGTCACAGTAATTTCGACGTTTTTACCTAAATACTGCTTTGCAATTTCTTTAAATGGTGATGTATTACATTCTTTTAAAATGTTACAAATAATAGATTGGAATTGACTTGATTCTATAAAATCTTCCGTAGCTTGCTTAGAATTTCTTTGAATAAACTTTGCGAAGTTTTGTGAAAATAAAAGTCGTTCCACAGCAGGCAGTAACTTGTCATCTAAAAAATAGCCTAATTGTCTATTAAACAGTCGGGATAATTTATGCCAATATTTTCTGAACAGACACATATGCTTCTCCTCCTATTATTTTTAAAGTATAAAATTTACATCCATACATCTTAATTTATACAAAGCAGGCTTTTTTTGTGATAGGTAAGGCATACATTTTCTAGAATATATTGATTATTTTTGTATTACATTAAGTAATAATTGTAGATATATTTCCTGAGCATGAAAAAAGACTATCCAAAAGGATAGTCTTTTACACTTCAATATTCCGCAACATCGTATAAATATCGTTATTCACTTTTCCAAATGATTTAATGTTATTTTGAATGTTAGATAATAAAACCACATATACACTGCCATTTTTACTAAAACCATTTAAGCAATTCCAACCTGGCATTACACCATGATTTGAATAGCTTCCTGGATCTACATACCAGCCAAATCCATAATCCTTTTTCACGGCTGTAAACATTTGATTATAACTCTCTTTTGAAATTAATTTTCCAGAAAAGAGTGCTTCATTAAATAAATATAAATCATGTGCGCTCGTATATATATCACCACAACCATATAGTTGTGACATGCTCGGAATATTAGGTGTTGTCATATTGTTATTCACTATTTTATAACCCGTTGATGGGAATCTTGTTTGTTCCAACGCTGTACCAAAACCAGAATGTTTCATACCCGCAATCGCAAAAATATGTTGTTTTATATATTCTTCGAGCGACTGTCCACTTACCTTCTCAGCAATGTAAGCAAGTATAGAGTAGTTCGAATCGGAATACTTCCATTTCTCTCCTGGACTCCCGATACGCTTTTGATTTCCTATCCGCTTTATCAGTTCTTCATGAGAAATATCCTCTTTTCCCTGCTCATATTCCGGAATGCCTGATGTATGTGTTAATAAATGTTTTAACTGAATGCTATTACCTTGAGGAAAGTCTGGAATATACTTTGCAACTGTATCCTCTACTTGTAACTTATTTTGATCTTTTAATTGCATAATAGCAGTCGCTACAAATGCTTTTGAAATAGAACCAATATAAAAGGTCGTCTCTGAATTATTCGGCACTTGCTTCTCTTTATTCGCCATGCCGTATCCTTTATTCACAAGAACTTTCCCATTCTTCACAATAACAGCTGTCCCACTAAATCCCATGCTCTGTAAATATTGATCCAATTGAGCATTTTCATTAATTTCTTGAGGTGGTCCCTCAGCAGGCTTCTCCACAGCTTGTGCTTGCTTCACTTGTTTTTCCTGCTCTTTTTGTTTTTGTACTTCTTGCTTCTTTTTTTCTTCTTCTTTCTTTTTTAGCTCTTCTTGTTTTTTCATTTCTGCTGCCGCTTTTAAAGTTTCCTCTTTCTTATTATGCGCAACAATTTTTGTATACATGAAATATACAAGTGATAATAGTAAGACGAGAATGATTGTTCTTTTTATGTATACAATCGGCCGACGTGCTTTCCCATTCGCATTATTTTTTTCCTGATCCATGATTGCCTTTTTCCCCTTATTTACCGATAATTTAATTCACTTACATAAGACTTTTTCCAAATCATTTCAGTAGATTATAGACACTCCATTCTATGTCATCCCTACTTTATCACGCGCTGAACATATTACCAACCTATATGTGTAAAAAAGAAAAAGAAAATTTACAAAAGTAAGATTCCCTTTTAAATTTCAACATAATAAAAGAGGATATCCTGTAAAAGACTGGTGTTATCAATCTTTTTGGATATCCTCTTATCTAACTATTTATACGTGTTTTTTCATATCATCGGCAACAGATTCAACATTTGTACCTACGATAACTTGTACACTTGTGTTACTTAATTTCATAACACCTTTTGCACCAGCACGTTTTAATGCTGCTTCATTTACTTGACCAGCATCTTTCACTTGTAAGCGTAGACGTGTTGCACAGTTATCAATAACTGTTAAGTTTTCTTTTCCACCTAAAGCTGCTACGTAAGTTTCACCAATTGAACCTGCAACTGGTGCATCACCCTCTTCAGCTAACTCATCGTCATCTTCACGACCAGGAGTTTTTAAATCGAACTTCTTAATTAAGAAGTAGAATACTACGAAGTAAATTGCTGCGTAAATTAAACCGATTCCGGCTAGCAGTACTGGTTTTGTTGCAATACCAAAGTTTAAAACGTAATCGATTGCACCGGCACTAAATGAGAAACCATCGTGAATGCCAAGTGTTGTTGTAATGAATAAAGAAAGACCTGTTAACACTGCATGAATACCGTATAATACTGGTGATAAGAACATGAATGAGAATTCAATTGGTTCTGTAATACCAGTTAAGAATGAAGTTAATGCTAGACCACCTAACATACCTGTAACCATCTTACGTTTCTCTGGTTTAGCAGCCGCAATCATTGCGAAACACGCTGCTGGTAAACCGAACATCATGATCGGGAAGAAACCAGTCATGAACATACCTGCTGATGGATCTTTTGCAAAGAAGCGTGCAATATCACCATGAACGATATCACCAGCTGCATTTGTAAAGTCACCAAGTACAAACCAGAAGTATGTGTTCATTACATGGTGTAAACCGATTGGGATTAATAAACGGTTTAATAATCCGAATAAACCAGCACCAACTGAACCTAAGTTCACGATGCCGTGTGCTACCGCATCAATACCACTTTGAATTGTTGGCCAAACTTGACCGAATACTAATCCTAAAAGAAGCATTACAATAGAAGTAATGATCGGTACGAAACGTTTCCCCGCAAAGAAACCTAACCATTCTGGTAATTTAATCTTATGGAATTTGTTATATAGTAATCCAGCAACAACCCCAGCAATAATACCACCAAGTATGGCCATATTTATTTTCGGCGTTAACGCCGCTGCTTTTGAAACTTTTGTCATTGTATCTGCTAATTTAGTTGGATCTACTGAACCGACTAAATCTTGAACACTTTTTAATTTATCATTCAGCTCTGCTGCTGAATACGCCTTACTTAAAGCATTCGTTGTATTTTGTAAAACAAGATATCCGATTGCCCCAGCAAGTCCAGCTGCTCCACTACCATCAATAGACAAACCGATTGCAACACCAATTGCAAAAATAAGTGCTAAATTATCAAAAATTGCTGCACCGGCCTGTGCCATAACAGGAATATTAAATACGTCTTCTTGTCCTAAACGAAGCAATAATCCTGCTGCTGGTAGTACGGCGATTGGAAGCATTAACGCTTTACCAATACGTTGTAAAAACTGCAACATTTTAATTCCCCCTATCAAATTTATGAAATCGTTATCATTATAAGTACGCTTTAGAAAACGCTTTCTATTACATAATCATAATAACATATAGTTGTATAGATGTGTAGTTTTTATTTTCGAACTTTTTATGGATAAGTTTTCTATTTCCAAACTGTTATATAAAAGGGAAATTCTCCTTGTTAGCTACACAATACACAGACAAAAAAACTTATTATAACACAAATAACTTTCGTTTTATCATTCCACTTTTTCATGTTATTATTTATTTCCGAGCATATCGGGAAAAGTAAACTTAGTTAATTCGAAATAGGAGCGTTGGTACTATGCAGTGCATTGAAACAAACAACTTACAACAGTTGTTAGAACAAGTAAAACCATATACGAAAAAAGGAAAACTTGCTACTTATATCCCCGAACTAGGAAATGCAAATCCAGATGATCTAGGGATTGCCATTTTCCATAAAGAAACAGAATATATCCATGCTGGCAACTCACAAACACTATTTACTCTTCAAAGTATTTCCAAAGTAATTACACTTGCACTTGCCCTTTTAGATCGTGGTGAAGAATATGTATTTTCTAAAGTTGGAATGGAGCCAACTGGTGACCCTTTTAATTCTATTATTAAGTTAGAAACGACAAGTCCTTCCAAACCGCTTAATCCAATGATTAATGCAGGTGCACTAGCTATTACAAGCATGTTAGCTGGAAAAAATAACGAAGAAAAAATGGAGCGTATTCTTCATTTTGTACGTGAAATAACAGATAATCCTACAATTAACTATTCTTCTAAAGTTGCCAATTCAGAATTAGAGACTGCTTACTTAAACCGTTCACTTTGTTACTATATGAAACAAAACGGCATTATCGATTGTGACATTGAAGAACTTATGGATTTATACACTCGTCAATGTGCAGTTGAAGTAAACTGTATCGATTTAGCACGTATTGGTTTAATTTTTGCAATGGACGGCTACGATCCATACAAGAAAAAACAAATTATCCCTAAACATATTACAAAAATTTGTAAAACATTTATGGTTACTTGCGGGATGTATAATGAATCTGGTGAATTTGCAATTCGCGTTGGAATCCCTGCAAAAAGTGGTGTAGCGGGCGGTATTTTCGGCTGCATAAAAGGCGAAATGGGAATCGGCATTTTCGGACCCGCTTTAGATGCAAACGGAAATAGTATCGCTGGTTTTAAAATTCTTGAATTACTTTCTGCCCAAGAAGGTTGGAGTATATTTTAAATTCGGAAGTTATCCTGCTATACTAGCAGGATTTTTTATTTCACGAAAAATTTAGTTTCACCAATCATCAATAACAAAACAAAAACAATAATGAAAGTTTCGCTTTATTATGCATATTTGCTCCCCCCTCCTGAATAATATAGTACAACCTAACGCTATATGTGGAGGTGTAAAAGATGAAACTGATATTTCAAATGGAAAAACAACCTGTTCTTGAAAAGACAATTCTTCTTTTTATATTGAGTATTGTAGAAAGCTTGAAGTTAAAAGTTGTTTCACTCGATGAAGCTCACCGATACATATTCAATTTAGAGGTGCTTGAATTATTAATGGATCGGAACATCGATGATCAAGTACTAGAGCTTATTCATTTCGGAATGGGACTTGAAGACATTCATCATGTGCTTCCTGAAGAACTTGAGCATACTATCGAAGAATTAAAGTGGCTTTGCATCCAAGTATTAAGTGAGTACAGTATGCATGAAGAATCGGAACAATTAATTGAAGATATACGTTAAAAAAGCACCTATGTAGGTGCTTTTAATGTTTATTAACAAATATTTATACATAATGCACTTTTATACGATATCTACTTTACATTTACAGAAGAAAATATCCGATGTCGATATATGCGATTCATTCGAGTATTTCCGAGGAAATGCTCGAACATTGTATTTTTTATAATAACTGATCTATCCCTATAAGAATTAATAACACGCCTGCAATAACTGTAGCCCATTTCCCTAAGTATTCAGCTAAAAATCGTTTTCCTACATACGCAAAACCACTAATACAAATAAAACTAAACGCCCCAGAAATACATGCTGTAAGCCAAAGATTTAAATTTGTTACTCCAGCATCAAATCCACCTGCAATATTATTAATAGATAATGCCACCCCTAAAATGATAGCTTCAGAAAAACTAATTGTTTTAGATCCATCAAAATCTGCTTTTTCTGGATCACGTAAGATCCCCATAAGTACACTACCATCTTTAGATTCTATGGTTTCTTTTTTACTCAAAAAAGGCTGGCATAAAATAAACACTCCAATTATTCCTAAAACAATTGCCCCAATCAAATTTGCCGTAGACTCTGAAATAAATAATGCGATCCAATTCCCAAAAAATCCAGCTAATAAAGTAAATAAAAATCCAAAAAATGCAATGATAAAATTATTAAACCACGAAATTCGAATTTTACGAATGCCATATGCAATCCCAACACCTGCATTATCTAAATTAGAAGCAATTCCGATTAAAAAAATTGAAAATAGACCTGCCGTACTCATAAACAGTCACCCCTTTTTCTTACTTTTCAATGCATATTATGAAAATGTTGAGCAACTGTGCCTGTCTGTTTCATATACTTGTAATAAATGCTCAACATTTTTTCAACAATAAAAAAGGAGTGCCTTCACTATGCCTAAAGAAAATTCGAATGAGCGGCTTAGTACATTAATAAAAAAGCTTTTAAAAGAACGTGCTTTATCCATGCGCCAATTAGGAATGCTTACAAATATTGATCCCGCAACAATCTCAAGAATTATGAATGGCAAACAACCGCCAAAACAAAAACATCTACAAAAATTTGCAGAATGTCTACAAGTTCCACCACAATTGTTATTTGATGCGATGTATCCTGATTCTCCTCACATAAATAAAGAAAAGACGGATATGTACACATCTCTTGATACAATTCAGCAAACTCTGCAATCCTCTAACTTATTTGATTTCGACTACACAACAACGCGCGTAAAACAAGAACTTGAAAACTATGAACGCTATGCTCAAACAACAGAAGGTGAAAAACGTATTCACGAAAGTTTCGCAAGTAAATTAGAACAAATTGATAGCGCTGGTCCTTTTATTGAACAATTAACAGATATGTATCAACAATTTTGTACAGAAACCATTTCAACCGAAGAGCGTGCGATTCTTGGGGGTGCCTTACTATATTTCATTTTATCAACAGACATTATCCCTGATTATCTTTTTCCAATCGGCTATTTAGATGATGCAATTGCCGTTGAATTAGCTAAGGAAAAATTAATTGAAATAAAACGAAAAACATAGAAAGCATAACAAGCTATTTCAGATATTGAATTTATCCGCCTCTGAAATAGTTACAAAAAAATCGTACAAGCATACTTACTCGCACGATTCAAAAATCAAACTATTTTCTTATTTATTCATATGACACCATTCATATATAAAAGCAGTAATTACTTTTGTAAACTCAACTAACTGCTCAACTTCAACTTTCTCATTTATTGAATGAGCTTCTTCTAATGTGCCTGGTCCGTAAATAATAGCTGGAATATTAAACTCACTAAACCATCCGCCATCCGTTACTGTAGCAGACATATCTAAAGTTGCAACTTTCTGTAATATAGATTCATGTGTGGAACTTAGTTTCTGAATAGCCGGATGATTACTATCTACTTCTAAAGAGGGGAAAATCTCACCTCGATCAACAATCATTGATTCTCCGCCCCACTTAAATTGTAGTGGGTTCTCGCTTAACCATGGATCTGCTGCTGCCACTTTTCCTAAATACTCTTCTATTTCTTTTATTATTTGTTCATGCGTTTCATTTGGATAAAAGTGAACCGTTATCCATAACCGGCACTCATCCGCAATAAATGCCGCATGACGCCCTCCTTCAATGACAGCTGGATTAATTGTTGTCGTCCCTGATGGATACCCTTCATACGTTTTCATGACTGCCCAATGACGCTCTAACTCCTGTAAGCTTTGAACAATTTTCATCATTTTCTCAATAGCACTCGCCCCGAATAAACGGCCTCCAGCATGAATCATTTGTCTACGTGTTGCATCATGAAACGTTTGCGGGCTTTTCACTGTAATCCATCCAGTAATTACGCCACCCTGCCCTTGCATATGTAAATTACTTGTATCAACTACTACTGCAAAATCAGCATCATAACCACGCTTACAACATTGAAGTGTTCCTGCTTCTCCCACTTCTTCTCCAATTACCGATTGAAACATTAAGTCACCTGGCAATTCAATTCCCGCTTCTTCTAAAAGCTGAATTGCAAATAAGGCTCCAGCTAGTCCACCTTTCATATCTGCCGCGCCTCTCCCAACTAACCAACCATCTTTTATAAATGGCTCAAACGGATTTGTTTCCCACGCCTCATCTACCGATACTTCAGCTACATCCATATGGCCATTAATAATAAGACTTTTATACAACTCACTTTCCGTCCCTTTTTTTACCCCAACAACATTCGGATCATTTGGATATACATCCCATTTATCAATACTGAAATTTCGTTTTTTTAGAAACTCTGCAACAAATTCTTGCGCCTCATTTGTATTTCTCGCCGGCGGTGCTGGTGTTTCAAAACGAATTAAAGTTTTTGTGAGTTCTAGTAGCTCCTCTTTTCGTAAATCAATCTGTTCTAATAGCTGTGAAACTTCTTGATTCATTGCTAATTCCCCTTTGCATACGTAGTATGTTTCCAGCTTTATTTTCACAAAAAAAGAGACTGTTTACAATCTTACAGTCTCCAAATCAATCAATATTATAAAGTGAAACTATAATTAGTGGGGGTGTTCATCCCCACTAATTATCATTCCTCACCAATCGGGCGTTTACGGGCAGCCCGACTCCCACCTAACTTCTTTGCTCCAGCCGAATTTTGAGGTGGGAGTTTTACTGCCCGTTAATGCGGGATAAACTTTCTAATTCGGTTGTATTTGTCTTTTCAATAAGTTCTACTTTACTTCTTTTATTTTTGGTAGCACGATAAAACAGTAAACAAACTATCATAAATGGAATACCACAATACAATGCCATTCTTTGTTCTGGAATAAAAGCCATAGCTACAATTACTGTTAAATTTAATACTAAAGCAAGCAGTGGTACGAATGGATACAATGGCGTTTTAAATTTCAAGTCTTTAATATCCCCACCTTGCTTCACGTATGTCCTTCTAGCTAATAGATTAGATAGAGCGATTGATGCCCAAACTAATATCGCTCCGAACCCTGCAATTGAAAGAAGCCATAAATAAACTGTATCTTCCGCATAAATACCTGATAGTAATGAGAGACACCCTACAATCGTGCTTACAATCAATGCATAAATAGGAACACCGTTTTTAGATAACTTACTAAAAATCGGGCTAATCATTCCTTGCTTAGACATCGACCATAGCATACGGGAAGTTGCATATAATCCTGAATTCGCAACTGATAGTACCGCTGTAATAATAACGAAATTTATAATATCAGCCGCATAAGGAATACCAATTTTATCAAATACAACTACGAATGGACTTTCTATCACGCCTGCTTGCTGCCAAGGAAATAGTCCCGCAAGAATAAAAATAGATAGTACAAAGAAAACAAGTATGCGCCAAACCGTATTATTAATTGCCTTCGGGATCGTTTTCTCTGGATTTTCACTCTCACCAGCTGCAATACCAACTAGTTCTGTTCCTTGGAAGGAAAAGTTAACTGCAATCATCGTAATTAAAATTGCTGATAATCCATTTGGGAACAATCCACCATAATCAGTAAAGCTAGAAAACATCGGTGCTGGTTCATTTCCTTTCATATCTAGAAAACCAAACATTGCTGCCCCGCCCAAAATAATAAATGCAATGATTGTAATTACTTTAATACTTGCAAACCAGAATTCAACTTCCGCAAAACTTCTTGAAGATAACGCATTAATACCAAAGAGCAACACTGCAAACACTACACACCAAATCCATGACGGTACATCAGGAAACCATCGTTTCATCAAAATACTAACTGCAATTAATTCAATACCTATCGTAGCGGACCAGTTTAGCCACGACATCCATCCGACTACATAACCTGCTGCAGGAGAAATGTGCTTTGTAGCATATGTTTGATAAGATCCTGCATCAGGCATCGCAACCGTTAACTCTCCTAGACAGAGCATCGTTAAATACATAACAAACCCACCAACAAGATACGCTACAATTGCTCCTCCAGGTCCAGCTTCATGAATTGTATAACCCGATCCTAAAAAAAGTCCTGTACCAATAACTCCCCCGAGTGCAATCATAAATATGTGCCGACTTTTCAATTCCCTTTTTAATCCTTGGTTTTGATCCATCATATAACTCCCCCCTTTTCACTTTGCAAACCCATTTAATGTAAGCGCTTTTAAGATTCTTCATAGTAAAAATAATTATTAAAAAGTGCAAAATACATATTACTTCTATTAATCACTTCCTGTTATTAATAGATCATCCCTCACTGTTATTAATAGTTTTTGATCAGCGATAGCTTCTCCTTCTACCACTTCTAATGATTCAATATAACCACTGATTCCCACTTTAATTTCCACTTGCTGCTTATCTTTTGTTTCAATTAACGCTAATTTCTCCCACTCATATACGTAAGAACTTTCAGTAACAAATAATTTCTCTACTTTCCCGTAACAAGGACTATACACGCCTTCTATAACCGTCTTCACTTTATAAATTCCTCCTCTTAATTAATTTGCACTGAAATGTCGTATACCCTATGAAAAATTCTAATCCACCCACTCCTTCAATTTAAAGATTTCAACTACTATTCATGCAAAATACGTACCAACCTCAACACCTATGTAAAATTAGGATTTCTTACGAAAAAAATCTGCATAACCGCAAAATTTTTCTATCATTTGAAAAGTTTTAAGGGAAAATAGCAAAAAATTTTTGCGATTTTATAAGAATTTTAATAAAATTATAAAAAGTCAGTCTTCATAGGGTATAACGAGGAGAAGATAATACATGTATACAGAAGAAATCAATTTTAAAAAGATTATTGAAATGAATATGCTATACGAAACTTTACTCAATGAACTAGATATTGGGATTCATATTATTAATGAGGAAAGTAAAACGATTATCTATAACCGCAAAATGATGGAAATTGAATCAATGGACCGCTTAGATGTGCTATATAAAAATCCTTTAGAAGTATTTGCATTTGAAGAAAATAAAAGTAGTACTCTTATAGAGGCATTAAAGCTTGGAAAAACAAACAAAAATATAAAACAAACGTATTTTAACAATAAAGGGCAAGAAATTACGACGATTAATGATACTTTTCCTATAATAGAAAATGGAAAAATTAAAGGTGCTATTGAAATTTCCAAAGAGATAAGCTATTTAAAGCAAACAATGAAAACGAACCTTTCTCGAAAACAAAATACTAAGTTTACCTTTGATCACATAATCGGTGATTCTAGTGCTATTCAATCGGTCATTACAGAAGCAAAGAGGGTAATTCGTACCTCCTCATCCATACTTCTCGTAGGAGAAACAGGGACCGGTAAAGAACTATTTGCACAAAGTATCCATAATGAAAGTCAGCGTTCAACAAAACCATTTATTTCACAAAACTGTGCCGCTATACCTGATACACTCATGGAAAGCTTATTATTTGGTACGAACCGAGGTGCTTTTACAGGAGCTATCGATAAAGCTGGTTTATTTGAAGAAGCAAACGGAGGAACTTTATTATTAGATGAGATCAATTCATTAAGTCCAGCACTTCAAGCGAAGTTATTACGAGCTATACAAGAAAAAACAATAAGAAGAATCGGAGGCACACAAGAAAAAGAAATTGATGTTCGTATTATAGCAACTATTAATGAAGATCCTCTTGAAGCTATTACGCACAATCGCTTAAGGGAAGACTTATATTATCGATTAAGCGTCGTTACTTTATGTCTTCCACCTTTACGTGAAAGAAAAGAAGATATTTCAGCTCTTATTCAGCACTTTATCGAAAAGTATAACACTCAATTTGGGCTCAGCGTAACGGATATAGATGTACATGTAAGAGAATTCTTTTATGCACACGATTGGCCCGGAAACGTACGAGAATTGGAACATATAATAGAAGGTTCAATGAACTTAATAGAAGATGAAAATGTCATTACAGCGTTTCATCTTCCCACTCGCTTTCGCGAACGAATAAAAAAAGAATTCCATATACAACCTTCCCTAACTAGTCAGACTGCTGATACACCTAAAACTTTAAAGCGCACAATAGAAGAAATGGAAAAGAACTACATCAATCAAATCCTTAAAGAGAATCATGGTAATATCTCACAAGCTGCAAAGTTTTTAGGATTAAGTAGGCAAAACTTACAATATCGAATTAAAAAATTGCATTTACACATATGAAATGAATATTTCACCAGGTGCAAAAAAATGGAAATTGATGTTACGATAAACATATAACATGCTAGAAGGGGGCGATATATATGAGTAATAATAACAAGTTAAAGCTATTACAATATTTATACTTTTTCCCTGCCATGCTATGTATGATGTTATTTATTAATACTGATATGAGTAGTTTTCCTTATGCAAAACTTTTAGGAACAATTAGCGGCTCCTTTGCAGCTATTATGCTTGCTGCTTTTTGGAATTTGAAGTTGCGTATGAAGAGAGAGAAATCTTCTTAACGCCAAAACATAAAAAAATCGAGCCTTATCAGCTCGATTTTTTTACTTATTATTAAAATTCAACATTCTCCAAATACAAACCACTCGCCTCAGCAAGGCAATTAATTTGATTGCGCTGTTTTTCCTCCAAAATGTTTGGAATTGCTTCAGCATCTAATTGTCCTAATCCAACTTCAATTAATGCCCCAACAATTTTTCGCACCATGTTATGAAGGAATCCATTACCACTTACTCTAATTTGTACAAATCCTGCCTCTTCTATCACATCAAGTGTATACACTTCACGAACCATAGACTTTTTCTTAGATTTTGCATTCGAAAAAGCAGTAAAGTCATGTGAACCAACTAAATGTTTCGCCGCTTCTTTCATACTTTCCACATTTAATTGTTTATTCACGTGCATGCTGTGTTTACGCATAAATGGGTTCGTATGCTCTTCATTCCAAATTTTATAAAGATATGTTTTTGCTTTAGAATTGTAACGAGCATGGAAACGATCTGATACTTCTTCTACACTCGTAATACTAATATCATTTGGTAAGTATTGATTTAAATACTTTTTCACTTTATGTTCCACTAACTTTTCATCACTTTTAAAATTAGCTACTTGATTCAAAGCATGTACACCCGCATCTGTTCTACTACAGCCGATAATTTCAATTTCTTTCCCGACCATTTCAGATATTACGCTTTCGATTTTCCCTTGAATCGTATTATCGTTATTACCAAGACGTTGCCACCCTTTATAACGCGCACCGTCATACTGAATCGTTAATTTATAATTGTGCATAGTATTCTCCTTCATAGAAAATATTCCCTCATACCATGAGGGAATATGAATAAACTTTACTTTCTAACAAGCTTCACTACATTTTCTACATGAGCTGTATGTGGGAACATATCAACTGGTTGCACATACTCCACTTCATAACTCTGCATTAATGCATTTACATCACGTGCTAGCGATGACGGGTTACAAGACACATAAACAACTTGTTTCGGTTTCACTTTTAAAATCGTTTCAAGTAATTTATCATCGCAACCTGTACGCGGTGGATCGACAACAATGACATCTGGACGCCAGCCTTCTTTTACCCACTTTGGTAACCATTGTTCCGCTTTTCCAGCTTCATATTTTGTGTTTGTAAATCCGTGGCGTTTTGCATTTTTCTTTGCATCTTCAATCGCTTCTGGAATTACATCCATACCACGTACTTCCGCTGCATCATTCGCAAGCCAAAGTCCAATCGTACCAACACCACAATAAGCATCTACAATTTTCTCATTGCCTGTTAAAGCAGCTGCTTTTTTCGCTTCATCGTATAAAACAACCGTCTGTTCTGGATTCAACTGGAAGAATGCACGCGCTGATAATTCAAATGATAAATCACCAAGTGTTTCTTGAATTACGTCTTTTCCAGCTAATTTAAATGTTTTATCACCGAAAATAACAGATGTTTTACGCCAGTTCACGTTTTGCATAATTGATTTCACACTTGGCATCTGCTTTTGTACTTCTGTGATAAACTGCTCTTTATTTGGTAATTCTTCTTTTGTTGTAATAAGTGTGACTTGTACTTCCCCTGTTTGAACTGCAGTACGTGTCACAATTGTACGTACTAAACCTTTTTGTTTTTTCTCATTGTAAATAGAAACATTTAATTTTTCTAATATACGTCTTACGACTTTTGTCGCTTCATTCGTTGCTTTATGTTGAATCATACAATGAGAAATATCAATTAACTGATGTGAGTTTTGTTTATATAATCCTGTAATAACCTTTTCATCTTTACGTCCCACTTGTAATTGACTTTTATTACGATAATGCCATGGATTTTCCATTCCAAGCGTTGGACGAATTTTCTCTTCTAGACTGTTATTCATATACTTCTCGAATGCTTGTACAACGATATCACGCTTTTGATTTAATTGTTCTTTATAATCTAAATGTTGCAATTGACAGCCACCACATTCCTCATATACTGAGCACGGTGCTTTCACACGATGTGGTGACGATTTACGAACTTTTTTCACTTTTGCTTCAGCGAAGCCACGCTGAATTTTCGTTGCTTCAGCAACAACTTCTTCTCCTGGTAATGCCCCTGGAATGAATACAACTTGTCTCTTAAAATAACCAACGCCTTCTCCGTTAATCCCAAGACGTTTAATTGTCACAGGAAACGTTTGACCAACTTCCAACTTACTCTCTTGTTGTTTTTGTATCATTATTACACCTCTACTCTATACTTTTCCATAAATATAACGCTGCATAACTGCAGTATGGTTCACACTCTTGTTTCACGTTTTCTAAAAATGCATCATCCGGTTTATCATCTAATTGAAATATACCTTGCACTGCGCGCTGAATTCCGATGTCTGCTTTTGGAAACATATTTTTCCGTCCAAGCCCAAACATTAAAAAGTTTTGCACTGTCCATGCACCAATCCCCCTAATTGGTAACAATTGTGCCGAAACCTCTTCTTCCGCCCTGGTTTCTATACTCGCTAAATCTAATTTACCGTCTACAATATGTTTTGCCAATCCTACTATATATTCAGCCTTCCGCTGACTAAACTTCTGCTCTCTCAATTCTTCTATTGAAATATTTGCTACTATTTCCGGAGTGGGGAAAAAGAATACACCGTTCTTCTCTATTCCATATCGTTTTACAAATTGTTCTGTTAACACAGTAGCAAATTTCAAATTTATTTGTTGATGAATGATACAGCGAAGTAAACATGCAAAATAATCGAATTCTAAAATAATTGGAGTATAGGCATACATTTCAAATAGTGGACGTAATGATGTGTTTGAAAAATGATTTTGTATATCTTGAAACGAATCATTCCAATGAAAGATGGACCTCATTCGTTTCATTACTTTCTCTGGATCTCCTGTCTGACTAGAAATCCAAAACTGTGGATTTTGAACAGTACCAATCCCTTGCAAACGAACAACAATCTGTTCTTCGTCTATAAAAAGCGGGACATAAATTACTTTCTCGTCTAATTGAATGACGTTTAACGGATCGAAAGATAAACGCTTTAGTACTTCCTCAAAATGGTACGGATATTCTAACGTAACATGTTCGCTCCACATACGTTTCCCCATCCTTTTTACACATCATTATAGCATGAGAAAACCGCAAGCATACATGCTTACGGTTGATTGCTGTTTACTAAATCATCTAGGCTTTTAAAATGATACCCTTTCTCGCGCAAATCATCAATGATTTTCGCAAGTGCTTCCGCATTATCTTTTGATATCGCATGAAGTAACAAAACAGATCCTGGGTGAATCATAGTCATTACATTATTATGAGCGTATTGCCATCCTCTTTGCTGATCTACTTTCCAATCAAGGAATGCAAGCGACCAAAACACGTTATAGTATCCCATTTCTTTCGTAAGAGCTAGCGTTCTTTCACTAAACACCCCTCGCGGAGGACGTACATATTTCACTTCTTTTTGCCCAGTTACTTTTTTAATTTCTTCCGTTACACTCGTTAATTCTTCACGAAGTTTTGCGTCATTTACCGTTGTAAAATCAGGGTGACTCCAAGAATGATTACCGATAATATGTCCTTCATTTTTCATTCTTAATAATAAATCTTTTTGTGTTTTTATATAATGTCCCGTCACAAAGAAAGTTGCTGGTACTTTTTTCTCCTTCAGTACATCTAAAATCTTCCCTGTATATCCATTTTCGTATCCATTATCGAATGTTAAATAAATATCTTTTTTCTTCGTATCGCCTAAGTAAAACCCACCATTTTTTTGTAGTAATTCTGTATATAATTTCCCTGCATCTGGCACCGTTTCATTTTTAGGGCGTGGGATTCCCCAGTTATGTGGTGTATTCGTATAAGCAAATGTTGAAACTGGAACAAGTGCCATCATAATTGAAAAAATGAGACCTATATATAACCATTTATATTTCATAAATAGTCTCCTTTCCATATATAATCGTACCTGTAGTTTCTGTTTTCGTTCTTCCTTTCATGCTGAACATGTTTTTCTATATATACCAAAAAAATACACCTCGAATGATTCGAGGTGTATTTCTCTTTACTTAAATACAGGTTCTTTAAAGCTCGCCAATTTTTCAAGTGATGTTTTATCAACATCAGCATGTAGGCTTTTCCCATGAGAATCCATCGTTACAACTGCTTTAAAACCATCGATACGTAAATGCCACATTGCTTCCGGGATACCGAATTGTAAGAAATCAACATCTTTCACTTCTTTAATACATTCAGCATAATATTGTGCTGCACCACCAATTGCATTTAAGTACACACCACCGTGTTCTTCTAAAGCAGCTAATGTTTTAGCACCCATACCACCCTTACCAATTACAGCACGAATACCGAACTTTTTCATAATATCGCCTTGATATGGCTCTTCACGGATACTTGTCGTTGGACCTGCCGCTTTAATTTGCCAATTATCATTTTCATCTTTCACTACAACTGGACCACAGTGATAAATAATTTGTCCATTTAAATCTACTGGACAATCATTATCCATTAAATGTTTATGAATCGCATCACGTCCGGTATACATCATGCCGTTAATTGTAACAACATCACCAACACGAAGTTCACGAATTTGCTCTTCTGTAATTGGAGCTTGTAATACGATTTCACGCTGCTCTGATTGTTCTTGTGCAGCTTCTTGCTGAAGTGTGTCTTCACCTTCTTGGTATAACCAATCCATAATTTCTCCTGTTTCAGGATGGATTTTTACACCAAGGCGGCGATATGCCCAACAATTATAGGCAACAGATACATAGAAGCTAGCTGGCAGGCGATTATATACGCCAATTTTACAACCAAGTAAAGTTGTCTCTCCGCCGAATCCCATCGTACCAATGCCAAGTTTATTCGCATTTTCTAATACGTACTCTTCAAGTTTTTGTAACTCTGGTACTGGATTGACATCATCTAATGTGCGGAATAATTGATTTTTTGCTAATTCGTAACCTGATGTGCGGTCTCCCCCGATACCGACGCCGATTACACCTGCACTACACCCTTGGCCTTGTGCTTGATATACTGCATGAAGAAGGCATTTACGAATTCCTTCTAAATCACGACCTGCACGTCCAAGCCCTTCTAATTCACACGGTAAACTATATTGAATATTTTTATTCTCACAGCCGCCGCCCTTTAAAATTAAACGTGCATCAATGTAATCTTTTTCCCATTGCTCAAACTTAATAACTGGTGTTCCCGGTCCTAAATTGTTTCCACTATTATCTCCAAAAAGAGAATCAACAGAGTTAGGGCGAAGTTTACCATCTTTTGTCGCCCGCTCAAGCGCACTATAGATAGCTTCCTTCAGTTTTAATTGATTCACACCAACTGGTGTATAAATTTTAAACGTTGGCATCCCTGTATCTTGGCAAATTGGCGAGATATTATCATCTGCCATTTTAATGTTATTCGTAATTGTGCCAAGTGCCATCGCTGAACGAGTCCCTGCGTTTTCTCGCTCTTTCGCTTGTTGAATCGCACGACGAACATCTTTCGGTAAGTTCGTTGACGTTTCAACAACTAGTTGATACATGCTTTCTTGAAGCTTTTCCATTGTTACTTCCCCCTCAATTGTGAACGCTACCAAAACGTTATGAGATGAAAATTCCATTGTTATGCTCTTCAGCTTTTTATTTATCACGCTATTAAAGTATAAATGAAATTTTTCACAACTTGATTATACCTTTTTTTCTATATTCCTTCTATTATCCGTACAGAAAAAGGCTACCAATTTTGTATTGGCAGCCTTTTTAATATATTATTCGTCTTTTTTAAATTGCTCACATTTTAATTCTAATTCATCTAACATCGCAAGAAGACGATCTACATCTTCTAACTCTACTTCTTCAGGTTCAATTGTATCAATTACTTCAATGAACATATTTAAACGCTCTTTTAAATATACTAATTGTGTATCTTTATCTTGAATTGCTTTTCCCATGAAGGCACTCTCCTTTTAATTCGAGTTGCTTTTATTATACCGCAAAAATGATTGCTATGGGCATGAAATTTCATCAATTTTGTCACGGTCATCCGCTATAATGTAAGCCCTCTCTCTTTTTCCGCTAAAAAGTTTCACTTTATAAAAAGTACATATTCTTCTATTATAGAGAATGGACAAATTGTTATTTCAATAGTCAAAGGAGTATTTCATATGACGATATCACAAAAAATGAAGCCGATTACTCCTTCTTACGATCCATGGGAAGCGTATATGGACCTTGAAGAGTACGGCAAACTACTATTAACAAACGTTGAGTTTACAACGACAACGTTATGCAATATGCGTTGCGAGCATTGTGCTGTTGGTTACACATTACAGCCGAAAGATCCAAATCCGCTTCCGATGGAGCTTTTATTAAAACGATTAGATGAGATTCCTCATTTACGTTCTTTAAGTATTACTGGCGGAGAACCTATGCTTTCAAAGAAATCCGTCGACAACTATGTAACACCACTCTTAAAATACGCTCATGAACGAGGCGTTCGCACTCAAATCAACTCAAACTTAACTATAGATTTAGCACGTTATGAACAAATTATTCCCTACTTAGATGTATTGCACATTTCACATAACTGGGGAACAATTGATGACTTTGTTGAAGGCGGATTTGCAATGATGGAGCGTAAACCTACTTATGAACAACGCGCAAAATTATTCGAAAGAATGATTACAAATAGTAAAGCTCTATCAAATGCAGGTGTACTCGTATCAGCAGAAACAATGTTAAACAAAAGAACCCTACCACATATGGAACATATTCATCGTCAAATTGTCGAAGAAATGGGATGTAAGCGTCATGAAGTTCATCCGATGTATCCGAGTGACTTCGCGAGCAATTTAGAAATTTTAACGAAAGCTGAAATTCGTGATGCAATTGAGCATTTACTAGAAATTCGCGATGAAAATGTATGGATGTTATTCGGAACATTACCTTTCTATGCTTGCAGTGATGATGAGCGAGACATCGCTACATTTAAAAAATTACAAGAAAGCAAAAATGTAACAGTTCGTAATGACCCAGATGGCCGTTCTCGTTTAAACGTAAATATTTTCGATGGAAATATTATTGTGACCGACTTTGGTGATGTTCCACTTCTAGGAAACATACAAACAAACACATTACAAGAAGCGTATGAAAAATGGAGCGCTTCAAAAACAGCAAAATCATTAAGCTGTCACTGTCCTGCAGTAAAATGTCTTGGACCAAATGTTCTTGTAAAAAACAGCTACTATCCGACAGAAGATTTCTTATCAAAAACAGCAAATATTACACTATAAATAGAAACGTCAGCTTATAAGCTGACGTTTTTCATATTATTGCGAATGCGATGAAGAAATAAATTTAAAAAACAAATGATCATGAATTGGAATAGCTGCCCCAATTCCTTGAGATGTAATATTTTTCACGACAAGCCTTTTTTGATTCCCTTTTAACACAAGGTAGACTTCGCCAAATGTTACTTTTCCTTTTTCATTTACTGCTGGTGTATAAGCGTATAAATATCCAAGTTGACTCGGACTAATATTATATACACGCTCATGTCCTGTACCATAACCAATTGTCGTTTTAAATGAAAGTGGCAATTGTACTTTTTCAAGCGCTTTTAAAAGCATCATTTTTTTCACATCTGCAGCATCTTTCATATCTGCTGTTAAATCACCTTCGATTGTCTTTTGGGTTTCTTGTTTATAGCGAAGTGGGTATAAGCGATCCCCCCCGCGATTGTCATATACATTTCGATTCACTTGCTTATATTCCCAGTTAATCGATGTATCTATTGATTCATAATTTAATGCCCATTGACCTAAATAAATTTTTGCTCGGTATCCTACTGCAAGTGGCGCATTCGAAATTGTTGTTTCATTAAACATTCGAATTAAATCAGGGTTTTCAATTTTGATATTTGCTGTTTTCAATAGTTCTTGCGCAAACTTACTTGGCTGTAAACGCGGTAAATCTTGTGCGTCATTTGGAAATGTATTATCTTTTGAAATATTTAAAACAGATGAAGGCATTTTTACTTCTACCGTTGTCTTTGCAAAACTACTGTTAGGAAATAATAAAATAAACGAGACCATGGTTGAAAGACATATGCTGTATACTCGTTTCACCTGTCTGGCTCCTTCCTACATAAAGGTATATATGCTACTTTGTTTATTGTTTTCTCTGGGCACAATTGTTATGCCTATTTTTCATAATAAATAAAAACCAATTCCCATAATGACATACGCTGCTAATAAAGTGCCTCCTTCAAACCAGTTTGTATCTCCATCATTTGAAATCGCAATCGTTAAGAAAACGGCTGTAATCATGGACACAAGTTCTGGTATTGTAAATACTAAAGGCATCCTTTGTGCAAAGGACATGGATAGTAGTACTAATACAGGAGCAACAAACATCGCGATTTGTAATGTAGAACCTACTGCAATTTCTACTGCGATATTCACTTTATTTTTATACGCCATAATAATCGCAGATGCATGTTCTGCTGCATTACCAACAATTGCAACGATAATAACCCCGATAAATAACTCCGACCAGCCAAACGACTTTGCGACCGTTTCAAAAGTATGTACGAGAGCCTCTGACACATAAGCAACTGCAAGTGTTGCTATCGCTAAAATGAGTAACGCTTTACCTCTGGACCACTCTGGCTCTTCCTCATGTGCTACTTCATCACTTTTATGTTGATATACACCACGGTGCGTAACTAACTTAAATAACAATGCAGCAAGGTACATAAGAATCATGATAATAGAAACACCAATACTTAATTGATACGTCTTTCCAGCATCCATCTTCATTGAAAAAATCTCTGGAATAACAAAGGCTACAACAACAGCAAATATTAATAAAGCTGAATTATGCCTTGCATCATAAACATTAAAGCTTTGTCTTTTATATTTAAGGCCTCCTATAAAGAAGGATAGCCCTCCTACTAATAGTAAGTTTCCAAGTACAGAACCAGTTAAAGATGCTAGCACTACTTCAATTAATCCTGCCTGAAGTGCGAAAATTGAAATGATAAGTTCAACGGCATTACCGAACGTTGCATTTAATAATCCACCTATCCGAGGTCCAGAGACAATTGCTAAACTTTCTGTTGCTCTCCCCATAAACCCCGCTAATGCGATAATCGTAATGCAATATACAGCAAACATAATTGTTTGAGGCCAATGCATTGTTTTCCCGAGTACAGAAAGTGGTACACCTATAAGCGCTACTATAAGAAATATTTTATTAAACATGCTTTCCATCCTTCCATCGTATGTATTTCTCCTCATCATTAATATTATTCTTCTCCTAACTTGTCCGATTTCATCACAATTGTGTTTAAAAAATCAGATTGAAGAAAACAGTATGAAAGATATTTAAATTATCTTGTTTAAACGGAGAAAATTATAAATTATGAAAAGGGGTTAAAAATATGCACTTAAAAGAAAAAATCGCAACTATTATTCAAGGTCAACGTACTGGCGTATTATCTACTGTACGTAACGATAAGCCACATGGTGCCTTTATGATGTTTTTCCACGAAGATTTTGTACTATATGTTGCAACAGATCGAAATTCAAAAAAGATAACAGATATCGAAAAGAATCCAAATGTACATGTACTACTTGGGCGAGAGGGAAAGAAATTAGATGAAGATTACATTGAAGTTGAAGGTATAGCTTCCATTGAAGAAGATCAAACGTTAAAAAACAAGTTTTGGACTAATAGCTTAAAACGCTGGTTACTCGGTGCGGAAGATCCTAATTATGTACTAATTAAAATCAATCCCGACACAATTTATTACATCGATGGTGCTGGTACGACCGAGCCCGAGTTTTTACGACTATAAAATAAAAACAAGCCCCCTTAGGTGGGCTTGTTTTGTCGAAAGGTTCTTCTGAAAAAAACAATAAAATAGGTGGAACTTTCTAAAGATTCTGTTATATAATAGAAGTAACTTAAATAAACTGTATTAAAACAGATTGAGAGGAGAAATAAAAATTGATGAAAAGAGAAGAACGAAAAAACATGATTGAGTTTATTGAAAAGAAAAAAGGGATTGAACGTGACGAATTATTATTTATGACGGATGATGAAGTAGAGCATATTTATAATGTAACGTACTTTTTATATGAAGAAATAGCAGAGTAGTATAATAACCCCCCACCTTATTAAAAATATAAAGTGGGGGGTTGTTTCGTTTTTATACATGAGAATGATTTTCATGTATAATAATGTAAGATTGGAGGAATTTCACTATGAGTTCATGGCTATTATTCGCACTATTATCAGCAATTGCTGCCGCCCTCGTATCTATTTTTGGAAAGATTGGCTTAGATGGAATCGATGCTAACGTTGCAACAACTATTCGATCTATTATTATGGCATTATTTATGGTAGGGGTTATTATTATACAAGGTAAATTTCAAAATATCGGTGATGTCCTCCTAAATAAAAAAGCACTGCTATTTATCACATTAAGTGGAATCGCTGGTGCTTCGTCATGGCTATTTTATTTTCTTGCACTAAAAACAGGAAAAGTCTCACAAGTAGCACCTATCGATAAATTAAGTGTAGTATTTTCCATTATTCTCGCAATGATTATATTGGGGGAAAAGTTAAACTTTATGACTGGTATTGGTGTAGTCTTTATTACAGCTGGTGTATTATTTGTTGCTTTCAGCTAAAAAACCGCTATTATTAGCGGTTTTTTCTTTTCCTTATGTAAATCCACACAATCAATGTTACAATTGCCGAAATAAATAAAATCCACATTCCATAATGATGTAAACTATACTCAACGAAGCGCCACTTCTCTCCTAGTTTCCAACCTAGGCCAATAAAAACACTTATCCAAATTAGTGCACCACCGTAAGCATACAGACAAAAACGCCACCATGTTAAATTCGAAACCCCAGCAAAATATGCTGTTAGGTGACGTACTCCCGGTATAAAGTAGCCAATCATTAAAAGAAACGGACCGTATTTTTCAAATAAGATATGTGTTTTTTCAATATGATGTTCTTTAATTCTAATTTTCGGACCGTATTTTTTTAAAACAGGGAGCCCGAGTTTTAAACCTAAGATGTAACTTAATGTAATACCAATCATCGCACCTGCCATTCCACTTAAAAATGCAGCTGTTCCTGACATAACTCCTTTTGAAATATTATAACCGATAAAAGTCAATAAAAACTCATCCGGTATCGGTAATCCAACAATCCCACCAGCTAAAGCTATAATAATTCCAAAATACCCATAATGTGCGATTAACTCGCCAACATGTTGTTCCATTCGGAAGACACATCCTATGCACGATCGTTATTCCATATTGTGCCCGTTCTATCTTTAAGGCAAACATGGTATACATATTCAATATACAGTGTTTTTATATTGAACTCTACTTCTATTCATTCCTTTAACAGAGATAAGGTAAAACTTTAATCCGTAGGGTTTTGTCCATCTCCACTGATTATTAGCCCACAGCAATCGGGCTTTTACGGACAGCCCGCAAATAGCAGGATTAAAAAATAAAAATTCATAGGCTTATTTTTTTGTTACAATAAAGGAAAGTTACTTTTTGCAACGGTTTAACTCTCAGGAAAAATGATATATCTAGCAAAAACATAGTTTGGTCTATATGATGCAACTTCTACCTATTAGAGTAACACGCACCCTTTTACATACAACATCATTTTTCTAAATTATACAGGGGGAACGAACATGACCATTGAAAAACAATTTATCCAAAAGATTTACTATAAAACATTTTTAACAGAAGACCCTTCCATCCCGGTAACGGAAGTACTCGGTGAAGCATATATAAATGAATCGAAAAATGAATTCTCCAATATATCTAATATTCGCTTTGCACAAGGTGAAGTTTATTTTCAAACTAAAGACTTTGAAGCCGCTATATTCAAATGGGAGAAAGTAAATAATGAACTTGCTCTCTGGGCCATGAAGAATATTGCAGATGCTTATTTCGAATTAGATTTCTTACCAAAAGCAGAAGAAATTTATACATCTATCCAAACAGAAGATACAACTCTTACGATGGAAGTTTCCCTACAACTTCTTTCTCTTTATATCGAGCAAAATCGTTTAGGTCTAGCATTTAAGACGATTAGTGAAGCTGTTGCGTTTCAACCGAACTATCCAAATATTACTGCAATCGCTCGATCATTCTATGAAAAACAAGAAGATTGGAATAATGCTATTGAACTCGCTGTTCAAGAAGGAATTCGAACAAAATCATTACACTGGTTTGATACTTTAATCAATTATGTAAACAGAGGCTTTACCAACAAAATAAAACCTGAGTATTTCTATGAATCTTTAAAAGCCTTATACGCTATTGATCAAGTTCAGTTTAAAGAACTTGTTATTTCACTTTGGAATAGCTATGAAAATGAATCATTCCATCTACCTTGGATTCAAACAATAAATCACTTATTCTTACATATTGAAGTAGATGCTAATGACGATTGGAATGAAATTTCTACTCGCTATCAAGAGACGTACTTCGAATTGATTACTGGACAACATTTCATGCACGAATTACAAGGACTTGTACCAGATTTATTAACAAATTGGTTTAGTTTAACAAAAGCGGAAGATTCTTTACTTGTCTCCGCAGCAGTATTAGCATGGAATGAAGTTTCACCGACAACCCTAGAATCATTACTTGTAAAAAGTGCAGGTGCCTTACTCTCAAATGCATCAGCTCATTCAAATGTTGATATGGCTGACGTATCAACATTATTTGAAACGATTGCTGTATGGGCTGAGAAGAATGATGTAGATTTAGGTCATCAATTCACACTACTTGTTCGTGAGTTATACGATTTAAACGTTGCACAACTTCTAGTAGCAGGAGCTAGCGATTATGATAAATCAGCCTTTATTAACTCTATACTAGGCGAAAATATATTAAATGAGACTATAACAACTGCAATTACATTTAAAGATGATAGTCAAACTGAAATAACTGAGCTTACAGAGCTAGATATACGAAATATACCAAACTTTGACGAACTTCATAACATACTGGCGGTACCTTCTCAGTCAGAACTAGAAAAAAAATGTATTGAAGTTAAATTACCAAGTAGATTTTTACGAAAAAATAAGTTTTCATTCCTTGTCACACCTACTATGCATGGACAACTTGACAAAAACAGCTCTCATTTCGAATACTTACAGGCAGCAGATAGTCTCATCTATGTACTAAATTCAGCTTCACCATTACATGATGAAGAGCTCAATACATTACTATATATTCGTGAGCAAGTACCTAATTTACAGATTCAATTCATCTTACAAACAATTGATGCGAATACTAGCGAAAACATCACGAACAACATTAAAAAGAAAATACTCGTACATTTCCCTGAAGCACAATTGTTCCCTTATTCTCCTTCCCAAGAGAGTAGTGAACAGCTAGGTAATGTAACAGACTCTATTCTTTCTAACCTTACTCAGCGTAACGTGGAAAAAGAACGCATTGAAAAATTATTATGGTTTATCCAAAAAACAATTGCATACCTTTTAAATGAACGTGTGGAATTAGAAAATACGTTAGTGAAATCAGTCCGCTGGAATAAGCATATTTTAGTGAAACTTGATGGTTTTATTAATAATCTTACTGCCATCCAAAAAGATAAAATTCGTTCTATTACAGAATCTTATCTTTTAACGAAAGAAGAGATTACGCGGGATATACATTCTCAAATCCCTGAATTGTTGCAGAGTTGCTCTGATCTCGTTCAAGAAGATAGTGATTTCAAATTAGTCCATGAAGAACTAAATGTAGCAATGAATGAAAGAATTCAAAAGCATGTACAGCAAGTGCTTCTTCCTAAGTTTACTCAGTCTATTCAAGAGTGGATTGAAACTGCTCATAATGAATTCATCCAAGCTCAGGCTTATTTAGATGAAATGGGCGATACCTTTAATAAACTCTATGAGGAAGAGCGTATTAAACTTCCTTGCGATTTCAAATTACTAGATGACTGGGATAGAGATGTTGCAAGAATGACGAACAGAATTACAGTGGCTAACATCAATATTTTATTACGCTTTACACCAACACAATTTTTCTTAAAAAGTGCAGGGAAATTATTCGGTAATATGCAAAAAAACCAATCTATGCTATCAAATAAATATAAACAATATATTGAAACAGAAGATTATACAGAAGTTGCTCAGATGATTTCAAAACAATTCTTCCTTCAATTTGAAGTATTTGAAGGTGCGCTAGAACGTGATATCATGATGTTCTTTAAAGACCCTCTTAGCATATTGAAACAAACTGTAGAAGCGGCCCAACTTGAAATACAAGAAGATGAGCAAACATTAACAAAGCTAAGAACCAATCCAGAAACTTATCATGATCCTTTAACACTATTTAAATTGCAATTGTTACAAAAAAAATTCATGTTAAATATTGAAACTATCGCTTCACAAGAAACAATAAAGTGAAACTTTAATCAGTGGGGTTTTTGTTCATCCCCCACTGATTATTAGCCCGCATCAATCGGGCGTTTATGGGCAGTGGATGCGGGATAAATACAACATCAACTGTTTAAACAAGAAAAACCAAGCAACTAATTCGCTTGGTTTTTCTTATTTTTAATTTACAATTTTCACATGTTCAAATGGATAATATATCGCCATGAGCTTTCCTAATACTTCTGTTCTATCAATGAGCCCTAAGCCGTTCCTACTATCCCTACTAACTAAACGATTATCTCCCATCACAAAAATTTTATTTTTAGGAATTGTAATCGGTCCAAAATCTTCAGTTAAATTGATAAGTAATTTTTCTGCCTGTTTTTTATTATTATTTAAATACTCTTCGTTTTTCACTTGATGATTAACATATAATTGATCATTCTTCATCTCAATTACATCTCCTGGCAATCCAATAACTCTCTTCACGTAAAAATTATCTGTCTTCACGACAATAATATCCTCTCTCTCATAACTTTCAAATTTCTTGGCAAGTTTATTAATGATTACTTTATCTCCATCTTGTAACGTCGGCCTCATCGATGCTCCTTTTACAGTCGTAGGAAAAAACAAAAAGATTTTTGCCAAAAACACTAATAAACATGCTATTGCAATTATTTCAAAGAATTCACGCAAACGTTTTTTCTTTTGCATCATTCCACCATCTCATCATCTTTTTATTTTTATTATAAGTACTCCGACCGATTAATTTCCACAAAATTCTGAATTACAACATTAGAATATTACAAATATAAAAATAATAACTCTCATAAATTTGCTATTTTTATATACTATATCCCCTATCTACCAAGCGGGACTTTTTCTATTAAATTCATGCTTAGAAAATATAAAGTACTACATAAATCAAACAGAAAAATATAGTAGCATAGTAATAAAAAAGATACTCTCAAAATAGCCTATCTACTATTTTTGAGAGTATCTTTTTATAATCCTACATATACAATACACATCTGCGCTGCGACATATGTAAACCAAATCCAAAGTGGTTCATACTTCAGTTTGCGCCCCCCGATATCTGTAACACCGATAATAAAATCAGAAATCACGAACAATAAACCACCAAGTGCTGGCACCCACCATATTCCTGTATTCTCGTAATATAAGGCGAATGCAAAACAAGCCATTCCTCCGACCCACAAACCGTAAATTAGAGCCCCTATCGTAAATAATTTATCCTGTTTTTCATTTCGGATAAAAAAGAACCATCCTATAATTAAAAAGAGTCCGTATACGAGTAAACCAATCCAAAAACCATTCCATGAAATACCTGTTTGTAAAAATGCTTTCACATAGAAGCAATGTGCAAGAGCGAAAGTAACCATTCCTCCAATTAATCGATGACCAATTGGAATCAATCCTGCCATAAATAAATCTCCTATAGTTGATAAAGTCATACCAAGTGCAACCCATGTACTGTATTCTACCGACGGATCTTGTAACCATATCCAAATTGCACTACCAGTTAAAGAAAAACTCAGAATAAGACGAACCACTAACGGCAACGGCATATTATTTCTCGTTCTTTTCGTCTGTCCTATTGCATAAATTGCTCCCATTAAAAAAAGAATAATTTGCCCGACTAACACAATGTAAAGTACATTCATAATATGTTCTCCTCAATAAATGCTTTTTCTATCTTTTTTTCGTTACATATAGCACGTTTTCCTTTTTCTATGTAAAAAAAAGAAGAACAGTGCTGTTCTTCCATTTTAATCGTTTTTCTGTTCTCTATGCTACCTGTTTTTCTTGCTCAATTTTCTGTTTAGCCGGAGCACGATTTACTACAATAATTCCCGCTGCAACACATGCTAATCCAAATAGTACAAAGGAATGAATTGCTTCCCCTAAAATTAGACTGGATAGTAACACACCAAACACTGGTATAAAGAACATATACATCGAAACTTTTCCTACTTTGTTATACTTCATAATTGTATTCCATATACAAAATCCCGCTGCCGATAAGAACGATAAATATATGAGCATAAGTATTGCATGTAGGTTAAATGTAAATGGTATTACTCCAACTTGAAATGCCCCTATACATAGTAACCCAATTGATCCAAAAATCATTTGGTATGCTGTCATATACCCAATATCTAACGTTTTACTACCTTCTTTTGCTAGTATATTTCCATACGAATACATCATTGCTGCCCCAAGAAGTAATAAGCTACCTATTCCAAAGTGGAATGATAAGCTTCCATCACTCGGTACATTCACCAAAATCACACCACAAAAACCGATAGATACCCCAATTACTTTTCTCATATTTAGAGCATCATCTTTATATAAAAAGTGCGCGAGTAAAATTTGAAAGAATGATGATGTTCCTGAAATAATCGCTCCTTCAATTCCTGAACTGTAACTCATTCCAATATAAAAACATATATATTGAAGAAAAGTTTGGAACAAACCAATTTGAACTAACTGCTTCCCTGTTCCCTTTTTGAACTGCATATCTTTTCCTAACGCTTTAAAAAATAATAAGAGCATTGCACCAGATAAGAAAAAGCGATAACCCGCAAATAATATTTGTTCTCCGACTTCTTGTGGCTGAATTCCAAGTTCAACATAGCTTAATTTAATAAAGGGAAATGCGCTTCCCCATAAAAAGGTTGCTACTATTGCAGCAATAAATACGCCAATCGGATGGGTGAAAAATTTCTCTGTCTTCAACTTGCTGTCTTCCTTTCCGATCTTTTTATGAACAATATTCATATATACCAAAGGAAGTGCAAAAACACAAGTTTTCCGTTTATAATAGAAACAAAAACATATCATCTCATAAAAACATATGCTATACTGTAGAATAATTACAACTTAATAACTATTAAAATCAGTTTCAACAGAAATGCTGCTATCCGTTACGGATGGCAGCTTTCGTCGTTTTATAGGGGTTTCGATTTTGATTCTTTTTCTCAATAAGAATTCGGAAGGAGCGAGTATTAATGAACTCAGAAGTAAAAACATTACAAGAAAAAAAAGATATTCCCAATCCCTCTTTATGGGACACATTAAAGAAACATTATGAACTTATATTTGCAATCGCATCTGGTATTTTCATTTTAGCTGGTTGGTTATTCACAAAAAATGAGGCAATAAGTGCAGGTATTACTTTCTATATCCTTGCTTATATAGTTGGAGGATTTGCAAAAGCGAAAGAAGGTATCGAAGACACAATTGAAGAGAAAGAGCTAAATGTTGAAATGCTCATGCTCTTTGCAGCTATCGGTGCTGCAATTATTGGCTACTGGGCAGAGGGTGCTATTTTAATCTTCATCTTTGCATTAAGTGGAGCAATGGAATCTTATACATTAAGTAAAAGCCAAAAAGAAATTTCAGCGCTTCTTGATCTACAACCGGAAGAAGCATTACGTATTTCCAACGGAACTGAGGAACGTATTCCCGTTGGACAATTAGAAATTAACGATATTATTTTAATTAAGCCAGGTGAGCGTGTTCCTGCTGATGGCACAATTCATAATGGTGAAACAAATATTGATGAAGCAGCTATTACAGGAGAACCTATTCCGAATGAGAAAAAATTCGGCGATGAAGTATTTGCCGGCACTGTAAATTTACGTGGTGCTATCGAAGTTAAAATTACGAAACCGAGCGATCAAACATTATTCCAAAAGATTATTCGTCTCGTTCAAAGTGCACAAAGCGAAAAATCACCATCACAACTATTCATCGAAAAATTTGAAGGAACATACGTAAAAGGTGTACTACTCGTTGTTGCGCTTATGATGTTCGTCCCTCATTTCTTACTTGATTGGAGCTGGAATGAAACGTTTTATCGCGCTATGATCTTACTTGTAGTCGCTTCTCCTTGTGCGCTAGTTGCAGCCATTACACCAGCAACTTTATCAGCAATTTCAAACGGAGCGAGAAATGGTATTCTCTTTAAAGGTGGTATTCATTTAGAACGTCTAGCTTCAGTAAAGGCGATTGCCTTTGATAAAACAGGAACATTAACACAAGGAAAACCTACTGTAACAGATGTATATGTTCGAGAAGGCATAGCAGAAAGTGAAGTACTTTCTATTACAGCAGCGATTGAAAGTCACTCTACACATCCTTTAGCAGAAGCAATTGTTAAATATGCAAAACATGCTTACGACATTACGATAAAAAAACCAGAAAACGTTGAAGATGTAACTGGTTTTGGATTAAAAGGAATATTAGAAAACAACGCTTATAAAATTGGTAAAGCTGATTTTATCGGAGAAGAAACAAAAACATTTCATAATGGCATTTCTACCTCACTTGAAAAAGAGGGAAAAACTGTCGTTTATATTAGTGATGAGGATGGTATTCTTGGACTGATCGCTTTAAAAGATACCCTTCGCCAAGAAACAATAGCCGCTATTCGTGATTTGCAAAGCATTGGTGTAGAAGCAATCATGATTACTGGTGATAATGAAGAAACAGCAAAAGCAATTGCCAATGAAAGTAATATAAAAGAATATTACGCATCATGTTTACCAGAAACGAAAGTTGAAACGATAAAGCAGTTAAAAGAAAAGTACGGTACAGTAGCAATGGTCGGAGACGGTATAAATGACGCACCTGCGCTCGCTACTGCTAGTATTGGTGTGGCAATGGGTGAAGGAACAGATGTAGCATTAGAGACTGCAGACGTTGTTCTCATGAAGAACGAATTATCTCGTCTCTCTCAAGCAATCCGTTTATCAAAACGAATGAACCGTATTGTGAAGCAAAATGTAATCTTTTCGCTAGCTGTAATTGCAATGCTGATTTGTTCAAACTTCTTGCAATTTTTAGCTCTTCCATTCGGTGTTATTGGGCATGAAGGAAGTACGATTCTTGTCATTTTGAATGGCTTACGATTATTAAAAGGAAACAAATAAAAACGGGTCCCTCATAGAGGACCCGTTTTTTTCTAATGGTAGCTATTATGCCCGTTCGCACTACTACTCGTTTTATGCTTTGGATGCGAACTGCTCTTTTGTTTATTGTTATTTTTATTGTTGTGATTCTTTTTATTATTACTCATGAAATATCCCCCCTGTTCCCTTTTATTATGGAACAAGAGCTCACTTTTCATTACGGGAATTATTGTCACCCGTTCTATAATGATGGAGTAAGCCATTAATTTCACCGCCAAGTAAAATTACCCACCCAGTCAAGTAAAACCATAACATTAAAATAATAATACCACCGAGACCACCATATGTATTTGCGTAATTCGCAAACTTATCTACATAATAAGCAAATGAGTACGATACCACAATCCATCCTACAGTAGCAAATGTTGCTCCTGAAATGACTTCTCTTCTTTTTAACTTTCGATCTGGTGCAAATGTATATAAAAAACTAAACAATGCGAATAAAACGAAGAAACTCGCTACTAACCGCGTAATACTCCACACGTAAGAAAAACTATCTGATAAACCGAGCGCTTTAAACACCGCTGCTCCAATAACTTGTCCGAATACCGGGACAATTAAAGCAAAGACAATCATAAAAATAATAGCTAATGTAAACACAATTGATAACGCTCTTGTTTTAATAAAAGATCGTGTTTCGTTCACATCATAGGCGCGGTTAAAAGCGTTCATAACCGCATTCACCCCGTTTGAAGCAAACCATAACATCGATAGTAAACCGAATGATAATAAACCACCATTTTGCTGATTTACAACTTTATCTACGTTTACTTCAATTAAGTTCATCGCATCATCTGGTACATAAACCTCTAATAAACTAAGCACATCCTCTGTTTGAATGGGAATAAATCCAAGAAGCGTAATTAAGAAAACGAGCCCAGGAAAAATTGCAAGCAAGAAGAAATAAGCGAGCTGTGCTGCCAAGCCCGCTACATCATCGCGCATTGTCCGGTCATATAAATCTTTTCCAAACGAATAAGTGCGATTTCTTCTCACCTTTTCTAAAATTTTTCTCATATATGTTTAAACGCTTTTCTTCTCTTCTTTATCTTGCTTTAACTCAATGTACGCTTCAGTTTTTTTTTCCTCTGCATTTGAGTCTTTCATAAATAATTCACGCGCTTCTTTCATACCGCCATCTTCAGCAACTACCGGCTCTTCTTCTGCTTTAAGCTCATCTACCTTCGGAGATACAGCTTGAATTTCAATCGTTTCTGGCTTTTCTTCTCGCTCAACTTTTCTCTTACTAAAAATTTCTTTCGTTTCTTTTAACGTTTCTACAACAGACGGCGTCAATTTTTTAATTTCTGCTACTTTCGCTTTCACTACATTGAAATCAGCAAGCTCGCGTCCTTTATCTGTAACAGTTTGCACTTTTTCTTTGATTTTCGCATTTTCACCAATTTCAATCATCTTTGTTTTTGCTTTTTCTGCCGTATTTTTTACTTTTTCACGGTTTTCTTTCTTTAACATAGATACAGCTACACCTGCAGCTACACCAATCGCAATATTTCGAGCAATATTATTTTTCTTTGCCATATTCCTTCACCCTTTCATTTCTTATGTTAGAAAGTATTTCTTTCTAAGCTTCCTCATATTCCTTGTTCATTTCGAATGAAAGCTAATAGCTTTGCACACCCTTCTGTTACAAGGTCATACACTTCTTGGAAGTTCCCTGTAAAGTAAGGGTCAGGAACGCCTGTCCAGCCACCGTCTGGAACAAAATCGGACAGCATACCAATATAGCCTCCAGTTTTACCTAAACTTTTTAAATCTGCTATATTCTTGTTGTCCATGGCAATAATATAATCAAACTTTGTTAAGTCTTCTTTTTCTACTTGCCTTGCTTTAATTCCTTCAAAAGCGACTTCATTTTCTTTTAAAATTTTTTGTGTTCCTTTATGTGGTGGATGACCAATATGCCAATCTCCAGTTCCTGCAGAATCAATGACAATTTTCTCTTCGAGTCCCTCTTTTACGACAAAATCTCGAAAAATCGCTTCTGCCATTGGAGAACGGCAAATGTTCCCAAGACAAACAAACAATACTTGGACCATATTTTTGTTTCTTCCCTTCTTGGTGCATTTCTTTATATATACTTATAGTATAAACAACCAATTATTAATTATAAAGGAAATCCCTACTAATTTAATAGGATTGAAAAGTTTCATTAACGAAAATGATAAAAAATGTTAAGATATCCTTATGTTATTTTAAAGGGGGACACTTCGGTGGATTTATCCGTAAAATCAGAAGAAAACGTTGAATACATGGTAGAAGCTATTAAAGAAAAACTACGCATGGTTAATGCTGGGGCAATGAGAGCAGCTAGCTTTAACGAAGAAATGTACGAGGACTTACGTGACATTTATGAGCATGTTATGAAACGTGAAACATTTAGCATTAGTGAAATGCAAGCTATTACAGAAGAGTTAGGTACATTAATTAAAAAATAACAAAGAGCCTCATAAATAGAGGCTCTTTTTAATTTCAACAAATTCATGACAACTCTGCGCTTTTCCTCATCACATTCTAAAATACTGTACAATGAAAGTAGAACCTCATCTTAGATTTTTTTCTCCATACATACTACTCTAAAAAAATTGCCACACTACCATTGCTAACTGTTTTTACTGGGGGTGCTTACTTATGAGCAATTGGTACAGTAAGACGAAAGATCAAACATTAATCGATCTAGAAACAAATGAACAACACGGTTTAACAGATGAAATCGTAAATGAACGTTTAAAGCAATATGGCCCTAATGAATTAACAACAAAACAAAAACGTACTTTATGGCAACGCATTTTCTCCCAAATTAACGACGTCCTCGTATACGTCCTTATTATTGCTGCCCTTATTTCCGCCTTTGTAGGTGAATGGGCCGATGCAAGTATTATCGCGCTCGTTGTTATTTTAAATGCAGTTATTGGTGTCATCCAAGAATCCAAGGCCGAGCAAGCTTTAGAAGCACTAAAGAAAATGGCGACACCTAAAGCTATCGTAAAACGAGACGGCGAACTTAAAGAAATCCCATCTGAGTACGTCGTTCCAGGTGATATCGTTATGCTTGATGCCGGACGATATATACCATGTGATTTACGGCTTATCGAAACTGCTAATTTAAAGGTTGAAGAATCTGCCCTAACTGGTGAATCTGTCCCTGTCGATAAAGATGCAATCTACCACCCTTCCATGCAAAGTGATGAGCAAGTACCATTAGGCGATCAAAAAAATATGGCCTTTATGTCGACGCTAGTAACATACGGACGTGGCGTCGGCGTTGCTGTTGAAACTGGGATGCACTCACAAATTGGTAAGATTGCTACCCTTTTACATGAAGCAGACGATGATATGACACCACTTCAAAAAAGCTTAGCACAGGTAGGAAAATATTTAGGCTTTGTCGCTGTAGCTATTTGCGTCATTATGTTTCTCATCGGTTTTTTACAAGGACGAGATACGTTAGAAATGTTTATGACTGCAATTAGTTTAGCTGTTGCAGCCATTCCAGAAGGCTTACCAGCTATCGTTTCCATCGTTCTTGCAATTGGTGTTCAGCGTATGATTAAACAAAATGTTATTATTCGTAAACTACCAGCTGTTGAAGCTCTCGGTTCTGTCACAATTATTTGTTCAGATAAAACAGGTACGTTAACACAAAATAAAATGACTGTTACTCACTTTTATAGTGATAACACATACGATCATTTAGAAAATCTAAATGTAAATAATGATGCGCAACGTCTATTGTTAGAAAATATGGTGCTATGTAATGATGCGTCTTACAATAATGACTCACAAACTGGAGACCCGACTGAAATTGCGCTTCTCGTTGCTGGAAACACTTTTAACATGCAAAAGGATCATTTAGAAAAAATACATGAACGCGTTAACGAATTGCCTTTCGATTCAGATCGTAAAATGATGTCGACCGTGCATACATACGATGAAAGCTACTATAGCATGACGAAAGGTGCTATTGATAAACTCTTACCTCGATGTACCCACATATTTAAAAGCGGTAAAATCGAAGTTCTAACAGATGCTGATAAAAATCAAATATTAGAAGCTGCCGGGTCAATGTCTCAAGAAGCTTTAAGAGTACTTTCATTCGCATTTAAACAACATAATGCGAACGATGTAGATATAAATCATCTCGAAGAAAACCTCATCTTTATCGGTCTTGTCGGTATGATTGATCCACCACGTACAGAAGTAAAAGATTCCATTACAGAGTGTAAAAAAGCTGGTATTCGTACAGTTATGATTACTGGCGATCATAAGGATACCGCCTTTGCAATTGCCAAAGAACTTGGTATCGCTGAAGAAAAATCTGAAATTATGATCGGAACTGAACTAGATAACATTTCAGATACAGAACTAGCAAGCAAAATTAATCACTTAAATGTATTCGCTAGAGTCTCTCCAGAGCATAAAGTAAAGATCGTAAAAGCATTACGTGCTAAAGGAAATATCGTTTCTATGACTGGTGATGGCGTCAATGATGCTCCATCTTTAAAACAAGCAGATGTTGGAGTAGCAATGGGCATTACAGGGACAGATGTCGCAAAAGGCGCAGCAGATGTCGTTTTAACAGACGATAACTTCTCATCTATCGTGAAAGCCGTTGAAGAAGGTAGAAATATTTACCGGAACATAAAAAAATCTATTCTCTTCCTACTGTCTTGTAACTTTGGAGAAATTATCACGTTATTTTTAGCAATTTTACTTGGCTGGGCGACACCTTTACGCCCAATCCACATTTTGTGGGTCAATTTAATTACCGACACACTTCCTGCGCTATCACTTGGTGTTGACCCTGAAGATTCAGATGTGATGAAAGAAAAGCCACGACGCGCGAAAGAAAGCCTATTTAGTGGTAGCGTTCCTTTTCTTATTTTCAACGGGGTTGTAATTGGACTTTTAACGTTAGCAGCCTTTATCGTCGGGGCAAAATTCTATACCGGAGATACAAACTTATTTCCTCTTTTCCCAGAGAAAATTGATGAAGATGCTCTATTACATGCTCAAACGATGGCATTTGTTGTTCTTAGTTTTTCTCAGCTCGTTCATTCATTTAACTTGCGTTCAAGAACGAAATCCATTTTTTCAATTGGGCTATTTACAAATAAATATTTAGTCTTCTCACTTCTTATCGGGGTTCTTATGCAAGTTTGTATCATCTCCATCCCACCTCTTGCAAATATATTCGGTGTACATGCATTAACAATGCGAGATTGGGGCTTTGTTCTCTTATTAAGTATCATTCCGCTTGTTTTGAATGAAATCATTAAATTAGTTAGAAGAAACTAAAAGGCAATGAGGATTGTTCCTCATTGCCTTTCCATTTATCCTTGTAATTCTTTTTTAATATTCTCTGTTAATGTAGCCATACGTTTGCGACTTTCTTCACGCTCACGTTTATTTTGCTCTTCAATTTGTTGTGTTTCTTGCATACCTCTCGAAATAATATTCCAAGTTTCTTCAAGCGTTTCCATCTTAATACTAGAAGAACCTGATAATCTCGCTACTTCCACACTTTGCGTTGCGATATTTTGTGCATTCTTCTTAAGTAATTCATTCGTACGGCGATCGAGTTCGGCCATAGAATCTGCAACTAGCTTTTGACGTTTCGCATTTACAGCTTGGATGATACCATTTTTAAAGATAGGAATTGTTGTAATAAATGCCGTATTGATCTTACCGATTAATTTATTGTTACCACGTTGAATCATACGAATTTGTGGTGCTGTAAGTAGAGCAACCATACGTGCTTTTTCTAAATCGTCAATACGTTGTTCTAAAATTTCAACAGAGTTTTTCAGAGATTCTAATTCAATACCTGCTAATTGATCATTATTACGTACACGCTCTTCGTACATCGGAACTAGCTCTGTATTTAAACGATCTAATAACATTTCTCCTGCTACTACATACTTTTCTAAGTCTAAGTAATATTTTAAGTTTTGCTCATACAGGCCATCTAATGTACCAATTGATTTTTTCATTTCATCTTGATACTTCGTAATTTCCACATAAACTTTATCAATTTCTCGGCCCATCGTTTGATATTTACTAAAGATTTGTTCAATCATTTTATCCGCTTTTTTGAACATGCGAGAGAAGAAACCACTTTTCTCTTCAGCAAAGTCTTTACTATCAAATCTGTCCATAATTTTACCAAGTTGTTTTAATAATTCACCAGAGTCTTCTATTTTTGATAAAGACATTGTATGTAAAATTTGATCAGCAAAACGTGAAATTTCCATAGAAGGTTCTTTTCCAAGTTCAATTAATTCTAATTGGTCTTTAATATCTACTGCGTTATAAATACGTTGCACATCTGCATCTTGTCTAAGTTGTAAACGCACATCTTGTGCGGTTTGCTCATTTAATTCTGTTTTCGAATCTAGTACGACTGGATTATTCATATGGTATTCTCCCTTTCCTTATAAGAATGGACGAAATAGTCCTTTTATTGTTTGTGATAAATTTTTATAGGCTGATGAACCATGAAACTCAAGATCGAAATTAACTTCTTCAAGCCAATGAGAATCAAATGCTCCTGCTTCAATATACGGTTCAATATCGTTTCTTCCCGTTGGATTAAAGTGGAATACATCTACTCCAATTTGATTTAAAAATAGTAATAAAACTGCATCAGAACGAGTTAATTCTCCGCTCTTCTCATTATTAAATATAACAATTTTCGGTACATCTTGTGAATAATCAAATTTCTCAAGCTGTTCTAAAATGTTCGGTGGGATTTGAGAAAGCTGTGCAAAAACATACAATGCTACATCTTGTTTCGTCTCTTTTGCAATTGGCTTACACATTTCACTTTCGCACGTATGAATGATTGCCTCTGCAATACCATGTTGTAAACCTTCTGGTAAACGTTTATGTGGCCACCAATGACTATTCATAATTAAATCTGGATGTAATTTCCCCCCGCGATCTAATGCATCTCTGTAATGATATTGGAAATTTGCTTTTTGTTCTTTCGTAAATGGAAATGTATTAATTAATAAACTGTTATCAAATGATGTAACAGCCTTTAGTCGCTGAAAATATTCTTTATCATTTTTGGAAACACCTGATATTTTCGCAAATAAAGAAGGGATATAAATGTGTCTATTTTCAACAAAGAAGGTTGGGCGTACAAACGCCTTTTCTTTCGTAATTAAAAAGAGTTCATCGTATGTCGTTTTTAACGTGCGAGCTACAGGTGTATATGAACGGAATTGCCACGGCCTGTACAGTAGTGAATTATCGTGGTGAAGTACTTGTTCAATTTCTTTCGAAGCCTGATATGCTACTGTTGCAACACGCTCGCGGCGGCGATCTGGGAATGGTTCAAGAGAAATACGACCTGGATGAGACACAATAAAAGTCCTTCCCTCTTCATCAATAATCTCAAAGCCATCTTTTCCTTCCGGGTGATAATAAAGCACATCACAACCGAGCATAATAAGAAAATATAAGAAATATATACGACTTTCCTGCGCATCACCATACCAAACGATACGCGGCATTTGTTTCTTATAATTAATCGTAGAGAACCACTTCGCTACGTAATTTTCACTTAATTTAATCATATCGATTAAGAAACGACGGAACCCTTCTGTTTTTAAAGATTGATTATGTTGTTTTTCATACAATTTTAATACCGAAATAAACGTCGTATGTATATAATGCTGTAAATCAGGATTGTCTACTTGCGGTAATAGTTGTTTTCCAGACAAATGGGCTACAAGTCTATTTACTGTAAGTCCATTCGGTGCTTCTTGATGTAATGTAAAAACTTCTTGAATATGGCGCAGTTTTTCGGGATCAATTACCTTATTTAAATTTCGTTCATGCAAAACCTCGATCCCTTTTGCTTCACTATAATCAAATAGCTCATTGAAATATTCATCTACATCATTGGGAACACCAAGAATACGAGTCGCTATATAACTAAATTTCATCTCATTCTCTGTCAGTTCATATTGTGGGCGTTTTTCTAAAAGCGCTTCAAATTGCTTTAAATCTGATTCTTCTTTTAATGCACATGGTTGAAGTGTAAAACGTGAGAACACAACAGTTCACCTCCAAAAACATTTACGTTTTTTATAAAGTCTCTCTTCTATTATAAACTATTTTTAGTTATAAAAAATGGGCGCTCGTATAACGAGCAAACCCATTTCAATTATTTATGTTCATTTTTAGTAGCTGCAACTTCTTCTTTAGCTTGTCCAGAATTCTTCATGTAGTGAAGTATAAATGTTGCTCCAAACGCTACAACTAAAATAATAAAGAACAGCATATGACTTATTTCAATATGAATGACAGACAACAGCATTTTTGCCGCAATAATTAAGATTAAAATATATGCTGTCGTTTCAAGTTCTGGAATACGCTCTAACAATTTTAAGAATACGCCAGCGATACCACGCATCATTAAAATACCAAGCATTCCGCCTAATAATAAAATCCAAACTTCATTCGATACACCAAATGCAGCAAGTACGCTATCTACAGAGAACGCAATATCCATTAACTCAACCATCGCAACCGTTCCCCAGAAGACACCAAACATTCTGAAGAGAATGCTATTTTGGTTCATACCATGAGCCTCTTCTTCTTCTGCATTACCTTTTCGTTTATCAATGAAGTATTTAATTGAAAGCCAAGCTAAGTAAAGTGCACCTAACACCTTTACCCATGCTAATTTAATTAAGAACATTCCGATTCCAATTGCAATAAAGCGGAATACATAAGCTCCAATAAGTCCATAGAATAATGCTTTTTTACGTTTCTCTTCCGGAAGGTGTTTTACCATTACTGCTAACACAAGTGCGTTATCAGCAGATAACAATCCTTCAAGTACAACAAGTGTACCAATTAATCCCCAAGATACTGGATCTTGCAACACTTTAATCCACATGTCCAAGTCGAAAAACTGAGCATACGTATCAAGGATTCCTTGCAAAATACTCATCTTACATTTATCCCCTATTCTTTGCTAGATTTATAGAAAGGTCAAAAAAAGGAAACGAATGTCGTTTCCTTTCCTATGCGTCCAGGCCGTACGCTCTTACAAGCGCACCTAATCCACCTTGGAAACCGCTTCCTACTGCATTAAACTTCCACTGTCCATTATGACGGTATAATTCACAAAAGACAACTGCTGTTTCGATAGAAAAATCTTCTCCTAAATCAAAACGAAGAACTTCTTCATTCGTTTCTTCATTTGCTAGGCGAACAAATGCATTTGCAACCTGTCCAAAGTTTTGATTACGGCCTTCTCCATCATAAATTGTAACTGTAATAGCAATTTTATGAACATCTGCTGGAACCTTTTTCAAATCTACAACAAGTTGCTCATCATCGCCTTCACCTTCACCTGTGCGGTTATCTCCTGTATGCAGAACAGATCCACAAGGAGACTGTAAATTGTTATAGAAAATAAAATCAGTTTCCTTCGTACATTTTCCATTCGCATCTAATAGGAATGCCGATGCATCTAAATCAAAATCAGATCCACCATCATAAGATTTAATATCCCACCCAAGACCAATTACCGCTTTTGTTAAACCAGGGCTTGTCTTACCTAAATCAATCTTCTGTCCTTTTTGTAACTGAATAACCATTTATATTCACCTCTATATTTTAATCTTTAAAAATATATCCATCAGTAAATATACATTTCACTGATGGATATATAAGTCTATTACTCTACATCTAAACCAAAGTTATTACATAGAGAACCTAATCCACCTTGGAATCCACTTCCGATTGCATTGAATTTCCACTCACCTGCGTGACGGTATAACTCTCCTACTACTACAGCAGTTTCAATAGAGAAATCTTCTCCTAAATCGTAACGAATTAATTCTGCATTCTTTTCTTCATCTAGAATACGTACGAAAGAGTTAGAAACTTGTCCGAAGTTTTGGCTACGGCCTTCTCCATCGTAAATTGTGATTGTGAAACAAATACGTTCAATATGTGCAGGAACATTTTTCAAGTCTATTTTAATCGATTCGTCATCGCCTTCACCTTCACCAGTTCGGTTATCTCCTAAATGCTCTACAGCACCATTCGCACCTTTTGGGTTATTATAGAAGACGAAATCCTCTGCTCCTGAAACTTTACCATTCGCACCTACTAAGAAAATACTAACATCTAAATCGAAATCGTTTTGTCCGTCATAACGATTCGTATCCCAACCAAGTCCTACAAGAACTTTTGAAAGACCTGGATTCGTTTTTGTTAAGTCTACTTTTTGTCCTTTTTTCAATGAAATTGATGCCATATTCAATTCCTCCCCGGTTTATTTTATTGATAACGTGATACAATCTCACTTAAGTTTTTATCTTGTGTACCTTCTCCAACAGCTGAAAACTTCCATTCACTTCCGTGGCGATACATTTCACCTGCAATTAGAGTCGTTTTGCCAGCATAATTATCCGATAAATTATAGCGTGCTAATTCTTCACCAGTTTGCGGGTTTTGAATGCGAATATATGCATTACGAATCATCCCGAAATCTTGACGACGATTTACACAGTCATAAATATTTACAACGAATACTAAACGATTAATACGGCTCGGAACTTTATGTAATTCTACGAAAATTGTTTCGTCATCACCAGCGCCTTCACCTGTTAAATTATCTCCTGAATGAATAATACTACCACAAGTAGAAAGTTTGTTTCCGAAGTAAACTAAATCGTTTTTGTTTAAAAAACGATCCCCTTCTAACATAACAACAGATGCATCACAATCTACATTTGGTTTACTTCCAAATAATGAAGACAGAAACCCACCTGATTGCCCAATTGGATCCCAGCCTAAGCCAACCTGTAGTTTTGCTACTTTTGGTTGTCCTTTCGTTAAATCGATTTTTTGACCTTTTTCTAAAATAATAGGCATGCAGTTTCTTCCTTTCTACAAAGCATTTTCCAAGGCGGAAAATATTGTATTCTTCCCTTATATTGTAGCATTATTTACCTAGTGATAAAAAGGATAAATTCTCAGTTATATGAAAACATTCATATAATTTACTTATGATGATGTAAGAAGTGGTAAATAGCACCAATCATTCCTGCACAATTACCGTTTTGTGCAAGTTTGATCTCACAATTATTATAAATCTCTTTGTTTAAATATTTTTCTACCTCTTCTTTTACTTCTTTTAAGAACTGATTTCCTCTATCAGTAATTCCGCCACCTATAACAATCATTTCTGGATTAAAAATATGAGCAAGGTTACTAATTCCAATCGCTAAATGTTTAAAGAAAACCTCAACTGCTTGCGTAACTTCCCTATCTCCTTTATCATACAATTCGAAAATTGTTTTTCCATTCCAATCACTTTCCCCTTTGTATTTTCGCACAAGACGAATTAACCCTGAAATGGAAGCGACCTCTTCAAACTTCTTTCCTTCTATTAACATATTTCCCCATTCACCAGCACTAAAAGAATGTCCCCTGTATAACTCTCCATCTATAAAAATCGCTCCTCCAATACCAGTTCCAAGAGTAAGCATAATAAAATTTCTTTTTCCGTTTCCAATACCTTTCCACTTTTCACCCAAAGCTGCACAATTCACATCATTTTCAACGGACACAGGAACTTGTAATACCTCTTGCAATCTATCAATAATAGGAATAGTCGCGTAGTTCGGAATATGCTCCGCCCCTCCCGTTACAACTCCTTTATGAATATTAACAATTCCCGCAGTACTAATGCCAATTCCCGAAATCGTATGTTCATTCATTAATTTTCGGGATAGAAGAATAAGTTTTTGAATGATTTGTTCCCCACCCAAATGAATTTCTGTTGGAGCTGTTTTATGCTTTAGTACTGTTCCTGTTTCTGAAACAATTCCATATTTAATTTGTGTACCACCAATATCAAATGCAATATATTCTTTCATCTGCTGTCACTTCCTCTACTGTACTAAATGTAAAATTCTCATTGCTCTACTATTTATAAAGTGAAACTTTAATCAGCTCTCACCAATCGGGCTTTTACGGGCAGCCCGCCCCCCACCTAACTTCTTTGCTTTCGCTGAATTTTGAGGTGGGGGTCTTACTGCCCGGCGAATAGCGAGGTAAAGAGTTTACACTAACTCTTTTCTCTCTTTAGAAATACACCACCTTTTTCTATATATAGTTTTTTTTGCATAAAACTCTTTTTCCTATGAAATATTACAAAGGGATGTATTTTAGATGGAATATTAATTTCTTAGGAGGAAAACAATGACGAAAATCTTCATTTTAGCATCAACACTCTCTTTATCTTTTTTTAGTGGTTTAAATATCGGTAATGCAGCAACGGAAAACTTCTCTCCAGTAACAAACGCAATTGTACAAAATAACGATCATTTAGCAGAAGGCAACTCAAAAGATAATAATAAACCACCAGGAAACAGCGGTTCTCAAGACGATAGTGGTTCTGGCGGCAACAGCTCCGGTGGTAGCGGTTCTGATGACAACGGTTCTGGTGGCAGTGGTTCTGGTGGCAACGGTTCTGGTGACAACGGTTCTGGTGACAGTGGTTCTGGCGGCAACGGTTCTGATGGCAGTGGTTCTGGCGGCAATGGTTCTGGTGGCAATGGCTCTGATGGCAGTGGTTCTGGTGGCAACGGTTCTGGCGGTAGCGGCTCTGGCGGCAGTGGCTCTGGTGGCAACGGTTCTGGCGGCAGTGGTTCTGGCGGCAACGGTTCTGGTGACAGTGGTTCTGGTGGCAACGGCTCTGGTGGCAACGGCTCTGGTGGCAGTGGCTCTGGTGGCAGTGGTTCTGGTGGCAACGGTTCTGGTGGCAGTGGCTCTGGTGGCAGTGGTTCTAGCGGCAACGGTTCTGGTGACAACGGTTCTGGTGGCAGTGGTTCTGGCGGCAGTGGTTCTGGTGGCAGTGGCTCTGGTGGCAGTGGCTCTGATGGCAACGGTTCTGGTGGTAACGGTTCTGGTGGCAGTGGTTCTGGTGGCAGTGGTTCTGGTGGCAACGGTTCTGGTGGCAGTGGCTCTGGTGGCAGTGGCTCTGGTGGCAACGGTTCTGGTGGTAACGGTTCTCAAGGCGGCAATGGCTCTCAGGGAGGCAACCGTGTTAAAGGCGACAGCAATTCTCAAGGTGGTGGCTCTCAGGGGGGCAACCGTGTTAAAGGCGACAGCAGTTCTCAAAGTGATAACGGCTCTCAAAACGGCAAAGTAAAAGATAATTCAGTAAAACAAGGCGATAAGTTACCTAATACTGCAACACATTATCCTGCTTCTATTTTAATTGGTCTTTCAACATTCCTAATTGGTATGTTACTATTTATTCGTCGTAAAAACGCAAAATAAAAAAATAACATCCTTCCATCTAAAAATTACATGATACAAACAATAAAATGAAAAAGGACCTTGGATCGCATTTTATCATACAATCCAAGGTCCTTTTTATCATCTATAAAAAAGAGTATTAATACGCTTTTCCCCAATACACCATTTGCTTAGCTTCTTTACCACAACAAATACATTCGTCAGCTAAATGCTCTTGCTCAAAAGGCATACAGCGTGAAGATACTCCAACTTCTTCTTTTAATTTTTCTTCACAAGCTAGTTCTCCGCACCACATTGCTTTAATAAAACCTTGTTTTTCATCAGCTATTTTTTTCATCTCTTCGAAATTCGTCACACTATAAGTACTCTCATCTCTAAATACTTTTGCTTTATTAAATAAAGAATGATGAATCTCCTCAAGTAATGATGGAATGCGTTCTTCTAATTGATCCATTGATATAAACTCTTTTTCCTTCGTATCTCTTCTTACAAGTACGACTTGATTCTTTTCAATATCCTTTGGACCAACTTCTAATCGGATTGGAATTCCCTTCATTTCATACTCATTAAATTTCCAACCAGGTGTTTTATTGCTAGCATCTACTTTTACACGTGCAACGTTTTGAATACGCCCTTGTAACTCTGTTGCCTTTTCTAACACACCTTCTTTATGCTGCGCAATCGGTACGATAACAACTTGCACTGGAGCAACTTTTGGTGGCATTACAAGCCCATTGTTATCACTATGAACCATAATCAGTCCACCTATCATCCTTGTTGATACACCCCAAGATGTTTGGTGTACATATTGCCATTTACCGTTACGATCTAAAAACTTAATATCAAATGCTTCTGAGAAGTTCGTCCCAAAGTTATGAGATGTTCCTGTTTGAAGTGCTTTTCCATCATGCATTAAGCTTTCAATCGTATAAGTTGCCTTCGCTCCGGCAAACTTTTCTTTTTCTGTTTTTTGCCCCTTAATAACTGGAATGGCTAGGTAATCTTCACAAAAAGCAGCATACAAATTTAAAATATTTAATGTTTCATTTTGAGATTCCTCTGCTGTTTCATGAATTGTATGACCCTCTTGCCATAAAAATTCAGTCGTACGAAGGAATGGTCGCGTTGTTTTCTCCCAACGAACTACTGAACACCACTGATTATATAGCTTCGGCAAATCATTATAGGATTGTACAATTTTTGAAAAATGCTCACAAAATAACGTTTCAGATGTAGGGCGTACACAAAGTCTTTCCGCTAACCTTTCATCCCCACCATGTGTCACCCATGCTACTTCAGGAGCAAATCCTTCTACATGATCCTTCTCTTTTTGCAATAAACTCTCTGGGATAAACATTGGCATATACACATTTTCATGACCAGTTGCTTTCAACTTCTCATCCATCACTTTTTGCATATTTTCCCATAAGGCATAGCCGTACGGGCGTAAAATCATACATCCTTTTACACTTGAATAATCAACAAGTTCTGCTTTTTTTACAATATCTGTGTACCACTGTGCAAAGTCCTCTTCCATCTTCGTAATCGCTTGTACTTGTTCTTTTGCCATAGTCCGTCTTCCTCCTTTTGAAAATACAAAAAAGCCCGTGCCCCTAAATAGGGACCGAGCTTTGCCGGCGTTACCACCCTGATTCATGCACAAAAATTGCGCATGCTCTCTTTTTGATAACGGGGAATTCCCGCTGCATATACAGAACGCAAAGGTAGGTTCCATATCGCCTTTTTAAGAATCTTTCAGCCGGGCGGATTCTCTCTCTGATAAAAAGGTTGAACATGTACTAGTCCTTTTTCATCGTTATAACGAAATAAATTTGTTGATTATCATAATACAAATTCTTTTTTTAAACAATAGCTAATTTTCTCATTTTTATATATTCTTTTCATTTTTTGCAGTTTTATACGTAGCTTTTTCTCGTGATTTTTACAAGTTGATGTGCAATCATACCGATAAGTGTACCAAGTAGAACGAAGAAACCAATAAATCCATATCCCATTCCTTCCCATCCACCAATTACCATCATTGTAACCGGAAAGGATGCTAAGCAAAGAAGTATTAAACTAAGTGCAAATATAATATCGAACTGTTTGTTTGGAAACCGTTTCTTTAGTAAATACGAAATAGCAAATACAAGGATAATCGTAATTCCGCCAATGATATAAAAGATACCAAATCCATCTAGCCAATCCATATTGTTTCCTCCTTCCATGGATTCTCTTATACTTAATTATATGTTTAATTTTTCTGAAAATAAATAATAAATTTTCACCTAGAAATATATTTTTATTACTAGGTATTAATAGTAATATATAAGAATAGGTTTTATATAATCAGGAGGGAACTTTATGGATAAAGCATTAACAAACCACGTCATTATTTTATCTTTCGATTGCTTATCAGCTTTAGATTTTCCTATATTACAAAAACTCCCTAATTTCCAAACATTAATAAACAGGGGTGCGATTGCAAAAAAAGTGGAACCTATTTATCCTTCTGTAACATATCCAAGTCACTCAACAATCGTTACTGGAAACTATCCTAATAAACATGGCGTTGTCAGCAATACATTACTTCAACCAGGACGTGAGTCACCAGATTGGCATTGGTATCGAAAGTCCATTAAAGGAACAACTTTATACGATGAAGCACGCAAAGCAAATTTAACGACAGCTGCCCTTCTATGGCCTGTTACTGGAAGAGCAAATATTGATTACAATTTACCAGAAATCTTTCCAAATAGACCGTGGCAAAATCAAATTTTAGTTTCATTATTTAGCGGTAGTCCGCTATATCAACTAGATTTAAATCGTCGTTTCGGTCATATACGAAATGGACTGTCACAGCCTGAACTTGATGATTTCGTCCTCGCTTCTACTGTACATACAATCCATACGAAAAAGCCTAATGTTATGTTCGTACATTTCACCGATTTAGACACTCAAAGACACTATCACGGCTTTGAATCAAAAGAAACAATAGCCGCAATTCATAGACATGATGAGCGACTAGGGAAAATTATTCAAGCTTTAAAAGACAGTGACCTATACGAAGAAAGTACAATTATCGCTCTTGGTGATCATAGCGCTTTAAGTGAAAACAAAGCCATTCAATTAAATGTACTATTTCATCAAAAAGGGCTTATATCTATAAATTCCAAAGGAAAATTAGTAGACTGGAAGGCCTATTGCCAAAGTTGTGACGGATCTGCCTATGTATATGTGAAAGATAAGAACGATACCGATACAATTCGAGACGTACAGCTACTACTTGATGAACTGCTTCAAAATAAACAAAACGGTATTGAATTTATGCTTCATGATGAAGCTGCAAAAGACTGCGGTGCAGATGGTAATTGTTTATTTATGTTAGAAGCGCGTGAAGGATATTATTTCACTGAAAACTATACAGGAGATTTTATAAAAGAAATTACTGAAAAAGATGTTACGCCTAGTAAAAAATATACATTTGGTACACATGGATACTCTCCAACAAAACCTAACTATGAAACAATTTTTATCGCTGCTGGGAAAGGGATAAAAAGCGGTGTTACTATCCCGTATATGAGACTTATTGATGAAGGTCCAACTATCGCTAGACTACTCGGTTTACACTTAGGTGAAACAGACGGATCAATTGTAGAGGATTTACTTCAATTGTAAAGAACTGTGTATATATGTAAAAGTTATGTAAAAATCATCACTGTTTCTCTTTTTATAATTTTTATTTTTGTACACTGTTAGTAGAACAAATTTAAGGGGGAACACTATATGAAAAAAATGTCCAGACAAGAAAAAAGCTGGATATTATACGATTGGGCGAACTCCGTATATTCGCTCGTCATTACAACTGCATTATTCCCAATTTACTTTAAGGCAGCTGCAAAAGAAGCTGGACTATCTGGTGCAACTTCAACAGCCTATTGGGGATATGCAAACTCGTTCGCTACACTTTTAATTTCTATACTTGCTCCTATTCTCGGCACAGTTGCTGATTATAAAGGGTTTAAAAAAAGATTTTTCACATTCTTTTTTGGACTTGGCATCGTATTTACAAGTATGCTAGCAGTTGTGCCAACATCTCAGTGGTACTTATTACTAGGATGCTATATGCTTGCATTAGTTGGCTTTGCTGGAGCAAATATTTTTTATGATGCATTTTTAGTAGATGTTACCTCTAAAGATAGAATGGACCGAATTTCTACGAGAGGTTTCGCTTTAGGCTATATTGGGAGTACTATCCCTTTTATCGGTTGTATCGCTCTTATTATTCTTGCTCAAAAAGGAACTATTCCTTTATCTGTTGGCATCGCTAGTCAAATTTCATTCGCGATAACAGCACTTTGGTGGGGGTTATTTACAATTCCAATGCTAAAAAATGTAGAGCAAACACACTATATTGAACGCCACCCAAGACCAATTGCAATGAGCTTCAAGCGCCTTGCTGATACTTTTAAAAATATTAAAGAATATAAAACTGTATTTATGTTCCTAATAGCTTACTTTTTCTATATTGACGGGGTCGATACAATTATTACTATGTCTACCGCCTACGGAACAGATCTCGGTATTAGTGCAACTAATCTATTAATCATCTTATTTGTAACACAAATTGTCGCTTGTCCATTCGCTTTATTATACGGAAAACTATCAGAAACATTTACCGGTAAAAAAATGCTATATGTCGGTATTATTATTTATATCATTATCTGCACATATGCTTATTTCTTAAAAACGACACTTGATTTTTGGATTTTAGCAATGTTAGTTGCTACTTCTCAGGGCGGGATTCAAGCACTTAGCCGTTCATATTTCGCAAAACTAGTACCGAAAGAATCTGCAAATGAATTCTTCGGATTTTATAATATCTTTGGTAAATTCGCGGCAATTATGGGTCCAGTATTAGTAGGTGTCACAACACAATTAACAGGAAAAACAAACGCTGGTGTACTTAGTATTATTGTTCTGTTTATTATCGGTGGATTCCTATTAACTAGAGTTCCTGAAAATGACACATCTGTTACACCACCTAGTCCAAAAACTAAAACGCTATAAGAAAAAGATCCTCTTCACATAAGAAGAGGATCTTTTTCTTATAGCGCCCCACTATGAAAGACGCTACATCTTATACAAAAATAGTTTATCAACAGTTGTTCCTAATACTTCCGCTAAACGAAAAGCTAACGCTAAGCTTGGATCATATTTATTATTCTCAATTGCATTTATCGTCTGTCTTGAAACTTTACACTTATCAGCTAATGCACCTTGTGAAATATTATTCTCAGTGCGTAATTCATAAATTTGATTTTTCACATCTTTTCTCCTAACATGTAAAATCGTTTTTACAACATTAGTATATAGTCGGTACATTTCATTGTCAAAAGATCGCCATGAAAAAAGGAGCAATTCAGCCCCCTTGCAATAGCTATTTCGAAACCAATGAATTCGTCATTTCCTCTCGATTAACAACATCTTCTTTCTTTATTTGCATACGTAAAACCGGACCTATTGCTAATAAAATAAGTAACATTGCTATACAAAATACGGTAACTAGTGAGGTCAGCTCCTTTAATCCTCCAGCTAGTGAGGTTCCAATTAACATTGCCCCCATAAACAACGGTAAAATCGTCCCATTTACTCTTCCAACCATATTTTCTGGTACAAGTTGAATCATAAGCGTACCGACAACAATATTAACACAGGCTAAACAAATACCTGTTCCAAATCTCATGAAACTGGTAATCCAAAATGATGTAGATAGCCCTTCTACTAAAAATGATATCGCTAATATGCCCATACCGAATACGAACATCTTTTTCGGGTTCACTTTTGAAGCGAAAATTGCAGCAACAATACCACCAATTAACATACCTATTCCATCAGCTGCAGCTAAATATTGAACTGCTTCCTTTTCCATTCCAAGACGTTCTATTACAAGAAACACCTCTAATGGATTTGTTAATCCAACAGCTAAGCCCAGAATGGTGAAAGTGATCGTAATCATACGTAAATTTTTCGTATGAAGGACATATTTCCAACCTTCTTTTATATCATTTTTTAATGAATCCCTCACCACTTGCTCTTTTTCAACCCATTTTGGTAAGAATGAAAGAGCGATAGCAGATAACAAAAATAAAATGATTAAGCTATATAGTGACGTAAATAAACCAAGTTGTGTATACACAAGCGATCCTACCACTGGTCCAAAAATCAGAAATAATGACTGTAATGTTTGGTTAAATGCAATCGCATTTGCTACCTGTTCTTCTTTTACATAGCGCTTAAATATACGCGAAGATGATGGCTGAGAAAACTGACCTACAATCGCGGAAATGAGTGTTGCAAAAAATATAGCCTGCCAATAATCCAGTTTTAACAACAGGACAATTCCTATAATAGACAGTACACTTAATACATCTCCAGCGACCATTGTTCTTTTCGGATTCCAGCGATCAGCTAGCGCACCACCGATAAACGAGAAAATAAAAATAGGTGCATATTCCATAACTGATAACAACGAAACAGAAACCGGGTCATTATTCGTTCGCTCCATTATGAAATACAAAAGAGCCATATTTCTAATCCAAATTGCAAATTGTTGTAAAATATCAGACGCCATAACGAGCATAAATGCTCGGTTTTTAAATAAATCGTTCATTTTCATTCCCCTTTCATAAACCGACCGTTCGGTCTAATTTAATTTGTAAGAAAAGCAACTGACCTATTATTCAGCTGCCATTCCTTTTAACAATACATCTATTGCCTTTTTATAAATACGTTTCAACTCTTTATAATCTAACTCGTAGTAAAGTACTCCAAGCCCTGATAATAATCCATTCACAATATACATAAGATCGCGCGTATTATCTTCACGAAACTCTCCAGACTGTATGCCTGCTTCAATTAGTTTCTCGAACATAACATATGATTCTCTTGTTAAAGCTAATAGTTCATCCAAGATCTCTTTACTTACAACTTGGCTCATAGAGAATTCCTCTATTGCATTTGAAATTGGTTGCTGTATGTCCTCTACATGATATTCCGCGAGACCATATAGTTTTTCAGTACTAGTACTATACAACTTCTCTTTTTCATTCCATTTTTCAAGCCAATCATACGTATGCTGTTTCACTACAAATAAAAATAATTCTTCTTTACTTTTAAAGTGATAATAAATGCTGCCTTTACTTCGCTCTGTAATTTCACAAATCTCTTCCATAGATGTAGCTGCATAGCCCTGCTGTGAAAACAAACTTTCTACTTTATATGCAATTTCTTTCTTTATCTCTTCTGCACTTCTTCTCATATTCACACCTCTTTAAACCGACCATTCAGTCTAATAATAACAAATTAAAAACCTCTATTACAAGAGGCTATATTCCTTATTTAAGAAAACGTATTCTCAAACCACGTTCGAATCATATGTATTATTCCAATTTTAAATCCTAATTTAACAAGAAATAAGCCTCCCGCAGCTAATAAAAATAACATTACTTTCCCCTTGTTTTTCACTTTCGGTTCCCTTTTCATTTCCATTCCCCTTAGTATATTAAAAGTATTTAAACAAACGTTTGTTTAACTGTTTTTATGCATATGTAAGCCAACTAATCAAACGTTTGTTTAAAAAGAAATACGCCCCTTACTTATAGGGCGTATTCTCATCAATCACCGCCGCCTCCACCACCATCGCAGCTGCCTCCGCTATCTCCACCGAAAGACCCTCCACAATCATGTGAACCTCCGTGCGAGCTATCATTATCAGATCCAGCAAAGAAAAATAATGGTGATGAGCTGTTAGATGAATTATGAATGTTATTTTGTTTCGTAAGATTTACCTTCTTTTTGTTTGATCGAACTGCTGTTACAATTGTTCCAACTACAACAAATAATAGTATGACAATAATAAATTCCATATAAAAGCCTCCCTTAATCCTCGAATAATTGAATAGTCCTCTCTAGATTTTCAAGCGAAATAAAGCGCGATTCACGAAGAATCTCTTTTCCATTATGAAATAATAAAATTGTCGGTCCTGTAAATATCGCATATCGCCCTGCAATCTCTTGCATGTCTTGTAGTAATATTTCTACTTTCTCTACGTAATCATAATTCTCTAATACATAGTTTACTTTCCGTAGCATAACATCACAAACGCCACAATTTTCCGTTTTAATAAATAGAAGTACCAATTGTTGTTTTTCAATATATAGTGCTAATTCTTCTATCGTTTCAAATTTATTCATCTTATCCCTCTTAACGTAATTTACGAAATACTTTATCTTGATACATACGAAATGCTGAACTATCTTTAATCTTTCTCTTTTCCATTACCTGCTGAAAGCGTAGTGTTTTTGCTGTTAACTCTTCTTGTAATTTTTTTCTCTCTGCTTCATCATAACAACAAGCGATTAAATCCTCTATTTTCAATATATCTTTTTGCAATTCCATTTCTGGTGGAATCATGCCTGCATTTTTCAAGATTTTATAACTCATTCTTAATTCTGGAGGTACCATTGAAAGATCTTCTAATTGTAGTGGTTTTCCTTGTCCCGGAATATTATCAAGATCACCATTCCGTATCGCTTGACGAATTTTTTCCTCAGCAATGTTCAAAAACACATCCACACTATCCCCTCCTTTACATATTTTTACTATTATTTTACATGAAATTTCATCATCCTGCTACGTCATTCAAAATTGACTCTATAAATTCAACGAAAATTCTTTTAAACGATATATAAAATTAATAATGTATAAAAAAACGGTAACATTCCTTCTTATATAAGCGCACCATAAGAGTGCTTCTTCATACAATTCTCATGTAAGAATTTTCGAAAATCATGTTAATCACAAAGAAAAGGCATTAGCTCATAAAAGCTAATGCCTTTTCTTTATTCATATTATTAAACGTTCCATTCTTCGATATTCCATATTTTCGTTATCCACGCTTCATAGAAAGATGGCTCATGTGAAACAATTAAAACCGTACCTTTATATTGTTTTAACGCTTCCTGTAAAGCCCTCTTAGTCTCTGTATCCAAATGGTTAGTTGGTTCATCTAAAATTAAAACATTGCTTTTAGTTACGATAAGTTCGCATAACCGTACTTTTGTTTGTTCTCCTCCACTTAATAATTGAATAGGTTTTAATACATGTTCTTCTTTCAATCCGCACTTTGCTAATGCTTGTCGGATTTCTTTTCTTGTCATGTCTGGCCTTCCTGCCCATACTCTCTCTAGTGCAGTTATTTCTGAGGAAAATTCCTCTTGTGCAAAATAAGCGGGTTTTACTCGTTCCCCAATAGAAACTGAACCGCCTAACGGTTTTATTTGTCCTAGTAATGTTTTTAACATTGTTGTTTTTCCAATCCCATTATGACCAATAATCGCAATCTTTTCCCCTTTTTTCACTTGAAAATCCAATTCCGAAAATAACGGTTCACCATAACCAATTTTCAGTTTCTCTACCTGTAATATACGACTCACTGGCTCAGTATAAACATTAAAATCAAAACGAGCGCGAGGTACATAGTTAACCTTTTCAACCTTTTGCATTTTCTCTAATACTTTTTCACGACTTTTTGCTTGTTTCGCTTTACGAATTTTATTTTTTTGAATGAAGCTCTCTAAATGTGCAATTTCCTTTTGCTGTTTCGTATATGCTGCCTGTAATTGTTTCTTTTGCAGTTCATAATTACGCACAAAACTATTATAATCACCTACATAGCGCTTAATTGTGCGCTCATCTAGATGGTAAATAACTTTCGTAATATTGTTCAAAAATACTTCATCGTGCGAAATGATAATATAAGCTTTTTCATACATTTGTAAATATGATTGCAACCATTCTATATGAGCTGTGTCTAAATAGTTAGTTGGCTCATCTAATAATAAAACATCAGCTTTTTCTAAAAGGAGTTTACCAAGTAATAACTTTGTCCGTTGACCACCGCTTAACTTTGAAACATCCTTTTCCATTCCTACTTCAAACAACCCTAAGCCAATCGCTACTTCTTCAATTTCTGTATGAATTTGATAAAAATTAGAATTCTCCAATATAGTTTGTAACTCTCCATACCTTACTAACAATTTCCCTACTTCTCCTGCTCCAGCCATCTCTTCTGTAAGTTTTAACATTTCACGTTCAAACTCATACAGATTAGAAAACGCACTTTGCAAGTATTCTTCAATTGTTATACCTTCTTGCAAATCTATATGTTGTTGTAAAAAGCCAATCTTCACATGTGGAAACCATTCAATTTTCCCATCATCATGTATAAGTTCTCCTGTTAACAAGCGTAATAATGTTGATTTTCCAATTCCATTTTTCCCTACTAGCCCAACATGTTCACCCTTTAATAATCGAAAGCATGTATTATATAAAATGGTTTTCTCACCATATGAATGACTTACATTTTCTACTGTTAATATACTCATTTTTTCTCTCTCCTTTTCTTATGATCCATAAGCTAAATAGAGAGAACAACAGTATAAAGCCTTATTTAGTTATACATATAAAAAATGGGTAAGGTGAATACACCTTACCCATTACATATTATCGTAAGAAAGGATTAAGGTTCTTTACCTGCTGTCTTCAATTTAGCTTATTTGTTAAAAATGGGCAGACTTCTCCCATATCAAGCTAAAACCATTTGAAGAACAGTTGATAAAGTCATTTTATCCTTTCACTCCTTTAACATTTGTTATATTAAGAGTATAAACTACTCTCTTATATTCTATTCTCTATTTTTTCTTTTGTTCCTTCTCAGTTTTTTCATATTCTGCGTAAATTTCTTTATACATCTTTTCTAATGCGTATGGACTTGTAAAGATGAGCGTTAACGATTTCCAAATATAAATTCTTCTTTGTAATTCTATCCCATACTCTTTACTAACCATATTTTTCACTTCTGAAATATGCTCTTCGTTTTGAAATTGTTGTACAGATTTCAATTCCTTCGTCTTAAAATCCGTTAAAAAGCCTATTACAGTTCGTCCATGTTCCTGTGATCTTTCTTCTAAATCAAACTGAATTGAATGCACAAAACCTAAAACGTGAAAGATTTGAGCATGTAATCCGACAGCAGCACGCTGTTCCATTAAGTTGTAGCACTCTCGCTTTAATACTTCTACCATTTCTAAAGAATTTCTATTAACTGTCATTTTGCCGACAAACATAATTTTTACAATATGAGCGACTGCCCCCATACTTTTTAATACACTCTCTAAAATTTCTACTGCGTCTTCTACATAACCATTTGAAATTATAGAATGAATAAATTCATCTAATACCGCTTGAAACTTTTTAACTAAATGTAAATCACGTAATTCTGGAACATCTTCTCTCAATTGATCTCGACCTTGAACCCACTTTAAAATTTTTGTCATTTCTTCTTCTTTTAATTCATGGCGTTCCATACCATACTTCATTAATAAAATATGATTTTTTAATAAAACCTTTCCTTCTTCAAGATTATCAGCTGTTAATGAATCGACCATTTTCTCTATAGATTTCATCTTTCTCCCCCTATATAAAAAAGCCTCTTAACAGCGATTATACCAAAAACTGTTAAAAGACTTTTTCTATTTTTTCATATAAGGAGCTAACACTCTCAGAATTTCTTCCTTATCCTTCTTCAACTCAAGTGATGTCAACATATCCATCGTTCGTGGTCTAGGTAATTTCACTTGTACCTCACCAACTATTGATGCTGGTCTTTGAGATAAAATAAATACGCGATCAGAAAGCAAGATTGCCTCATCTAAGTCGTGTGTAACCATAACGATTGTTTGCTTCTCTTGGTGCCAAGAGTTTAAAAGCCAACTATGTACTTCCATTTTTGTAAAGGCATCTAATTTTCCAAAAGGCTCATCAAGTAGCATAATTGGTTTTTCACATAAATATGTGCGCAAAAAACTAATTCTTTGACGCATACCACCAGACAGTTCATCTGGATAATGGTCTGCATATTCATCTAGCTCAAACTGCTTTAATGCTTCCATTCCCTCTGTTAACCTTTGTTTTTTCGGCTTTCCTTCAATTTCTAATGGAAGTACTATATTTTGCAAAGCCGATCGCCACGGTAGTAATAAATCTTGTTGCGGCATATAACTTACAACATCTTGTTTTGTCACATGTTCCTCGTTATAAAATACCTCTCCACTCGTTGGCTCTTCAACACTCGCGATCATATTTAACAAAGTGCTTTTTCCACAACCACTTGGACCTACAAAAGAGACGAATTCCCCCTCTTGTATAGAAGCACTAATATTTTTTAATACATTCTTTCCATCGAAAGCTTTTACAACCTCTTTTATTAGTAATCCACTCATTTTTCACTTGGAAGGAATTCATTTGTAAAGGCATCTTTCACATCAATTTTCTTCTTAATAACTTTGTTGTCATATAAGAAATTCATGTAATTCGTCCAAACTTCTTCCTTCTGTACTCCCCACGCTTTTGCATCATCTTGATACTTTGTACTTAACCACTTTTGACTTTCTTTCACTAATTCTTTATTCACATCTGGAACAGCTTTAATTAAAATATCCGCAGCTTCTTTCGGTTCTTTAATTGCAAAATCATAACCTTCTGTCGTTGCAGTCATAAACTTTTTCACAAAATCTTTATCTTGCTTCGTATGTTTTTCACTTGTAATAATAACAGGACTATAGAAATCAAGCGCTGAATCTAAGTCTTTCACCATAATCGTATTTAACTCTTTTCCTTGACGCTTCGCTTCAATTCCATCCCATCCGTAATAAATCCATTCGAAATCTGCATCACGACCGATTGATTTGAAGAAGTCCGTTTGTCCAAGAATAATTTTTTCGACTTTATTAAAATCAGCTTGATGTTTCTCCATAATCGTTTTTAACGTCGCTTCTTCTGCTGGTCCTCCCCAGCCGCCATAACGTTTACCTTCAAAATCTTTCGGTGACGTCATATTATCTTTTTTTAGCGATGCAAAAGCAGAGGTATTATGCTGAATAATCGCTCCTACAGATACAACAGGAATACCTTCTACACGAGCCAACGTTACATTTTCTTGTGCGCTTATCGCAAAGTCTGCTTTCCCAGAAGCAATCATCTGCTCTGCCGTTACATTATCACCAGGCTGGATAATTTCTACATCAAGCCCTTGCTTTTTGTAATAATCTTTCGCTTGCGCTACATATAAGCCAGTATGATTCGTATTTGGAAACCAATCTAAAACGACTTTTACTTTTTTATCTTTACTTGAACTTTCTTCTTTCTTCGCCGGATTACATCCGGCAACACCAACTGCTAATAATGCAGCTAACATAATTTTTAAACCTTTTTTCATTTTCTGCCGCCCTTTCTGTATATCCATGGTGCTGTTATTCTTGCCATAAATTCAACAATAAAGTACAGGCATAATGTCACCATGACGATAATCGCTGCAACACCAAATACTCGAGCAGTTAAAAAGGATTTTGTCGCTCTCGTAAGCATAACCCCTAACCCTTCACTTGCACCGAGCCATTCTCCGATAATTGCCCCCATTACGCTATATGTAACTGCAATTTTTAAACCTGAGAAAAAGTATGGGAGTACTGCTGGAAACTTTACTTTCTGGTAAACTTGCCATTTCGTTGCCTTCATTGTTTGTAACAGTTTCAGCATATTTTTATCTACCGTTTGGAAACCTTCTAAAATGCTAAGCGCAATTGGGAAGAAACAAACAAGAATAACAACCATTACTTTTGGCAACATCCCGTACCCAAACCAAATAATAAATAATGGAGCGAGCACAACGATGGGAATTGTTTGCGAAATAACGAGCAACGGATTCATTAAAATCCGAAATAAAGGGATAACATCCATAATGATAGCAATACTCGTCCCAAGTATAATTGCAAAAAACAACCCAATTATTACTTCCTGTAACGTTTGCACTGTATTCGGTAATAGTAAATCTTTCATTCCAATTAGCTCTTGCACAATTGCAGACGGCTTCGGTAAAATCCACGGCTCAATTTTAAATAATGAAACAGATCCTTCCCATATAGCAATGAGAAGGATAAGCCAAATTGTTGTAATTATTTTAGATCGCTTCTGGTTTTGCATATTCATCACGGTACTTCCAAACTTTTTCGTCAATCGTTACGCCCGTACTTGGACGATAGTGAATTTTAATAGAAGTGATTACTTCTTCTGCTCCAGCATCGACGCAAGCTTGTTGCGCGCGTTTAATGACGTCAAGAAGTACATCTAATTCTCCTTCCAACGTTGTTTCCATTGCCCCTACTTCATAACGAACTCCCGATTGTTGTACAACTTCAATTGCTTTATCAACAACGGAATACACATCTTTATTCTTCGCTTGTGGTACTACTGAAAATGAGATTGTAACTTGTTGTGACATAATAAAATCCCCTTTACAAAATATGTTTTCAAAAAAAGAAAAGGCTTTCCTACCATGTAGGAAAGCCTTGTATACAAGTTATTCTATAATAACTTATGCTACATCACTTTAAAGTAACTCCCTACGCTGGCATTATCCAGATCAGGTTGAGGGTCGATGTATACTTACATCCTCTCAGCCAATTGGCTCCCCGGTTCTTAATTCGTTTTCATTGTAGCATGATTTATTTTATTGAACAAACAAAAGCATGTATAATCATTTCATTTAACTTTTGAATTCCCCAATTAACTCTTGTAACTCCTGTGAAAGCCAGCTTAAAGAACTAGCTAATTCAGCAATATCTTGTACAGACATTTCCTGTTCTTTCATACTTTCTTCAATATTACTACCACTATTCGCATACGTATTTGCGATAAGTGATAGTTCATTTACAACACGAACAATATTTTGGCTATTTTGCAATATATCACTTGAATTGCTAGAAACAACTCTAACTTGATTTGTAACAGATTGTGCTGACTTTGAAATTTTTTCAAAGAAAGCACCACTACTTTGAACAAGTTTAATTCCAGATTCTACTTCTTTTGAAGCTTTTTGCATTGAAACAACAGCTTCTTCCGTTTCAGCTTGTGTTTCCCCTATTAATTTTGCTATATCTTTTGCTGATGCTTCCGTCTGCTCTGCTAATTTACGCACTTCATCAGCAACAACGGCAAATCCCCTTCCGGTTTCCTCAGCACGCGAAGCTTCAATAGAAGCATTTAAAGCTAGCGAATTAGTTTGATTTGAAATACCTGTAATTACTGTTACAATATCACTAATTTCTTTTGATCTTGTTTCCAAAGAATAAATGATAGAAGATAAATCTTGTACTGTATTTTGTATTATGTTCATTTGATTAATCGTCTGTTCAATAACACCATTTCCTTTTACTGAATGATGCTCCATACCTTCAGACTCTTTCGCCATTTGTTTTGCAGCATTCGTTATCTCTTCCATCTTATCTTCCATTTCACATACAATACCTAAATACTGTGGTACTGAAGTTTCTTGTGACTGAGCGCCAGCTCTTAACTCAACCATAGAACTTACGATTCCTTGGACTGCCATGCTATTCTCTTTCGTACTCACTGACAATTCTTGTGAAGATGAAGAAACCTGTTCTGCTGTCTGCTTCACTTTATCTATAATTCCTTTAAACTTCTCGATGGTATTATTAAAATACGCATTAATAATACCAATATCATCTGGTCTTTCCTCTAATTTAATACTTAAATCACCTTCACCGACTTTGCGTAATCCTTCACGTAAATCTCGCAATGGAGCAAGTGCGTTACGTACAATTAAGAATTGAATAACAGTTGCAATTAAAACAGAAATACAAATAAACATTAAACCTTGTACAATGAATTTTTCCTTTGTAATAGGAACAATAGAGGCATCTACATCAGCTGCAACAATTGCCACAATATTATCTTCTCCATCTTTAATTGGCTCTAATATCGTTACCCATGATCCTAATTCGTCTTCATATACTTCTGTCATATTTGCTTTTTTCGTGCTCATTACTTTATTATATGCTTTCATCCAACGATCTGGTTGTTTATAATAGTCTCCCGGCTTTACTTCAACAACATTTGCTAAACCTGTAGACAAACCGACGATTTGTAACTCACCTTTTTCATTTTTTTTCGCTCCAACAACATACGTTTGTCCAACACTGTTCAATTCTTTCGTTGATTCATCTAATTTCTCTGTTAATTTCTCTCTTTTTTCTCTTTCTGCCGTTGGGTCTTTTGCAACATCTCTCAATATTTCTGCGTCTAATTTATGTAACACCGTATCTCCTGTTTCAAAAGAATGCCTTTCAAATATAGACATCATACTATTTTGAAACATGTTAAAACTTAACGCTCCCATAGTACCAACAAGCGTCAAAATAACTGACACAGTTAACAATACATTTTTTTGAAGAAATGATAGTTTGTGCCAATATTTTTTCATTAACATCACCTTTCTTAATTAACTTAATATAAAGTAAAACTATTAAAATATAAACCTTATTAATAAATGATAACAGTTCTCATTTGTTTATAAATAAAAAAAAGACCAATGAAAAAGCATCGGCCAAGACCAACCCTATCCGTCCGGTAACTGGCTAGCATAGTCGTTTGACCTTAGCCCCTGTAGTTTTGCGTCCTCATGTTTCCATAAGTTTGCCTTTCTCGCTGAACGAGTTGAACGATATGGGAGTTCTATGAGAATTAAAATATTCTCTTCCAAATATTACAACATAAAAATTAAAATGTCCACCCATTTAAAGATGTAAATATAAAGTTTTAATGTATTATTTTTTCGAAATAATTTAACAAAGTTCGTGAATGTTACATTTCTTGTGTTATATAATAAAAAATGTATACAACACAAGGATTATTCTGGATATTCATTTAATTTTCATTCAAATTAAACTATTCGAATATATCTTAACTTACGAATTTCGGAGGTAGTTTATCATGTTTTGGCTACAATTTCTTACGTTACTACTCTGCATTTTTATTGGCGCACGCTTAGGCGGAGTTGGCCTAGGAGTAATGGGTGGCGTTGGTATGGCAATACTTGTTTTCGTCTTCCACTTACAACCTACAGCTCCTCCTATTGATGTAATGCTTATGATTTTAGCAGTAATTACAGCTGCCGGTGCTTTGCAAGCTGCTGGAGGAATGGATTACCTTGTTCACCTTGCTGAGAAAGCATTACGAAAAAATCCAAAGCGCATTACATTTTTTGCTCCTATTGTTACTTATTTATTCACACTATGCGCAGGAACAGGTCATGTCGCTTATTCTGTACTTCCTGTTATCGCCGAAGTATCTCGTGAATCAGGAATTAGACCTGAACGACCTATGTCAATTGCCGTTATCGCTTCACAGCAGGCAATTACAGCTAGTCCAATATCGGCTGCAACAGTTGCACTTTTAGCAATGTTAGCCGACTATAAAATCACTTTATTAGATATTTTGAAAGTCAGTATCCCTTCTACTTTTATCGCTTGTATGGTAGCTGCATTCGTTGCTAGTAAGATGGGAAAAGAATTAAATGAAGACCCTGAATACTTGAAGAGATTGAAAGAGGGAATGATTCCTAAGCTTGAAGAGAAAAAAGAATTTGTGGGTGCAAAAGGCGCTAAATTATCAGTTATCCTGTTCCTAGTAGGAACTTTCCTTGTCGTACTTCTTGGTTCATTTGAAGCACTTCGTCCGGGATGGATGGTTGACGGGAAGTTAGCTCGTCTTTCCATGCCAAACACAATTGAAATGGTTATGTTAACTATTGCAGCTCTTATTATTATTTTCTGTAAACCAAATGTAGAAAGTATTGTGTCTGGTAACGTCTTTAAAGCGGGGGCAACAGCAGTTGTTGCTATTTTCGGTATCGCTTGGATGGGAGATACTTTCTTTAACGGAAACTTAAATATGATTCAAGGATCAATTCAGCACTTAGTGACTAGTGCACCATGGCTATTTGCTATCACATTATTCATTCTATCTATTTTACTGTATAGCCAAGCAGCGACAGTTCGTGCTTTAATGCCACTTGGACTATCACTTGGTATTCCACCAGCTTTACTAATTGCAATGTTCCCTGCAGTAAATGGATACTTCTTCATTCCAAACTACGGGACAATCGTTGCTGCAATTAACTTTGATCGTACTGGTACAACAGGCATCGGTAAATATGTATTAAATCATAGCTTTATGATTCCGGGCCTAATTGCAACATTCACTTCTATCGGAATTGGAATGCTCTTAATTTCCATTATGTTTTAAATTAAAGCACAAACCTAAAATTTTAAAGGGTTTGTGCTTTTTTAATCAAACGTTTGTTTAAATATTTTTAACCGTCCATTCTTCCATTATGTTCTTTACTATTTGTGTAAAGTCCTCTGGGAAAAGATGACCTAATCCTTCTCTCACAATTAATTTACAGTTCACCTTATATTTCTCGAACATAGACATTACTTGAAGTGTGTTTTCATAAAATTGATCTTTATCTCCCGTGACAATATACCCTTTCACATTCGTTATATCATTCGATATAACGATACTTTCAATTGCCTCTACATCTCGAATAGCAGGTATAACCGCAATAAACTTTTGAGTCGCTAACATATTCTTTAACGCTAACTCTATTGCTATATTCCCCCCTTGAGAAGCTCCCGCGATGATGATATCTTCCAAGTTATATTTATTTGTAAAATCATTAAAATTTTTCATAACATCTTTTATAGCTATCTCATGATTATCCCAGCTATAAGAATTCATTCCATATATTTGTGAGGATTGAGAAAAACCTAACATATACTCATGTAGTATTTCTTCTTCACACCAATATGGTGCAAAATCATTTATGTTTGATCCTCTCCAATGTAAAGAAAATATACCTGCCTGCGCTTTTTCATTTCCATAAGTAAATAATTTTGACTGACTCATCATCTGATGCTCCTTCAAAATCTCTTCGCACTTTTTGACTATCGGCTTAAAATCTATTTTATCCTGTAATCCTTTTAAATCTTCATCATGCATGAGTGTATATGGGTTCCACCAAATTCCCCTTTGTATGGCTTCATTAAGAATAGCAATTGCCTCTTCATGCTTACCTTCCACTGAATATGCACAAGCTTGCCAAAAACTCGTTTTATCCATTCTTTCAGGAAACTCCCTTTTCGTTTCATCTATGCATCTATAAACGGCATCAAATTCCCCTTTTTCAAATAAACGAAACAACTCATTTTGCAACTCTACAAACCTATTCCGTTTCAAACAATCTCCTCCCTATTTCTAATTTTTAATATCAAAAACAAACAAAAGCTATGTAGCGTTTTAATACTACATAGCTTTTTTCTACAAACTCTTACTTACTTCCTCTATTAGCTTCTTCGTACTCTCATACGCAGATTCCGCTAAACTAATCGCAGAAATAACAGAGACACCATCCGCACCGGCTTCTATAACCGAAGCGGTATTTTCAATCGTAATCCCACCAATGCCAACAATCGGTATTGTAATTCCTTGTTCTCTAAAATGAGCTAAACCTTTCGTTCCTTGCACAGCTTTCGTATCTTTTTTCGTACTCGTTGGGAAAATAGGGCCAACACCTAAATAATCAGCTCCGTTTTCAATTGCCCAGCGTGCTTCTTCAATTGTATGGGTAGATACACCAACAATTTTATCTCCCATTTTTTCACGAACAGAAGTAATTCCTTCATCATCTTGTCCAACATGCACGCCATCTGCATCTAACTCAAGAGCTAGTTCCACATCATCATTTACGATGAATGGTACACCATACTCCTTACAAATTGCCTGTAGTTCTTTTGCGAAACAAATACGTTTCTCTCCCGTTAAAGCGCCTTCCCCCTTTTCACGAAATTGAAAAATTGTTATACCGCCTTCAAGTGCATCTCTCAATACTTGTAGTGGCTCCTTCGTACAATTGTTACTTCCCATAATAAAATATACCGATAGTAATCTAGACATTTCAGCCTTTGTAATACGCGGCATCTAGTTCCCCTCCTTACTGTATAAGCTCAATCTTCCCATACTTCTCAATATCATCTGAAGTTGTATTCGCTAACTGATTTAAAAATTCAATTTGGAAACTACCAGGTCCCTTTTCCACTGTCTTAGCAGCTGCCAGTTCCGCAGCTACACCATAAAAAGTTAATGCCGCTACTGCTGCATTTACATAATCCTTTTCTACTGCTACAAATGCTCCTATTACAGAAGTTAGTAAACAACCAGTTCCCGTAACTTTCGTTAAAATGGGATGACCATTTCGAATAAGAATAGTTCGCTCTCCATCTGTAACAACGTCTTCTTCTCCAGTAATTACCGCAACTGTATTTAATTCATCCGCTGCCTGTTTTGCAATATTTACAACATTGCCATTTCCAGCACCGGCGTCTACCCCTTTAATTTCCCATCTTTCATTAATAACGTTCGCTATTTCAGCTGCATTTCCGCGGATAATCGCTAAATCGATTTCAGCCGGAATATGTCTCGCAACTTCTGTCCGATACGATGTTGCTCCTGCCCCAACCGGATCAAATAATACTGGTACACCATTTGTATTTGCCGATTTTCCAGCAAGTAACATCGCTTCTACCTCTTCAGAACGAAGTGTACCCATATTTAATACAAGAGCTCCAGCAATGCTAGCCATTTCTGCTACCTCTTCTTTTGCATACGCCATTACAGGCGATGCCCCTAACGCTAACAAACCGTTAGCTGTAAAATTTGTTACAACAACATTTGTAATATTATGAACGAGCGGATTAGACTCTCTCACCAAATCCACTACTTTACTAATTTCTTTCCTATTCATCCTTCTCATCCCCTAACTATAATGATGGGAGATACACAAAAAGGCACTTTGCGCGTACGCAAAGTGCCTGAACATGTGCTTTTACACTCTCCCTACGCTGGCATTATCCAACAGGTTCAAATGGTCAATGACGGATTAGTCATACTCTCAGTTTGCATCCACAAACTCCCATGTGTTACTTATTCATCTACTTCAGAGTCTACTCTTATTCTAATAAAATAACAAGTTCTTTCCTTTTAAGAATGATAGAGATCTTAACTCTCCTGGTTCAACCATTTTTCACCTTTATATAATAAAAATGAAATTCATTTACAATGTCAATGGATACCCTTTAAAATCTGACATTTATATAAATCTTTTATTTACATAAGTAAAACTCTCCCCGGTATATTTCATCACAAATAACTCAAACCTTCCGCGAGACTGAATAGAACAACGATGTATGCTATATTTAACGTATGGAAATTTGAAAGGATGTTTTTAAATATGGCAAAAAGTATTGTAATTGCTGAAAAACCTTCTGTTGCACGTGATATCGCACGTGTACTGAAATGTGATAAAAAAGGGAACGGCTATCTTGAAGGTAGTAAATATATTGTTACTTGGGCTTTAGGTCATCTCGTTACATTAGCTGATCCAGAAAGCTATGATGTAAAATACAAACAGTGGAATTTAGAAGATTTACCAATGCTACCGGAGCGTTTAAAACTAACCGTTATTAAACAAACAGGGAAACAGTTTAACGCTGTAAAAAGTCAGCTTCTTAGAAAAGATGTAAATGAAATCATTATAGCTACTGACGCCGGTCGTGAGGGAGAGTTGGTCGCACGCTGGATTATCGATAAAGTTAAAATGCAGAAACCAATTAAACGTCTATGGATTTCATCTGTTACCGATAAAGCAATTAAAGATGGCTTCGCAAATTTAAAACCAGGAAAAGCATATGATAATCTATACGCTTCTGCTGTCGCACGTTCAGAGGCTGACTGGTATATCGGCCTTAATGCGACTCGAGCATTAACTACTCGCTTTAATGCTCAACTAAATTGTGGTCGTGTCCAAACACCTACTGTAGCCATGATTGCAAACCGTGAAGATGAAATCAAACATTTCAAAGCTCAAACTTACTATGGTATCGAAGCTCAAACAGCTGAGAGATTAAAACTAACTTGGCAAGATACAAAAGGAAATAGTCGCAGCTTCAATAAAGAAAAAATCGATGCACTTGTGAATAAAATCAGTAAGCAAAATGCTACTGTTGTAGACATTGATAAAAAACAAAAGAAATCGTTCGCTCCTGGTCTTTACGATTTAACTGAGCTACAACGTGATGCGAATAAAATATTTGGTTACTCTGCGAAAGAAACATTAAACATTATGCAAAAATTATATGAACAGCATAAAGTTTTAACGTACCCTCGTACGGATTCACGCTATATTTCATCTGATATTGTCGGAACACTTCCAGAGCGTCTGAAAGCTTGCGGAGTTGGAGAATACCGTCCTTTAGCACATAAAGTATTGCAGAAACCTGTAAAATCTAATAAATCATTTGTTGATGATAGTAAAGTAAGTGATCATCACGCAATTATTCCAACAGAGAGCTATGTAAACTTCTCAGCTTTCACAGATAAAGAACGTAAAATTTATGACTTAGTTGTAAAACGTTTCTTAGCTGTTTTATTCCCGGCCTTTGAATATGAACAACTAACATTGCGCACGAAAATTGGTGACGAAACGTTCATCGCACGCGGAAAAACGATTTTACATGCTGGTTGGAAAGAGGTTTATGAAAATCGATTTGAAGATGATGATGCAATCGATGATGTTAGAGAACAAATCTTACCTCGAATCGAAAAAGGCGATACATTAAACATAAAACTAATTGTCCAAACATCAGGTCAAACGAAAGCACCTGCACGCTTTAATGAAGCAACATTACTTTCAGCGATGGAAAACCCAACAAAATACATGGATACGCAAAACAAACAACTTGCTGACACGTTAAAGTCAACTGGTGGATTAGGTACTGTAGCAACGCGTGCTGATATTATCGACAAGTTATTCAATTCGTTCTTACTTGAAAAACGTGGTAAAGATATTCATATTACTTCAAAAGGCCGTCAGTTACTTGATTTAGTGCCAGAAGAACTGAAATCTCCTACACTAACTGGTGAATGGGAGCAAAAGTTAGAAGCTATCGCTAAAGGAAAATTAAAGAAAGAAGTATTCATTTCAGAAATGAAGAACTATACGAAAGAAATTGTTGCTGAAATTAAATCGAGTGATAAAAAATATAAACATGACAACATTTCAACGAAGTCTTGTCCAGACTGCGGTAAACCGATGTTAGAAGTAAACGGCAAAAAAGGTAAAATGCTCGTTTGCCAAGACCGTGAGTGTGGTCATCGTAAAAATGTATCTCGTACAACAAACGCTCGTTGTCCGCAATGTAAGAAGAAACTAGAACTACGTGGTGAAGGAGCGGGCCAAATTTTCGCATGTAAATGTGGCTATCGTGAGAAACTTTCTACATTCCAAGAGAGACGTAAAAAAGAATCCGGCAGCAAAGCTGATAAACGTGACGTCCAAAAATATATGAAACAACAGAACAAAGAAGAAGAACCATTAAACAATCCATTCGCAGAAGCATTAAAGAAATTAAAATTTGATTAAACAAAAAGGTTCCTACCACTATCGGTAGGAACCTTTTATTTTTAATGAATAATTTTACTTCCTTTTGCGTTCTCAACAAACTTTTCACTCGATTTGTTAATTGGTGTTTTCAGTAATAACGCAGCAATAATCATAACTACTACGAAAACACTTAACACAAGTAAATCTCTTATTACTATATCCCAAAGCATTCCGCCAACTGTTTCACGAATTGCACTAATTGCATATGTGAATGGTAAGAACGGATAAATCGCTTGGAAGAATGGTGGTGTCATTTGAATTGGGAACGTACCACCCGATCCTGCTACTTGTAGTACAAGTAAAATAATCGCCATCGATTTCCCAACGTTTCCGAAAATAGAAACGAGTGAGTATACGATACAAACAAAGACTCCACCGATAAATAAACTAAATAACACAAACCAGAACTTATCGACTACGTACGTACCGAGTAAGAATATATCTCCCATTGATACGATAAACGCTTGTGAAAGACCTATCGTTAAGAATGTTAATAAACGTCCGAAGTAAACTTCATGGCTCTTATAATTTGCGCCCTCTTCATGTACTTCTACCGTTAATAACGAAACCATTAATAATGCGCCTACCCATAATGCAAGCACTGTATAGAATGGTGACATTGCTGAACCGTAGTTCGGCATTGCAAATAATTTATTCTCTTTTAAATTTACTGGATTCGCGAAGTAATCACTTTGCTTTTCAACATCATTCTTTAATAAGCGTATGATGTCTTTTATATCCTCTTCTGATTCAAAATCACGAATTTTATTTGCTAATTCTTTAATCTTTTTCTCAGTAGCTGGCATTTCAGCTTTAATATCTGCAATTTTCTTTTGACCATCTACTAAGCCTTTTGATGAGTCTTCAAGTAATTTTTTCACATCTGGAAGCTTCTTATCTGCCTCGCCTAAAATTTGAGATGTATTTTTAGACATCTCTTTTGTACGAGCAATTGCTGCATTGAAATTTGGAGTGATTTCTGAGTCATACTTAGCTAAAATGTCACCAATTTGGCCCGAAACATTTTTAGACACTTGATTAATACTTTCAATAACATCTGCTGCTGGTTTTTGACCTTTATTAATAGCGTCAATTCCTTTATCAGTTAAATCCATTCCTTTTTGCAAACCATCTTTTGCTTTATTTAACTTAGCAATTGTGCCATTAAGATTTTTATCACTATTCACATCGCCCAAAACTTTATTTGTACTTTCCATAACCGGAATCATATCATTAACTAAATTCCATCCTGCTTTGAACTGTCCATTTAAATCATTTAAGGCTACTTTTGTAGAATCTAATCCATTAACACCTTTGTTACTTAAGTCTTCTCTTGCTTTTTCAAGCTCCGTTTTTAATCTGCTGTAATCATTTACAGCCTTATCATATTTTTCTCTACCATTGTCTAATGCTTCATTTGTTTGGTTTACTAAATCATTTGCTGCTTTTATATCTTGATTTAAATTCCCTCTTAACTGCTGAGCGTCTTCTTTTACATTTTCAGCTGTGTTTTTCAATTGCTCAGCTGTGCTTACTGCTTTTTCGAAATCTGCTACAAATGTCGTATTATAATCTGCTTCTGCTTGATTTACCAAGTTATTTATTGCATCTAACTTTTTATTAGTAGCGTCTCTTACATCTTGTTTCACTTCTTGCCCAGTACCAATAATATTGGCAATATCTTTAACGCCACCATTTGCATTTTCTATAGCTGATTTAAGATTCGTTAATTTATCTATTCGTTTTTGGAAGAAGTCTTTTCCAGAATCAGTTGGTGCAAATTCTTTAAATTTAGTAAAGATATCAATTAAATATGAAACACTATCTGCACGACCTTGAAGATTCTCAGAAACCTTATTAAGGTCTTGTTTCGCTTTTTCCGAATCAAAATTACCATTTTGTAACCCGTTTATAACACCTTGTGCATAAGTTGTTCCGACACGTATCGAACTAAAAACATTATTTACAGTTTGATCAATATTTTTAGCAATATTTTTATACCCCTCACCATTCACTTGCGGTAACGCTGGAATTTCTGGTATTTGTGGTACGTGCGGAATAGTTATATTAGGCAACACTGGGAATTTAGCCGGATCTGGAAGTGTCAGATTAGAATCAAATGATGGATTTTTTAAGAAATCTGTAATTGCTGCCGCACTATCTAAACCTTGTTGCATTACAATTAAATTATTCTTAATAGTTCCTGGAGCACGTTTCAATGTTTCATCATTTCTCGCAAAGAATTTATCTAAATTCCCTAACGCTTCTTGCCCATCATTCATAACACTTTCTACAACTGGTAACTCTTTTTGCGCTACTTTCACAACATCTTCTGCCCGAGTTGCATCATCTAATGCCTTATCCACAAGTGTATTCATTTCTGGGAACTGTGCTTCTAACTTAAAGACAAGATCCTTGACCTTCTCAATACTCGGTAAGTTAGTTTCTAAATCGATTCCAAGGTCATTGAAGATTTTAAAAATCTCACCGTTTGCTGTTTTAACAAAGTTTTTACTAACCTCTTCTGTAAGACCCGATGCACCTTTAGCTGTAATCTTCGGTGCAATGGCATTCACCTTTTCATTTACATAGTAATCAATTTCTGGTTTCTGTGGATTTTCATTCAAGACTGTTGCAATCTTTTCAGAAAAATCTTTTGGAATAGTAATACTTGCGGAATAATCTCCACGCTCTACTCCATAAATTGCTTGCTTTTCATCAACAAACTTCCATCCGAAATTTTTGTCCTTCTTAAGTGAATCTACAATTTCTTCTCCGATGTTAATATCTTTCCCTCTTAAATTTGATCCAACATCTTGGTTAGAAACTGCAATCTGGATTCCTTTCGTATTTCCGTAAGGATCCCAAGAAGCTTTAATGTTAAACCATGCATATAACGATGGTAAAATCATTAACCCTAAAACAATAACAATTGCAGCCCAATGTTTGGCTACATTTCGTAAATCTGTCTTATAAATACGCCAAATTTGTTTCATAAAAGTTATCACCTAATTATATATTTTTCCTTCTTTAGAAAATGATACATACATTTTGCAATTATATCACTTTCTACATCGTGGATTAACCAAAAACGCACTATTTTTCCATTAAATATTTCACCTACTTCATTATATAACGAAGTAGAAAAAGTATGCATACAAAATGACCAAATTAGTTTTACATTCAATAATAACAAATATATAGGAAATGTCATAAAAAATACAAGTATTTTCTCTTGGAAATACTTGTATTCATCAAAAAAATCCTCACAGCTTTTTATTATCTGTGAGGATTTCTTCTATTATATATCTAATTGTACCTCTACACCGAAATGATCTGAAATTACATTTCGATTTGTACCATTAAAAATAACTTTTGAAGAACTAACCATTTTACTTTGATTACTTAATATTAAGTCGATTCTTAAGTTTTGTTTATTTTCATCCCAACCAGCAATCTCACCTTGGACAGTTGTTCCTTCATCCTTCTCCATTGCTAGTTCATATGTGTCGTATAAGCCTTTTTGCATAATGTACTCATAACCCTCTCCTTGCAAACGAGCATTGTTATTAAAATCACCCATTAGGAAGGAAAGTCCATTGCTATTTACACGCTCCATTAAACGATTGACTTGACCTTTGAATGATTCTTCTTCATCATTCCACCAGCCAAGATGGCAAGAATAAAACGTTATATTCTTATCATTATAAGCAATTGTTGCACTTACAATTTTGCGTGTTTTCCAATACGTTGTATCCTTATTTTCTGAGATAAAGAACGTATCTTCCTTTACAATGTTGTGCTTTGTTATAATTGCTAATCCTTCCTCGTACACATCATATCCAATATGAGAGAAATCCCAAATAATATTGTATTCTTTTACATTTAATGCTCTTAACTCTTCTAGCAGTAAAAGTCCAAAATTATCTTTTTTCTTGTTACCGCATACATTTTCAGCTTGTATAGACTGACTTACTTCTTGCAATGCGATCACATCATAATCTTCTTCTTGAATTACTTTAGCAAGATACTTTATTTTTTCAATTTGATTTTCTTCTTGCCAAGAGTGACAATTTAAAGTTAGCAATTTCATATTATTACGCACCTAACATATCTTGAATGTCTGACTTTAATACGTCAGCTTTCGGGCCATATACTGCTTGTACACCTTTATCTTTTACAATAAGTCCTAAAGCACCGTTTTGTTTCCATTGTGCTTCTGGTGCAACAACATCTAAATCTTTTACTGTTACACGTAAACGTGTCATACAAGCATCTACGTCAGCAATATTTTCTTTTCCACCTAATAAATCGATAACTTTTGTTGCTAATGAACCATCTTGTACGTTTCCTGTTCCTTCTGATGACTCATCTTCATTATCAATATAGTTACCCGCACGACCTGGTGTTGGTAAATTGAACTTTTTAATTAAGAAGTTGAATAATGTAAAATTAAGACCGAAGAACACTAATGAAACGATAACGAAATTGATTAAATCTCTTGTTAAACCTGCGTTAACCATCATTGGTGTACGAGTAATTAACTCAATAAATCCAAATGCATGAACACGTAAATGAATTAAATCTGCTAATGCGAATGCAAGTCCTGTTGTAATTGCATATACAACATATAATACTGGTGCAATAAACATGAACATGAATTCAATTGGTTCTGTAACACCTGTTAAGAATACTGCTAATGCTGCTGATAAGAACATTGGTTTATATTTTGCACGCTTATCTTTATCTACGTTACGGAACATCGCGAATGCGATACCCATTAAAGCTGCTGATGAACCAATAACTTGTCCCGCTTTGAAGCGAGCTGGTACGACATTATTTAATAAATCGTTATATGCTTTCGTATCTCCACTTGCTAATAAGTTATTTAAATCTGTAATCCATGCAAGCCACAATGGATCTTGTCCTGCTACGATTTGTCCAACTTTTGAGCCAGTTAACATCGTGTATGTTCCGCCTAGCTCTGTGTAGTTCATCGGAATCGTTAACATATGATGTAATCCAACTGGTAATAATAAACGTTCTAATGTTCCATATACAAATGGCGCAACAACTGGCGCACTATCTTTAGATGCTGCAATCCAACGACCAAATTCATTTAATCCACTTTGGATAAATGGCCATAAAAGTGATAATACAATCGCAGTGACTGTAGACCAAACAATTACAACGAACGGTACGAATCGTTTTCCATTAAAGAATGCTAATGCCTGTGGCAATTTATTATAGTTATAATACTTGTTATATAAAGTAGCTCCTAAGAAACCTGTGATAATCCCTACGAAAACTCCCATGTTTAATGCTGGTGCACCAAGTACAGAAGTAAAGTAATCTTTTACAACTAAATCTCCTGCTAATACTGAAGAAACTGTCGCTTTTGAATCCGCTAACATTTGAGCGTTTACGCCAAATATAGCTCCTGTAATTCTATTGGTTAAGACGAATGCTAATAGTGCTGCAAATGCACCACCTGCGCGATCCTTCGCCCAAGATCCCCCAATTGCTACTGCGAATAAAATGTGTAGATTTGTAATAATTGCCCAACCGATGTCTTCCATTACGCGAGCAATTGTATGAACTGCGTTAATATCCCCAGCAGACATCCCAATTAACTTCCCGATAGAAATCATTAAGCCCGCTGCTGGCATTACAGCTACAACAACTAATAATGCCTTCCCGAACTTTTGCCAAAAATCAAAAGACGTAATTTTCATCTGTTCTTCCTCCCCTTTATTTATAACAACATAATGATTTAAATTATAATTTCTGTTTCTCTTATGAAAACGATTCCTTATATCCTATTTTTTTATTGCGCAACCGTTTTCATAAATCTATTTTAATAAAAGCGTTTTCACATTGCAATAGAAATTTATTTTTTTTCATAAAAAAAGATGCTCAAAGAGCATCCTTTTTTATTATAAAATGCGATAAACCCTTGTTTCATAAGGTTTTAACGTGATTGAAGTTACTTGTTCATTTTCCGTAACTTCATAGTTATTTAAAAGCAAACGTTTGCGTTCTAGTGCAAATAAAGGCTCGTTATACACAGCTTCCTCTTTTGAGATATTACTAATTACAATGACTTTTTCATCCTGTAACGTACGTGTATACGCATAAATTTGTGGATCGTCCTCTAAAAGTAAATCGTACGTACCATAATTCAATACATCGTGCTCTTTTTTCAAGGCAATCATTTTTTTATAGAAATTGAAAATAGACTTTTCGTCATTTTTTTGCTTTTCAACATTAATTTCTTTGTAATTTGGATTCATGCCAAACCAAGGTGCACTTGTTGTGAAACCAGCATTCATCTCATCGTTCCACTGCATAGGTGTACGTGAATTATCACGGCAAGAAGCCCATATAATTTCCATCATATCTTGATGTGATACGCCCTCTGCAATTTTCTCTCGATATAAATTTTTAATTGCTACATCATCGTAATCTTCAATATTTGGTAACTGAACATTTGTCATACCAATTTCTTGTCCTTGATAAATAAACGGTGTACCGTGCATAAAGAAATACATCGCTCCTAGAGCTGTTGCACTTTCACGCCAATATTGTTTATCATCTCCCCACGTTGAAACGATACGTGGCTTATCGTGATTCTCGATATATAAAGCATTCCATCCCTTATTTTCTAATCCTTTTTGCCATTTCGTTAATACCTTTTTCAATCCCACAACATCAAGGTCTTTCTTCTTTTCTGCATCCCATAAGCTTAAATGTTCAAACTGGAATACCATATTGAATTTACCTTGCTCTTCTCCAACCCAAAGCTCAGCATCTTCAATCTTAACGCCATTAGCTTCACCAACAGTCATAATATCGTATTTAGAAAATGTGTTTTCTTTTAACTCTTCTAATAAAGGTTGAATACCGTCCACATTCATATGTTTATCAAAAGATGGTACATATTTTAATTCTTTTGGATTTGGCATATCCTTGAAGCCATCTTCTTTTTTAATATGACTAATTGCATCAACACGGAAACCATCAATCCCTTTATCAAGCCACCAATTAACTGTATCATATAACACTTCACGAACTTCTTTATTCTCCCAGTTTAAATCTGGTTGTTTACGTGAGAATAAATGTAAATAATATTGTTCTGTTACTTCATCATACTCCCATGCCGAACCATTAAAAATACTTTCCCAGTTGTTTGGTTCTACGCCGTCTTTACCATCATGCCAAATGTACCAATCACGCTTCGGATTGTCTTTAGATGAACGAGATTCAATAAACCATGGATGTTCATCACTCGTATGATTAATAACTAAATCAATAATAAGTTTCATGTCACGCTTATGAACTTCATCTAGTAAAGCATCAAAATCTGCCATTGTACCAAACTCATCCATAATATCTTGATAATCACTAATATCATAACCATTATCATCATTAGGCGACTTATACATTGGACAAATCCAAATTACATCTATACCTAAATCTTTTAAATAATCCAGCTTTGCAATAATACCTTGTAAATCTCCAATACCATCACCATTCGAATCCATAAAGCTTCGTGGATAAATTTGATAAGCAACTGCTTCTTTCCACCATGTTTTCTTCATAATAACTCTCTCCTTTTGCATCTCGATTTTTTATGCAAACGTTTTCGTAACACTATCATAACAAAATATGGAGAGTTTGCAACGAGAATTTTTCACACTACTATTAAATATCTACATTCCATTACGAAATCATCCCCTATTTCATTGTGATCGCATAAGTTTTATTACTATCAGACTTGATTAGCTTACTTTCCAAAATATAAAGTGTGAGTCTTCACTTTCCACTTATCTTCTTTGCTTTCACTAGATTTTGAAGTACGAGTATCATTATCGGTTAATGTAAAATTCTTACTTTTCACATTAACCGATTGCGTATCTGATTGAATTCAAAAAAGATGATTCCTGTTTGCATACAGAGATCACCTTCTTAAAGTTACATTATTTGTTTAGTACCCTTTAAAAGGGTGACATTTCAACTTCCTTCTCCAAACCAATTCATTTCATTACCTATATAATTTAATTGCCCTGCTTCCTCTTCTTTCTTCTTCTCATATAAACAGAAAGTAAGAGTACAACTAAAATAAAGATTGGAACGGCCATCATCCAATCTTTGGACGTAGATGGTTTTGAAATCATTTCTTTTTCTTTTACTTCATAAGGAATTCGATGCCCTCTAATTAACAAACGATGTGTATTCACACCATAAGGAGTACATGTAATTAAAGTAGCGTAATCCTTATTTTCCACAATTAATAAATCATCTACTTCATGCGGCAATACAACTTTAATTTGATCTACTTTATAAGCGAGGACCTTATCTAGTGAATAAATATAAAAAACATCCGATTCCTTCATTTTATCTAAATCAGTAAATAATACTGCAGAAGGTAAACCTCGATGCCCCGTTAAAACAGTGTGTGTGCTTGTTCCACCTACTGGCAATGAAGACTTATCTAAATGACCTACACCGCGACTCAAAGCTGCCTCCGAAGTCCCTTGATAGATTGGAAGCTTCACATTAATCTGAGGTATCTCAATATACCCCATTGTATCGCCTAGATTTAAAGCATCTGCATAAGAATTTTGATCATCTTTTTGTTGCTCAGCAAATGGATCTGCAAATGTTTGCCCAGAGCTTTGAACTTGCTTATTATACTCATCCGCCTCTTTTTCTCGACGTTCGAGCTCTTTCTTTTGAAGGGACTTTACAGCTTTATCATAGGAACTAACTTGAGAATAATGTGTTCTTGTCGCGAACCAATCGCTTACAGTTGGATACAAAAATATACCCATTCCTAATAAAAAAATGCATCCAAAAACGATATTTTGTTTCATAGTACCCCCCTTTAAGTATTTAAAAATATTAAAAAGAGGAAAGCTATTCGCTTCTCCTCTTTTTATGCTATATCATTATCATTTTCTAAAACCTTAATTTTTCGCTGTATTTCTTCTGAAGAAAACAAATGCTGCTACAGCCATCAATACAAGACCTACTACAGTAAATAGCATTGTTCCCATACCACCTGTTGAAGGAAGTACCCAACCACTTTTATTATTCTCTACATTTAATTTAATAGTTTGGTGATCCGCATTAATTGTTACATCAATTGGATCTCTTAATTTTTGATAAGAAGCTTTTGTACCATCTTCTTTTTCATAAGTCGGTGCTTTCGTTTCAACTACTTGGTAGTCCCCGTATGGAAGGTTATTCCATGTAATAATACCATTTTCATCAGATACACCTTTTACTTCTTGCTTTCCTACTACTACCACATTACCTTTTTTATCTTGTAATTCGAATTCTGCACCTTGTAATTTCTTATTATCAGCACCATCAACTTTCGTCAACTCAATGCTACCAGTTGTTGGGACAACAATTACCGGCTTAGATTCTTTTTGATCTTTTACATTATTATTATTTTCAAAATCGATTGCCGCTGTATTTGGAATTTCCGTTCCAGCTGCTACGTCTTCTTTAATCTGTGATTTAATTTGTAAATGCAACTCTTTTTTCCCATTTAATTTTGAGAAATCTTTCACAGTCGCTGTTACTTTTTGACCTTCTACAACTACTTCTACCACACTTGAATCTACTTCTACACCATCGATGTACACAACTGGTTTTCCTTGAATTACTAATCGATTATCTAACGTATCTGTTACAACATACTGTTTATAGTCTTTAATATCTTCTGGAATTAATGTTTTAATATCATAGTTATAATCTGTTTGTGTATTAATTGGTAAGAACTCTAAATCTTTATTAATCTTTTTGTCAATCGTTGGCTCTTCATAGTTCTTTACTTCCACAGTCTCTACTTTACCAGATGTAATTGAACCATCTTTATTAAGAGTACCTGATTCAGTAATTGAGAATTCATGTTTTGTTGGATCTGTAACATAACCTTTTGGTGCTTCTTTCTCTTGGAAATAATACTTGCCATACTCTAAACCTTCTACACGAATTTTACCATCTGTACCTGTTACTAACTTTTCTTCAACTACTTTACCATCCTCTGTATATAAAGAGAATTTTACACCTGGAAGTACTTTACCTTTCGCGCCTATTTTTGTTAGTTCTACTGCTCCACGTTTGATTTCATTCTTTGGATACATGTGAACATCGTAGTTTAGCACATCGCCCGTTTTACTTGTCATTGGAATGTCAACTGTATACGTATTTGGATTTAAGTTAACATGCTCTGGTCCAGCAACTTCTTTTACTTCATAACGTCCTAACGGTAAATCTGTAAATACTGCCTCACCTTTATCAGTTGTTGTCATTTTGATTGACTTTGCGTTTGTTACAGGCTTTACATCTTCCTTTGCAATCTTTCCATCATTTGAAATCTTTTCGAATGATGCAATTTGTTTAATTTCAAATGTTACACCTTTTAATGGATTAACATCTTCAGGTAAAGTTTGATTCGCAGAACCATCACCTTCTACACCTTGCTCCCCATTTTTTTCTTGTTCGTACTTATGAATCGTTAAAGAACCTGTATTTTTTGATGCTGCACTCACAAACATACTAGGCAACATAGAAAACGTTAATGCAAAAATTAAAAGCATACTGAAAATCTTTTTCATATTATTCTTCCTCACTATCTCTATAAATTTTTCAATTTAAAACTCTATTACTTATTCCTTTTATTTCGAACATATAAGAACACAACTAGTAACATTAAAATCCCACCGATGGAATAGAAAATGCCTGTTCCTATACCTCCCGTTTTCGGGATTTCCCACTGACTCTTTTGATTTTCTATTGTTATTTTGTGTACTGATGATCCGACTTCTACTGTAATTGGCTCTTTCAGAAGCATATAACCATCTGGGGCATGTACTTCTTTAATTGTATATTTTCCGAACAGTAATGGATTAGAAACTGCCTTACCATTTTCATCTGTTGTTAATTTCCCAATCTCTTTACCATCTTTGTCTAAAATCTGAAACACAGCATTTTTTAATTTCAGATTGACATCTGTAGCATCGACCTTCGTAATTTCAATTACACCTTTTTCTAACAATTCATTTTCAACGGTCTTCTCTATCGGCGTTTTTGTGTCTTTCGTTATTTCAAAGTCGTATGATTTATTATCTAGTTTATAACCTTCTGGAGCTTCGACTTCAACTAGCTTATATTCACCAATTGGTAAATCCATTGCCTTAGCTTTTCCATCTTCACCCGATGTAATTGTTTGAATGACATGATTATCTTTATCTCGGACTTCGAAAACAGCACCTTTTAATGGAATGTTGCTGCCTTTTTCTACTTTCGTAACTTCTAACTCTCCAGCACCAACTATATCTTCAACTAGTCCAGCATCAATTGTCATATTATGTTCATCTTCACCAAGTTTGATCATTTCTGAATATCCATCTTTATCAACATTCGAATCAATTCTTTCATCGTTACCAACGTTTTTGTTTGTCCATTTGTAACCATCTGGCAACTTAAATCTCACTTGGTATTCACCCGGATCTAAATTTACAAACTTGTAATAACCAGGATTTCCTTTTTTGTCATTACCAGTTCTCGTCATACTAATAACTTTTCCATCTTTATCTAACAATTCTACGATTACACCATTCACACCAGTGTTTCCGTCGTTTTGAATACCATCTTTGTTTTTATCTAGCCAGACGTAATCTCCTAACGAACTCTTTTTCGAGGCATGTAACTGTACACCCACTCTGTTTGGCTCTGCTGGCTGAATCCAATTTCCTGTTACATCATTTATCGCACTATATCCAAATGAATTCCATGCAATTCCCGCCGAAGCATCTAGATCAACAGGTGCACGCATTGACCATTCTAGTGTCGCTGCTTCGCCTGGATATACAAGCTTATTCTTATCAAATTCAAATTTAACTGCCGTTACCTTTGTTAAATCCGCCGGTGGCTCTAAAGACCAATTCGGATCATTTGCACCATCCGGGTTCACAAAAGCATCATTTCCTTGAATTAAATCATCACGCTTAGGTTTTGAAACAGTCGTATAATAAATCTTAATAAAGTCACCGTCAGTAAGTTGAATTGGCGATGTTAAGTATGGAGTCCATTTACTACCACGCTCTTGTGAATGATTCTTCGTTTGTAAAACTGACTGGTCACCCTCTGCAGGGAATATATCAATTAAAACACCATTCCTAACCGCTACAGTCCCACCATTCTCGATTTTCAAACGATACTTCACTTCTCCACCTGGTACTGTCGTTGCTACTTCTGGTGAACCCTTCCAGCTATCGTCTAGTTCACCTTTTACATATTTAATTGATTTTAAAGATTGCTCTTCTTCAATCTCAATAGCATCTTGACTTTCAATAATTGGGTCATTTATATCACCATCACCATCAAGATCATTTTCATCTTTTCTTGTTGGCTGTCCCCACTTATCTGCAGATGTAATTGTTGAGATATTAGACATTAAGCCTGCCTTATTATAGTACTTTCCTGCCATCGCAAAGTTATTAACCTTTACTTTAAACTTAACAGTCACAGCGTCTCTCGGTGAAACGTCTAATTCAGAGAAAGTCCATCGTAAAAGGGTTCTCCCTTTTTCTTTATAATCTGGAATGGCTTCCACCTTTACTTTTTTTGCATCATAAGGTTTTCTATCCCATTCATCTTTAACGATACTAAATGTCTCCGAGCCTGGAACATATTCTAATCCCTTTGGCAACCAATCTACAATTATTGGCTGCTTTAAAGGCGTAGAACTCCAATCAACTTTACCAGTTAATTCAAATTCCACTTCTTCCCCCTTGATATACTTTTCTCCAGGCTTCGTTAACGCCTTTTTCTTAAAAGTAACCTTTGATTCGGGATTTTCTTTTACTTTTACTTGCGCTGTTGCTTCTTTTATATAGTTTTTTCCATCAATATCATATGAAATATGTGCTGTATTTTTCAAAATACCTTCTTTAAAGTTCGGATCATCCACTTTAAACATTAACCATGCTCCATAACTCATTTTAAAATCTGCAGGCACTTTACCAAATTCATATCGGATTCCGGTTACTTTGTCACCTTCAACTAATGATAAAGAAGAAACATCTAACCATTCTCCGTTCGTATTACCACGAATCATTTTCCATTCTTTCCACTCTGGATTATTCTTCGTTTTGTATAAAATCTTATATTCACTTACACCTGAAAATGCACCTGTATGCATTCTCGTAAAATGTAGTTGCTCATCAAAACGGTCATCTTGAAGCACAAAATTATCAATTTCCTTAGAATATTGATTCTGAATATTAGATATTGAAAAAGCAATTTCTTCTTCTTTACTGTACTCAGACTTTTGGGCAGCCTTCCTCAGCTCTGAAAAAGCTTGCTCTGGAGGAATAACAGGAGGTTTTTTATTTGATACTTCAACATACGCATGTGTTTGCTTTGTTAATTCTTCTTCCCCTTTTGGCTTTAGTTTTGCCTCAACTCTATTTAGAACTTGTTGATTTTGATCTTCACCAAAATTCCCCTCAGGGAACTTAACCTTAACTTTAACAACTTTCTCGCCTTCTACATTTTTCAAATCCCATACGACTGTATGTGAATTTGCATCATATTTCCCGTTATCACTAGCTGAAATAAACTGCGCTTCTTTCGGTAGTATGTCTTTTATTGAAAGCGAATCAAGTGTAGTAGGCCCACTAACATGTTGAGCACGAATCGTGTATTCGACTTCTTCTCCTGGCTTAATCGTCCACTTATTAGGAGTTTTACGCATTTCCCACTCTGGTTTCTTAGGTGGTTCAGGCGGAACTTCTTTTTCATATGCTACAACCGTTACTTCATTAGAAGTTTTGCCTCCTTGATCAGATACAAAATCCGCTACAGCTGTAGCTTTCGTTCCATTTTTTGTTCCTTTAGGAAACTTCACTGTAATAGGGACTGCTTTAGAATCTCCATTGGGAAGGGGCTCTTTAAAGGTATAAATAACTGAATGCGTTTCTTTATCGTATACTGCATCCGTACCACTAATTTTCCCATGTCTTACGTACTCAACTTCAGGTGGTAGTTTGACAATGACTTTTGCATCTTTATGCCCACCTTCTAAACCAAATGTACTTAAATCAAGTTGATATACAAAATCTTTATCTACATCTTTTTGCGAGCCATCTCCGCCCTCAACCGAAAGCTTTAAACTGACATTCGCTTCTTTGTCATATGTTTCTGCTGCTACAATATGTATAAATGGCTGTACAAGAATTTGCATTACCATTAAACAAATGACAAATATACTAATCTGTTTACTCTTCATACTCACACCTCTCTATTAATCTCCTTAACAACAAGGAGCTTCGCTATTTTTTCGAATACCATCCGCTTTCAGCTTAAGAACAATAAAGTGTGCCATCTTAAAACAAAACATCTTATTATCTGATAATTTGGCAAATAAAAAAGGATTGTCGGGTTGCAAATTGTATTTGCAACCCGACAATCCTAGTAATAAGATTTATTACCTTAGACTCAAAGCTTTGCGACCTATTCTTTCAAATAGTGTGCCAAGATATTCCAATATTACTATTCTATAAAAAAAATAAAAATTTATCCACTATATTTTTTTATTTCACATAATAATCCTCAAAAAAACTTCCAATAAACCAGCATACATCATACTTCTAAAATTTAAAATAACAATGCTCCTTCTCAATATAAAGCTATGCTACATATACATTATTGCTCTATCTCTTTTACATTACACTTAGCATACAATTCAAACACCCTTAAATAATTTTTTCATATATATATTATAGTAAAAATAATCTTCTATAAAAAAGGAGCCATACTATGAAGCAGACAAAATTAACAGGTCGTATCGTTGTTCCCTCAGATCCTGACTACGACGTAGCTCGAATAAATTTAAATTTAAGTATTCCAAAACTCCCTTGTATTATTGTTTTTTGCCAAAATAAAAAGGATGTGTATAACGCCTTAAAATGGGCACGTGAACGTCATATACCATTTCGCTTAAGAAGCGGACGTCATAGTTACGAAAATTTCTCCCTTTTAAATGGCGGACTTATTATTGATGTAAGTGAAATGAATAGAATTACTGTTCATACAGAGAAATTGACAGCAACAATTGAGGCTGGTGCAAATCTAGGCACCGTTTATAAGAAGCTTTGGAAACATGGCGTTACAATACCGGCTGGTACAAGTGCAAGCGTTGGAATTGTTGGATTAACACTTGGCGGTGGCATCGGTATGCTTTCACGCTTATTTGGGTTAACATGTGATCAATTAGTAGAAGTTGAAATGGTACAAGCATGTGGAAAGTTTGGTGCAAAAACCATTCGTGCAAATGAAAAGGAAAACCCTAACCTGTTTTGGGCATGCCAGGGTGGTGGCGGTGGAAATTTTGGGATTGTTACTTCCTTAACGTTTCGAGTACATCCTATACAAAACGTGTCGATATTCTCACTTACATGGGAATGGAAAGACTTTATTGCTGCATTTCAAGCTTGGCAAAACTGGGCCCCTTATATAGATGAACGTCTCACTTCATCTATCGAATTATTCTCCAAACAAAGAAATAAGATTGAGGTGAAAGGTGAATTTGTTGGCTCTCCCTCTGAACTCCATTCCCTATTATCTCCTCTTCTTGAAACTGGTACCCCCTCTCTCTTTATAGATGAAGTTCCTTATATAAAGGCTGTTGAATTTTTTAACAGTGGTAACATCCCTGAAAACTTCAAGCGGTCCGGTTCCTATGTATATAAACCTATCCCTCTTAAAGGCATTCAAATCATGCAATATTTTCTTTCTCATGCACCAAATAAAGATGCGAGCATTTGGCACCAATCGCTCGTAGGTGCTGTGGAAAATATTTCGCCTACTGAAACAGCTTATTTCCATCGCAAAGCAATTATTGTACAAGAATACATTACTTCTTGGAAATGCGATGATGAAGAAAATCAAAATATACGCTGGGTTAAAGATTTAAGAGAAAGCTTAGATCCTTATACGCTAGGTGATTATGTCAATTGGCCCGATATCGACATTAAAAATTGGCAAACTAGTTATTATGGATCTAACTTTCACAGATTACGTAAAGTGAAAACCATATATGATCCTTGCAATGTTTTTCGTTTTCAACAAAGTATCCCACCCTTTCATACGTAAAAAAGGGGATAAAATAAAAAATCATCCAATATGCCGTTACCTCGCAGCATGTTGGATGATTCAAGTTGATTTTCTATATCGTTTCAAATTATTGCTCCTACTCATAAACTTTCAGTTACGGATTAATTGTATTTCTCATCATTTTTATGCAATGAATGTAATTTAATATTTGGTACTTTATCTTTTTCAATACCGCTATTATAAGCAACAGGAATTTGAAATTCGAATTGCTTTGTCTCATGTTTTTGTAAATAGACTGGTTTCGGTACTGGATAACTTTTGGAATTCTCTTTTGCATTATCATATAAAACAACTTTTAATGCTTGTGAATGATTACGATAATTTTTTAAAGTAACAATACACTTTTGTTCAATATCCTCTCCATTTTTCTCTATTCTACACTGACTATCTTCTTTTTTATATTCTATCGCCTCTACCCCTGTTTTTCCTGCGTAGTACCACGTTTTATTCAATGTCTGAAGGATGTTATTTAGCATAAACGGCATCATTAAAATCAAAATACTAATGCCTACTACTTTTATCTTATTCATTGTTCTAAATGTACTAGATTTCTTTTTTACTAGCCATTTTACAAATAATATAAATGCGATTACATGTAGTACGAAAGAAACGATTAATATATTTGAGACTTTATAATCCATATAAATATATGTATGTACCGGAACCTTATAGAAATTGAATAGTTTTTCCCCAATTAATTCATTATCGTTTGGAATTTTTAATAATAACAAAACCCCTATACTGTAACAAATAGCTACTAATCGATCATACTCAATTCGGACCATTCTTTCTCTCCTTCCCCCTACTTTTTTATTATCGATTTTAGCTATTATTACCATACTTTACAATCTTTTTATAGAGGGTAACGTAAAAAAGCTCCTTATAAATATATAAAGAACTTTATTAATATACAATATGAATTAGAAAATCCATATAAAATTTTCACATAGAGATTTCCTCAAAATATGTTGGATTATGTATTGTAATTTTTTTATCCAGAATTGTAACAATACTATCGTTTTTTAATTGTTTTAATACGCCGCTAACCGTCTCTCGAGACGTACCAGATATTTTTGATATTTCAATTGTTGTAAGTGGGCATGAAATTACAATCGTTTCGCCACTCTGTTCTCCTAAATCTTGCATTAAATAATTTAATGTTTGAATGACCCGATCTTGTGCATTAGGAATCGTAATATTTTGCACTCGATTTTCGTTTAGTTTTAATATTGATGATAATTGCTGAACAACGTACATCAATTGCGTCTTACTAGATTTTACCATATCTTCAAAAATTACTGTCGGAATATAATATACCTCTACATCTGTCATCGCTTCTGCCGTATAATTATATCCTCTGTCTGTAAACATACCACCATAAGGAAAAATAGAATACCGCTTTACATAGTCATCATATAATAAATTTCCACTTTGATTTACCCGCTCTAACTTTACAAAACCATCTAACATGAAGTAAATTCTTTCTCTTGAATCCCCTTCTAAAAATAAAAATTGACCCTTTTTATAAGTTCGCCAATAGACAAACTCCGTTAAACCTTTCAATTTCTTTTCTGTTAAATGAGCAAATAATTCAAACTGCTTTAAATCTTTAACTACGTTCCGTCTATTCATAAGATTCCCTCTCTCTTGCTGTATGTTGGAGCGAAAAATCAAGAAAGCGTATTCAAATTAAATTTTATCATAACTAACTCATATATTCAGATTTCATCATGAAAACTTTATGAACAATGAGTACAAAAAATATTAATAAATAAAAAGAATGAAGTTACTAACTCCATTCTTTTTTTACTAATAAATAGCGTACATAATTATTTAAACATACATGCATACATTCTGTTTAGAAATAATAGTACCAGATTTTTCTTCTAGTGCTTCATATACTTTTTCTAAAGACGTAATAATTGTTTTTCTTTTTGGATTTGTATTAACAAAATTAATAGCAGCTTCAATTTTTGGAAGCATACTTCCCGCAGCAAATTGCTGTTCTTCCATGTATTCTTCTAATTGATTCACTGTGACATTCTCTAATTTCTTTTGATTCAGTTGATTATAATTTACATACACATGATCAACTGCAGTTAAAATTACGAGCGTATCGGCATCTACTAATTCAGCTAATTTCTGCGCAGCGAAATCTTTATCGATAACCGCTTCAGTTCCTTTTAATCCTTCTTCGGAATCAATTACTGGAATTCCACCGCCACCAACAGCTATCACTATATTTCCATCCTCAACTAAAGAATTAATTACTTTATGCTCATGAATACTTACAGGCTTCGGTGATGGAACAACACGTCTCCACCCTCTGCCAGCATCCTCTTTAAACACTGCTTTTGTTTCTTCCATTAATCTTCTTGCCTCTTCTTCTGTATAAAAAGGACCAATTGGTTTAGTTGGATTTTTAAATGCCTCATCTTTTTCATCCACGACAACGCGTGTTATAACCGTTGCTACATCTTTTTTTATATTCCGTTTTTTCAATGCCTTTTCAATCGCATTTTCCATCCAATATCCAATCATCCCTTGGCTCATTGCACCACAAGTATCTAATGGCATTGCAGGTGTTTTTTCCGTTTCTGCAGCTTTTTGCTGTAATAAAATATTCCCCACTTGTGGGCCATTTCCATGCGCAATTACTATATCTACATCATTTTCCATTATTTTCACAAGTTGTTCCGCTGTTTTTTCTAACGCTTCTTGCTGTGCTCCCGCAGTAGCTTTTCCAGACTGTATCGCATTTCCCCCTAGTGCAACTACAATTTTTCTTCGTGCCATATTTCAACCCTCCAATTGATTTCATTTTCACAGCGCTTTATAAAGTAATACTTCCTGTAATCAATCCATAAATGGCAAAGAATGCTAAAGCACCAATCGCTACCGACGATGCTAATTCCACTCGAGTAAATATTTGCTTCGAACTCTTTTGCTTTTGAACATTGTAGAAAATAAAAATACCTGGTGCATATAAAGTCATTGTTAGTAATAAATAATCTAAACCAGCTGCATAAACTAACCACACGCCATAAATACTTGCTATCAAACCAATTATTATATTTTTATTTCGATCTGCTTCTTCAGACTTTAAGCTATGCTTCAGTTGATAAAATGCTGAAAAAGCATATGGGATTAAAATAGCAGAGGATGCTAGAGAAAATGCAAAATTATAAGCTTGATCGGAAACAACGAATGTCAATAAGAACATTTGAATCAAACCATTTGTTATCCATAATGAATTTACGGGCGCCTTATTTTTATTTTCTTTTGCAAACCATTTTGGAAATACTCCGTCTTTAGCAGCTAAATACGGAATTTCAGAAGCAAGTAAAGTCCATCCTAACCAAGCACCTAATACAGATATGACTAAACCTAAATTAATAAAGATAGCACCCCATTTTCCAACAACGCTTTCAAATAAATAAGCCATAGCTGGACTTTTCAAATTAGCAATATCTGCTTGTTGCATAAGTCCAAGAGACAATAATGTAATTAAAATGTAAATGATGAGTGTACCAATTAAGCCAATAACCGTCGCTTTTCCTACATCACTTCTACTTTTTGCACGACTAGATAAAACAACAGCTCCTTCTACCCCAATGAACACCCACAGAGTTACAAGCATTGTACTTTTAACTTGACTGCCAACCGCCCCCCATGAAAAAGAACCAGCTTGTCCCCAAAATCCATCTAGGAACGTATCAATATGAAACGCAAAGATTCCTATAACAATAAATACAAATACAGGTACTAATTTTGCGATTGTAGTTACTAAATTCACAAGTGCTGCTGATTGAACTCCACGTAAAATTAACATGTGAACACACCATAATAATACGCTTGCACCAATAATTGATGCTACATTTTGACCGCCTTCAAAAATTGGGAAGAAATACCCTAATGAAGAAAACAATAATGTGCCGTAAGCTACATTACCAAGCCAAGCAGATAGCCAATATCCCCACGCACTATTAAACCCCATGAAATTACCAAATCCTGCTTTTGCATAACTAAAAATACCACCATCTAAATCTGGCCGTTTTACAGTTAGATTTTGAAAAGATAATCCAAGCGCAATCATTCCAATTCCTGTTATAATCCAACCAATAATAATCGCTCCGGCACCAGCACCTTTTGCCATATCACTTGCTAAATTAAATGCCCCACCACCGATCATAGAACCAACTACAAGAGCCGTTAAAGTAAACAATCCTAATTTCTTATCTTCACCCATTCCACTCACCTCTCTTTAATTGCAATAACAATACTAACGCAATAGTGAATGATAGTGCCTAAAGGAGGGGAAAGAAGAAAGGAAAATCCCCTTTCTTCTCTACTCCATGTTTCCTAAAGTAGCTGCCATAACAGCTTTAATTGTATGCATTCTATTTTCAGCCTGATCAAATACTTTTGAATGTTTACTGCGGAATACTTCGTCAGTTACCTCCATTTCTTTCAACCCATACTTTTCATAAACTTCCTCACCATACATCGTTTCAACATCATGGAATGCAGGTAAACAATGTAAGAAAATCATATTTTCATTTCCTGTTTCTTTAATCATTTGCATATTTACTTGATAAGGTTTCAATAACTCAACACGTTCAGCAAATTTTTCTTCTTCCCCCATAGATACCCATACATCTGTATAGATTACATCCGCACCCTCAACAGCTTCTTTAACATTACTTGTTACCATTACCCGTTCGTTATATTTTTTTGCTAAATCAATTACTTCCTGTTCTGGCCATAAAGATTCTGGTGTACAAATACGTACTTCCATTCCAATAATTGCTCCACCAACTAGTAAGCTATTAGCGACATTATTTCGTCCATCTCCAACATAAACAAGCTTTACATTTTTTAACTTTCCTACATGTTCTCTAATAGTTAATAAATCTGCGAGTGTTTGTGTTGGATGCCACATATCTGTTAAACCATTCCACACTGGCACACCAGAATTTTCTGCTAAAGATTCTACAGTTTCATGAGTAAATCCGCGGAACTCAATTCCGTCAAACATGCGCCCTAATACTTTTGCTGTATCTTCTACAGATTCTTTCTTCCCAAGCTGAATATCACCTTTCCCTAAATATTCAGGGTTTGCGCCTAAATCTGTACATGCTACTGTAAATGCACATCGTGTACGAGTTGAAGTTTTTTCAAATAAGAGCGCTACATTTTTTCCTTCTAAATAACGATGTGGGATACCATTTTTCTTTTTCTCTTTTAATTCTGCTGCTAAATCTAGAAAATATAATAATTCTTCTTGTGTAAAATCTTTTTCAGCTAGAAAACTTCTTCCTTTTAAATTAGGTCTAGTCGTTAACATAATTCATCCCTGCTTTCTCCGTTATTTATACTAAATATCTTTACGAACAATCGGCATACTCATGCAACGTGGACCCCCACGACCACGAGACAATTCCGAACTTAGCACCTCAATAACTTCTATACCATGTTCCCGTAATAAAGCATTGGATACATAGTTGCGATCATATGTAACAACTACTCCCGGCGCAATCGCTAATGTATTCGAGCCATCATTCCATTGTTCACGAGCAGAAGCAATTACATCTCCTCCTCCACAAGGGATAAGAACTAATTCACTTAAGCCTAATACCTCTTTTAATGCTTCCATTAAAGAAGTACGATGTGTAATTTTAAGAGTTTCTTCATCTGAGCCTTTTTCTAAAATATAAATATTCATATTTCCTTTCGGTCCTTGAATGGCCGGATGAATTGTAAATTTGTCATAATCGACCATTGTAAATACTGTATCTAAATGCATAAATGCTCGGCATTTTGGAATTTCTATTGCTAACACTTTCTTAATTTTATTTTGTCGACTAAAGAGATTTTTAGCTAAACGTTCAATTGCTTTAGCTGAAGTGCGGGCAGATACTCCAATTGCAATTGTTTCCTCATTTAAAATTAGCTCGTCGCCACCTTCAATTGGAAACTTATAATCACGATCTAGCCAAATTGGCACATTGTGATTTGCAAATCTTGGATGATATTTAATAATGTACTCCATGAACAATGATTCACGTCTACGTGCCGGTTCTCTCATCTTATTTATCGTTAAGCCATCACTCATGGCAGCTGCTGGATCACGAGTAAAATATAAATTAGGCATTGGGTCTAAGTAAAATGGATAGTGATCTTCCATTAACTCGTATAAATGTGTTTTCTTACTTGTTTCAATTTCGTTTTTCCGTACACCACCCATAATTTTTTGAATTAATTCTTCATTTGAAAAGGAAAGTAAATATTCTTTTAAAGTTTGATGTGCTACATTTACGTCAGCCTGTCCTTCTTGTAAAATACGATCAACAAATTCTTCTCGAAGTTTTTTATCTACTAACGCCTCAGCAGCTAGTTTTTCTAAATAAAGAACTTCAACACCCCGATTGCGTAAAGTTTGTGCAAAATAATCATGCTCTTTTTGAATAATTGGTAAGTATGGAATATCGTCAAATAATAATTGTTGCAAATAATCTGGCGTTAAGTTTTCCACTTCTTTACCAGGTCGTTTTAATAAAACCGTTTGTAATTCCCCAATTTCTGAAGTAACATGTATCGGATGCTTCATTTGTTGTACCTCCTTTTAAATATGTTTGATGTCTTACAAGTACATAATAAATGCTACACGCTTTTATCTTTGTGAAAGCATCCACATTATCATTGTGAAATATTAAACAAGTTATTTTTTTAAAATCATATGAATTTGTATTTTTATAACACTTCATCCCGATTTTTCAATAAAAAATACATATATTACGCATATATGTTGAATATTTAACTTCCGTATTTAAACAAAAATCCTGTTTTTAATTTTTATTAAAAACAGGATTTTGCATCTATATAAGTTGAATTAAAAGGTTACAGCTACTGTTTGTCGAAATATAATAAGTAACATATATTGACAAATGGAGCGGAGCAAAATGACACATGTACACCAAAACGAAAAAGAAAGCCTACTTGTAGCAATGAAAACGACTAAAACGAAACGAATGTATGAACGTTATCAAACGATCTATTTCTATGTACAAGGCTTTTCTATAAAAGAAATAATGAACATGATTGGTCGTTCTGAAAAAACAATCTATAATTATGTGAATGCTTACAAAGAAAAAGGATTGCATGGCTTACTCATGGGACAATCAACAGGAGCACCACGTAAATTAGCCCCTGAACAAGAACAGGAGTTAGTTCAAGTGATTGCATCTCATCTACCCGTTGATGTTGGATTTCCAGCTAAACATAATTGGACTTTATCCATTATCGCTTCTTTCATTAAAAGAGAATGGAACGTAAGTTACACACTTCGCGGGGTGTCTCGACTTTTACATGATTTAGGGCTTAGTTACACAAAACCGACGTATACATTAGCGAAAGCAGACCCGGTGAAACAACAAGAGTTTAGGGAAGTTACCTTCCCCGCCTATAAAAAAAAAACTTTTAAACGAGGAGATTGACCATCTTCTGTTTCAAGATGAGTCCATGATCCGCGATTACCAAGCACTGCAGCATACATGGTTTTTAAAAGGAAAACAACGCAGTATTCCTACTTATGGGAAACACCAAGGTGTTAAACTTATTGGTACACTTAATTATGAAACAGGTGAGTTAGTTTGTGTAGAAGAGGAGCGGTATGATGCCGAAGCATTTCTTCGTTTTCTTCAGCATGTACTTGAACTGTATCCCAACGGGAAAATAGCTCTTATTCTAGATAATGCGCGTATTCATCATGCGAAGCTCATCCAACCACTTTTAAGGAAACACTGTCATCGCTTAGAATTAGTGTTTTTACCTCCCTACAGTCCCGATTTAAATTTAATTGAAGGGGTATGGAAATGGCTCAAATCAGACATCATTCATAATGTTTTTTATTCATCGATTTATGAAATTCAAAAAAATGTACAGGCTTTTATTCAGGAATTAAATCGCACACCTGAAAAAGTGATCGATCGATTATGCATTCGATTGTAATCTTTTAATTCAACTTATATACATAATTAAATTTAACCTTTCTTCTAAAATCTCCCTATCTGATTTCGACTGAGAAATTATAAGGCATGTATCATTTCCACATATACATCCTATTTTTTCTTTCCAATCTAGCTCATCAAACAAAACACCAATAACATGTGCATTACCAGGTAATGTTTTAATAACCATTAATTGATCTACACAATCAATTTTTACAACAACCTCTCGTAATTTTTTCTTTAACTTTATATCGGTTTGTAAATGCTCTTCTGAGAAAAATTTATATATCATTAATCCTTCTTGAGAAGGTACCTTCGTTAAATTCAACTCACGAATATCTCGAGAAACTGTAGCTTGTGTTACTAATACATCTTTTTTTGCTAACAATTCTACTAATCTTTCTTGCTTCTCTATTTCATACTCCTTTACAAATTGTTTAATTAATCGTTGTCTTTTTTCTTTTTTCATAAAAGGCACCCCTTTTAATATTATAGCTCGCTATAATTTTCATCCGAAAGGGACAGAAAAGAATGTTGCGGAAACGTTCATAGTTTATCCTTTTTAACTGTAGATATTAAATCTAGCTAAAAAAAGAGAAGAACAGCATTCTGTTCTTCTCTTTTACATTGAAAACCGTTCAATTGTTTGTTTTAAATCCGCTAATTGCTTCTCTAAATCTTTTAATAATTGATCGATTGCTATCATATTTTTAGACTATTGCCCCATCACACGTGCCACTTCTTGTGAACCAGCTGACGTTTCTTCCGCAATTGCTGCTACAGCCTTTGTTTGTGCTCCTGTTTGATAAATGTGATTCACTTGTTCATTCATGTAACTACTAATTTGCTTAGTTGCATCGGCTACTTCCATAACACTTGATGACATTTCTTTTAAAATTAATTCTGTAGCTTCTCCGCGTTTTACCTCTTCTTTAGCTGTCTTCACCTGCTCTGTCATTTTCAATGCGACTTGCTGTATGCTGTACTTCATCTTGCATATTCCGTAATAACTGCGATATGTTTCTCGCAGAATGATCACTTTCATCAGCAAGTTTACCTACTTCTTCTGCTACAACCGCAAAACCCCTTCCATGCTCTCCTGCTCGAGCTACCTCAATAGAAGCGTTGAGTGCTAATAAATTTGTTTGGCTAGCAATCTCACTCACAACAGAAACGATGTGTTCAACTTGTTTCATTCGCCCTTCTAATTTCTGTACATTTTCCATCGAATCTTCATTTTCTCTCGCCAATGTTTGAATACCTTGAATTAAAGAAGTAAAGACACGTGTACTTTGACCTAAAGCTTGAACCATTTCTGAAGACAATCCGTCAGACCGCTTTGCTTTTTCTTCTACTTCACTCGCAATAGAAGTCGTTGTATCTAAAGTAGAAACAATGGCATGAATCGATGCTGCCGATTGCTCAGCGCCGGAAGAAATTTCTGCAAGTGTCTCAGATACACCTTGCGCTTGCTTCGTCACTTCTCCTGTTTGTTTTCTAATTTGCTGAACTTGATTATTTGTATACGGAAATGTAGTATCAATATTTTTTACCATACCTCTTACATTTCCTAGCATCCTATTAAATGAAACACTTAATGACTTAATTTCATCTTCCGTTTTTTGCAATGTGACATCTTCCCGAATATCACCCTCAGCCGCTTTCCTTGCAGCTTCTTCCAACTTCCGAAGTGGTTTAATTAAAAAGATCGCTGCTCCATATGCTAAAATTCCAGACCATACCTAATAACATAACGATAATATTATAAACAGTTAGACTTACATAAATTTAAAAATAATCATATATAACGTAAATAAAAAATAAGCTTGTTGAATATGTGATGAAAGCTAAAACTGTCGTAAATAGCATAAGCTGTATACGTAAATCAAAGGAAAATGTTTTCCTTTCTTTTTCCATCTCTTCTTTCCCCCTTATTTTAAGCAATATAAGTAATACCTATGTTATCCATATTTTCGCTATAGAAAGATATAAAAATTTTAAAAATCATAATTTCCTTGAATATCAAATTTCGCCAAAAAAATAAAGGATTCTGACAATTTATGACTAATAACAGAAATAAGGGGCAACATTTGTAAATATATTTTTGACTGGGGGGGTTGTATGATTCAAGTTCGAAATCTAGTAAAATCATTTGGTTCACTTGATGTTTTAAAAGGAATTGATTTAGAAGTAAAAGAAAAAGAAGTTGTTGTTTTAATCGGTGCCAGTGGTTCCGGCAAAAGTACATTACTTCGCTGTCTTAACTTTTTAGAAATGTACGATGAAGGTGAAATTCATTTACAAGGTGAACGAATTGATCCAAAGCATTCAAATTTAAACAAAGTCCGTGAAAATGTCGGTATGGTTTTTCAGCACTTTAACCTCTTTCCTCATATGACCTCACTAGAAAACATCATAGAAGCACCTATTCACGTAAAAAAATTGGAGACAGCAGACGCGAAGGATGTTGGTAATCAACTCCTACAAAAAGTCGGCCTACAAGATAAGGCGGATGTAACTCCTCACCTACTTTCAGGTGGTCAAAAACAACGCGTTGCGATTGCGCGAGCTCTTGCTATGAATCCTAAAATTATGCTATTTGATGAACCTACCTCAGCCTTAGACCCTGAACTCGTTGGAGAAGTATTGCAAGTTATGAAAGAACTTGCTGAAGAAGGAATGACAATGGTTATTGTTACTCATGAAATGAATTTCGCAAGAGATGTAGCTGATCGCGTCATCTTTATGGATGACGGGAAAATTGTAGAGGATGCTCCGCCAGCGCAATTCTTTTCAGCTCCATCACATGAACGAGCAAAGCAATTTTTACGTAACGTTTTATAATGTAACTTCTATTTCAAACGTAAAGAAATACATTCATACGGTGCACAACTAATTGTCCAAATAAAATATCTCGATAACATACTTAAAACCATCCGTATGATCAATATATAGGAGGGGTTTTATGAAAAGAAAACTATTAACCATTGTTGCGAGTATTACACTATGTACATCCTTCATACTAGGAGCCTGTAGTAAGGAAAGCTCGACTACTTCATCAAATGGTGAAAAGGAATTTCGTTATGCGATGAGTGGATTATACAAACCTTTTAACTATAAAGAAAATGACGGAAAACTTGCCGGATTTGATGTAGAAATAGGTGAGGCGCTCGCGAAAAAGATGGGAATGAAACCCGCTCCTATTACAAATCCATGGGAAACGCTAATTCAAGGTCTACAATCAAAAAAATATGATGTGATATTAGGAAGTATGGCTATTACAGAAGAACGATTAAAAGCTGTTAGTTTCTCAAACCCATATTATCGCTCTGGCGCCCAGATTTTCGTAGCTAAAAAGAATACATCTATCTCTTCTCCAGAAGATTTGAAAGGAAAGAAAATTGGTGTTGTAAAAGCTAGTACCTTTAAAACCCTTGTTGCCAAACATACAGATCAAATTACAGAATACGATAGTGATATTACCGCTCTTATGGACTTAGAGCCTGGGCGTGTTGACGCAGTAATCACTGATCAAATGGTTGGTCTTCGAATGATTAAAGAAGGTAAATCAAATATAAAAGAAGCTGGAAAACCATTAAATCTTGATGAAATGGGAATTGCTATTCGCAAAGATGATAAAGAAATGGTTGAGAAAGTAAATAAAGCTTTAGATGAAATCATTAAAGATGGTACGTACGAAAAAATTAGTAAAAAATGGTTTGGACGTAATATTCTTGGAGAAGAGGCAAAAACGAAGTAGGTTAACTATTCAAAGATTCCATAGATCATGCCCCACTTTTTATGTGGGGTATTTCATTCCCTACTAAAATCTATACACTATGAGGTGAAACGCATGTTTGAAATTTTTATCTCTACCTACCCCACACTCTTAAAAGCTACTATTGTCACATTACAATTAACATTAACTTCCCTAGTACTCGGTTCATTAATTGGATTACTATTTGCTTTCTTTCGAATCTCTAACAATAAAATTCTAAATAGTATCGCTCATGTCTACATCGCCATTATTCGTGGTACACCTTTAATTGTTCAAATCGCAATTCTCTATTTTGGTATTACATCTGTTGTTGTGTTCACCCCTTTTTGGGCAGGAGCAATTGCTTTAGCAATTCATAACGGTGCATATATTACCGAAATTTTCCGTGGATCCATTCAATCCGTTGACCGTGGACAATTAGAAGCTGCTCGCTCTTTAGGCATGCCTTACCCTTTAGCAATGCGCCGAATTATATTACCACAAGCATTTCGTCTATCTCTTCCTCCTCTAGGTAATCAATTTATTATTGGATTGAAAGATTCCTCACTTGTTGCTTACGTAGGAATGTCCGAATTATGGGGATCTAGTTTATCCATTGCTGCAGGTAACTTTCAACAATTAGATACTTATGTAATCGTTGGTTTATATTATCTCGTACTTGTTCTCCTATTTACTTACTTTGTTAACCTTTTAGAAAAACGATTACAGCGCAAAGAGACAAATTCTATCCAAGTCCATACAAAGAATAAAAAAGAAGTTTCTTTATAAAAAAAAGCAAGCCTGAGATGGCTTGCTTTTTCACTGCAAAATATATCAACTTTTACTGATTTACTTTTTTAACACTCTCTTTTTCCTCTATATGATCCTCACGATATGAAATATTATGAGGGTCCAATCCATTTCCTAAAGAACCATAGAAATGCTCCCTATGCGGATCAACTAATTCACTTCCTTGATAATACACACGTGGTGTATTCCAAAGTGCTCCCAATGCTTTTGTCATCGGCATTTCGTGATAACGTTCCGGCCACATTTCTTTAATTTTCTCTTTTACTAACGGATAGTATTTAGAACTCATAGCAGGAAACAGATGATGTTCCGTATGGTATGAGAAATTGAAATGCAAAACATCTACCCAGCGCGGCACTGTTACTGATAAACAGTTTGCTAAAGGATCATTTACTGGAACAATTGGATTTAAGCGGTGATTCGTTGCGATATATGCCATTACAATAAAGTTAGCAATTAACAACGGAATCACGTATGCAAATAACCACTTTGCAGGTCCCATAATAAACAATAAACTAATCCAAACTGTCCAAGGCAAAAGAAGTTGTAGCCATACAGATTTTTGATTGGATGACTTAAATTCCTTTATAAAATGAAAGAACATTCGAGTCGAATGTAACGTAAATTGAATTGTTAGTGACAGAAAACTAAAGAATGAACGTACATGAAGAGGCATGCGATATACCCAACTCAAAAACTTACTCTTTTTAAGTTTCTCAAGTGTTGGCCATGCATCTGGATCATTCTCTTCATGCTGTGTGTGAACATGATGCGTTGCATTATGCCACTTTCTCCAAAGTTTTGGACCAGTTGATAATGGCATAAATGCTATCGCACCTAAAAAATCACGCAGCCATGCCTTTCTTACAACTGTTCCGTGTAAAATTTCATGTCCTAAAAATCCAAGTGAAGCAAAACATAATCCAAGAACAATTGCAATTCCTAGATTTACCCACACATTCAATTCAAATACACCGATCGTTATTAAACCAGCCAATGCCACAAGTAAATAAGCCAGTCCACCAAATAAACGAGTAGGAACTGGTTTAAATGCTTTTTTCGGCAAATGTGGTGATACACGCGCTGCATACCACCCAAACGTATGAAGCTCCTTCATCCTTTTGCCCCTTTCTTATGCCGCGCCCTGCGCAAACTTGCATATATCAATTCTTGCTTCCAGATTGATTTTACTAGGTGATCAAAAAAGCATTTATTCATAAGGAAAATATACTCACTCTATCGTCACTTATTTTTCCGCTTTTATTATCAATGAAAAACATTTCTCTTTTTACTCTCTATCAACCTTTCCACATGATGAATCATAACAATAGAATTTCTATATTGTCAACAACTTTTATGACCTAGTAATAAAAGTTGGTTATATTTTTATAATCATACTTTATTTCACTAAAGAAAAAGTATAGATTTCATAAGGATTTATCCACTATATATATGCATCTTCTTAAACGCCATGGACTCTATCTTATTCAAAAACTCTCTATGTAATCAACAAACGGAATCACTTGAATTTAGTTTTCTATAAATCCCACTTCTTCATAATGCCCCATCAAAATAATTATATTAAAATAATTTTATCTTTCTTTTAATAAAATAGAACGCTACTAAAACAACATACATGAATTCCATATAAGATGGAAATATTAAAAGGAAAATTGTTCTAATTTAGGAGGTTTCACAAATGATAGATGACACGTTTCCGCAGTTACCATCATCCTATTGGATTGAATCTACTCAAATTCCTACTTTTCCTCATTTATCCGAAAATATAAAGACAGCAGTTGCTGTTATCGGTGCTGGTATTACAGGTATTACTACTGCCTATTTACTTGCAAAAGAAGGCATCGACGTTGTTTTAATTGATTCTGGTCTTATTTTAAATGGAACAACTGGGCATACAACAGCAAAAGTAACAGCACAACATGATCTTATTTACGACGAATTAATAAATCATTTCGGTGTGGAAAAAGCCAGGCTTTACTACGAATCAAATAATCACGCTCTACAATTCATAAATGACACTGTGCAAACATATAAAATCGACTGTAATTTTTCAAATGAAGATTCATACTTATATACAACTACTGATAACGGTTTAAGAAATTTATCGAAAGAATATGAAGCTTATCAAAAATTAAATATACCTTGTGACTATGTTCAATCTCTATCGATTCCTATTCCAGTACAATCTGCACTTGTAATGAAAAATCAAGCGCAATTCCATCCCCTCCTTTATTTGAAAACACTTTTAGAAAAGTTTGTGGAGATGGGTGGCAAAGTTTATGAACAAACAACAGCTATGGATGTGGAAAAAGGAGATTATCCACAAGTAATTACAAAGGAGGGGCATCGCATCACTTGTGAATATGTCGTCTCTTGTTCTCATTTTCCTTTTTATGATGCGAATAGCTTTTTCTTTACGAGAATGTACGCAGAACGCTCCTATGCTCTTGCAATAAAAGCAAAAACAGATTATCTAGGTGGTATGTATTTAAGTATTGATGATCCAAAACGCTCCTTACGCTATATAACAAACAATGGAGAAAAGTTGATTTTGATTGGCGGAGAGAGCCATAAAACGGGACAGGGAATAAATACGATGCTTCATTATGAAGCACTCTATTCTTTTGCTGAAGCAACTTTTGGAGTAGATGAAGTTCCCTATAGATGGTCAGCGCAAGATTTAATTACGCTAGATAAGCTCCCTTATATCGGACATATTAACGAAAGAAATCCAAATATATTTGTTGCAACTGGATATCGCAAATGGGGAATGACAACAGGAACTGCTGCAGCTCATTTACTGAAGGATTCCATTCTAAAAATCCACAGCCCATATAAAGAGCTGTTTGCACCCTCACGCTTTCATGCAAATCCAGATATAAAAACATTCCTTTCTCAAAACATTGATGTTGCTAAACATTTAATTGAAGGGAAAATTGAAACCGCATTACGTAAACCAGAAGATCTTGAAGTTGGTGAGGGATCTGTTGTACATGTCAACGGCAAACGAGCAGGTGCCTATAAAGATAAAGAAGGAAAATTACATATCGTCGACACGACTTGTACACACCTCGGCTGTGAAGTTGAATGGAATAATGGTGATTGTACTTGGGATTGCCCTTGCCACGGTTCTCGTTTTTCAATTGATGGCGACGTTATGGAAGGGCCAGCAGATCAACCATTAAAACGAGTTGATAACGAGTAAAAAAACAAAGAAGTTCAACAAGAATCCTGTTGAACTTCTTTGTTTTTCATGACACCTTTTCATATAAATTTCGACACAAGCAGGGGAATATTAACATTAAATAAAATAATATATTCATCTACGAATAAAAGGGGTGAATACTATGCAACCTTCTGCTCCACCTCATCTAGAATCTACAGAAACTATCTTTTCAAGCTCTATTACAAAACTTGTTGTTTTTATTTGTTGGCTCGCCATTCTAGCTGACGGATATGATTTAGGTATTTACGGCGCTGTTCTGCCAGAGCTTCTAGAAGACAACAGCTGGGCCCTATCACCAGCTCAAGCTGGAACAATGGCCAGCTATGCTCTATTTGGGATGTTTATTGGCGCTATTCTAGTCGGAACCATTACAGATTTAATTGGACGAAAGTGGACACTTATATGCTGTTTAGCTCTTTTTTCTATCACAATGGGCTTAGCTGCAATTGCTCCTTCTCCTGAATTATTTGGGTTATCTCGATTTATCGGAGGAATCGGATTAGGCGGTGTTATCCCAACGGCTTCAGCACTTACTGTTGAATATTCACCAAAAAAACGGCAATCTTTTATTTACGCTCTTATGTTTACCGGCTATCCTTTAGGTATCGTGTTAGGTGCTATTTTATCCATGTTTATGCTAGAAAATTTCGGATGGAGAATTATGTTTGGCATCGGAATGATTCCGCTACTCCTCATTCCTTTCATTATTCGTTATTTACCTGAGTCCATTCAATTTTTATTATCACGGAATCGACAAGAAGAAGTGAACAAAATTCTTAATCGCTTTCAAATTGAATTCCATGTAAAAGATGAAATTCCTGAAACACCATCTAATATACAAAAGAAAAATGGATTTCTTACGTTATTCTCAAAAGAATACATAAAAGCAACGCTACTTTTTTGGATTACTTATATAATGGGAATGTTTTTAATCTATGGTTTAAATACTTGGCTACCACAGATGATGCGCCAGGCAGGATATCCTCTTGGATCTAGTTTATCATTTCTACTTATGCTAAATATTACTGCAGCTATCGGCGCATTATTTGCCGGGGCAATTGCCGATCGTATAGGAGCAAAAATTGTTATTAGCATCTCCTATCTTATGGCAGCCATATGTATTGGACTGCTAACAATTCAACCATCTGTTACAATCATTTATCTTTTAATTGGTCTTGCTGGAATTGGATCAGTCGGTATTACTCAAATATTAAATGCTTATGTAACACAATACTTCCCATCACATATACGAGCTACCTCCTTAGGATGGGGACTTGGACTTGGCCGAGTTGGTGCGATTGCTGGCCCTATTCTTGTCGGTATTATTATGACAATGCAATATGACTTGGCGTGGAATTTTTACTTATTCTCCTTTGCAGGTCTTATCGCAGCTATATCTGTTTTCTTTATTCCTACAAAATAAAGTGAACCTTTAATCAGTGGTGGGGTGCATCCCCAGCTGATTATTAGCCCACACCAATTAGGCGTTTACGGGCAGTAGGCTCCCACAAATCGTGGGATAGAAAAGAGCATAAATTTATTTGTGCTCTTTTTGGTATACTTCAAACAACATGTTTCTAAATAGTGTATTCAAACTCTCAATATCAATCCCTAACCCCTTTTCAATCCCTTTCACGTATTGCTGATAATAATCAATTTGTTCTTCTAAAAATTGATTTAACACCTGAATTTTCAATCCAACATCTAATTCCGTACCTGCTTTTTTCTTTACTAACAATTTCTCAATCTCATTCAATACACTACGTTCTATAGATAGTTCTGTAATTAATCGGTCAAATTCTACTGGAGGTAATGTCCCTTTCTCTTCTAGCCATTGACAAGCTAAAATAGGACGTAATACATAAAAGTACTTTTTCAACTTTACATTCTCGCCTTGCAAAAATTCACGATAATTTTTTGAAGCCATATGTAAGTAATGATATATCGTTGCCTTTGGATCAAAATTCTTTTCACTCATTTGCTGAAGCTGCTCTGGAAAATTAGAGTTTTTCGAATAAAAAATTGGTGATCGAATCCACTCAAGTAAAGCTGGATTTGACTTCGCGAATAGTTGCAATGCCTTTTTAATATCCCAGCCACTTATATCTAAATCATCACTAATCGGATATTCAATTACATCTCGTTTATCATGAATTGATAAATACCATTCTACTGGATGTATATAAACAAACCTAACATCATAATCACTATCTTTCGATGGAAATCCCCAAGCACGACTCCCTGATTCCACTGCAAATAAAATTTTCACATCATTCTCTTGCTCAATTCTTTCTAGCTCTAATTCAATTTTCCCTCTCATTTCATACCATCCCCATTTTTTGATTATTTCCTTGGAAATTCGACAAATATATTACCAATTTTACTACATACTAAAATAACTGTCAGAAATTTTCTGACAGTTCAATAAATCCTACTTTCTCTTTTCAATTACAGTAGCGGTAATTCGTTCAAACTCTTTTTGAATTTCCTCTTTATATGCATCCACTTTTGAAAAATCCATAGCAGCAATATAAATTCGTTCTAATTTATCACGAACTGATTTCGCTTTTGCCAAGAAAGACATCGCCTCATTCATTTTTGCCTTATATTGAATGGAAACGTCACGAATTTCTTTAGCATATTTTTCATCCGTCCCCGGTGTAACAATAAGAGCGTACATATCTATAATCTCATCACCCACGCGACTTGGAAAATATTCATGTGGTGCGGTACTATCAAAAATTGCAAATCCTAATTCTCTTACAATAACCATATCAAGACTATTCGGATCAAATCCGCAATGATATACTTCAACTTCAAACCCTTTTTCTTCTGCTGCCTGCGCTAACTTTTTGAGCATTGTTGATTTTCCAGAGCCAGGGCGTCCTTTTATAAAATAACGATGTGGTAATCCTTCTGTTAAATTAGGAACGAAATCAACTGCTCCTTTCGGTGTAGCAGCTCCTAAAAACCGATGTTTCACAATCGATTGTTTCCCCTTTTTATCTGTAAATAATTTCTGAATCAATTGATCTGTTAGTCCATTTGCTTTGTTAAAATCAATATTATTAATATATATTTTCTCCCACTCATCGTGTATAACTAATGCCTCTTGAAAACATCCGTAAGCAGATTGGAAAGCCTTGCTCGCTTCTGATACAAATCGTTCAATTTCTAACTTCTGCTTTCTTAATTTATCTGAGTCCCAAGCAACTCCTAAATTAATATACTCTTCCACAACCCCTGGCATTTTAGGCTCAATAACATGCGGTGATGTTCCATCAACAATTCCTACTTTTAATTTTGGGATAATCACTCCATCAACTGACTTATTATCAGAAGAACAATGTAAAAGTTCAATATCATATCCCTTTTCAACCCATTCACGACCTATTGCCTTTATTAAAGAAGATTTCCCAGTTCCTGGACCACCCTTTAAAATAAACAACCTGTCTAGCCCTTTTAAATTCTCTTCGTATAAATTATGAAATCCCCTAGCTGTATTTCCACCAGCATAATAATTCAATACATTACCTGTCACTGCACTCACTCCTTCGCAGCATTCTATTTACATAAGCTACAATATGCGAGCCACCTTATTTGGGTGAATACCTATTTTGTATTGCACTAAAAAAGGAAATGAATTACAATTTAATTATTAAAAAAATCGAAATATTAAAACTGAATATATCTTTATCAAGAGAGGCAGAGGGACCGGCCCTTTGAAGCCCAGCAACCTCAGTTTATACAAACTGAATAGGTGCTAATTCCTGCAAAATGCAATGCATTTTGAAAGATAAAACTTAACCATTGTGTGCAAAACTCATCTTTCTTGATTATGAAAGATGAGTTTTTTATATTTTAAAACATATATTGGAGGTATTTAAAATGAAAGTAATCGACCTATCACAAACATTTGAAAACAATATGTCTCAATTTCCTGGAACACCAAAAATCCAACTAGAAGCAATTACAAACGTTGAAGAGACGGGCTATCAAGTTACAGATTTTCATTCTGTCGTTCATGTAGGTACACATTGCGATGCCCCTGCGCATTTCATTTCAGGTGCAACCACCATTGATCAATTACCCCTAAAACAATTTGTAGGTGAGGCCGTTCTTATCGATGTAACTCATATCCAAGAGAGAAAGTTACCTAAGGAAGTATTGCATAATACCGATATAAAAGAAGATGATATTGTCATTTTCCATTCCAATCTATCTAATAAGTGGAATACAGCAGCTTATGAGAAAGAAGCGTTTTATCTTTCCGAAGAATTAGCTGAAGAACTGGTTCAATTAAAAGTAAAATCAGTCGGTTTAGATTTTATTTCTCCTGATGAGGTAACGACAGAAACATCACCGATTCACCACATATTACTAGGGAATAACATTTACTTAATTGAAAACTTAACAAATCTAGATGCTATTAAAGCGAAACGTTTCTTTTTCTCAGCAGCACCTTTAAAAATTAAAGATAGTGACGGTGCTTTCGCAAGAGCATTCGCTGTTATTTTTTAAACACGCCTACAAAAAAAGCAAAGATCATTTTTGACCTTTGCTTTTATATTTTTTATTTAAGTTTAAAAAGAATTGTTCCACTCTTGGGCGTAACCAAGCTAAATAATCTTTATCTTTCTTCTTTGTACAAGCTATCTCTTCTCCATCCACCATTTCGACCAGCTCTAGCTCTAACAATTGCCTCGTAAATGCTACCATATTTACTTCTTCGGTCGGATACTCTTCTTTTAATTTCTCCTCAATTTCTCCCAATAAAAAACCGTCACGCATCATTGCTAGTGCATCAATCCAAAGTGGCGGCATTTCATATGTTTCTCCTGTAATTGTATCTTTTACAATATAATTCAATTTCTCTTTTCGAAATTGAATCGTGTGTAAACATACAGTCGAATTTAATGTTAATTCCATCATACCACCTCTTTCATAATATCCGCATAGAAAAAAGGATGCGCGTGCACCCCTTCTTTTCTTTTCATAACACTACCGAACCGCTACATGAGCAACCAATCTCATGTCGATATTTTCCTCCATTATAAACGAAGTATTTTATAAAAAAAACCCTTCTTGAAACATTTTATAAAATGTTTATATTTACACAACAAGAACACTTTTCTGAAAAATACTTTCTTCTGTTTCTCTACACTGTCGGTAAATAAATTTCCACCTTCGTTCCCACACCCATACTACTTTGAACGGTGATACTCCCTTGATGTTCTTTAATAATTTTATATGTAATCATTAAACCAAGTCCTGTACCATTCTCCTTTGTTGTGTAAAAAGCCTTTCCAATCTTCTCTAGCTTCTCCTTCTCTATCCCTAAACCTTGATCCTCGACAGAAATACACAAATACCCCTTAGTTTTTTCATATGCCCGAATATGAATGTCCCCACCTTCGGGCATTGATTCTATTCCGTTTTTAATAATATTTAACAACACTTGTTTTAATTGTTTATCATCACCGTTTATAACGGGTAAATTTCCATCTCCTTGCAAATAAACTTTCACCTTATATTGACTCGCATAACTTTCCATTAACTGCACAACATATAAAAGGATTTCCCGTATGTTACACCATTCATAATTTGTTGGTTTCGGTTTTCCTAATAACATCAATTCGCTAACAAAACCGTTGATTCTCTCAATCTCTTGTAGCATTATTTCATAGCTAATCATATCTTCAGGGTTTCTTTCTTTTTGCATTTGCGTAAACCCTTTCAAAGCCGTTAATGGATTTCGGATTTCATGCGCAATTGTTGTAGACATTGTCCCAATTACAGCTAAATTTTCCGTCTCTTTCATATTGTTCATCATTTCAAACACTGTTCTTACATAAGATTGAAATCGTTTTAACAAAGAATGTGAAATAATGAAATAGAATATACATAAGACAAGCGGAATCACAACTTTTAAATCTTGTAATATCAATGTAAAAAGTACATACTTTCCAATTACACTAAAGGAAACTAAATAAAAATATTTTCTGTTCACGAAAACTGGTGCAAATAAAATTAATAACATTTCTACCATACTACCATGTTCAAAAGCTCTATCCGTTCGCAAATAAATCATTAAATTATTAATAAGATTAATGAACATGTACCCAAATAAAAATAAATATTTTATAGAATATACATAGCCTCTTTTTTGAAGATATATTGAAATAGGAAATAATGCTATTACAAATATATATACGCCTATCCCAAGGCTGCCTTTTGGCCAACCTACCGCTGTTCCATTAATGTTCATAGCAGGATATACAAAATAATATATAGCGTCATATAAAAAGAATATAATATAGAATAATAATATAAATACTTTTAAAGCTTCTCTTTCTTCATAAATCAAGCTCTTGTATTTGTTCATATAAAAACTCCTCTTGATCAATACAAAAATGACATTTCACATGTTATCCCCTTAAATTATACGTATGAAATTGCTTTCAGAGCAATATATAACCTTCTAATACTAAAAGGAAGGAGATACAGCTCCTTCCTTTTCAATCACAATTTATATCCACCTTACCCTATCGTGTAGCAATCCATCTGTAAAATTATTATGTCCTACTACAATATCCTTCATATATAAATTTAAATATTCCCCATACTTACTTTCAGTATTTAATAATAATTCTTCAACATAATAGGCGCCTTGTCCAAAAGTATCTAACAATAAACTACACAAGCCTGCATAAATTCCACACCCTACTTGGAAGTATGTCGCATTTGTTTTATATTTTTGAAAAACTTGGCTACTATTCATTACATTATACATGTATGTCTCGTTATTTTCATAAACGAGTAACACACCGACTAGACCTTCTCCTGCAATCTCTTCTTCCGCTGGATTGAATACTTTACGATTCCAGTTCCATAAATCTTCTACATTATCTAAGTTCTGTCTAATTAAATCTGTTGTATACTCATTAATTCGATAAAGAAAACCAACTTCCATGTTGAAGTTTTTCCCTAAAATTAAAACTTCCTCATAATATACTGATACTATTGTCCCTTTTTGAGATTCTGGTCCACCTCTGTTTACTCTTACATAAGATCCAATTAAATCTTGCAAAAAATCACAATGAAATAAACTCACGAGAAAACCCCTTCCATTAATTTATAAGCTTTTGCACTGATAGTACATGTATCTGTACAGGTTATGTTCGCTATGTTTGTCCCCGCTATGAAAAAATATGCTTTTAACTAATAGTACGAATCCCTATAAAATCTTCTTTCCCTTAAATTAACTCTAGGATTTTGGGTGATTTTTTCATATCTTCATACAAAAATCCCCCGTATTAAGATACATTTCTGCATATCTTAATACGGGGGATTTTCATAAATTTAATCTTCGTCTTTAACATCCATATCTTCCGGAATTGGCTCATTTAATATTTCTTCCACTAATTGCTTATATTTCTCCATTTGTTCTAAATGTGTATTAAACTGTTCCTTGTTTAATAAATATTGCTCTCCATCAAACAGTGCACGAACTTTCTTTTGCTGAATTAAATCTTCAACATACGATTTGGGTAAATTCAAATATTCCGCAGCCTCTTCTATCGTTATATACAATGTGTTCATTCCTTTATAGTTTTTTCATATATATACTGTATCTTACTTTATTTTTGTAAACAAATAAAAAAGATTTTGTAAATACAAATTAAAAAGCAGGTAGATGCATTCCATATATTGTATAATAATATAGTAAGTATTTTTTAAAAATATAGAATGGTATTACCCATTTACACAAAGGAGAGTTAACATATGGCTACTCGTCACATCATTACAATGTTAGAAAAAACATTACGAGTTGAAACAGAGAACACAATTTCTCATCTATCTAAGTCTTTATCCGATCGTATTCTTTCACAAAGTGCAGCAGTACATGAAAGCAATTGCTATCATACAATTGGCGAATGGTACAAAAATCATTTCTTATTCCAACAAGATGATTTCCTTTGGGCGAAATACGTTTTCTATGATGCATATTGTGAAGCTATAAAAAAACAAGGCCATCTTACAAAACGCGTTCGCCAAATATTAGAATCACTAGCTCGAAAACATGGAAAACAATACATTGCTTCTATACTAAATATGCCATTTCCGAATGAACAGGCAAAAGGGACAGCATAAACCAAACCTAGATTCATTGTTTTCTAGAGAGATTACAAATAAAACGTTCATGTCACATGAACTAATGAAACCGGTGTCATGATAATGATTGCAGATATAATAAACAGGAAAACCCCCATTTACCTCTCTCGTCCATACGAATAGAGAAGTGAATGGGGGTATACTTGTTCCTTTATCCCGCTATTTGTGGGCAGTAAGACTCCCATCTCAAAATCCAGCGAATGCGAGGGAGTTAGGTGGGAGTCGGGCTGCCCGTAAAAGCCCGATTGATGATGGCTAATAATCAGTGGGGGGATGGATCCCCCGCTGATTAAAGTTCACCTTATTATTTCATCATCTGCTTAATCAATTCTCGATTTCTCTTCTTAAATACCTCATTATGAGAAGAAACCATACCATACTCACTTGCATCTGGTTGAATAAATTGTTTCGCTTTATTCACAGCATTTCCAGCATCTTGGAATGCCCCTGCAATTAAATGTAATTTTCCGTCATGCTTTAAAATATCTCCAGCAGCATATAATCCGTCTACCGAGGATTCACTATTTGCATTCCCTGCAATAAAGTAATTATCTACAATTGCGACATCTAGCTCACTATTTTCCAATAATGTAATGTCACGTTCATATCCATGATTAATAATAACTTCATCGATAGATAACTGAGAAACCTCTCCCGTTTCATGATTTGTTAATTCTACATATTCAATCGTTTCATGGTTATCACCAGCAATTAATTTTGTAATCGATGTATTAAAGAAACATTCTGCTGAACTATTCATAAGTTGTTTGACTTGTGCCTCGTGACCAGATAATTCTTCTTTTCTATATGTTAAATAAACTTTTTTCGCGATTGGTTCTAATTCATTCGCCCAATCAATTGCAGAGTTCCCTCCACCTGAAATAATTACCGTTTTATCTTTGAAACGTTTTAACGATTTAACTGTATAATTTAAATTCGAGACTTCGAATCTCTCCGCACCTTCAATTGACAACTTTTGTGGATTCAATATACCACTCCCAGTTGCGACGATCACTGTTTTTGAAAAATGTTCTTCTCCATTGCTTGTTTTCAACGTAAAAATACCATCTTCATTACGAATAATTGATTCTATTTTTGTATTCAATACAACTTCAGGCTGAAATGTTAATCCTTGCTGTACAAGTTGCTCGATTAATTTCTCGCCAGTAACCGGTAATAATCCGCCAATATCCCAGATCATTTTCTCCGGATAAACATGTATTTTACCACCTAACTGTGGTTGAAATTCTATTATTTTCGTTTTCATCTCTCTTAGTCCACTATAAAAAGCCGAATAAAGCCCTGCAGGTCCTCCACCTATCACAGTTACATCAAATAATTCTTCTCGATTCATTCGTGCCCACTCCTCAGCTATTAACAATTGATTATCATTCTCAATAAAATATAACTTGTTTTTAAGAAATTTACAATCAAAATTACTATTGACAATACACCTATATAAAATTATATTATTTAAAGAATCAATATTGATAATCATTATCAATATGTTAATTATTAGTAACTGTGAGATTACATCTTCTTCTATTACTATGGTGAATACTATATGGTAAAATCTCAAGTTCAAGATTGTTAATACGACCTTTGTATTACCACTTTTTCAAAAGATCAAAGCTAAACAATTTATTGTATATCACATATCATCTATCAAAAGGAGAAAGACGATGAAAAAATTATTTATTTCACTAACAGTTCTGTTCGTCCTTGTTATGAGTGCTTGTAGCAATGGTTCAACAGACAAGAAGAACGACGCAAAAGGTAAGAAATCAGAAACAATTACATACCAATCTGAAAATGGTAAAGTTGAAGTTCCAGCAAATCCACAACGTGTTGTTGTCCTATCATCATTCGCTGGTAACGTAATGTCATTAGGTGTAAATCTTGTTGGGGTAGATTCATGGTCTAAACAAAACCCACGTTTCGATAGCAAGCTTAAAAATCTTGCGGAAGTATCAGATGAGAATGTTGAAAAGATTGCAGAATTAAATCCAGATTTAATCATTGGTTTATCCAATATTAAAAATGTTGATAAATTAAAGAAAATCGCTCCTACTGTAACATACACTTACGGAAAAGTTGATTACTTAACACAACACTTAGAAATCGGTAAATTATTAAATAAAGAAAAAGAAGCAAAAACTTGGGTTGATGATTTCAAGAAACGCGCACAAACAGCTGGAAAAGACATTAAAGCGAAGATTGGTGAAGATGCAACAGTTTCTGTTGTTGAAAACTTCAACAAACAGCTTTACGTATACGGCGAAAACTGGGGCCGTGGAACAGAAATTCTTTACCAAGAAATGAAATTAAAAATGCCTGAAAAAGTAAAAGAAAAAGCATTAAAAGAAGGTTACTACGCATTATCTACTGAGGTATTACCTGAGTTTGCTGGTGATTACTTAATCGTAAGTAAAAATAAAGATACTGATAACTCATTCCAAGAGACAGAATCATATAAAAACATTCCAGCAGTAAAAAATAATCGTGTATATGAAGCAAACATGATGGAATTCTATTTCAATGATCCACTTACATTAGATTTCCAACTAGACTTCTTCAAGAAGAGCTTTCTTGGTCAATAGTACAAACATGAGGAATTCTTAATTTAAGAATTCCTCTTCCTTTATTCTATGAAAAGAAAAGATGTGAAACAAATGACGAAAGATCACAACAATCCACGTTCCATGGCTTTTACATACAAACTAATTTTGAGCATAATTGCATTCTTTCTTATTTTTATGGTTGCAATGGTATTAGGTGCTGCAGATACTTCTATAAAAGACGTATGGTTAGCACTCACTTCCTCCGCTAAAGGAGACAAAATATCTATTATTCGCGAAATACGTTTGCCACGTGAAGTTGCTGCCATATTTGTCGGAGCTGGACTTGCCGTTTCTGGGGCAATTATGCAAGGATTAACTCGAAATCCACTTGCTGATCCTGGATTACTAGGCTTAACTGGTGGCGCAAATGCTGCACTTGCACTAACACTTGCTTTCAACCCTTCCATAAGCTATCTGTACTTAACATTAGCTTGTTTTATCGGGGCTGCGGTAGGAGCAATTATGGTATTTGGAATTGGCATGGTGAAAAAAGGTGGACTTTCCCCTCTTCGAATTGTATTAGCAGGTGCTGCAGTTTCAGCGTTTCTACTTGCAATCTCAGAAGGTGTTGGCATTTACTTTAAAATTTCACAAGATGTATCACTTTGGACGGCTGGAGGCGTAATTGGAACTACTTGGAGCCAATTAAAAATTATTATTCCGGTTATTTCAATAAGTATATTTCTCGCTATCTTACTTGCAAGGAAATTGACAGTCCTTAGTTTCAGTGAAGAAGTTGCTGTTGGACTCGGTCAAAAAATTATTGTTATTAAAACAATTTTGTTTATCATTATTATCTTGCTTGCAGGTGCTTCCGTAGCGCTTGTCGGAAACATGGCATTTATCGGCTTAATGATACCTCATATGGTTCGTCCAATCGTTGGACCAGACTATCGTTTTGTCATACCGATGTCAGCAATCGCTGGTGCGTCCTTTATGCTACTCGCAGATACAATTGGGCGTACAATTAACGCTCCGTACGAAACGCCAGTTGCTGCAATTGTCGCTATTGTAGGATTACCGGTCTTCCTATTTATCGTTCGTAAAGGAGGAAGAACTTTCTCATGATGCAATCTATTCTAAGAAAACAACGTATTATCATACTCGCTTTACTTATACTGACCATTACAACCATTGTAGTTGGAATGGGGCTCGGTTCAGCATCTTTATCTTATGATCGATTACTCCCAACACTAATGGGACAAGGTACATTTAAAGAGGAGTTTGTTTTATATTCTTTACGACTACCTAGAATTGTCATTACATTATTAGCTGGTATGGCGCTCGCTTTATCTGGTGCTATCCTGCAAGGTATTACACGTAACGATTTAGCTGAACCTGGTATTCTTGGAATCAACGCTGGAGCTGGTGTTGCAGTTTCCATCTTCTTTTTATATTTTCCAATTGACGTTGGTTCGTTTCTTTACTTACTACCAGTCGTTGGGTTTATCGGTGCTTTCCTTACCGCTGTTCTAATTTACGTATTTTCATATAGCAAATCCACAGGACTTCAGCCAATACGATTAACATTAACCGGTATCGGATTTTCATTTGCACTATCTGGAGCAATGATTGTTCTTATTTCATCAGCAGATCGTATGAAAGTCGACTTTATTGCAAAATGGATAGCCGGAAACATTTGGGGAGATGATTGGATCTTCGTTTACGCAATGCTTCCATGGTTAATCGTATTAATCCCATTTGTTTTCTATAAAGCAAATCGATTAAACATTCTAGCATTAAACGAACCTGTCGCAATTGGTGTCGGCATTGAAATTGAAAAAGAACGAAGATACTTATTAATTGCAGCCGTTGCGCTTGCAGCTGCAGCAGTTTCCGTAACAGGAGGAATTAGCTTTATTGGACTAATGGCTCCTCACATCGCAAAATCTTTAGTCGGACCAAGACATCAAATATTCATGCCAATCGCCGTTTTAATAGGCGGATGGCTATTACTACTAGCAGACACAATTGGACGAAACATCGTCGAACCTAGCGGTATTCCAGCAGGCATTGTCGTCGCCTTAATTGGTGCACCTTACTTTATGTATTTGTTGCTTAAGAAAGCGTAAAGAAACACCCTCAAGATTTTTTCTTGAGGGTGTTTTCATTTTACTGCTGCCCATACCCTTCAAACTTCTTCGCCAAATTCTCCATCTCGTCTTCTGGCAGTAGCTTTGGTTCGCCGACGCTTTTCGTTTGATAATAAATTTGAGCACAAAACTCAATTTCTTCTGCAATAGTAAACGCCATTTTTATATTATTTGCACCAGCCATTAAACCATGATTCGCAAGTAATACTGCACGACGATCAATCATTCCTTCAAAAGCTGCCTCTGCTAATTGCTTCGTACCAAATGTTTCATACGGTGCACAGCGAACATTCGGACCTGCAAAAGCAATTAAATATGACACAGCAGGAAGTTCCCATCCTAATGATGCAATTGTCTTCGCATAAGGAGAATGTGTGTGCACAAGCGCATTTATATCTTCACGATTTCTATAATAAATAAGGTGCATATCGAGCTCGCTTGATGGTCTTCTCTCTCCTTCTATCACTTCACCATCTAAATTCAATATAACTACATCTTCAGGCTTCGTTTCATAATAATCTAAACCGCTTGGGCTAATTGCAACAAGCCCTTGTTCACGATTAAAAATACTAATATTACCCCCAGTCCCCTTTGTTAAACCACTAGAGATCATTTTCTTTCCATACGCTACAATTTCTTCTCTTTCGTTTTGTAATAACATATACATCCCCCTAAGTATGAAGCTTATGATGACTGACTATATATCTACTTACTAAAATAGCTTTTTTAAGTTCTCCGTAAACGGTGCTTCCACAATCCCTTTTTCCGTAATAATCGCTGTTACATTTTCATATGGCGTAACATCAAATGCCGGATTATATACTTTACTTTCTTTCGGAGCAGAATATTGTCCGAAACGATTGATCACTTCAGAAGCATCTCTTTCTTCAATTGGAATTTCTTTTCCTGTCGATGTTTTCAAATCAATTGTCGGCGTTGGTGCTGCTACATAAAACGGAATGTTGTAGTATTTAGCTAAAATAGATACGCCTAATGTTCCAATTTTATTTGCTACATCACCGTTTGCTGCTACGCGGTCACATCCAACTATTACCGCATCAATTTTCCCTTGTGACATGACCATTGCTGCCATATTATCTGTAATGACCGTTACATCGATTCCCGCTCGCTGTAGTTCTAATGCTGTTAACGTTGAACCTTGTAATCTAGGGCGTGTTTCATCCGAATAGATTTTTAAGTCCCATCCTTTTTCTTTCGCTAAGTACATTGGAGCTGTCGCAGTACCGTACTTCGTCGTTGCTAACGCCCCTGCATTACAATGCGTTAATACTCCCATGCCATCACGGAATAATGTTAATGCGTGTTCTCCAATTTGACGGTTAATTGCTTCATCTTCTCTATGAATCTCTTTTGCTTCTTCTAATAATCTATCTTTCAACTGCGCATTTGATAAGTGAGCATTCTCTTTCGCTACACTTTCCATTCTTTCAAGTGCCCAAAATAAATTTACTGCCGTCGGTCTTGATGTTGCTAAATATGCACATACCTTTTTTACTTCTTCTATGAATTCTTCCGCCGAACTTTCAGCAACTTCCTTTACCCCTAAATACACACCATAGGCTGCTGAAACCCCTATTGCCGGAGCTCCTCGTACTTTCATTACTTGAATCGCATCCCAAACACCCTCAGCCGTTTTAAAAGATTCATAGACTACTTCGTTCGGCAATACCGTTTGATCCAACAACACTAAAGCATCATCTTTCCACTGAATTGGTATTAATTGCTCTGCCATCATCTTCTCCCCTTACTGCGCACTATGCATTTGTTTTCTTAACGTTTCTACAAAGCTGCTACCTGTTTTATATCGATTCGCTTGTAAAATAAACTTCTTCGCTGCCTGAAGACAAATTCGCTCCGCTCTAGCACGCGCTGCATCATTCTCAATACAAGTAATATCCTTTACCTTCGCTAGACCGACAATACGGCGAATTAACTCAAGACCCGTCACTGCAGCTGTATCCTCTAATACAAATTGTAAATAAACTTGGTTAAATCCTTCTTCCTTCGCCATAACCTCTGTCACATGAATATCCCAAGCATCTAAGAACTTCTTCTTAAATAACTCAATTACATCTATCATGGTAGATTCTAGCCAGTTCATATATGTATCTTTCTCCATACCAAATTGCATCACTGCATCTGCATTCACCCATGCAAATATTAAATTCGCCATTACATTCCCAACGTCATATCCCATAGGTCCATAAAAAGCAAACTCCGGATCAATAACCTTTGTAGAATCACTTTTTACAAAAACAGAACCAGTATGTAAATCACCGTGAAGCAGCGCTTGTGCATTCGTCATAAAAGAAAACTTAAGTTTTGCTACTTCCATACGAAGCTCTTTATCAATATAAATATGCTCTCTAATCCATCCTTCGTTTAATTGAAACAATTCGTTGCGTTTATTATGATTTGTAAACGGCTCTGAATATACGAGGTCCTCTGTAATCTCACATAACTCAGGATTTATATAATTCTTCACGAGTTCCTTCTTCTCTTTATGATTCATTACAACATCTGATGTTAATAGAAGAGTGTTTACCATAAAAGTAGTTAAATCATCAGCAAGCCTCGGAAACATTTGATGATTTATGAGTGCTGTACGCAATATTGTGTGATCTGATAAATCTTCCATCACGCAACAATTCATCACACTATCAAACAAATATACATTTGGCACGAGTCCTGATGCTAACTCTCCTTCTAGTCGCAAAACATCTGATTCTATACGAATTCGATTCGTCGACAACTTAAACTCATCTGAAATACGCGCTGTATCCCCAGCTTGTTTTACAATGACAGAAATGCTCTTCTGTTCATCCCAAACGCGGAATACATAATTTAAATTACCATCGCCTATTTCTTTACACTTTAGCCCCTTTGCATGTTCGAACTTAGGTAATTTCTCTTGCACATATGCAATCACATCTTTAGCTTCCATTAAAAAATACTTCGTGAACTTAGACATGGTTTCCCCTCCATACTAAATGTAAACGTTTTCTAAAATCCATAAAAAAATAATAGACTGAAATTTTTTCAATCTATACTATATCTTCTCTATTGCAATACATATCTCGCTTTTATTATATCTTGTTAGAAATGAGCGTCAATGTTTCTATTTCTCATTGCAATATACTTCTTATTATATATATTTATGATGACAATAATTGTTCACAAAGATTCCGATACATTTTGTTTTATTTATTGCACAATTCTTTGTAAAATAGAAGTAAGCAGTTCCTTTTCAAATCTACAACTTCTAAGAAATATTTCCTTCCTAAGAATTTATACTTACACCATATCTCTAACATACACACTACTCTTTCAAACACTCATTGAAAATTTATGACTTAAAAATTACCTTTTAATTCCCTAGCAGCCTTAATTGAGAATAAATATTAATTAAATTGGTATAAAGTTGGTTTATTCTCTTGACAAAATAACCACTTCTATATGATAATTAATATCGAATTAGAATTATTATAGTTAATTAAAAAATATATTTTATGAGCAAACTAATTTCCGATGCTCAAAACCAACCTTTAGGAGGAATTTTAATATGTTATTAATCGGCACAGAAGTAAAACCGTTTAAAGCTAATGCTTACCATAATGGAGAATTTATCCAAGTTACTGACGAAAGTTTAAAAGGAAAATGGAGCGTAGTTTGTTTCTACCCAGCAGACTTCACATTCGTTTGTCCAACTGAACTTGAAGACTTACAAAACCAATATGCAACTCTAAAAGATTTAGGCGTTGAAGTATACTCTGTATCTACAGACACTCACTTCACTCACAAAGCATGGCATGATAGCTCAGAAACTATCGGCAAAATCGAATACATTATGATTGGTGACCCAACTCGCACAATCACTACAAACTTCAACGTTTTAATGGAAGAAGAAGGTCTTGCTGCTCGTGGTACATTCATCATCGATCCAGACGGCGTTATCCAATCTATGGAAATCAATGCTGACGGTATCGGCCGTGACGCAAGCATCCTTGTTAACAAAATTAAAGCTGCTCAATACGTACGTAACAACCCAGGTGAAGTTTGCCCAGCTAAATGGCAAGAGGGTTCTGCAACACTTAAACCAAGCCTTGACCTTGTAGGCAAAATCTAAGGAGTTCGATCAAAATGATACTAGATGCAGATATAAAAACACAACTATCCCAATACCTTCAGTTAATGGAGAACGATATTTTACTTAAAGTAAGCGCTGGAGACGACGACGTATCTAAAGATATGTTAGCTCTAGTAGACGAATTAGCTACTATGTCATCTAAGATTACAGTAGAAAAAGTTGAATTAGAGAGAACACCAAGCTTTAGCGTAAACCGCCCTGGTGAAGACACTGGTGTCGTATTCGCTGGTATTCCATTAGGACACGAATTTACTTCATTAGTGTTAGCTTTACTACAAGTAAGTGGACGCGCTCCAAAAGTTGAACAAAAATTAATCGATCAAATTAAAAACATTCAAGGCGAATATCATTTTGAGTCTTATATCAGCCTAAGTTGTCATAACTGTCCTGATGTTGTACAAGCTCTTAACGTAATGAGCGTTCTAAACTCTGGTATTACACATACTATGATTGATGGCGCTGCATTCAAAGAGGAAGTAGAAAGTAAAGACATCATGGCAGTACCAACAGTTTTCCTAAACGGCGAATCTTTCGGAAGCGGTCGTATGACACTTGAAGAAATTTTAGCTAAAATGGGTAACGGTCCAGATGCATCAGAGCTTTCTGATAAAGATCCATACGATGTTCTTGTTGTTGGTGGCGGCCCTGCTGGTGCAAGTGCAGCAATTTATGCAGCACGTAAAGGCATCCGCACTGGTATCGTTGCTGAGCGCTTCGGTGGTCAAGTAATGGATACTATGGGCATTGAGAACTTCATCAGCGTAAAACGCACTGAAGGACCTAAGCTAGTAGCAAGTCTTGAAGAGCACGTTAAAGAATACGACATCGATGTAATGAATCTACAACGTGCAAAACGTTTAGAGAAAAAAGAACTTATTGAAGTGGAACTTGAAAACGGCGCTATTCTGAAAAGTAAGAGCGTAATCGTTTCTACAGGTGCTCGCTGGCGTAACGTTGGCGTACCAGGTGAAGCTGAGTTCAAAAATAAAGGTGTAGCATACTGCCCACACTGTGACGGTCCATTATTCATCGGAAAAGACGTAGCAGTTATCGGCGGAGGTAACTCTGGTATTGAAGCAGCTATCGACTTAGCAGGTATTGTTAAGCACGTAACTGTTCTTGAATTCATGCCAGAATTAAAAGCTGATGCTGTATTACAAGAGCGTCTTAACAGCTTACCAAACGTAACTGTTCTGAAAAACGTTCAAACGAAAGAAATCACTGGTACTGATAAAGTAAACGGTATTTCTTACATCGATCGTGAAACTGAAGAAGTTCATCACGTTGAATTACAAGGTGTATTCGTACAAATCGGTCTTGTGCCAAACACAGACTGGTTAGGCGAAACAGTTGAACGCGCTCGCGGTGAAATCGTAACAGACAAGCACGGCGCTACAAACGTACCAGGAGTGTTTGCTGCAGGTGACTGTACAAATAATCCGTACAAACAAATCATCATCTCTATGGGTTCAGGTGCAAACGCAGCTTTAGGCGCATTTGATTACTTAATCCGTAACTAATTATATAGACATGAGTAAAAGAGGCGCTACCAATAGGTAGCGCCTCTTTTTTATTACATTGTATGCAAATGGTCGTCAAATTCCTTCCAACATATTAAAGCATACGGTGGTTCTATATCCAATACTATATTTACATCTTCTGCTACTACTTGTATTCTTTCGGCTGAGTTATCTCTTTTTCCTGAAGGATAAATAGCTAGCTTCATTATTTCCTGCTTTCCATCTTCATAAATCCTTTTCTTTAAGTCTAATTGTTCAATTTGTTCTTTTGAAGGAATCTCTTTCCCTTCCCAATCACATATTTCAAATAGAGGATATCGATCCCCATACCATTCCTCAATAATCTCAATGACTTTCAGAATAATATAATTCCCCGATACTAATTCGTAACTAACAGCATCACCTGCTTTTAAAGAAGTATTCGCTATAAATCTCTTCGGTACTTTTTTAGCTTGTGGCTGCGGAGAATGTAACTGCTCTCTTAGTTTATTTAACACTACTTCACGTTTTCTCTGTAATGTAGGTTCATCTTCCCAGCGGGCTAAATCTGCACCGCTCTCTATTATTTGCAATGCCTCATGTTTAACATTCTCTTGAAGTCTTCCTAACTTCCATTGTATGCAAGCAAATGCTAGCCAAAAAACAATAATCTCTTCATCATCTAGTTCAGTCTGGTATGCCTCAATTACAAGCCTACTTGCTTCTTCATTCGAATATTCGTTTCCTAACAAATCCTTATAAATTAACTGAATATCTTTAGCAATATTATCTGACAATATCGCTACTCCCCAAGCCCCCATACATTAACACTCCAATCTATAAACTAAAAACCTCTCATTCCCATTCTTCTCATAAGCCCCAGGCAACCTTACTTCCCTCTTCAGCTCAAACGCTGTCTGATTCTCTAAGAAGAAAATATAATCTTCAGAAGGATAGTATAAAATAATATCGACTTCTCTCTCCGCCTCTTCTACCGAAAGTAAAATATTATTTACTACGTTCATAAATACTTGTACAGAAAATGGATTGAAGAAATAAAACCGATTATCACGTGGATCAATCTCATATTCCTGCGCTAAACAACATTCAAACCCAATTTTATCCTTACTGTTTCTTACCTTTCGTGCATAGCGCTCTAGATTATCCATTGCTTCTTTATAAAACTCTTCATTCATTTCAATCCCAACGGCCGAAGCACCACACTTATGGTGCATGTAAAAGTTTAATCGTCCTTTTCCGCACCCAAAGTCTACAACTCGATCGCTACTTTTTATTTCATATTGATTCAGTAACTCATCTAATCCGCTATATGGCGTCGGTTCATAACGGTGATAATGCATAGACTTATTAAACCCTTTTTGCTCACCGACAGTTTTTATATTTAATACAGCATCGTAATATTGTTCGTTCATTCGTTTGCTCCCATTAAGAAATATTACTATTATTATACACCACGTACTGAATGCTCATTTTTATCAAATTGATTGGTACGTGAAATTATATCGTCGCAAAATCGAATATATTGACTTAACGACAAATTCCTACAAAAAAACAGGAGCTTTCTAGCCCCTGTTTTCTAATACTTTCAATACAGTTTGTTTCAATATTTCTACTCCATCCATTATGCAAGAATGATCAAACTTCATATACGGATGGTGTAATCCAGGTTGTAGGTTTGCCCCTAGTCCAAGCATGACAGCTTTTAAATGTGGTCTCTTCACTGTGTAGTAATGGAAATCATCGCTTCCTGTCGTATACAGTGGTCCAGTACATCCCTCTTCCCCATACACTTCAAGAATACCTTTACGCATAAAGCGCTCAGCTTCTTCTGACACTTCAGCTCCTGGTGCAAGATCAATCCACTCATAAGAAAGTTTAGATCCCATTGATTCAGCTGACTGAATTACTTGCTCTATTTTTTGCTTTAATTCATTTAGTAATATGTTATTTTCTGCTCTTACATCTAAACTAAAATGGCCGTTACCTGGAATAATATTTAGATTATCACCACCAGCTTGACATCTCGTCATCTTAACAGAATACGACGTCTGCGGTGGTAGCCATATATTTTTCAATCCAATATTAATCATCGTGATGACATCAATTGCATTTATCCCTTGATGCGGGCGTGCCCCATGTGCATCATCTCCGTGAATCACCCCTTCTAAAAATCCTGCTGCTCCGTGACGAATAGATGGGGCGGCTTGTTTCAAAGGCAGTTCTTCAATCGGCCTTAAATGAACACCGAATAGGAAATCCGCATCATCCACAGCACCCTTCTCTACCATCTTTAAAGAACCATTTCCTTTTTCCTCTGCCGGCTGAAAAATAAATCTAACAGTACCGCTATCCCATCTCATATTTTTCAATTGTAAAATAAGCCCCATCACAATTGTCATATGAGCATCGTGACCACATGAATGATTCGCTTTAAACTCTCCGTCCACTTCTTGCCAAAGTGCATCCATATCGGCACGAATCGCAATAACTGGATTCCCGCTTCCGATTTCAGCAATCACGCCTGGGCAATCATCAAATATTTTATATGAAATTCCTTCTTCTTTTAAAAAGTTAGTAATATACGCTGTCGTTTCATACTCTTTCCAACTCACTTCAGGGTTTTCATGTAAATGCTGAAAAATTTCAGTTAAACGCTCTTGTAGTTCTAATGTTTTCAAAGCTACATTCTCCTTCCCAAATTCCAAAACCATTCAGGTTAATTATACTTATGAAAAACAGATGTTTTTATGAACATATTGAATTTTAAGAAAAAAGTCAATTGTTTATTTTTAAATACGATCGACAACTTATTTCCACTCACTTCATAACGATAGAACATTCCTTATTTTCTGTTTTTTATTGACGCTCATATCAGTTTTTAGTTATTATAATTTAATAACGTCTATTTTGCGACAATTCTAAAAATACAAACATGCATAATGAGGAGGCAGTTTATGAAAAAAGAAATACCTTTTGGCGTAGCAATGATCCCTGTTATCGTTACAGTTGCAGTTATGATGGTTACAATTGTTGTATTAAAACAAAGCCCTCACGTCCCACTTATTATCGGTACAACCGTTGCTTCTATCGTTGCCTGGCGTTACGGTTATAAATGGAACGACATTGAAGAAGCAATGTATAAAGGAATTCGCCTCGCATTACCCGCTATCGTTATCATTATTCTTGTAGGTTTAACGATCGGTGCTTGGATTGGCGGCGGAATCGTCGCAACAATGATTTATTACGGTTTAAATCTTTTAACTCCATCACTATTTTTAGTTTCAATTACAATTATTTGTTCTATTGTTGCATTAGCTATTGGTAGCTCTTGGTCTACAATGGGGACAATTGGTGTTGCAGGAATGGGAATTGGTCTAAGTATGGGAATTCCAGCTCCAATGGTTGCCGGTGCTATAATTTCCGGTTCTTATTTCGGCGATAAAATGTCACCGCTTTCAGACACGACAAACTTAGCCGCAGGATTAACAAATACAGATTTATTCACACATATTCGTCATATGTTATTTACTACAATTCCAGGTTTAATTATTACTCTTATCGTTTATGCTTTCTTAGGAAGAAACTTCGGCGATAACAATATTGATGCAAAAAGCATCGATCAAACATTACAAGTATTGCAACAAAACTTTGTTATCTCGCCTTTCCTATTAATCATACCCGTAGTCGTTATGGTATTGGTCGCTAAAAAGGTTCCTGCTATACCAGCTATTCTCGTCGGTATTATTTTAGGATTTTTATCACAAGTCTTTATTCAAGGTGGTTCTGTCTCATCAGCTGTCGGCGCACTCCAAAATGGATTTGTCATAGACACTGGAAACAAGCTAGTAGACGAACTATTTAACCGCGGTGGCTTGGATTCGATGATGAACACAGTTTCTATGACCATTGTCGCTATGACGTTCGGCGGAGTACTAGAACATACTGGTATTCTCCGTGCAATTGTAAATCAAATTTTGAAATTAGCGACATCAGCAAAAGGACTTATCGCTTCTACTATCGCATCTTGCTTTGCAACAAACCTTACTTGCTCTGAACAATATATTTCGATTGTTGTTCCTTCAAGAATGTATGCAAATGCATACACAGAAAAAGGACTACATTCTAAAAACTTATCCAGAGCATTAGAAGATGGTGGAACATTAACTTCTGTTTTCGTACCTTGGAATACATGTGGTGTATTTATACTCGCAACACTTGGAGTTGGCGCATTCGAATATGCTCCTTATGCTATATTGAATTTCATCGTACCTATTATCTCAATCATTTACGGTATAACGGGTCTCACAATTACGAAACTATCAGACATTGAAAAAGCAGAACTACTGAAAAAACAGAAAGCTCAACTAGAAGCTTAAAATTTTTGAAACGAATACATCGGTAAATTCAGCTCATATATTGCGCGAGGACGTCCTTGTTGATAGGGCATTTCCTCGCCGCAAATATGAGCATACCCATAATCAACTAGTTTCTTTAATAACCTTTCTGTTGATCGCCGAGTCACTTGTAAGTATTCAGAAAGATCTGCCGCTGTAAACTTCAATGACGGATGTGATTGACTAAATTGAATAATTTTTGACAAGTTTGCAGGACTAAGCTTCGTTTCCTTCGCTATTTTCATTAATTCAGGGTTATCATTTTTCAAACTTTGTACTCTCTGCTCTTTCGGGAACGGACCAAATAATTTTTTATCACTTGTTAGTATATAAAAACAGCGTTCTATCGGATTATTCTTTGCGAAACCTTTAGCGATTTTTGCATTTTGTTCCGCTTCATTTACTGTTTTTCCGTAACCAAATCCAATAGATACCGCTCCTTCTATATTCGTAAATAAACGAGCTATCATATTTGTTTTTATACTCGATTCAATATCACCACGAGTTGTATACAAAATAAATGTCATTTCGTCAACTTGTTTAAATGAACCACGTAATTCTTTCGAAATCACATTTAATTGTTCAAGCGAGCTTTCTTGTAACTCTATAAAGGATATAATACAAGCACCAACAGTAGCTGAATGGCTTTTTGCTAACTCAGCTTTTATTTTTGCACCTTTTAACCCTTGTATAATTGATTGTGTCGGATCTATCATACGCTCTGAAGGAACACCTATTTTTTGAAGTTCGTCGTAGACAGCGTGAATACTAGTTAAAGCTAAATGAGCTGCTCCAGATTGATATTTAGCTACATGAAAATCAATGACTCTATTTATTTCATCTTTACTCCACAGCATATTTTCATAATCCAACACTTGTGGACTTTCTTTTATACCGATATCATGGAACACATTCGTAATAAACGAGCGGTCTACTAAATCGATTGAAATTTTATGTGGCTGAATACTTTGATGGTACATGACAGAAAGAAGTGAAGATGCGACAGTTGTCTCGTCTTGCTGCAAGTACGTACTTGGAATTCGTAATTGTTCTCTTATTTCTTTTGCCATATAATAAGGTAAAGCACCTGAGAAAAAGATGACATCGCAAGGCTTTAAACGCTTTAATAGTTCAGAAGATTCTGCCGGATGAAGGTAAATATATGGATCAATTTCTATTTCTTCTAGTTTATGCGCAATAGGTAAAAGATTCTTTATAAACTCTTTTGAACCGACAACTGCAATTTTTATCATCATTTTCTCTAACTCCTTATTATTAATTAACGACTATTTAACGTCAACTATATCAAATGTACAAAACTATTGTAAACAGGAAGGGGTCTTTATTCAATGAAAATTACAGCTATTCATCTTTACGCAATTCGTTTACCACTTCGCAATCCGTTTGTTATTAGTTATGGTTCTTATTCTGATATGCCTTCTATTATCGTCAAAATGGAAACAGACGAAGGCATTATCGGTTACGGTGAAGGTGTTGCTGATGATCACGTTACAGGCGAATCATGGGAAAGTACTTTCCATACTTTAAAACATACGCTAGCTCCTACTCTTATCGGACAAAATCCAATGAATATCGAAAAAATACACGATATGATGGACAATACAATTTACGGTGTTCCAACAGCGAAAGCTGCAATTGATATCGCTTGTTTTGATATAATGGGCAAAAAATTAAATCAACCTGTATATCAATTAATTGGCGGGCGCTATCATGAAGAGTTCCCTGTCACTCACGTTTTAAGTATCGCCAATCCTGAAGACATGGCTGAGGAAGCTGCCTCTATGATTCAGAAAGGTTACCAATCTTTCAAAATGAAAGTCGGTACAAATGTAAAAGAAGATGTAAAACGAATTGAAGCTGTACGTGAACGTGTAGGGGATGATATCGCGATTCGCGTCGATGTAAACCAAGGCTGGAAAAATAGCGCAAACACATTAACAGCACTTCGTTCATTAGGACATTTAAACATCGATTGGATTGAACAACCTGTGGTCGCAGACGATATTGACGCAATGGCTCATATTCGTTCTAAAGCAGACCTTCCACTTATGATTGATGAAGGATTAAAAGGTTCTCGTGAAATGCGCCAAATTATTAAATTAGACGCAGCTGATAAAGTAAATATAAAACTGATGAAATGCGGCGGCATATATCCAGCAGTAAAACTCGCTCATCAAGCAGAAATGGCAGGAATTGAATGCCAAGTTGGATCAATGGTCGAATCATCCGTTGCCTCTTCCGCTGGTTTCCACGTCGCTTTCTCAAAAAAAATCATTACAAGTGTTGAACTTACAGGTCCGTTAAAATTCACGAAGGATATCGGAAACTTACATTACGACGTACCATTCATTCGCTTAAACGAAAAGCCGGGACTAGGCATTGAAATAAATGAAGATACATTACAAGAACTAACCGTCTTTCAAGACGTTGTACGCTAAAGGAGGACTAACACATGACAGTTCTATACGAAGGAACATTAAAACAAAATAACGATCCATTTCACGTTACATTACTATCTTTAGAACATATGGAACAAATTTTATCATTACAAAACGTTATAGTTGAAGCATTAGAAGATAAAGGTCGTTTACAACCACTTTCACAAGAAGAATTTCAATACATTCTAGAAGGAAACGGCATGATGATCGGTGCTTTTATCGAAAACGAACTCATCGCATTTCGTGCCCTACTCGTCCCTCCTATCGACGACGAACATTTAGGACTTGATATTGGCCTATCAGAAAGTGAACTACACCGCGTCATCTATCAAGAAATCTCAAACGTTCATCCGAACTGCCGAGGAAATGGGATGCAAAAAATATTAGCAAACGTCATCATGGACAAGTTACAAAAAGAAGATGGCAAATACGATTACGTTTGCTGCACCGTTGCACCTTTTAACATTCCTAGTTTAAAGGATAAATTTGCGCAAGGGATGGAAATTGCTGCGCTGAAGGAGAAGTATGGCGGTAGTATGCGGTATGTTTTTGTGAAGGAATTGCGTGAGGATAAAGAAAGAAATTGGACGGATATTAAAGATATTCCGATGAGTGATGTTAGTGAAAAGCAAGCGTTACTTTCGGAGGGGTATCGTGGATATGAGATGGAGAAAGTGGATGGAGATTTCGTTGTGAAGTTTGGACGATAATTTATATACAAAAAGAAAAGGATGTCACCTATTCAAAAATTTGAATGGCGACATCCTCTTCTCTTTTGATGAACTGTACCTTGGTAAATGAAATTATACGAGCGATTTTTTGAATAGATCGACCACAACTTCAAATATATCAGCGATTTTTGAAATATATCGACTTACCGACAAAGATTGACAATAATCGCAACCTATATAATCCCCATTACTAAACCGTCATCTTCCAACTCGATAACGCTAACCAGTTTTCCATTTCCTTATAATCAGGCATTATCTTCCCGACAAGACGCCAAAAAGATCGATCATGATTTAAATGGACCATATGACACATTTCATGAACAACTACATAGTCAATTACCTGCTGTGGTGCCATTGCTAGCTTCCAATTAAACGTTAACTGCAAGTTCGAATCACAAGTTCCCCACGTACGGCTACTATCTGTAATACGAATAGAACGCGGTTTTGTTTTAAAGTTATTTTGATGTGCTTTAATACTCTTCTCTACTAACGCCTTGCACTGCTTATAGTAAAATCGTTTTAAAGCTTGTTGGATTTTCTCGTCCTTAAGCTCTTTCACATAAATATGTAACTTATCCCCTTCAAAAATCGCATTGTCTTGCATAATACTTGCATCTTGGGAAATCTGTATCGGATACGTGTTGCCTAAATACAGAAAGCCCTCCCCTTGATCATAATCCTTTTCTTGTGGCCCAAGCGCTCGCTCCTGCATTTCCTTACGTGTTTTCTGAATCCAATCCCATTTCTCCTCTAACAACTGGACTAAGTATTCAACAGGCGTACCTTTTGGAGCTTGCACCTCAACATTTCCGTAAGAATCTACAAAAAGACGCACGGACTTTTTCTTCTTATAAGTTATATGAAAATTAATTGTCTCACCTAAATATGTATGTACCATTTCATCACCTAGTGTATTATTTTTACAAATAAAAAAGAGTAGGATACAAACTTCCTACTCTACCTATTATATCATTTACCGTTTTAACGAACTTATTATCCTCTATACTTTACGCCTAATCCCTTAATGAAATTCCTTGCGTATCTATCGCCGCACTCTTTGTAATTTTTATGGCCTTTTTTTCTTAACAGAGCGCCTAACTCTCCTTTTGTTACCGTAACGCCTACGCTATCTAATATATCAAGTACATCTTCACTCGTTAATGAAAGTGCAATTTTCATTTTCTTTAAAAGAAGGTTATTGGCACTCTCCTTGCTCTGTGCAGGAGCCGGTTGCCCTGGTGTCGGATCTTGCTTTCCTCTTTTTAAAGTAATAAATCCATTTAAAAATGCCTCTAACATCATCATATCGCATGTTAGTACGTACTCATCTTCGATTACATCGTCATTTTCAGCTTCATGTTGCGGCGCTCTCTTTATTTTTGTAAGCATATCAACTACGTCTTCTTTCGTTACTTCCATCCCGCCAAGTTTAAAGATTTCCACCATATCTATATCTTTTATATCTAAAGCATATCTTACTCTTTTTAATATATCGTTGTTGCTCATTGCCATTGTTTTGCCTCCTGAAATGTTGATTATAGTAATGCTTTTAGCATGTGTAAATGAATGTCGTTAAGTTACTACTTTAACATTTTAGGGGGAGGTTTTGTAGTCATGGGTGGATTAATACTTTTGGGGATGATTTTAAAACACCAACATATGTTGTTTAGGCACTTTGAATTATCCATTTAAACCCAATCGAATTATAATGCTACTAGAGTTAATATGGGAGGGAATCAATATTGAATTATCTAATTGGTTATAAGGATGCTGAACGAAACTTCGGACATGAGGACCCAATGCTAACAGAATATACATATGGAAAGTCAGGATCTGATACTTAAAAGTACAAAAGGGAGATTTTCTATCCTTTCATAAAACAATACATAACAAGCTCTATATAACCGCATATTATGTGGTCGAAGAATTCGCGCTTATAAAAGATATCAAACTATATAAAGAAGAATTAAAATCAAATACGGTAAAAGGTATTTTAGTTGGCGATGGGATAATCGTACGAAATTACGGATGGGGATTTACTATTAATTACACACTTGAAAATGGACTAACCTGATATAGGTTAGTCCATTTCTTTTTATGCAACTCTAATTTAGTGGGCAACTCAAACATGAATGTTACGCAAAATTCAGGTGAAATATATTGATTATGTTTACTTAGGTTTTACTTTTTATTTGCGGTACGGTTCACCGTAACTAATCTAAATGAAGTTATTATTCATTATTTGCATAATTAAATTTAACAAAAAAGGTAGTGCCTTCCGATCCTGTTTGAATTTCTATTTTTGCATTATGACGGGCAGCAATGGCATAACATACACCTAACCCCAATCCAGTTCCATTATCTTTGGTCGTGTAAAATGGAGTACCCAGTTTCTGTAATACTTCAGGCCTGATACCTTTTCCTTGATCCCGCACTGCAAGCACCACACAATTTTGACCTTCCTTGTAAGTGCTAATGGTTAGAACTTTCCCTGTGTCCATCGCTTCTAAGCCATTACGGTATAGGTTTATTAATAATTGCCGTATCTCATTACGATTTAAAAGTAATTCCGGAATGTCATTTGTACCGACTTGAATATATTTATTTTGATTATACGTATCAATCTTTATTAATGGAATAATATCGTGGATAATTGCATTTAAATCTAACATCTGCAAATCCGATTTCCTTGTATTACCCATTGAGAGAAATTCAGTAATAATAGAATTGGCACGGTCAAGTTCTTCAATCATTAAATTAAAGTGCTTATTATGTTTCTCATAGGTAGGCTCTTCTTTTAATAACTGCAAAAAACCTCGTACTGTTGTCATTGGATTTCTAATCTCATGGCTGATGCCTGCTGCCATTTGCCCTATTAAATCTATGTTCGATAACCTTTTCAATTCCTGCTCATATTGCTTTTTTTCCGTTATGTTTTTAAAAATACAACAAATACCATCATCATACGGGTATGCAATAACTTCGTGCCAATATTCATCAGAGGTAGAAAAAAATTCGAAACAAACTGTAGTTCGCTCTGACATTGCACGATGAAGTTCCTTATACATAACTTCGTCAACGCTACTCGGGAAAATCACCCATATATTCTTGCCTAATACATCTTTTGCTGTTTTTCTTTGTGGAAAATATTGATGCTTATTTACGTACGTAAATTCCCATGTATTATTCAAAGTAAAGAATCCATCCGTAATACTTTCAATCACACTTGTAACTTTTTCATTAGCAACAGCTAGTTCTCTCGTTCGCTCTTCCACCATGCTTTCAAGTCGATCCATATATAACAAGTTTGAAAACGTAGGAGCTGTGGCATCAACGATAGATTTTGCCAGTTGCATTTGGGAATTATCATAATTGTGAGCTTTTCCCTCTTTGCCAACGACGATTACCCCTAATACTTCTCCCATTGAAACCAATGGAATCATCAGTTGACCCTTACTATCTATATTTTTCGTTTGAATAACCTCTTGGATCTTGGCTTCATAGCTTTTCTCCATCCAATCTGCTTCTGTCCAATCACAGTCCTTGCTTAACTTCGTTGTTTTAATCATTGTTTTGTCTAGCGGGTCTAAAAGGTGGGCAGCCATGTTTTTACTCTCTAAAATCTGTCCTAAGTAAAGAAAACATTTATCAAAACTTTCCTGTACCGAGGAACACATTGATAAATCACGGGTAACATTTAGTAACAGCTGCTTCTCGGCAATAAGGTTTTCCTTTTGTGTTAAATTATTTGCGTTTTGAATTGCGACCGCAGCCATATTTACATAAGCTTCAACACTTTGAATTTCTGAATTTGTTAAGTTCATTGGAACTCCATAATCAAATAAAAAAACCAGCCCAAATAACTCTTGCCCAAATGAGATAGGCAGAGCTAATAAGGACTTAATTTTGAACGCAGCAACTGGTCTCGGATCCGGCCGATGATCCTTTGATGTATCAGGGATATAAATGGTTTTTTTTGTTTCAATAACTTCTTTTGCCAGTAAGTCTATTTCAGGATCAATTACCTGAGTATCGAGCATTACGCCATTTATTGTCTCTGGTTTTCCTGCAAACCCTCTAAATGTTCCATCTTCCTTTGGTAAATAAATTCCAACAGCGTTGCACTTAACAATCTCCTCCGATATCGCCATTGTTACACGTTGCAATACTTCACGTAGTTCTAATTTTGTATTTATTATTTTTGTTATATTCGCGAGCCTAGAATATCTCGCCTGATCACTTAACATTCACATGGCCTCCAATTATAGGCATAATAAAGTGAAACTTTAATCAGCCCGCACCAATCGGGCTTTTACGGGCAGCACGACTCCCACCTAACTTCTTTGCACTAGCTGAATTTTGAGGTGGGAGTTTTACTACCCGGCAAATAGCGGGATAAAATAAACATGATAATATCAGTGAAAATCAAGACCAGCCATTTTCTCCTGTATTCTTTTCTTACCCTTGTTTTACATAGAATACATCACTTACTTATGATACGGTTCACCTTAATTAAAATGAAACAAACACTAATTAAATCGCTATACCCCATCCCTCTAACTTTCAAAAGTTACAATGTTTCACTATCTCCATCCTTATCAACACTATCCTCAAACTTATCCAACAAAGCACGCACTTCATCCGTCGATTTCGTACTCATCAATTGATTTCTTAGTTCAGCAGCTCCAGGGAAGCCTTTTACATAAATTTTGAAAAAGCGATGAAGCCCCGTGATTGAACGTGGCAGTACTTCTGCATATTGATCTTGAAGATCAAGCTGCAGTCTTAAAAGATCAAGGTGTTCTTTACTGCTATGCTCTCTTGGCTCTTTTTCAAAAGCAAACGGATTTTTGAAGATACCTCGTCCGATCATAACTCCATCAATACCGTATTTTTCAGCAAGTTCCATTCCGGTTTGACGATCAGGAATGTCTCCGTTGATTGTTATTAGCGTATTTGGTGCAATGCGGTCACGTAATTTTTTAATTTCCGGAATTAGTTCCCAGTGCGCGTCTACTTGGCTCATTTCTTCTCTTGTACGTAAGTGAATAGAAAGGTTCGCAATATCTTGTTTTAAAATGTGCGTTAACCAATCTTCCCACTCACTTAACTCTTTAAAGCCAAGTCGTGTTTTTACGCTGACAGGTAGCCCGCCCGCTTTTGCTGCTTGGATAAGTTCTGCCGCAACGTCTGGACGTAGAATAAGGCCACTACCTTTTCCTCTTGATGCTACATTCGGTACAGGGCAGCCCATATTAATATCGATACCTTTAAATCCTAGCTCTGCCATACCAATACTCATTTGGCGGAAATATTCAGGATTATCTCCCCAAATATGTGCCACTATTGGCTGTTCATCTTCTGTAAAAATTAAACGGCCACGTACACTTTTCATACCTTCTGGATGGCAATAGCTATCCGAGTTTGTAAACTCTGTGAAGAATACGTCTGGACGACCAGCTTCACTTACTACGTGACGGAAAACAACGTCTGTCACATCTTCCATTGGTGCAAGTACGAAAAATGGTCGTGGTAAATCACGCCAAAAATTATCTATCATTTCAAATTCAAATCCTCTCACTATGAATACAACTTCAAACTCTCAATTTATAATTTGTGAAAATCAGCAATATTTATTTTAACTAAAATCATTGCTGAATGGTATTTTTATAAACCAAAAAGCAGGTGGTATAGATTTTTTCTATATCAACTGCTTTTCTATTATACCAACTTAAGCCAAGCCACACACTCCACATGAGTAGTATAAAGTATATCATATCACTTAGTGTTGTTTATATTATCCTTTTGCATTCTATCGCAAGAGAAACGAAAGAAATTGTCATTTATGCGTGTGGAATGTATTTATTTTATTTTAAGTGTGTGGTCGTTTTTGTGGTCAGTGGTCAAAATGAAAAGTGGGTCTTCTCATATTTGAGTGGATTCACTTTTTTATTTTAACAATGAATTAACGGACATGTAACATTTACAGTTATTACGTAAAATTGGTATGATTTACTTATTACTTCAAGGAGGTTATTTCATGAGTTATGATACTGTAGCATCGCTACAACGTATGCAACAATTAGAACAAGCTCAAGCTGCAGCTGGGAAACGTTTAGTGTTAAAGCCAATATATTCTTCTCTGGATACAGCGTTAATTGTTGTTGCGGTTATCCTATTCATTCCCACCTTTACTTTTTCTTTATTGGCATTTTTAGTTTACTATTATACAAAATTCTTTTTCATGAAAACACGATTAGTAAAGAATGTAGCTACAGGTGAGAAGTTTTATGTGGATAAACAGGAATTCAAACAATATAAGAGGAATTTTAGGAAGAAGGAAAAACAAGTTAGAAAGATATCTGATTTTTAATAAAAGGAGAAGATTGTAATGTATAAAGAACAAGAAAATAAATTGCAAGACCGGCAGTTAAAATACGTACTTGAAAAATATATTATCCCTAATAAGGGGTTTGATCCAAATGAAATTAGAACACAAGAAGAGCTGAATGATGTTCAGGAGGGATTGAAAAAATATCATAATCTTTCTGAAGATGAGCATATAGAATTATCTCTTTCAATTAGAAATGGTACTTACGAACTATAAACGAAAAAAAGCCGCCCAATAGGACGGCTTTAATTTTTAATCAAACTATTCTTTTGTATAGTAATATGTTTTATTTTTCAAACTTCACATATTCACCAGAAACCCATTGGTCACCGCCAACATTATACCAACCGTCTCTATATCCCCAAGACTGATATCTTTCACTTTGGTACACATTTTTTACGACACCATAGTTAGTTCCTGGACCAATACGAACGCGTAATACATCAGCTGTAATAGTCACTACACCAATGCCATCAATTGAAGGTTTAGAAGGTGCTGGTGCATTTTCTCCTGTATAACGAATATATGATGAATCATTATATACCCACTGATCGCCACCTAAGTTTAGCCACCCATTTGACTCACCCCATACTTGGTAGCATTCTCCTTTCCCTAATTGACGAATCACCCCGTATCCAGTACCAGGTCCTTTACGAAGGTTAACATTATTCCCCTCAATATATGCAACACCTGTCCCACTAGCTGAAGGTGGAATAGGTGTTGGAGGTACATTATTACCTCCACCGTTATGTGCATTTTGAACTCTTTCAATAAAGCTATCCCAACGTCCTTCTGCTAACATACGATGAGGACAATACTTTCCACTCCATGATTGATGTGTGCGAACTTTACTAATTGGAATATTGTACTGTTTCATTAGTTGAGCTACGATGATAGCTGCATTATCTTCCGCTTTATAATATCGATCTCCACCACTTAAAGAGTAACAGATTTCAACTCCAATAGATTTACGATTTCCGTTACCACCACCATCACCGCAATGCCAAGCATTACGCTCTAAAGGAATTCCTTGTACAGCTTCTTTATCATCTACCGCAATATGAAACGATACTTGGTTATCATTGCGAATCATATAAGATACTTCATTTTCTGCTGTAGCATCATTATACGTATTATGAACTGTGATAAATTCTGGATTCATTGTATACGGACACTTTGTACCATATTTACTTGGGGCAACTAATTTTTTTCTGATTTCCATTATTGAACATCTCCCTTTTTATCTTCTTGTTTTTGTTTACCACCTAAAATTTCAACTGCATTCGTTAATGCTGAAGGTAAAGGGATTCCCATACGACCAGCGTTTTCTAACAGTGATAGCAACTCATTTCCAATAAAGAAAAAGATTGTCGCTTCACGAATGGCACTATTACTTCCAAGTGCTGTATCTAACTGAGTTGCCACTCCAACCAAAAGAAAAAGCACCACCTTTTTGGCGATGCCTTTGAAACCAACTTTACTTTTTAATTCTCCAAGTATAGCGGCGGCAATCATTCCTGTAGCGTAATCGATAATTGCCATTGTGACTAAGACCTGCAACGTCATATCCCATCCTCCCAAAAAATATCCGCAAAAGCCTCCGAATGCGAATACAAATGTTTTCATTAATACATCAATACGATCCATCTTTTCACTCCTTTTCTAAAAATAAAAAAGCCTGCTATAAGCACGCTCCGTTTTGTTGTAAAAGCCGTATTTTGTTCATTTTTAATTTCTTTTTATAATAAAACTACTAATTGAAAAAATGCTATCCATAAAACAATTGAAAACAAGCCACCCCATAATAACCCTACAAAGAAATTAACGTCTTTTTCCATAATGACTCTCCTATTATTTTTTTATAAGTTAGTTACCATATAATATCTCGCTATTGTGTATTAACGGTGTCCTAAAAGTGAAGTTCTAAAAAATATATAGGGTAATTTTGTTTATATTCTACGCTTGTCCTTCTTCAAATACAGCGATTGCCCCTTTAAATTCATCTAATGTATTGGTATATAAATACGCTTGCTTGATAAAGTTTTGAGAACCGATAAGCACACTTGGTACGAAATGATGTGTATCTTGTTCCAAATACGGTTTTCCTGCTAGAAACGCTTCTCGTGAAACATAATAATTTAGTGTGAAGTTTAAACCTAGCTTTGAACCATAAATACTATCAATTCGTCCATAAGCGCCTTCAACATCTAATCCAATATCTAATGTCTTATTTAATTTTACACCCATAAAAACACTCCTCATTTTTTAAATTGATATTTGACCATAAGATTTCCATACACCTGGCGTTCCGTCCACAATACATTTCCAACCTTCTTCTTTTCCGGCTACAGGAGGGAATTTTTCTATTTTATCCCCTGCCTCCCATGTACCCAAAGTAGGCGGTCTATCTCGCTTTAAAAATTGTAAATTACGTAACTTATTTTTAATCGTGGTTGCATAGTGAATATGTTCACGGCGAACTTCAATATATATCGTAATACGTTTGAATCGATCGCTATCTAACACTGTTCCTGGTTTTAAAATCAATCTAAATGTTGATGCGTTCGCTGAAGTAACTGCAAATTCCGTACTCCCTATATTATTCAAGAATTTTTGTTTCTTATCTTCGCTATCCCAAATAGATCCGGAAGCATATATGGAATCTGATTCATTCAAAAGATTTCCCGACTTGTCATACGCTGCGACTTCCGGTCTGAAATAACTTCCATCTGTGATATAACCAATCCTATGAACATATTGAGTTTCAAGTGTCTGATTGAAAAATTCACGCCATGAAAGCATTTGGTATCCGTTCTTTTGTTTTGTTAGTGATTCATTGTCTGGTATTTTTTGTTCACATTGGCCATGCCGAAAAAATGTATCTTCATCTAAAGTGAAAATAGGAATACGATAGTAACTTTGTTCGATTCTACTCATTACAAAATTTTCGAAACCATCATCTTTTTCTACTACACCCGCACCTTTTGCAAATTGTGGATTCGGAACGTAGTTGTCATAAATAACATTTCCACGAGTTTTTTTGTGAAAATAAAATTTTGTTTCGCCCTCTGTTCTCACATCATTAAAGATATTTCGATTACCTGAGTAAATACGAATAACACCGTGTTCCACACAAGGTTTGTAAAAGATATTATTGTTATGTGCATATCCGGTTCCTGAAGGGTTTCCAATTTTAATTTCTTTATATCGCCCACCGTAAAAATTGCAATCGGTAATCCAAGAATCTTGATCTTCACCATATAAATCAAGTACATCTACTTTCCCGAATGTGAAATCACTATAGGAAATAGAAGTGATTCCTTCTATTTTTGCATTCGCATACAACTGAGTATTGAAATCGTACATGATGGTTATTTTTGCATTTTTAACTCCGATAATCTTAACACCAACATCATCAGAATTAAGCGTGTTTCCTTTTATTACCCTCGCAATATACGCCTGAATTGCTTCTGTTTTCGAACTATGTCCACCAATGAGAATTGCTGGTTTATGATCTACAAAAGACTTAATTGTTCCTTCTAAAGAAACATCGAGAATATCACTAAAGTCCACCGTATCGTAAACAGCAATCAACATATTTTTAGGAATAAATATTCCTAGTTTATTTCTTTTTGCGAAGTCTGCTGCTTCTTGAAGTCTTACCGTTTCATCACTTCCATCACCTTTTAACCCGAACCACGATACATTTACACTTCTTTCTTTTAAATCTTTTTCAATAAACTCTAAACGTGCGCCTAATAACGGGAATTTAAGTGCTAACAAGGAACTATATCGAGAATCAATTACTTCCGACCCATTTGTAGTTCCTGCAAGCACGTTGTCCCATCTTGTTTCTAAAATATTTTGCCTTTGTTTTGTCTCATTTGATACTGCAGTTGTTGATTCCGTTTCCTTATTCACAGCATGTAACCCATCTGCCAATGATCCACGGACATCTTTCCCGTACAAAGCTGTTTTAATTTCATTTACATAGCTGATTATATTAGCCACATCATACACCTCCTGTCTCTTCTAATACAGTTACACGTTTATCTATTGCTTTTAGATTTGATTGTACCGTCTCAATTGTTTTACTAATTGTTTCGATTGTTTTTTCAAACGAAGTCACTTTTTTATCAACAACTGTAATATTCTTAGTGTTTGTTTGAACATCACTTTGAATTTCCCCAATTACTTCTGTAGTAGGTAAACCTTGTATTTCTCCTTCAATCTGTTCTAATTTGTCTCCTAAACCAGATATCAAATTAAAAATCTCTTTTAAATCGGCATTCCCAATAGCTTCTTTTAGAATTTCAAGCTCATTTTTCGCTTCAGTAAGATTCGTTGATAATGAATTGATTTTTGTTACTTGTCCAGAGACGGTGTACTGTAGATTTATAATTTCTTGAGAGGATTTTTTCAAATCACTTTGATATTGATACAGTGTTTTCAATTCATCTCCAATTGTCAAACTAGCACCTTGTGGACTATTAATATCTAAAGATTTACCAACAATTCTAAGAGATTCACTTATCCCCATTACTGGATTTATTACTGGGTGATAATTCCCTACCTCAAAAGAATCAATATCTAATCCAATCAAGTATAAATCGACCGCACTTATCTTATATTGAATCAAAATTGTTTTTTGATTTCTAAGCCAATCCTTTCCTTTAGAAAGTAAATTATCAACAAGTGTTACATCATCCCATGTAATAGAAGCTCCTTGGATTCCAAATTCTTTTATACCCTCCACATCATCAATGTAAGGTATACCCTGATTTATTGATTCAATGGTTAATCGTGCTTCTGATGCATCTGTTACCCCTTCTTCTTTCGACTCAATTCTTGCCCCTAAAGGTGTTAAACGGGTAATAATCTCAGTAGGATCTATGTCGCAAGACATACTAATTAAATTTTTCGCAATCTTAATTTCAGTCTTTTTATCTTCACCAATACGTTCTAAGTAATCTAAAAAACGAACACCGTTCACTTTTCGTATTTGGAGTTCGCCACCTAGTTTATCTATTAATTTTTCTTTAATTGTTTCAAACGTATCTTTCTCAGCTGATAAATAAAGATAAAGGTTATTTGTAGAATTAGTGACCGTTACATTACCAACTTTAAACCTTTTATACTCTTCTACTTGTTTGTTATGGTGATCAAGAATCTTTATGAAAAGCTCCTTTGGTGTACCCCTAAACTCTAAATGTCGTTGGACAGAGTCATGTAAGTATCCAAGCTCCCCTTCACACTCATACGAGTCACTATGAAGCCCTGAATTGTCCATATCTTTACTCGGTCCTAATACTCGACCTTCAAATTCATACTTACCTGTCTTTGTATTTAACACATTTATCAGTGTTTTTAACGGCTTTATCTTATGGAATCCCGGGTTATTCATATAGAAGCTAAAATTAAATGAATCTATCAAATTAATACCTTTTTTTATTACTCCTGATGGTAATTTAAGCTCATTCACACTCGGACTATGAACAATTGTTTTAACACCATCATTAATAATTATTACTTCATACACTTAAATCAACTCCTTATAGAAACGGAATGAGATTGTACCACTACCAGTAATTTCAATTGGATTTTCTCCTGATTTAAGTACAAAACCTTTATCTTTTGTAATACCAGCTGGTACTGTATAACTAACTCCAGTCTTACTAATTCTCATTTGATTAGATGTTATAATCTCAGGTACCACATCAGAAGCCCCTACATTCAATAGAATAACTTTTAATGAGCCGTTCACAGTGAATTTTGTTGTTTGAGCCACATCTAAATCAAAATTAAACGTATCCCATATATCATTACCTTCATACAATTCGGCAATCATAAAAGGATATGCTCTAAAAGTTACACTGAGGGTTCCAGTTTCAAAATCATCTTCAAAACTTGATTCGCTCTCTATCTCAGCTAAAAAATAATATCCAGGGATATCATCATCGTATAGCTTTTGTCTACCTTTACTGTTCATAAGCCAATTAATTAACTTAGTCTTTTCCATATGTAATGCATGTGGTGTCCAATTACCTCGCTTTAAAACATTAAAGTCATATTTTAAAGGTCTTGAAGTGTATGTTTGTGAACCGTATACTTCACTAAAATCATATTCCACATTGCTAAAAGGCACTTTAACTACAATCTTTTCTTTACTTGGAAAACCAATCTCTCTGCCATCAGCTGGCATAGTGTATCCCATATCAATATATGAATGTTTTCCATTAAATTTAATGCCATACATTATGCCAGCCCCCTTTCAATCTTTCTAATTCTTACTCCACCTTCGTGACCTGTATAATCACCGGTGATTTGAGCAAATGTTCTTCCATCAACTTGCAAGATAATTGGGCGGTCATTACTTTGCTGTGGCATCGTAGATGCTATTCCTTTTCCAATTGCACCAAGTGTTTTATCATTCAGAGGTAAAACACCTTCTGGTCCAGCTTCTCCAGCACCTTGATAACTCCCATTATTCATTCCAAAAATAGTGGGACGTGTAAAAATACCACCTTTAGCACGCCATTCTACTCCAAATCCAGATGGATATTCAATATCTTTTCCCAAAATATTTTTGTGACTAGTCTGCAGACTAAAGTGTGGAAGCTTAGGCATTTCAGGCGTTGGGATTTTTAATTTCAAACCATCAAAGAATCCTTTGATTTTATCAATTAATCCCTTCACCTTATCAACTGCATCTTTTATTGGATCAATAATAAATCGCTTCGCTGCTTCAAATTTTTCTTGTGCTGCGTTTTTCACGGAATCAAATTTTTCTTTAGCTGAGTTATATAAATCAGTAAATTTTTGTTTTGCAGAATTATAAGCTTCTGTAACTGGGTCAATCACATATTTTTTCACCGCATTCCACGCTGAAAGTGTATATGATTTGATTTTTTCCCAGTTTGTATTTATCCAATTTGCTAAATCTGCTAGTTTTTGCTTCGTTGTATTCCACAATTCTTGAACTGGTTGGATAACATACTGTTTTATTAAATTCCAACCCGCTAACGTATAAGATTTCGCTAATTCCCATTGTGAATTTAACCATGAAACTAAATCTCCAAATTTTTCTTTGACTAAATTCCAAGTTTCCTGGACTGGCTGAATAATATATTGTTTCAATAAACCCCATCCAATTTGTGCTGCAGCCTTCGCTATTTCCCACTGTGTACTAAGCCAGGTAACTAACTCGCCAATCTGTTTACTTACCCACTCATATGCTTGTTGTATCGGTTGGATAATATATTGAGATATAGCAGCCCAAGCAATTTGTGCACCTGCCTGTATTAATAGCCACCCTGCTTCAAGAACCGCAGAAATTAATGAAATAATTGGATCTAAAAATGTAAGTATGGAATTCCAGGTTTCTTCCCATTTTTGTATCAGCTGAGTAAAGAATTGCGATGCAGTATCAACAAGTGAAGACCACCATGAAGCTGCAGTTTCTACTAAGGAAGATAACCACTCTGATGTACTATCTACAAGTGAAGACCACCATCCTGTTACTGTTTCAACAAGCGAAGATAACCAACTTGATGATGTTTCAACAATATTTGACCATAAATCTGAAAAAAATTGAATCAATGGATCTAGATAACTATGTGCCATATCCAAGAATGAAGACCAGGCATTTGAAAAATAATCAACTGTGGAGGACCACCCATCACTACATACCTGAACTAAACTAGACCATAATTCACCGAACCAATCTTTAAATTGGGTCCACTTTTCAGAAAGCCAGTCGGTTATGGCACCCCAATTCTGTATCGCCCAAATAGCGCCTGCTATCACCGCGGCAAGACCAGCAATAAAACCAATAACTACTCCAAGTGTTGTACCTAATACACCAACCGATGCTACAACAACGGCAATGATTGGGGCCAAAGTACCGACCACAGCAACTAATCCAGCGAAAATATAAACAAAATTTTGAACCGGATCAGGTAATTTTGTAAACCAATCAATTACTGATTTAATTCCTTCAACTAACGGAGGTAAAATAGTTTGTGCTAACTCAGCGAGTTTCTTTCCAACTGGTTCTAAAGCTGCTTGTGTTTCTCTTAATGCCTTTTGAAACTGTTGGCCAAGTGATTCTTCTTGGAGCTTTTTCATTTCATCCATACGGCCGTTTACATCGCCCAGACCACCATTCACATCATTTAAGCTTAGAACCGCATCAGCGCCCATGTCTTCCCATTTCACGCCAAAAAGAGCAACACCAATCTGGTTTGCCTTTACTTTGTCATCCATCTTTTGAAGGTCACCTAATACAGCGTTAAATACATCAGCTGCGGTTCCCTTTCCTTCATTGAATGATTCCCATACCTTTTGTGTCTCTTCTGATAAATCACCAAATCCATCAGAAACACCCTTTGATCCGTCCTGTACACGAATACCAAATTCTTTCACAAGGTCATTTATGTAATCTAAATTATCCTTTATACCCCTGCTTTCGCAGTATTTAATAGGGAGTAGACTATACCACCAACTCAATGAGTTGCCCCTTGGTAGTCGTTGAGGGCTTCCTTTCGGCTATCCCTGCTGATTGTCCAATCCTTTAGATTGTCACGGCATTCGCTCGTACTAAAGGCTCTAAGGAGTTTCCAGCATATTCAGGGTTTCCAACATACCATCGCTGATATGTGGCGCAATTATTATTTACGATCCATTTTTAGTCCCATTTGCTAAGATTGTAAACATCTCTTGAGCACTAAAACCACCTTGCTTGAATAAAGGCGCATATTCAGAAAGGTTATCAAACAACTCATCAGAATAATTTAGGCCTTCTTGAGCACCTGCAGCAAGTAAGTCAAATGTTTCCTGTGTAGATAAGCCGAACTGTGACATTAATTGTCCTGCACCACGTGTAGCTTCGTTTAAGTCCACATCATAGAGCTTTGCAAGAGTTAAAACATTCTCAGAAGCACCTTGTAATTCTTCATGTGGAACATCACGCATATTTTGATAGACTTTTATCAGTGCATTATCTACCTCTTCAAGATTTTCACCAAAACCCTTTTTCCAAGTATCTACAGCTATCTTTTGAAGATTTTCTGCACCTTTTCCGGTTAAACCTAAAGAAGCTTGAATCTTTCGTTGAGAAGCATCAAAGTCTATTGCTATACCCACAGTTGCTTTACCAAGTTCAATTAATTGTTGAGACATTCCTTCTAGCATTTGGGTAGCTTCCATCATATTGTGTAAATCTAACTTCTTACCTAACTGTTCCATACCTGCTGCGGCTTGATCTCCACTTTGGCCAACACTATGCAATGAATTCTCAAATTGTTTCAAGGTAGTTTTAGCTTGGTTTAATTTCGTTTCAAGCTGTTGCACTTCTGTAGAATTCTCACCATACACACGCTTTGCTGCACTTAATTGTTGTTCTAAATTATGGACGACTCTATCCGTCATTTCCATTTGCTGACGTAACTGTTTTTGCGCTAATTCCAACTTATCTGCTTCACTAGCATTTTGACCTAATTCAGCATTTTGAAGTTTAAAAGAACTTGTTAAACGTTTTTGTTCAGCTTCTAATTTCTTAGAATTCTCCTGCAAATCAAGTAAAGTTCCACGTGCTTCTCTCGCTTCAGTTGCTTGCTCTGAAAGACCTTCATTCACTCTTTTCATTGCAGCATTAAGAGTAGTTTCAGCACGTTCCGCATCTAGTAACTTACCGTACATTTTATTAAGCTGTTCCGCTGTCGTATTTGTATCTTTAGACATCGCTTGATATTCGGAACGCAACATAGCTGTACGCTTCTTTGCAGCTTCCATTTGAATTTCTAACTTTTTCTTTTCAGCTGCTAATTTATCGGTCGCAGTCGCATCTTGTCCCATAGCGGCAATATGATTCTTGTATTCCTTCGCTGCGTTGTTCATAACCATATTGATTTGCTTTAATGTCTGCGCATACTGAACTTGTCCATCCATTTTAAAATTAAGAACGACGTTTCTTTCTTTATTATTCCCTGCCATTTTCTCACCTCATTTCTTAAAAGAATGGTGTTTGATCTAGCGTGTAGATTTGTTTTGGTTTCTTTTCGTTTAATGCCTCTGGATTGTTGTACCTAAGATGCATAATGTATTGTTTTAAAAAATGATTAGGCGTGATTTTCCAAAAGTCTTCCATGCTATAACCAAGCAACGTATTACTGACATAAAAATAAAAATCCCAATCCAATTCGGACTGAGATTCTTCATTTTTATTCAGTATGTTCTTTACTTTTTTTCTTGTTTTAACTTCTCCATATCAGAGTGTTGGAAGTTTTGCCCTTGGAAAATTTCGAATACCACTTCGAAAATAGCAGGTACATCATAAAGTGGAATGGCATTTTTAATTTCAGTCGGTGTACACTCTGTTCCACCGCTGCGTACCATTGCATAAATCAACGAGCGCATCAGTTTTGCTTCGTTTTCCCCTAAACTGAATTCTCCTTTTGCCAACATAGCATTCATGTCTTTTTCAAACTCATGATACGGCTTCCCATAAGATTCTTCCACATGAGGGAATGATTCAAATGTAAAAATAACAGGAAGCTCAACTCCCTGTATTTTAATTTTATTTAAATTTATTTCAACGTTAACTAAATCACTTAAACGTGCCATATTATCACTCCTAGTTCTTAATTATTAAGGTGTAACTGTTCCGAGTGACGTCAATTGAGACTCATCACAAATAACTTGTTTTAAGAAGTCCTCTACTTTAATACCTTTAGCATCTGCGGAACCAGTATCTAATTCAGTTTGTGTAACATCGTTGTATAGTAATGGATCAGCTGTAATTGTGTATGCAATGTCATCCACAGTCATTTCTTCATTCTGTGTTTTCCAAGATTCTTCTACAGGTGCTACTGTACATTTCGGGTACCAACGAACAAGCTTGGTTCCATCATTTAAAGGGAATACAACCCCTACTGCAAACTTCGGATATTCTTTTGCTTTTGCTGTTTCAAAAGAAACACCTTTTTTACGTTCTTTGGCAAAGATTTTATCTTTTACTTCACGGTTTAGACCAGCAAGGTTAAACGCTAATCCAAACGCTGTATTTTTTACGATATTAATAATCTTTTTATTAGACGCCCATTTTGTAAAGTTTGTAGATGTAGTTGAAATCGTTAAATCTGAAATATTTGTTTGTTTATAAATGTCCTCTTCATAAGTAGGAAGTGAATCAGTGGATTCATCTCCTTCCATCATGCATAGATATAAATCTTCCACACCTACACTATATTGAATCTCCTTATTTACAGTTGGCATATTTATCTTCCTCACATTCTATCTAATATTTTTTGTGCCATAATATCGGCGATTTTGTCGCCTTCTGCATCAAAAGTGTTTTGAGAAAAATGAAGACCTTTTACACGACCTTTTCCATTTGCTTTTTTATGGCCATGTTCAGCTAGGTACCAATACCATGCTGCATCCTCAAATTCCACAGATACACGATCATTCTTTACAACAACTTTTAAGCTATTTTTCAAATGTGTTTGTTTATTCTTATTCGACATTTTGATACGCTTTTTTAATTCTGCGGCAAAATACTTTGCTGCTTCGTCCAATACATCTAGTTCGACCTTTTTATTTACTCGTAATAACGTATTAATATCTTCCAAAGCATCAGCAAAACCATTATTATTTGATGCCATTACTGGATACACCTCACATACGTTATAAACTGCGTTATGGTGTCATCGTTCTCGTCATAACCCATTCCATCAAATTGAGAATAAGAAATACCTGCATCGTTAAAAACAGTCTTTAATGGTTCATAATCTTTTTCCGTACCATCTGTAATAACAGAAATCTGATAAAGAGGCATACTTTTTAAGACCCTATTAGAAGCTCGTTTATGTTGTTCGTTCACAAACTCATACACAATATAAGGATAATCTGTATTAGTAGGAGCACTATCACGAGAAACTGGAATACCAGATTTCTTCATAAGAGTTCGTAACTGATCAAAGCTAATTTGCATAGGACAGTGACACCTCCATCATCCGGTCATCTTCACGTACATAAATACGCTCAATATCGTAAATACGACCACCAACTTTTACACGATAATCCTTTTGGTTATTTTCAATATCCCGATCAATACGAACTTCAATTTTTTTTACAATTTCATTCGTATCTTTCGTTGTAAATCTGTCAGTAGCCGTAACTCCAATGTTGTTATAACGAATTTTACGTTCAAATGGATACCCCATAACAACACGGTCTGTTTCTGGATCAATGGACTCGCCTAATTTGAGTAGATCTCCCAGCCATTTAAGTTTATTTGTCTGTCTCTTCGGCATCGTATACCTCCTGGATAAAGAAAGGTGTCATTGCATCAAGTGCCTGACCTAATTCTTTTTCTGCTACACGATATTCATAAAAAATACCTGCACACATAATAACCAGGTATTCTACTTCTCTTCCACATGATTTCTTTACATATCTTTGACCTTGTTCAATGTAAAAAGAGAGCATGGTTTCATCCATACCCTCTTCCCAATGAATATGAGATTTTAATTTCTCAATTAATTCATCCATATTAAGCTCCAGTAGAAGCTTTTACTTCAAAACGATAAACAGCTGGCTCAAATGGTGAATAAATTAATTGACCATCTAATAAGTTATAGATTTGGAATCCAACTTTGTTTGTACCAGCAAATTTTTCAATTAGTTTTTGTAATTCCATTGCACCAATAACATCTTGAATATGGAACGCTGAAAAATCACCAAAATATAAAACTGGAACATCTGGTTTTCCTTTTACATCAGCTGCATCAGTAAATTCCACAGGATAGCCAACAAGCGTATTACCAATACCGCCCTCTGCTTGTGTCATTGGACGTAGTAATGGGAATCCATCAGCAGTTTTCATTTTTTCAATTGCTGTTAATGCTGAGCGGTTAATAATAAATCGCCCTTTTTTCATTACTTCTGTAACTGGTGTGTTTTTAAATTCAATTAAAGCATCATACATTTTTTGACCTGCATCAGTTGCCTTTAAATCTACAGGTACAGAAGGTGTAAATGCTACTGCTTTCTTCGCTAATGCACCAGGGTTTTCGTTTCCAACATCATCACCATTAAACATGAAATTAATTTCTTTACGTACATATGCTTTTTTAAGTTCATCAACCACAATTTGCTCAATTGGAGCACCTGTCATTTTTAATAACTTTTTAGTTACAGTAGCAAGTGCATCAAATTCAGCTGGATCAAGTAAAACTTCATCAAATTCAATATCTGTTGCTACGATTTCATCACTATCTCCACGTTCTTTTTTACGTACATTCGCATTTGCTTTCTTAACAAGTACTGGATACTTCACATCACCAGCGGTCTTTACACGAGTACCATATTTACGTAATAAGTTCTCTTCTTGAGCATACGTAATAATTTCACTTGCAATAACTTCTGGAATTGTTACTGAACCATTACCTGCTTCAATACCAAGTGAACGGGCTTCAGCTTCACTAATTCGACCAACTACAAAGTTAGCAAATGCCGAACGAATTTCTTTCCCTTTGTTTTTAGTAGTTTTATGGCCTCGAGTAGAAAGACCTGTTGCAATAGCTGTCATTGCTGCATTTCGTTGCTCTGGAGTTAGACCAGTACGTTGTTCACCTTCTCCTCGGTTACCAGAACGACCTTCGCCTGAACCTTCATCACCAGTTTCAGCTTCGTCACCCTCACCAGTTCCTTCACCATCGCCTTCGTCGCCAGCTCCTTCATCATCAAGGTTTGCTAAAGAATCAGCAACATCTTGTAATTCTTTATTAATCTCATCAATTTGTTCTTGAATAGCTGTTAAATCTTCAGCACGTAATTCAGGATTTTCAACTTGTGTACGTAATTCTGTAAGTTTTTCTTTATTTCGTTTCTGTAAAGCTAATAATAATTGCTTGTTCATTTATTTTTCCCCCAATAGTTGATTTATTTGTTTCATAATTTTCATTCGTTGTTCTACTTCTTTACCAATCTCTTTGCTACGAACTAAAGATACTTCTGTATCATCATAAGCTGGTATAGAAACTACTGATATTTCATAAAGTTCAACTTCATTAATCGTTCTTAATGCTGGTTCAACATTGTAATCCCATGTTTCTTCGGTTATCCAAAAACCAAAAGAACATTGGTTAATGTCACCTCTGTCCATACTCTCGACTAGATCACGACCGGTAGAGGTATTAGGTAATTCAATTTCGAACTTTAAACCTCTTTCATCCTCTTCTAATCGCAAAGTACCACTTTTTGTTCTACCAAGAACGTTGTCCCAATTATGATTAAATAACGCTCTAATATCGGCATTTTCAGATAGCGAACGAGCAAATGCCCCTGGTTCAATAACTTCATCAAACCATCCACCAATAGATGTTTTTGAATTAAACACAGCTGCATAACCGGTTATCATAGAAGGCTTTTCTTCTGTAGAATCCCTAGTATTGAGTTTGGTAATGTCAAATGTCCGTGTTTCCTTTGTCTTTGCCATTTCCATCACCTCCCTTCAATGAATCATCTGTTGCGTTTTTCTTGCCTATTTCAGTCAAATCATTTGAAATGTAAATAGCTTTTGATTCAGGTGTATTTTGTTTAGGGAAGCCAAGCATATCCGCAACATTATCCGGTGAAGTAATACCAGTACGAACAATGTTGTAACCGATATTTGTTTTTGTACTATAAGTAACAAAATCAAGAATATTAATTTTGAATTTAATACGCTTGCCCGAATTTTTGTCAAAAAAAAGAAGACTCAAATGGTCTTCAAAATTTTTCATTATTGGTCTAACTGCTTTGTTATGCAAATACATCATCGCTTTTTCAAGGTCTTCTTTGATTAAGGCTGTGTATGTGTCCACATTGATTCCGAGGAACTTACCTAAATCCTTTTTATATACATTTAGATATGCCAGGGTCTTTTCATCGTCTAGTGGGCTTTTGAGCGTTTCTATCTCATACCCTTTACCAAGAGGAATCATTTTCACGGACCTTGATTCATCAATTGATTCCAGTTGATCTAAAATAGCTTTAATTAACATAGATTGTGCACCATTCTTAGGATTAATATGTGCATCCATCTTCAACATAAAAGCTAACAACCCACCTTTTTTATATTTATCCGTTAAAGTTTTCTCAGCTGACATAACACCTTCAAGCGTATCCTTTCCTAAATCAAGAATACCTTTTCCTTTTAAGTGATCTGCACCAATGTTTTTCACATGACGAATCATAAATGATGAAATTTCTTCTCCACCAACTTTAAAATGCTCTATCAATCTATCATCTAATTCCGTATAAACATTTGATGCTAAATGTAATTGATCACCATCCAAGACCGGGAAAGTTTCACCCTGGAGCAAATAGATATTAGTCATTAACTTGATGAATTCCGATTGTGTAAGATAGTTATTTGGATTCTTCAATACTTTAAGAGCAAAATCATCTTTAATTTCTTTACCTTCTTTATCTTCCACAACTATCTCAGCTAACATCATTTGATTACTTATATCTTGTAGCAACTCATAGACATCGCTAGATTCTAAAATATTATCACTGCTTACATATCTACCACCATAACGAATACTATTACCCAAAATGTCATCAAACAAACCACGCTTCTCTAACTTTCGATACAAATAATTTGAAAACCGATCTCGTAAACCCAATTTCTCACCGCCTTTCTATCTATAAATTTCACCAATCAATTCATCCATGCCCTCTTCACTCACATCATCCATTATCATCATGGTTTCTTTATGAGCAACTAAAAAAGCAACAAATCCATCAATCTTCTTTTTGGACTGTCGCTTACTTGGGGCTTTCATTCCGTTAATATTTGTTACTACTACAACATTAAGAGCGCAATAAACAAATAAAGGATTGTCGGTAATTAAACGTTTTTCATAAATTAGTATCTCTGAATCATCAAGCATTGCGTTCATAACGTTTGGATACTGATTTACTGCAATACATTCTAAACCGAGATTTTCAAGCTTCTCTATTAACTTTTGAGACATCGCTGGATCATAGTTTATTTGTTGCACATCGTATAAATCCATGCATTCAACGATATATTCCATAACTTGATCTTGGTCAATCATCTTCCCATCACAAAACGTAGCAAAACCACGTTCAACCATATCAGTATATGGAACATTATCCTCTTTTTCTTTAAAATCAATGTTTTCATTAGGAAGGAAATACATCTGTTTCACTTTTATAATTGACTTTCCTTCGTCATCATGTGAAGGAAAGTTTAAACTTACACATGTTAAATCTGTTGTTTTAGATAAGTCTAATCCTAAATAACAAGTTTCACCTGTAAGATCACCCAAATATTCCACAAGAATATGCTGTACTTGATCGTGCTCAAAATAATTATCCGCACCATTTACGAAAACATTTAAGTGTTTGGAAAGGAACTCAGCTTTTGAATGTGCGGACTGTTTCGCCTTTTTGAACTCAATCTCAAGTTGTTCCATTGTAACGGAAACACCAATATTCGGGTTAACCATTTCCCAAACTTTACGATCTTCCCAATCATAATTTTTATTTGGTTCCCAAATTGCAACAAACAAAGAATCATCATCATCATTTTCAAGAACAAGTTTCGCATATTTATAAACACGCATACCTACAGATGAAGCGCCTTTACCAGCCGTTGAAATATTAAGCATCATTGGTTGTTCACGAGAAATCTGCGCTGACTTCAAGTTGTCATACATGTCCATATTTTCTTGTGCATGGAGCTCGTCATTCAAAACAAAATAAGGGTTCTTTCCTTCAAGACCCTTAGTATTTTTAGTTAACACTTTGAATTTATTTTGATACGCAATCCCATCAATACTATAACGATACATTGCACCACTGACTGTACCATTAACACCTTTATAAATTTGCGTGGGACTTGCCAAAGGCTCAGAGTTTTCTATCGCTTGTGCAATTGGTTCGGCTGCATTTTGTGCTTGTTCATAATCTGATGCTGCACAATAACAATCTGCTCCAAGTTCAAGCTCTCCATACATAGCATAGAGCAATGCACCTGCTGCGATAATTGTTTTTCCGTTCTTCTTTGGTACTTGAACATATGATTCACGAATAACACGGACTGTTTTTCCTTTTTCGTTTTTACGATACCAACCATACATATTTGCAAAAACAAACATTTCCCAAAGCTCTAATTCCATCAATTGACCTGCAAGTGGGCCTTTAACATGACGGATGAACGACTGAACAAAATCCAACATTTCATTTGCCCTATCTACATCAAACCAAACATCTTTACGTTTTTTCCACTTCTTATAACGCTCTACTGCAAGAATGATCGACTTCGGGTATTTCTTTTTATTACGCATGACGTTGTTCGCATACTTATCAGCATAGTTAACGCCTGATGTAATAATCATTTAGATTTCCGCCATTTATTCCGATGAGCTGCTAATTCATCTTTTGGTTCACTAGATTGATTATTCTCTACACTTTTAGGCGTTTTTTGTACACTTTTACCTTTATTCGTCATTCCTAGAGCATCTAGCATTTTATTCTTTTTATCATTCCATGTTTCAACTTGTTGAGCAAGTGGATGTTTCATTTCATTTGTCGCTCCAGCCTTATTCTTATGCGTTTTTGTAGCTGCAAAACCATCATCTTTCCATTCATCAAACATAGTTTTATAAATGATAAAAGCATCTAAATAATTTTCAATTAATGGTTCCAGTGAAGGTGTAAAATTCTCCTCATCAGTCAATAATTTTATGATTCTATTTCGTTCTTCATCCCTTGCTACATCTAGCATTTCCAACTTTTTCTTCTTTGACATTCGAGCCATTTTCACACCCCCCTTCATTTTAAAAAAATGGTGCAACTATTGATGTGCCCCCTACGCTACCTATCCTCCCCAGAGGACAAATTTTATTTTTTGATAGGGGGGCTTATCCAAAATAACTTGGAAAAACTGTTTTCGGTTTATCTTCATTTTCTTCTTTGATATGACATTTTGGACAAAGTAGCATTAAGTTGTTTATTTCTAATTTAAGTGTCTCATCTTGTTTAATTGGTATGATGTGGTGAACATGAGCACTTCGACCAAAGACGAACTTCTTACATCGTTGACAATATCCTTTCTCTCGTTCGTATACTTGAGACCTTACATACTTCCATGCATCAGTACGATAGAATGGTTTGTTCTCATGATGATAGATGTTCTTCTTATCCTTCTTCTTCCTTGGTGGTTTAGCTCGCTTATGTTCTTCACAATAACGTCCCTTGCTTATCTTGTTACGGCATCCATTGAAGTCACAGTATTTCATGATAGTAATTCAATGATGTCTTCTTTCTTTTTAACATCAGCTGGAATCTCAATACCTAACTCATCAGCATACTCACGTAACTCTTTCACAGTCTTGTTACTTAGTACTGGTACTTCACTAGCCACTGTTGTGTCGGAACCATTTGCCATATCTACACCAATGAGCATACTCTCAGGATTAATAGTTACTTCGAATCCTGGTTCTTCACCTGTAGGAACAAATAGACTCTTCTTCTTTTCATTATCCCAATACTCTGTACCTGATATTGTTTTTCTGATTTCAGTAATCATTTACATTCACTCTCCTTATCTAATGGAACTATTGTTGTATTATGAGTAACAGAATGAATACAACCCTTTCCTTCTACCAAAATTCTTTTCCCTGTAAACGATGTTCCGCAATCGTTACAAACAAGTTTAACTATTTCCTCACCATCACAAAAATCTTTAAATGTATCTACTTCTTCAACACGCCAACTAACTACTGAATATTCTTCTTTAGTAATTGCCGTTGTCTTCTGTTCCATTTCCTTTGTAATTACATATGTCTTCTCTAATACATCCAATGCCTCCATAACCTTATGAAGTTCTTCTAATGATTCAATACGTTTTTTGTATCGGCGCATGTCATTCACCACCTATGTAATTTTTATATAATAGAGATTAACAATTTGTCCTTGCTCTTATTAATCTAGGTTTACGGTTCAATACCTGCGATTTCATGATTCTATGTTTAATTGAGGTTTCATATATTTGCTGTGGCATTTCTATTTCTTTATATTCTAAATTAATCCACTGTGTATATCCTTCTGCTATTTCTTTCAACTGCTCCCAGAATTCTGATATCCACTGCTTTATTAATTCGCACGCTTCATGTAACTTATAGAAAGCTTCTATCAAAACTTCAATATCAATCTTCATCCCCTCACCTCTTATCTTTATCCAAAATAAAAAGCACCCGAATGGGTGCTATATCATACTTATTATTTTGTAATTCAAATACGGTAAATGAAGTTTTATTCTTCTCTCAGCTAACAACCACGACAGAAACTTTTGCCGGACTTATCAGGTCCCTCTCATTCCGTCTACCTAGGATGTTGTTAGCTCAAAGAAGAGCAAAAGCTCTCCTTAATAACGGTATCATTCAATCATTACCATCTGCTGGTTTCGGATTTTATGTGCCGTCATTACGAACCGTTTAGAATTTTAGAAACGACATAGTGAGTTGTGTTTTCCGCCACTTCTCACAATACAAATATATCATGTTAATTCCAAAACAACCGGCACATATACTGCCAAAAAACGGTCACGACTCTGCCACCTTTTTATCAATCGTTAAAACCAAGTAGTTCCCCCGATCCTTTTAATTCAACAAAATTATTGATTACTCTTTTGACCATTACATTTCCTTTTAGTGATTTCATATATTCAGCGGAGAAAGTAATACTTAAATGTTCATTAGCTAATGCTGCATCTTCAAAAAACTCGCTTTGTTCAGTTTCCTTAATCTCTAAACTCCAACTAACCGAACCTACCTTATGTACATATAAATAAGCACTATTAAATTGAATATCTTCATCTAATCCTTTTACCAACAAGTTATTCACAATATACGTCTTCATATCATCACCTCCTTATTATTTAATTCTAACAAATCGCTCTATTAGATTAATAGTATGACTTACCCATATCTTATATTGTGTGTAACTGACCCTGTCGCGAAATCCCTTGCTATCATTGAATTCATAATACTTTCTCTTTTGAGTTACACAGTACAAAAAATATGAGTAACTGTATAAATAAAAAAAGAAAAAAGCAATGATTAGATTTTAAACCTAGTCATTGCTTTATCCATTGCATCTTGGTTTACACCTATATAACGTAACGTGACCTTCTCTGACGAGTGATTGAATATCTCCATGAGTAATGCTATGTTTTTCGTTTGCATGTACATATGATACCCGTACGTTTTTCTTAAAGTATGTGTTCCTATTTCATCTAATCCAAACTCTGATGCGGCTATACTTAATATCTTATATGCCATGCTACGACCAATTGGACGATTCTTTCCTTGTCTACTTTGTAATAAATACTCATTGTCTTCTCTTTCTTCAATAAACCATTTAAGTTCTCTTTTCAGTGCTGCAGTAATTTGTATTCGTTTCTGTTTCCCTGTTTTCTTTTCCCTCATAGAGATATGACTGCCTTTGACATCCCCTACTTTCAATTTCAAAATATCAGAGATTCTGAGACCTGTATTAATGCCCATAATGAAGAGAATGTAATTACGTAAGCTCTTTTCCTTAAAATACTCTTTTAACTGCTGTATTTGTTCTGGATCACGTATCGGCTGAACAAAGTTCATTATGCATTACCTCCCGTTTCTTCCTTCTCGAAAACTTCTAGATTAAGAGCAAACGCAAGTTTATAAAACGCTTTAGACTTCCAACGTCGATAAGTACGCTCTGACATTCCAATTTCGTTATAAACCATGTAATCACATACATCCTCTTCTTCTAAATAACGTTTACAAATAATATCTCTTTGGATATTTCCTGCACGTGTGTTTCCTAATCGATTTAGAAATTGATCAATACGTACTGACATTCTTTCGAGCCACTCTTCTCTTTTGCTTTGTTGAATATTTGCCATAGCAACATCTTCTAGTGGCTTACCAACTGCATGTGTAGGTCCATGTTCTCTCATTTCATAAGAAGGAGTGACCTTCATTTCTTTACGCATCATCCCAAATTGTCTATAAATACGTACACTTTCCAACAGGCCTTCTAATTCCTCTTGTGTCGCTGCTCTATTAATTTCTGGTAAGAAAGATAATTGTTTAGTCATGTAAGACCACTCCTTTTTATTTTCAAATTACTTTTGTCTTAGTGCTCCACGTCTACGTTCATAACGCGGTCCACGAATCCCCATTAAATCTTCAATATCACGAGTACTTAATTTCTCTTTTCGGTTTTTCTTGTTTTTCTTTTTCGCTTGCTTTGATTGCTTTTTCCATTCACGTAATTGATCTTTTAATTCCTTCATTCCCCACATCCCCTTTCAAAAATAAAGAGGACACCATTTCTTAAAACAGCTCTATTACTGTTCTAAAAATTGGTGTCCTCTAGTTTTCTAGCCGGACTATATTCAGTTTCTTTTCACTTTAAAATACCAGCTTGTACAAAAATGTTTCTCCAGGCATTTTTAACTCTATTTTTTTCAAAGGATTTCGCACGTCGAGCAATAGCTTTTCTAGTTTTCTTTTTCTTTAATTTAGACATTTCTCTTAACCTCACTTTCTATTCAAAGGATTATTTTTCAAAAAAATGTTTTGCGAATCGTAACTGTTGCTCTATATATGGATCGTTTTCATTCCCACCGGTTGCAAGCCAATCGCCTACACGCTGATTAATATCTTGCAATACTACTAATGGTAATTTATTTGCAATCATATTTATTTGTTGTAAATATGTCATTCCTCATCCTCCTCAAGCCTCGTAACAGTTAAGTAGTTTCTTGCCTTTTTCCTTTTAGCCGCTCTTTTCTTATACGATGGAGTTGCATAGTATAGTACCGTTTTAGGAAGTACGCCCATATGTTGAGCGCATTCCTGTATCGTCCCAATACATACGAATGATTCACCTTTATAAACGACGTACTCCTTTAGGTTCACTGTTCATTCTCCTTTTCTAATAAAATAGCGTTTTTGTTTTAATTTCTTTCCGAACGTGGTGTGTATTTCGCAACAGCTTCAATTCTGCCAGGAGCGTAGTCTGTATCCGTACCACAATATGGACATACATTATCACTTTCGCCATCCAATTCTTGTAGACTAACTCTTCCACATTCACTATCTATACATTTCATTTCAAATAAAATCATTTTAGCCATTTCTCATCCCCCTTTTCGATTCAAATAACGATTTTGTCTTACTCCTCAACCAACTAAAACTGTGTTAAAATTAATCCATAATTTGTAAGGAGGTATTTAAAATGCTCTCACCATATACATGTGTATCTTGTGATCAACCTCTCATACAACACGATGAACATTCGTTTATTCATTACTGTATTAATCCAAATTGTGAAGAAGCAAAACTGCACTTATCTTTGTTGGAAGAGATGGGGGTGTGAACCCTATCTCTTTTTCTTTACAATAAGGATTTTATAAGTAAATTAGTCTTTCCAACTAAAATGGATGTAATGTTCATAATAAGATGAGTTTGTAAAGAATCCCTTCTTTTCTTCTTCTTTAAATTCAACCTTCACACCGTCCAGTAATTCTTGTAACTTTTCTATAAATATTTTCGAACACATCATATGCCGATTTGGATTATCATTATGGATTTTATATCTATGACCTGAATATCCGCTTGCGGCACTTTTAGTTATTACGATTTCCATTTCTTCCGCAAATTCCAATACCTTTTCATCGATGGCCTTTTCCTGAAGTTCTTTCAAATTCCCCACTAATGACATATTAATTCTCCCTTTCACCAAATAACTATTTTATTAAGATTTTAAATATCCGATTTCCCTTGCATATTCACGCATCTTTTTCATTCCTTCTTCTGACCATCCCCAATGAGTACAGTACAATCCGCCGTAACCGTTTAATCCGTTCGAATCATCATTTCCATAAATAAAGTGTGTAAAATCTTTTACCAATCCCCACATTGTGCCACCGCTTGAAAAGTGCATCTTTTGTATTTTTGTTTTATGGTCACTTCTTGTCATATTCATAGCAACATTCGTATAGTGATCAACAAACCGCAATGATTTACCATCATGAATAAAATAAGCAGGTTTATCTTTGTAATGAAGTAATCCTTTTCCATTGAATGTATTTTTATCATTATTTGCAATATATTTAATAAGTGAATTTACGATTTCAATACGTTTTTGCTTGTCCATCTCTCATTCCCCTTTTCGTATAATCTTTTTTATATAGTACATACTACCCGTAAGCCGACTTCCCACGGCGGTACTCTTTCAAATCGGAGTTTGTTCCTCCGTATCTTTTGGCACTCGGCAGGTAACTTAGTCAATTACCTGCCATTTTCTATTCAAATAACGCTTTGGTTGCAATTTAATATCTTTATTTCTGCCAGTCTGCTTTATAAATTTCGCCTGTTTTTACATTCTGTAAGCATCGACAAGTTTCAGCTTCAATAAGTCGGACCCCATAAGGCTCTAGCATCTCAGAGTTGAAATCATCATCTTCTTGTCCTGAGAAAATTAACTCTCCTGACTCTATCTCATAAACGTCAAATTCGTAATTCCAAGCATAGTGTATCGCTTCTACAATATTTTCTTTTGGAATGACGTAGAAACAACCTTCGTCCCAATCCCACATTTTAAATTTGTGATTATTACCCAAACGAACCATCTCCTTTTTATACAAAATTCAAATTTGGTCTTACTTCACATCAACACGTTTTTGACTTGCTTCCCTGCTAAACCCATCTGGATATCTTTTTGCTAGTTTAGAAATGTTCATTTGTGCAATATCTTCTAAGGTATATCCCATTTCGTGAGACATGATTGAAATGTAATATAAGATGTCTCCTAACTCTAATGCCAACTTATGAGTATTCCCGTTTTCTTCTCCTGGACAATGAGCCGGATCAAATCCATGACCATGAAAGATAGCTTTTTTTACGATATCAGCAACCTCACCAGCTTCTCCCGTAAGCCCTAATGCTGCATTTAAAACACGTCCACCGAAATCATTATTTGCATTCCATGTACGTAATGTTGCTTCCTGATATTGATCTAATTCACAAATTTGATTGATATTCATTACAGCTTGTCCTCCCTTTGATTCACTAACTAATTTAGTTGTTGCATATACACCGTTTTCCATTGCTTTCATTTTGATTTCCCCTCTCTTTAACAAATTCCTAATCCTATCGGACGATTTTCAATCAAATACTTATCAGCCTGATCTATTACAAGGAGCGCAACCTCCGCTTGGTGTCTCCTTAACGCTTTTGCCATCTTCGGTAAACTCATACCTTGACTCCACATTTCACGAAAACGAATTACATCTCTTTCATCCCAAATGAAGTTAGCTTCTTCTAAAGCGATGTATATCTTCAACCGTGATTCCTTCATCGCTTCATGATTTATCGCTACACTCATAATCGAACCTACCTTCTTAGAAAATAATTATTCTATTATTTCAGTAAACTTAGTATCCACACGCTTAACTTTTCCATTGACCCAAACAGCCACTTGTTCACCAAATCCACTTTCTGGTGGTTTAACTACTGTAACGTTTCCGTCCTTTACTATTAAAAGCTTGTTACTGCTAACATCAATTTCTACTTTTTTCATATGTCCCTCTCCCTTTTTCTCACTTCAAGTACTTAACAACATCAGGCTTGAAACCACTTCCTAAATAAATCCTTACCGGAATAGCTTCCTTTTTATCTCTAGCCGCCTTACACAATTCCTCCGCTGTTTCCCAATTACAAGAGCTATCAATTGACCGTTCATATCGCCAAATTGCTATTGCATACTGTTCAAATAATTCATAGCGATCATCTGGATTCGTTTTACGTGGTAACTCATCTGTACATTTTGCATTCTTAGGAACATGAACGCGTACATCTGCATATGTAGTGCGTCCAGTTCCCCTTTTTACATTTGCTTTCATTACATCGAATTCGCAAATCGCTGGCTCTACATCGAAAATATTTAATTGCTTAGGCATGTACCTTCACGCTCTTTTCAAGAAGGCCCAGTAATTCACTTGCCCCTTCCTTGCTCAAAAACATTCGACCACCAAGCAATTCCATGTTTGATTCAGAAACTTCACCAGTTACAAAGCATGACTTTTCATGTTTTCTTAAAACGATGTTTTCCCCATCAACATGAAAGTCTAGCGCCGTTCCTTCAGCAATCCCCAAAGTTCTGCGTAACTCTACCGGAATTACTACACGCCCTAGCTCATCCACTTTTCTTGCAACACCTGTGTTTTTCATACCTTACTCCCCCTTGTTAACTAGCTTTTCGCTGTTTTTTTCGTTCTAACTCTTGTTTCATTGACTCGAATTTTATTAACCATGCTTCCCAACGCTTATCATTTTCTTCTTGCTGTTGCTTTGCTACTTCACAGTTACACCCTTCCGTTAGAGTTACACCTGGATAAGTTTCTTTACGAATAATTCCTGTATCATGACATAATGCACACATTGTTATTCCCCCTTTTTAAAATTTCGTAATCTATAATTATCTCCATGCATTTCTAACATTTCGGCGTTTTCCATCATCCGACTAAAATCACGTTCTCCATACATTCCTGCTAATTCACCGATTGTAAAATTAGTAGTAAATAAAGTACTTTTACCTATACGGCTATCTACAATTTCATTTGTCTTCGTTTGCTTCCATGTAACGCCTTCTTTATCTTTCTCTGTGAATTCCGCTCCAAAGTCATCGATAATCAAGACATCAACTTTTGCTAGAATGGACATAAGCTTGTCCTCTGTCATTTCACTGTTTTTATTCCAAGTTGATTTAATTTTTGTAAATAGCTTATTCATTTGAATAAACATTGCACTGTGACCTTTTTTCATAAGTTCTTTGATGGCTGCCACACACAAATGACTTTTTCCTACTCCATAATCACCCGTAATAATGATGCTTGTCGGTTCTTCTTTATTGAATGAAGTAACAAAATTCATAATCATTTCTTTCGCATCAGCCAATTCTTTTTTAGGTGGTACATAATTTTCAAATGTGGCTTTTTTGAGTTTGTCATTTATTAAGCTGTTATCAGCAAATGAATCATATAAATGAATGATTTCATTTTTCTTTTTTATAGCTAGTGTCTCTATAGCTAATTTCTGATCTTCTTTTTCTACCGATCTACATTGAGGACAAAATTCCTCATTTGTTTCTATATCTATCAACATGCGTTTACTGCAAACATCTTTAAATTTTTCTTTCCCTACTAAAAAGACATTCGTGCATCTATTAGGAGACAATACATATCTTTGACTAGCGTTTCTTGAAGTCGTATTTTTCGATGAAGCTACTATCTTTTTGATTGCTTGCATTAGTTGTCCCTCCTTTAAATGTTCCTTTTCGATGCACAGGTTTTTCATTTAAATAACTTTCGAATTTAGTTCCAAATAATGTGATAGGTCTCAAATAGCCACTCATTTCCGTATTATCAATCCATTGTGAAGTCTTGATGTCAATTACCTGTTGGAAATGAGTTAATCCGAACCCTTCTTTCCATCTTGCTTTGATTAAGTCCTGTGTTTTTTTAGATGTATGTTTATAATTGGTTTTCGCTTTCATATTTAGATAATCAACAATTTCTTGAAATGGAATAGAATGAGTGTCGTCCTGTGATTTTTCAGGACTATGTTCTATTATTATTTCTTTATCTATATCTTTATCTAAATCTTTATCTATGTCCGTGACAGCATTGTGACTTGTCCCGTGACTGTCCTGTGACATGCCCAATTGCATTTGTTTTTGTTTAGCTCTTTGCTTTTGTTTACGTAATCTATCTTGTTCTTTGATTTGTTCTAATCGATCTAAACTCTGATGTTTTCCCCAATTAACAACGTTGATGTAATGATTTTCATCAATATGAATCATTCCGAACTTTTGAAATGTAGTTAATGCCATCCGGACCGTGTTCAATGGTCTATTAAAAATAGTAGCCAGCATATCTTCCGTATAAGGAATATTTTCATTTAAAAAGATGTACCCACTTGCGTTTATCTTTCCAGCCTGAGCTAATAATTTCACCCAAATAATTAATAAAGTGTCTGCTTCCGGCATACTCTCAATAATGCGGATTTTTTCATCTTCAAACATGGTAGTCGAAAGTTTAATCCACTTTACATTTACTTCAGACATAGTTTTTACCTCCTAATACAAATTGCTAAATGAGCTTGTCCACTTTCAATGATTTGTTGAATTTCATAGTGTGGATAGCCAACACTAAAATATTGCTCAATCATCTGTTTTAATTCTTCTTTGCTTGTTGCTAGTTTCCAGAACTTATCAGGTAATAGCACTTGATATTCAATTAAATCCATGTACTATTTCCCTACTTTCCGTGGTATACTTATAACAATTGTTTTTTCTTAAAGGACCCACTGCTATGGGTCTTTTTATTTTCTTCAACATCACTCCATGCCCATGTTTTTATTGGTTCGTAAGTGATGTAAAATAACCATGAACCACATGCGATTAACATTGCTAATATAGCTAATGTTGTTGTATCTTCCATCATGCTGACACCCCCCTTTCTAGCCAATTAAAGAATGCATCCCTTGGAACCACCTTCTTACGCCCAATTTTCACTAACGGGAATCCTTTTTGATCCATAATGTCGTATGCTTTTCTTTGTGAAATTCCTAATACTTCTGCTACATGATCTACTTTCAACATAATTGGATAATCATTTGTACTATCGTAAGTAACTGGGATAACATCTAATTTTTCTATTGCTGTTTGTCGTGCATCTTCTTTATTGAAACGAAGTAACTCAATCGCCTCCCAAAATTCTTCATCGCTCCATCCTTTTTGAGCTGAAAACTTTGTGACTGCTAACGCTATTTGAACTGTTGAATTTTTCATGATTCTTCATCCTCTCTTTTATTGTCGTCAATTTGACGAACGTTATTCAAAAAAATTTCTTCAATAGTTACCCCTAGGCTTTCCGCTAATTTTGGAATTTTATCGGCGTTTAGTTTGCGCTGACCATTTTCAATATAAGAGATAGCCGAAGAACCGCTAAAACCAAGCATCCTTGCTAATTCTCCCTGAGTTATTTTCTTTTTTTTACGTATATCACGTATTCTCATGCCTATAGACAAATGTTTCACCTCCAAGTCGTCATTTTGACGATTTGTTATTTTTATTATATGTCGTCATTTTGAAGAAGTAAACATGTTTTTTGTCATTTTGTTATATTTTTTTTATCAATTTGATAAAAAACAGTGTAAAGTCGTCATAAAGTATATATACTATAATTAACAACAATTCGAATGTAATGTAAAACACACATAGAAATTTATTTATAAAGGGGAATAAATTTATGACTCTAGGAGAAAGATTGAGAGCCTGCCGTGAAAAAAGCGGCTACACACAAACGTATATAACTGAAAAACTAGAAATACACCGTGGGACTCTATCTAGTTACGAATCCGGGAGACGAAAACCAGACTATGATACTTTATCTAAACTAGCTGATATTTATAAAGTATCTGTAGATTTTCTACTAGGAAGATCCACTGATGAAAGATTAACTGCAGAACAAGATAAACAAGCAACAGCAATGGGGAAAAAGATTGAACAACTAATTTCTAAACTATCAGAAGAAGAACAGAAAAAAGCTTGGGAACAGTTAGAAATGTATGTACAGTATCAACAAAACAAAGAACAAAAATAAAAAAGCTAACCTCTATGGTTAGTCTTTTTTATTTTTAAACACATCGTCTAGTAAGTGTTTTAATTGTTCCTCAGTACTAGGAGTATTTCCCTCTAATAACAACTTAACTGCTGCTTCTTTTGCTACTTGCTCTTTTACCATTGTAATTTCCCCCTACACCCTCTGTATATTTTGTTTGTAATTTAATAATTTTTTAAAGTTTCACTTTATAGCAGATTATAATAACCATTAAATTCTTCATAAAAATAACACTTGGTAAAAAATAGGTGTCGATTTTTAATCGCTTAACTAAAAACCAACATTCCCCAAAAAGTACGAAAGGACGCTGCGATGTACGCAACGTCCCTTTTTTACTATTTATATTTTTAATATTAATGTCCACCCGGTTCAACCATCATATATTGTACTTGATTTTCAACTGGTTGTTCTTTAATTTCCTTAGTTGTTGCTCCGACATTTAATGATAGAGTGAATGCACTCATAATACATAAAATTGCCATACTTAATTTTTTCATCCTCATCCCACTCTCTCTTCTGTTCTAGCTAATATACGCTTTACAGCATTAGCATAATGATAATTTCCAACACGTTCAAAACGCTTCAAAGCTTCTCTTAATCCCAGTATATCATTGTTAATTCTGGAAATATAGTACATTATGAACGGAGATACAAATTTTCTTTCTTTAGCTAGTTCTTCAAACATTTTTAAAGCTTTTTCTTTATCACCATATAAACCTTCATAATAAGCTATTTCAGATGTATCAATAGATGTAAAGTCTATTTTGTCGAGATTGAACCCGTTATCAATATAAAGAAAGGCTAGTGTGGATTGAAACGATTTATACTTTCTACCATTTTTAGAAATGCCATTGTCTTCTAAATACTTTAGACTTTCTAACAAGTACTTTTCAGCCTTAAGAACGTCTGTAAATAAAAAACTCTCACCAAGGCAACATAATGCTGTTGCTTTTATAACTGGCACTTCGATATCAGAATTCAATATTTCTTCACACTTCTTTCGGCAAACCGCCACATCTTCATTAAAAAGATTAATATAAGCAATTCGATCATTGTAATGCATCTCTAGACAAGATTTTATGAATCCTTTGTTTATCTCGTTAAGGTTTTTTTCTACCTTATCAGTATAAGGAAGCATTGCTCTATAATTAAAAATATCATACATTGAAAAACTGTAAAGCATATTAACTAAAACTTGAATTTCTGAATCACTAGAAAAAGATATTTCATCCATTTCATCGATCATTAACTGTCCACGTTTTTTATTTTGATTTCTAAGGTTATATAATTCATAAATTTTAAAGTATTTTATTAACTTTTTATTTTTTTGATGCTTCTCTATCAATTTGTCTATAACCTCGTATTCACCAATTCCTTGGCAATAGCATAGCGCTTTACGGATATTTAAATCTCCCCTACACAACATGATGAACTCGTTTAAAATACTTTTTCTTTCTTCCGTATCCTCAAAAAGAATCGAAACTACTGGTAAATATTTATCAAATTTCATTTCTGATGTTTTACCACTTACTGCATCCGTTATAACAACTCGATCTACTCCAGTTTTTCGTTCAATATCCGGAAATGTTAATTCTCTTCTATCAGCTTGTTTTTTAATACGATTCATCAACTTCTTCATTTTTGCTCCTCCTATTTGGAACAAAGACGCTTCGCTTTTCCCACAATTTCTAAATAGGAAAATCATACCATAGTAATGATTTAGTAATATCGGCATGTTATAATGTAAGTGTTACTCATGAAGTGACCGAAAAGAGACTTATGGCAGATGTTCCCCTTGTGAGTCGGGCGAACGGTGTAAGAGTGCGTCACCACTACTTACACACGCTGTGAGTCTTTTTTTCGTTCCTATTATTTTATTATAATAATAACACAAATTTCCCAAAATTCGGTCATCGAGTTATCTGATAATTATTGAGAAAGTTCGAGAAACGCTGTGTATCAACGTTTCTCATGTTATACGGAATAAAATATACAATTGTGCATTTTTCGTTTTAAGAACCCATATGCATATTTTACCACTAACTAGTTAAAAAGAGAACATAAGTTCTTATATTTATTTATTTTCAAACTACTCAGCAATCATTGTGCATGAATATGATTGTTTTACAATCATATATAGTATGTTGAATACTTAAAGACTATACTCGAATTATGAAAGCGTTAGAAGTATTTGGTCAAAATTTAAAGAAGCTTAGAAAGTCTAGGGATTTAACACAAGAACAGCTCGGTGAACAACTAAACCTCAGTCGAAATCAGATAAATAATTATGAGAATGCAATGTTTGAACCGAGCATGGAAACACTTCTCCAAATCAGCTCCTTTTTTGATGTATCGTTAGACCTACTTTGCAATGGGTATAACAATACAAAAGACAAGATGTTACGCAACACTCTCGAAGAAGTTCAACAAACTTATGCAGCGTTAGATGAACCTCAAAGAGAGCGTTTTTGCAAACAACTCATATTTTATTCAAAAGTCTTGGCCGAGACTGATGAGTTGTTATGATTTGATTGTAGAAGAAATGTTTTCCAATTTCAAATTGTAAAATATTCATTTTTTTACAATTTGAGCAAGAGAGCTTTTTAGCTCTCTTTTTTTGTTATAATTTAGTTAATAAAGAGTGAACGTATTACTAGAATTTCAAAATAAAAAAAGCACTCTTATGAGTGCTTTTTTAAATACCCAATAATTGTTTTTTCTTAGCTTGAAACTCTTCCTCTGTAATAATGCCTTGATCTAATAATTCTTTGTATTTTAGAATTTCATCAGCCCCACTTGTTGTTGCTGCTACCTGCGAACTATTCTTATTCGATAGAAAACTTTCTATGTAATCTTTAATCTCATCAGCCATTTTCTGTTCTTTTTTTATAAACATAACTGTATTTTCATCTTGAGTCGCGGCAAACACACCTTTTTTACTTTCTTGACTTCCCATGAAAATGAATTGTATATAACCACTTGTAAACCCAGCCTTTTTGACTTGAATCCCTGTTAGGTTATTAATATCAATAGTTTTCTCGCCATCCAAACCATGATTCATAAAGTTAACGAAACCTTTTCTCTTTATACGGATAAAGTTACCCTCAATAGTAATAACAGATTTCCCAGAACCTTTAAATTCGAACGTTTTATTCATACTTTCATCCCCTATAAAAATATATATTATTTCATTAATATTATAACTCAATTCCCATACTTTGGCTTTCTGAATAGTAATATATATCCAAAATACTGATTTTATTGAAATAAAAAAAGCCCACAAATTTTGTGGACTCAGAAGTATGGATACATATATTTTACCACATAGACACTCGAATGGGTGTCTATTTCCTTCTTATAATACTGGAATTATTTGTGCCATTCGAATACTATTAGTTCAAGGAGGTATGGATAATGAAAGGATATTTTAGAAAACGTGGTGAAAAGTGGTCATTTACAATTGATATTGGAAGAGAACCCCTCACTGGAAAAAGAAAACAAAAAACAGCATCAGGCTTTAAAACAAAGAAAGAAGCCGAACGAGCGTGTAATGAGCTTATCCATCAATTTAATACTGGAAGTCTAGTTGATGATAAGAATCTTATTCTTAGTGAATATTTACAAGAATGGCTAGAAAATACAGCTAAACAAAGGGTAAGAGAAACTACATTCACCAATTATAAAAGAGCTGTAAATAACCGCATTATACCTGTGCTTGGTTCACACAAACTAAAGGATTTAAAACCCTTGCATGGACAACGATTTGTTAAATCATTAATTGATGAAGAACTATCACCTAAATACATTGAATATATTTTTGTTGTTTTAAAAGGAGCGTTAGAAGATGCTGTTAAGTGGGAACTTCTATATAAAAATCCATTTGAACATGTAGAAATCCCTCGCCCACGAAAAGTGGTCAATAATACGTGGTCAATCGAGGAAACAAAAACGTTCTTAACTTATGCGAAATTCGATAACCCTATCTACTATCATTTATTTTTACTTGCGCTCAACACTGGCATACGTAGAGGTGAGCTATTAGGTTTAAAGTGGAATAATGTAGATTTAGTTGAAGGAAAAATCAGTGTGACAGAAACTCTCATTTATGATGAACGTGGTTTTCGGTTTACAGAACCGAAAACATCCGGTTCCAAACGTTTAATTTCCATCGATCAGACCTTATGTAAAGAATTTAAAGGTTATAAAGCGAAACAAAATGAATTTAAATTAGCTATCGGTACAGCTTATGAAGATCATGATTTAGTTTTTTGTAGAGAAGATGGTCAACCGATATATCCAAGAACATTGACCACTATCTTTGAAAGAGTTATAAAAACATCTAAAGTTCCTAAAATTCGCTTCCATGATTTACGTCATACACATGCAACTCTTCTACTTAAATTAGGAATCAATCCCAAAATCGTAAGTGAGAGATTAGGACATAGTTCTATTAAGACCACATTAGACACTTATAGTCATGTTACATTAGATATGCAAGAAAGTGCTACTATAGCACTAAGTGAGGCGTTAAAATTATAAAATAATTGTTGATGTGGTCAAAATGTGGTCAACCCCATCAACAATTAATATCAAACCCCTATATATCAAGGCTTAACCAAGCCACACACTCCACATGAGTAGTATGCGGGAACATATCAACAGGTTGTACCTCCTGCGTTTTATATCCGCCTTCTTCTAGTACTTTTAAGTCACGTGCTAATGTTGCTGGGTTGCATGATACATATACGACGCGTTTTGGTTTCATGTCGATGATTGTGTTTAGTAGTGCCTCGTCACAGCCTTTACGCGGTGGATCTACGACCATTGTGTCAGCAATTACGCCTTCTTTGTACCATTTTGGAATGACTACTTCTGCTTCTCCTACGCCAAATTCAGCGTTTGTCATGTTGTTTAGTGCTGCGTTACGGTTTGCGTCTTCAATTGCTTCTGGGACGATTTCAACGCCGTACACTTTTTTCGCTTTTTGCGCTAGGAATAAGGAGATTGATCCGATTCCGCAATAGGCATCTATTACTGTTTCGTTACCGTCTAGCTTTGCGTATTCTAACGTTTTATCGTATAGTACTTTCGTTTGTTCTGGATTTACTTGATAGAATGAACGTGCCGAAATCGCAAATTTAATGTCACCGATAAAGTCATAAATATATTCTGATCCGTACAGTACTGTCGTTGTGTCTCCGAAAATAACGTTTGTACGCTTCGTATTTACGTTTTGAACAATTGATTTTACTTCTGGGAATTTCGCAGCAATCTCTTCAATGATTGCTTTTTCGTTTGGCAATTCTGCTGTACGTGTAATGAAGACAAGCATAATTTCCCCTGTTACTTGTCCGTATCGAGCCATTACGTGGCGAAGTGTTCCTTTGTTACGCTCTTCGTTATACGCCGAAATACCGTGTTTTTCACAAATACGTTTTACTTCTTGAATTAAAGCATCGTTTTCTTCCGCCTGAATTAAGCATGATTCCATATTAATGATGTCATGCGTTCCTTGACGATAGAAGCCAGCTACAAGTCCGCCTTCACGTTCTCCAATTGGTACTTGTGCTTTATTGCGGTATACCCACGGGTTTTTCATGCCAAGTACAGGATGAACAGGAACATCGCTTAGTCCGCCGATGCGCTGCATAACGTCGCGTACTTGTTTTTCTTTCGCTTGTAATTGTCCTTCATATGTTAAGTGCTGAAGCTGGCAACCGCCGCACTCGTTATACACAGGGCATTCTGCATCTTTACGATATGGACTTTCTTGATGAAGCTTCATTAAACGACCAAACGCGAAGTTTTTCTTCACTTTAATAATTTTAATTTGCGCTTCTTCACCTGGTAATCCGTTTTTAACGAAAATAGGATAGCCCTTTACTTTCGCAACACCGGCACCATCATGCGTTAAATCTTCAAATACTACATCTATAAACTCGTTTTTTTCAACTGGTGGCGTCATTTTTGTACTCATTTTCCGACCTCTCTTTTTCATAACACTGCGTTACATTTTATCATACTTATATGGTCTTTTTCTATTGGAAGAAAAAAAGCTATTGACGATAGTTCTCTAGTAATGTTACGCTACTACTAATTTAATACGGACGATGTTACCTCATATATACTTGATAATATGGATCGAGAGTTTCTACCCGGCAACCTTAAATTGCTGGACTATGGGGAAAACTAATGAATATTAGCCTATGCGCAAAAAAGGACTCATATTGATTAGCTTTCTCTCATAGATGAAAGTGAATCCATATGGGTCTTTTTTTATTTTCATTTTTCTAAAAGGTCAGACATCTTACGTATGACATAAAACCTCTTCATTTTATTTTTAGTAATATAACGAGCGTTTTATGTACAAACTTTATACGAACTTCTGAAAGGGGCAACTACATGCAATACGTAATGAGCATTATCGGCATTCTTGTCGTTTTAGGTTTATGCTTTGCTTTGTCAAACAACAAAAGTAAAATCAACTTCCGTGCAATTGCTATTATGATTGGTTTTCAAATTTTAATCGGTTGGTTTATGTTTGGCACAAAGATTGGTCAACAAATCATTGTTTTCATTGGTAAAGTTTTCAACAAACTAATTAAACTTGGTACGACAGGTGTCGATTTTCTCTTTAATGGAATTCAAAGAGATTTTGTCTTTTTCTTAAATGTATTATTAATTATCGTATTTTTCTCAGCACTACTTTCTATCTTTAGTTATTTAGGTGTTTTACCATTCATCGTTCGCGTTGTCGGCGGCGTAATTTCAAAAATTACTGGTTTACCACGCGTTGAATCATTCCACGCAGTAAACTCTGTATTCTTCGGTTCAAGTGAAGCGTTAATCGTTATTAAAAATGATTTACAACATTTCAATAAAAACCGTATGTTTATCATTTGTTGTTCTGCGATGAGCTCAGTTTCTGCTTCTGTTACAGCATCGTACGTAATGATGTTAGATGCGAAATATGTACTAGCAGCTCTTCCACTAAACTTATTCTCAAGCTTAATCGTTTGTTCGTTATTAACACCAGTTGATACGAAAAAGGAAGATGAAGTGATTCAAAAATTTGATAGAACTCTATTCGGAGACAGCTTTATCGGTGCAATGATTAACGGTGCGCTTGATGGTTTAAAAGTAGCTGGTATCGTTGCCGCATTAATGATCGCCTTTATCGGTGTTATGGAAGTTGTAAACTACGTAATCAGCGCAGCTTCAGGTGCAATGGGATATGCTGTTACTTTACAACAAATCTTCGGTTATATACTTGCTCCATTCGCATTCTTAATGGGTATCCCAGTTCATGATATTATCCCAGCTGGTGGTATTATGGGTACAAAGATTGTCTTAAATGAATTCGTAGCAATCCTTGATTTAAAAGGCGCTGCTGCAACATTAGATCCACGTACAGTTGGAATCGTTACTGTATTCTTAATTAGCTTTGCAAGTATTAGCCAAATTGGTGCAATCGTTGGTACAATCCGTGCCCTTTCTGAAAAGCAAGGAAGCATCGTATCAAAATTCGGTTGGAAAATGCTATTTGCATCAACACTTGCTTCTATTTTATCTGCAACAATTGCTGGATTGTTTATTTAATAAAAAATCACCTTACTTGTTTAAGTAAGGTGATTTTTTGATTCTTTATGAAACCGAACGAAATTCAACTACTTCCTCTTTACTAATAAGTTTTCCTTCGTGTATGCCTTTTACTGAAATATCAATAATGGATTTATTCTCTCCTTCAAGCTTACCCAAAGAAAATAAGTAAATTAAATTTTGTTCTTTTAGCATCCATTGCTTGCCATGCCAGGGCCCCGTTATCTTTTGTTCCAAAGGTGTTTTCTCTTCTCCAACATACTGACATTCTCCAAACGAAGTTTTTACTATATTTTTCTCCGTATCAATTACTATATTTTGAAATAGCTCTAGATTTTCACTTGAAACAATTTCTATCTCATGGTTACTTTTTTGTTTAAATTGCAGCTTTCCATCACTTGTATTAGATAAACTACTATTCTCAACAGCGTTCCTAAAAAAATTATATTCTTCTTCCGTAACACCAAAATTCGGATGATAAGGCTTCACCTGCTTATCTATATGCCCCGATATGTAGTTTACATACCATTCTTGATCATTCTCCACATAATTTCTCATTTTTTTAGTAATAGCCTCTACTTTTTTACGGGTATCGCGATCCATCTCAATCGTCATAATATCCGCCGTAACTTCCGCATTCATCAGATGCTTTGGAATATACTCTTCCACACTATTCGCCTTACTCACTTCACTTTGGCAACCAACTATGAATAACGATATGAGCAGAATATATACTATTTTTTTATATTTCATTTCTGTTCTCCACTCCGTACATCAGTATTACTTTCATTTATAGCGTTTCTTATTATAGTTTAAAATCCTGATATTTTAATAGAAACTACTCTAAATATGCAAAATTGCATATTAATAAACCTTCCTCTTACTTTAAAATTAGCTTAAATCATTTACCAAAATATACAAATCACAAATGTGCAATGTTATAATTTGTAAAAAAACACATTGGAGGATACTATGAAAGCCCACGCTCTTTTCGACTTCTTACATTTACTAGTTTTAAGCATGAAAAGTTATTATATATGGGGAATGCCGATCTATGTCTTCATTATTCCTCTTATTTTTGTAGTCGGTTATATTATTATCAATTCTAATAAGAAACGAAAGAATACCTCTATTCAAAGTCACTAATCTTTCGCTCTAATAGCTCCTCCTAAAAATCATATTCCCCTCATTTTCTTCAAATGATATGATGAACAAGGGTATATCCCCACCACTCTTATAGCGGTGGGGATTTTAATGTAAGCATGCACCATAATATACAATAGAAGGTGATTTCATGAAAAAATACGCAGCAATTGCTTTATGTACATCTGCCATTCTAGCAGGATGTAGTACTAGCAATGTAAGTCCAGAACCTAAAAAAGAGAAAAAGGTTCAAGAAGTTAAGAAACAAGAAGAGACCGTGCAAGAACAAGGTAAAATTTCTTATAATCCAATTACGCACGAATCTACAAACGTAAATATTCATATTACGGACATAAAGGATTCTTTAACCGAAGTACAATATAAAATTTGGCGCACTGCTGATGGAAAAGAAAATACTAAATCTTTTTCTTCTAAGGAAAAGGAGAAACAATTCACTATTCCTTTTGACATAAAGGAATTTGAAGGAAAACGTGGGGAATATCAAATTGAAGCATTAGGGATAAAAGAGGATGGGAAAACTATTCCGCTTACAAAGTCTACTATAACTTTCGAGCAAAAAATTCCTGTTCTTATGTATCATGCAATTGATGATTACCACGGACAAGGTATTAAAGATTTATTCGTATCTCCAGCTAACTTTGAAGCACAAATGAAATATTTAAAAGAAAATGGTTATACATTGTTAACGTTTGAACGCTGGGGCGATATAAATAAAGTAAACAAGCCGATTTTCGTTACATTTGATGACGGTATGAAAAATAATATGAATGCATTTCATGTTTTACAAAAACTAAAAGACGATACATTTAAACCAGCGGCAACAGAATATATGATTGTTGATAATGTTGATGTAGAAGGAGCTCTTTCTACATCTGAAATAAAAGAAATGGTTGGTTCCGGCATTTTCTCTGTACAATCTCACACAGCAACACACGCTGACTTGCCGAAAATTACAAACTATGAAGAAGAGTTAAAAGGATCAAAAGAAAAGCTAGAAAAAATAACAGGTAAGCCTGTTATCGCAATTGCTTATCCATTCGGTCATGTAGATGATAAAGTCGTCGCAGAAACGAAGAAATACTATCAATTTGCAACGACAACGAAGCCTGGACAGTTCATTACAAAGGGCGAACCAGATGAGCTGTTAAAAATGAAGCGCGTTCGCATACACCATACAACTACAGTTGAACAGTTTGCTTCTTCCATTAAATAACTGTGAGAGCTCAATACATTTTGAGCTCTCTTTTTACTTTATATTTATATATATTTTTAGAATTTTCTTGTATTATATATAGTAAGAAATCTTTCAAACTAAAGGAGATTATACATATGTCATTTGAACAAACGTTAGAGAAGTATGCTGCCCTTGCAGTCAATGTTGGTGTTAATATTCAACCTGGACAAACTTTATCAATTAGTGCACCTCTTGAAGCTGTACAATTTGTACGCCTCGTTACAGAAAAAGCATATAAATCTGGTGCAAAACACGTATATGTTGATTGGAATGATGAGACGTTAACACGCTTAAAGTTCGATCTAGCTCCTGAAGAAGCTTTCGCTGAGTTCCCATCTTGGAAAGCACATGCTCGTGAAGAATTAGCAAAAGAAGGCGCTGCATTTATGTCTATTTATGCAGAAAACCCTGATTTATTAAAAGGCGTAGAATCAACGCGTATCGCAACTGCTCATAAAGTAGCCGGAGAAGCAATGAAAGTATACCGTGATTATGTACAAGCAGATAAAGTAAGCTGGTGTGTAATTTCTGTTCCAACAAAAGAATGGGCTGCAAAAGTATTCCCTGACGTAGCACCAGAAGAGCAGGAAGCAAAACTATGGGATGCTATCTTCAAAGCTACTCGTGCTGATTTAGAAAATCCTGTGGAAGCATGGAAAGAACATGACGAAACGCTACATACAAAAGTTGATTACTTAAACGAAAAGCATTATAAAGCTCTTCACTATACAGGGCCTGGAACAGATTTAACGATCGAACTTCCAGAAAAGCATATATGGGCTGGTGCTGGTAGCCTAAATGAAAAGAACGTACCATTTATGGCTAACATTCCAACTGAAGAAGTATTTACAATGCCACTTAAAACAGGTGTAAACGGCCAAGTGTCTAGCACAAAACCGTTAGCATTTGCAGGCAACATTATCGATAACTTCACGTTAACATTTGAAAACGGACGTATCGTAGACTACAAAGCAGAAGATGGAGAAGAAGCTTTAAAACATTTAGTAGAAACAGATGAAGGCTCTCACTTCTTAGGCGAGGTTGCTTTAGTGCCTCATGATTCACCAATTTCGAACACAAATATTTTATTCTACAATACGCTATTTGATGAAAACGCATCTTGCCACCTTGCAATCGGAAATGCTTATGCATTTAACTTAGTTGGTGGAAAAACAATGTCTAAAGACGAACTTGCTGAAAATGGTGCGAACGCTAGTATTACACACAATGACTTCATGATCGGATCAGCTGAGCTTGATATCGATGGTATTACAGCCGATGGAAGACATGAGCCGATTTTCCGTAAAGGTAACTGGGCGTTTTAATATAAAAGGAGGCTCCCCCAATGGGCAGCCTCCTTTTATTATGTCGTTTTTTCCGGCACATCAATATATTTCAAAAATCGCTGATATAAATTGTGACAAAGAAAAAAGCTATCTTCTACAAAAGATAGCTTTCATGATGCTGATGAAACTTTAAGTCCAATTACTCCTAAAACAATAAAAAGAATACAACACGCTTGGAATAAGTTAATATGCTCTTTAAAGAAATACACACTAATAATCGTAATAAGTAGTGTTCCCACACCAGACCAAATTGCATAGGCAATGCTTAAATGAATCTTTTTAACAACGATAGCAAACACGCTGAAACAAATTCCATAGAATACAAAAATAAGTACACTTGGAACGGGCTTTGTTAAACCGTTCGATAATTTCATCGCAATCGTTCCAGCTACTTCAAAAATAATTGTTACGAGTAATAATAGCCAATATACCATACTAGAATCTCCTTCTCTGTTACCTTATAGAGATTCTAGTATACTACTTATAGCCCTAACGAAATATATTTAATTTCTAAATATTCCTCGATACCGAAATGGCCTCCTTCACGGCCGATACCACTTTCTTTAAAGCCACCAAATGGTGCTTGTGCAACTGATGGAAGTCCATCATTTAAGCCGATAATTCCGTACTCTAATGCTTCGCTAATTTGGAATGCCTGACTAATATCTTTTGTGAAAATATAAGCAGCCAAGCCATATGGTGTATTATTTGCACGTTCGATTACTTCTTCAACCGTTTTAAATTTCGCAACTGGTGCAACCGGTCCAAATGTTTCTTCATTCATACAAAGCATCGTGTCATTTGCCAATCCAATTACTGTCGGCTGAATGAAATATCCATCTAACTCTGTAAATTTATGGCCACCGTATAAAACTTCTCCACCCTTTTGAATTGCATCTTCAATATGTTCTTGTACTTTCGAAATTGCATTCGCATCAATAAGTGGCCCTACAGTTGTTCCTTCGCCGAATCCGTCTCCAACTTTAAGCTGCTCTACAGCTTTTGTGAACTTTCCTGCAAATTCTTCGTACACTTCTTCTTGAACGAAGACGCGGTTTGTACATATACACGTTTGCCCTGCGTTACGGAATTTCGAACCGATTACCGCTTCTACCGCCTTATCTAAATCAGCATCATTCATAACAATAAATGGAGCATGACCACCTAACTCAAGTGAAACCTTTTTCATCGTTTGTGCAGCGCTAGCCATTAATTCTTTCCCAATTTCAGTTGATCCTGTAAAGGAAACCTTTCGGACACGCTCATCTTCCATCCACGTATCAGCAATTGCTTTTGCACTACCTGTTACAATATTTATTACACCTTTTGGAATGTCTGCTTCATGTGCTAATTCAACTAACTTCAATGCCGTTAATGGTGTTTGACTCGCTGGTTTCACAACCGCTGTACAGCCCGCTGCAAGCGCTGGAGCTACCTTTCTCGTAATCATAGCAGCTGGGAAGTTCCATGGTGTAATAGCTGCCATAACCCCAACTGGTTGCTTCATAACTAAAATACGTTTATTCGGATGAGAAGCAGGAATCATTTCACCGTATATTCTCTTTCCTTCTTCTGCGTACCATTCAACAAAACTATTTGCATAATTTACTTCACCAAGTGCTTCTGCGAACGGCTTTCCTTGTTCTCTCGTCATGATTGCTGCAATTTCTTCTTTATTTTCATCAATGAGTGTGAACCATTTTTTTAACTTTACTGCACGATCTGCTGCAGTTAATTTTGACCATGGTTTAAAAGCTTCATGTGCAGCATCAACTGCCTGCTTTGCCTCTATAATCCCGCCCTTTGGTACAGTTGCAAATACTTCCTTTGTTGCTGGATTATTCACTTCGATTTGTTCTTGCAGTGTAATCCACTCACCATTTATATACATCGCCTTTTTCTCTAAGTTTACGAACGTCGCTTTTTTATCCAATGTTTTCTTCCTCCTCTATATCTTCATTCTCATTAGAATTGTTCTTATACTTATCAAACAGCATTCTCATAAAGAAATAACCACCTAAAATCGTCCACCCTAACACCATTAGCCATTCGTACGGCCAAATTAATGCAGCAGGCATACCTGGCATATACAATAAAATAAAACCAATACTTAATATTACTGCTATACTCCCGACTACTTTTCCATTCTTCACGCGAAACGGTCTAGCCATATTAGGTTCTGTTTTGCGTAACTTTAAAAATGATAAACTAACTAATAAATATGAAACAACAATCCCAAGTCCACCTGCATTTACAATCCATACAAGTGCTGGTCTTCCAAGTAACGGAGCAAAAAATGATAGCATCCCTAGGAACATAATCGCATTAGTAGGTGTTTTATATTTCGGATGCACTTTTCCAAACCAAGCTGGAATCATTTCATTTTTAGCCATCGCATATAACACACGACTACCTCCAATGATAAAAGCATTCCAACTTGTAACAATTCCAGCTAGCCCGCCAAAGATTAAAATATTCGCAAATATTTTCGATCCAAAAACTACTCCCATCGCATCAGCAGTTGCCAATTTCGTATTCAAGAGTGCGTTTTGATCTAATGCCATCGAAACTCCAACTGTAATAAGTAGATAGAATACGACCGCACAAACAACAGAGAATATTAAAAGTTTTCCGATTTCTTTAAATGGAAGATTCACTTCTTCCGCTACTTGCGGGATTACATCAAATCCGACAAACAGAAATGGAACCATTATAAGGACAGCCATTACTCCGCCTGCACCATTTATAAAAAATGGCTCTAAATTTTTTGTATCTCCGTTAAAACTAGATCCAAAAACGAGCATAATCCCCGTCGCTACAATAAATATTGTAAATATACTTTGAAATACAGCGGCTGTTTTGACACCAAAGTAGTTAATGATTGTAATAAGTAATGCCCCACCCATTCCAATCATCGCCCACGTCAAGTATACATCCCAGCCTCCTATCGTCCATAAATAAATACTTTGATAATTTGGCAATATATAATCTACCACTGTTGGTAAAGCAACAGCTTCAAAAGTAACAACTGATACATATCCAAGTACCATTGCCCACGATGCGATAAATGCTGATTTTTTCCCAAATGCTTTTTTTACATATAATAAACCACCACCTGTTTCCGGCATGGCAGAAGCAAGTTCAGCATATGTTAGTCCCACAAAAATAACAAGTAATCCTCCTATAATGAAAGCAATAACTGCCCCTATAGAACCAGCCGATGTAACCCAATCCCCTGAGAGTACAACCCAACCCCATCCAAGCATGGCGCCTATCGCAAGGAAAAGAACATCAAAACGTGATAACACTTTTTTAAGTTCCTTCTTCTCCTCCAACTATATAATCCTCCTCTATAAACTTCTTAATTTTCCTAGTAGCAGCAGATTGGCTTATTTTCAAGAATTCTGCGACTTTATAGCTGGATCCATGTGTTTTGTATGTTTTTAAGATAATGTTTCGTTCCACTTCTTCTAACATTTTATAGAGACTTTGACCCGATTGCTCAACTGTAGACTCCTGCATCGATATTGGTAAATCTTCTATCGTGACAACATCGTCAGCAGTTATAACAATCCTCTCGATTACGTTTTCTATCTCTCTATTATTTCCCTCCCATGAATACCCTACAAACATTTGTAACGTACTAGGAGCTAGCTTCACATCACGTCCATACTTTTTATTGAAATGCTGTAAATAATGATAGACTAACGGTAATATATCTTCTGTTCTTTCACGAAGCGGAGGAATTGAAATTGGGATTACATTTAGGCGGTAATACAAATCTTTCCTAAATGTCCCCTCTTTTACCATTTTACTTAAATCTCTATTCGTAGCGGCGACTATACGAACGTCTACTTTTTTTAAGTCTCTTCCTCCTACCGGCCGAAATGTTTTCTCCTGTAATACTTGCAAAAGTTTCGCCTGAATTTCAAGCGGCATTTCACCGATTTCATCTAAGAAAAGAGTTCCTTTATGCGCTGATTCTAACAGTCCCTTCTTCCCTTCACGATTTGCCCCTGTAAAAGACCCACCTGAATATCCAAAAAGCTCAGATTCAATTAAATTCGTCGGCAATGCCGCACAATTAATCTCATAAAAACTTTCATTTTTCCGGTGACTTACTTCATGTAAATGGCGTACTAGTCGGCTTTTCCCTACTCCTGTCTCACCTAATATGAGAACAGTGCTATCCACCACAGAAACTTTTTTGATTGTTTCAACTATTTTTTGCATAGCAATGCTTTTAAAAATAAGCCCTTCATGCTCATATGTTTCTCTTAATTCTTTCTTATATGTCTTTAACTGATTATCCATCTCCTCTACCTTCTTACGTAATTGGTAGAGTTCTGTAAGATCTCGGGAATAACTAATAACTCGTCTTAAATTACCTTGTTCATCAAATACTGGACGCGTGCGAACGTGTAAATATTCTCCTGATTTTGTTGTTTGAACAAGTTCAACTGGCCTTTTCTTTTCAATTACTTCTAATGTTGCAGACGGATAAAAAATTCCTTCTTTCTGTAGTTCTTGTACATGCTTTCCTACTAATTCCTTAGCAGAGAGTTGGTAATGTCTTTCACACGTACTATTTACACGCACAACGATTCCTTTATCATCTGTAACAAAAATTTCGTCAAATGCATATTCAAATACATCTTGTAAATCCATCAACACTCGTTCCTTTTCTGCAACCATCCTAGCCACTCCCTACTTCATATCCATCGATTCACTTTACTACCTTTATTATAAAGCGAATTTTCTGCATTTTATATAGAGTAAGCTAGAATGTTTGCGATTTATAATTCAGTTTTTAAACACGAGCGATGTTCGCTTGCTCATAACAAGCTTGCAATGATTCTTCAATTATTGTTAAACCTTCCTCTAGCTGCTCATCTGTAATAACTAATGGCATTAACACGCGAATAACATTTCCATATGTTCCTGCTGATAGTAGAAGTAATCCGCGTTTATTTGCTTCCGCACATAAATTAGCTGCCAATGTTTTGTCAGGCGCTTTAGTCTTACGATCTTGAACGAGCTCAAATGCACACATTGCCCCTAAGCCGCGCACATCACCAATGCAATTATATTTATTTTTCATCTCTTCAAATCGGTTCATTACGACTTTTCCTAATTCTATCGCTCTATCATTTAATTTCTCTTTTTCAATTATATCAAGCACAGCTAATGCAGCCGCACATCCTAGTGGACTTCCTGCATACGTTCCGCCCAGTTCTCCCGGTGCAGACTCATTCATAATTTCTTTACGCCCAATAACACCACTAATCGGTACACCAGCACCTAATGATTTAGATACCGTAATTAAATCTGGAACGACATCATAATGATCAATTGCAAAGTATTTTCCGGTACGACTAAAGCCTGTTTGAATTTCATCCGCTACAAATAAAATACCGTGCTCTGAACAAATGCTGCGTACTTCTTGAACAAATTTCTTACTTGGAACGATAAATCCACCTTCCCCTTGAACAGGTTCCATTACAACGGCTGCAATTGTTTCTGGTGCTACTTCTGATATGAAGAAGTTCTTAAACTCTTCAATGATAAAATCATCATACTGCTCTTCTGTTAATCCTTCTGGACGACGGTATTCATATGGGAATGGCGCTTTATATACTTCTGGAGCAAATGGGCCAAATCCAAATTTATATGGTTTTACTTTACTTGTCATCGTCATTGTCATTAATGTACGCCCATGAAACCCTTTAGAAAATGCGATAATCCCAGGTCTCTTCGTATATTTACGAGCGATTTTCACCGCATTCTCAACTGCTTCTGCACCACTGTTTAAAAACAGGACTTGTTTATCAAAACTTCCTGGCGCTAATGCAGCAAGCTTTTCCGCTAATTCAATATATGGCTCATACATCATGACATTAAATCCCGTATGAATATATTGATCTACTTGTTTATGAAGTGCTTCTTTAACAGCTGGATGACAATGTCCTACGTTAATTGTCCCTATTGCTCCTGCAAAATCAATGTACTGATTACCATCAACATCTGTTACAAGAGCTCCATCTGCAGACTGTACGAATGTTGGAATACCATTACTTACTCCTTTTGGTACTATATTTTGGCGGCGTTCTAATAAAGACGCTGCTTTCGGTCCTGGAATTTGTTCATTTACTTTAGCAAATTTTTTTGTGATCATTGTGTACCCCATCCTTTTCTATACAATGTTTTCTCTTTATATTGCAAGATGTATGCCAACTTCCCCTTTCTAGTATTCATCCCATTCTCTTAATATCTCGGCATAAAAAATAAGTCTATAAAGACTCATAAAGAGTCTTTATAGACTTATTTGTTTATACATTAGACTTTCCTTGTTTCCAAATAAACTCACCTGAATGAGAAATTAAATCTTCAACAGATTGTAACACTAAATCTGCAAGTGGTTCTAACGTTTGACGATCACCCGTACCAGATAGTACGCCAATTGCATAGCAGTCACCACCGTTTTTCGCTAAATGTAAATCCGTCGGTGTATCCCCGACGACCGCTACTTCACATGTTTCTAAATTAAATCTCTCACAAAATGATTCTACAATTCTTTTATCAGGTTTTTGTGCCGGAAACGTATCTGAAGCTACAACATAATCAAAATAAGACTCTAATTGATACTGTTTTAAAAATAATTCTGTCGGTGCGAAATCATCAGCTGTAACAACACCTAAAATAAATCCTCTATCCTTTAAGCCTTGTAAAATTCTCGGTAAATCCGCCGTCATTCTCATATAGGAACGATGCTCGTACATAAGAGAAAATAACTTTTCACTTACCCACTCATGCATCTCTTCTTCCTTAGATGACGTAATATACTTACAAAGCCCCTTTGCAACATCGAGGCTTGTTCCTGCCGCTATTGCGCTACAAGGGTTCACAAATACCCCCTCCACACCGATCTCTTTTAATAAATCCTGCTGCATTGACTTTGGAAGTTGATATAAATTTATACATTCCGCCACAAGTTCTTCAGCTACTTTTATCCAAATTGAATGAAAATCCATTAATGTCCCATCTTTATCAAATAGTATTGCTTTTACCTTTTCCATAGCACCCTACCTCTCGTTTCTTATCTCCTCCAGTGTATCAATAAAATATGGATATAAAATAAACGGATTGTAAAAATACCATAAAAATCAAACTAACTTCCAATTTACAATTCATCTAAACTTTAATCAGCCGGGGCGTCTTATTACTCGCAAATAGTGAGGTAAAAACAAAAAAAGATGCCTTTACAGGGCATCTTCTTGATGTTCAGGAACAAATAGTTCTAGACAATGATATATATTTTCGAATTCCATCGGCGCATCTCCACCATATTCACCATCTAAATTAATCATTAGTTTATCTGGTGAATGCACTTTAATTCGATTCGCTTGTGTATATAGCACTTTTGGATTGTTAATATGTTCCCCTCGCTGCGCTTGTGTTGCTGCTTTAATTAAATCAGCGATAGAACCTTTTTTCAGCACTAATAAATCAAATAACCCATCGTTAATAGACGCATATGGTGCTACCTTTTCAAATCCACCAACTGAACGAGTATTTGTAATTAAAAACATCGTAATTTCTTCTTGTAGTAACTTCCCATCATACTCGATTTCAACATATGTTGGATGTAATGATGGTAACATTTCGATTCCTTTTAAATAGTAAGCAAGTTGACCTAATACCGTTTTCAGCTTACTTGGCACTTCATATGTTAATTCTGTAATACGGCCGCCACCAGCAATATTAATGAAATATGTATCATTCGCTCTACCAAGATCTAACGGAACTGTTTTCCCTTCACAAATAATATCCGCAGCCTCTTCAATAGCACGAGGTACACCAATCGCACGCGCAAAATCATTTGTCGTTCCAACTGGAATAATTCCAAACTTTGGACGATGTTCATGTCCTACTAAACCGTTCACCACTTCATTTAACGTACCGTCACCACCAGCTGCGATAACAACATCAAACTTACGATCCGCAGCTTGCCTCGCTGCCACAGTCGCATCTCCAGGACCAGTTGTCGCATGACAAGATGCTTCATATCCAGCTTGTTCTAATTTTTGTAATACTTCTGGTAAGCTCTTCTTAAATAGCTCACGTCCAGAAGTAGGGTTATAAATAATCCTTGCTCGCTTCATCATTTATTAGCACAGGAAATTTCTTTATGTATCGAAAAAGAACATACCGAACTTCTATTCAGTATTCCCATGCCTACCTCCTCTCATCTTCCTATCCTTCTTTTATCCCGCTCAAACAGGCAGTAAGAACCCGATTCGTGTAGCCCATCAAAAGTAAATATTCATTTCAATGGTTTTGTTTTACAAAAAAATTTATGTCCATCTATTTCCTCACATCAATTTACATATAACGAATAATAATTATCTATTATTTCATGAGATGAAAAAAACCTCTATGTCTAGATTTATCATTATTCCCACCTTTTTGCAACTATCATACCATAGTTGCTATACAAACATTTTTTCACGTTTGATTAACTCAGAAAAAACACCCAAATACGGGTGTTTTTTCTGTTTAATCTTTAAGAATCTATACTATTTTAGCGCTCAAAAATAAGAATTCCTCTTTTATTTTTATCGCTTATTAATCTCTTCAAGTAAGATTTTGTTAACAAGCGGTGGATTGGCTTGTCCTTTTGTCGCTTTCATAATTTGACCAACTAAGAAGCCAATTGCACGGTCTTTACCGTTTTTAAAGTCTTCGATAGATTGCTCATTATTATCAAGAATTTCTGTTACAACCTTACGAAGTGTACCTTCGTCAGAAATTTGAACAAGACCTTTCGCTTTAACGATTTCTTCTGGGTCTCCACCTTTTTCAATTAATTCGTTAAATACTTTCTTCGCGATTTTAGAAGAAATTGTACCTTTTTCAATTAATTGAACCATTTTAGATAAACCAGCAGGCGTTAATGCAACGTCTTTTAATTCTTTTTGTTGTTTGTTTAAGTATGCAAGCACTTCACCCATTAACCAGTTTGATGTTAGTTTCGCATCTGCTCCATCTTCAATTGCTGCTTCAAAGAAATCAGACATCTCTTTCGTTAATGTTAATACGTGTGCATCATAAGCTGGTAAGCCAATTTCTGCAACGTAGCGAGCTTTACGTGCATCTGGAAGTTCTGGGATCGAAGCACGGATTTCTTCTTTCCACTCATCATCGATGTAAAGTTCAACTAAGTCTGGCTCTGGGAAGTAACGGTAATCGTCAGACCCCTCTTTCACACGCATTAAGATTGTTTTCTTCGTTGCTTCATCATAACGACGTGTTTCTTGTTGGATGATACCACCAGATAACAATTCTTTCTCTTGGCGCACTTGCTCGTGCTCAAGACCTTTTTGTACGTAAGTGAATGAGTTTAAGTTTTTCAGTTCCGCTTTTGTACCGAACTTCTCTTGTCCAACTGGACGAAGGGAAATGTTCGCATCACAACGTAGAGAACCTTCTTCCATCTTACAATCAGATACGCCAGTGTATTGAATGATTGATTTTAACTTCTCTAAGTATGCATATGCTTCTTCTGGCGTACGCATATCTGGCTCAGATACGATCTCGATTAAAGGCATACCTTGACGGTTGTAGTCTACTAATGAACCATCAGCTGTATGCGTTGATTTACCAGCATCCTCTTCTAAATGAAGACGTGTAATACCGATACGTTTCTTTTTACCGTCTACTTCAATTTCAATCCAACCATTTTCACCAATTGGCTTATCGAATTGAGAAATTTGGTAAGCTTTCGGATTATCTGGGTAGAAATAGTTTTTACGGTCGAACTTCGTTTCCGTTGCGATTTCACAGTTTAATGCCATTGCAGCCTTCATTGCAAAGTTAACTGCTTCTTTATTTAAAGTAGGAAGTACCCCTGGGTATCCTAAGTCAATTACACTTGTTTGTGTATTTGGCTCTGCTCCGAATTCTGTTGGACTCGCAGAGAAAATTTTCGAATTTGTTTTTAACTCAACGTGAACCTCTAAACCAATAATTGTTTCTAAATTCATCTATGCTCGCCTCCTTACAGACTTGCTTTTTTTGTATGATAGTCTGTTGCTTGCTCAAACGCATGTGCAACGCGGTAAATTGTCGCTTCATCGAAGTGTTTACCAATGATTTGTAAACCAAGTGGCATGTTGTTAGCACCGAATCCACATGGAACAGAAATCGCTGGAACACCCGCTAAGTTTACTGGGATTGTTAAAATGTCATTTGCATACATTGTCATTGGATTGTCCACTTTTTCGCCCACTTTAAATGCCGGAGTTGGCGTTGTTGGCCCAATAATAACATCATAGTTAGCAAATACATTTTCAAAGTCGTTCTTAATTAATGTACGTACTTGTTGTGCTTTTTTGTAATATGCATCATAGTAACCAGAGCTAAGAGCAAATGTACCAAGCATAATACGACGTTTTACTTCATCACCGAAACCTTCGCTACGTGTGTTTTTGTAAAGATCTAATAAATTATTTACATTATCAGAACGAACACCGTAACGCACGCCATCAAAGCGTGAAAGGTTAGCAGATGCTTCAGAAGAAGATAGTAAGTAATACGTTGCTAGAGCGTATTTAGAGTGCGGAAGAGATACTTCTTCCCAAGTTGCGCCCATACCTTCTAATACTTTTAAAGCAGCTAATACTGACTCACGAGCTTCCTCGCCAACACCTTCGCCTAAGTATTCTTTTGGTACAGCAATGCGTAAACCTTTAACGTCGCCTGTTAAGCCAGCTAAATAGTTTCCAACTTCAACATTTGCAGAAGTTGCATCCATACGGTCAATACCTGAAATAGCTTGTAATAAGTATGCATTGTCTTCTACTGTACGTGTAATCGGTCCAATTTGGTCAAGTGAAGATGCGAATGCTACTAATCCGTAACGAGATACGCGTCCGTAAGTAGGTTTTAAACCTACAACACCGCAATATGCAGCTGGTTGGCGGATAGAGCCACCCGTATCAGAACCTAGAGAGAATAATACTTCTCCTGCTGCTACAGCTGCCGCAGAACCACCACTAGATCCGCCTGGAACATAATCTAAGTTCCAGGGGTTTTTCGTAGCATAGAAACCTGAGTTTTCATTTGAAGAACCCATTGCGAACTCGTCCATATTTAATTTACCGATTGTAACTGTGTCAGCAGCTTTTAGCTTTTGTACAACTGTCGCATCGTAAATTGGATCGAAGTTTGCTAACATTTTGCTCGCACAAGTTGTACGAAGACCGTTAGTTACAATGTTATCTTTTACACCGATTGGCATACCGAATAATAAACCATTATCTTCAGCACCAATCTTTGCATCTAATTCTTTCGCTTTCGCGCGTGCATTTTCTTCATCTAATGTAAGAAAAGCTTTTACGTTATCTTCAACATCCGCAATACGTTTGTAAGATTCTTCTACTAAATCCGTAACGGAAATTTCTTTGTTGTTTAACTTCTTATGTAACTCTGATACCGAATGATCAAATAATGACATCGAAATTCCCTCCTCTATTCTAATACTGCTGGAACACGGATTTGATTATCTTTGTGATCCGGTGCATTTTTTAATACTTCTTCTACTGGTAAACCTTTTTCTGGTACATCTTCACGCATAACATTTTTCATAGTTAATACGTGAGTTGTTGGTTTTACATCAGTTGTATCTAATTCATTTAACTGTTCTGCAAATGTAACAATTGCATCTAGTTGTTTTTGAAATTTTTCTGCTTCTTGATTAGTAATTGCAAGACGTGCTAAATGTGCTACGTGCTTTACATTCTCAACGGAAATTCTTGACACGGCTAGGCCACCTCCATAATATATCGTTCAATCTACAATACTATTGATGATACCAAATTTTCAGTACTTCAAGCAAGTCAACACACGGTACTTACGGTATTTTTACATAAAAAAAGAAAGGCAAATGCCTTTCTTTACGATTTACTCTTTATCTAACGGTTTATTTTTCGGAAATCTCTCGTTATCCTCTTCATTATCACGAATTGTTTTTTGTAATACAAAACAAGACATTGTTAAAAATAATGTTCCAATTAAATAGTATCCTTTTACACTAAGCGTTTCATCTAACGTATAAATCCCAATTAGCATACCTGAAAGCGCGCAAACAAATGAAGTCCATGCTAAAAACGTGAACGCTTGCGTATTTCGTCTTCTCATCGTTCTCCCCCTCGTTGGCTGTACACCCATTATAGACAAATATATTTATCACGATGGATTTTTATGTAAATTCTATTTTGCTATTTATAAATCTATCATAAAAAAATATTATTTTAAAGGTAGTTTTCTGTCTAATCTGAAAAAACAATTAAAATGATTGACATTTATTTCAATTCTACATAAAATAAAAATAAATATTACGAACCTCGAAATATACGGGAGTGGAAATAATTGTTGCAATATGAACATTTTTTAGACTTACTGCTAGATAATGCCAAGAAACTTTTCTATCCTGAAGAATGGGTAAGCCTAGATTTAACACTTTCTAAAACAGAAGTATTTTGTTTACTTTGGATGGAGCGAAATACAGATATTACAATGACAAAAATCGCTGAACTTCTTGATATACCGATGAGTACAACGACAGGCGTTGTAAATCGTCTTGTAAAAAAGGGGTATATTGAACGATACCGTGATGAAAACGATCGACGTATTGTATTAATTCGTTTAACAGAAAACGGCGTAATGCTCGTTCAAGAAGTGAAACAAAATGCGGCCCATTACTTTAACCTAGTGACAGAAGCTTTGTCAGAAGAAGAAACAGCTTTCTTACTACAAATATTCCAAAAGATCATGAATCACATCGCTACGTCACAGCAAAAAACAGAAGAAAAGGTTTCTACACCTAAAATGAAAAACATTCCGATTGAATAAAACCCTAGCTGGGTTTTTATTCAATTAAATACTTCGGTACTCGTAATATTCGAAACTCGAAACAAAGGGGATAGAATGATGAGAATTATTTTGTATACGGGTAAAGGCGGCGTAGGAAAAACTAGCATTTCAGCAGCAACAGCACTCCAAAGCGCAAAAAAAGGATTAAAAACATTAGTAATGAGTACAGATCCTGCTCATAGTTTAGGAGATTCATTTGGCATAAAGCTATCTTCTGAACCATTAGAAATTCGAGAAAATTTATGGGCACAAGAAATTAATACGATTTATGAAATGGAAAAAGGCTGGGGGAAATTGCAGAAATATATTACACTACTCTTCACTTCCAAAGCAGCCGATGATATTACAACAGAAGAATTAACAATGTTTCCTGGTATGGAAGATTTAATTAGCTTACTTCGCGTACTCGATTATTATAAACAAAACACATATGATGTTATCATCATTGATTGTGCACCAACTGGAGAAACATTAGCAATGCTCAGCTTTCCAGACATGCTCGGCTGGTGGATGGAAAAATTATTTCCTATTAAAAGAAAAGTTTTAAAAGTCGTTCGTCCTGTAGCTCAACCACTTCTTGGTGTCCCCCTTCCAACCGATGATATTATGGACGAATTAACAAATACACTTGAACAGCTTGGAGAAATGAGAGATATTTTATCAAACCGAGAAATAACAAGTATCCGCATCGTTGTAAATCCTGAAAAAATGGTCATTAAAGAAGCTCAGCGCAGCTTTACTTATTTAAACTTATACGATTATAACGTAGATGCCATTATGATTAACCGCGTCATCCCTAACACTGTCACCGATCCTTATTTTCAGGCATGGAAAGATACGCAAAAGAAATATAAAACATTAATTCAAGATAGTTTTCAGCCACTTCCTATTTACGAAGCTCCGATGTTTGAACAAGAAGTTGTTGGCTTGTCTATGTTAGAACGTGTAGGAGACGCTTTATTTAAATCTGACTCTTCTCCTACGGAAGTGAAATTTAACGGTCGCACACAATATGTAAAAAAAGATGGCGATGAGTATATTTTCGTTCTGTCCATTCCCTTCTCAAACAAAAGTGAACTTTCATTAAATCAAAAAGGTGATGAACTTATTATTCGAGCTGGTTCTGCGAAGCGAAATATCACATTACCAAAAACATTAACGCACCTTTCTATTCAAGGAGCTAAGTTTGAAGATGATGTACTAAACATTCGGTTTGGAGGTGTAGTACATGCATGATGAACTACTAAGAAAGGTAATTCGTACAAAAATAAAAGTTGGTATGCGTATATTAGAAGAGCTACCGAATCCGATTCAGCAATCAGCTAAGCAAGCACTAAACATTTTACAGGAAGAGCTATCTTCTTATACAGAAGCACAACCACATCCCGAGGAGCATTTAAAAAGTATCATAATTGAATAACCATATCCGTATAGAAGGCCTGTTTTTTTATAGGCTTTCTATATCTTTATTGGAGCTGATGTAAATTGATAAAAACATCTTCAACAAGACATTTCACCGCTAATACAATTTGGCTAATCCCCTTTTTATTTTTCATTCACAACCTTGAAGAGGCCTTTCAAATGCCACAATACCTTGCTAATCAATTTTCGATTCACTTTATAACTAACACACAATTTTTCATTGCAATTACTATATTAACAATCTTTGTCTTACTCATAATTATTCTATATCAGTTAAACATCATATCTTCTATTTACTGGATTATTTTTATTCAAGGAGCTATCTTCTTCAACTCTGTTCAACATCTTATTTTGTTTTTCATTTATCGTTCCTATAATCCTGGCGCAATATCAGCAGTTTTCATTGTCATCTTTTCTATTTTCTTCTTGTTATCCGAAAAACACTTCATTCATAAAAAGCAATTCGTAATTACACTCCTTTTCAGCTTATTTTCTTATCCCGTTATAATTTGGATTACCTTACTATTTGCTAGCTATTTTCATTAATAAAAAAAGACCAGGAAAACTCCTGGTCCATCACTCTACTTAACAAACATTGGATTCTACGTTATACAAAATTGGAAGGCACAGAATTAGGGTTTTGTTTGTTAAGTAGATTCTATGTTGAACGAGCTAACAGCGGAGGGGTTCCTACTGTTAGTCGTTAAACCCAATAATTATTTTACGATTTTTTCAAGCTCCTCAAGTGAAAGATCTACTGAAATTGAACCATCATTCGTTTCTTTCTTAATTGCATCTGTTACTTCTTTTGAATGATACAATTCAATTACTTTTTTCAGCGTTGGATCATCTTTGTCTTTCGTACGAGCTGCGAAAATATTAATATAAGGTTTCGCATTTTCATTCTTTGGATCTTCTAAGAAAATAGGATCCTTCGCTGGATCTAATCCAGCTTGACCAGCAACACCGTTATTAATAACTGAAGCTGCTACATCTTTTAATACACGAGGTGTTTGCTGTGCGATAACCGGTGTAATTTTTAACTTCTTCGGATTTTCAGCGATACCACTTGGATCCCCAAATAGGCCGAAATCTTTCTTAAGCTTTAATAATCCGGCTGCATCAAGAAGTTTTAATGCACGCGCCTGGTTCGTTGGATCATTTGGAATAGCAATTTCTGAACCATCTGGGATTTCATTTGCTTTCTTATATTTTTCAGAGTATAAGCCCATCGGTGCAATTTGCGTTGTACCAACAGCTGTAATATCTAACTTATGCTCCTTTTTAAATTGCTCTAAGAAAGCGATATGCTGGAATGAGTTTAGTTCAATATCTCCATCAGCTAACGCTTTATTTGGCGTTGTGTAATCAGAGAACTCAACTAGTTTAATTTTAATCCCTTCTTTTTCAGCTTTTTTCTTCAAAATTTCCCAAGCGTCTCCATCTGTTCCAGTTACACCGACGCGAACTACTTTCTCTTTCGCTCCTGCACCTGTATCTCCACCTGAGCAGCCGCTTAAAGCTGTAATTCCTACGATCGCTGATAATGCAAATGCTAAAATTTTCTTCATTTTCTTTTCCCCTCTTCCTTTTTATGATCTACGTAAAAAGACTTTTGCAAAGTAGTTTCCTAAATTTTGAGCTATTTGTACGAGAATAATAAGTAAAACAACCGTTACGAACATAACTGACGTATCAAAACGTTGATAACCATATGTCATTGCTAAGTCACCAAGACCGCCACCACCGACAAGCCCAGCAACTGCAGAAAATTCAATTAAACCAACTGTCATAAACGTAACACCTAAGATTAATGGCGCTAACGCTTCTGGCACAAGAATTTCAAAAACAATTCTAATTGGGGAAGCTCCCATTGCTTGCGCTGCTTCAATTATCCCTTTCGGAACAGAAACAAGATTTGTTTCAACCATTCTAGCAATACCGATTGATGCAACTAACGTCATTGGAAAGATTGCTGCTGCTGTTCCAATCGTCGTTCCGATAACACTTCTTGTTAGTGGGCTTAAAGCTACTAAGAAGATGATGAATGGAACCGGACGAATTGTATTAATAATGATATTAAGAATAGAAAAGACCCATTTATTTTCTAAAAAGTTTCCTTTTCTCGTTACATACAATAGTAAACCTAGAGTTATACCAAGAATTATAGCAAATATAAGGGTTACAATTACCATTAAGAGGGTATCCCCCGTCGCATCTAATATGCGGGGCCAAAATATACTCCAATCAACTCGCATGAGCTTCTACCTCCTTCAGCTGCACTTGCAGTCTTAGATGCTGTAATGCTTTTTGAATTTCTGTCTGCTCACCTTGCAATTCTACAAGTAGATTTCCAAATAGCACATTTTGAAGTTCAATAATATTTCCGTACAGTACGTTTACATCGACGTTATAGTTTTTTGCGATATATGATAGTACTGGCTGCCCTGTCTCTTCACCAGTAAATGTTAAGCGATAAATCTGTCCACCATTTTGAATTTTCCCTAGAACACTTTCCGGTAAATGATCATTAATAACAGAACGTACAAAGTTTTGAGTTGTCTTTGTTTTTGGTTGTGTGAAAACGTCAAACAGTTTCCCTTCTTCAATAACCTTTCCCTTCTCCATTACAGCTACACGGTGACAAATTTCTTTCACTACGTGCATTTCATGTGTAATGAGTAGGATTGTTACATTATATTCCCTATTTACTTTCTTTAATAAGTTCAGAATTTCTGTCGTTGTTTCTGGATCTAAAGCTGATGTTGCCTCATCACATATGAGAATATCCGGGGATGTCGCCAGTGCTCTTGCAATCCCAACGCGCTGCTTTTGTCCACCTGATAACTGCTCTGGATAATAGTTTGCTTTATCTTCTAGACCAACAAATTTTAGTAATTCAGTTACTCTTTCTTTTATTTCATTCTTTGGCAATTTCGCTAACTTTAATGGATACGCAATATTTCCAAACACTGTTCTTGAATTAAATAAATTAAAGCTTTGAAAAATCATTCCGATTCTTTGTCTTAATTTCCGTAATTCTTTCGTCGATAATGATGTAATATCTTTATCATCTATTGAAATCGTTCCCGCAGTTGGTCTCTCTAGCATGTTTACTAGACGTAATAACGTACTCTTTCCAGCACCACTAAATCCGATAATGCCAAAAATTTCGCCCTTTTCAACTGATAGCGTTACATCCTCCACTGCATGAACAGATTGCCCACCTGATTCATAGACTTTACTTACATTGTTAAAAGAAATCATTTTCTTCCCTCCTATATGCTGTAAAACTTGAAGTAGAGATTTCGAGGTAAAATAAAAAGTGCTCTCCTTCTTATCACCTATAAAAGATAAGAAGGAGAGCACTTATATGTACTCGTTCACATCTTCTCATCTTCCAAGCTTATTTTAAGCTTGCTGGAATTAGCACGGTATTTAAAAACCCGTTGCTGAGGTATCGTAGGGCCAGTCCCTCCACCTCTCTGGATAAGAGTGTATCGATTTAATTGTCATTTAATTAATTCCCATTATAGAACTCAGAATAATAAGAGTCAATACATTTTTCAGAAAAACATTAATTATTTCTCTATTAAAATTTTTAAATAAAAATCACAATACAATGTTATGTTAAATTCTCCTCCCTCATACTTTTTAAAAGGAGAATCCTCTCTATGAATTGAATAACATTATTTGAATATGAAACTCGGAGGAAGATGAATATATGAAAACAGCCCTTTTGCTCGTCGATATTCAAAATGATTATTTTCCAAATGGAAAGATGGAATTACGTAATCCAGTAGAAGCAAGTGAATATGCTGAACAGCTACTGCAACATTTTAGAATAAGAAACGAACCTATTTTTCATATCCAGCATGTAGCTATAAAAGATAACGCTACTTTTTTCCTACCCAATACAGAAGGTGTCCATATTCACGAAAATGTCCGTCCACTTAGAGAGGAAACCGTTATCCTTAAACATTATCCAAATAGCTTCCGAGAAACCGATCTTCTAGAACGATTACAACGTTCAGGAATTGAGCACGTCGTAATATGCGGGATGATGACCCATATGTGTATTGATGCTACGGTAAGGGCTGCTTTTGATTTTGGCCTTCACTGTACCCTAATACACGATGCTTGTGCTACAAAAGATCTTTCATTTAAGAATGCTACTATACCAGCTGTTTATATTCATAATACAATTTTGGCTAGTTTAAATGGAGTATACGCAAATGTAAGGAGTACAGCAGAGTTTTTAGCGACCTAAAAAAAAACACTCCTTTCAGTGAGCAAAACCGAAAGGAGTGTTCTCTTGTCTAACCATAGATTTTCTTTCAAATTGTATTATACAGGAAATTCTCAAAATGAATACTAAAAAATATGACTAATAAGTCAATTTTTCTCGCTATTTTATTTCTATTTACATGTTTATCCCACTATTAATAGGGTTTAACTAATTCCAAAGAACAAATGGTAATATCCGGTAACCTTTTCTTAATTGAAATTAACTAGCTTCTATTATAGAGAATTTCTCAAAAAGAAAAGATCTTCACAGTCTGTGAAGATCTTTCCTACTATTTCTTATAAAGTTTCAGAAGTAGTTTTTGCTTGCATGTGAAGCGCTAAGTAATCAGGGCCACCAGCTTTAGAGTCTGTACCAGACATATTAAAGCCACCGAATGGTTGATAACCTACGATTGCACCAGTACATCCACGGTTGAAGTATAAGTTACCAACGTGGAAATCTTCACGTGCTTTTTCAATATGGTCACGGTTGTTAGTAACAACTGCTCCTGTTAAACCGTATTCTGTATTGTTTGCAATTGCAAGTGCATGATCAAAGTCTTTTGCTTTACAGAATGCTACTACTGGTCCGAAGATTTCTTCTTTCATTAAGCGAGCATCTTCTGCAACGTCAGCAACGATTGTTGGTTGGATGAACCAGCCTTTAGAATCGTCTCCTTCGCCACCAGCTAGGATTCTACCTTCTTCTTTACCAATTGCAACATAGCTCATTACTTTATCGAATGCAGCTTGGTCATTAACAGGACCCATGTTTGTACCTAATACAGCTGGGTTAGCAACTGTTAATTCTTTTGTTAATTCAACTGCACGATTTAATACATGATCGTATACATCTTCGTGGATTACTGCACGAGAACATGCAGAACATTTTTGTCCTGAGAATCCGAATGCTGATGCAACGATAGATTTAGCAGCTAATTCAAGATCTGCTTCTTTATCAACAACGATTGTATCTTTACCGCCCATTTCAGCGATAACACGTTTTAACCAAATTTGTCCTGGATTTACTTTTGCTGCACGCTCATAAATACGAATACCTACATCGCGTGATCCAGTGAAGCTAACGAAGCGTGTACGAGGGTGATCTACTAAGTAATCACCAACTTCAGAACCGTTACCTGGAACGAAGTTAACTACGCCAGCTGGTAAGCCAGCTTCTTCTAATACTTCCATAAATTTCGCTGCTACTACAGGAGTTGTACTAGCTGGTTTTAGTAATACTGTGTTACCAGAAACTAAAGCAGCTGTTGTCATACCTGCCATAATTGCGAATGGGAAGTTCCAAGGAGAAATGATAACACCTACTCCTAATGGAATGTAAGAGAAACGATTATATTCAATTGGACGGCTTTCTACTGGAATACCATCTTTTAATTTCAACATTTGACGAGCATAATATTCCATAAAGTCGATTGCTTCTGCTGTATCAGCATCTGCCTCATTCCATGGTTTACCTGCTTCTTTTACAAGAATAGCAGAGAACTCATGTTTTCTACGACGAACGATTGCTGCAGCACGGAATAAAATGTCTGCACGCATTTCTGGTTTTGACTTTCTCCAAGTTTGGAATGTTGCATCCGCTACTTGCATTGCTTTTTCAGCTAATTCACGGCTTGCTTTTGAAACGCGACCAACAAGTTCCTCTTTATTTGCAGGGTTTACAGAAACAATTTTGTCTTCTGTAGTGATCTTTTCTCCCCCGATAATTAATGGATAGTCTTGTCCAAGATAAGATTCTACTTTCTTTAAACCTTCTTCAAACGCTAATTTGTTAGCCTCTACTGAAAAATCTGTAAATGGCTCATGTTTGTATGCTACTACCATTTTTTTAGCCTCCCCTTAGAAAAACGTTTACATTTTACAACATTATTCTACACGATAATTTAGATTTATTCAAATATTCCTAGACTTATATTTTAAAAATTAATTAATTTTTAAAATATAATAAAAAAAAGAGATTCATACATACGTATGAATCTACAAAATATGAGTATATTCCAAAACATTTTTCCCTATTAACAAAATAGTAACTAATAAAAATAAAGTCCTTACATATCCAACACCTTTTTGAACCGCAAACTTCGATCCAAAATAAGCACCTAAAATCATTGATAACCCCATAATAATACCGTATTCAAAATGAATCACATCTAAAAATAAAAAAGTAATTAAAGATACGATATTACTAACGAAATTCAATAGTTTTCCAGATGCTGCCGCTTGAATAAAATCCAAACCAATTAATAAAAATGCAAAAATTAAAAAGGATCCTGTCCCCGGTCCAAAAAATCCGTCGTAAAACCCTATCATTAAAATAACAAAGAAAAACATTAATGTTTTCCCTTTTGTCATCTTTTTATAGGTAGATGCACTTCCCCAATCTTTTTTCGCAATAATATAAATGGAAATAAAAACCAACATCACAAGTACTAGTGGACGCAAAATATCAGGCGGAATAAACTTTACTACTAAGGCACCTGCGACTGCTCCAACAATAGTTAATGGGATTAACTTTCCTACAATTCGAAAATCAACCTTACCTGATCGAATAAAATAAATTGTACTCGTAAGCGTCCCCATCGTTGCAGCTAATTTATTTGTTGCGATTGCCGAAGCTGGTGATAAACCAACAAACATAAGTGCAGGAAGCGAAATTAACCCTCCTCCTCCAACAACCGAATCAATAAAAGCAGCTAAAAACCCGAATGCAATTAATAAAATAATGACTTGAAAGCTTAGTTCTTCCATGATTTTACCCCTTACCCCTTTATTTGTAACATTTAAAATTATAACAAAATTTTTCGAGAAAAAAAGCTGTTCCTTTATAGAAACAGCTTTCATCTTTAATCTAAAATTTTCACAAGTGGTTCATCTTGCTTCGCTTCACGTATAATAATTGCTTCTGGGCGTTCCACTGATTTAATTGTTACTTGTACTTTCATATAATTCGGGAAGTATTGCATAACAAGTCCAGCTACATATTGTGTAAAACCAATGACTTCAGCTTTCCCATTGAATTGGACAGGAATATCGAGCTTCATTTCTTTTAATTCATCATCTCTATACATTCCAGTACCAATAATAGCTGTATAATCGCCTTGGAAATACTCACTTAATTTTGATTTAAAGTTTGACACACTTGCAAGATCTTCACGTTTATTATCCGATTTCGCTTGTTCAGACGGGAACAAATAGTATTTCTCATTGATCGGCTTCCAATCCTCAACCGTTTCACTGCCTTTTTCTACCTTAGCATAAGAAACAAAATTCCCTGGTACAAGCGAAGACTTTGGACCTTGACGATAAATTGCAAATGTAACCGGAACATCTTTTATTCCAGGCTTTTTTTGCTGCATGACTTTCAAGATTTCTTGTGCCATTTTTTTCCCTTCAGCTAACATTTTTTCTTGCTCGATTTTAGCCTCACGCGGATAACCATGCTCTTCCTCGTAATAATGAACCGAATTCATCGCTAATCCAACTACAACACCATCAGGCTCAGTACCTTTATCACCATTTTGTAAGTAATAGTCATGTTCTAAAATATTTGAGATATACATTGGATTTTTTGTATTTTTTACTTCTAACGATTCTGATCCTTCACCTAAGGCAGGATTCAACCCTATATTTGGAAATTTGACCGCATCTTTTTTCAACTTATCCTCTAGCTCTTTTTGTTCAGCATCTGTACGCTTTCTTTTCACAAGCATTTGAATCATTTGTGTGTCTAAAACGTCTCCACCTTTAAAGAAATAATCTTTCGTGCTAAATGATTCTTTCGCAATGCGCATTAGTCCCGTTTCAAATTCATCTATATCTAGACGATTGTTCAAACTTTGTCCAACTAAACCACGTGCACGACCTGGATCAAATGGAAATGTTGTCTTATAATATTCATCCGAAATGGAATATTTTGAGATAACCGCTTGCTCTTTCGCTTTCCCTGATTTCTCAACTGTTTTTTCATCTTTGTTAGAACCCATGCTACACCCACTTACAAGTAGGCTAAGACTTAATACCGCTAACGCTATTTTTTTCATCGTAAGTTTGCACCTCTTACTTATTCAGCTCTTGTAAGAACCTCTCTTCATTCCAAACTTCAACATTGTGCTTCTCTGCTTGCGCTAATTTCGAACCAGCAGCTTCACCAGCAACAACTAAATCCGTACTTTTACTAACACTTCCTGTTACTTTTCCACCAAGTGCTTCAATCTTTTTCTTCGCTTCACTTCGCCCCATAACTTCTAGCTTACCTGTTAAGACAACCGTTTTTCCTGCAAAGTAAGATTCAACATTTTGTAAATCTGCACTTTTTATACCTTTGTATGTCATGTTCACGCCATACTCTTTAAACTGTTGTAATAGCTCTAATACGTCTTCATTATCAAAATATGTTACAACGGATTGAGCCATTTTTTCACCAATCTCATTAATTGTTTTTAGTTCTTCTTCCGTCGCTTTCACAAGCTCATCCATCGTTTCGAAATGCTCCGCAAATGTGCGTGCTGCTTTCGCTCCAACGTGGCGAATTCCAAGACCAAATAATAATCGCTCTAATGAGTTTTCCTTCGAATTATCAATTGCTTGTACTAAATTTGTTGCTGATTTTTCACCAAAACGCTCTAACTGTAATAATTGTTCTTTCGTCAATGCATATAAATCTGCAAACGTACGAATATAATCCGCATCAAAGAGTTGTGTAATTACACGTTCTCCAAGTCCGTCAATATTCATTGCATTTCTTGAAACGAAATGGATTAATCCTTCACGAATTTGAGCTGGACAAGTCGGATTTATACATCGAAGTGCTACTTCTTCTTCTAAACGAACAAGTTCACTCTCACACGCTGGACAATGCGTTGGCATATGATATTCTTCTTCCTCACCATTACGCTTATCAAAAATAACGTTCACAACTTCAGGAATGATATCTCCAGCTTTTTTCACAACAACGTAGTCACCGATTCGAATATCTTTTTCACGAATTAAATCTTCGTTATGTAAAGAAGCACGACGAACGATAGTTCCAGCTACTCGCACTGGCTCTAGCTCTGCAGTTGGTGTTACAACTCCTGTGCGGCCGACACTTAATTCAATCCCTGTTAATCTCGTAACAACTTCTTCAGCCGGGAATTTATAAGCAATCGCCCATCTTGGACTCTTCGCTGTAGTTCCTAAGCTTTCTTGAAGAGCAACATCGTCTACTTTTATAACGATTCCATCAATCTCATAATCAAGATGCGGGCGTTTTTCTTGCCATTCTTCTACATAGGCTATTACATCTTCGATTGTTTCACATGTACGACGATTTGGATTCGTCTTAAATCCAAGCTCACCTAAGAAATCCAGTGATTCACTATGGGATGGAATTGTTTTTTCTTCTACATTAGCAAGACCATACACAAACATAGATAAATTACGCTTCGCTGCAATTTTCGGATCAAGCTGACGTATCGATCCCGCTGCCGCATTACGTGGATTCGCAAATACATCTTCACCATTTTGTTCTTTCTCTTCATTCAACTTAACGAATGAACGCTTCGGCATATAAGCCTCGCCTCGTGCTTCTAACGTTACTTCTTCATTTAAACGTAGCGGGATAGCTTTAATCGTTTTTAGGTTTTGGGTAATATCTTCACCCGTTATACCATCACCACGTGTTGCTCCTTGAATAAAGCGTCCTTTTTCATAATGAAGTGAAACAGCAAGTCCGTCAATTTTTAATTCGCATATATATCTTACATTCGCATCATCAATTCCTTGATGTACTCTTCGATCAAAATCACGCAAATCTCCTTCATTAAACGCGTTTCCTAAACTTAACATTGGTGATTTATGCGTTACCTTTTCAAATATATCAAGTACAGCTCCCCCAACCCGAATAGAGGGGGAGTCTTCCGTTACAAATTCAGGGTTCTCTGTTTCTAATTTCATAAGCTCCTGCATATTACGGTCATATTCCGCATCAGAAACAGAAGGATTGTCTAATACGTGATATTGATAGTTAAATGTGTTTAACAAATCACGCAGTTCTTCTATACGTTCTTTTGCTATCTCTTTTGACATATCCTCATTCCTTTCCTATTGTTTCGTCACAGGTGCGAATTTTGCTAATAAACGTTTAACACCAATTGGGCTTGGGAACGCAATATCTAATTCTTTCGCATCACCTTCACCTTTTACACTTACAACTGTACCGACTCCCCATTTTTGGTGGGAAGCTTTATCGCCTACTGCCCAGCCGATTTGTTCGCCGCCCGTTGTCTTAGCTGCAGGACGTACGAAAGCTGAACGAGAACGTGTTGTTGTTGTACTTGTTGTTGTACTTTTCGTTCTTCCTTTTGCCCCAAACGAAGTTTCACGCTTCGGCGCTGTTTCATTTAATGATTCCACTAGTTCTGCCGGAATTTCTGTAATAAATCGAGATGATGCGTTCATACTTGTTCTACCAAATAAAGTACGCATTTGTGCATTGGATAAATATAATTCTTCTTCTGCACGAGTAATACCTACATAAGCAAGACGACGTTCTTCTTGCATTTCATCTTCTTCCATCAGAGAACGAGTATGTGGGAATATCCCTTCCTCTAAACCAACAATAAAGACAACTGGAAATTCTAATCCTTTCGCCGAGTGCATCGTCATTAAAATAACTTCCTCACCAGCAGTTGGATCTTCATCTACACGATCAATATCAGCAACAAGCGCTAAGTCTGTTAAGAATGCAACAAGGCTCTTATCTTCGCTTTGAGATTCAAATGTTTGCGTAACAGATAAAAACTCATCTAAGTTCTCTAAACGACCTTCTGCTTCTAAAGTACGCTCATTTTTCAGCATGTCGCGATAGCCTGTCTTTTCAATAACTTCTTCAACCAATTCTGTAACAGATAAATACTCTTGCATATTTACCCAGTTGTGTAATAAACCTGCGAATTCTTTTACTGCCTTTGTAATTTTCGCGCTTACTCCAACATGTTCAATCTCATCGAATACAGCAGTTAATGAAATTCCATTTTGTACACCGTAATTAATAATTTTATCGATAGAAGTCGCACCAATTCCGCGCTTCGGCATGTTAATAATACGTGCGAAACTAATCTCATCATCTGGATTCCCAATTAAACGTAAGTACGCCAAAATGTCTTTAATCTCTTTACGATCGTAGAACTTAGTACCGCCGACAATTTTGTAAGGAATATTAGATTTCAGGAAAATTTCCTCGACCATACGAGACTGGGCATTTGTACGATATAACACTGCAAAATCAGTATATTTTCGTTTCCCCATTTGAATATCGTCACGAATTTTTTTCGCAACAAAATACGCCTCGTCTTTTTCTGTTGCAGCACGATAATACGAGATTTTGCTTCCAACTTGATTGTCTGTCCATAATTTCTTCGGTTTACGGTTTGAATTTTTTTCAATAACAGCATTCGCTGCATTTAAAATATTTTGTGACGAACGATAGTTTTGTTCTAATAGAATAACTTGCGCATTCTCATAGTCTTTTTCGAATGACAAAATGTTAGAAATGTCCGCACCACGCCAGCGGTAAATAGACTGATCTGAGTCACCTACAACGCATAAATTTTTAAAACGTGCTGCTAAATGTTTAACAAGAAGGTACTGCGCTTTGTTCGTATCTTGATACTCATCCACGTGAATGTATTGGAACTTACGCTGATAAAACTCTAGTACTTCTGGAACACGTTCAAATAGCTGAATCGTTGTCATAATTAAATCGTCAAAGTCTAATGAATTATTTTTCAAAAGACGTTTTTGATATTCTGTATATACATCGCTCGTTAATTTTTCATATGGATCAGCGATTGTAATTTTTTTCGCATATTTATCTGCAGATAACAATTCATTTTTGGCATTACTAATACCAGCTAAAATAGAGCGCGGCTCAAATTTCTTCGGATCAATATTGCGCTCTTTCATAATTTTTTTGACTACAGTTAACTGATCGCCTGAATCTAAGATTGTAAAGTTACGATTAATACCAATGCGATCGATATCACGTCGTAAAATACGTACACACATAGAGTGGAACGTAGAAATCCAAATATCTTCTGCTTCTGGTCCGACAAGTGTATCGATACGCTCGCGCATTTCACGAGCTGCTTTATTTGTAAAGGTAATAGCTAGTACATTCCATGGTGCTACACCTTTTTCACCAAGTAAATACGCAATACGATGTGTTAACACACGTGTTTTACCACTACCGGCACCTGCCATTAATAGAAGTGGTCCATTCGTTGTTTGTACTGCTTTTTGTTGTTGCGGATTTAAACCATTTAATAACCTATCTGTCGTACTCATATACGCCTGCACCTACTCTCCTTTTACTGCTTTAACTGTTTTTAACGCGGATTTTATATCATCATAAATAATATTTCCAACAACTACTGTATCAGCATACTGCGCCATTTCTTTCGCTTGTTCTGCATTAGAAATACCGCCGCCATAATACAACTTCGCTTGTTTTAATTCTGCTTTTACATTTTTAACAAGTTCAATGTCGCCATACGTACCGCTATATTCTAAATAAAATATCGGTAAACGTAATAGCTTGTCTGCTAAACGCGCGTATGCAATCACATCATCTTCTGTTACATCACATTTCGCATCTGTAAGCTGGGCTACTTTCGCTTCAGGATTTAAAACGCAATACCCTTCCATGAAAATTTCGTCCCAGTCCATAATATCCCCAAATTCTTTCAAAGCTTCATGATGAACACCTGTTACCCATTCCACCTTTCGGCTATTTAAAACGCTTGGGATATAATAAAAATCAAATCCTGGTGTAATTGCTTCCACATCAGAAACCTCTAACACACAAGGTACTGCATATCTACGAATGCTAACTAGCATGTGTAGTACATTATCAATTGTTATGCCATCACTTCCGCCTACAATAACAGCATCTGTTCCAGACTCACAAATCATTTCTAAATGTTCGTCACTTAACTCCTTATTTGGATCAAGCTTAAATACATGTTTCCATTTGGAAATATCGTACATGAAAACACCCTTTCTTTTTTCTAATCATATCTATATCCCTGCTCAAAAAAGCAGTTAGTTTTTATTAAGATTTTTGAAATTCTTCTACTATATCTGTTCACAAAGGCGAGCCAAGTTTCGCGCTCCCTTTTATGCATTCTTTCATTATAACAAAAAAAGCTACTTACACACACGCCCATTCCAACATCTTTTTCAACGTTAAATGTTGGATTACATATCAAAAAACTTATATGGAATACTAACAAATGAAATAGTATTTCTATTTCGAAGTTCATCAAAAAGGAGTGTTTTTCTAATGAAGCAAAACATCGGTACAATTAGTGCTCTAATTCGAATCACACTCGGACTTATCCTCTTCGGTTGTAGTACAGCTAAACTCGTACGTAAACCTCGGTGCACTTGGTCTAAAGTTTTGCTATGGATTGGTGCCATGAAAATTGCAGAGGGCATCGTTCGTTTCTGCCCTATCGTTGAAGCATGTAAGTTTGGAAAATATATGAATATGGGCGCATTTAAAATGCCTAGCATGAATTTTACTGAAAAAGGACATGCTAAAGAAGAAGTGAATCAAACTTCCAGTCATGACAAACCAAAGTCAAATGGAAGTTATGACACTTCTGACAAAGAGATTGAGTCAGCGATTGAAGAATTAATCCTGGCAAAGCCGCTTTGAATCATTTGTCACGATGCAAGATGCTCTCAAAGAGACTTAGCTGCTGCAGTGGGCGGTTAAGTCTTCTTTATTTTACCACAAAACAGAACGTACATTCTTATTCTCCCCCCTAAAACATACATAAAAAACATCAATCACTAAAATTCAGAAAATTAGGTGTAAACCCCTTGCGTAAAATGATATAAAAGTGATATCATTTTTATATCAGGAGGCGATCATATGAAAGAAAAACAAGTTTTTTATGTAAATGGTTTTCTCGGTATTATCGGGATTTTGATTTTAGCTGCTATCGGTGTATTTTGCCTTGTCCAAGAAATTTTTATAGTAGCAGCATTAACAATTATTTTAGCAGCGGTTCTCGCTACAGGTATTGGTATTGTTCAACCAAACCAAGCGAAAGTCATTACGTTTTTCGGTAATTATTTAGGAACAATTCGTCAAAACGGTTTATTTTTAACAATTCCATTCGCATTCCGTCAAACTGTATCGTTACGTGTTGAAAACTTTAACAGTAAGAAATTAAAAGTAAACGATGTTGAGGGAAATCCAATTGAAATTGCAGCCGTTATCGTATATAAAGTTGTTGATTCTGCAAAAGCAATGTTTGGTGTTGAGCATTACGATCGATTCGTAGAAATTCAAAGCGAAACGGCAATCCGCCACGTTGCAACAAAATATCCTTATGATAATTTTCAAGATGAAACTTGCATTACGTTACGCGGAAATACTGAAGAAATCTCTGAAGAATTAAAACGTGAGTTAGAAGCCCGCCTTGAAATCGCTGGCGTAGAAGTATTAGAAACTCGTTTAACACATTTAGCTTACGCAACAGAAATTGCCCATGCAATGCTACAACGTCAACAAGCAAAAGCAGTATTAGCTGCTAGAAAAGAGATTGTTGAAGGTGCTGTGAAGATGGCGAAAGATTCAATCCATATGTTAGATGAAGAAGGCGTGCTGGAACTCGATGACGAGCGTAAAGCAAATATGGTAAACAACTTATTAGTTGCCATCGTTTCAGATAAAGGTGCGCAGCCAGTTATTAATACAGGAAGCCTATATTAAAAGGTTGTAAATAATTATGGCTAAAAAGAAAAGCTTTCCATTACGTATTGATCCTGAATTACACGCAGTCATCGAAAAATGGGCGAATGATGAGTTTCGTAGCGTCAATGCACACATCGAGTATTTGCTTCGAGAAATGGCAAAGCAAAAAGGGAAATTGAAAAAAGATAAAGATGAATAAAAAATCCCGCTGAGAAATCAGCGGGATTTTCATATTAGCTTCTCGTCATCTCATGCCCAATTGCGCGATATCCTATATCACTTCGATAAAATAAACCATCACTCTCAATTTTACCGATTTCTTTATATACTTTGTCTTTCGCTTCTTGTAAACTATTCGCCTTACAAGCAACAAATAGCACACGGCCACCGTTTGTTACAAAGTCTCCATGTTTCATCGCTGTACCCGCATGGAAAACAATCACATCTTGCAGCGCATCTAGTCCGCTAATAATATCACCTTTTTTATATGCTTCTGGGTATCCTTTAGAAGCCAGTACGATACCGATTACCGCTTCTTCTGACCATTGTAATTTTAATTCACTTTCATCTAATACAGCGTTACATACATCAACTAAATCGTTTTCTAAGCGAGGTAATACAACTTCTGTTTCAGGATCACCAAAGCGTGCATTAAATTCAATTACCTTTGGACCATCATTTGTTAAAATAAGACCTGCGTATAAAATACCTGTAAACGAACGGTTTTCTGCAATCATCGCCTTGGCAGTTGGGTGTAATACTGTTTGAATCGCTTCTTGAACTGCTGATTCTGGAATTTGTGGTACTGGAGAATATGCACCCATTCCGCCTGTATTTGGACCTTTATCCCCATCAAAAGCGCGTTTATGATCTTGAGCAATTACCATCGGATGTACGGTTGTTCCATTCACGAATGCCATTAATGAAAATTCTTGTCCATCTAGAAACTCTTCAATAACGACCTTCTTGCTTGCTTCACCGAATTTCACATCTTGCAGCATTTCTTTCACAGCTTGTAATGCGTCTTCAAGCGTCATTGCTACTGTTACACCTTTACCAGCAGCTAAACCATCTGCCTTAATTACAATCGGTGCACCAACTTTTTGAATATACTTTACCGCTTCTTCATAGTCTGTAAAAGTTTCATATGCCGCAGTTGGAATATCATACTTTTTCATCAATTCCTTCGTAAAAGCTTTACTACCTTCAATAACAGCAGCTGCTTTATTAGGACCAAATACACGAAGTCCCTCTTCCTTAAAACGATCCACGATTCCGTTCATAAGCGGAATTTCAGGTCCAACGAAAGTTAATTCAACATTATTCTCTTTGGCAAATAAGACTAATGCATCAAAATCATTTTCATCAATATCAATTGGTGTTGCGACATCTCGCATACCTTCATTACCTGGTGCTACATATACTTTTTCTACCTTTTCAGATTGTGCAAATTTCCAAGCTAAAGCGTGCTCACGCCCACCGCGACCAATTACTAAAACATTCATATTTCATCCCCCAATAATTAAATAAGTACAAACTAGAAGCTATGCTCCTAGTTTGCTTTTTCTATCACTGTAAGTTTAAAAAGGAGGATCAAGAGAACCGAGCAAGTCGAGGCGCATTTGCCAGGAGGACACGGAGTGTAGTTTTCCTACATGAGTACCGCACTGGCAATACAACGACGACATGTGACAGTTATCTTGACCGGACTTTTTAAACACCCTTATCAATATAAGTTTAAAAAGGAGGATCAAGAGAACCGAGCAGGTCGAGGCGCATTCGACAGGAGGACACGGAGTGTAGTTTTCCTACATGAGTACCGCACTGGCAATGCAACGACGACATGCGACAGTTATCTTGACCGGACTTTTTAAACATCCTCTATTAGTGTTTGAAATGACGTACGCCAGTGAACACCATCGCAATCCCATACTCATCTGCCATCTTAATAGAATCTTCATCACGAATTGATCCACCCGGTTGGATAATTGCTGTAATACCTGCTTTCGCTGCTTCTTCTACTGTATCTGGCATTGGGAAGAAAGCATCAGATGCAAGTGCGCTACCTTGTGCTTTTTCGCCAGCTTGTGTAATTGCGATTTTTGCAGAACCTACACGGTTCATCTGTCCAGCACCGACACCAATTGTCATATCATCTTTCGCCAAAACAATTGCATTTGATTTCACATGCTTTACAACTTTCCAAGCTAGTTTTAAGTCTTTCCACTCTTGCTCTGACGGTTCACGTTTCGTTGGAATTGAAATTGTATTCTCATCTAATGATAACGTATCTTCCTCTTGAACAAGAAGTCCACCTTGTACAGAAGTTAATTTTTTACTTGCACTTGTCGCTTTTTCAATATTTACAGTTAGTAAACGTAAGTTCTTCTTACTTTGCAACACTTCTAAAGCTTCTTGCGAGAACGAAGGTGCGATAACAATTTCTAAGAAAATTTCATGTAACTTTTCAGCTGTAGCTTTATCAATTTCACGATTAACTGCAATAATACCGCCAAAAATTGATACTGGATCTGCCTCATAAGCACGTGTGTATGCTTCATGAATATCAGTTCCTACTCCAACACCACATGGATTCATATGTTTTACCGCCACTACTGCTGGTTCTGTAAATTCTTTTACGATGCTAAGCGCTGCGTCTGCATCGTTAATATTGTTATAAGATAATTCTTTACCGTGTAATTGTTCTGCATATGCAACTGAAGAAGTTGCAGCAAATGGTGCTTTATAGAAAGTAGCCTTTTGATGTGGGTTCTCTCCATAACGTAAGTCTTGCTTTTTCTCAAACGTCACAGTTAACGTTTCTGGACTTTCTTCACCCATTTGTTCTGTTAAGTAGTTAGAAATTAACGCATCATATGCTGCTGTATGACGGAATACTTTCGCTGCTAATTTACGTTTCGTCTCTTCTTTTACTTCGCCGTTCTCTTTCAGTTCTGCTAATACAACATCATAATCTACTGGATCTACAATTACCGAGACAAATTTATGATTTTTCGCAGCAGAGCGAATCATTGTTGGGCCACCGATATCAATATTTTCAATTGCATCAGCAAATGTTACATCAGGCTTAGCGATTGTTTCTTTAAATGGGTATAAGTTAACAACAACAAAGTCAATTGGTTGAATGCCTAATTCATTCATTTGCGCTACATGTGTTTCATTATCACGAACGGCTAATAGACCACCATGAATATTTGGATGTAATGTTTTTACACGGCCATCCATAATTTCTGGGAAACCAGTTACTTCAGAAATACCGATTACTTGTAAACCGTTTTCTTCTAGTAATTTTTTCGTACCACCTGTTGAGATAACTTCGATCCCTTGTTCAAGTAAGCCTTTAACAAATTCTACTACTCCTGTTTTATCTGAAACACTTACTAATGCACGCTTTTTCATTTATCCTTCACCCCTGGTTGTATGTTAGTTAACAGTTGGTTCTTTCACAGACTGAACAATTTGATTCACTGTATTTACGTATAATTTATGTTCAACTTGTTGAATTTTCTTTTGTAAACTTTCTCTCGTATCCCCTTCAGAAACAACTACTGCTTCTTGCGCAATAATCGGACCTGTATCCATACCTGCATCTACATAATGAATCGTTACTCCAGTTACTTTCACACCTGCTTCTAACGCTTGACCGACAGCATCTTTACCTGGAAAACTCGGTAGTAGTGATGGATGAATATTAATAATCTTCCCGCCGTACGCTTCTAGTAAAGTCGGCCCGATTAAACGCATATAGCCAGCTAAAATAACATAATCAATTTCATATTCTTCTAGCTTCTTTAATATCTCTTTTTCAAATGCTTCTTTTGACTCATATGCTTTCGCTGAAAAGGCGAAACACGGAATATGGTGATAATGTGCCCGTCCAATAGCGCGTGCCTCTGGTTTATCACATACTAATAAACTAATATCTGCATCCAATCTTTTTTCTTCTACCGCATTAATGAGAGATTGAAAGTTAGAGCCGCTTCCAGAAGCAAAAACTGCTAATCTACTCATAGTTCTGTGCTCCCGTTAAAAGTAACGTCAGCACCTTGTACAGTGCGTCCAATAATACGAGCTGTTTCGCCTTGCTCTTCAAGAAGACGAACAATATCTTTTGCATCTTCTTCCTTCACCGCTACTACCATACCAATACCCATGTTAAAAATATTGAACATTTCTTTCTCTTCCAGTTTTCCAACTTCTTGAAGTAAACTGAAGATCGGCTGAATTTCCCAAGCTCCTAGCTCAATTTCAGCACCAATTCCTTCTGGCAACATACGTGGAATATTTTCAATGAATCCGCCACCTGTAATATGCGCCATACCGTATACTTCATGTTTCTTCAATAGTTCTAAAATAGGTTTGACATAAATTTTCGTTGGTTTTAATAATTCTTCACCAAGAGGTAGCTCTAAGCGTCCGTAAATACGATCTAAAGATAGCTCTCCATCTTCTAGTAACACTTTTCGTACTAAAGAGTAACCATTACTATGAATACCGCTAGATGCTAATCCAATTAATACGTGACCAGCTTCAATTTTCTCACCTGTTACAATTTTCTTTTTATCAACAATCCCAACTGTAAAACCAGCTAAATCATACTCTTCCGTAGAATACATTCCTGGCATTTCAGCTGTTTCTCCACCAATTAATGCACAACCAGCTTGGCGACAGCCCTCTGATATACCTTTGACGATGTTTTCAATTTTACTAGGTTCAGCTTTACCACAAGCAATATAATCAAGGAAGAAAAGCGGCTCTGCTCCTTGGACAACAATATCATTTACACACATTGCTACTGCATCAATACCGATTGTGTCATGTTTATCTGCCATAAAAGCGAGCATTAATTTTGTTCCCACGCCATCTGTTCCAGATACTAATACAGGTTCTTCTAATGCAAATTTTGATAGATCAAACATACCTCCAAAACCGCCTAAACCGCCTAGTACTTCTTTTCTCATTGTTGTTTGTACGTGTTTTTTCATGCGAGATACCGCTTCATATCCAGCTTCAATATCTACTCCTGCTTGCTTATATGCATTCGCCATCGTTATTTACACCTCGTCTTTTAATTTCTCCCCATCCAGGGCGGCCGTTTTAAGAAAGAAGCTAGCTTCTACATCAAAAGAGGTAGAAGCTTTTTTCTTCTTATTTCATACTTTCTAAAAGCTCTTGCTCATAATCATAAAGTGCTGTTGGATAGTCTCCATTGAAGTAAGCCATACATAGGCCGCCATATTTCCCTTCATATGGACGTCCAATTGCATCTACTAATCCATCTTCGCTTAAAAATGTTAAAGAATCTGCTCCGATTATTTCACGTATTTCTTCTACTGTATTATTTGCTGCAATTAATTCTTTTCTCGTTTGAATATCAATACCATAGAAGCATGGATATTTCAGAGGTGGTGAAGCGATTCTTACATGAACCTCTGTCGCTCCAGCCTCGCGAAGCATACGAACAATTCGTTTACTTGTCGTTCCTCTTACGATAGAATCGTCAATCATAACAACTCGTTTCCCTTCAACTACACCTCTTACTGCGGAAAGCTTCATCTTTACCCCTTGCTCGCGCAGTTCTTGAGAAGGTTGAATAAATGTACGTCCAACGTAACGATTTTTAATTAATCCTAACTCATACGGAATGCCTGTCGCCTCCGCATAGCCAATCGCAGCTGAAATACTAGAATCTGGTACACCAGTAACAACATCAGCTTCAATAGGAGCTTCTGCCGCTAAACGTTTCCCCATATTTTTACGTGCTGCATGAACGTTAATACCTGCAATATTAGAATCCGGACGTGCAAAGTAAATGTATTCCATACTACAAATTGCATGATCTACTTCATTTGTAAAACGATCTACATGAATTCCTTCATCATTGATGATAAGTAATTCACCAGGTTCTACATCGCGAATATATGTAGCACCCACTACATCGAAAGCACATGTTTCTGATGCTACAACGTAAGCATCCCCCATCTTTCCAATTGAAAGAGGACGGAATCCATTCGGATCCAACGCAACGATCATTTCATTTCCAGTTAGTAAAAGATATGCAAACGCACCTTTCACTTTATTTAAAGCCTCTTTTACACTTTCAATTAAAGAATCTTTTGTACTACGTTTAATGAGATGTAAAAGTACTTCTGTATCTGAACTTGTTTGAAAAATACTTCCTTCTGCCTCTAATTCACGACGAAGCATCTTTGCATTAATTAAATTTCCGTTATGAGCTAATGCCATACTATGATCAGAAAAACGGAATAATAATGGTTGAACGTTAGCAACTTCACTTCCACCTGCTGTCGCATATCGTACGTGTCCGATTGCTGATTTCCCGTTTAATCCTTCTAGCTCACCTCTTGAAAACACTTCTGATATTAAACCTAACCCCTTGTGACCGATGATTTTTTCCCCATTATTTACAACAATGCCTGCGCCCTCTTGCCCACGGTGCTGCAAACTGTGCAATCCGTAGTACGAAACTTGTGCTGCATTTTCATGCCCCCAAATTCCGAAAACGCCACATTCTTCATTTAACCCCTTTATTTCAGCAAGCATGGGATTGCCCCTTTCCAAGCCTTTCTCATTTCGTCTACATTTGCTGTAAGTAATACTTCATTTTCTTCATTATTAATTGTTACTTCATTTGTATTTGTCACTTCTCCAACTTGAATTGCTTCAACGACTTTCTCGAATGCTTCTTTATTTTCACGTTTTACAGTTAGAACGAAGCGAGATTGTGATTCCGCAAATAATACTGCCGTTGCTTCTCCGTCTAATTTCACATTAGCACCTAAACCGTTAGCACCAATTGCACTTTCAGAAATTGCAACTGCTAAACCACCTTCAGCAACATCATGTGCAGATTGAACAAGGCCAGCTTGAATTGCTTCTAATACTTGTTTTTGACGTTTTAATTCTACATCTAGATCGATACTTGGTGATTGGCCGAAAATTTTGCCGTGGACCATTTTCTGTAATTCACTTCCACCAAACTCAGCTTTCGTCTCTCCGATTACGTAAACTAAATCGCCAGCTTGCTTAAATTCTTGTGTTGTTACGTGTTTTAGATCATGTACAAGACCAACCATACCAACAGTCGGTGTTGGATATACCGCTTCACCACTACGCTCGTTATACATCGATACGTTTCCGCCGATAACTGGCGTTTGTAATGTGCGACAAGCTTCACTCATACCGTCTACTGATTTCTCAATTTGCCAGAAGATCTCTGGTTTTTCTGGGTTACCAAAGTTTAAGCAATCTGTAATTGCAAGTGGTTCTCCGCCAGAACATACGATATTACGAGCTGCCTCTGCTACCGCAATTTTCCCGCCCATTTCTGGATCTAAGTAAATATAGCGTGAGTTGCAATCTGTCGTCATTGCTAATCCTTTTTCTGTACCGCGCACACGTACAACCGCTGCATCTGAACCTGGTGTAACAACTGTGCTTGTGCGTACTTGATAATCATATTGATCATATACCCACTCTTTACTTGCAATTGTCGGTTGTTGTAGTAAAGCGAATAACGTTTCTTTATAATCTTCTACTTTTGGTGTTTCCATTTTCATCTGCTGGAACTCAGCAAAGTATGCTGCTTCTTTTGATGGTTTATGATAAATTGGTGCTTCTTCTGCAAGAGCATCTGCTGGTACTTCAGCTACCTTTTCACCTTTATGGAATAAACGAAGCATTTTGTCTTCCGTTACTTTCCCCATCGTAACTGCTGCAAGACCATACTTCTCAAATAAATCTACTATTTCTTGCTCTCTACCTTTTTTTATAACAATTAACATACGCTCTTGTGATTCAGATAGCATCATTTCATATGGTGTCATTCCTGTTTCACGCTGTGGTACATCATCTAAGTACATTTCAATACCCATTCCTGCTTTACTTGCCATTTCTGCAGAAGATGATGTTAAACCAGCTGCGCCCATATCTTGAATTCCAACAAGTGCATCAGACTGAATAAGTTCTAAACACGCTTCAATAAGAAGTTTCTCCATAAATGGATCTCCTACTTGAACTGCCGGACGTTTCGCTTCTGAACTTTCAGATAGCTCTTCAGATGCGAATGTTGCACCGTGAATACCATCACGACCAGTTGATGCTCCTACGTACATTACTGTATTACCAGCACCGTGCGCTTGCCCTTTTTTAATATCTTCATGGTTAATTAAACCTACGCACATTGCATTTACAAGTGGATTTCCTTCATAACATGGATCAAATTGTACTTCGCCGCCAACAGTAGGAATACCGATGCAGTTACCGTATCCTGCAATTCCTGCTACTACTTCTTCGAATAAATATTTCACACGTGGTGATTGTAATTCACCGAAGCGAAGTGAGTTTAATAGAGCTACCGGACGTGCTCCCATAGAGAATACATCACGAATAATACCGCCAACGCCTGTTGCTGCTCCTTGATATGGTTCAATTGCAGAAGGGTGGTTATGGCTTTCCATTTTAAATACAACCGCTTGATTATCACCGATGTCTACAATTCCAGCACCTTCTCCAGGTCCTTGCAGAACGCGCTCACCCGTCGTTGGGAATTTACGAAGTACTGGCTTCGAATTTTTATAACTACAATGTTCAGACCACATAACAGAGAATAATCCTGTTTCTGTATAATTTGGCAGACGGCCTAAAATCTTTTCAACCATGGCAAACTCTTCGTCTGTTAGCCCCATTTCCGCATATATGCGTTCTTCTTTAATTTGTGTTGGATTTGGTTCAAGCATTAACGACATATGTTTCCCTCCACTGTTTTAAGATAGATTGAAAGACTTTTAACCCTTCAGCACCGCCAAGTAATTCATCTACAGCACGCTCTGGGTGTGGCATCATACCAAGTACATTCCCTTTTTCATTTACAATACCAGCAATATCTGAAACGCTTCCATTCGGATTTTCTACATAACGGAATGCGATTTGATTATTCTCTTCTAATTGTTTAAGAGTTGCTTCATCACAATAGTAATTCCCCTCACCATGTGCAATTGGAATATTGATTACTTCATCTTTTTCATATTGTGATGTAAACATAGTTTCATTATTTTCAACACGTAACTGAACCGTACGGCACATAAACTTTAAGTTTTCGTTTCTCATTAATGCTCCTGGTAGTAATCCCGATTCAACAAGAATCTGGAATCCATTACATACACCTAAAATCGGCTTTCCTTGCTCAGCAGCTTTTTGCACTGCTTTCATTGCATTAGCAAAGCGAGAAATAGCACCACAGCGTAAGTAGTCACCGTAAGAGAAGCCACCTGGTAGTAAAATTGCATCATATTCATCTAAATTCTCTCTATCGTGCCAAACGTAATCTACCTCTTCACCAAGCTCATCTTTAATTGCATGGAACATATCGACATCACAGTTCGAACCCGGAAATACTATTACTGCAAATTTCACTGTGCGACAACCTCCTCAACTTCATAACGGAAGTCTTCCATTACAACGTTTGTTAATAGTTTTTCACACATTTCTTTTACCTTTGCATCAAGGTCAGATACTGATTTATCAATTGTTAGTTCCATGTACTTTCCGATTCGAACGTCTTGTACTTCTGTAAATGAAAGACTATGAAGTGCCCCTTTTACTGCTGTTCCTTGTGGATCTAATACACTTTCTCTTAACGTTACATATACCTTAACTTTATACATGTGAAATTCCCCCTAAACGTTTTAAAATTTCTTCATATGCTTCTGTTAAATTCCCAAGATCACGACGGAATACGTCTTTATCAAACTTTTCATTGCTCGCTTCATCCCATAAACGGCAAGTATCTGGTGAAATTTCATCCGCTAAAATAATTTCTCCCTCATCTGTTACACCAAACTCTAATTTGAAATCTACTAATCTTACACGACAGCTTGCGAAATGCTCAATCAATACTTGATTGATTTGTAGAGCCATATCTCGTAATACGCTTACTTGCTCTGGTGATGCAACGTTTAATACACGAATATGATCTTCCGTTACAAGCGGATCTCCTAAATCATCATCTTTGAAGTAAAATTCTACGATTGGTTCTGCAAGTACAGTTCCTTCTTCCATTCCTAATCGTTTTGAAAGGCTTCCTGCAATTACATTTCTTGTGACAACTTCTAGAGGAATAATACTCACTTTTTTAACAAGTTGCTCTGTTTCAGATAACTTCTCAACGAAATGTGTTTTAATTCCTACTTCTTGTAACTTTCTGAACAATAAAGTTGTAATCTCATTGTTCAAACGACCTTTTCCTGTAATCGTCTCTTTTTTCTCCCCATTGAAAGCAGTCGCACTATCTTTATACTCTACCCAAACCATATCTGCTGATTCTGTACGATAAATTCTTTTTGCCTTACCTTCATACAGCAATTCTAGCTTTTGCATTTCGCAAGCCCCCTGTAGTTTGAAAAATGTGAATAATATTTTTATAAAGAATGGCACAGAATGACTCTATTCTGTGCCATATGAAATTTTACGCTTCGTTTAATCCAAGGCGTTCAAAGATTGTATCAACATGTTGCATATGATGCTCATAGTTGAAGCACTCATTAATTTCTTCTTGCGTTAACTTGCTCGTAATGCGCTCATCACCTTCTACAAGCTCTTTAAATTGTACTTGTGTTTCCCAAGCTTCCATCGCTTTAGGTTGTACGATATCATAAGCTTCTTCACGTACCATACCTTTGTCGATTAATGTAAGCATTACGCGCTGAGAATAAATTAAGCCGTATGTTCTTGTCATATTGCGTTTCATATTCTCTGGGTATACAGTTAAGTTTTTAACGATATTACCAAAGCGATTTAACATGTAATTTAACGCGATTGTAGCATCTGGTAAAATTACGCGTTCTGCTGAAGAATGAGAAATATCGCGCTCATGCCATAATGGAACATTCTCGTAAGCTGTCATCATATAACCGCGGATAACACGAGCTAAACCGGTCATATTTTCAGATCCAATTGGATTACGTTTATGTGGCATTGCAGAAGAGCCTTTTTGACCTTTTGCGAAAGCCTCTTCAACTTCACGTGTTTCACTCTTTTGTAAACCACGAATCTCAACTGCCATCTTTTCAATAGATGTTGCGATTAGTGCAAGTGTTGACATGTAATGAGCATGGCGATCACGTTGCAATGTTTGTGTAGAAATTGGTGCTGCTTCTAATCCTAAGTTTTCACAAACAAATTTTTCTACGAATGGATCAATATTCGCGTATGTACCAACCGCACCAGATAATTTACCAACGCGAACTGTATCAGCAGCTTGTTTGAAACGCTCTACGTTACGTTTCATTTCTTCATACCAAAGACCAAGCTTTAAACCAAATGTTGTTGGTTCTGCATGAACACCATGTGTTCTCCCCATCATGATTGTGTATTTGTGCTCTTTCGCTTTGTTAGCTAAAATGCTAACGAAGTTTTCTAAGTCTTTTAATAAGATTTCATTCGCTTGTTTTAAGATGTAAGATAATGCTGTATCTACTACGTCTGTAGATGTTAAACCGTAATGAACCCATTTACGTTCCTCACCTAATGCTGGTGTTTCTGATACAGCACGAGTGAATGCAACTACATCATGACGTGTTTCTTTTTCGATTTCATAAATACGATCGATATCAAATGATGCATGTTCACGAATTTTTTTCACATCTTCTTTTGGAATGTCGCCAAGCTCAGCCCATGCTTCACAAGCTAAAATCTCAACTTCTAACCATGCCTTAAATTTGTTTTCTTCCGTCCAAATTGCACCCATTTCAGGGCGTGTATAACGATTAATCATCTTTTTCCCTCCAACAGTTGTTCTTGATGGTCCCAAATATGCAAACTCTTCGCTTTTTCTAGAGCGACTTCAATATTATCATTTAAAATATTAACATGCCCCATTTTTCGCTGCGCTTTTGCTTCTTCTTTTCCATACAAGTGTAAATAGCACCCGGTTAGTCTATTCACTTGTCCTAGGACCCCTTCTATATGTTCGCCTAAAATGTTTACCATGACAACTGGTTTTAACAAATTTGTTTCTCCAAGAGGTAAATTACAGATTGCTCGAATATGTTGACCAAATTGGCTCGTTTCACATGCATCCTGTGTATAATGCCCTGAATTGTGAGGTCTTGGTGCTAATTCATTAATGTAAATCTCACCATCAGCTGTAGCAAACATCTCTACCGCTAGTGTTCCCACAAGTTTTAATTCATCCGCAAGTACCTTTGCATAAGCAATTGCTTTTTGAGAAAGCTCTTCTGTAATGCGAGCTGGAACGATAGATTCATGCAAGATGTTATTCACATGAATATTTTCTGCTACAGGAAATACTTTCGTTTCACCACTTACACTACGAATTACAATAACTGATATTTCTTTTTCAAAAGGTACCCATTTTTCTAGAATGCATTCTGCTTTATTAGTAAGCTCTTTTGCTCTTACAACATCAGCTTCGCTCTTTAAAACAACTTGCCCTTTACCATCGTATCCACCTGTCGTTGTTTTTAAGACAGAAGGAAAAGATAACTCTGTAATTGCTTCTGCAAGTTGATTTTCATTTTGAACCAATCTATACGATGCTACCGGTAAACCAGCTTTTTCAATTGCATTCTTTTCAGTAAAGCGATTTTGTGTTTTATTTAATAATTGACTACCTTGTGGTAAATACGCATGTTTTTCAAGCCATTGTAAACATCTATAATCAATATTCTCAAATTCATATGTGACAACGTCGCTTATCTCTGCTAAGTGCTGAATTGCTTTTAGATCGTCATAAGATGCAACAATCTCATTATCAGCAACTTGTGCACATGGTGAATGCTTTGTAGGGTCTAAAACAGCGATTTTATAACCCATTTCCTTAGCTGCCAACGCCATCATTCTTCCAAGCTGGCCGCCTCCAATAATGCCGATTGTTTTTCCAGGTAAAATGATTCTCGTCATACTAGCTCACTACCTTCACGCACAGTTTTCTCAATAGCTTCTCGTCTCAACTCTAATGCATCATGTATATCATCATGAAATGATCCAAGTATTTGTGCAGCAAGTAATCCAGCATTCGTTGAACCAGCCTTACCAATTGCAACAGTTGCAACTGGAACACCTCCTGGCATTTGGACAATGGATAATAATGAATCTAGGCCGTTTAACGCCTTTGATTGAACTGGAACACCGATTACAGGAAGATTTGTCTTCGCTGCAACCATTCCTGGTAAATGCGCTGCTCCACCGGCTCCAGCAATAATAACTTTTAATCCACGTTCACGAGCTGTCTCTGCATATTCAAACATATAATCCGGAGTCCTATGAGCGGATACAACTTTTTTCTCATACGGTATATTTAATTCATCTAAAATGTCACAAGCATATTTCATTGTTTCCCAGTCTGACGTGCTTCCCATTATGACTCCAACTAGTGATTTCATATTAGAATCCCCCCGATTCAAATAAAAAAAGCCTGAAATAGAACAGTTTCTCTTTTACTATGAGAGAAAGCGCTCTACTCAGGCATACGTATCCCTTGTGAATAGAAAAATACCGAGTGACTTTCCCTCATAGTCTAACGAATAACGGTCGTTAGGTAGAGACTTGCAGGCCATATCCCCGCGATTATATGAGGTCTTATATATTATTGTTTCTATGGCTATATTAACAATATTTCATAAACAATGTCAACAAATAATCGAATGTTTTTTTATTAGTAATCAATAACGTTCGTGTTTTAGTTATATTCAAAAGAAGAATTGCAACTATATGCAAGAAGAAAGGGGAATTAGAATATATATTTCTAGAGATCTATTTTACGTATAATTTACTTCAGTATGTTTCAACCAAAGTATATACACTCTTGTATTCTATACATCAATAGAACTTATATTATAATCATTTAATTTCTAAGGAGAAATAACCGTGAAAAAAATAACTGTGCTATTATCCTATTTATGTTTCTCTATCGCGATAATTGCTGTAGTTATTGAATACTTATTTATATCATCCCATTTTTTCTACTCTCATTATTTTAAATATATACTTATGATAGAACTAATGCTTCCTATCTTAGGTATTATTTTAGGAGCATTCGGAAAATCAGGAGCACAAAAAATCATTGCCATTATTTTAAACAGCCTCTATTTCATTCTTTTCTCTTCTTTAGCTTCATTCAATTTATGGATTTTAACATTTGGTAAATAAAAATAAACATAAAAAAACCTAAGTCGAAACGACTTAGGTTTTTGCTTGGCGACGTCCTACTCTCACAGGGACAAGGTCCCAACTACCATCGGCGCTAGAGAGCTTAACTTCCGTGTTCGGTATGGGAACGGGTGTGACCTCTCTGCCATCATCACCAAACTATGAAGGCATATTCCTTCAAAACTAGATAACATTTGCTACATATTATATGGTTAAGTCCTCGATCTATTAGTATTCGTCAGCTCCACATGTCACCATGCTTCCACCTCGAACCTATCAACCTGATCATCTTTCAGGGATCTTACTAGCTTACGCTATGGGAAATCTCATCTTGAGGGGGGCTTCATGCTTAGATGCTTTCAGCACTTATCCCTTCCGCACATAGCTACCCAGCTATGCCCTTGGCAGAACAACTGGTACACCAGCGGTGCGTCCATCCCGGTCCTCTCGTACTAAGGACAGCTCCTCTCAAATTTCCTACGCCCACGACGGATAGGGACCGAACTGTCTCACGACGTTCTGAACCCAGCTCGCGTACCGCTTTAATGGGCGAACAGCCCAACCCTTGGGACCGACTACAGCCCCAGGATGCGATGAGCCGACATCGAGGTGCCAAACCTCCCCGTCGATGTGGACTCTTGGGGGAGATAAGCCTGTTATCCCCGGGGTAGCTTTTATCCGTTGAGCGATGGCCCTTCCATGCGGAACCACCGGATCACTAAGCCCGACTTTCGTCCCTGCTCGACTTGTAGGTCTCGCAGTCAAGCTCCCTTATGCCTTTGCACTCTACGAATGATTTCCAACCATTCTGAGGGAACCTTTGGGCGCCTCCGTTACACTTTAGGAGGCGACCGCCCCAGTCAAACTGCCCACCTGACACTGTCTCCCGGGTCGATAAGACCCGTAGGTTAGAATTTCAATACAGTCAGGGCGGTATCCCACCAGCGCCTCCACCGAAGCTAGCGCTCCGGTTTCAATGGCTCCCGCCTATCCTGTACAAACTGTACCAAAATTCAATATCAGGCTACAGTAAAGCTCCACGGGGTCTTTCCGTCCTGTCGCGGGTAACCTGCATCTTCACAGGTACTATAATTTCACCGAGTCTCTGGTTGAGACAGTGCCCAAATCGTTACACCTTTCGTGCGGGTCGGAACTTACCCGACAAGGAATTTCGCTACCTTAGGACCGTTATAGTTACGGCCGCCGTTTACTGGGGCTTCAGTTCAGAGCTTCGCTTACGCTAACCCCTCTCCTTAACCTTCCAGCACCGGGCAGGTGTCAGCCCCTATACTTCGCCTTACGGCTTCGCAGAGACCTGTGTTTTTGCTAAACAGTCGCTTGGGCCTATTCACTGCGGCTTTCCGTTAAGAAAGCACCCCTTCTCCCGAAGTTACGGGGTCATTTTGCCGAGTTCCTTAACCAGAGTTCTCTCGCACACCTTAGGATTCTCTCCTCGCCTACCTGTGTCGGTTTGCGGTACAGGCACCTTTTATCTCGCTAGAAGCTTTTCTTGGCAGCGGGGAATCAAAGACTTCGCTCCATAAGGAGCTTCCCCATCACAGCTCAGCCTTCACGATAAGCGGATTTGCCTACTTATCAGCCTAACTGCTTGGACGTGCACAACCAATCGCACGCTTCTTCTATCCTTCTGCGTCCCTCCATTGCTCAAACGATAAAGAGGTGGTACAGGAATATCAACCTGTTGTCCATCGCCTACGCCTGTCGGCCTCGGCTTAGGTCCTGACTAACCCTGAGCGGACGAGCCTTCCTCAGGAAACCTTAGGCATTCGGTGGACGGGATTCTCACCCGTCTTTCGCTACTCATACCGGCATTCTCACTTCTAAGCGCTCCACCAGTCCTTCCGGTCTGACTTCACTGCACTTAGAACGCTCCCCTACCACTGATACCATTGGTATCAATTCGCAGCTTCGGTGGTGTATTTAGCCCCGGTACATTTTCGGCGCAGAGTCACTCGACTAGTGAGCTATTACGCACTCTTTAAATGGTGGCTGCTTCTAAGCCAACATCCTAGTTGTCTAAGCAACTCCACATCCTTTTCCACTTAATACACACTTTGGGACCTTAGCTGGCGATCTGGGCTGTTTCCCTCTTGACTACGGATCTTATCACTCGCAGTCTGACTCCTAAGGATAAGTCATTGGCATTCGGAGTTTGACTGAATTCGGTAATCCGATGAGGACCCCTAGTTCAATCAGTGCTCTACCTCCAAGACTCTTACACTTAAGGCTAGCCCTAAAGCTATTTCGGGGAGAACCAGCTATCTCCAGGTTCGATTGGAATTTCTCCGCTACCCACACCTCATCCCCGCACTTTTCAACGTGCGTGGGTTCGGGCCTCCATTCAGTGTTACCTGAACTTCACCCTGGACATGGGTAGATCACCTGGTTTCGGGTCTACGACCACGTACTAAACGCCCTATTCAGACTCGCTTTCGCTGCGGCTCCGTCTCTTCAACTTAACCTTGCACGGGATCGTAACTCGCCGGTTCATTCTACAAAAGGCA
>NZ_JBNGVC010000013.1:902500-905000 GCF_050524305.1 Bacillus silvicola
TATACTCTAATCGTCAACACCTTTTATTCAATTAATAATAAAAATAATTCCACAGGTATTTTCTATATTAATTTCAGCTATTCACTTTCTCTATTTCAATGAAAATAATAAAAAAGGACATCTCATTACATACAAGATGTCCTTTTAATTAAACATTATATACATGCACTTATAAACCTTAACAATTTTCATTCTCTTTAATATTTCGATCGCCTAACATAAATAAATTAATTAATTTACGTTTATCTGCCCATATCACTCCAAATAAGACTAAGCCACCGCCTATTACTATTCTCCATGTTAATAATTCATTTAATAGAACAATTGAAGCAGCAATACTTATTAATGGTAATGCATTTAAATATAATCCACTTACTGATGCAGAAACTCTCTCTAGTGCTTTATTCCAAAACCAATATGCTAGAATTGTTGCCCCAATAACAAGATACACCACACTAAGTCCAGTCTTCCACGTTCCAACCTTTGGGAATCCATAATAAAAAGTTTCTACCATCGCAAATGGTAATAAAATAAACGCCCCAATAATTAAAGTTAATGTTGTAAAAACCTTGTTTGATAGATACTGTTCCTGTTTTGGCTGTTTTAACAATACCGTATAGAAAGCAAATAAGAAAGTGCTTAATAAAATAAGGATATCTCCTATTAAAGACACCTCTTGATCGACATTATTAGATGGAATTGTAATAAGAAGTACCCCTATACCCCCTAATATAATACCTATCCAATAATTCAGCTGAATTTTCTCTTTCAAAAAGAACGCCGAAAAAAGTATTGTAACTAACGGTAACGCAGCATCTATGATACTAACATGCAATCCACTGGTTAAAGAAATACCGTAGGATGTGAACATAAAGTATCCAGCTACACCAGTAAAAGATAACAAACTCATTCTTTTCCATGGAATATGTTTATGTACAAACGCTTTTTGTAGTTCGTTAAATGAGAAAAGCATACAAATTCCACCCGCAAAGAAAAGACGAATAAACAACAAAGTAAATGGTTGAATGGATTCTAATGCCCATTTCGTTGGCGCAATTGCCATCCCCCATAATATAACAGCCACTAATAACATGCATATTTCCTTCATAATCCCCCACACCCATCAAAAAATATATGTTAACTACCTTAATTATAGATTTTTTCTCATGTGAAATCCTTTAAAAACAAAAAACGTTGTGTGAAAAACAACTGAATAGCTATTTTCACATAACGTTTTCATATAAAAGGTAAAATATTTTGAGTCATTCTAAAACTTGATTAACATAAAAAGGTAATTCTTACCTTCAACTGGCATTTAAACGCATTACTATATCACCTTTTACGGCATTATCGTTCAAAATTTATTTTAAACATTCTCTATTTCATCTTTTTTCTTCTTTAAGATTATTAAATTTATGGATTATGACATTTGGTAAATAAAAATAAACACAAAAAAACCTAAGTCGAAACGACTTAGGTTTTTGCTTGGCGACGTCCTACTCTCACAGGGACAAGGTCCCAACTACCATCGGCGCTAGAGAGCTTAACTTCCGTGTTCGGTATGGGAACGGGTGTGACCTCTCTGCCATCATCACCAAACTATGAAGGCATATTCCTTCAAAACTAGATAACATTTGCTACATATTATATGGTTAAGTCCTCGATCTATTAGTATTCGTCAGCTCCACATGTCACCATGCTTCCACCTCGAACCTATCAACCTGATCATCTTTCAGGGATCTTACTAGCTTACGCTATGGGAAATCTCATCTTGAGGGGGGCTTCATGCTTAGATGCTTTCAGCACTTATCCCTTCCGCACATAGCTACCCAGCTATGCCCTTGGCAGAACAACTGGTACACCAGCGGTGCGTCCATCCCGGTCCTCTCGTACTAAGGACAGCTCCTCTCAAATTTCCTACGCCCACGACGGATAGGGACCGAACTGTCTCACGACGTTCTGAACCCAGCTCGCGTACCGCTTTAATGGGCGAACAGCCCAACCCTTGGGACCGACTACAGCCCCAGGATGCGATGAGCCGACATCGAGGTGCCAAACCTCCCCGTCGATGTGGACTCTTGGGGGAGATAAGCCTGTTATCCCCGGGGTAGCTTTTATCCGTTGAGCGATGGCCCTTCCATGCGGAACCACCGGATCACTAAGCCCGACTTTCGTCCCTGCTCGACTTGTAGGTCTCGCAGTCAAGCTCCCTTATGCCTTTGCACTCTACGAATGATTTCCAACCATTCTGAGGGAACCTTTGGGCGCCTCCGTTACACTTTAGGAGGCGACCGCCCCAGTCAAACTGCCCACCTGACACTGTCTCCCGGGTCGATAAGACCCGTAGGTTAGAATTTCAATACAGTCAGGGCGGTATCCCACCAGCGCCTCCACCGAAGCTAGCGCTCCGGTTTCAATGGCTCCCGCCTATCCTGTACAAACTGTACCAAAATTCAATATCAGGCTACAGTAAAGCTCCACGGGGTCTTTCCGTCCTGTC
>NZ_JBNGVC010000013.1:910000-917500 GCF_050524305.1 Bacillus silvicola
TCGGTTATAAGTTTGTAGGTGAAAAGGTTGAAAAATGATAAGATCCTCTTCCTTATTTCATTACAACTTATCATTTGCGGCCTTTTAAATATACACATGGACCCAAAAATCAAAATATTTTTATTTATTACTCTCATCTTAATTACAATATATCTTTTCTTTTCAAGAATAAAATTTATTCAAAGTCGCAAATCAATGGTCGCTAAATTAAGCCGTGCACTTAAAGGGAATTTACAAACGAGGCTATTCACAAATAACGACCGTTCATTAAATAATATCGTGTTTTCAATAAACGAATTAATGACTGCATTAGAAAAGGGTCAGATTGAAGCAAGGAAATCCCAAGAAGCTAGAAAACAACTTTTATCTAATATCTCACATGATATCCGGACACCACTCACTTCTATTATTGGATATATTGATGCTTTAAAAGATGATGTCGCTACTTCTGAAGTCGAAAAGCAAGAATATCTTGAAATACTTTATAAGAAATCGAATGACTTAAAACATCTGGTCGATGAAATCTTTAATATGGCCAAGCTAGATGCTGATGAATTTCCATTAAAAGAAGAAGAACTCGATTTTTCTGAAGTTACTAGAGAAGTATTAATCGAATTTTTACCCGAGCTATCAAAACATAACATTGAACTACAAGTTCTCATACCAGAATCTACTTCTCCTATTATTGCAGATCACCTTAGCCTTATACGAATTATAGGTAATCTAATAAAAAACGCTATCCATCACGGAAAATCCGGAAAAATAGTAGGAGTCGAATTACTAGAAACCAATACAGAATATGAGCTTCTTATTTGGGACAAGGGACCCGGTATTCCAAAACATGATTTACAAAACGTATTTAAGCGGATGTACCGCAGCGAACAATCAAGAAATCCTTCTTACGGTGGTAGTGGCCTCGGACTTTCTATTTCTAAAGCGCTCGTTGAAAAAAGTGGTGGGCGTATATGGGTTGACAGTATTCCCCGGGAACGGACTACTTTTGGTTTTTCCGTCCCAAAACACACTACTTTTAAGAAATAGTTAAGAAATGATTAATATACAGTTAAACCTTCCTTTTTATTATGTAATTAAGAACTTATAGAAAGTAGGTGCCCCCTATAAATACAATTATAAAAACGACAAACCTTACTAAAGTTTATGGGAACCAAAAGTCAGTAGATAATCTAAATATAAATGTACAGCAAGGAGAGATTTATGGATTCATAGGGCGTAACGGTGCTGGTAAAACAACTACAATCCGTATGCTGCTTAGTCTTATAAAACCTACAAGTGGAAATATAGAAATATTTGGTGAGGATTTACTTCGGAATCCAAAAGACATTTTAAGAAGAATTGGTTCTATCGTTGAAGTCCCAGGATTTTATGAAAACTTAACTGCAAGAGAGAACTTATTAATTAATGCAAAGATAATTGGAGTTCACAAAAGGAACGCAATTGAAGAAGCATTAGAAATTGTAGGCTTGCAGCACGAAACAAAAAAATTAGTAGGAAAATACTCTTTAGGAATGAAGCAACGTTTAGGAATTGCACGTGCTCTTCTCCATTATCCTGAACTACTCATACTAGATGAACCAACTAACGGACTAGATCCAATCGGTATTAAAGAAATGCGAAAACTCATTAAATCTTTAGCTCAAGACAGAAGTATAACGATACTCATTTCTAGTCATATATTAGCTGAGGTGGAACAACTAGTCGATCGTATGGGAATTATTCATGAAGGCAGGTTATTAGAAGAAGTTTCTCTTGATACACTGCGTAAAGCCAATCGTAAGTACATAGAATTCCAGGTAAATAATGATAATAAAGCTGCGATGCTATTAGAAAAGCATTTTCAAATTTTTGATTACGAGGTACATGATGAAGGAAATATTCGCGTTTATTCTCACTTTGGACAGCAAGGACACATTAACAGAACGTTAGTTCGTAATGATATTGAAGTATTAAAAATTGTGATGAGCGAAGATAGACTAGAAGATTATTTCACCAAACTAGTTGGGGGTGGCGCAATTGGTTAATCTGCTTTATACAGAACTATTAAAATTGAAACGATCCAATATGTTTTTGATTAGTATTATCGGAGCAGGTGTCGCGCCATTTTTAGTGGTTGTAGCTTCTTATATACACCTGAAGACAAAGCAGCCTACTCCAACTATTTTATTTGGTCAACTGTTCACTGAAGTTAACCTATACACTACTTTAATTATAGGATTCCCCTTATATGGAGTTGTAATCGCTTATCTATTTACCCGTGAATACACGGAAGATACATTAAAAAACTTGCTAACTATCCCAATATCACGTATTAACTTTATTATAAGTAAGTTTATCCTTCTATTCCTTTGGATCATGATGCTAACTTTAGTTGCTTGGGCGCTAACTTTATTATTAGGGCTAGTAGGTAGCTTCCCTGGGTTTAGTATCACCTTACTTTTAGGCTCTCTCGTAAAATTTTTAATATGTGGTGGACTTCTCTTTCTTTTGTCTTCACCTATTGTACTACTAACTCTTGTAATGAAGACCTATGTACCACCTATTATATTAACAATCATTATTACAATGACTAACCTTATGATCGTAAATTCAAAACATAAAGATCTATTCCCATGGACCGCTACTCTAGATATAGCAAATAACGAATTACAACCGACTTATCCAACAGAGTATTCTTATATCATCATTGCAGTAACAGCTATTTTCGGATTTATTACAACACTATTCTATTTTAAAAGAGTAGATATTCATTAATTTATAGGAGTGAAAATATGAGCGATCTTATCATTGCCTTCATACTTGGCATTGTAGAAGGGTTAGCTGAATTTTTACCCATCTCTTCTACTGGCCATCTTATATTAGTCGGACATTTATTAGGTTTTGAAGGAGAAAGGGCAAAAACGTTTGAAATTGTCATACAGTTAGGGGCAATTTTAGCTATCGCGATTTTATATCATAAACGCCTTGTTTCTTTATGTAATATTAAACCCCTTCTACGGAAAGAGAAAAAATTCAATGCATTACATGTTTTTTTCGGGGTGTTCCCAGCAGTAGTTATTGGCTTATTATTACATGATGTTATTAAAGCATACTTATTCCAGCCGTATACTGTCGTAATCGGACTTGTAGCAGGAGCATTTCTTATGATTTTTGCAGAAGCAAAAAAAGCAGAGGTAACCGCTTTTTCACTAGATGATTTAACATACCGTCAAGCATTAACAATTGGATTATTTCAATGCTTAGCGGTATATCCTGGCTTCTCAAGAGCTGGCTCTACTATTTCTGGAGGTCTATTAGCGAAAGTAAATTATAAGGCTGCATCTGAGTTCTCTTTTCTCATTGCTCTTCCTGTAATGGTTGGAGCTACAGGCTTAGACTTATTAAAAAGTTGGAAGTATTTAAGTGCGGATGATATTCCTATGTTTGCTATAGGATTCATTACCTCTTTTATAGTAGCAATGCTAGCAGTAGTAACCTTCCTGAAGCTTTTAAAAAAGATAGGTTTAAAACCTTTTGCATATTATCGTATTTTGTTAGCCATTGTATTTACACTTTTCGTATTGCTATAGCTTCATATAAGTCACATATTATTAAACCGATATTCAAGGAATATCGGTTTTTATCTATTTCACCTCTAGTATTACTCACTTCAATATGGCATAGTGGATAATAGATCAACTTTAATAATCCGAATATTCTTTACTTATAATCAATACTTCATTAAAATATGTAACGTTAAAAGCTATATTTGAAATCCGAACCTAGTAATAGCATTTCTTCTTTATACACATATACTGAAGTAAAAATAAGCACCTCAATTGATTGAGTCTACCCATTACACCACGATAGAACTAACGTTCTCATCCCTTTGTTATACATCACTTTTTCCTTGTTTCTATATTTATGGAAGAGAAGTACGTGTAGGTTATACACTGCCGGGCATTGATCCTAACTTTATTGCAGCCCAAATCACAAATAGACTACACACCATTACCATACGAAACAATTCGAAAATTAAACATCCCTTCTATTAATATGGGCGTCTACGGGAAAAATGGTCATAAATGGACAGAAAGAGTTTATAAACCATATTCCTTCAGCTTATTACTTTTATTAATCCGTAATACAACAATTCAGATTTTAAATGACTACAAAACTATTACAAATAAGCAACTTGCCCAGGGCTTATAAAAAAATGAACTTTAACTAAAGTGAGGTAAATATACAAATGAATCCATTAGCACAATCATATTGGGATACTTATTGGGGAAACAGTGACAAACCGGAATCTGTTACAGCTTGGCAATTTGGTGATTCTCCTGATTATCTCGCTCAATTAGTCATTGATGGTGTGAAAACCGCAACCTGCTCCGGCCATATTTTTTATGAATTAGAAAATGAACCACTACCAACAACTAACGATTATAGTATTGTACTTAATAGTCAGGATGAACCTGTAGCTATTATTAAGACAATAGAAGTAACTATAATGCCAATGAATGAAGTGACTGAAGAATTCGCTATCGCTGAAGGCGAAGGCGATCGTACCTATAGTTACTGGAGAGATACCCATATTCAGTTTTTCACAAAGGAACTAAGCGAGCTTGGTCTTTGTTTTTCTGAAGATATGCTGCTCGTTTGCGAACGTTTTAAGCTTATCGATGTAAAAAACAAAGTGAAGCTATGATAAATAACGATTTTACCGGAAGTCCATGCTATATAAATACATTTATCTTTAAACAAATAAGCTTGTTATCAATGGATTTCTTGAGCCATTAATAACAAGCTTATTTCATCAAACACAAATAACAAGCTTATTTCATCAAACACAAAAAAGACGAGTCATTCTGACTCGTCTTAAGGTTGCTTGGCGACGTCCTACTCTCACAGGGACAAGGTCCCAACTACCATCGGCGCTAGAGAGCTTAACTTCCGTGTTCGGTATGGGAACGGGTGTGACCTCTCTGCCATCATCACCAAACTATGAAGGCATATTCCTTCAAAACTAGATAACATTTGCTACATATTATATGGTTAAGTCCTCGATCTATTAGTATTCGTCAGCTCCACATGTCACCATGCTTCCACCTCGAACCTATCAACCTGATCATCTTTCAGGGATCTTACTAGCTTACGCTATGGGAAATCTCATCTTGAGGGGGGCTTCATGCTTAGATGCTTTCAGCACTTATCCCTTCCGCACATAGCTACCCAGCTATGCCCTTGGCAGAACAACTGGTACACCAGCGGTGCGTCCATCCCGGTCCTCTCGTACTAAGGACAGCTCCTCTCAAATTTCCTACGCCCACGACGGATAGGGACCGAACTGTCTCACGACGTTCTGAACCCAGCTCGCGTACCGCTTTAATGGGCGAACAGCCCAACCCTTGGGACCGACTACAGCCCCAGGATGCGATGAGCCGACATCGAGGTGCCAAACCTCCCCGTCGATGTGGACTCTTGGGGGAGATAAGCCTGTTATCCCCGGGGTAGCTTTTATCCGTTGAGCGATGGCCCTTCCATGCGGAACCACCGGATCACTAAGCCCGACTTTCGTCCCTGCTCGACTTGTAGGTCTCGCAGTCAAGCTCCCTTATGCCTTTGCACTCTACGAATGATTTCCAACCATTCTGAGGGAACCTTTGGGCGCCTCCGTTACACTTTAGGAGGCGACCGCCCCAGTCAAACTGCCCACCTGACACTGTCTCCCGGGTCGATAAGACCCGTAGGTTAGAATTTCAATACAGTCAGGGCGGTATCCCACCAGCGCCTCCACCGAAGCTAGCGCTCCGGTTTCAATGGCTCCCGCCTATCCTGTACAAACTGTACCAAAATTCAATATCAGGCTACAGTAAAGCTCCACGGGGTCTTTCCGTCCTGTCGCGGGTAACCTGCATCTTCACAGGTACTATAATTTCACCGAGTCTCTGGTTGAGACAGTGCCCAAATCGTTACACCTTTCGTGCGGGTCGGAACTTACCCGACAAGGAATTTCGCTACCTTAGGACCGTTATAGTTACGGCCGCCGTTTACTGGGGCTTCAGTTCAGAGCTTCGCTTACGCTAACCCCTCTCCTTAACCTTCCAGCACCGGGCAGGTGTCAGCCCCTATACTTCGCCTTACGGCTTCGCAGAGACCTGTGTTTTTGCTAAACAGTCGCTTGGGCCTATTCACTGCGGCTTTCCGTTAAGAAAGCACCCCTTCTCCCGAAGTTACGGGGTCATTTTGCCGAGTTCCTTAACCAGAGTTCTCTCGCACACCTTAGGATTCTCTCCTCGCCTACCTGTGTCGGTTTGCGGTACAGGCACCTTTTATCTCGCTAGAAGCTTTTCTTGGCAGCGGGGAATCAAAGACTTCGCTCCATAAGGAGCTTCCCCATCACAGCTCAGCCTTCACGATAAGCGGATTTGCCTACTTATCAGCCTAACTGCTTGGACGTGCACAACCAATCGCACGCTTCTTCTATCCTTCTGCGTCCCTCCATTGCTCAAACGATAAAGAGGTGGTACAGGAATATCAACCTGTTGTCCATCGCCTACGCCTGTCGGCCTCGGCTTAGGTCCTGACTAACCCTGAGCGGACGAGCCTTCCTCAGGAAACCTTAGGCATTCGGTGGACGGGATTCTCACCCGTCTTTCGCTACTCATACCGGCATTCTCACTTCTAAGCGCTCCACCAGTCCTTCCGGTCTGACTTCACTGCACTTAGAACGCTCCCCTACCACTGATACCATTGGTATCAATTCGCAGCTTCGGTGGTGTATTTAGCCCCGGTACATTTTCGGCGCAGAGTCACTCGACTAGTGAGCTATTACGCACTCTTTAAATGGTGGCTGCTTCTAAGCCAACATCCTAGTTGTCTAAGCAACTCCACATCCTTTTCCACTTAATACACACTTTGGGACCTTAGCTGGCGATCTGGGCTGTTTCCCTCTTGACTACGGATCTTATCACTCGCAGTCTGACTCCTAAGGATAAGTCATTGGCATTCGGAGTTTGACTGAATTCGGTAATCCGATGAGGACCCCTAGTTCAATCAGTGCTCTACCTCCAAGACTCTTACACTTAAGGCTAGCCCTAAAGCTATTTCGGGGAGAACCAGCTATCTCCAGGTTCGATTGGAATTTCTCCGCTACCCACACCTCATCCCCGCACTTTTCAACGTGCGTGGGTTCGGGCCTCCATTCAGTGTTACCTGAACTTCACCCTGGACATGGGTAGATCACCTGGTTTCGGGTCTACGACCACGTACTAAACGCCCTATTCAGACTCGCTTTCGCTGCGGCTCCGTCTCTTCAACTTAACCTTGCACGGGATCGTAACTCGCCGGTTCATTCTACAAAAGGCACGCCATCACCCATTAACGGGCTCTGACTATTTGTAGGCACACGGTTTCAGGATCTCTTTCACTCCCCTTCCGGGGTGCTTTTCACCTTTCCCTCACGGTACTGGTTCACTATCGATCACTAGGGAGTATTTAGCCTTG
>NZ_JBNGVC010000013.1:920000-930000 GCF_050524305.1 Bacillus silvicola
ATTTACTTACTACTAATACCTTTCTAAAGAATGAATATCAGATCAAACAAATATATATTAAGGATAGCATTTTTTATTTTGAGGGCATCCCAGCTAAAGTCACTATTTCTCTCCTCCCACTTATCTCTAGGAATGATAAATAAACTTAGGAGGCGTTATGAAATGCATGTTAATAAGAAGATCATTTATGTATCCCATGATGCCCATTTCCACGGAGCACAGCTGCTTTCTTTACATACTATTAAAGCTCTTAAAGAAAACTTTCATTACTCCGTCGCAATTATTTCTATTGGAACGGGCATTTTAATCCACGACTTTCAAAAGTATGGTCCTGTTTATTGCCTAGAGGAAGACTACCAAACGGAAGAAAAGGTCGAATTATTAATAAAGGAGTTATTATCACAAGACTATACCATCGCCATATGTAGTACCGTCATAAGTGGTGATATAGTTGCACTACTAGCTAAACACAATATACAAGTTATTTCATTAATACATGAATTGCCGCATTTAATACAACAGTACTCTGCCGAGGGAAAAGCTAGAAACATTGCCGAGTTTGCTTACAAAATTGTCTTCCCTTCACAGTACGTGTATGAAAAATTCCGTACAATCACCCAATTAGATCATCAAAAATGCCACATCCTCCCTCAAGGTTTGTTTAACCACAATCCTTATAAGAACAATATTGCAAAAGCTAGAAACGAATTACGAAAAAAACACAACCTGCCTCTAGACAGCAAAATCATTTTGGGCGTAGGTTTCGCTGATCATCGAAAAGGGATAGATTTATTCTCACTTATTGCTTACTCAGTGAGAAAGGTTCATACGAATATTCATTTTATCTGGGTCGGAAGAACGGATGTTCGTTTTTTAAATACGCTCTCCCAAAGATATACAGCACATTTCACATTAGTGGAGCCTACTCCAGATATCGGTTTATATAACGCCGGGGCTGATTTATATTTATTAACTTCAAGAGAAGATCCTTTTCCCAACGTTGTTTTAGAAGCATTAGATACAAAAGTCCCTGTTATAGGGTTTAAAAACGCTGGAGGTTTTGAAGATGTTGTTACGGAACAAACTGGCGCCTTAGTAGAATTTTTAAATTTACCGAAGATGCTGGAAAGAATATATGAATTTATTGGAGATGAAGATTTACGATTACAAAAAGGTAGCTTCGGCCAAGAACTTATTGAAAAAGATTTCAACTTTCTTCATTACATTTATCAATTATTAAACCTGCTTGAGCATAATTATAAAAAAATAAGCGTAATTGTACCAAACTATAATTACGAAAAATACTTACCTGACCGAGTTAAATCAATATTAAACCAAACCTATCCCCTTTACGAACTAATTTTCCTAGACGATGCCTCTACTGACAATAGCGTATCTATATTTGAAAAGCTGCTCTCAAACGAAAATAAGCCCCACCTAAAAATTCAGCAGATTGTTAATGATAAAAACTCTGGTTCTGTATTTAAACAATGGATAAAAGGCCTCTCTGCAGCAACCGGTGATTATATTTGGATTGCAGAGGCCGATGACTTATGTGATCAGACATTTTTAGAAGAAGTAATACAAGGGTTTCATATAAATGGTGATGTTACCTTAAGCTACACACAATCAAAACAAATAGATGAACAAGGAAATATCCTGGCCAATCATTATTTAGATTACACAAATGATATTGATAAAGAAAAATGGAAAAGTTCTTATTTTCGAAAAGGGACAGATGAAATACAAGATACGTTACTTATCAAAAACACCATACCTAATGTCTCAAGTGTAGTTTTTAAAAACATAGATATAAAAAAAACAGAAAAACAATTAGAAAAGTTTAAAGTGGCTGGTGATTGGTTTTTCTATGTTTCTATTCTTAAAGAGGGGAATATTTACTTCAATCCAAAACCCCTAAACTATCATAGACGACATACAAATAGTGTGACGAAAACCGAAGATCCATATTCTCATTACAGTGAAGTTGTACAAATGCAGAATTTCATTAAAGAAACCTTTACTATCGACGACATTTCTAAAATGAAAATGTACACATATAGAAAGTATCTTAAAGCATATTTGAAGATTGAACTATATACTTTCCTCACCATCAGTATCTCTTGTAAGATACTACTATGATTTAGGGGGAATACTCTTTGAAAGAATTTATAGAGGAAAATAAAGATTTAATTTCTCAAATCGCAAACACCTACAATGTAAATGCAAACATCCATCCTGAGGATCACATTTTTCAATTCCTTGTCACTAATCCCGTCTTCCCTTCTAAAAAGGAAGCGATAGATTATTATTTTAAAGATGGAAAAAACTCAGCAGAAATACTCTTAGACTTAATTACTTCCTTTTACACTCCTATAGACAATCCAATTAAAGTATTAGAATTTGCATCCGGATACGGCTGCGTAACACGGCATTTAATAAATATACAAACAGACTTACGTCTAACTACATGTGATATACACGAAGAAGCTATTACTTTTATTGAAAGTACATTAAATACTTCTTCTATATTATCTCATCCTGAACCTGAACAGGTAAAATTGACCTCATCTACGTATGATATTGTTTTTTGTCTATCCTTTTTTTCTCATATGCCTGATACAACTTGGTTTCGTTGGCTTCAAACATTGTATAACGCTGTTTCACCCGGTGGCTTATTCATTTTCACAACTCACGGATATCAAAGTAAAAAGTACTTCAACTTTCCAGATTTAGATAAACAAGGTTATTGGTTTCTCCCTTCCAGTGAACAATTGGATTTAGATGTTAATCAATACGGGCAAACGATCGTTAGTCCCTCTTACGTATGTGAAAAAATTAAATTATTACCTTATAACCCTATCATCAAAAAATACACTGAAGGTTTTTGGTGGGAACATCAAGACCTTTGGGTAATACAAAAAGAAATAAAATAATAAACCATGCCCTACTTATATACAAGTGGGGCATGGTTTATTATTTTTCACTATATAAGAACTCTTCAATCCATAGCTTGTTTAATCTAATTCCACTTTTGAAATCTATTTTAGGTTCCCAATTAAATTCTTGTCTTACCCTATCTATATTCAAAATGATTTTTTGAACATTCTCTTGTTTTTGTTTATAACAGATAAAATCCACTTTTCTTTCTGTTAATTTCTCCAATTCTACTATAATTCGTTTTAAAGAGAGACCTTTGCCGCTTCCTATGTTATATACGCAAGATTTCAATCGATTAAATTGCGATAGTTGTATCGTGATTTCAACTAAATCATCGATATAAATATAATCTCGAATAATCTCTTGTGGATTCCCGTATATATTAATCCTTTCATTACTGAGATGCTGATACAAAAAACAATTTATTGCCCCAACTTTCTTTAAAGGATTTTGATATTTTCCATATGGATTAGAATATCTACATACAACATAGTCTATTCCATATTTCCTCTTATAAAAATACAAATAATTCTCAAGCGACACTTTTGTTATCCCATATGGAGAAAGTGGTTTTAATGGATGTTTCTCATCAATAGGTAAATATTCAGGTTCACCATAAACCGTACCTCCAGAAGACGCTAATACAATTTTTTTAATCTGAAAATCTTTAACACTTTCCATGAAATTAAGAAAAAAAAAGCTACTGTTAATATCTCCAAAAACATCTTCAATTGAAGTTGCTACATTAGACGTTGCAGCTAAATAAATAATGATATCCACATTCACTAAAGCTTTATATATATCTTCAACATTTTCTAAATCACCTCTAATAAATTCAACTTCACTTATAATATTTTGAGGGAAATTATTTATATGTCTGGAAAATACTTTTACATTTTGACCCTGTTTTAATAAACCTATTGCGAGATTAATACCAATGAAACTATTCCCACCTACTATTAAATAATTATTCTTCCTCATAATATCCTCTCTAGTAATAAAATTTTTACTCGTCACACCTAGAAATACAAATAAATGAACTTGGTCACTTCTATTATTCATCCTCTTATAATTGTATGCTCCTTATAAATTTTCATTATCTTTATTTTATATTTTCATTTTAGAATCGCTATCTTATCTAAGCTGACCGCAAAAAACACTCATAATATTTACTTATTTCCATGAATATATTAGATTAATAAAAACTTCCTTTCCCATATTCTCACTCGTTTATTCTATTTAAAGAACCCTCTCCGTGAATAAAACTTTCAAAAAGGAGTACTAAATTTATGAAGAATGTAAATCAAGAGCTTTTAAATCATGTAATGCTACATAAAGATCGAATTCCACATTTCCATAAAGACTTTCCACTTATACTATTCTGGAGCCATAGAAGCGGATGTACCACATTAGCTAATTGGTTCTTTTTTCAAATTGGATTATTTCCTGAAGCAAAGAAATACAATGACTTTATTCATTACTATGAGTTCTGGGTGTATAAAAACAATATAAATTACATACCCGAGTTACAAAATGGTCTTCTAGAAGCAAAAAAAGATGTTTATAAACTTGTACGAAACCCCTATACAAGGGCGGTCAGTTCCTTTTTATTGCTTGCTGACAATCCATATGCTAGCCCTCAATGGGAAAGTATCCGGCATTATTTTTATAATGACAAACATAGTAACCAAGGAATATCATTTAAACAATTTTTATATTACGTTCAAGCATTCGGTTCCAATTCCCTAGCAATAGATATACATTTTAGTCAGCAATACGTCCCAGGTGAAGAAAACTTCATCCAATGCTATATTCCTTTAGAAGATTTTAATACACAAATCACCAATATAGAACACATGTACGATTTGACTAAATCCAATTTAGCGCTTCTTACAAATTCAAATCATCATCGCGCTCATAAGATGCTTTATACGGGAAGCTATGCAGAACTTAGCATTACAGATGCATCCTTCCCTCGCTTTCCGACATATGAAAGCTTTTATGATAAAGAAACCATGGATTTAGTTACAGAAATATATGCACAGGACTTTGAAATGTATCCGTACACAAAAGGGATATTTTAAGTCTATACATTCTTCAATGAATAAAAGTGAATGTATCGCATAGCATAAAGTGAAACTTTAATTAGCGTGGGGTTCTCCCCCGCTAATTATTCCCTTCTACCAATCTTACTTTTATGGGTTCCCTAATTTTCACCCACTCTCTTTGTTTTCGCTGATTGTTGACGTGTGTGTCATATGCATTTAACACAGGAGTGATGTCATGTGGAAGGTAATTTGAAACACAATAATGGATACTGCGTTATTTGTGAGAAGGAAACTACATTTATAGAGCATAATGATTGGCTTAGAGATCATTACTTATGTCCTACATGCCACTCTATACCGAGGCAACGAGCTTTAATCCATGTTTTAAATACATTTTTTCCAAAATGGGGTTCCTATAATATCCACGAATCCTCTCCTGGGGGAATTACAACTCAGCTACTAATTAAAAACTGCAAAAACTATACATATTCTCAATACTTTAAAAACTATCCTCAAGGCCAATACTTTCAAGGAATTAGATGTGAGAACTTAGAAAACATGACCTTCCAAAATGAATCTTTTGATTTATTCATTACTCAAGATGTTTTTGAACATGTCATGACACCAAACAAGGCCTTTAAAGAAATAGAACGAGTATTAAAGCCTGGTGGTGCTCATGTATTTACTGTCCCTTGGTATCATACACTTACAAAGACTTTGCAAAGAGCGAGAGTGAATAAAGAAGTGATTGAGTATATTGAAGAGCCCATTTATCATGGAAACCCTATCGATGAGAATGGATCTTTAGTAACATTTGATTGGGGGCAAGATATGATTGAATATATTTATACACATGCAAATATGTATACTATTGTTTATTTACAAAAGGATAGATCCCTAGGATTAGATGCTGAATTTTTGCATGTTTTTATTAGTACAAAAAGCTCGTAAATAATTTTTATCATTATGTAATTCGGAGGTTTAACAAATGAATAACTTTAAGTTAGGAAGTGATTTTGATAACCTTGTTAGTCCATTATCTGACGCCGAACTTCTAAATCTATTTATACAAAGTTGCTCACAAACAACTATAAACGGCATCCCCGTACCTACGTTCCCCCCTGAAAAAATTCAAAAACAATTTGTAGGTGCTTCCTATGAACACGCCCTATATGAAGCATATTTGTTTTATAGCCATATAAAAACATACGCTCAAAATTTAGGTGTTCCCTTGAATAAAGAAAGTAAAGTTTTAGACTTTGGTTGCGGATGGGGAAGAATTATACGTTTCTTATTTAAAGATGTCTCTGATCAAAATCTACTCGGCATTGATGTGGATCTTGCAATGATCACTCTTTGTAATGAAACATTATGAAGGGGTATATATAAAACAGCAAGTCCACAACCTCCTGTAGAATTTATTCACGACAATTCATTAGACATCATATTCGCTTATTCCGTATTCTCACATTTATCTGAAGAAACTGCAGAAAATTGGATAAAAGAATTTTCAAGAATACTTCGTCCAGGCGGAATTTTTATTGCCACAACACAGGCACGATATTTTCTCGATTTTTGTCAACAATTTAAAGAACATCCTGAATTAATTCAAACAGGATGGCATAAAACTTTATCTCAAGCTTTTCCAGATATACATCGCGCCATCTCGGATTATGAGAGCGGCAATTTTGTCCACAGTCCTACTGGTGCAGGAAATGTTAGAAATAGCAGCTTTTACGGCGAAACTGTTATACCTATGACTTATATTAAAAAACATTATGAGAAGTACCTAAAGTTGCGGGATTTTTTTGATGATGTAAACCGACTACCACAGGCTTTATCTGTTCTCCAGAAAGAGTAACTCCTTTCGTTCATCATAATACACTAAATTTCATGATGAACGACATTTTTTATTTCAGCCATATATATCAAAGCATCCTAGGCTCTCATATTAAGCAAACTGTAAAACCAAATCCAATACGTAGCATAAAAAGAACAGTGCGCAAATAACAAATCTCTTGTTTTAAACTTGCTCCACAAAATCAAAAGTAACTTCCCACCACTTGAACTCCGAAGAACATAAGGGGGATATAACTTGAAAATAATCGCTTTTTACTTACCACAATTCCATCAAATAAAAGAAAATGATCGATGGTGGGGTAAAGGTTTTACTGAATGGACAAATACTAAAAATGCACAACCTTTATTTTCAGGACATTATCAACCTAGGGAACCTTATCAAGATTTTTATTATGACTTAACCACCCCATCCGTAAGAAAATGGCAAGCAAAAATTGCTAAAGCATACGGCATATATGGTTTTTGTTATTATCACTACTGGTTTAAAGGTAAGAGGCTATTAGAAACACCTTTTAATGAGGTACTTAAGATTGGCGAACCAGATTTTCCATTTTGCCTTTCTTGGGCAAATGAACCATGGACAAAAACTTGGGATGGTCTTGATAAACATATATTAATGCCTCAAGATTATGGAGATGTATCGGATTGGAAAGAGCACTTTGAATATTTATTACAAGCGTTCCAAGATAAAAGATATATTCGTATAGATGGTAAGCCTCTATTCATTATTTATCGCCCAGGACATATTCCTGATTGTGAAAAGATGCTTAATTATTGGAATACACTAGCACAAGAAAATGGTTTAAAAGGTATATTTTTTGTAGAAACACTAAACAGCTTTCCAATTCCACATATAAATGGATTCGGCGCTAGCGTTCAATTTGAACCTTTTTATACAATTTCCCATGATAGCTCTTCAGACATAAATAAAACAATATATGAGTCTGGTATGCAATTAAATGCTTGGGACTACGATAAAGTATGGATGTATATATTAAAACGATCTCCCTCAAAGAAAAAAACATTCCCTGGAGCTTTTGTTGATTGGGATAATACAGCTCGCCGCAAAGATTTAAACAGTAGTATTTTCATAGGTTCTACCCCTGAGAAGTTCACAATGTATTTAAGTAAGCAAATTCATCGTGCATACTCCCTTTATAATAGCGAGTTTTTATTTATTAATGCGTGGAATGAGTGGGCAGAAGGTACTTACTTAGAACCCGATAAAAAATATGGGTTCGCTTATTTAGAAGGAGTTAAAAAGGCAATTAATCGAGGTATGAAAGCATACAAAAAAGACGAGTCATTCTGACTCGTCTTAAGGTTGCTTGGCGACGTCCTACTCTCACAGGGACAAGGTCCCAACTACCATCGGCGCTAGAGAGCTTAACTTCCGTGTTCGGTATGGGAACGGGTGTGACCTCTCTGCCATCATCACCAAACTATGAAGGCATATTCCTTCAAAACTAGATAACATTTGCTACATATTATATGGTTAAGTCCTCGATCTATTAGTATTCGTCAGCTCCACATGTCACCATGCTTCCACCTCGAACCTATCAACCTGATCATCTTTCAGGGATCTTACTAGCTTACGCTATGGGAAATCTCATCTTGAGGGGGGCTTCATGCTTAGATGCTTTCAGCACTTATCCCTTCCGCACATAGCTACCCAGCTATGCCCTTGGCAGAACAACTGGTACACCAGCGGTGCGTCCATCCCGGTCCTCTCGTACTAAGGACAGCTCCTCTCAAATTTCCTACGCCCACGACGGATAGGGACCGAACTGTCTCACGACGTTCTGAACCCAGCTCGCGTACCGCTTTAATGGGCGAACAGCCCAACCCTTGGGACCGACTACAGCCCCAGGATGCGATGAGCCGACATCGAGGTGCCAAACCTCCCCGTCGATGTGGACTCTTGGGGGAGATAAGCCTGTTATCCCCGGGGTAGCTTTTATCCGTTGAGCGATGGCCCTTCCATGCGGAACCACCGGATCACTAAGCCCGACTTTCGTCCCTGCTCGACTTGTAGGTCTCGCAGTCAAGCTCCCTTATGCCTTTGCACTCTACGAATGATTTCCAACCATTCTGAGGGAACCTTTGGGCGCCTCCGTTACACTTTAGGAGGCGACCGCCCCAGTCAAACTGCCCACCTGACACTGTCTCCCGGGTCGATAAGACCCGTAGGTTAGAATTTCAATACAGTCAGGGCGGTATCCCACCAGCGCCTCCACCGAAGCTAGCGCTCCGGTTTCAATGGCTCCCGCCTATCCTGTACAAACTGTACCAAAATTCAATATCAGGCTACAGTAAAGCTCCACGGGGTCTTTCCGTCCTGTCGCGGGTAACCTGCATCTTCACAGGTACTATAATTTCACCGAGTCTCTGGTTGAGACAGTGCCCAAATCGTTACACCTTTCGTGCGGGTCGGAACTTACCCGACAAGGAATTTCGCTACCTTAGGACCGTTATAGTTACGGCCGCCGTTTACTGGGGCTTCAGTTCAGAGCTTCGCTTACGCTAACCCCTCTCCTTAACCTTCCAGCACCGGGCAGGTGTCAGCCCCTATACTTCGCCTTACGGCTTCGCAGAGACCTGTGTTTTTGCTAAACAGTCGCTTGGGCCTATTCACTGCGGCTTTCCGTTAAGAAAGCACCCCTTCTCCCGAAGTTACGGGGTCATTTTGCCGAGTTCCTTAACCAGAGTTCTCTCGCACACCTTAGGATTCTCTCCTCGCCTACCTGTGTCGGTTTGCGGTACAGGCACCTTTTATCTCGCTAGAAGCTTTTCTTGGCAGCGGGGAATCAAAGACTTCGCTCCATAAGGAGCTTCCCCATCACAGCTCAGCCTTCACGATAAGCGGATTTGCCTACTTATCAGCCTAACTGCTTGGACGTGCACAACCAATCGCACGCTTCTTCTATCCTTCTGCGTCCCTCCATTGCTCAAACGATAAAGAGGTGGTACAGGAATATCAACCTGTTGTCCATCGCCTACGCCTGTCGGCCTCGGCTTAGGTCCTGACTAACCCTGAGCGGACGAGCCTTCCTCAGGAAACCTTAGGCATTCGGTGGACGGGATTCTCACCCGTCTTTCGCTACTCATACCGGCATTCTCACTTCTAAGCGCTCCACCAGTCCTTCCGGTCT
>NZ_JBNGVC010000013.1:935000-937500 GCF_050524305.1 Bacillus silvicola
AAGTTCGCATTCTTGTCTTCATTCGTAGCCAATGCACCTCCCGATGCATTCACCGTTTCCTTTAAGTGAGGATTATCCTCTAAAAAATCTTTTTCTTGTTTCGCATTCAACGCATAATTATAAAAATAATTCCCGACTAACATATATGCAATCGCTAGAAGGACTAAAACTACTATAGTAATTACACCTATCTTTTTCATATTATCTCCTTTTTCAAAATTAAATCTTCTTATATTAAAGTACTTCAAAATAACTGTACTATTTTAACACACCAATGAATCGTATCTATAAGAAATAAAATAGAAAATCTTAAATTACATATCAAAAATCACGGGAGAAATTGAATAAAAAATTATATAGCAATGTAACCACAAATCTTAAAAGAATGGGCAATACTTAAAATCTAAAGTGGTATTTTGGGTTATTAAGAAGTTATTTCTAACGAAATGTACACAAAAAAGACGAGTCATTCTGACTCGTCTTAAGGTTGCTTGGCGACGTCCTACTCTCACAGGGACAAGGTCCCAACTACCATCGGCGCTAGAGAGCTTAACTTCCGTGTTCGGTATGGGAACGGGTGTGACCTCTCTGCCATCATCACCAAACTATGAAGGCATATTCCTTCAAAACTAGATAACATTTGCTACATATTATATGGTTAAGTCCTCGATCTATTAGTATTCGTCAGCTCCACATGTCACCATGCTTCCACCTCGAACCTATCAACCTGATCATCTTTCAGGGATCTTACTAGCTTACGCTATGGGAAATCTCATCTTGAGGGGGGCTTCATGCTTAGATGCTTTCAGCACTTATCCCTTCCGCACATAGCTACCCAGCTATGCCCTTGGCAGAACAACTGGTACACCAGCGGTGCGTCCATCCCGGTCCTCTCGTACTAAGGACAGCTCCTCTCAAATTTCCTACGCCCACGACGGATAGGGACCGAACTGTCTCACGACGTTCTGAACCCAGCTCGCGTACCGCTTTAATGGGCGAACAGCCCAACCCTTGGGACCGACTACAGCCCCAGGATGCGATGAGCCGACATCGAGGTGCCAAACCTCCCCGTCGATGTGGACTCTTGGGGGAGATAAGCCTGTTATCCCCGGGGTAGCTTTTATCCGTTGAGCGATGGCCCTTCCATGCGGAACCACCGGATCACTAAGCCCGACTTTCGTCCCTGCTCGACTTGTAGGTCTCGCAGTCAAGCTCCCTTATGCCTTTGCACTCTACGAATGATTTCCAACCATTCTGAGGGAACCTTTGGGCGCCTCCGTTACACTTTAGGAGGCGACCGCCCCAGTCAAACTGCCCACCTGACACTGTCTCCCGGGTCGATAAGACCCGTAGGTTAGAATTTCAATACAGTCAGGGCGGTATCCCACCAGCGCCTCCACCGAAGCTAGCGCTCCGGTTTCAATGGCTCCCGCCTATCCTGTACAAACTGTACCAAAATTCAATATCAGGCTACAGTAAAGCTCCACGGGGTCTTTCCGTCCTGTCGCGGGTAACCTGCATCTTCACAGGTACTATAATTTCACCGAGTCTCTGGTTGAGACAGTGCCCAAATCGTTACACCTTTCGTGCGGGTCGGAACTTACCCGACAAGGAATTTCGCTACCTTAGGACCGTTATAGTTACGGCCGCCGTTTACTGGGGCTTCAGTTCAGAGCTTCGCTTACGCTAACCCCTCTCCTTAACCTTCCAGCACCGGGCAGGTGTCAGCCCCTATACTTCGCCTTACGGCTTCGCAGAGACCTGTGTTTTTGCTAAACAGTCGCTTGGGCCTATTCACTGCGGCTTTCCGTTAAGAAAGCACCCCTTCTCCCGAAGTTACGGGGTCATTTTGCCGAGTTCCTTAACCAGAGTTCTCTCGCACACCTTAGGATTCTCTCCTCGCCTACCTGTGTCGGTTTGCGGTACAGGCACCTTTTATCTCGCTAGAAGCTTTTCTTGGCAGCGGGGAATCAAAGACTTCGCTCCATAAGGAGCTTCCCCATCACAGCTCAGCCTTCACGATAAGCGGATTTGCCTACTTATCAGCCTAACTGCTTGGACGTGCACAACCAATCGCACGCTTCTTCTATCCTTCTGCGTCCCTCCATTGCTCAAACGATAAAGAGGTGGTACAGGAATATCAACCTGTTGTCCATCGCCTACGCCTGTCGGCCTCGGCTTAGGTCCTGACTAACCCTGAGCGGACGAGCCTTCCTCAGGAAACCTTAGGCATTCGGTGGACGGGATTCTCACCCGTCTTTCGCTACTCATACCGGCATTCTCACTTCTAAGCGCTCCACCAGTCCTTCCGGTCTGACTTCACTGCACTTAGAACGCTCCCCTACCACTGATACCATTGGTATCAATTCGCAGCTTCGGTGGTGTATTTAGCCCCGGTACATTTTCGGCGCAGAGTCACTCGACTAGTGAGCTATTACGCACTCTTTAAATGGTGGCTGCTTCTAAGCCAACATCCTAGTTGTCTAAGCAACTCCACATC
>NZ_JBNGVC010000013.1:942500-957500 GCF_050524305.1 Bacillus silvicola
ATCTTGCGTTTTGGCAGAAAGCATAATAATCGGCATTTCCTTTGCTTCCCTTACTTTCATACACATATGAATACCATCTACTTTTGGCATCATAATATCTAATACGACTAAGTGCACTTCATTTTCTTCTAATATACGTAACCCTTCTTCTCCGTCCCCTGCTTGCAGTACTTTATATCCTTCATTCTTTAAATAGATTGTAATAAGATTCCTAATTTCTTTTTCATCATCTACGACAAGTATTGTTTCGTGTGCCACAATATCTCCCCCATCACTTTTTTAATCCCTAACTTCTATTATAGGAAAACTTCTGAAGAAAAACGCTCGGAAATCCTTAAGATTTTCTGAAGACGCAAAAAAGGTCTAGACTCCCCTTAAGTCTAGACCTTTCAAAAAACCCCTTTTATTTACGAACGTAGATGAAATATAGTACGAATAAAACTCCCATAACATACATAATTGGATGAACCTCTTTACGACGGCCACTCACAACCATTGTAATTGGATAGAAGATAAATCCGATTGCAATTCCTGTTGCGATACTATACGTAAGTGGCATTGAAATGATAGTAAAGAATGCTGGTACTGCAATCTCGAATTTCTTCCAATCAATTTCTCCTAAAGATGAAACCATCAAGATTCCTACAATAATTAATGCTGGTGCTGTTACAGCTGGTGTCACAACACTTAATAGCGGCGAGAAGAATAGTGCCAGTAAGAAGAACCCTGCTGTTACAACTGCTGTAAATCCAGAACGTCCACCCGCTGCTACCCCTGCAGAAGATTCAATATAAGACGTTGTTGTTGATGTACCTAAAATCGCACCGATTACAGTTGCAATCGCATCTGCAAATAGTGCTTTTCCTGCACGTGGTAATTTATTGTTCTTCATTAATCCCGCTTGATTCGCAACCGCCACGAGCGTACCTGCTGTATCAAAGAAATCAATAAAGAAGAACGTTATAATAACAATACCCATTTCAACAGTGAAAATGTCTCCAAAGTGAGTTAACGCCACACCGAACGTTGGTTCTAGGCTCGGTATTGCTCCCACTACAGCTTTCGGAGTATCAATTAATCCCGTTACCACTCCTAAGATCGCTGTAAGAATCATACCGTAGAATACTGCACCATTAACTTTCTTAATCATGAAGATGATTGTAGTAACAACTCCGAAAATTGCTAGTAAAGTTGTGCCCTTTGTTAAATCCCCCAATCCAACAAGGACAGCATCATTCTTTACGATAATTCCAGCGTTTTGGAATCCAAGGAAGGCAATGAATAATCCAATACCCGCCGCTACTGCAAACTTTAACTCTGATGGAATTGCATTAATGATTTTTTCACGAATACCTGAAGCAGTAAGAATAATAAAGATAATACCTGACATTAATGTTCCAGCAATTGCCGTTTGCCACGGAATTCCCATCGTTAACACCGCTGTATAAGCAAAGAACGCGTTTATTCCCATACCTGGCGCTAAAGCAATCGGATACTTCGCAAATATCCCCATAATTAACGAACCAATCGCCGCTGCTAATGCTGTAGCAACGAATACTGCACCTGGATCCATTCCTGTACCTGCCGGTAACCCTTTAACATTTCCAAGTGACAGCGTAGCAGGATTGACAAATAGTACATAAGCCATAGATAAAAATGTCGTTAAACCTGCTATGAACTCTGTTTTATAATTTGTGCCGAGTTCATCAAACTGAAAATAGCGTTTCATCTTACGTTTCCCCCGTTATATGATTACTCGCCGTATTTCACCCTAGCCCTCTTTTATCTATTAAAAATAAAAAAGGCTTCCATTGCATATACATGGAAGCGTTCTATGAATAAAGACAAGTTTCCCCTCATCTTTATAAAAACGCCTCGTAGTCAAGCCATTTACGGTAGCTAGGTAGAAACTTTCGGGCCATATCCCCGATATTATACGACGGCATAATATTCACTTTTCGTTTGAATTACATACTCATATTAACTCGAGGAGGTGGTTTTGTCAATTTAAAAACGAACATTTTTATAAACTTTTATATTTTCGTTCGTATTAAGGGTAAAAACAAAAAGATCCATCTATACATGAACGATAGATGGATCTTTTTTATTACAATACTATTCCCACTCAATAGTTGCTGGTGGCTTACTCGTTATATCATACACGATACGGTTAACGTGTTTTACTTCGTTTACGATACGTACAGAGATTTTCTCTAATACATCCCAAGGGATACGTGCCCAGTCAGCTGTCATACCGTCAATAGATGTTACTGCGCGGATACCTACTGTGTAATCGTAAGTACGCTCGTCACCCATAACACCAACACTACGCATACCAGGAAGCGCAGTGAAGTATTGCCAAACTTCACGGTCTAATCCCGCTTTTATAATTTCTTCACGTAAAATCGCATCAGATTCACGAACGATTTCTAATTTCTCTTCTGTGATTTCACCTAATACACGAATACCAAGTCCTGGACCTGGGAATGGTTGACGCCATACGATTTCATCAGGAATTCCTAATTCTGATCCTAATACACGTACTTCATCTTTAAATAACGTGTTTAAAGGCTCAATTAATTTGAACTGCATGTCTTCTGGAAGTCCACCAACGTTATGGTGAGATTTAATTGTTTGTGCAGTTGCTGTACCACTTTCAACGATATCCGTGTAAAGTGTACCTTGCGCTAGGAAGTCCATTCCTTGTAATTTAGACGCTTCATCATCAAATACGTAAATGAATTCGTTACCGATGATTTTACGTTTTTGTTCTGGATCTTCTACACCTTTTAACTTGTTCATGAAGCGTTCTTTTGCATCCACTTTAATAACGTTCATGTGGAAGCCTTCGCTAAATGTTTTCATAACACCTTCTGCTTCATCTTTACGAAGTAAGCCGTGGTCAACGAAAATACATGTTAACTGATCACCGATTGCTTTATGAATTAATACTGCTACAACAGAAGAGTCTACACCGCCACTAAGTGCGCATAGTACTTTTTTGTCTCCAACAGTTTCACGGATTTTCTCTAATTCTACTTCGATAAAGTTCTCCATGTTCCATCCTTCAGAACAACCACATACGCCGAATACGAAGTTTTTAATTAAATCGTTACCGTGCTCAGAGTGACGTACTTCTGGGTGGAATTGTACACCGTATAAGTTTTTTGCTTCATTGCTCATACCAGCAATTGGACAAGACTCACTTGTTGCATCTACTACGAATCCTTCAGGTAAACCAGTTACTAAGTCACCATGACTCATCCATACAACTTGCTCTTCTGGAAGGTTCGCATATAATTTTGATTCGTTCTCTACTTTAAGAACAGCTTTTCCGTATTCACGGTGGTTTGCGCGTTCTACTTTACCACCGAAGTGTTGTGTCATAAGCTGCATACCGTAACAGATACCGAAAATCGGTAATCCTAGCTCGAATATTTTTTCATCACAATGTAATGCACCTTCACCGTATACACTATTTGGTCCACCAGAGAAAATAATCCCTTTTGGATTCATTGCTTTAATTTCTTCTGCAGTAATTGTATGCGGATGAAGTTCACTGTATACACCGAACTCACGAATTCGACGTGCTATTAACTGATTGTACTGACTCCCAAAATCTAAAACGATAATTGTATCGTGCTGCTTTTTCAAAATAATCACCCCAACGTTAGTTCTCGTATATAAATATTTTCACCAATTTGGCGAAAAGCATTACCAATATAATAAAAAAAGCCAGTCCTCCGCCTCTAGTCTCATAACAAAGAAAAGGCAGGGGTCTGGCTTTATAAAGAAAGATAGTCTCCGCTCTTTATAAATATAAGACACACTGCCTTCATAGTCAGGTTGTTTACGGTAACCCGGTAGAGACTCTCAAACCATATCATTGAGGATATATGAAGGATCGTTTTATATTATCTTCCTAGATTCTAACAATGAAGTATCAGTATGGTCAAGAGAGAAAGCGACAAAATTCTACAGAAATTCATTTCCTTTTCTAAAAAACACAAAAAAACATCCACTTCTATATAGAAGTGGATGTTTTTCGGGCAAACGGAATTACATCATTCCGCCCATACCGCCCATGCCCATGCCGCCCATGTCAGGCATTGCTGGTGCATTTGGTTCTGGCTTGTCAGCAACTACAGCTTCAGTCGTTAAGAACATAGCTGCAACAGATGCTGCGTTTTGAAGTGCAGAGCGAGTTACTTTAGCTGGATCTACGATACCAGACTCAAGCATGTTAACCCATTCGCCAGTAGCTGCGTTGAAACCAACGCCTACTTTTTCGCCTTTTAGACGCTCTACAACTACAGATCCTTCTAGACCAGCGTTGATTGCGATTTGACGAACTGGCTCTTCTAATGCACGAAGTACGATGTTGATACCTGTTGCTTCGTCGCCTTCAGCTACAATAGAAGCTACTTTCGTGTACACGTTCATAAGTGAAGTACCACCACCCGCAACGATACCTTCTTCTACTGCTGCACGAGTTGAGTTAAGTGCATCTTCAATACGAAGTTTGCGCTCTTTTAACTCAGTTTCAGTTGCTGCACCTACTTTAATTACTGCTACGCCACCTGCTAATTTAGCAAGACGCTCTTGTAATTTTTCACGATCGAATTCAGAAGTAGTTTCTTCTAATTGCGCACGGATTTGGCCAATGCGAGCTTCGATTTGTTGTGTATTCCCAATACCTTCAACTACAGTTGTGTTTTCTTTCGTTACAACGATTTTACCTGCGCGTCCTAAAGATTCAACTGTAGCAGATTTTAAATCACGTCCTAATTCTTCAGTGATTACTTCGCCACCAGTTAAGATTGCGATATCTTCTAACATTGCTTTACGACGGTCACCAAATCCAGGAGCTTTAACAGCTACTACATTGAATGTACCACGAAGTTTGTTCACTACTAATGTAGCTAACGCTTCGCCTTCTACATCTTCAGCAATGATAAGAAGTGGTTTACCTTGTTGTACCACTTGCTCTAATACTGGTAAGATTTCTTGGATGTTAGAAATCTTTTTGTCAGTGATTAAGATGTATGGGTTATCAAGAACCGCTTCCATTTTGTCAGAATCAGTGATCATGTAAGGAGATGCATATCCACGATCAAATTGCATACCTTCTACTACGTCTAATTCTGTTGTGAATCCTTTAGATTCTTCTAAAGTAATAACGCCGTCGTTACCAACGCGCTCCATTGCTTCAGCGATTAATTGACCTACTTCTTCGTCAGCTGCAGAAATAGCAGCTACTTGTGCGATAGAAGATTTGCCTTCGATTGGTTTAGAAATCGCTTTTAATTCTTCAATTGCAGCAGTAACAGCTTTTTCGATACCTTTGCGAAGACCCATTGGGTTAGCACCAGCTGTTACGTTTTTTAAACCTTCACGAATCATAGCTTGCGCTAATACAGTTGCAGTTGTCGTTCCGTCACCAGCTACATCGTTTGTTTTGCTAGCAACTTCTGCCACTAATTTCGCACCCATGTTTTCGAATGCATCTTCTAATTCGATTTCTTTTGCGATTGTTACACCGTCATTTGTAATAAGTGGTGAACCAAATTTTTTCTCAAGTACAACGTTACGACCTTTTGGTCCAAGCGTTACTTTTACTGCGTTTGCAAGAGTGTCGACACCGCGAAGCATCGAACGACGTGCTTCTTCACTAAATTTAATATCTTTTGCCATAATAATTGACCCCCTTGGATTTTTAAAATGTATATAATTAACCGATAATTGCTAAAATGTCACTTTCACGTAAAATCAAGTAGTCTGTACCTTCGTATTTCACTTCAGTACCTGCATATTTTGAGAAGATGATAAGATCACCTGCTGCTACCTCTAAAGCAACACGCTCACCATTTTCAAGCACTCGGCCTGTACCTACTGCAATAACTTTACCCTCTTGTGGTTTTTCTTTTGCAGTGTCTGGTAATACAATACCACTTGCTGTTTTTTCTTCTGCTTGAACAAGTTCAATTACAACGCGATCACCTAATGGCTTTAGCATGAACAATAACCTCCTCATTTTGTTATGTGAATTTTATTTATTAGCACTCAAGTCACCCGAGTGCTAACACACTTATAATAATAAATAATCTCAATTTCTTTTGCAAGTAAAAAAATCATAATTTTTTCGCAAATTACTATATAAACTTTTCTATATAGAATCCTACTTCTACTACCTTTACTATATGAATCGTTGTTTCCACTACTCGTATGTTACAATATGAAAGGACACCCTAAGTTGTTTTCGCTACACACACAACTTTTTCCTGTCTTCTATTATCATTTCAAATGAGGATTTACGAAAAAAACATAATTTAAGTGACAGTTTATATCGTAGGTAGCATATTTACATGTTATCCTACCTTATCTCATACACTAGAGTTAGAAAGGATGGTTAAACCCTTTGAAAAAACAATATTGGTGGGTTATCGTTACATACATTTTAATGCAGTTATCTTCAATTGCCGGATTACCACTTCTCTTGAAAACTGGACTTTATGATAATAAGGGATTTACTAGAGAGGAGAAATTCCAACTCATAACTGGCCATTGGGCAATCATTAGCTTCTTTATTGCATTATGTATCGTACTTTGGTTACTTAGAACAGATATTCGTGACAGGCATTTAGATAAAATGCGCTCTACTGTTCCAGCTACAATTGGATGGATTTTTATCGGGTTTTTCTTAGCATTTTTCTCACAAAGTATTGCTGGTATGATCGAAATGTATGTATTAGGTATTAAACCTGGATCTGAAAATACAGCAAGACTTATGGATATCGCAAGAACAACACCTTGGTTCCTTATTGTTGTATCTATTATAGGGCCAATTTTAGAAGAAATCGTATTTAGAAAAATTTTATTTGGTACACTTTATAAGAAGTTTAACTTCTTTATTGCCGCTATTATTAGTTCCCTTGTATTTGCGGCGATTCATTTTGATTTTACTCACTTATTGGTATACACTGCTATGGGGCTCGTATTCGCCTTTTTATATGTAAAAACGAAGCGTATTATCGTTCCAATTGCAGCCCATGTTGCAATGAATACATTAGTTGCAGTTGCTCAAGTTTTAGTAAGCAATGAACAAATTCAAGAAATGATTAAAGAAGCTGAAAAAATGCAAGGCTTTATCGGAGGATTTTTTGTATGAGAAACTCACCATTGTTCATGGCTGCATTGTATTTTCTTCTTGGATGTATCTTTACACGTTTCGCCATTACGAACGTAACAGATACAATCTGGAATATGTGGACAATACTATTTGCAGTTATGGCAACAATTGATTTTAATTTGGCACTTCGCCTTATCTTAGTTAAATTCACAAAGAAAAAACAATAATAAAACGCAGAGGTCGCTTCCTCTGCGTTTTATTGTGGATAATTCTTCAAAAAGTACACAAGTGTTTGTAACTCTACAGCTAAATCAATATGATGAATTCTTATATTCTCTGACACATTTAAGCGTGCTGGTGTGAAATTTAAAATACCATGCACGTTCGTTTCTGCCAATCTATCTGCCACAGATTGTGCTACTGTAGCGGGTACTGTTAATATTGCCACTTGTATATCAGTTGATAAACGTTCTTCTAGTTCATCCAAATGATATACAGGAATGCCTCCGATTTCTGTTCCAACTTTCTCTTCACTAACGTCAAACGCCATTTCAATTTTTGTATTATTGTTTTTCGTGAAATTATAATGTAAGAAAGCGGTCCCTAAATTACCTACTCCAATAAGTGCTACACGTGTTATATCATCTTGGTCGAGTGTTTCACGGAAAAATGATAATAAATAATTTACGTTATATCCATAACCTTTTTTCCCTAACGCTCCAAAATATGAAAAATCTCTTCGAATAGTTGCGGAATCAACCTTTACCGCTTCACTCAATTCGGCTGATGAAACACGTTGCTTACCAGAAAGAGATAAGTTTTGGATAAATCGATAGTATAGAGGCAATCGTTTGGCAGTGGCCTGTGGAATTTTTTGCTGATCCATATAACCTCTCCTCTCTTCCTATCTTTATTCATATACTTGAATCAAATACAAAAGTTTAGCACTCATGAATTTCCTTGTATAATAAAGAGAAGAAGTATTCTCTCTTTATTTTAAACTATACACTATTTTTAGTATGATTGAGAAATATAAACATGGCAAAGTTAAGAAATTATTTGAGGTGAAAACATTGATTTTATTACAAGTAAACGCGCTTTCGAAATTATACGGTGCAGAAACGATTCTTGCAAACATAAAATTGGAAGTACAAACGAAAGATCGTATCGCACTAGTCGGACGAAATGGAGCCGGAAAATCTACATTATTAAAAATAATAGCTGGTGAGTTATCTCATGATGGTGGTGAAATTATAAAACCAAAAGATGTCTCAATGGGGTATTTAGCTCAAAATACCGGATTAGAAACGTCTTTAACAATTTGGGATGAAATGTTAACCGTCTTTACACACTTGCAGCAAATGGAGACAAAACTTCGAAGGCTAGAGCAAGAGATGGGCAAAGAAGAAAACTTTTCAAATGCAGCTATATACGAGAAATTATTAGCTGATTATGATCAATTACAATTAGATTATAAAGATCAAGGTGGCTATCAGTACGAAGCGGATATCCGCTCGATTTTAAGCGGTCTTGGCTTCCCAGTTGAAATGCACCAGACGACAATTTCTACATTAAGTGGTGGGCAAAAAACACGATTAGCTCTTGGTAAATTATTATTAACTAAACCAGATTTACTTATTTTAGACGAGCCTACAAACCATTTGGACATTGAAACATTAACTTGGCTTGAACAATATTTACAAGGTTATCCTGGCGCAATTTTAATCGTTTCCCATGACCGTTATTTCTTAGATAAACTCGTTACACAGGTATACGAAATTTCTAATAAGGAAAGCAAACGATTTGTTGGTAACTACAGTAAATATTTAGACTTAAAATCGGCACTATACGAGCAAGAGATGAAACGGTATGAAAAACAACAGGATGAAATTGCTAAACTTGAAGACTTTGTGCAAAAAAATATAGCTCGTGCATCTACAACAAAGCGCGCTCAAAGTCGCCGTAAACAATTAGACAGAATGGAATTATTAACTAGACCATTGGGCGATTCTAAGTCAGCTTCCTTCCACTTTGATATTGAAAAACAAAGCGGAAATGATGTTTTACAAGTGAAAGATGCAACTATTGGCTATGATGAAGATCCGATTATTGAACATGTAACTATGCGCTTAACTCGTGGGGATAGTGTTGCTTTAGTTGGACCGAACGGAATTGGGAAATCCACATTGTTAAAATCACTTGTGAATAAGTTACCTCTACTAAATGGTGATGTTTCTTTCGGATCAAATGTATCTGTTGGTTATTATGATCAAGAACAAGCTAACTTAACATCTTCTAAGCGAGTTTTAAATGAACTATGGGATGAATATCCTCTGCAACCTGAAAAAGAAATTCGCACTATACTAGGCAACTTTTTATTCACAGGGGATGATGTACTAAAGCCAGTATCTTCTCTTAGTGGTGGACAAAAAGCCCGATTAGCTCTCGCAAAGCTTATGATGCAAAAATCAAATTTACTAATTCTTGATGAGCCAACGAACCATCTTGATTTAAATAGTAAAGAAATTCTAGAGAATGCTTTAATTGATTATCCAGGTACTCTTCTATTCGTCTCTCATGACCGCTACTTTATTAATCGTGTAACGACAACCGTTGTTGAGTTATCAACAGAAGGTGCACAAGAATATTTAGGTGACTACGATTACTACGTTGAAAAGAAGAATGAAATGATTGAACGTGCAGAATTTGAACAACAAGAACAGCAAGAAAATCAGGCACCTGTTCAAAAAACTGTAGCTCAAGAAAAATTAAATTATCTCGAAGAAAAAGAGCGTAAACAATTAGAGCGTCAACGCACTCGGAAAATTGAGGAGCTAGAACAAAACATCGTAGAATTTGAAGAAGAAATTGCTACATTAGAAGATCAGCTTTGCTTACCAGAAATATATGCAGATTATGAAAAGGCTAGTGAAATTACATCTAAAAAGCAAACACTACAAGAACAACTTGAAGCTTGTATGGCAGAATGGGAAGAACTGCATATATAAGTGAACTTAAACAAAAAGGATGTCTCGTACGTCGAGGATGTGTGAGACATCCTTTTTATTTTCTATTTTAAAATCAGTGCCTTAGCACATGAAATTATATCAATGATTTTTTGAATATATATACCGTAACTTAAAATATATGAATGATTCGACAAGAACTATCGTTTTACCGACAAAGATTGACAATAGTAGCAACCTATATAATAAGAGGCGGATGTTTCAAAAGTTTTTTGGGGATATCTTCTTGTTTTTTATTTCCCGAAAAAGAATATCTTTAAAGGTCAGACCTCATCCGCTTTATCCACAAGTTTATACACATATCCACCTTTATAAAATAGACATTAAAATAACTTTTCCACATTATCCACATTCTATAAAAAAGTTATACACATTTTATATACACAACAAAACCCATATTATCAACAGATAACATGGGTTTTGTCCACAGGTTGTGGTTAATTTTGTGTATAACTATGCTTCAATATCTAATCCTGGATTTGCATTTAAAGCTAATGTCGCACGTTTTCCTTGTTCGTATGCAATTGTACCTGCAGCTGCAATCATCGCTGCATTATCTGTGCATAAAGATAGAGGCGGGATAATTAGCTCTATATTTTCTTTTTGTGCAAATTCTGCTTCTAAACGTGCACGAAGCCCTTTATTAGCAGCTACTCCACCAGCAAGAAGCACTTGCTTTACGTTATATGCATCCGCCGCACGAGACGCTTTCGTTACAAGTACGTCGATTACACTTTCTTGGAAACTTGCTGCTAAATCTTCCGGTGCAATTTCTATACCACGTTGTTTTGCGTTATGCACAGTGTTGATAACTGCCGATTTCAATCCACTAAAGCTAAAATCATACGAATCCGGCTCTAGCCATGCACGAGGTAAATCAATTGTCGGCTTTCCTTCATGTGCAAGGCGATCAATATGAGGACCACCTGGATATGGCATAGATAACGTACGAGCTACTTTATCATATGCTTCCCCTGCTGCATCATCTCGTGTTTCACCAATCACTTCAAATGAACCGTGTTCTTTCATATAAACAAGCTCCGTATGTCCACCAGATACAACAAGTGATAGTAATGGGAATTGTACTTCTTTTACTAAACGGTTTGCATAAATATGACCAGCAATATGATGAACACCAACTAGAGGGATATCATGCGCAAAAGCCACAGCTTTCGCTGCATTTACACCTATTAAAAGTGCTCCAACCAAACCAGGTCCTTCTGTTACGGCAATTGCATCAATATCCTCGAAAGTGATATTTGCTTCTTTTAAAGCTTCCTCTAGCACAACTGTAATTTCTTCTACATGGTGACGGGATGCAATCTCTGGTACGACTCCACCAAAACGCTTATGACTTTCAATTTGTGATGCAACGATATTCGCAATAATTTCCGTTCCATTTTTAACAACTGCTACTGCTGTTTCATCACAGCTTGTTTCAATACCAAGTATAATCGTATTTTTTTCCATTATATATTCACCCACATTACGAGACCATCTTCCTGATTGTCTGCATAGTATCGTTTACGAATCCCACCATTTTGAAATCCGTATTTTCTGTATAACTGTTTTGCTACTTCATTTGATACGCGTACTTCAAGTGTCATCGTTTTTACTCCTAGGTCTTTCGCCTCCGAAATAACCTCTTTCAATAAGGCATCTCCTAACTTTTGACCTCGGTACTCTGGCAAAATAGCTATATTTGTTATATGTGATTCATCAATAATTATCCACAATCCACAATAACCAATTACGCGACCATCTTTTTCTAGCACAACATAATGTGCATGTTCATTCATCGCTAATTCACGTTGAAAAGCATCTGCAGTCCAAGGAGTTGAAAAAGACGCTTCTTCAATAGCTACAATTTGAGCAATATCATCGAGTGCCATCTTTCTAAATATCATATCCATTTTCTATAGACCTCTACTTCTTTTGACTTTCTAACCAGTTTGTTTCAGCTTCCGCTAAACGAAGGTAACTAGGTACAAACGTATGCACATCTTGTTCTTCTTTTTGTAACCCTAAAAATGCTAGCTCACTTGGTCTTGGGTTATTCTTAGTGAAAGGAGCAAATACAGCTTGATCACCTAAGTATTCTATAATTGTTTCTTTATGCAATTTAACATCGTTACCAATAAATAAAACAGGCTGTTCTTTATCTTTTAACATTTGCAACCAGTCAACAATAAGCATAATTCGGTCTTCTTCTATTGAAGTTAACTGCTCCCCTTCATATGTATATAGCCCCGTGTAAATTTGACCACGTCGACCATCAAATAAAGGAGAGATTAATCCCTTAAAATTAGCACCATTTGCTGCCACTACTTCTAAACTTGATACACCTACAATTGGTATTTGAAGTGACCAAGCTAATGTTTTTGCAGCTGTCACACCTATACGAACACCTGTATATGATCCAGGTCCAGCTGCTACAACGATTTTAGTCAATTCTTTCGGTTTTACACCACATTCTTTTAAAAGTTTCTCTACAGCTGGCATAAGACGTACAGAATGATTTTTTGTTAAATTTGTAATGATTTCTCCGATCACGTTCCCTTCCTCAATAAGGGATACACCCATTACGTAATTTGAAGTATCAATTGCTAGTACTTTCATTTTGTAATAGCTCCTCACATAATCTAATATAACGATTTCCAATTGGTTCGAGTACAATTTTCCTTGTATCATCTCCAGCATGGAATAAACTGATTTGTAACTTTTCATTCGGTAAATATTCTTCTATTAAATGAGCCCATTCTACTACTGTAATCCCTTCACCATAGAAATACTCATCAAAGCCTAAGTCTTCTTCACTTTCTGCTAAACGATATACGTCCATATGATATAGCGGCAATCTCCCTTTATATTCTTTAATAATATTGAAGGTAGGACTATTTACAACTCTTTTCACACCAAGACCCTTTGCTAGTCCTTTTGTAAAAGTCGTCTTTCCAGCTCCAAGATCTCCTTCTAAAATAATTACATCTTGCGCCCCGACAAGTTCACCTAGTTTTTCTGATAATCTTTGTGTTTCCTCAGAAGATTTTGTTGTTACTTCATATTTACTCACAGACTTCACCTACTTTATTCACAATGTTCTCTGCTCTTTATTATACAGGTTTTAAATATATAAAAAAGTCCTTAGGAGTTTTCCTAAGGATAGTTTGACTGTCTTTATTAGTTTTTTGTTAAAACAAATAAAAAAATACGAAACAACTTGTTTCGTTCTTTTCTTTATATAAAATGGCGGTCCCGACCGGGGTCGAACCGGCGATCTCCTGCGTGACAGGCAGGCATGTTAACCACTACACCACGGGACCATTGGTTGCGGGGACAGGATTTGAACCTGCGACCTTCGGGTTATGAGCCCGACGAGCTACCGTGCTGCTCCACCCCGCGATGATATAAATAGCTTGGCGACGTCCTACTCTCACAGGGACAAGGTCCCAACTACCATCGGCGCTAGAGAGCTTAACTTCCGTGTTCGGTATGGGAACGGGTGTGACCTCTCTGCCATCATCACCAAACTATTGAAGGCATATTCCTTCAAAACTAGATAACATTGCTACATATTATATGGTTAAGTCCTCGATCTATTAGTATTCGTCAGCTCCACATGTCACCATGCTTCCACCTCGAACCTATCAACCTGATCATCTTTCAGGGATCTTACTAGCTTACGCTATGGGAAATCTCATCTTGAGGGGGGCTTCATGCTTAGATGCTTTCAGCACTTATCCCTTCCGCACATAGCTACCCAGCTATGCCCTTGGCAGAACAACTGGTACACCAGCGGTGCGTCCATCCCGGTCCTCTCGTACTAAGGACAGCTCCTCTCAAATTTCCTACGCCCACGACGGATAGGGACCGAACTGTCTCACGACGTTCTGAACCCAGCTCGCGTACCGCTTTAATGGGCGAACAGCCCAACCCTTGGGACCGACTACAGCCCCAGGATGCGATGAGCCGACATCGAGGTGCCAAACCTCCCCGTCGATGTGGACTCTTGGGGGAGATAAGCCTGTTATCCCCGGGGTAGCTTTTATCCGTTGAGCGATGGCCCTTCCATGCGGAACCACCGGATCACTAAGCCCGACTTTCGTCCCTGCTCGACTTGTAGGTCTCGCAGTCAAGCTCCCTTATGCCTTTGCACTCTACGAATGATTTCCAACCATTCTGAGGGAACCTTTGGGCGCCTCCGTTACACTTTAGGAGGCGACCGCCCCAGTCAAACTGCCCACCTGACACTGTCTCCCGGGTCGATAAGACCCGTAGGTTAGAATTTCAATACAGTCAGGGCGGTATCCCACCAGCGCCTCCACCGAAGCTAGCGCTCCGGTTTCAATGGCTCCCGCCTATCCTGTACAAACTGTACCAAAATTCAATATCAGGCTACAGTAAAGCTCCACGGGGTCTTTCCGTCCTGTCGCGGGTAACCTGCATCTTCACAGGTACTATAATTTCACCGAGTCTCTGGTTGAGACAGTGCCCAAATCGTTACACCTTTCGTGCGGGTCGGAACTTACCCGACAAGGAATTTCGCTACCTTAGGACCGTTATAGTTACGGCCGCCGTTTACTGGGGCTTCAGTTCAGAGCTTCGCTTACGCTAACCCCTCTCCTTAACCTTCCAGCACCGGGCAGGTGTCAGCCCCTATACTTCGCCTTACGGCTTCGCAGAGACCTGTGTTTTTGCTAAACAGTCGCTTGGGCCTATTCACTGCGGCTTTCCGTTAAGAAAGCACCCCTTCTCCCGAAGTTACGGGGTCATTTTGCCGAGTTCCTTAACCAGAGTTCTCTCGCACACCTTAGGATTCTCTCCTCGCCTACCTGTGTCGGTTTG
>NZ_JBNGVC010000013.1:962500-1057500 GCF_050524305.1 Bacillus silvicola
CTAAATCTTCTTTGCCATACATTTCGTAATATCGATAATTCAGTTCTATATTATGAGTATTCAATAGATAGCGCCCACCAGTTGTACGTAACCTACTATTAAACATCGCTTTATGTAAAAACGGCATCCCAAAGTATTGTAACGATACCTCCTCCACTAACCTCTGAATTTCTTGCTCATCCATTCTCATTCCCCCTAAACAAAAAAATATTTTTACACTTTTCTCCCTTCCTATACATATATTAAATAGTACATATACCCATCCTCATTCAAGAAGCGTGATTTCTAAAAATAAAGCATTGATAGAAATCCACTCACCAACCTCTCATCAATATTTCTTTAACTAATTAAGAAGAGATGTTTGAGAGCAGGATTAAACAAGGAGGGATTCCTATGCCTACGTGGCTAAAGAAACAAATGCAACGTGCATACTTCGAAAAAAACCGGTATCAAATCAAATTACTAAATGAATGCTGGTTTTATTATAGTAAAATACATCAAAGCTCATAATCAACGAAACTTTCCTATCCATAAAAAGAGAGCAGTTTCATCTGCTCTCTTTACTTACTATTCAATTGGTAACATCGATAATGCAACACGACCTTTTTTTGTATCAATATCATCTACCCATATTTTTACAATTTGCCCCACGGATACAACATCTAATGGATGCTTTACAAACTGTTTGCTGAGTTTAGAAATATGCACTAAGCCATCTTGCTTTACACCTATATCAACAAAGGCACCGAAATCAACAACATTACGAACCGTCCCCTCTAACTCCATACCACGCTTTAAATCTTCTAATTTCAAAATCCCTTTTTTCAGAAGTGGTTTTGGCAACTCATCCCTCATATCTCGTTCTGGACTAATTAAAGCATCGATAATATCAACCAAAGTCGGCTCGCCAATCTCTGTCTCTTGAGATAATTTAGAAACATCTACTCCCTCTAAACTCTTCTGCAAGTTCGGTTTACCTACATCATTCTTTGATAACCCTAGACTTTTTAATAGCAATTCAACATTTTTATATTGTTCTGGATGAATCCCTGTGCGATCTAACGGATTGGCCCCTTCTAATATACGTAAAAATCCAATACATTGTTCATATGTTTTCGCACCTAAACGAGGAATTTTCTTTAATTCAGTACGCTTCGTAAATTTCCCATCTTCCTCACGCTTAGCTACAATATTTTTTGCGACCGTTTTTGATAATCCTGAAACATATTGTAACAACGCAACTGAAGCTGTATTTACATTAACACCAACTTGGTTAACAGCTGTCTCTACCACAAATGTTAACGATTCATTTAATCTTTTTTGTGATACATCATGTTGATATTGTCCTACCCCTACAGATTTAGGGTCAATTTTCACTAGCTCCGCAAGCGGATCTTGTAGACGTCTCCCAATAGAAACGGCACTTCTTTCTTCAACCTGTAAATCCGGGAACTCCTCACGAGCTAAATCAGATGCTGAATATACACTAGCACCCGCTTCATTTACAATAATATAAAATACATCCCGTTTTACATTTTGCAAGACATCTACTATAAATTCTTCCGTTTCTCTGGAAGCTGTACCATTTCCAATTGCTATCATTTCAACTTCATATTTATCTATAATTGAAAGAACTTTCTTTTTTGCATCCTCATATTTACGAACAGGTGGATGCGGATAAATAACATCTATGTTAAGAACTTTCCCTGTATCATCTACTACTGATAATTTACAACCTGTTCTATATGCCGGATCTACCGCTAGCACAACTTTCCCTTTCATTGGAGGCTGTAATAATAAATTACGTAAATTCTCAGAGAAAATATGAATCGCTTGTTCTTCAGCGGTTTCTGTTAATTCTTTACGAATTTCTCTTTCTATTGAAGGTTGAATTAAGCGTTTATATCCATCTTCAATCGCTAATTGTACATAGCGCGCACTTTTAGAAGCTTCATCACGAATCATTTTTTTATGTAAAAACTGATTGATTTCCTCAGTCGGTGTAACAACAGCAACTCTTAATACATCTTCCTTTTCACCACGGTTCATCGCTAACACTCGATGAGGCACTACTTTTTGCAACGGTTCTTCATAGTCATAATACATTTCGTATATATTCTTTTCATCTTTTTCTTTATCTTTTACAGATGAAGACATAATCCCTTTTCGGAAAGTAGTATTCCGAATCCAACTACGATATGATGCATTATCCGAAACAAGTTCCGCAATAATATCTTGCGCACCTTGCAACGCGTCTTCTGCAGATTCCACTTCTTTTTCTCCATCAACAAATTCCATAGCCTTCTCTGCTGGATTTTCTTTTTTATATAACAATAACCACTCAGCTAACGGTTCTAATCCCTTTTCTTTAGCGATTGTAGCTTTCGTTCTTCTTTTTTCTTTATAAGGACGATATAAATCTTCTACTTCCTGAAGTTTTGTTGCAGCAACAATATGACGACGCAATTCTTCGGTTAATTTCCCTTTTTCACCAATAAGACGAAGAACCTCTTCTTTCCTATCTTCTAATTGCATCATATATTGCCATCTTTCTAAGATTGCACGAATTTGCACCTCATCTAGAGATCCTGTCCATTCTTTTCGGTAACGAGCGATAAATGGAACTGTGTTACCTTCTTCTGTTAATTGAATAACATGACGAACTTGCTTTTCTGTAAAGCCTAATTCTTTCACTAACATTTTCATTAACCCTTGTCGATTATCTACCATTTCCATATCCAACCGTAACCTCCTCTATAATAAAAAAAAGTTGCCCTGTAAAGAGAGCAACTTAAACTGCCGATTTAAAAATCTATTAGTCCTAAACTAATTTGTAACGCTTCATCTACACGACTCATCATCACTTCATCCAAATGAGTGATTTTGTCCGTTAAGCGTTGCTTATCGATTGTTCGAATCTGCTCAAGTAAAATAACAGAATCTCTCTCAAAACCGTACTTTTTCGCATCAATTTCCACATGAGTGGGTAATTTCGCTTTTTGAATCTGTGCAGTAATAGCCGCTACAATCACAGTCGGACTAAAACGATTTCCGATGTCATTTTGAATGACAAGAACCGGACGAACGCCTCCTTGCTCAGAACCAACAACTGGGGAAAGGTCTGCAAAATACACGTCGCCGCGTTTTACAATCAAAATATTACCCCCCGCTAACTAAGCGTTCTACTGTATGAGCTGCTTCATACTCTGCTAAGAAAGCTTCAGATGCAATACCAAGATTAATTTTTCCCATTTCAATGTACCCACGTCGCATTGATTCATGTTGGTAGCGTTTCTTCGTCTTATGTTGACGCAATAACAGTTGTGTTGCCTGGCAAATTAGTTCATGGCGATTCTTATTCTCTTGTTTTCCAATTCCGTCCAATTCCGTTACCATTTGCTTTGGCAACCGAACCACGATTTCAGTAGTTACACTTGATTCGGACACAAAAATACACCTCCACCGTCAACTACACACCCAAATATATATATGACACCTATTGTAATAATACCATTGTATGGAGCCTGTTGCAAAGACTTCCTTATTCCCTGCTTATGTTTTCCAATTCATAAACAAAACATTCATCTTCTTTTACTTTTTATCTCTTTCAAACAAGAAATAAAGCAATCCTTCAGTAATATTTCATTGTTAACTTATATTAATAACAATTATAAAAAGAAGCTCCCCAGCAAACAAAGAGCCTATTCTTCATTAGTGAAACTCCTACAAATGGCGAGACGCTGAGTAATAATACCTTCTTTTATATATTGTTCAAATAATTGATTACTTCTACAACCTTACCATGTCGTATAAATATTCTCGGCACACGGAAACTTATCGTTGCGATAATTTCATAATTAATAGTCCCGGAATATTCAGCAACCTCGGTAACACTAATATACTCATCGCCTTGTCTTCCAATGAGTGTAACTTTCGTACCAAGTGGCACTTCACAAGGAAGATGTATCATGAATTGATCCATTGTTACTCGCCCTACAATCGGTACTCTTTCACCATTTACAAGCACTTTAAATCCTTGCAACCTTCTAAGCCAGCCATCCGCATATCCAATCGCAACTGTCGCAATCCATTCTTCAGTTCTCGTTCGGTAAGTGACATTATAACTAATCCCATCCCCTTTAATCACTTGCTTAATATGAGCAACCTTCGTATGAAGCGACAACGCTGGTTCCAATTTAAATGGTAAAAACGGACGTATTTCTACAGACGGCGTTAATCCATACATCGCAATACCAATTCGTACCGCATTAAATGTAATCCCCTGAAACCTTAACGTTGCAGCACTATTGGCTGTATGGACAAATTTAGGGTTCACTCCAAATTCTTTCAACCAACTTAACTGCTGCAAGAATGTATTATATTGCTTATCAAAGTAAGAAGTCTCAACCTCATCGGCTGTTGCAAAATGTGTATATACTCCTTCTAACTCTAAAAATGGCGCGCCTTCTAAACTCTTTAAGAACCCCTTTAATTCTTTACGTTCACGTATTCCGATTCTCCCCATACCACTATCAAAATTAATATGGAATTTCATTATTGATGAACCATCCCAGAGCTTTATCGCATCTTCCACCCATTCTTTTTGAAAAACAGTTAACGCTACATCATTTTCAGCAGCAACATTTACATCACGGGGAGGGGAGGGACCTAATACTAAAATCGGTGCAGTAATACCAGCCCTCCGAAGCACTAAAGCTTCATCTAAAAAAGCAACTGCTAATCTTGTTGCCCCTGCTTCTAATGCGGTTTTAGCCACTGGTACATAATCGTGCCCATATGCATTCGCTTTAACTACAGCAAAAATTTCTACATCACTTGGAATGAACTCTTTAATATGCGTAACATTGTTATAGATCGCATCTAAATCCACTTCCACCCAAGTGTCACGGTAAAACGGTGCTTCTTCCATAAATACACTTCCTTATACACGATATGCGAAGCTTATTCTTTTATATGCTTCTTTTTATGAAATCCACCTTCAAACTAAGAAAAGACGTGGTGCACATATATCACCACGTCTAAGAAGTTTACTTCACCTGCTTCGCTGTAACCGAACGAGCAACCATCAACAACTCATTCGGCTCTAAACCTTTAGACACGAGCATATATTCTACTCCATTATACGACCACGTTACAGAATCTTTCGTCAATGCACCAATCGTGAAGCCAAGGTCAACTGGCTCTCCACTTACACTTACCGCTGATGAAGCCTCTGCAACTTTTGCCTTTTCTTGTATTAAAGTAAAAGATTTCTTACCTCCAGTATATGTGAGTATCGTACGCTTGCCACTGGCTGTCTTCAACTCTTCTTCCTCTTTCAACGTCATGCCTTGCGGCGTGTCACGTGGATACAAAATAGCAAACGGTTTGTCTTCTTTCGCTGTTGTCTGAACATCTACTTGTGCTCTGGACATATTTTGTTTCGTATCAAATGCACCTTTATCAAACTTTGTATCAAACTTTACTTTAGTGAAATCTACTTTTACAAGGACATTTTGATCATTATCCATCAGTTTCACGGAAACTGGTGTTAAATCACTCTTCTTCAATGTAATCTCTTGTTTCGGTAACATATTTTGATGTTGATAGTTTGTTTTTGTTTTAAAAATATAATACTTATCTGTTTTCTCGAAAGTAAGGTTTTTCTTATCCTGCAAAATATCTCTTACAAGTGATTCATATAGGTAAGCCTGGCTACTATTTTGCGGCCAATCACTTTGAAAACGGAAGCTCTTATTAAGCGCAGGTGTTAATACAAATACCCCTTCATCATTTCTTAAAATAATTTGACTCTGATCCTTTTTCGCATTCTTTAAATTCACACGATAATACGAAGGTTCTTTATGCCAAATTTCTACACTATACTCCTGCGGCTCATTTCCCGTTTTAATAGATAATTTCGCTTCAGCTTGATAACTCTTCATACCTTTAACTTTTGCCTCTAAATCTCTCACAACATCTTCCTGTTTCTTTTCCATACAGCCCGCCAACACAAAAACGGTCAATAAACCGATGAGAACTAAAAACAGACGCCTTTTCATCACTTCAGCCCCTTTGCCCCTATAAATGAATGGAAGATATGCCTTCCTTATCGCTACCTCAAATATATGAGACAAAGATATAAAATATGCAGACTAGCGTGACGAGCTTTCTAAAACAACTTGGCTAACAGCAAATTCTTTACTATGGCTAATTGATAAATGAACAATATGCTCTGTATTTGCAATAAGAATCGGTTTACCTCTATCATCATTCCTTACTTCTATATCTAAAAAACTAACTTCTTTCCCAATTCCAGTCCCTACCGCCTTAGAATACGCTTCTTTTGCTGCAAATCTTCCTGCCACAAATTCTGTAAGACGACTTCCTTTCAGCTTCTTGGCAACATTACGTTCACTTTCAGTTAAAATACGTTCCATAAATTTAAGCTTTCCATCTAGCATTTTTTCAATTCGATTCAATTCAATAATATCGATTCCAATCCCTACAATCATTTCAAAATCCCCTTCTTCTATTTAGCTTTCTGCATTCATATTGTAAGAATAACAGAGAATCTTTCTGATGCAAAAGGAGTGATACTAACAACATGCTAATACCATCTACTCGTATGCTATTACAACCAGTCATCCTCTCTTTACTTCTTATACAATTAGTCATGATTATATTGAGCGACTTTTCCCTCTTACACATGGCAGCCTACAATGAATATATCGCTAAAGGAGAATGGTGGCGTGTCATAACTTCCCTACTTGTACACGTAGACTTACAACATTTTCTTTCCAATAGCATTTTTTTATTTGTTCTTGGTTCTTCTATCGAAAAACAACTAGGACATTTTTCTTTCATCATTATTTTTTTCCTTTCTGGCATTATCGGAAATATTTCTTCTTATATTATTATGCCTCTTGACTATATTCACGCCGGAGCATCTGGTGGTATTTTTGGATTACTAGGTGCACAATTATTTTTATTGTACAGTCGATATCGCTCTTCAAACCCAAAAGAAATTGCTATTTTTTCAATCATGATACTTCTATTACTGCTATTTACTTTCTTTAATCCTTCTGCCAATCCTATAAGCCATTTAACAGGATTGATAATTGGTGGTATTTTAACTCCTTTTTTAACAAAAAAATTCGATGGTGCTGAGCTTATTTAATGTAAAAGCTCGCACCATCGATAATTTCCACCTCTGTTTGTTTACTTAACTCTCTCATTAATTGAAATAAAGACTCATCCTTCTTCTTCGCCTCAATCATACAATCAATTTGCGGAACACTCCCCTTTATCTTTTTCAAAAAAGATAAGAAAGTATCTACATCAATAAAATCCGCATGTGCTCTCGGATCTTTTTCATCTCTAGGACTAGAAATATGCATTTTAACTGGTAACAAAGACGATTCCCACGTATGCACAACACGTGCCCAATCTTCATGCCAATCTTCCTGATCATTATTCATCATATGATGATGCAAATCAAACACGACTGGAATATCTAATTTCTCTCCTAAATACAATGTTTCTCCTAAAGAAAAAGTCGTGTCATCATTTTCTAATATAATCATCTCTTGAATACCTCTTGGAACACTTGACCAATTTTCTATAAAACGTTCTAATGCAAGTTCTTTATCGTTATAACCTCCTCCCACATGTAATACACATCTCTGTTTATGTTCAATTCCCATACCCTTTAATAATTTTTTGTGCATCTGCAATGTCTTTACGGATTGCTTAAAAATACTCTCCTCAGGTGAATTTAGTACAACAAAGTGATCCGGATGGAAATCAATTCGCATATTCATACGAATTGCGTATTCACCTAGCACTTTTAAACTTTCTTTTAATGGACGAATATAGTTCCACTCTAATAACTCCTCATGATTTGCTAAAGGAATAAGCTTAGAACTAAGTCGAAAGAAAGATATATCATGTCCCTTATTATGCTTTAATAACCGCAAGCAATTTTCCAAATTCGAATTAGCGATTCTTTCGAGTTTACGAATCGCAGCCTCTCGATCATCAATCCTCTGAAACTGTGCATATGTCATCGTTTGAGATGGAGATGCGTTCTTCAAATGCACACTCATCGCAACATACCCGAGCCTTACAAGCATATAGTACCTCTTTTCTACATAAGTTATTATGTAGTATGTACAATTATAGAAATAAAAAAAGAGAATGCCAACAAAGGGCATTCTCTTTTTTATTAAGCTTGTGGACGGCTATGATGTTTTCTTTCGCCGCGTCCATTTGAAGAAGATCCAGGGCGACCTTGACCTTCACCTCTACGACCACGGTTGCCATCACGGCTACCACCATCACGATTGCGATCACGGTTACGACCATCGCCACTGCGTCCATCACGGTTACGGTCACGGTTACGACCATCGCCACTGCGTCCATCACGACTACGATTACGGTTACCATCACGGTATCCGCCTCCGTTACCACCGCGTTTTTTAGAACCGCCACCTCTTGAAACAACTGGTGGTTCTGATGTTAAAGCGATTGGTGTTGTATCTGGCTCTTTTGTCATCATTTTTAAAGCAGCAGCTACTACTGTTACAGAGTCATTCTCTTCTAACATTTCTTCTGCAATACGCTTGTAGTATGATAAGTTATCATTTTCAATTGTGCTTTGAAGTTTTTCAGCGATTAAACGTTGTTGACCTTCTAATGCCTCGTCAAGTGTCGGTGCTTCCATACGGTCAACCTTACGTTTTGTTGTACGCTCGATATTTTTTAATTGTCCTGATTCACGTGGTGTTACAAATAACATTGCAATACCTTTTTTACCTGCACGGCCAGTACGACCAATACGGTGAACGTATGATTCTGGATCTTGTGGGATATCGAAGTTGTATACGTGTGTTACGCCTGAAATATCAAGACCACGTGCAGCAACGTCCGTTGCAACAAGAACTTCAATAGCACCTTCTTTAAATTTACGTAATACAGACATACGTTTCGCTTGTGTTAAATCACCATGAATACCTTCTGCTGCATAACCACGTAAGTTTAATGCTTCTGATAATTCATCAACACGACGCTTTGTACGACCGAATACGATTGCAAGCTCTGGAGATTGAATATCTAGTAAGCGTGTTAATACGTCAAACTTTTTCTTTTCTTGCACTTCTAAATAGAACTGCTGAATGTTTGGCATTGTTACTTCTTTTGCTTTTACTTTAATGTGTTGAGGCTCAGTCATGAAGCGCTCAGCAATACGACGGATTGGATCTGGCATTGTCGCTGAGAATAATAGTGTTTGATGTGTTTCTGGCACATCTGTTAAAATCGCTTCAATATCTTCAATGAAGCCCATGTTTAACATTTCATCCGCTTCATCAAGAACAACAGTCTCAACGTTTTGCAGGCGAAGTGTTTTACGGTTAATATGATCTAAAATACGACCCGGCGTACCAACAATAATGTGTGGGTGTTTTTTTAGAGCACGAATTTGGCGGTTAATATCTTGACCACCGTAAATTGGTAAAATACGAACACGTTTATGTTTACCAATTTTGTATAGCTCTTCTCCAACTTGGATTGCTAATTCACGCGTTGGCGCGATAACAATACCTTGAACTGCCTCTTTACGAGTATCTACTTTATCTAATAGCGGTAATCCAAATGCTGCTGTTTTCCCTGTACCTGTTTGCGCTTGCCCAATAATATCTTTACCTTGCAATGCATGTGGGATTGTTTCAGCTTGAATCGGCGTAGCCTCTTCAAAGCCCATACTTTCAACAGATTGCAATAAAGATTCACTTAATCCTAATTCTCGAAATGTTGTCAATGTTACTTCTCCTTTTCTATCCTATACTTATCATTTAAAAAAAGGCATTTTCCGAATTGGCGGAAAAGCCCTTTTCCTGAATGCTCACGTATATAAACGGGCGTATTTCTACACGAAAATACTTCTAAACGTTATTACACTTTATCAATTATAAGTTTTGTATGTGCAAAAAGCAAACCCAACTGTTACCTTATTTTCATATTCAGAGCTTTTTTCTTCACTTTTATTTTTTAACATTCTCTGTAAGCGCTTATTATAAGTTTCTTCTATTTCCGTGACTATCATTCCTGTTTATATACACCAATTATTTCAACATCGTAATAACTTCTTCTAATTTCATACCACGAGATGCTTTAACTAATACAACGTCTTTATTACCAACTACCGCTTGTAAATCTTTTACAAGCTCTTCTTTATTATCATACGCCTTTACACGTTCACTAGGGAAATTAATTTCCGCTCCTTCAGCAATTTGAGCCCCTAGTCTACCATATGTGAATACATATGAGATTTTTGCTGGGTCAATTAATTTACCTACCTCATAATGAAATTGAACTTCTTGGTCTCCAAGCTCTAACATATCACCAAGCACGACGATTTTTTGAGCAAAATCATCTAAACCGTTCATTAAATGGAATGCCGCTTCCATAGCAGTCGGACTCGCATTATAAGCATCATTGATAATTGTTAATCCACTATCCGTTTTTACAATTTCCATACGCATACCTGTCATTTGAAGTGTTACTAAACCTTGTTTCATTTCTTCCCATGTCACACCAAAATGTTTCGCAATTGCCATTGAAGCAAGTGTATTATACACATTATGTTTCCCTAACACTGGTATATAGAATGAAATATTTTCTTCTCTATTCATTTTAAAATGAGTTCCAGTTGCCTGTAATGTTACAGTCGTTGGATAATAATCGTTTGCTCTCGCATCACCAAATGTAACTGTTTCAGCTACTAAATTCATTTCTGGAACACGATTCGTCAATAATGGCTCATCTCCATTGTATACGAATACTCCACCTTCTTGTAAGCCTGTAACAATTTCTAACTTCGCTTCTGCAATTGCCTCACGAGAGCCTAAATCCATTAAATGCGCCTCACCAATATTCGTGATAATAGCTGCATTAGGACGAGCTAACTTAGATAGGAATTCAATTTCTCCGCGGCTTGACATACCCATTTCTAATACAGCTACTTCTGTATTTTCTTCTAGGTTTAAAATAGTAAGAGGTAAACCGATATGATTATTGAAATTACCTTCTGTTTTTTGAACTTTAAATTTAGTTGCAAGAAGACTCGTTACAATATCTTTCGTAGACGTTTTACCGTTACTACCTGTTACACCAACAACTTTAACATCCAGTTGATCGCGATAGTTTTTCGCTAGCATTTGTAACGCTGATAGCGTATCCTCTACAAAAATAACAGGAAGATTCTCAGGCGGATTTGCTACACCTTTCATCCACAATGTAGCAACAGCTCCACTTTCAACAGCTTTATCCACAAAGGCATGTCCATCGAAACGTTCACCTTGAATCGGAACATATAAGTTTCCCTTTTCAATTTTTCTCGTATCAATAGAAACTCCTTTTATAGTAATTCCCTCATACCGCTTTGCTAATCCAGTACCATTTATCATCTGTTCTACTTGTTTTAACGTTCGGTTTATCATATAGAAACACTCCTTACATAGAGGAAGCACTATTCCTTCGAATAGTGCTTCCTCCTTTTTTGTTAGATTGTATATTTAATTTTTTGTTTTTCTTCGTGACGCTCAATTGCTAAATGAATTAGCTCTTCAATTAATTCTGGATACGGCAATCCAGTATGCTGCCATAATAGAGGGAACATACTAAACGGCGTAAATCCTGGCATTGTGTTCACTTCGTTAATATATACTTCTCCGTCTTTCGTTAAGAAGAAATCAGCTCGTGTTAAGCCAGCACCATCTAATGATTGGAATGCAACAATTGCATCTCGCTTAATTACATCAGACTCTTCTTCTGTCATTTCAGCTGGAATAATTAGTGCTGTATCACCATCGATGTATTTCGACTTATAATCATAGAAGTCCTTTTTCGGTACGATTTCACCTACAACTGAACATTTTGGCTCATCATTACCTAATACACCAACTTCTACTTCACGCCCAACAATATTTTCTTCTACAATAATTTTGCGGTCAAATTGGAATGCCTCTTCGAATGCATTCTCAAGCTCTTCACGATCTTTACACTTATTAATACCAACACTTGAACCAAGGTTTGCTGGTTTTACGAAGCAAGGATATCCTAATACTTCTTCTACTTTTTCATACGCTGTTTCACGATCTTTTTCCCATGCGCTACGAATGAAAGATGCATATTTCGCTTGTTTTAAACCAGCTTCTGCAAAGATATTTTTCATAACGACTTTATCCATCCCAGCAGATGATGCTAATACACCGTTACCTACATATGGAATGTTTAGTAATTCTAATAACCCTTGTACTGTTCCATCTTCACCATTTGGTCCATGTAATAATGGGAAAATAACATCAATTACATCTTCTTGTTTAGAATTTGCAGTTGGAATAATTTCTGTACTTAATGATACAGGAGAAATCGTATTTTCTTCCCCACTCATTTGTAATGCCTCAACATTTGTTACTTCGCCTTCAATACGCTCTCCACGCATCCATTGGCCTTGTTCTGTAATATAAATTGGATGAATCTCGAATTTATCTTGATTTAATGCTTTGATAGCAGCAAGAGCCGTTTGTAACGAAACCTGATGCTCAGCTGATTTTCCACCGTATAATAAACCTAATTTAATTTTTGTCACTGAAATCACCCTAACCAATTGTTTTCATTTTTCTATTTTAGCACTTTTTATAAAAATAGGTAGTTCCTATTTGAAATAAAATGTAACTTCCACAAATAATTAAAAGACACCACTTATTGGTTTTCTGCACTTTTCCTCTTTAATTTTCTACACACCTAAACAAAATTAAACTTTACAGTAAGATTGCTATCTAATCTGGTTATGTACCTAAAATATGTAGAAATCCACTTTTTGTGTATGTCATCTATATTACCCTACCATTTGTGGAGAATGAAAAAACACTGATTAAAGTTTCATTTCATTAAGAAGACTGTTTTGTAAACGTATCTTTTTGCCTCTGCTCAACAAGACGATCTAAAGAAACATATACAAAGCCTGCAACTACACACCCTACACTTAAAATTGTAAATAAGTAGTGACCAAGCAAACGATCCAATAGAAAACCACCAAGAAGTGGACCGAATGCGCTTCCTGTAATCCACTGCAAACTCGCCGCCCCCATATAGGTTCCTCTCAAATGCTCAGGGGCCAAATTCGCTACAAACGTCATCTGTACAGGCGACATAATCATCTCACCTAACGTATATATGGCATAAACAAACATTAATGTCATTAAAATAATTGTAGCATTTGTATCAAATTCTCCAAACCACTTCGGTAACCACCCTATAAAAAACAAACCAATTCCGAACAAACACGCACCGTATAACATCGTCTTTCCGACAGGTTTATCTGTCGCCCATTTTGAAATTTGAAATTGAAATAAAACAACTAATAGACCATTTAATGCCATTAAATATGGGTATGGATTATTGACTCCAAAAATATCCTTCATTTCGTTATCAAAGTGCAGCGGCAACATGCCTTCTGTTTGAGAGAACCCCATAGAAATAATGATCCCCGCTAACAAATAAATCATTAACGCCTTATCTCTCATTAAAATTTTCCAAACTGCTCCGGATTCCTTCTCTTTATTTTTTTCCGTCATATCCGTAATTTTTGGCATTGTTTCTTTAATAAGTACTAACACTAGTAGTGCATAAAACAACATAGCGGATGAAGCAATAATAAACACGAGGTTCTTTGATAAAACAACTACTGATGCTCCCATTATCGGTCCAATTGCAGCACCAATATTGTGTCCCATCCGCAATAAACCATATGCTTCTGTTCTTTTTTCTGGCGCCGTCACATCTGCAACCATCGCTGATGCCGCTGGGTGAAATAGCGAATTACTTAACCCTAAAAAAATAGATAAAATGGCATATGGAATAAACCCTTCTATAAATAAAAAACCGAGCATTAGTAATGCATTACTCGCCATCGAAAATATCATAATTGGCTTTCTTCCATATATATCGGCAATTCTTCCGCCTATAAGCGAGCCAAAACTTGCAGCTATTGGAGAAAGCGCCATAATGATTCCAACTTGTAATAAAGAATCTACCTTATCTTTTAAATATAGTGCAAAAAAAGGCATTAACATCATCATCGCAATTCCGTTCAATGTCTCACCGATAAACCGAATCCATACGTTACGATCCATCGCCCTTAACTCACGCCATGTATTTTTCATACTTCCACCCCCTTAATTAACCAACAATTATCTTATAACAGTTTCAGAAAAATGTAAATTTTCAAAATAAAAAATCCATTCTAACAGAATTAGAATGGATTTTTCCACTTATAAATTTGCTACATCTTCTTCTTTTTTACTATTATTTAGAGCACTATGCTTTCGGCTATATAAAAAGTAAACTGCTATGCCGATGACCATCCATACACCAAAACTAATCCAAGCTGTGCCGGATAACTGAAGCATTAAGTATAAACAAAAAATTACCGTTAACGCTGGTAAAAATGGTACGAGCGGCGCCTTAAACGCCCTTGGTAAATCAGGGTGAGTTCTTCTCATCACAATGACAGCAACAGCTACAAGTGCAAAGGCTGACAAAGTCCCCATATTTACAAGGTGTGCTAAAACATTTAAATCTATTAATCCTGAAATAAGCGCTGCGATAATACCTGTTGTCCATGTATTTAAAAATGGTGTTTTAAATTTCGGATGAACTTTAGCAAGACGCTTCGGCAACAATCCATCTCTGCTCATTGCATATGAAACACGAACTTGTCCATACATCATAACTAACATTACAGTTGTAATTCCTGTGATTGCTCCTACTGAAATTACTCCCGCTAAACTATCTTGTCCAATAAATTGAAGTGCAAAGGCAACTGGATCTGATATATTTAGCTGTCCGTATGGAACAATCCCCGTCAAAATAAGTGAAACAACGATATAAAGAACAGTACAAATTAATAACGATGCGATAATGCCGATTGGTAAATCACGTTGTGGACGTTTCACTTCTTCTGCAGCTGTTGAAACTGCATCAAATCCTATGAATGCAAAGAAAACTGTAGCTGCTCCAGCCATTACACCATCTAATCCAAATGGCATAAAAGGTGTCCAGTTTTCAGGTTTTACATAATTAAATCCAGCGAAGATAAAGATAAGAACAACTGCTAGTTTAATAAATACCATTATATTATTTACACGTGCACTTTCACGAACACCTCTAGATAAAAGAGCCGTCATAACTAAAATAATTAGAACTGCAGGTAAATCAATTATTCCACCCTTTCCTGTACCAGGTGCGGAGGAGAGGATAGTCGGAATGTGAATCCCAAATCCCTTTAATAAAGATTGAAAATAGGCGGACCACCCATTTGCTACAGCAGAGGTAGCTAGTAAATACTCAAGCATTAAATCCCATCCAATTAAAAATGCGAATACTTCCCCCATCGTCGCGTACGTATACGTATACACACTGCCCGAGACAGGAACTGAAGAAGCAAATTCAGCGTAACAAAATGCAGCAAAGGCACAGGCTAACGCAGCTATCGCAAAGGATAATATAATAGCTGGTCCAGAATGTTTCGCTGCTACCACGCCCGTTAGAACAAAAATACCGGTTCCAACAATTGCCCCGATTCCAAGCATAGTTAAATCCAGTGCGCCCAATGTTCTTGCTAACGTCTTTTGCTTACTTTCTTGCATTAACTTTGCAAGAGGCTTCTTTTGAAAAATTTGCTTCATAGCATGATCCTCCAAGTTTTAAATTTTCTGAAAATTTTTAATTCGCTTTTTTATTTTACTTATAACACTTTTTTCAGTCAATACTTTTGTCGAAATAAGTAGAAATCCTTCTGAATATGGACTATCCTTATCATTCTTTCTATATATCTTTCTATATTTTTTTTGGTATTATTATACATGTCGATTCCATAAAAGAGGCATGCTCCCTTAGTGAGCATGCCTCTTTTTACTTATTTCACAGTATATGAACCCTCTTCAATCCAGCTATACATATATTTTTCATCTTCCGTCTCATGTGCTTGTTTTACAATACGAAGCGGACGGAATGTATCTATCATAACAGCCAGTTCAAGTGTCTCTTTCTTCCCTATACTCGCTTCTGTTTTCCCTGGATGTGGTCCATGCGGAATCCCGCTTGGATGAAGCGTAATAGAACCTTCTTCCACTCCTTTTCGGCTCATAAAGTTTCCTTCTACATAGTACAGTACTTCATCACTATTCACGTTACTATGATAATATGGTGCCGGAATAGATTCTGGATGATAATCGTATAAACGCGGTACGAAAGAGCAAATGACGAAATTATGCCCTTCGAATGTCTGATGTACTGGCGGTGGCTGATGAATACGACCTGTAATTGGTTCAAAATCCTCCACATTAAAGACCCACGGATATAAATAGCCATCCCATCCAACAACATCTAGCGGATGGTGTCCTAAAACATGTTTATGCATATACCCTCTCGACTTGGTCATTACGATAAACTCACCTTTGTCATCATATGTCTCCAATTTTTCCGGACCACGAATATCCCTTTCACAAAACGGACTATGCTCTAACAATTGCCCATATTCATTACGATAGCGACTTGGTGTTGTAATTTGGCTATTTGCCTCTACAACAAGAAACTTAGTCTCTCCCTCATCTGGAATAACACGGTAAATCGTTCCAATTGGAATCGTTACATAATCACCTTTTCTATAGTGAATCGTTCCAAACATCGTCTCAATTTTCCCTGTTCCATAATGAACAAATAACATTTCATCGCCATCACCATTACGGTAGAAATAATCCATTTTTTCTGTTGGACTCACTACTCCAATTAATAAATCCTCATTCCCAAGCATAAAGTTTCTTCCGCTTATTGCATCACCAGTTTTTTTATTTTCTTTCGTGCGGAAATGGCGATGAGAAAGAGCAACATCCTCTTCATACTGCAACTGGCAAGAATGCGATAATGCCGCATGCGCTACTTCCGTTGGCATATAATGATGATACAAAATAGACTGCGTACCAGAAAAACCTTTTGTTCCCATTACCTGTTCACGATAAAGCGATCCATCCTTTTTACGGAATTGTACATGTCGTTTATGAGGTAGCTCCCCCATGTGACGATAATACATGCCCATCACCTGCTTCCATTTCTTTTTTGACCGTATTACGTAATGTACCTAAACCAGTAATCGTAAGTTCTACAACATCCCCATCTTGCAGCCACTCTTCTGTACCGAGTTCTAAAATACACCCTGTTCCTACTGTCCCAGAACCAATTACATCTCCTGGATATAACGTAACGTCTTCCGAGGCACGTTCAATCATTTCAGCAAATGTATAGTAAATATCTTGGAAGTTTCCCTTTGATAATATCTTTCCATTTACATGAGCAGTCATCTCTAAATCATAACGATCACCGTTACGATAAACGTCTAATTCCTCTTTCGTAACGAGATATGCTCCTAATGAAGTTGCAAAATCTTTTCCTTTCGCTGGACCGAGCCCCACTTTCATTTCTGTTGCTTGTAAGTCCCTTGCACTCCAGTCGTTCATAATGCAGTAACCCAAAATATACTCCTCTGCTTGCTCACGAGAAATGTTTCGTCCTTCTTTCCCAATTACGCAAGCAATCTCTAACTCATAATCAAGCTTTTTAGACTTCTTCGGACCAATAACAAAATCATCTGGTCCAATAACAGCACGATGATTCGTAAAATAAAAAACCGGGATATCATACCATTCAGGTACAACATCTAGTCCTCTACGTCCTCGGGCTGTTTTTACATGCTGTTCAAATGCATAAAAATCTCGAATGCTACTCGGATTAGGAATAGCCGCAGCGAGTTGTACTTCCTCTAAGGAATATATACCCTTTTCCGGATTCTTAATATTACGTACTACTTCTACATACTCATCCGCTTTCTCTAAAAAGGCGAACATCGAAGAAGGTAATTTTCCATCACTAGCAAGATTCATATCAATTACTTTGTCACCTTCAAGCCATCCAGCTCGCATTTCCTTCGAAGGTAGACGAAATGTAACAAGTTTCATCATGATTCCTCCCTATGAAAATGAAATTTCCACCAGCAAAGGACCTCTTGCTGGTGGATACAAATTCTATAAGTTTCCGCGACGCTCTTGTTCTCTTTCAATTGATTCAAATAATGCTTTAAAGTTTCCTTCACCAAATCCACGAGAACCTTTACGTTGGATGATTTCAATAAATAAAGTTGGACGGTCTACAATTGGCTTCGTAAAGATTTGTAATAGATAACCTTCTTCATCACGATCTACTAGAATCTTCAATTCTTTTAATTTATCAATTTCTTCATCAATTTTCCCCACTCGCGCAGTTAACTCATCGTAATACGTATCCGGCGTATCTAAAAACTCAACACCATTCGCACGAAGTACTTCAATTGTTTTTACAATGTCACTTGTTAATAAAGCGAGATGCTGTACACCCGCTCCATTATAGAATTCAAGATATTCTTGAATTTGTGATTTTCTCTTTCCATCTGCTGGTTCGTTAATAGGGAACTTAATACGACTTCCATTCGTCATAACTTTTGACATTAACGCCGAATACTCTGTACTAATATCATCATCGTCGAAATGGATCATTTGTTTAAATCCCATAACATTCTCGTAATAACTAACCCACTCTTCCATTTTCTCAACGTTACCAACTACATGGTCTACAGCAATTAAACCAGACTCTTCAAATGGAATATTAAACTCAACCTTTTGGAATCCTGGCATAAATGTTCCTTTATAATTTTTACGCTCTACAAGCGTGTGAATTGTATCACCATACGTACCAATAACCGCTTTTTTCAATGTACCGTCCTCATCTGTTAACTCCTCAGGTGGAGCAATCGCAACAGCGCCACGCTTCACCGCTTCAGAGTAGGCTTTATCAACGTCATCAACAAGTAAAGCCACATCTTTCACCCCATCACCATGAGTCTTTACAAACTCTGCAATACGGCTATCGCTACTTAAAGCTCCAGACACAACAAAACGCATATTTTTTTGCACAAGAACATAAGATACCTTTTCACGGTTTCCTGTTTCTAATCCAGAATAAGCTACAATTTTGAATCCAAATGCTCTCGCAAGATAATAACTTGATTGCTTTGCATTCCCTACGTAAAATTCCAAATGATCTACATCGCGTACCGGAAAAAAGTCCTCCATTTGTGCAGCTAGCGTATCCATAGATTTTTGTTTCATAAATTCCTCATCCCCCTGTAAATAGATTAAATGGTCCATAATTAAACCTAACCGAAAACGCTTCCAACATTCGTTAATAGAAATTAGTTAGCAAGCTAACAAATTCTGACCTTTAAAATTTTCTATCTTTTCTGTCAAATTCCTCTTTTTTTCTTACATATAAAATTCGACTTTTTTCTCTTTAAAGTAAAGGGGAACTATTAATACTTGGAGGGATATATAGAAGAAAACAAAAAAGACCCCAACATATTAACTACTTACTAATATGCTAGAGTCTTTATTTATTTTGAATGATTGTATTTATATGTCTCATACCAATACATTTGTAAGGAATATAATAAACGCTGTCAACACTGCTGCTCCACCTGCTGATACTAAAATATCCATTTTTGTTACCTGTAATACTTGTTCCTTGTTCATATTCCTCATTCTCCCTTCTTTTGTTTTTGTTACAAAATTTTTATTATACTAATACGCTTGAAAGAAATACGATTAATGCTGTTAATACTACTGCTCCGCTTGCTGATCCTAAGAAGTCACCTTTTGTTACGTTTAATACTTGCTCGTTGTTCATAATTTTCATTCTCCCTTCTCCTATTTTTGTTACAAAACTTCTATTATACTAATACGCTTGAAAGAAATACGATTAACGCTGTTAATACTACCGCCCCGCTTGCTGATCCTAAGAAGTCACCTTTTGTTACGTTTAATACTTGCTCGTTGTTCATAATTTTCATTCTCCCTTCTCCTATTTTGTCACAAAGCTTCTATTATACTAATACGCTTGAAAGAAATACGATTAATGCTGTTAATACTACCGCTCCGCTTGCTGATCCTAAGAAGTCACCTTTTGTTACGTTTAATACTTGCTCGTTGTTCATAATTTTCATTCTCCCTTCTCCTATTTTTGTTACAAAACTTCTATTATACTAATACGCTTGAAAGAAATACGATTAACGCTGTTAATACTACCGCTCCGCTTGCTGATCCTAAGAAGTCACCTTTTGTTACGTTTAATACTTGCTCGTTGTTCATATCATTCATTCTCCTTTTTTATAAGTTATCTATATGTAATTTCTAAGAAATGATTAGTTCATACTTTTTATGTTACCGTTACATTAAAATTAATTACGTAACGTTTGTAACATTAATGTAACATAACTATTATTACGTTGCAATATAATTACGTAAATTTTATTACACTTTTTTTACGTTTTTTTAATAAACACTCAAAAACCTTGTTTTAATGCGTTTTCCACTATGCCCACACTTGTAACACTAGTGTAACATTACGGTCATAAAGCGAAATATAATATTATTCATCTCTATTTTGTTACAAAACAAAGTGAAACTTTAATTAGCGAGAGTTCCATTCCCTACTAATTATTCCCCTTCACCAATCGGGCTTTTACTGGCAATTAATGCGGGATAAAATACTATCTTTCCAAGATAAGTTTATATGTTTCCTCTATATAACTATGTATAATGGAAACAAAGAGGTGGTCATTTTGAAATTAATCGCACTAGATATGGATGGTACACTACTATCATCTAATCTTGAAATCTCCAAAGAGAACTTACAAGCTATCCAAACCGCAAAAGAAGCTGGTCATATTGTAATGATTTGTTCTGGCCGCGCGAAAGAGGATGCTTTGAAATTATTGGAAGAATATAAACTATCTCTTCCAGTTGGAGCAAGCAATGGGGCAATCGTTTATGTGGATGGAAAAGTAATTAACTCGCGTTGTTTACAAAATGATAAAGTATACAAGCTTGCAAAGTTACTAGAATCTGAAGGTTTTCCATATAAGTTGTACACAAATAAAGGGGTTTACTCTCCTTATACATGGCAAGATCAGGTTATGCAGGCATTCGAAGAAAACAAGCATACACTAGATGTTACACTTGAAGAACTTGAAAGAATTACAGAAAAACAAAAGAAATCAAACCTAATTACTGATTTCCAAAAAATCGAAGATGTTGTAAATAATCCAGAATTAGAAATATCTAAATTCTTTATTTTGACATTTAATGCCGCCCATCGTTCGCAGCTATTACAAACTTTACAAGAAGATACGGATATTTCAGTTACCGCATCAGCTCCTACTAATGTAGAAATTATGGATAAGCATGGTCATAAAGGGAACGGCCTACAAGAAATGGCAGCTTATTTCAATATACCAATTGAAGATACTGTTGCAATCGGTGATAACTTTAATGATGTGCCAATGTTACAAGTAGCTGGCTTATCAGTTGCAATGGGAAATGCCGAAGAAGATGTAAAAAAACTATGTGACGTTGTAACATTAACAAACAATGAGCATGGTGTTGCTCATGCAATCGAGCAATTTGTATTGAAACAAACTTCATCTAGTAAATAAGAAAAGGACTCTTTCACTTTTGGAAAGAGTCCTTTTTTCACACATGGTGACAAGCAACAAAATGATTTTCACCTACATTACGAAATTCTGGTACTTTCGTTTTACAAATATCCGTAGCAAATGGGCAGCGTGTATGAAAACGACAACCTGACGGCGGGTTTGCCGGACTTGGAATATCCCCTTCTAGAATAATCCGTTCTCGCTTAACTGTTGGATCCGGTATTGGCACTGCCGATAACAATGCTTTTGTATATGGATGAAGCGGATTCGCAAATAACTCATCACGTGGTGCTGTTTCCACAATAGTTCCTAAATACATAATTCCAATTTTCGTACATAAGTGCTCCACAACACTTAAATCATGTGAAATAAATAAATATGATAATCCCTTTTTCTCCTGTAATTCACTAAACAAATTAATAATTTGCGCTTGAATAGATACATCTAATGCCGCAACAGGCTCATCAGCTACAATAAATTCTGGATCTAATACCATCGCCCTTGCGATAACGATACGTTGACGTTGCCCACCGGAAAACTCATGAGGGTACCGGTCAATATGATACGGCGCTAAACCACATAACTCCAATACTTCTATCACCTTTTCACGGACATTTTCTTTCGTCGCTAGCCCATGAGCCAACATTGGCTCACCGAGCGCTTCTCCAATTCTCATTCTAGGATTTAATGAGCTAAATGGATCTTGGAACACGAGCTGCATATTAGGACGATGCTTTCTCAGCTCCTCTTTTGATAAAGCATGAACATCTTGACCTTTAAACTTCACTTCACCTTCTGTTTTTTGAACGAGACGGAGAATTGTTTTCCCTATCGTCGTCTTCCCACTTCCAGACTCTCCTACTAGGCCAAACACTTCTCCTTTATCAATTGTAAAGCTTACCCCATCTACCGCTTTCACATGTCCAATCGTTCTACTAAATACGCCTCCCTTAATCGGAAAATACGTTTTTAAGTTCTTCACTTCTAATAATGGTTCACTCATTGCCCAGCACGCTCCTCATATAACCAACAAGCTACTTTATGATCCTCGTCATGCACATTAAGATTTGGCGCTTCATTTTTGCATATTTCCATGCAATGTTCACAGCGACCACTAAAGTAGCAAAACTCATCTAAGCCAACTAAATTTGGAACTTGCCCTGGAATAGAATAAAGTTTATCTGTTCGTTTCCCCATTACTGGTTTTGATTTTAGCAACCCCTGTGTATATGGATGTTTAGGATTTTGAAATATCTCTAGTACCGGTGCCTCTTCAATAACTTTTCCGCCATACATAACGACAACGTAATCGGCCATTTCCGCTACAACACCTAGATCATGTGTAATTAATAAAATGGACGTTTTAAATTCCTCTTTTACTTGTCTTAGTAAGTCTAATATTTGCGCTTGAATCGTAACGTCCAGAGCTGTTGTCGGTTCATCTGCAATTAATAACTTGGGATTACAACTAAGTGCAACAGCAATCATAATGCGTTGTAACATCCCACCACTTAGTTCATGTGGATAAGAATGGACAATTTCATCAGCGCGAGCTATACCAACTTTACGAATTAATTCAATTGCCTTTTTGTATGCTTCGTTTTTACTAAGTAGTTCATGCTCTCTTAACGTTTCTACAATTTGTTCGCCTACGGTGAAGACAGGATTTAGCGATGTCATCGGTTCTTGGAAAATCATCGCAATGTCATTACCTCGTAAACTACGAAGCTCTTTCTCTTTCATTCCTAAAAGACTTTTTCCTTCATAAAGAATATCACCACCAACGATACCGCCAGATTCAGCAATAAGTCCCATAATAGATAAAGCCGTCACACTTTTCCCGCAACCTGATTCGCCTACTACACAAACTGTTTCACCTTCTCGAACTGAAAAGCTAACATGATTAACAGCCTTTACTGTACCTTCTTCCGTCTGAAAATGTGTTTGTAAATCCTTTAGCTCTACCACTGCTTTACTCATGCTTCCTCACCTACCGCTTCATCTTTGGATCTAATGCATCACGAAGTGCATCGCCAAGTAGATTAATTGATACAACTGTTATAAAAATTGCAAAACCAGGTGGTATCCATAACCACGGGCGTTTTTGGAAATCGATTAATGAGTTTGCTGCGCTAATCATATTTCCCCAAGATGGTGTAGGTGGAACGACGCCAAGTCCTAAGTAACTTAGTGCAGACTCTCCTAAAATAGAACCAGCAACACCTAATGTTGATACAACAATTAATATCGGCAAAACATTTGGGATTAAATGATATACAATTTTCCGGTAATCTTTTATCCCGAGCACATCAGCAGCTTGCATAAACGATTGTTCTCGAAGTGATAAAATTTGACCTCGTACGAGACGTGCAAGTCCTGGCCAACCTACTAAACTTAAAATAATCATGATGACATAAAGACGGTAATCAGATGGTACTTTCCATTCTGATAAAATAGCTCCCATTATAATAAGTAAAGGTAATCCTGGCATCGACATTAAAACATCTGCAAAACGCATTATAATATTGTCAACGATACCGCGATAAAAACCTGCAATAGCTCCTAATAAAGCTCCTAATATTACTGATAAAACCATTGAAGCTAAGCCAATTGTTAATGAAATTCGTCCTGCTTGCATAAGCCTCGTTAAAATATCCCGTCCTAATTGATCCGTACCAAGCCAATGAGAAAAACTAGGTGGCTTGTTAATTAGCGTAACTTGTATTTTTCCTGATGCATACGGTGAAAAGAATGGACCGATAAAACAAAATAAAAACATAAAAACTAATGCATAAAATCCTATAAGTGCCATTTTATTTTTCTTTATCCTTTTAAAAGCTTGCCTCCACGGCGATGATTCATTCCGTCTTTTCTTTTTTGCCTTTTTCTCTGTAATTGCTGTAACAGTTTCCATCTCTTTCCCCCCTTACTTCAACCGAATACGTGGATCAACAACTGCATATACAACATCCGCTAAAAAATTTGAAACGATTGTCAAACAAGAAAGAAACATCGTAAATGCCATTAATACTGTATAATCACGGAAACTAAGTGCCTCTAATTGAATATTACCGATGCCAGGCCAGTTGAAAATTTGTTCAATAATAATTGCCCCTGAAAACAATCCCGGTAACTCAAATGCAAGCAATGTAATAGCCGGTAAAATTGCATTTTTTAATGCATGTTTATAAATAACAGTCTTCTCCTTTAAACCTTTTGCTCTAGCCGTTCGAATGTAATCTTGCCGTACAACTTCTAACATACTCGTTCTAAAATAGCGAGTTAGTGACCCTACTCCAAGCAGGGTTAAAATAAACACTGGTAAAACCATATGCTTTGAAACTTCTATTACGTAAGCAAGCCCAGTCGAATTACTACCAACATCAATCATCCCGCCTATCGGTAATAACTTAAAGTCAACCGCAAACACTTTAATTAAAAACAAACCGATAAAGAATGAAGGGAATGACATCGCTGCAAAGACACCAATTGTTACAAACTTATCGAATAAGGAATGTTGCTTTGTCGCTGAAAACACACCGATAATAAGTGCAATTAGCCAAATAAAGAACAATGCAATGATCGCAACAATAAACGAATTCCATATGAATTTATTTAATAATGATGTTACAGGTTCTTGATATTGAAGTGAAAAACCAAAGTCACCCTGCAATGCATTACCTAACCAATGAAAGTAACGCTCAACAATTGGTTTATTTAAACCATATAGCTCTCTAAGTTCCTCAGCTCTTTGCGGTGTAATCTTTGGATTTGAATCAATATAGTCACCTGGAAGAAGCGCGAACAAAAAAAAGATAATAACTGACGTACCCAACAGTGTAGGAATCATTTGTAACACCCTACGAATGATATATGTTTTCACCCTTTTTCTCTCCAATCTTATGCTTAAAATAGAAGAACATTTTTTCAAAACGGCACACTACTTGCCGAATGAAAAAATGTCTTCTACTTATACATTCTTATCGTTATTTTTCAATAGATAATACTGGTAAGTTTGAACTAATACTATTGTATTTTTCAGGGTCAATTCCTTTTATATTCCCGTTGTATCCTGTAATTGTTCTACGGTAGTTTAATAGAATTACTGGTGGGTCATCACTTAATTCTTTATACAATTCTTTGTAAATAGGTTTACGTTTCTCAATATCAACTGTCTCAATACCTTTTTTAATTAACTCATCAACTTTTGCATTTTTATAACCAAGACTCTCCTTATTAACACCAGATAAATATTCACCTGCAGTTTCACTCGGATCAGTTGTAATCGGTGTAGCAACAGAAGCTAAATCATAATCACCTTTATTTACCTTCGAAAGCATAGTATTAAAGTCCATAAATTCAGGATTAAATTCTACACCTATCTCTTTATAATTCTCTTTTGCAATTGGAATTAATAAATCACTATCTTTAGCCGAACTTGGGCCGAAATAAGAAAGCTTTAATTTTTGACCATCTTTTTCACGAACTCCATCCGAACCAACTTTCCATCCTGCTTCATCTAATAATTTTTTCGCTTTTTCTTTGTCGTATTCATATTTATTAACTCCTTCTTCTGTATAAGCCCAAGAAGTTGGATGAATTGGTACATTAGCTACCGTACCGTATCCTTTCAATGCTGTATCAACATATTTTTTACGATCTAACCCGTAAATAAGTGCTTGGCGAACCTTTTTATCTTTTAAGTACGGCTTATTATTATTCATATAAATATAGTTAAATGATGCGGCTGTTTCGATTTGAATGTTCGCGAATTGTAAACCTTTCGCCTGTTCAAGAATTTCATCACCAGTACCTAGGCCAGTATAGTCAACTTCGCCTGTTTGGAACAATTGGAGTTTTGTATCACCAGCAGTAATTTTATAAATGAAGTTTGGAATTTTCGGCTTACCTGCATAATAATTTTCGTTTGCTACAAAACGAACTTCTTGACCTGGAATATACTTTTCAAATTTATACGGCCCCGCAGCTATCGGTTTTCCATATAACTCTTTTAAATAATCTAAACTTGTATTTTGTTTATAGTCTTTTCCATAATACGCTTTTGATAACACCGGTCCACCTAAAGCAGTTAGTGTCTGCGAATTAACTTTTTCAGTCGTAATTTTAATTGTCTGTGGATCAACAACTTGAATTCCTTCAATAGAAGTTGCTTTTCCTTCTTTATATTCTTTACCACCTTTAACAGCATATTGAGAGATGTCTATTTCGCCTTCATATGCCTTATCATGTAAAAGCGCCAATGTGAACGCTACATCATCCGCTGTTAATGGCGAACCATCACTAAATTTTAAATCTTTACGTAAATGGAATGTATATGTTAACTGATCAGAAGAAACATCCCACTTCTCAGCTAATTCTGGAGTTGGCTTTCCTTGTTTATCTGTCGATACAAGCGACGCAAAAATGACAGAAGTTACATTTCCATCCCAACCATTTTGCTGGAAGTATGGTAAAAAGACACCACCCGGTTTACTAATCCCAACAACTAACGTGTCTTTTCGATTTTTTGCTTTATCGGGTACTTTCGTCTTATCTGTAGCAGCAATCTTTTCGATTTTTATATTTTTTAAATCTTGCTGTTTAACTGGTTCTGTAGAAGCCGTATCTTCCTGTCCCCCGCAAGCAGATAACACAAACGAACTACTCAATAATACTGAAAATACACCAGCCCATTTTTTTGTCTTTTTCTTCATTGTCCCCACCCTAACTTTTTTTAATAATTACACTTTATGAACTGCTTGCCTTATGTATGCCTCCCACAGCAACATTTATAGCCAATCGGAAAAGTCGGTTTTGAACGTAAAAAAAGATGTTTTTGAGGGGTAACAATCTTATTCCGACCTTTCCGGTAGACTTTATGGTTATTAGCTTATATCTTTCAGTATATTTTGTCAATTATTTCTATATAAATATTTCGAGAATTCTCCAAAAATTATTGAGCAATATTCAATTTAGGTAAACTTAACAAAATACCATTATAGTTATCTTCTTGTAATCCTTGAATTCGTGCATTATGTGCAGACACGACTTTACTATTGTTTAAGAAGATAACAGGTGGATCCTCACTTAACTCTTGATATAATTTTTTATAGATTTCTTTTCGTTTTTCAATATCCAATGTTTCTAGTGCCTGCTTAGCTAATTCATCTACCTTCGGATTATAATATCCATCATAATTACGCTTACTTGTCGAAACAAACTCCTCAATTGTTCCGCTCGGATCATCAATCATCGGTGTGGAGACCATCGCTAAATCATAATCTCCCTTAATTACCTTGGAAATCATCGTATTAAAGTCCATGTATTCAGGATTGAAATCTACCCCAATCTTTTTATAATCCTCTTTCATAACGGGGATCATCACATCGTTGATTTTACTTGCAGAAGAAGCAAAATAACTTACCTTCAATTTCTGGCCATCTTTTTCCCGAATACCATCTGCCCCAGCTTTCCACCCTGCTTCATCAAGTAATTTCTTTGCTTTTTCTAAATTATATTCGTATTTATTGATCCCTTCTTCTGTATACGCCCAAGAGACTGGTGTAATTGGTACATTGACGAGTGAAGCATAACCTTGGAAATACGTATCAATTACTTTTTGGCGCTCTAATCCGTAAATAAACGCTTGGCGTATACGTTTATCTTTAAAGTAGGGCTTCTTATAATTCATTTTAATATAGCCGTAAGAACTTCCTATATACACATTAATATTAGCGAAACCTAGCTCTTTTAATTGCTCAATCGTTTCCGCATTTGTCGTGAAACCATCATAATCTACTTCTCCCGCTTGAAATTGTTGCAAATTCGTATCACCTTTTGTAATTTTATAAATAAAGTGCCCAATCTTCGGTTTACCTTCAAAATAATTTTCATTTGCTACAAAACGAACTTCTTGACCTGGAATATATTTATCAAGTTTATAAGCTCCTGCTCCCATCGGTTTTCCATATAACTCTTTTAAATACTCTAAATTCCCTTGCTTATATTCTTTACCGTAATAAGCTTTTGATATAACTTCTCCACCAATTAACGATAATGTTTGGGCATTTACCTTTTCAGTTGTAATCGTAATTGTTTTCGGATCGATTACTTGAATCCCCTCAATAGAGCTTGCTTTTCCTTCCTTATATGCTTGCCCACTCTTTATTGCTGTTTGACTTATGTCAGTTGCTCCGCTATATGCCTGATCATGTAGTAACGTTAATGTAAATGCTACATCATCCGCTGTTAACGGCGAACCATCGCTAAACTTTAAATCATCTTTCAAATGGAACGTATATGTAAGCTGATCCTGAGAAATATCCCATTTTTTCGCTAGAATTGGGATTGGTTTTCCTTCCTTATCCAGCCCAACAAGAGGCGCAAAGATCGCTTGCGTTATATTACCATCCCACCCATTCTCCATAAAATGCGGAAGGAATATCCCGCCAGGGCTCGGCATTCCAATTACAAAAGTATCTTTTCTTTCTTTTGCCTTTGCTGGACTTTTTGCTTTGTCACTCGCTTTAATAAACTCATCTTTTACTTTCGGCATCTCTGTTGCTTCATTTGTACTTGTCTCTTCTTGAGCACATCCTGCTAATAAAACCGATGTACTAAGAAACATAGCAAATAACCCTTTAAAGACCTTTCGCATAATTCTCACCCTTACTTTCCTGTTTTTTAATTAAGTGGTAACATAACGCCCTTCTGTAACTATCTTTATTTTACCTATGTAAATAGTATGAATTAATTTCAAGATTATTCCTTTTCACTATTTATGTCAATCCTTGCTAATTGTTTTCCCTCAAAAAAATAAAAAACACCTTCTATTACCTAATAGCCCAGCATAGAATAATAACAATTAACTACCAAGAAGGGGGCGAAAATATGGACAATCTATTCCAATATGTCCTGCACTATATATTATTGACACTCATGATCGTCGGGGCGTTATTACTATTCCCTTTCTTCCCAAAGTTCGTCCTCTTTTTAGCTTTTTTTATTATGCTCGGGATCGCTATTATAATTTCAACGAGAGAAGATGCCACACAAAAAGAAAGCAGAGTTCAGCGCGTAAAGCTGTGAACTCTGCTTTCTTTTTTCAGTCATAACGTATTCTTGTTAAACCAATTATGAAAAATACTCCCGCAAATAAAATGAGTATACCAATATATCCTCCTATATCTGCTAATGTACCTCCCCTTACAATTAACTCTGTAAAGCCACGCATCGCCCAAGTTTGCGGAACAAAGTTTGCTGCCGTTTGCATCCATGCCGGTTCAATTTCAATCGGCCAATAAAGACCACCAATCATACATGTTGAAATCACAACGATATTACCTAATGCAGACTGTTGTTCTGTTGTTTTTACGATACTTGCTAATAATAAGGCTAAACCAATGACAGCTAATAATAATACCGAGACAAGTGTAATAACCCCTAATACATTCCCCCACTGCACATCAAATAATGAATGCGTTAATATCATTAGAACACCAAATTGAATCCACCCTATTAAAAAGAAGGAAAGGATATATCCTGCCAGTATTTGAACTTTTGAAACTGGCGCTCCTAATAAACGAGACCAAACACCAAGTTGCCTAGCTTTCAAGATAGTTCCCGTGGCACTTAACATGACAATCATAACGAATAGAATCGAAAAACCTGCCGCTCGTCCTGTAACGTTATTTAACTTTTGATCATCATGTAAAATTGATTCTTTTTGAATCGAAACAGGTTCTACTTTTGTATAGATTTCTTTATACATCGTTTCCCACGAAGTGTTACTTTTCTTTTCAAACTCTCTTGCTGCACTAACTTCTATCTCCATCTTTTTTAACACACTTGCCAATACTTGCTCTACAGAAGTTCCACCCGTAAAATCAGCACTGGCTTGAAATTGAATATTTTCTACTTTTCCATCTAGCATACTCTTTTGAAAATCTTTCGGAATGATGATTATACCAGATGATTTCTTGTCTTCGATCCTCTGTGTCCCTTCCCTATACGTTACCTTTTCTATAGAAATTAAATCACTTTTCTTTATTTCCTCATAATACTTACCAGATAATACAGAACCATCTTTATCTACTAAACTAATATTTACTTTCTCATTCCCGCTTCCACCTAAAAGTCCACCGAAAATGAGTGTGAAAATAATAGGCATTCCAAACATAAGTATATAACTTTGTGGCTTTATTAAAATTTGTTTTAATTCTAGCCAACAAAGTGCCCAAACCTTCTTCATCATTTCCCCTCCTATCTCGTGCGTAAACGTAACGTTCCAATCATAACGGAGATAATTCCTGCACTACATAAACTTAAAATGACAGGGAATAGCACATCCCAAGATGTTCCCGACATAATATTTAAGAAGCTCGTAAGTGCCCATTTATTCGGAGCAATATTCGCAACTGTTTGAAGTGTATCGGGAAATACGTAAATCGGTAACATTGATCCCCCTAATATAGCTAGTATTTGAATACCGATTCCCCCCATTAAATCTGCCGTTTTTTCCTCACGAATAAAGGCTGCAATTAACATAGATAAACCAGAAACACAAATTGCATAAGAAATTCCCAACACTACTATTTGAGACACGTCTTCGCCCCATTCCACATGAAACATAAAGTGTGTAGCAACTATAAATATTCCAAATTGTATACAGGCAAATAGTAATGTACCTAAAAACTTCCCGAATAAAATTGAAAATGAGCTCGTCGGTGTACTGAACAAACGCGCCAACGTTTCAGTTCGTTGCTCTGTTACAACTGACTTTGCACCTACTGTTATGTTATATAGTAAAAACATGACTAACATTGCTGCTGCATAATATTGCATCGCTGCAACTGTTTTTTTACCTATCGTTCCTTTTTGGATGTTATCCACACTTGCAGTTGCTATCGTCTGTAGACTTCCACTTACTTCCTTTGCAACTTGTGCTACATCACCCTGCTGAGATTTCGCTAATTCTGTTACAACACTTTTAGTAGATACTGCGACTGTTTGAACACGTTCTGAAAAAGAGCGGATCATTGATTCGGCAATTTTCGCTTGTATATCTTTTGATGGGTCTATAAGCACCTTTGGTTCTTTTAATTTTCCATCTTGTATTTGTTCGCTCCATTTATTTGGGATGACAATTCCTACATCGATTTTCTTTTCCTTTAACATATCTTCAAGCTCTTCCTGAGAATTAACTACCTTTACTTTCACATCATCTTTTATTTCTTTAGATTGCAATACATCTTTTTGAAAGACATCTGCAAACTCATCCGTTCCCCCTTGATAATAGCCAATTATTGTTTTCGGTAGTCCACCACTATCAAATACATTACTTAACGCTGAACCTAAAATCGCTGTTAATAAAAGCGGCATAATTAACATCATCATAAATCCGCGGCGATCAATTAAACGGATTTTTAAATCTTTCCATGCAATAATGAAACTTTTCATCTCGCACTAACCTCCTTAATCACGCAGTGAACGTCCTGTTAATTGTAAAAAGAGTGCCTCTAAATTCGGTTCTTGTACTTCCAGTTTTAAAATTTGAGCTTTGTTCTCAACAACTGCTGACACAACTGTCCCAATAGCCTCCCCACCATTTAGTCCAATATCAATCGTGCTATTATCTTCGTCAAAAATAATCCTTTCAACAATGGGTAGTGCTTTTAGCTTGTGCAGCAGTTCCGTACTATAGCGGTTTAATTGCAATTTCACCATAAATCCATCTGTCAGGCGATTACATAGCTCTCTTTTCGTTCCTAATGCAATTACCTTTCCGTGATCAACGATTGCAATCCGCTCACATAAATACTCAACTTCTTCCATGTAATGACTCGTATAAATGACTGTCATACCTTTTTCATTTAATTTTTTAACAGTCTCTAAAATATGATTTCTCGATTGTGGATCAATCCCGACTGTCGGTTCATCCATAATTAATAACTCCGGTTCGTGCATAAGTGCTGCACCAATATTAATACGCCTTTTCATTCCACCTGAAAATGTTTCAATTTTATCTTTTCCCCGATCCTGTAAACCGACGTAACCTAACACTTCCTCCGCTCGCTCTTTTGCAACTTTTCCATTTAAACCGTACATCTTTCCCCAAAAAACCAAATTTTCCTTTGCTGAAAGTGTCGGATACAGCGCAATGTCTTGCGGAACAATACCAATTTTCTTTTTCGCTTCTAATGGATACTCTTTTACAGATTTCCCACCAACTTTTATATCACCACTATCGTATGGAATTAATCCGCAAATCATTGATATCGTCGTTGATTTTCCTGCCCCATTTGGGCCAAGCAATCCAAATGTTTCACCTTTTTTCACTTCAAAAGAAACATTCTTTATGATTTCCTTCTTACCAAATGATTTCGTAATATGATCTATGACTAACATATTGATTCAGCCCCTTTGCATTCATCTACACTTTCATTGTAGAAAAATTTCTTCTTCTCTCCATCACCCTTAAGATAGAAATACAAAATAAAAAAGCAGCAAATTCTGCTGCTTTTTCACACTTATATATGCCAAAAGTCATGTGTACATCGTGACGCCATATCTTACTGCGTATATCGCTGCTTGCGTTCGATCTCTCAGTTCTAACTTGCTAATTAAATTGGAAACATGATTCTTAACAGTTCCCTCTGTAATAAATAGCTTTTCCGCAATCTCTTTATTATTTAACCCAAGTCCAATTTCTCTTAAAACATCTACTTCTCGCTCAGTTAATAGTTCTAATTGTTCTGGCGTGGTGTACTCTACTACTGTTTTTGTCTTTTTTAATTCCTTTACAATTTGCGCTGTTACATCTTGAGGAAGCACAGCTCCTCCGCCATGTACCGTTAAAATAGCTTGAACGATTGCATCTGTCTCCATGTCCTTCAATAAATACCCACTTGCTCCTTGCTCTAATGCTTCAAAAATAAGCTCACTATCACTAAAAGTCGTCAACATAAGAACCTTTATATGAGGGAACTGTTCTCTAACTAGACGTGTTCCTTCAACACCATTCATACGAGGCATCCGAATATCCATCAAAATAATTTCAGGATGTAACTCTTTCACTTTCTGTATCACTTCGTCTCCATCAGTAGCTGTTCCCACTACTTCAAGTTCCGAACGTAAATTTAACAACATCGCTAAACCATCACGAATGAGTGATTGATCATCAACAATCATAATGCGAATCATACCGTTCCCCCTATTATCCACGTTTTCTCCTGAAGCGGAAATTCAATCTGTAACCGGAAACCTTTTTCTATCTCACTCTCAAATTGAATAGTTCCACCATGTTCCTCTACACGTTCTTTCATATTAAGTAAACCAAAGCCTGGACTTACTTCATTAACCCCAAAACCATTATCCAGAATACATAGTTTAACTTGTTTCATTGAACAGGTTAGACTCACTTCACATAAACTCGCTTTCCCATGACGTTTTGCATTCGTTAAAGACTCTTGCATAATCCGAAGCAATGTAGGTTGTAGTGACAACGGAATCACAACCGGATCCCCTTGTAATTGAAAAGATACTTGTACTTTCGTCGCTTTAGAATATCCATGTAACATTTCACGCATATCCTCTATTATGTTCCCTAGTTTACTTTCTTCTTTTACGGCATGCACAGAAGCTCTCACCTCTTGAAGTGATTTTCTAGCTAGCCCGTGACATGTATGTAAAACCTCTTCCGTAGCGTCCGATTTTTGTTTCCACAAAGCCTCTGCCAATTGTAATTGAACAAGTAAGGCAGTCATATTGTGACCAACTGTATCATGAATTTCTCGGGCAATATCATTCCGCTCCCGAACAGCAGTCAATTCTTCCACCTCTTTAGCATATAGCCGTAATTGTTCATGCGCTTCTTTTAAAGCTGTATGAGATAATGCTAATTCCTCATATTGCTCATCTACCATTTGCCGAGCTACTGTAAGTTTTTTTATTAAACTTCCAGCTAAAGCACTAAAAACGATGAACATAAAATTAATCGCATTACTCTCAAGTTCTAAACTCCCTACATGTTGATACGTATGTAAGATATTCACAAACCAACAAAGAAAGAAAAAGATAATAAAAAAATACGTCATGCTTTTACGCCAATCATGAATAAATAACCCTACCGCATCAATCCCAAATATAATCAAATATAAACATGTCTCGGGAAATAAAAATCCTAATAACGCTGTAACAATACCATTTGCTAGCAAAGTATAAAATACGAGTTTTCTACTCCCTTTTACTTTTACAAGTAAAATATGATTCACAATATAAATAAAAAGTGCAATACCGACAAAAACTTGTAAATATGCTGTTTCACGTGAAACATGGTTTGCATAAACGAAACAAATCATGACGATTGTAGCAATCCGCGCGTATCCTAACATAAAATTCTCCTCACACTTTAATAACCTAAAGTTCATCTCTTTTTTATGTAACAATAAGAAAATTATACCAATTTATATCTATTCTTACACAAAAAAAGAGCAATCCCTCCCTCAAAATATGAGAAAGCAATTTGCTCCTTCATTCTATTTTCTTTACTCCACAATATTCTCTAATTCATTATATAAATCTACTCGTAACAACTCTTTCTTCATTTTTTCCTCATATAATTTTTCAAGTTTTTCAACATCAGCTAGATGTTCCATTTCACATTCTATTGCATATATATCTTCTTCTACATGCATTAACTCGTTTTCAACTTCCTCTAAATTCCTAGACTCCTTCTTTTTTATAGGTATTACTTTTAACACTTTATTCCCTTGCTGTTGCTGCTTCTGTTTTGCCACTTGTTTCTCAATTCTTTCTTCCCACTTTTGACGAGCCCATGCATAGTTCCCCACAAACTCAAATAATTTGTGCTCATCAATCCAATATGTCTTTTCAAACAATTTATTTAAGAAATAACGATCATGTGAAACAGCTAAAATTGTCCCGTTATATTGTTCAAGGGCTTCCTCTAAAACTTCCCTTGATTCAATATCAAGATGATTCGTCGGTTCATCTAAAATAAGAAAGTTGACATCTTGATACATGAGTTGCGCGAGCCTTAACCTCATTTTTTCTCCGCCGCTAAGTTGCGTTACTTTCTTAAAAACAGCTGGACCATAAAATAAAAAGCGAGCTAATATATGTCTTGCTTCTCCCTCTGTTACAGCTACGCAATCTCTGAAAGCTTCCAATACATTGTTCTTCATATTCCCATACGCATGTTGCGATAAATAACCGATTTTCACACTACTACCAATCCGAATTTCTCCAGCATCTTGCTTCATTTCTTCTAATAGTAATTTTAATAAAGTAGTCTTTCCTGTACCATTACGTCCAACGATAGCTGCGCGCTCCTGAAAACGAATATGCAAATTTGCCTTCTCGAATAAAGATTTGTCAGCAAATCCTTTACTCACTTCTTTCATTACAACAACATCTTTTCCGCTTCTCTCTTGCCCTTCAAACTGAAGTCCCATCTGTTTTCTATCCAAAATGGGTCTCTTTAGTTTCTCTATACGCTCTAATGCACGTTCCATATTTCTCGCTCTCTTGTGCAATCCTTCATTCGGTGGATTCGCTTGATTTGCCCATTCACGCAGACGCTTAATTGCTTCTTTCATTTTCTTTATTTTCTTTTGCTGTTCTTGATACGCTTGAAATTCTTGAAGCAACCGTTCTTCCTTTTCCTCAACAAACTGGGAATAGTTCGTATAATATACGTGAATTTCTCCATCTTCTAAATCAAAAATTTTCGTTACAACTTCATCAAGGAAATAGCGATCATGTGAAATGACCATAACTGTTCCTGTATATTCTTTTAGAAATTGCTCTAGCCATTCTACGGCAAATAAATCTAGATGATTGGTTGGTTCATCTAGCAAAAGTAAATCCGGTTTCTGCAATAGCATGTACGCAAGACTTACTTTTGTTTGTTCTCCACCACTTAACTCCATAAATGATCGGGGAAATAGTTCCGTCACCTGTAGACCATTTGCTACCTTCATGATATTCGCTTCTATCTCATAACCACCGAGAAACGCAAACTTTTCTTGAATTAACCCATACCTCTCCATCAATTTTTGCAGAGCAGACGGTTCCCGTTCTTCCGCCATATGCTTTTCTAAAGCATGCATTTCTCTTTCTAATTCCTTTTCTTCTTTAAAAGCGGAGCTCAATACATCATATACAGTCATATCCTCATCAAATTTTGGAATTTGCGCCACATGACCAATACGTGTACCTTTCTTCATATGAATGGCTCCTTCGTCCAAACTCTCCATTCCTGTTAGAAGCTGCAAGATAGTTGTCTTCCCGCTACCGTTACGACCAACTAAACCAATACGTTCACCATTCTTTATTTCAAGCGATATATTTTCAAATATGATGTTTCCACCAAAAGATTTCGTTACATTATTTACACTACAAATTGTCATTTTCCGTACTCCTTTCAATATAAAAAACCATGGAAAAGAAACATTCCCCATGGTTTTTGGCATAGAAAAAGGAAGCCAAATAGCTCCCTTTTCACACGTTTATCAAAAATGGGTGAAGAGATTTCTATCGTTCAATAGCTACTATGCAATTGTTAAAAAAGGGCATACGTATCCCGTTAACAACTACATCATGAAAAATCGCACGACAAAAATAGATATAATCTAAAAATTTGGCACGCGCAGCTAAAGAACGTTTCATCTCATTCACCCCTTTCGTACGGAATTTAATACTTACTTCTTTATTATACTTTCCCATTCCATGTTTGAATAGTCATTTTTCTGAAAATAATGAAGATAGACTAAACATTTCAATAAGTGACATCAAATCTTACAAAACTGTTATGTTCACGTAATGGAAAGCGATAGTACGAAAAGATACCTCCCTATACAATAAAGATAGAAACAAGAGAGACAAAAACAAGGAGGAAACAATCGTGATGAAAGAAATCGTAAAAGCAATCTTCGAGGTATTAGTGAACGGACAAGCAGTTGTAAAAGAACTAAACAAACTATAAAAAGGAGTGAAGGAATATGATGAACATGGTAAAAATGATTTTACACGCTTTAGTCGACGCAAAAGCAGTTAGTCAAGAATTAAACCAACAATAAAAAGGGGTATATGAATATGAAGAAAGCCATTATTGTAATCGCAAGTACAGCAATTGCCTTATACACAATAAAAAATAGAACAAAGAAACAAAACGAAAATACTCTATATTATCCATACACATTATTAAAGAAAAAATAAAAGACAAGGTACCCTATTATAATGAGGATATCTTGTCTTTTATTTTTCCCTATTCCCTTTAAAGGATTTCCCCCTCCTTTTCCCGAATGTATTAAGCGGGATTTTTACACATATTTTAAAGGGGCATATATACAAATGGATACTCAACAACTATATTTTTTAAACGATATCGGTAAACAAAAGCCGGAAAGCATTCGGAACAGAAGCGCTGCATGTCCTTTTTGTGACAGAGAGAATTTAACGGATATTTTAGCAACTGAGGGCTCTATTATTTGGTTGAAAAACAAATTCCCTACATTAAAAGATACATTTCAAACAGTGTTAATTGAAACTGATAATTGTGAGGATCATATCGGAACATATACAGAAGAGCATATGAGAAAATTAATTCATTTCTCTATTCAACATTGGTTACACTTGCAGAAAAGTGAAGAATTTACATCTGTGATTTTATACAAAAATCACGGTCCATTTTCAGGTGGAAGTTTGCATCATGCACACATGCAAATTATCGGAATGAAGCATGTAGACTATCTCGACAATATTGAAGAAGAAAATTTCCAAGGGGTAATTGTTCAAAAAAACGGACACATTGAGCTCAACATTTCAGAGCGCCCCATTATCGGTTTTACTGAATTTAACATAATCATTGAAGATATTGCATTTCTCGATGAAATGACAAACTATATTCAGCAAACTGTACGTTACATACTGACAGATTTCCATAAAGGGTGTAGTAGTTATAACCTATTTTTCTATAACCTAAACGGAAAAATCATTTGTAAAGTTGTTCCTAGGTTTGTCGTTTCACCGTTGTATGTAGGATATAAAATACCCCAAGTTTCTACAAAACTAGAGGATGTAAAAATACAACTAGCGCAGTATTTCACGAGACGAGAAGATGAAATTCTCCATAAGAAAACAGAGTAGGTATCGAAAGCCTACTCTGTTTTCCCACTATTTTAGGGTAGTAAAACTTCTCACTGATTAAAGATTTACTTTATTACACCTTTATTTCGATAGTATACGTCCTCTAATCCAACGTTATACTTCATGTTGTTATCCGTCCACTCTGGCCCTAAATTTCCTGGCCAACCTGATGTATTCGCTACATATTTCAGTAATGCAAAATCAGTCAAACCTTTTTGCACCCCGCGCTGATATCCCTTCATTAAATGCGGCATTGCTATTTGCGCATTTGTACGCGGATCTTTCAACTCTTCATCAGTTAAATTACCTGGTGCAAGCCCACCACCGCGGTGCAATTGAAACAATCCGAATGAAGTTCCGTTATCTCCAACACTTCTTGGATTTAACCTACTTTCATGTTCGGCAATTGTAAGAGGTATCCATTCTGGAAGGTTTACTTTCTTTGCTTCCTCTATAATAATTTGTTTCATCTGTTTTGCTTCCTCTGAATCAACATAGCTTGTCTCATTCATTAGCTTATCCATTCCTTCAGACTTCTCTTGGAAATATAAATACACTCCAAGAACAACTAAAAATCCTACAAAGAATTTCTTCACTACCTCTACCTCTTTCTCCGCTGAAATTTGTCCCCTTTCAGCCTTCCCTTTACAATTACCTACATTCTATCGTTCTCTTACTCTTCCATCATAGCAAATTACTATACATATTATCATCATGCTTTAGACCGATTTTGTGAAAAAGCAATTGGTAAATACATGCAAAAATGTAACTTACATGGACTATAACTTTTTTCTTGTATATAATTGTAAATTGAATTCCATATAGACTAGGAGCATATATAAATGAAAAAAGTCCTACTACTCTTTTTTAGCATTTTACTACTCATTCCTATACACACATCTGCGCAAACATCATACAAGCCAAAAGTACTTATTTTGTATAGTACAGAAGACAACAAAATTACAAACAATGTACAAATCCTTAATACTCAGTTAGGACACTTTACAAATGATATAACAGTAAAAAGTTTAAAAGAAATGAATGAAACTACTAACTCATCTTCTTATACAAATATTGTTTATATCGGAGAAAAAAAAGAAGGTTTTTCTATTGCAGCAAAACAATTTCTAGAAAACTTCTCAGGTCCAGTATTAGTTTTAGGGCAAAATGTTGAACAATTATCTAATCGTTTTTCTTTCATTACCTCGGATGAAACTGATATACGAACTCATACTATAGAATATCCGACACACAAATTAAAAAATGAATTACAAGAAGAACGCTTAATGAAGAAAATTGAAGCAAAAGGAACAACTCTTGCTTACGCCTTGAGTGCCGATGGAACCCATCCGTTAATCGTTCACCAAGGAACATCATATTATGTCGCGACTCCAAACCTTTTTGATTGGATGTCTCATTACGTCGGTGAAATGCTATTTTCTTACTTCGAACAAAAGCCTATGACAAATAAAACTTCAGCTTATTTACGCCTTGAAGACGTTCACCCAGCTGTAAATGTAAAGCAATTAAAAGAAATTGCTGAATTACTAAAAAAGAAAAAGCTTCCTTATATGATTACCGTTATCCCTGTCTACAAAGATCCAAACACAGGAAAAACAGTACATTTAAAGGATAACTCTGAATTAATTGATGTTTTACGCTTTATGCAAGATAACGGTGGCTCTATCGTCATGCATGGTTACACTCATCAATTTTATGATAGTGAAACTGGCGAAGGTTTTGAATTTTGGGATGTAAAAACTGATCAACCAATTCGTCAACCGAACCATGAAAAACCAAAAACAAAAGACGATTTCCAATCTACAGAGGACTATAATAAATACGTGGAAAACGGAAAAACCTTTGAAGAAAAGTATATTAAAGAGCATATTGAAAAAGGGATTACAGAGCTTGTAGAAGCTAAATTGTATCCAGTTGCCTTTGAAGCTCCGCACTATACAATGTCTCAAAAAGGATACGAGATACTTTCTCAATATTTCTCTACTTATGTAGGACAACTACAACTAAACGATACAACTTGGAAATCTATGCATTCACCAGCTTATACGAGTACACCATCGTTTTTACATGGGATGAAATTAATGCCTGAAACGGTTGGATTTATCGAAGAAGGCACGCCACAAGATATTGCCAAAATGAAAGAACGTGCTTTATCTATCACTAAACTATCTGATGGAATTATCGGCGCTTTTTATCATCCTTACTTAGGTGTTCAACCATTAAAAGAAGTATTAAAGGAACTAGAAAGTATTCCAAACGTAGCGTGGATTGATTTACAAAAAGAAACGAATGAAGTAAAAATGAAAGATATTCATATTACTACTAATAAAGACGGCATTCACGTTGAAAAACCAACAAGTGCGAATGACATGATTGATTATATAAAACAATATGGGTTCTTCCTTATAATTGGGTTCATTGTAATTGTCTTTCTTTTATTATTAAGACGTGCGAAAAAATTAGAGTCATAAAAAAACACCAAGCGAGATGCTTGGTGTTTTTATCACCATTTACCGCATAGTAAATCCATCCATTACTCTCTGCCATTTTTCCTTTGTTAGAACTATTTCCAACTGCATTCCCATTTTTCTCATTTTCTTTCATCTGTTTTTCAACTAATGGATCTATTTGTTCTTCCTTACTTTCTTGTGCTACGTTTGTATTTGTCGCCTTTTTTTCTGATTCGCACCCAAACATCGCAAGCGAAAGCGCTCCGGTCATAATCGTAATAGCTATCTTTTTATATGCTTCCCCCATTTTCTCCCCCTACTTCCTTCATCAAATTAAACACATGATAAATTACAGAAAATATTAAAAAAAATATCCATAATAAAAAGGATAAGAGTGCATCTCCTATCCTTTCAAATAAAATTGAATTGTATTTTCGTATATTGTTTCTGTAACCTCATCAACAGATACGTTTTTTATGACACTGATTTCTTTTAGTACTTCTCGAATCATTTTAGGGTGCGTCATAGTATCCTCTCGAAATTCCCATGGGCCATCTGTTTCTACCATCATATATTCAAGCGGATAATACGAAACGATTTTCCTAATTTTCTCCTTATGTAAAACATCCGGTGTGATAGAAATATAATAACCATTCCTCATCATCCGTTTCATTGTCTCTTCACTTCCTTTAAACCAATGAAAGTGTGCACGTGAAACTTTATATTCTTCAAGAAAATCACATACAGTGTCAGCATCTTCATAAACCGCATGCAATACAATTGGTAAATCATGTTTACTAGCTAGTTCAACAAACTTTTTTAACACCGCTATGTATGGATCGATAGCAATATTTTCATCTTCTTTCCTTAAATAATACGGGAGTCCCACTTCACCAATCGCAACAATGTCCTCTACATGAGCTTCAATTAATTTAAATATGCGCTCACATTCTTCTCTATGAATCAGTTGCTCCGGATGAAAACCTATTGCTGGATGTACAAAAGGATATCGCTTCGCTAAAGATAAAGTGTCTTTACATGATTGATAATTCATAGATACTGCAATAAGCCCCTTTACCTCTTTACTATTTTCCACATCTTTAAGTAATCTATTTTTCTCTTCACCTTTATATTGGTCAACATGTATATGACTATCAATCCATTTCATCTTTATTCCCCCATAAAAAAAACAAGAAAGGATCTCCCTTCTTGTTTTATCATCTATATTATTTAACAATTAAATTTGTTATTATATCAAATAATCCAATACATACTACGGCAACAGTAAAGTAGCTACAGTAATCTTTAATTGGAAACTTCACTACTTCTTCTTTATGCATCCCAGTTTTCTCCCTTCTTACTATATCCCTAATTATTTTTATCTATTTGTATCTATTATGCAAAAAATATGACAAATTTACTATCGAATTAACTTACGTGAACCTTACAATGTTGTAAGGTTCAAAAAAGAGCCTCATCTAAATACAGATGAGGGCTATTAAAAAGTAGTTGGTTTTTCATTCTTCATTAACATTACAAACAGAAAGTAATACAGTGAGACTTTCTAATTACACTATATGAAATTCACTAGCTTTTAACCATCGAATTACATTACAGAAGACTTACATGTTTGTAAGCTATGTGTAATGTAATTCGATAGTTCCCCTTACCTATATTTCGTACAATAAAGTTAGAAAGTAAGCCAAATAAGAAGAACACTCACATAACCAAATTACATTGCTAGTAGCCTACTCTTCTTATACCTTTCACTCATGCTACTACAATGTACCCCCTTCCCCTTTATATAATAAAAAGAGCCTTAGTCCGTATGGACTAAGGCTCTTTCATGCATCCCAAAATACCTCTACCTAGTATTTTTATTTTCGACAAAAAATAGGCGGGGGTATAATTCGCTATCTCATCGTTAAAAGTTTACTCTTTGCATTAATAGGAATATTTACAGCTTCAATTTCTTCAATCGCCTCGCCGTAGCGTCCTTTTGCGTACACCTTTAATGCTTCATCTTTCTTTAACATATACTTAACAGTCTTCTTTATTTTTTGCTCTCTTCCACGTTCGTCAAATGCAATAAACTCATATTCATACCACTCATCACCAATATGCTGACCAATTGTATTCACAACCGTATAATATTCTTTCGTCTTATAAAGTGGATTATATTTATCGATAACTGGTCCAAGTTTCGTAGGCAGTAACATTACTACTATCACTATCATCGCTATTATAGTAGTGATCATTTTTTTCTTCATAATAAACATCCCTCCTCTGTAGGATATATATACATCCATTTTAAAAAGAAGGAATAAAATCTACTATTGAATCTCCTTACATTACACTTACATTTTTGTAAGAATTAAAAAAGGCGAACGAATTTACTCGTTCACCTTTTAGCTCGCTTTAAAGCCACCACCAAGTACATCACGTACATCGTGAATAACAACGAAAGCATCTTCATCTACTCGGCTAATAACTTGCTTTAACTTAACAAGCTCTTGTTTATTAATAACAATATATAACACTTCTTTATTTTTACCAGTATATCCGCCGCGTCCTTCTAATACAGTGACACCACGCGTCATGTTTTTCGTAATAGTTTCACGTATTAAATCCGGTTGATTTGAAATGATTGTAACAGCTATTTTTGTATCCATTCCTTCTACAATGAAATCAATCACTTTCGCTCCGATGAATACTGCAACAAGTGTGTACATTGCTTTTTCTTGCCCTATTATAAATACAGAACCAGCAATTACCACAATATCAATAATAAGTACGCCTTTACCAACGCTCCACCCTAAATATTGATTGGCTAACTGCGCTAAAATTGCCGATCCTCCTGATGTACCTCCAGCTTTGAACATACAGCCTAATCCGACACCGACAAATAAGCCAGCGAATAGAGCCGCTAATAACGTATCACTATTTACATGATACTCAATATGTTCCGTAACATATAAAAACAAGGATGTTTCTACAATCCCTAAAATTGTATAAACCATCGTTTTCTTATCAAAAAATTTATAACCAACAGCTAGTAAAATTGCATTTATAGCAAAATTCACAATCCCCGGCGACCAATCAAATAAATAGTACGTAACAACCGTTACACCAATAATTCCACCCTCTGATAAACGGTTTGGAATTGCAAAGTAATTAATACCAATTGCGAATAATAATGAACCAATTGTAATTAGTGTTATTTCCTTTATACGTTGATTAACCATAGTTCATACCTCCCCCCATTTGACATTGTATCACTATCTCCTAGAGGTTTAGAAGTTGTTTTTATTCCGCATTTTCCCTCTTAAAAATTGAAATATTATGTTTAAACAGAGGGGTGATTAATTATTCATATTCGCTCTAACTGTACGGACAAATTGCTCCACATTCCCTTTCTGAATATACTTAGCGCGAATGGTTTCATGATTACAAGTAAATTCAAAATACGGATGAAAATCTATGCTATCTATATGCAAATATGAATAATCTTTAAATGTTGCAGGATAGTATAGAAATTTCCCGTAAAAGAGGAGACGTCTAGTAGTAGCAGCAAAAATCCCATGTTGATACGATAGCGTAAAATCATCCTTCTCAAATATCCCTACTACAAAAGCCAAAATCTTTTCATCATCCTCTATATACTTTTTCATACTCAATAAAAGTTCATTCATGCATATCCCTCCAAATACTATTTTTGAAAAGAATCCATGGATTATTACAGACCGGTTTAACTCCGTTATAAAGTATGAAACGCGTTTCCTGTCAAAGATATTTCAAAAAAATAATCCGTTATGCGATTATACACATAACGGATTAAGATTAAACTGTAGAGCGTTCCACAAGTTCGTATGGAATTTCCACCTTTTCTTGTTTAGAACTTTCATCACTTATTTGCCTGTAAAACATTTCAAAGGCCTTTTTACCTATCTCCTTTAAATTTTGATCAATGGTTGTAAGTTGCAACACTTGCGAAATAGGTTGATTATCAAAACCAATAATCGCTAAATCTTTAGGAACTTGAATACCTAATTTTTCAGCTTCTGTCATCACCCCAATCGCTACTTCATCTCCTGCTACTATTAATGCTTCAGGAAGATGCTGCATCCCCTTTAATTTATGAGCCACTCTCACGCCATCTTCTAATGTAAAACATTCTGTGAAAATCCATTCTTCATCCACTTCTTCATCTATAGATTGCAATTGCTGTTTATAAACATCAAAACGCTTTTGACTACTCGGTCCTAATTTCCTTCCCGTGCAATAACCAATTTTTTTATAACCTTTTTCGATTAAATAATCCATTCCTAATTGAAAAGCGGCCGAATGATTCGTATATACACTTGAGATATTCGAAATATCATTATCTTCACAAGCAACAATTGCCCCATAGGAAGCATACGGCTCTATCGTTTCCCAATCATTCGCACGAGAACAAATGATTAGACCATCTAGTTGCTTTGTTTTCAACATATGTAAACTTTTCATTTCTTCTTTTTTATTGTAATTCGTTTGACAAAGAAGCACTCTATAATTGTGAGCTAACGCAATTTCCATCATTCCACCCACCATCGCATCAAAACACGGATGATTAATATAAGGTAAAATCACACCAACAATATTCGTCTTCCCTTTTGATAAATGAACAGCATTTGCATTTTGTGAGTAATTCAATTTCTCAACTATTTCTAAAACAATTTTCCTTTTTTCTTCACTTACATACGGATGATCATTTAATACCCTCGAAACAGTCGTAACTGAAACCCCAGCCATCTTTGCAATATCTTTAATATTAGCCATACACTCACCTCTACCTTTAACTTAATGAATCTCATGAACATATGTCAAATCTTCTTATCATTACACCTTCACTCGTTTCTCTTACAAAAGTGTAATTTTCCTGTAAGCTAATTCGATAGTGACTCTCCGCTATATTTCATACAATTAAGTTAGAAACAGGGCAACAACCATTCGAAAAGGAGCGGATCTAATATGATGAACAAAATGAAATCAAACAATTTCTTAAATACGCTGGGCATGGTATTATCTGCTCTTATCGATGCAAAAGCTGTTGCTTCTACATTAAACAAGTAAGGAGAATATATTATGAACAACATCACTTTTAACAAATTAGATTTTTTAGGACTTGCTAGCCGCTCGGTTCTTCTTACTGCTTTCATTTACGCTGCTACGCTTGTATAACTTTGCGTCCCCTTTCCCCTTTATTATAAATAGTAATAGAAAAGACGACCGTCTATGCCCGGTCGTCTTTTCTTACTTTTGATTTGATTGAAGAGCTTCCTTTAGTTCTTCAAACTTTTCATTTAATTGATCTGTCATCATTTTCATAGCCGTTTTTCGATCTATTTGTTCTTCAGCATCAATTTGAATTGGGTCTCCAAAAATCAATCGTGCCTTTTTTCCTTTTATCAATTCTTTTACACTTGATGGACCAACATAAGCTGCTGGTATTAATGGAACGTTAGAACGCATTGCAATCGTAACAGCCCCAGCTTTTAATGAAACATCTTCTGATGATCTCGTTCCACTCGGGAAAATACCTACTACTTTTCCTTCTTTTAATAAACGCGATGGAATTTTCAATGTGCTTGGCCCTGGATTCGCACGGTCTACAGGGAATGCATTTACATTTTTAAAAAACCAATTTTTAAATTTCCCTTCAAACAATTCTTTTTTTGCCATGTAATGAATTTGGGTTGGATACATTCCTGTCGCTAACATTAAAACATCCATAAAACTTGTATGTGTACACGCAACAACGTAAGGGCCATCTTCCGGTAATTTTTCTCTCCCTTGCACTTCTACCTTCCCAGCCATTTTAAATATATATTTCAACGAAAATGTAATTGGTTTATACATTTGTTTCGTTCCTTTCTGAATATCCGAAGTATAATGATTTTCTTACAACGATTATAACACTAAGTTTTAGGAGTTGGTAATAAAAATAAGTATTTATTGTTAAATTTCAATTCTTACAAAAGTGTAATTTTCTTGTAAGCTAATTCGATAGTTACTTCTTATAATTTTTCATACAATTAAGTCAGAAAGAAACAACAACCATTTGAAAAGGAGCGGATCTATATGATGAACAAAATGAAATCAAACAATTTCTTAAATACAATGGGCATGGTATTTTCCGCTCTTATCGATGCAAAAGCTGTTGCTTCTACATTAAACAAATAAGGAGAATGTATTATGAATAACATCACTTTTAACAAATTAGATTTTTTAGGACTAGCTAGCGGCTCAATTCTTCTTACTACTTTTATTTACGCCGCAACGCTTGTATAACTTTGTGTCCCCTTTCCCCTTTATATAGAAAAAGACGACCGTCTATGCCCGGTCGTCTTTTTAATTTTTTCTTTCCTTCAATTCTTTTAAAAGCTGTATCAGTTCAGCTTGTTGTTTTATATTCTTACGACCATTTCGATTAATCGCTGCAAGCTCGCAGGCAACTCCAGCAGCAAAGAAAAACAATAAACTTTCTAACATATAAAATCCTCCAGTTGCCTATTAAACAGCTTGGCGCAATTGCTTTTCTTGTAAAACTTGTTTATTTATATTTTCTTCTTTTCTCTGACAAACATTATTACGAATAAGCGCTGCAATAACAAATAATGTTCCTACAATATCAAATATTGTTATTTTATACCCTTGCATCATCATAATAACTAAAGTAGTAATTGGCACAAAGTTAATAAATAAAATACCATTAATTGATGATAAGATTTTCACGCCGTAGTTCCAAGCAAGTAGTGCTACGATACCTGGTAATGTCATCATAAATAACAAGTCATACTTCACAATAGAGATCGTTTCCATACTCGGAATTGATACATATCCAAGCGCCGTAATGATTACCGTTATAATCCCCGTGACAGTTGTACCAAATACACATGTCAACGTAGAATAACGTAATGTTGACCAATCGCTACATGTTTGACCACCCATCGTATAAATAACCCAGCCTACAACACCAACAAATATAAATGCTAGTGAAAACATGTTATCTTTCAATGTTAAAAAGAAACTCATGTCACCTTTTGTAATAACAAATATAGCTCCTACAAAAGCGATAATCATGCTCGTTATCATATACTTTTTCGGTTTTATATGTTTATATCCCCATAGAATACAAATGGAAATCATCGGCATCAGTGCCTCCATAATAGAAGCTACCATTACACCTGATTTCCCCATTAACATTTGCCCTAGAAAAATTAATACATTATATACGGTAAACGCCATCGTTCCAAAAAAGACGAGTAACTTTCCTCTTCCTTCTAAACGAAATGCTTTCTGTCCTTCTTTCATTAACAATAATACCATCAGCACTATTGCTACCGCCCCATAGCGAATAAGTGAAAAATAAAATGGATCTATGTATTCTAGTGCATGATCAGCAACAGGAAACATTGCTCCCCATGACATACTTGCAATTAAACATGCGAACGCACCTATTATCATTTGACTTCTTCTCACCGTAATCCCCCACTTCTTTCTATTTGCACAAAGAGAATTGTAAAAGAAAAAATATATCACGTAAAATGATTCAAAATGATGTTAACTATCATTTATAATGATAGTTAACATCAAGGAGGAGCATAAAATGGAATTACGAGACTTACAAATCTTCCAAAGCGTTGCCGACCGTGGTAGTGTAAGCGGCGCAGCAAAGGAATTAAATTACGTACAATCAAATGTAACCGCACGTATTAAACAATTAGAAAACGAGCTGAAAACACCGCTCTTTTACCGTCATAAACGAGGCATGACTTTAACAGCTGAAGGTAGAAAAATGCTCGTTTATGTTCATAAAATTTTGCAAGATGTTGAAGAGCTAAAACAAGTGTTTTTAGATAGCGAAACACCATCTGGTATATTAAAAATTGGTACAGTCGAAACAGTAAGCACATTACCTACCATTTTGTCTTCTTACTATAAGAGCTATCCAAATGTCGATCTATCATTACAAGCTGGTCTAACAGAAGAACTTATTAGAGAAGTAATCGATCACCAATTAGATGGTGCATTTATATCAGGTCCTATTAAACATCCATTAATTGAACAATACGATGTTAGTACCGAAAAATTAATGCTTGTTACACAAAATAAAGCTTTTCATATAGAAGAATTCACTACGACGCCCCTACTCGTTTTTAATCAAGGATGTGGATACCGTTCCAAGCTAGAACGTTGGCTGAAAGATGAAGGTTTGCTGCCAAAGAGAATTATGGAATTTAATATATTAGAGACAATATTAAACAGTGTTGCACTTGGCCTTGGAATTACACTCGTACCACAGTCTGCTGTCCACCACCTTTCTAAAGCTGGTAAGGTACATTGTCATGCAATCCCTGAAAAATATGGTAGTATTTCAACGGTTTTCATACGCCGTAAAGATAGCTATATGACGAATTCAATGCGTAGCTTTTTAAAAACAATTGAAGAGCATCATCATATCAATATGCTTTAAAGGACATTCTTACACGAATGTCTTTTTTTCTTACAAAAGTGTAATCCTCCCGTAAGCTAATTCGATAGTTGCAGGCGTCCATATTTCATATAATTAAGACATAAAGCAGGGCAACAACAATTCGAAAAGGAGCGGATACGCATGATGAACAAAATGAAATCAAACAAATTTTTAAATACAATGAGCATGGTGCTATCCGCACTTATCGATGCAAAAGCAGTTGCAACTACATTAAACAAATAAGGAGAGATTATTATGAACATCATTACATTTAACAAATCAGACTTTATCGGACTTGCAAGTGGAGCAGCTCTTCTTACAGCTTTCATTTACATACTTGCTCAAAGTCTTGTTTAACAATTCGTTTCCCCAAACCCCTTTATATATAGAAAAGGCTGCTCGTCTTATAGACAAGCAGCTTTTTAGTTTGTTTCATATATAATTTGACCTGTTTTCGTCATATCGTATCCGCCAATCGCTTTTAATTCATCATGAAATTCTTCCGATCGCAGAATGTCTTTCATGACCTCGATCAGCTCTTCATTTTCTTTATTCTTCAAAATCACTAAATCATACTGCTCTTTCATGATTGGAATAAAGTCTACGTTCACAATTTGTGAAAACTTTTCTGATCCTACCCCAGCATCAGCTTTTCCATTCGCAACTTGCGAGGCAACACCAAGGTGATTCGATTCTTCCCATTCATACCCGCTAATATCTTCTTTATTTATTTTTTGAATTCGCAATTGCTCATCCACTAATACCCTAATACCAGAACCCTTTTCTCGATTTATAAATCGTATAGATGACTGAGATAAATCAGCCCATGTTTTTATATTTTTTGGATTCTCTTTTTGCACATAAAACCCAACATTCCTTGATAATAAATTAATCATAATACATGGTTGTCCGACTAAAATACGTTTTACGTAAGGAACATTATATGTACCCGTTTCACCATCAAATAAGTGTAAACTAACTACACTTCCTTCTCCTTGATACATCTTCACTAAACTCGTTAAACTACCTTGATACGCTCTTAATACATTAGAATTTGGCAATCGATTTTCTATACGTTTTGCCAGCATATCTAACGTTAGTTCTTGCCCGCTAATAATGCATGTATTCAAGATACTACTATCGTCATTCTTTACAGAAGTAACTTGTATCTTTCCTGTTTTCATTTGCTTTATATATTGTTCTAAATCCGCTGCATCAATGCGCATCTGTCTACCAACTCTATAAGAAGGAAGTTCTCCTTTTTTAATTAAGTCGTATACAGTTAATTTTGATACTTTTAATCGCTTCGCTACTTCTTCCGTTGTGTAGGAATGATGATCCATAGACGATTCCTCACTTTCTTCCTTCATTGTAACAAAGAAAAGAATATTTCTCCTATTTTTTAAAAACAACCATATCGTTCAAATTACATTTAATTATAACTAGTTATATTTAGTTATAATTAGTTATAATTGAATATGTCAAAACGAAAGGGGATTTTTTTATGAACAAATTCACATTCCGATCTATTGGGGCACTTATACTTTCTTTCCTTCTTATATTTAGTGCTGCTTGTACAAGCGTGGAAAAGAAAGAAAAGTCAGCTGCTAAAGAGGGAAAAACAGTCGAACTGACTGTATCAGCTGCCGCTAGCTTACAAGATGCATTAAAAGAAATTGAAAAGCAATATAAAGAGAAAGAACCAACTATTCAACTTTCTTTTAACTTCGGTGCTTCTGGTGCACTTCAACAACAAATTGAACAAGGCGCGCCTGCTGATTTATTCTTCTCTGCAGCAGAAGATAAATTCCAAACTCTTGTTAAAAAAGGATTCATTGATGAAAAAGAAGGGAAAAATCTTCTTGGAAATGAACTAGTTCTAGTTGTCCCAAAAGATAGTTCTCTTGCAAAATTCCAAGATTTAAAAGATGAAAAAATAAAGAAAATCGCACTTGGTACACCTGAATCCGTACCTGCGGGAAAATATGCAAAGGCTTCTCTCACACATGAAAATCTTTGGAATGACATTCAAAATAAAGTCGTGTTTACAAAAGACGTTCGCCAAGTGTTAACATATGTAGAGACAGGCAATGTCGATGCCGGTATCGTATACAAAACAGATGCTCTTATTTCAGACAAAGTAAAGATTGGTGAGACAGCAGCAGCTACTTCTCATGAGCCAATTCACTATCCTTTAGGTGTTATAAAAGAATCTAAGCACAAGAAAGAGGCGACTTCATTTTATGAGTATTTGCAGTCAAAAGATGCACAATCTATCTTTAAAAAATATGGATTTACAGTCCTATCATAATTGCCATGAGCTTTGATGCTATTGTGTCACCGATCTTTCTATCTTTACGAGTAGCTGCATACGCCACCATTATCGTTACAATTTTAGGGACGATTATCGGGCGAGCGCTAGCACGCTCCTCATGGAGATATAAAGTAATATTAGAAACTATTTTCTTATTACCAATGGTACTTCCGCCAACTGTAATTGGCTTTTTTCTCATTATCATTTTTGGAAATAATAGTCCCATTGGAATGTGGATAGAATCATTGTTTCAGCAGTCCATTATGTTCACATCTACTGCTGCGATCATTGCTTCTACAGTCGTTGCATTTCCGCTTATGTACCAATCAGCAAAAACAGGATTTTCTATTGCGAATGTACAAATTGAAGAAAGTGCTCGTGACCTTGGTGCCAGTGAATATCAAGTTTTTCTACACGTGACACTCCCGCTTGCATTTCCTTCCTTACTAAGCGGAATGATTTTGAGCTTTGTTCGTGCGCTCGGTGAGTTTGGTGCTACACTCATGTTTGCTGGGAACATTCCTGGTAAAACACAGACTATCCCAACTGCAATTTATATGGCGATTGATGCAAGTAATATGCAACTCGCCTGGACACTTGTAGTTATCACTATTAGTATGTCACTTCTATTTCTGCTATGTATTCAGCTTATTAATAAAAGAATTACTAACTCTTAAAGCAGCTTTTTTCGAAGCTGCTTCTTTATTTCTTAGGAAATAAAATATACCGATGGGAAATAACTGAATTTTACCTTTTATTAAAATATACATTTTATTTGAATTCACTTTCTAAAATAGGCAATTTCCTGTTATTATATGGAGGTGTTTCAAAAAATGAAGAAATGAAAACGCATTTATATCGTAAGTTCTTCATCCTGTTTTAGCGATCGGTAATCTTCTACTCTATTAGTGGGGCATTACCGATCGTTAGAACGATATGTAATTATATTGGTATAGAAAACCGAAGGGAGTCTTGTAATGGACATTTTATTAGCGCTTCTTCCTGCAATCGCATGGGGAAACATCTTATTAGTAAGCGTAAAAATGGGCGGTGGTGCATACAGCCAAACGGTAGGTATGACAATCGGTGCTCTATTCTTCGCAACAATTATGTATGTATTTACTCAACCAGCTTTAACAATGACAGTCTTGATTGTTGGTTTTATTTCAGGTTTATTCTGGGCTTTAGGACAAGTAAACCAATTAAAAACAGTTGAAAAACTAGGTGTTTCAACTACTGTAACGATTTCTACTGGTATGCAACTTGTTGCAACTTCTATCTTTGGGGTTATCGCTTTCCGTGAGTGGACTACTACAACAACGATTGTTCTGGGAACGATTGCAATCCTATTAATCGTAGTTGGTGTTGTATTCACATCACTAGATGACAAAGAAAATGCACAGCCACCAGGACAATTGAAAAAAGGACTTCTTACTTTAATTGTTTCTACTTTCGGCTACCTTGTATATGTAATTATTATTCGTTGGTATAATATCGATGGTTGGTCTGCTATTTTACCACAAGCAGTTGGTATGTTTGTTGGTGCGGTTGTACTGACATCTAAACATAAACCATTTAACAAATATGCAATCCGTAATGCTTTATCTGGTTTACTATGGGGAACTGGAAACTTATTCTTACTTCTTTCATTACCACGTGTCGGAGTAGCAACAAGCTTCCCATTATCTCAAACTGGAATCGTTATCTCAACATTCGGTGCAATCGTATTCTTAGGTGAAAAGAAAACAAAACGTCAATTGATCTTTATTGCACTAGGTAGTGTTTTAATTATCGGTGGCGCTGTATTGCTTGGTATGACGAAAGCATAAGCTTATAATTTATCAATCCCTGAAGCATAAATGCTTCAGGGATTTTTGATTATAATTATTTTTCAAATATAATAATCTTCATAGTCCTTTTTATATAGCCTTCCTTCCCTCCAATTGTATTCTCTCCACTACAAGCCGTTTCTTTTTACAAAATTCTCTTAAAAATGGTATCGTTTTTTATAACATATTCTCATCAGAAAGGAATAAAGGATATGCCTAATAAACATCGAATTTTATTTATTGGTGCCGGTCGTATGGCAGAAGCTATATTTGCTGGACTACTTACAACAAGTAAAGAATACATCGAAGAAATTATCGTTTCTAACCGAAGCAACGTAGAAAAGCTAGAACAATTACGAGCACGATATAATGTGTCTACTACAACAGATTGGAAGCAGCATGTTACATCTGTTGATACGATTGTTTTAGCAATGCCACCTTCTGCACATGAAGAATTATTAGCAGAATTATCTCCGTTACTATCGAATCAACTTGTCGTAACGGTAGCCGCTGGCATTGGCCCATCTTATTTAGAAGAAAGACTTCCCGGGGGGACACCTGTTGCTTGGATTATGCCAAATACAGCTGCCGAAATCGGAAAGTCTATCTCCTTATATACAATGGGACGATCAGTAAACGAGATGCATCAAGAAACCCTGCAACTGCTTTTAAGAGGCATTGGTACTTCGCAACTTTGCACTGAAGAGGAAGTTCATCAGCTTACCGCAGTTACTGGAAGTGCACCTGCTTTCCTTTATTACTTTGCCGAAAGCTTAATTGAAGCAACAAAAAGTTATGGAGTCGATGAAGCAACCGCAAAACACCTTGTCATTCAAATGATTTCCGGCTCTACTTCTATGCTTGAACAAACGCAAGATCCAGCTAACCTCCGCGAACAAGTAACAACACCAGGTGGTTCCACAGCTGAGGGTCTCAAAGCTTTATATGAATATAATTTTTCAGAGGCAATTCAAAAAGCAGTAGAAGCAACAAACAAAAAAGCTAGGGGGAAATAATATGAATTTAACAAGTTTAAAAGACTATACAACATTACATAACGGCGTAAAAATGCCTTGGTTCGGTTTAGGTGTTTTTAAAGTAGAAGATGGTTCAGAAGTAATTGAATCTGTAAAAGCAGCAATTAAAAATGGCTACCGTAGTATCGATACTGCAGCAATTTATCAAAACGAAGAAGGCGTTGGACAAGCGATCCGTGAATCAGGTGTTGCACGTGAAGAATTATTTATCACATCAAAAGTATGGAATAGCGATCAAGGATATGAAACAACACTTCAAGCATTTGAAACTACATTAGAGAAATTAGGTCTAGATTATTTAGATTTATATTTAGTACATTGGCCTGTAAAAGGGAAATATACTGAATCATGGAAAGCATTAGAAAAGCTTTATAAAGATGGCCGTGTTCGCGCTATTGGTGTGAGCAATTTCCACATTCATCACTTACAAGACGTATTTGAAATTGCTGAAATTAAGCCAATGGTCAATCAAGTGGAATACCACCCACGTTTAGCACAAGAAGAGTTACACACTTTCTGTAAAGAACATAATATCCAGCTTGAAGCTTGGTCACCATTAATGCAAGGACAGCTACTGGATAACCCAACATTACAAGACATTGCGACAAAATATAATAAATCGACTGCACAAGTTATTTTACGCTGGGATCTACAAAACGAAGTTGTAACAATCCCTAAATCTATTAAAGAACATCGCATTATTGAAAATGCAAATATATTCGATTTTGAATTAAGTGCTGATGACATGAAAGCAATTCAAGCTCTAAATGAAGATCATCGCGTTGGTCCAGATCCGGATAACTTTAACTTCTAATAGGGAAACCACTGCCATATGCAGTGGTTTTTTTATTTTTAATAAAACTGAAAATTTAAACTATATTCCATTTGATTGACACTTCATTATCTAAGGTGTAAGATTTTGAATTATCAAAGAAACACAAAAATTAATAAAATTTATTCGTTTACTCATTGTATCAAGAGAGGTGGAGGGACTGGCCCTTTGAAACCTCGGCAACAGGTTCATTTTGAATACTGTGCCACTTCCTGCAAGCTTTGTGCTTGAAAGATAGAATGAGGGACTTCGTTTATATACGGGTGCATAACTTGTACGTAAAAATCCCTCTTTCTCAATATGAAAAGAGGGATTTTTTGTTTTTCATTCCCTCATCATCATCCAATCTTATTAACCATTTAGGAGGAAAATCAAATGAAAAAGAAGTTTGTACCCGGTATTGCATCAGTTGTAGGAGTAAGTATTTTATTAACTGGTTGCGGCAGTTATAAAAACGAAGCAAGCGGAGCAAATGCAAAAGACGAGGCACCTAGTAAACAGGTTTTAAACTTATCTTCACCTACTGAAATACGAACAATGGATACAGCTCGTGCTACAGATACTGATTCTGGTCAAGTAATGAGAAACGTATTTGAAGGTTTGTATAATCTTGGTGAAGGTAACAAACCTGTCCCTGGCGTTGCAAAATCTCATGAAGTAAATGGCGATAAAACGAAATACACATTCCATTTACGAGATTCAAAATGGTCAAACGGCACTCCTGTTACAGCGAAAGATTTTGTCTTCGCTTGGCAAAGAGCTGTCGATCCAGCAACAGCCTCTGAATATGCATTTCTATTCTTTGATATTAAAAATGCAACAAAAATTAACAACAAAGAACTTCCAGCCGATCAACTTGGTGTAAAAGCAATTGATGACCATACGTTTGAGGTAGAATTAGAACGCCCTGTTCCGTACTTTATTAGCTTAACAGCGTTCCCAACATTTCTACCAATTAACGAGGAATTCTTTAAATCACAAGGTGATAAGTACGCTTTAGAAGATAACAAAATCTTGTACAACGGAGCTTTTACACTAAGCGATTGGAAGCATGAACAAAGCTTTAAATTTAAGAAAAACCCTACCTATTGGGATAAAGATAATGTCAAACTCGAAGAAATCAATTTCAACGTTGTGAAAGAGAAATCAACAGAAGTAAATTTATTCGAATCCAAACAATTAGACCGTATAAAACTAACATCTGATTTCGTTGATAAATATAAAAAGGATACTAACTTCAAAGAACGTCCGAATGTAGGGGTACAGTTTTTACGTATGAATCAACAAAACAAAGTACTTCAAAACGTTTCTGCACGCCAAGCAATCGATCAAACAATTGATCGAAAATCCTTTGTAAATACGTTATTAAATGATGGCTCTACACCAACCTTTAGTCTCGTGCCGAAAAACTTTGCAAAAGGGCCTGATGGAAAAGACTTCCGTACTGCAAACGGCGATTTAACAAAAGTTGATACAACATCTGCACAAGAATTATGGAAGAAAGCAAAAAAAGAACTTGGTTCTGAAAAGATAACATTAGAATTATTAACAAGTGATGGTGACCTTGAGAAGAAAACTGGTGAGTTCCTAAAAGGGCAACTAGAAAAGAATTTAGATGGCTTAACAGTAAATATAAAACCGCAACCACGTAAACAACAAGTTTCACTCTTATTAAAAGGTGACTACGAGATTGGAATTGACGGTTGGAGCCCTGACTTTGCTGATCCAATTACATTCCTTGAACTATTTACGACGAATAACCCTTACAACTTAGATCATTACTCTAATAAAGAGTTTGATGACACAATTGAAAAAGTTAAAACTACCTTGGCTGGTGATGAAAAAGCTCGCTGGGAAGCGTTACTAGCATCAGAAAAAATCTTATTTAAGGACTCTGTTATCGCTCCTCTTTACCAAAAAGGAGAATCTTATCTAGAGCGTTCTTATGTAAAAGGAATTGTACAAGTAGACTTTGCAGGTCAATTAAACTTCAAATGGGCAAAAATTGAAAAATAAAATGCGACTTTAATCATCGTGTTTCCACCAACTCCCATTGTTTTTTTGGCAAAATATATTAAAAGTAGATTCCTTAATATGAGTGAATCTACTTTTTTAATATATTATTTCAAGAAATTAACACTCTATTTTTATTATTGACATATAGTTCTTTTCAGTGTTAATATTCTAAATAATCAAAGAGACGAAATATTTCACCATCAAAACATAATGTCTACTACGTTGAAACATATAACGATAGATTACAGTTCAGCATGTATATACATATAGAACACCTGATTACCTATAAACAAATATCTATAATAGGTTTTATCTCCTTCTATAGCTACTTCAAGACATGGACATTATGACGTTACGAACAACACATTTAGGGAGGAAAGAACAATGAAGAAAAAAGTTGTACCTGTTGTTGCATCTGTTTTAGGGGCAAGTCTACTACTAACTGCTTGTGGGGGAAATAAAGATAATGCAAGCGGAGCGAAAGCGAACGATAAAGCACCTGATAAACAGGCAATTAACTTATCATTCGCTTCAGAAATTCCAACAATGGATGTTGCAAAAGCAACGGATACGGAATCCATGAACGTAATGCGAAATGTTTTTGAAGGTTTATATGCAATGGGAGAAGATAATAAACCGATTCCTGGTGTTGCTGAGTCGGTTGACGTTAGTCCCGATAAAACAAAATATACATTCCACCTGCGCGATTCAAAATGGTCAAATGGTACTCCTGTTACAGCAAAGGACTTTGTCTTCGCTTGGCAACGTGCCGTAAACCCTGATACAGCAGCTGAATATGCATTCTTATTCTTCGATGTACAGAATGCAAAACAAATAAACCAAAAACAATTACCAGTTGATCAATTAGGCATCAAAGCTCTTGATGACAAAACTTTAGAAGTACAACTAGATCGCCCTGTTCCCTACTTCTTAAGCTTAACGACATTTTCAACATTCTTACCAATTAATGAAGACTATTTAAAATCTCAAGGTGACAAATACGGTTTAGAAACAAATCATTTAATTTACAATGGTGCTTTCACATTAGATAACTGGAAACACGAACAAAGCTTTCAATTGAAGAAGAACCCTAACTATTGGGATGCTAAAACTGTAAAATTAGAAGAAATCAACTTCAATGTCGTTAAAGATAAGTCTACAGAAGTTAACTTATATGATTCAGGACAAATTGACCGTGTTGCTTTAACTGCGGAGTTTGTTGATAAATATAAGGGCGATCCAAACTTCAAGGAACGCGCTGAAGTCGGCATTCAATTCTTACGACTAAATCAGAAAAATGCAGTATTAAAAAATCAACATGCACGCCTTGCTATTAACGGAGCAATGAATAAAAAAGCGTACGTAGAAACAATTTTAAATAACGGTGCTATTCCAGCTGAAGGAATGGTTCCTGCGAAATTCGCAAAAAGTCCAGACGGTAATGACTTCCGTAAAGAGAATGGAAATCTAGTCAAAGATGATGTGAAAACAGCGAAAGAAAACTGGAAAAAGGCGAAGCAAGAACTTGGTACTGACAAAGTAACAATTGAACTATTAACAAGTGATAATGCTTTAGCTAAAAAGACTGGTGAATATTTAAAAGGTGAATTAGAAAAAAATCTAGATGGATTAACAGTGAATTTAAAACCACAACCACGTAAACAACAGTTGAAACTACTATTAAGTGGTGATTATGAAATCGGAATTGATGGCTGGGGCCCTGACTTCGCTGACCCAATTACATTCTTAGACTTATTTACAACAGATAGTGCTTATAACTTCGATAAATACTCTAATAAAGAGTACGATGAGCTAATTCATAAAGTGAAAACCGATTTAGCTGGCGATGAAAAAGCTCGCTTTGAAGCAATGAAGCAAGCTGAAAAAATCTTATTACAAGATGGTGCTGTCGCTCCTTTATACCAACAAGGTCGTTCTTACTTACAACGTTCTTTCATTAAAGGACTTGTAACAACTGACTTCGGCGGTGAGTTTAACTACAAGTGGACAGAAGTTGCAAAATAATAAAATAAAAAAGGTATCCCATGAAGGATACCTTTTTTATTTTATACTTCTCTAACTATAGAACCTCTTCCCTTTGCCATTCCTTTTATACCTATAGTGATTCCTGTTACCAATTGTGTAACTAGTATAATAAGTAATAATGAAATAATATTCCCCTCTAAACTAACTCCGCCAAATATTATTGTATAATAACCATTCGCTGCATATGTTGCGGGAAATAATTCACCGATCGTTTGATATGTTTTAGAAAGCATTGCATGTGGTACGATTACACCTGAACTTACAAGTTGTAACGATAGCGAGATAATATTAAAAATCATACCTGCATTTCCGAAAACAGTTATGAACATTTGTGTTAATGAAAGAAATGCGCAGAAGACTATTGCTTGAAACATCAATATACTCCATACTGTTTCATGCATTTCAATTTGGAATCCTTTCATCAAGCCAATTGTAATACATGCAAGTAAAATTGATACTGTACCGTTAATGATTTGTCTTGATACGAAATTACTCCAATCGTTCTTTATTTCCTTTGCAACTTTTGATAGTTCCATACTCATGATCATTGCTCCTACAAATGAAGCTAATACCATCATTAGTGGTACCATATTAGCCGAAAATCCTTTTGCATCATTTACTTTATGAACTGTAAAACCAATTGAATCTTCTGTTAAACCTTTTATCACTTCTACATTCTCAGACCCTACAGCTTGTAATTTCCCAACAATCGCTTGTTTCTTATAACTTGTTATCTCTTTATTTACATTGTCTCGAATTTGTTTTGCAGCTCCTTCCATCATTTGCTTTGCCATCATGGCATTCGCTTGATTAATGTGGAAGTTTAAATTTGATTTTCCTGTTTCATTTATATTCTTTGAAAAAGAAGCAGGAATTTCAATAATCATATCGTACACATGGTCATTCATTTCTTTGTTTGCTTTTTCCACAGACCGTTCTACTTTCACCTGAAATGGTAAATTTCTCTGTAAGCCTTCTGCTATTTTACTACCTATATTTCCATCCTCATTCACAATAGCGATACGCATTTGATCTGCTCTTTCATTCACTCCATCATACGCCGTTAACCAAACACAAAAGAAAATAAGTTGGAACGATAGCGCTACTACCATTCCTACATACGTACCTGGTCGCTTTAAAAACTGTTTTAATGTATCCATCTTCCCGCTCTCCTATTTAGCAAGCAAGTACTTACTTGTATTTTATTTTAAATAAATACTAGGGTCTTAAAGCCCTAGCATATAAAACTATATTATTCTCAATAAATTTCTCATCATCGATTTCCATAAGTCGACTTTCAAAACGCAATTTAGACAGGAAGTAACCAAAATTAATCCATATAAAATTCATTACTTGTGCCTCAATATTTGTATGAATAATCTTGTTTTGTTCCTGCATCTTGGCAAAATAAATTATTAATTCCTCTTTTAATCCTTTTGGAATTTTAGAGATTTCCTCATCTAATTCTGGAAATTCTCTCGCCTCACGTATACCGATAGAAATAATATCTTTTATGCTATTTAAAAATTTATGATAATGCCTTGCTAAGTTCTTCAAATCTGTTTCTAATTCCCACACAATTTCTGTTTGCAAAAATTGCTTTAAATGCGGTATATATGAAAATTCAGCAACTGCAGCTTCAATAACACCCTTCTTACTTTTAAAATTGCGGAATATCGTTACTTCATTAACGCCAGCACGCATTGCAATTTCTTTCGTTGTTGCTGCTGTATATCCTTTTTCTTTCACTAATTCAATTGCTGCTTGAATGATTTTTTCTGCTGTCTTTGAGCGCGCCATAAAATCCCCTCTTCCTCATGCAAGTGATCACTTACATTTAGATTATATAACTTTTCTAATAATTGTCAACAACGAAATTACCATTTTTATACAAAAATAAACAACTGAAAACATAATCCCCTCAAAGAAATAATTTATTGTACTTATACATAATTACATGATTTTGGGAAAAACTTGTATAGAAAGAAGTTACATAAGGAGGAATTTATAATGAGAATTTTACTATCAGCTTTATTAGCTCTTATGCTAGTACCTGCATTAACAGGATGTAAAGCTCCTGCAAAAGAAGATACAACTTCTAATAAAAAGACAACTGAAGAAGCAAAAAATGAAGCTCCTGCAGATTTAAAACTAAACTTTAATGAATTTGATTTAAAAGCAGACTATCAAGATACGAAGAAAGACTACGAAGCTGATTATAAAAATGTAGCCGCGGATAAGAAAATGGAAGCAAAACTTGAAGACCATAAAACAGATGTAAAGTTCACAGGCGACGAGGCTATTACAAAATTAAGCCCTCTTCTACAAGAATTAAAATTTGATAAAAACACACCAGATCAAGAAGTAATTGATCAAGTAGTAAATGTATTCAAGCTTGATAAAGACTATCAAAAATTCGCTTTAGAAGTTGTCTTCTCTGATGGAACGAAAAAAGAATATAAAAGAGAAATAAAATAAAGAAGTAGGCAGATGCCTACTTCTTTATTTTTTAATTTTTACGTATCTTAGTTCTGGACTAGAACCGATAATGAATTGGACGCCAGATACTGATGGTTTTTGTAAATATGAAGCACTTGGGAAAATAATTGGGATTAATGGTGTTTCATCAAACATAATGTCTTCTGCTTTATGCAATATATCAAAACGTTTATTTTCATCTTGTTCTGTTTTTGCTTGATTAATTAAATTATCAAATTCTTTATTGTACCATTTCGCATAGTTACTTGGACCATCACCTGCATATAATTCTAAACGGGCACTAGGGTCTAAGTTAGAACCTCCCCATCCCATATAAGCTAATTGGAAATCACTTTGCTTGTATGTGTCGATGTAACTCTTCCACTCTTTATTTTCTAATTTAATATCTACACCAAGGTTTTTCTTAAACATTTCTTGCATTGCTTCTGCTACTTTTTTATGCTGTGTATCTGTAGTGAATTTTAATGTTACTTCAGGTAATGTAGACCATCCTTGCTCTTTCATACCTTCTTCTAATAGTTTTTTCGCTTCCACTGGATCAAATTTTACATAATCGCCTTTTTCTTTACGGAAATCACGACCACCTTGTGTTTTTGCCCCTTCTGGAACGAATGCATATGCTGCTTGTGCATTATTTTTATACAATTTTTCAACGATAAATTTACGATCAACTGCTAATGAAAATGCTTTACGTACTTTCGCATTTGTAAATGGCTCTTTTTCTACGTTAAAGGAATAAATATAAGATGAAAATCCTGCAACGCGTTTATATTCTTTATTTTCTTTTTCTTTCTCAATCATCTCTTGTGGTAAACCACTTAGTAAATCTAATTCTTTTGATTTAAATAATTGATACGCTGTTTTAGAGTCTGGAATAATACGAAACTCAATTTCTTTTAATGTTACCTTTTTATCATAGTATTCTTTATTTTTTTGTACTGTAATTGCTTGGTTATGCTTCCATTCTTTTAACGTGAATGGTCCGTTCGTAATTAACTCTTTTGGATCTGTTTTTAATTTATTATTATCATCAATTGATTTTTTAGATAGTGGAATAAATAATGAACTTGCTAGTTTTTGTTTGAAAGAAGCAACTGGGTATTCAAGTGTTACTTTTAATGTTTGAGGATTAACCACTTGAATACCAACTTGTCCCTCTTCACCTTTTCCAGTATTATATGCCTCTGCACCTTTAATAAAATACATTTCTGTCGCATTCATAGAACCCGTTTTCGGATTTAATAATCGCTTCCATGCAAACTCAAAATCATTTGCTGTAACAGGAGAACCATCTGACCATTTAATATCTTTCTTTAAATGAATTGTATATTCAGTCCCATCAGCATTTACTTCTTCTTTATCCGCTAACTCATTATGGATTTTCCCATTGTTATCCTCAGTATATAGACTTGAAAATAAATTCCCAATTACATATCTCGAAGTAGTATCTGTCGCAATAGCGGAATCAAGCGTATACGGATCACTACTAATATTCGTTACTAATCGATCTCCTTCACCTTTACCAGCACTCGCTTTTTGCGTCTCTTTCTTACCGCAAGCAACAGAAGTAATTGCTAAAACAGTCATAATGACAAACAGTAAAAACTTCTTCATCCTACATTCTCCTTTAACCTGAAATTTTTGGTGTTGATGCTAATAATGTTTTTGTATAAGAATGTCGTGGATCACGGAATACTTCATCCGTATTTCCAAATTCAACAAGTTCTCCTTTATATAGGACAGCCACTTTTTCACATAAATAGTGAACCATCGGTAAATCATGTGCGATAAATAAATATGTATAGCCTTGCTCCTTTTGAATCTTTTGCAGCAGATGTACAATTTGTATTTGCAGTGAAACATCTAATGCTGAAATTGGTTCATCAAGGATTAAAACTTCTGGCTCACATAATAGTGCTCTTGCAATAGCAATACGTTGACGTTGTCCTCCGCTAAATTCGTGTGGATAGCGATCAATATATCGTCTATCTAATCCAACACGCTCTAGTGCATCACCTGCGACCTTATCTTTCAGTCCTTTATCGCCTAAACCGAATGAAATATAGCCTTCTGTTACAATATCGCGTACTTTCCAGCGCGGATTTAATGCAGCTGTGGAATCTTGAAAAATGAACTGTACTTTCTGCAAGAAATCCCGCTTATGAGCTGACTTCAGCTTGTGAACAACTTGACCGTTATAATCAATTTCACCAGACGTTGGACGCTCGATCCCAGCTATGAGCTTACCAAGTGTCGTCTTTCCAGAACCACTTTCTCCAATAATGCCAAGCGTTGTTCCTTTTGGGATAGAGAGTGTTATATCTTTTAACGCTGCGATTTCTTTATTTTTACTTCCATACGTTTTCATTACTTGCTTTACAGTAATTAAATCTGTCGTCATGAGGCATTCACCTTCTCTTTTGATTTCGCTTTATTGTGCTCTAGAATGTGTTGCCAACAATGTGAACTATGCTCCCCAGAATATGTCGTTCTCTCTGGGAAACGATGAATACATTCTTTTATCGCTACTGGGCAACGATTTACAAAAGGACAGCCAAAGCTATTTAATGTTTCAATGGAAGGTGTCGTTCCTTCTATAGCACGTAATACTTTTTCGGAATCATCCATATTCGGAATTGCTTGTAATAAGCTTTTCGTATATGGATGTTTAGGAGAACCTATTACCTCCTGTATCATTCCTTTTTCAACAACACGTCCCCCGTACATCACAACTACTCGATCAGCTACTTCACGTACAAGTGCTAAGTCATGTGTAATGAGTAAAATGCTCGTATTTTGTTTTTCTTTTCGCTCTTTTAATAGCCCCATAATTTGTTTCTGAATCGTTACATCTAACGCTGTTGTAGGTTCATCTGCAATTACAAGTTTCGGATGGCAAGCAAACGCAATGGCCAAACAAATACGTTGCCTCATACCACCACTTAATTGATACGGGTATTGTTCAAAGCGTTTCTCTGCTTCATGTATGCCTAAATCATTTAGTAAGTTAATTGCAATTTCTTTTGCTTCTTTCTTCGATTTCTTTTCATGCTGCAAAATTACTTCTGTAATTTGCCTTCCGACCTTCATCGTCGGATTTAAAGATGAAAGCGGATCTTGAAAGATAAAAGAAATATCTTTCCCGCGAATTTGATTCCATTCTGATTCCTGTAAATTAGTTAATTCCTTTGATTGGAAAGATACATTTCCATCATCAATATGAATTGATTCTTGATTTAACCCGATAATTGATTGTGCTGTAACACTTTTTCCTGAGCCACTTTCTCCTACAAGTGCAACTATTTCACCTTCGTTAATAGAAAAGGAAACATGCTTCACAATTGCTTGCCTACTATTCTCTTTTTCAACGGCCAACGTTACGTTTTCTAAAGATAAGATTTGCGCCATGTTTTTTCTCCTTTCGATTACGTTTTACGATTTTCGGATCAATCGCATCTTGTAAACCATCACCAATTGCATTAAATGCGAACATGATGAGTGCAATCATGATTGCCGGGAAGAATAGTTGCCACCATTCTCCGCTTAGTAACGTCCCAAGTGCATCGTTGGTCATCGTGCCCCAGCTTGCCGCTGGTGATTGTACTCCAAGTCCGATAAAGCTTAAAAATGATTCTGAGAAAATAGCTGCTGGAATGGTAAATGATAAATTTACGATAATAATCCCTGTTAAGTTTGGAATTAAATGCCCATATATAATTTTCATATGAGGTGTACCTAATCGCTCTGCTGCGATAACAAATTCTCTTTGTTTTAAAGACAAGACTTGCGCTCTAATGAGACGTGCCATGCCAATCCATCCCGTTAACGCAAGGGCAATTATAATTGTAAAAAGTCCTGGTTTCATAACGATTAATAGTAAAATAACAATTAATAAGTATGGGATACCGTATAACACTTCAATTCCTCTTATAATCCACTCATCAATTAACGTTCCAAGACGATTACGCCCTCTCACATATCCACTAAACCCTCCGATAAGTACACCGAGCCCTATATCAAGAGCTGCTGCTACCAATCCAACTGTTAGTGAAATTTTCCCACCAGCCCAAGTACGCGCCCAAATATCTCTCCCTAAATCGTCCGTTCCGAACCAATGCTCGCTACTAGGCGGTAAATTAGTTGCTTCTTTTACTTGTTCACTTGCAGTAAATGACGTTAAACTTTCGCCAATAAGCGAGAAAATAATAATTAGTAATAACGTCACAGCCCCTAAAACTGCTATAGGATTTGATATAAACTTGCGAAACACTTCCTTTTTTCGGCTAATTGTTTGCTGATCTTTATTTATCGTTAATTCTTTTTTCTCTTCATTCGTTAATAACTGGTCATTAATTTCATAAGCCCCCATTTAAATATTCCCCTCCTTACGTAATAGAACGAATACGTGGATCAACAATACGATGAATGATATCTGTAATAAAGATACACATAATTAATAGCGCACTATAGAAGATGGTTGTTCCCATAATTACCGGATAATCTCGGTTAAAAATACTATCTACAAAATATTTTCCTAGACCAGGAATTGAAAAGATTTTTTCAATCACGAAAGTTCCTGTTAAAAGTCCAGCCATTAATGGGCCAACAAATGTAAGTACCGGAACAATTGCATTTCTAAGAGCATGTCTTATAATGATTTTCTTAATTGGTATACCTTTCGCTCTCGCTAGCTTAATATAATCACTCTGCAACACTTCAATCATATTAGAGCGAACAAATCTTGTAATAACCGCGATTGGCCCGAGCGCTAATGCGAAGGAAGGTAATACAGTATGCTCGAAGGTTCCCCAGGACGCCACTGGTAGTAATTCAAATTGGATGGCGAATACTTGTATAAATAGTGGCGCTAAAATAAAACTAGGAATAGAAATACCGAGAATCGCAAGCAAGCTCACACTATAATCAATCACTTTCCCATGATATAGCGCGGCAAATGTGCCTGCGGCAATCCCGACTAACAATGAAATAACAAGTGCTTGTAGACCAATAATTGCTGATGGACCAAATCCTGTCGTTATAATCTCTGATACGCCTTGCCCCGTCGATTGAACGGATTCACCAAAGTCAAAATGAACTACACCGTCTAAATAAGCAACATATTGATTCCATAACGGTTCATCAAGATGATACTTCGCCCTCATATTTTGTATCACTTCTTCAGGAAAGATTTTCGCATCTGATGAAAATGGATCTCCCGGAATAATATGCATAATTAAAAATGTCACTGTCGTAATAACCCATAATGTGAAAACCATAACTGATAGTTTTTTAACAACATACACTCTGATAACCCCCTAAACTCATAAATTTACTTTGTTTTATTGACGTATCTTTCCCATTACTCCCTTTTCTCTTCTTAAAATACAAAAAGCCTTGATCTTAAAAAATAAGATCAAGGCTTAATAAACAAAGGCCCATCACTTATCTTTCAAGACTTGCTTGCTGGAATTAGCACGGTGTTCATCTTACAGAACCCGCTGCTGAGGTGTCATAGGGCCAGTCCCTCTACCTCTCTGGATAAGTAAATTGCTATATTATTATTTGGTTCAAATTGTATATTTCGAATTATAATTCTGAAAAAAAGAAAAGTCAATCAAATTGGATATATTTAGAAAAATCAGTTTTTAATGGCGTTATTTCTTAAAATCACTATTTTAACTTATAATAAAATTAATTACTTTAAAGGAGTTATACGATGGATCCCTTACTTCTAGCCAGCATAGGATTGCCATTAACAATCGTCATACTCGTCATCATCGGCTTCTACAAACTCTTCATTAAGAAAAAACGTATCACTTCTTTTTATACTCCATTCGATAATATTACTGGACAAACAATTTCAGAATTTCACGAAGAACAGAAAGTATTAGTATCCGAGGATGAAGATGGAGATGGTAAGAAGAAAAAATAACCTTGCGCATGCGCAAGGTTATTTTTGGGCCTCTGTTTGAAAACGTTTATAGTATGTCGATGCTGTTGCAAAATTAATTTCTATATCACGAATCAACGAGGAGTCTTCTTCTTCTGCTAACTTCTGCAATTTTTTCATTGATTGTTCTGATTCATTTAAGAAACCAACATATAATTCATGTTCCTGTTCTTTCGACTTCGGAACACGAATTTCTTTACGCATATGATCAATATCTTCTAACATGCCCGTTGTTACCTGTTTCACGTCTTCCTTATATTTAGCATTAGTTATTTCCTTACCGCCCTTTTCTTTTGCCACTTCAAATAACTGTAACGCTTTATTAATTTCTTTGTTCATTTTTGCATCATACTTTTCATGTACCTCTTGATACACTTTCATATCTTCTGTCTGTTCAGTAGATTGCTCCACCTTTTCTTTCGGTTCTTTCGCTTCTTTATTCCCATTACATCCTGCTAGAAGGAGCATACCTCCCATTACAGCAATACCCAAAACCTTCTTCATCTTTAATTCTCCTTTTATCTACAGCTACTTCTAATTATAGTTTCTTTTATCTCCACTTGTTTTATTATACCGAGAACATCCTAAATTTTGTACTTAAGATGATTCCTTAATATATATACCCACATTTTTGTCACAGTATCGTCACTTTATGCAAGTAACTTTTGCATGGGTTATTTCAAAGAAATGAAAAAAAGAGCTGATTCAAAGAAATGTTTGAATCAGCTCTTTTTTGTTAAGCCTCTAAATTTTGTTTTTGTTGCAGTTCAAACTGCTTTTCACTTCTTTTTGCCATGAATAAATAACATAACACAGCACCAATTTCACAAAGAGCTATAACAACACCCATAGGAAGTGCGGTATTGCTTCCACCAATACCTACTAGCGGCGCTACAAGTGCTCCTGAGATGAACTGTAATAATCCTAGTAAAGCTGATGCTGTTCCTGCAGCCTGTTTTTGATTTCTCATCGCTAATGAGAAGCCAGTTGTTGATACAACCCCAACACTTGATACAACAAGGAATAGCGAGCATAAAACACCGATTAACCCTATTCCTAATACAATTGTAAGTAGTAACGATAGGCCGCCAACAGCCGCAATAATAATACCGGAAACAAATAAAGTCTTCTCATTAACTTTCCCCGCTAATCGGCCAGTAACTTGGCTAGCAATAATAATACCGATACCGTTAATTGCAAAGAACAAACTAAACTGTTGTGGTGATGCCCCGTATATATTTTGCAACACGAACGGTGAACCAGAAATATAAGCAAACATTGCAGCTGTTACTAATCCTTGCGACAATGCATACCCCATAAATAAACGATCTTTCAGAAGCTTTCCGTATGTTGCAAGCGTTCCTGATAATCCACCCGTCTCTCTTTCTTCAGGGGGCAATGTTTCACGTAATACGAAAGTAGCTGATATTAGCATGAATACACTAATTGCTCCAAGAACGATAAAAACGCCGCGCCATGATGTGAACTGTAATAATTGTCCCCCGATAATCGGTGCCAAAATAGGCGCTGCTCCGTTTACTAACATAAGCAGTGAGAAAAACTTTGTCATTTCAGAACCAGAATACATATCACGTACCATTGCACGTGATATAACGATACCAGCAGATCCTGAAGCACCTTGTAAGAAACGTAAAAGCACTAAACTCCAAATCGATGGTGCAACAGCACAAAGTAAAGAAGAAGCAACATAAATAATAAGAGCGATAATAAGAGGTTTGCGTCTTCCGTAAATATCACTAATTGAACCAACAAATAATTGTCCCACTGAAAGCCCAAGTAAACAAGCTGTCAATGTAAGCTGTGCGAGGGATGCTCCAGTTTGTAAATCATCCGTTAATTTTGGTAAAGAAGGCAAATACATATCAATCGATAATGGCCCAATTGCCGTAAGTGTCCCTAATACAAGAATCATCCATAACCTGTTTGTCTTTACAGGTTTATATACTTCGTGATTAACTCCATTCACTTTTTCTATTCACCCTTTCATATAAATATCGAATCGTAACAATTATAGTTACAACATAAATATACGTCAAGTATACCGTATTTTCCTGTTTAATAATGTAAAAAAAGCGATAGAATCTCTATCGCTTTACTTTTTCAAATTACTATTTGTAAATTTAGATACAGATGCCATCATTTCTCCTGTGTCTAAATATGTGATTTGAATTGGATCTCCTACTTCTGTAAACATTGCATATGGGAATTTCTTCGCCGGTACCATAAATACTTTTTGCTCGTTTTCTAATAGTACGTACACAATCGTATTTTCACCTGATTTTTCTTTATACACACGTTGTACAGTACCTTCTTTTTGCGCTTCTTTCCCATTTGAAGTCGGTCTAAATGAATCACCACTTCCGCTTAGCGCATTTTTATAGTTCTCAAGTGCTTCTTTTTGCGTCGAACCTGACGCAAACACTTTTGCATTAGAAGCATATATAACAGTATGAGCACGTACTAATCCGCCGTCATCAATAACTGGTACAATCCAAGAAGGTTTACCGTATACGTTATAAATAACTGGCATTGTTCCATGCCATTTCTCTCTCTTAAAGGAATTATCTACTACTTCTGTAGCAGCCGAACCGTCCATAATTCCCTTCACTTCTTTTCCGTTATAGTAATACAACTTTCCTGTACGTGCATCAACTAATGAGTAACCGAGAGCAGAATCTACTCCTTCTTTCGGAGAGGTAAAGTCTGTAAAGTAATACAGTTTACCATCCTTTCCGAAGATTGGCGTAACGCCTTCCTTCGTCCCCCACTCAGTCGGAATCTTCATGTCAGTTTGTGAGAATTTCGTATTCCAAAATCCGTGAATATATTTTCCGAAGTACGTATTTAACGTAGATGCTGTTTCATGATTTAATACACCATCAACGAATTTAGGGGCATTCCCTTTATCATATCGTTTCACATCACCTGATTGTGCATCAACAACGACAACGCCTTCTACTTCAAACCCGGATCTTCCTGAAATAAACTCACCGTATGTCATTGTATAATACGGTTTTCCTTTGTCATCAACTTCAAATTTTGGTTTCCCTTTAAAAATTAAATTTGGCTCCGCTTTTCGAACGACACGTTCTAATTTATTACCGAAAAACATGCTTGGTACATACTTCATTTTATATCCAAGATGTAATTTCGCTTCCGCATCAGGATTTGTACCTGACATTGTTACGTAACCTGGAATTGTTTCCGCTTTACGTGCTTTAAAAAATCCCGAAACTTCTATCGGTGCTACATACAAGGCTTCACCATTTACCATTTGTGGCGTTAATTCCCCTAGCTCAAAATAAGCTACTTTTGGAATATCACCAAATACCTTTTTCATTTTATTTTCCGCTGTTTTAGGCGGAACTGTAAACGGTTGGTCATTTTCAGTAAATGGCTCTGAAATATCTTTCTCTACCTTCACGACCGAATCATATTTCTTTTGCGAGATTACTATATCGTGCAAATAACCAAAATAGCCGTAACTTGCGAGTAAAACAAACATTAGAAGTCCTTTTAACATACCTTCTAATTTCCCTACCTGCTCTTGTGAAAATAAAACAAGCCCAATTAAAATCGCTACTGCAACAGAATAATGAGTAAGAATAGAATCTGCTCGATCATCAATTAGCCAGAAATATTCATAGATTGCAATACCTATCCAAAATAAAACAGGAATAACTAAAATAGATGATTTCTTACCCTTTACAACTTTCTCATTTCCTCCTTTATCCACCGCGCGAATTTTATTACCGCTTCTAGTCCATGGAATCAAAAACAAAGTGAGAATAGCTAAAACTATAAATTTCATCAAAGGCAATGTCCCCTTTTCTTTTGTCTTCCCTTTCAGTATAACAAATAAAGGTTAATCAGGTAAAAATGGGAATAGAAATACTTTTAATTACTTATCACTGCGACTTAGTACAAATCCACTCACTACATATAAAACTGAAGCAATATAAAAGATAGTCCCTATCGTAAAGAAATCCACTAAGTAACCAGTTGCAATTATAGCTACCCCGCCACCAATCGATGTCCATACATGGTATTTCCCAATTTCGTAACCAGCTTCCTTATGCGCTACCTTTCGTGCTAATGATGTCTTCTCCGTATTGCGCTGCACAGCACCTAAAATACCCATTAAAATTTGGAGAATGTATACGTGCCAAACCTCTGTTGCAATAGGAAAACAAAGCATTAATATAGCCATGGACCAAGCGTATATAATTAATAACTTTCTATCACCTACTCTATCAGAGATTCTTCCAACTAACGGATATACTAGAGCTGAAGTTAAGGCAAATAAACCGTACGCCCAGCCAAATTGCGAGAAGCTATTCCCAACATTTCGAAGCAATAGAATGTAAAAAGGAAATACCATACTTCCCGCCATCATGATTATGCTTTGTGACGCTACAAATCTTCTATATGTCATTTGCTATACTCCTTATAAAATAAATTCACAAATCGTTCCTCTGGGTCTACTTCCTTCTTCTTCTGAAGGAATTCTTCTATACGAGGATATGCTTCCTTTAGTTGCTCCTTTTCCGGATAAGAATAATACGGTAAATAATAACTTCCATTATGCTTTAAAGTAACATCAATCATCTTCTGAATGACCACTTTTGTTTTCTTTATTTCATCCTCAGAACGCCCTTGATTAATTAAAAATACAAGCGCAAACATATCATCTTTCGCATAAGATAGCACCGCATTCTCATTCTTTTCTACATAGCGGATTGTAATGTTAAGAAGATTTAATTCCTCTTCATTTAAAACACTTCGTAAATCATCTATATACTCTGCAAAACTATCTATTGGTACAAAGTACTCTTGTAAAACTTCGGTCAAGTTCGGATTATCATATTCCATAAAAGCACTATCAGATCTCATTACATTATTTCGAGTTTCATACTTACCATCTGTACGTTCAAAATAACTTCTTTGTATATCCCAAAATGCATTCTTTCCCCAATCACTATAACGCGATAATCCAAGCAAAAACTTCGGTGCGGCTATAATATTTTCTTCCTTTAATTCGCTGTATTCTCCCAGCTTCTGCTGATCTTCTGCCAATACATAATCCGTCACATACATTTCTTTCAAGAACGACTTTGGTGCAACAGAAATACGCGCTAAATGCATACGTATATTCTCAGCCTTCTTCACCTTCTCCTTAAAATACGAAGAATATTCCTTATAGTCTAGTACCCTCGTATGCGTTTCATATAATTCATCATTAGTTAACTTTAGCGTCACATCTAAAATTACACCAAACAATCCGTATCCCCCAATTACATACGGAAGCAAGTCCACATTTTCTTCTCTACTTACATTACGTACCGTACCATCTGCCATTAACAATCTGAACGACTCTACTGTATCAATCAATGCTTCATGACGAATATCACGCCCATGTACATTTACACTTAATGAACCACCAACAGTAAAAATATTTTGAGATTGCATCACTTGAACTGCAAGACCATATGGATTGATTTTCTTTTGAATGTCATTCCATGTGACACCGCTTTGTACCCTAATCCTCTTTTTCTCCGGATCAAACTCTAATATTTCATTATAGCCCTTCATATCAAGCATCGTGCCGTTCGGATAATACGTCTGTCCGCCTTGGCTATGTTGCATACCTGCAATAGAAATCTTCTCTCCAGAAGCATTTGCATCTTGCACTAATTTTTTAAATGAATTTTCATCCTCAGCATTTTCAACACGTTTAATTTTCGTTGGAAGTAACTTTCCTACATCACTCATAATAGGATGATCCAGTTGCTCTTTGTATGTATATATAGATGTCGCGAGCAACACTGTATACGCTACAATAACAACTGCTATCTTTCTTTTTTTCAAATGGCACTCTCCTCGTTTGAAATTCTAATCTCACTAGTACTTCTCTCTATTTTTATTGTACCTACTTTTTTAAAAGGAAAATACTACACTGTAAAAAAGAACTATCCTTCTTTTACTTACTATGAAGTGAAACCATAAGCATGATTTTAAAAAAATTTAAATATGATGTAGAGGAAAATAACTTTATTCAGGAGGTTGCTATGAAAGCAATTATTTGCACAAAATACGGGCCACCTAACGTTCTCAAGCTTCAAGACGTAAAGAAACCTACTCCTAAAAAGAATGAAGTATTAGTTAAGATTCACGCAACAAGTGTAACTACTGGAGATTGTAGAATGCGGAGCTTTTCTAGCCCCCTATTATTTTGGATTCCTATGCGAATTATATTAGGTTTCAGAACACCGAGAAGGCCTATACTCGGTGTAGAATTATCTGGTGAAATTGAAGAAATAGGAACGGATGTAACTCAATTTAAAAAAGGAGACCCAGTCTTTGCATTAACAGGACTGAACGTTGGTGGTTATGCTGAATACACATGTGTGCATGAAAGCGGATTGATAGCATTAAAGCCCCTCAATTTAACATATGAAGAAGCTGCTGTTATTCCTTTTGGTGGCACTTCAGCATTACATTTTTTGAGAAAAGGACACATAAAAAAAGGACAGCAAGTACTTATATATGGCGCTTCCGGATCAGTAGGTACCGCTGCTGTGCAACTTGCTAAATATTTCGGTGCGACTGTTACAGCTGTTTGTAGCAATTCAAATTTTGAGTTAGTACAATCTTTAGGAGCTAATCACGTAATTGATTATACGAAAGAAGATTTTACAAAGCGAGATGAACGCTACGATATTATATTCGATGCAGTTGGAAAAATTAAAAAATCCCATTGCAAGAGTGCATTAACAGCTAACGGTAAATACGTGTCAGTCAACGGAACGATGGCAAAAGTAAGCAAAGAAGATATGCTTCTACTAAAAATGCTAACGGAAGAAGAAAAATTAAAACCAGTTATTGATAAAACTTACCCGCTAGAAGAAATTTCAGAGGCTCATACGTACGTAGAGACCGGACATAAAAAAGGGAATGTTTCCATCACCTTAAAATAAAATATATTCAGAAAATAATATTGACAATTCTTTTTGTAAGATTTACTATTAATACCATATTTAAAAACTACATACACATACTCTTATCAAGAGTGGCGGAGGGACTGGCCCGATGATGCCCGGCAACCGAGCTTATAACGTATAAGCTAAGGTGCTAATTCCTGCAGAACGATTTTCGTTTTGGAAGATAAGAGAGGAACCTATTTCGTCTATTCGGCACCTCTCTTATTTTTGAGAGGTGCTTTTTATTTTGGAACGTATATTAAGGGGGAATTATAGATGAAAAAGGTATTATTAAGTATTGTAAGTGGAGCTGTATTATTGTTAGGTGCATGTGGTGCTAATTCTGATAAAGAGGTAAAAGCATTAGATGAGAAAAAGATTACCGTTGGTGTAACAGGTGGACCGCATGAACAAATTTTTGAAAAGGTGAAGGAAGTTGCAGCAAAAGATGGTCTCGAAATTGATGTAAAGGTATTTAATGATTATGTAGCGCCAAACGTATCTTTAGATGAAAAAAGCCTCGATGTAAATAGCTATCAAACTAAATCTTATTTAGATGTATTTAAAGCCGAACGCAACATGAAATTAACTGAAGTATTTTCAACAGTAACATTCCCTATGGGCGTATATTCTAAAAGTTTAAAAGATGTAAAAGAATTAAAAGAGGGTGACGCAATTGCTGTACCAAACGATCCAACAAATGAACTTCGAGCTTTAAAACTATTTGAAAAAGCAGGGATTTTAAAAGTCGATCCAAAAGCTACAGAAAAGGCAACTGCAAAAGATGTAATTGAAAATCCAAAAAAATTAAAGATTGTTGAATTAGAGGCATCTCAATTACCAACGCAGCTAAGTGAAGTGAAAGCCGCTGCAATTAATACAAACTTTGCATTAGGTGCAAAATTAAGCCCAGCGAAAGATTCTATTTTCCGCGAAGGAAAGGATTCACCATATGTGAATTGGGTCGTTGTTCGTACTGAAAATAAAGATGATGCAGTTGTAAATAAATTGAAGAAAGCTTATCAATCTAAAGAAGTAAAAGATTTCATTGAGAAAAAATTTGATGGTTCTGTTTTACCGTCTTGGTAGGAGCTGACTATAATGATTGAATTAAAAAACGTCTCCAAAGTATTTACAACAAAAAAAGGGAATGTTGAGGCCCTTAAATCAACTTCCCTTAAAGTAAAAAAGGGCGAGGTATTTGGAATCATTGGATATAGCGGCGCTGGTAAAAGTACATTAATTCGCTGTGTAAATTTATTAGAAAAACCAACGACAGGAAATATCATTATAAACGAACAAGATTTAACAACCTTATCGACAAAAGAACTCGCAAAAGCGAGACAAAAGATCGGCATGATTTTTCAAGGATTCAATTTACTTAAAACCGTTACCGTTTATGAAAACATCGCACTACCCTTACGTCTATCTGGTCTTCCCAAAAATGAAATTGAAAAAAGGGTAGAAAAGTATTTACGCATTGTTGATCTCTTTAATAAAAAAGACGCCTATCCAAGTGAATTATCTGGTGGCCAAAAACAACGTGTAGCGATCGCTCGTGCACTATCTCATGAGCCTGAAGTTTTATTAAGTGATGAAGCAACGAGCGCATTAGATCCGGAAACGACCGATTCTATTCTTGATTTGTTATTAAAAATCAATGAAGAAATTGGAATCACGATTTTACTAATTACACACGAAATGAATGTCATCCAGCGTATTTGTGACCACGTTGCCGTTATGGAACATGGGGCGGTAGTCGAAAGTGGAACCGTAAAAGATATTTTTACAAACCCACAACATGTAACAACGAAGAAATTTGTAAATAGCGCATTTGCAGCTAAAATTCCAGAAGAGGTACAGAAAGAGCTACAAAGCACTGGAGAAATCGTAACACTTTCATTTATAGGAACCGCTTCAGGAGAACCAGCGTTAGCTGTCGCTACAAAACGTTTTCAGGTATATCCTAATATTTTATCAGGCAATATTACGCAGTTAAAACATGAGGCATATGGGAAACTGGTCGTTCATATGCAAGGTGACAAAAATGAAGTAAACCGTGCTTTATCATTTTTACAAGAACAAGGAATTATCGTAGAAGGAGGTAGAACAGATTATGGGAAACAAGCCCTTTTTGGATGAGTGGGGTAACGTAATATGGGAAGCAACAATTCAAACATTTCAAATGACATCTATTTCATTACTTATCTCTATCCTTATTGCATTACCACTTGGTGTCACACTTGTTTTAACGAGACCTGGTGGACAGCGAGAAAATAAAATTATCTATCCTATTCTTAATACAGTTATTAATGTCATTCGCTCTCTTCCATTTATCATTCTATTATTCTTTATTTTACCTTTCACAAAGTTTCTAATGGGAACATCAATTGGCGTACAAGGTGTTATCGTACCACTTGTCGTATTTACAGCCCCTTATATTGCACGTTTAATGGAAACTGCTTTATTAGAAGTGGATCGTGGTGTCATTGAAGCATATCAAGCAATGGGAGTCTCTACTATAAAAATCATTTGGCACGTTATGGTTAAAGAAGCCCGTCCGTCTCTCGTACTTGGATTAACAATCGCAACAATTGGCTTAATCGGTGCAACAGCAATGGCTGGACTTGTAGGTGCTGGAGGCCTCGGTGATTTAGCATATCGATTCGGACATTTACGCTACGAACCTGAAGTGATGTATGCAACAGTCTTTATTTTAATCATTCTCGTTCAAGGATTACAGTCATTAGGGAATGGTATAGCGCGAAGATTGAAGAAAGATTAAAAAGAAGGTATCTCACTGAAATGAGATACCTTCTTTTTAATTATAAAATTATCTCTTAAATCCACCTTCTGAATGAATAACTTGTCCTGTAATCCACTCCGCTTCTTCACTTACTAAAAACTTAATAAGCCTCGCTGCATCTTTCGGTTCACCAATTCTGCCGAAAGGAAACATCGGTTTTAATCCTCTTTTTATCTCTTCTGTCATCCATCCCGTATCAGTTGGCCCTGGATTAATTGCATTAACAGTTATACCTAAATGGGCTACCTCTGCTGACAAAGTACTAGTGAGAGCATCAATAGCTCCCTTCGTTGTTGCATAGGCTAACTCGCCAGCCATAGGTCCTTTAAACTGTCCCGAAGTAATATTAACGATTCTACCACCTGATTTCTTATTAAATCCACGTGCAAACTCACTACTTAACAATGTAGTGCCGCGAACATTTACCATGTAATGTTTATCCAAATCTTCAGCAGTCAAATTGGAGAAATCATTATTCGTAGAATACGCTGCATTGTTAATTAATATATGAGGGTACCCTAGTTGTTCAGTAACTTTATTTATAAGCTGATTTGATGCATCATTCCGAGTTAAATCTAACTCCATACTTGATACTTTCACACCGTTTTGTAACAGCTCTTCTTTTAATTGTATTTGTTCATTTTGATCAACGCCCCAAGGCATCTCTTTATCGTAATTCGTCCAGTACGTAAAAAATATATCGTATCCTGCTTCAGCTAATTCTTTACAAATAGCTGCTCCAATACCATCTAGACGACTAACTCCTGTAACAACAGCTACTTTATTTTTTAATTGATTCACACTATACTCCTCCAAGTTTAAAGGACGCATATTTTATATAAGAGATATAAATTTCCCCACATAGGCATCTATCCTTACAAAAGGGATGTACAAGCTAAATATGCAGTCCTTGAATGATTTACAGATAGCTAAATAACCCCTCGCTTATGAGAGAAAAATTCATCTATCTAATTTCTAATCATTACAAGTTCATCCACATATTGAGTCTTTGTCCCCTCTCCATATATCTCCAAATTTTATTTTAACATTAAAGATTTAATATTTCAAAAAACGAAATAATTACTCCTATTCATGAAGTATCATGTACTATAAACCGTAGTTAATAACTAATTTGAATTTAAGTGTATACATTTACCATTACCTATTCGTTGTATAAGTGTAAGGAGGAAAAATGATGGGAAAAGAAAAAATATTGACCTCCTATCTTATCAATTTAGGAGAGGAAGTGTTCAAGCTATTACTAGCGAAAGGAGCTATAAAAGAAGATGCAGAAGACATCATCCAAAATACTTTCTATAAAGTATACACATTGCTAGATGATCTAACCGAGAGTAACATACGTCCATGGTTTTTCAGAGTCGCACTAAACGAATACATTGACTTAAAGAGAAAAAAAGAACAGCAAAACATTTATTTAACTGAAGAGATTTATTCAAAACTACAATATACAGACCAAGAATTAGACGCTGTTTTAAATAAAGATGAGATTTTCTATCTATTAAAAGATATAAAATTAGAATATAAAGAGGCCTTCTTTTTAAAGTACTATTACAACTTTTCATATGAAGAAATCGCTCTAATATTAGATATTCAAGTGAACAGTGTCAAACAAAAATTACATCGCGCACGTAAAACAATTCATTCTACAGTAGGAGGAAAAACTTAATGGACACTTCTTTAAAAGATGCGTTAAAAAAAGCGAAACGTAAGCAATTACTCAAAACCATTATTACTTCTATTATCGTCGTAATAATACTTATCCCTATAATTTATAAGATCGGTAATTTCTTCGCGGCGAAAAGTTCTACGAAACTTCACGAACATCTCTTTTTACATAATGCAATTGCAGAACCGAATGTGCAAATTGATTCTCAAGTAACGAGTAACTCATCCATGTTTGGCGGCAATATTATATCAAATCGTTCTAAAAATATTAATGGTTATGTAGTCCCATGGAACACATTAACAAGTTCCTATGGTTGGCTCCGTACCAATATCGATTCCAATGAATTAACACCTGGTTTTTATTGGTCCGATACAGAGTTCTACGAGTACGATAAACAAACAAAGAAAAAGTTTGCAACATTTTATAATCCCGCTATTAAGGAATATTTTGATGGTGTCCAAAATGAATTAGGGGAAGTTTCACAAATGAACAACTATGTTGCCGAAGTTGCTATCTCTTTCAATCAGCCCTACACACTACAAGAAATTAAAGAAAAAATTCCAGACAACTTAAACATTGTATGGTTATATATGACCTCACCAATTGGAGACGAAAGCAAGGGACCTGCTGGTATGCCCGTTTACGGATTTAATCCAGACAAGTCCCCTGAAGAAGCGTATAAAGAGTTCGTTGATTCACTTAACCAATACGATGACGATGGACATGACGAAGACATCCAGAAGTTTTTAAAATCAAACAAAAACAAACCATTCGATCAAGTGAAAATTTTAGGTGTTATGCTAACAGGAAAAACAGAAAACTTTAAGGCATTAGAAAACCAAGACTTTATTCGTGGTGCTTCTGTAGGGGTTACTGCACAAATTGTTCCTTATATAAAACCGGAGAAATAATAAGGAAAAGAAAAGATACACTAATAGTAGATAGTTAAAAGAATGTACATTAATCTGTTTACTATGGGAGCTATCTATTTTAGTGGAGAGCTCCCATCCCTCATTTATTGTTCATCCTCTAAAAAATAAATTTCCAAATACTTTATGTACAAATGAAAAATCATAATTTTTGTTCACACTTTATCCATTGTGAATCTTTTCACAATGGATATATAATAAACATGTAAATACAATACATTGGAGGGATTTCAATGGTTATCAACTTTTTAAGAACTGATAAACGTGCTGCTTTCATATTATTATTTTTACGATTTTACATAGGATATGCGTGGCTTGCTGCTGGAATAGGAAAAGTTGTTGGACAGTCTTTTGATGCAAGTGGTTTTCTAAAAGGAGCTATCGCTCAAGCATCAGGTAGTCACCCTGCAGTACAAGGTTGGTGGGCAGATTTCCTTCAACATTTTGTTCTTCCAAACGCAGACCTATTTAGCTTTCTAGTTCAATGGGGAGAAATTTTAGTAGGTCTCGGTTTAATTTTAGGTGGATTAACAAAAACAGCTGCATTTTTCGGAATCATAATGAACCTTTCATTTTTATTAAGCGGAACTGTTAGTGTAAACCCAAACCTACTTATTTTAACTATGTTCATTTTAGTTGCAGGACAGAATGCTGGACGTATCGGATTAGATGGTTATGTTTTCCAAAAACTTTTCAAAAAAAATAGCCGTGCAGCATATAAATTAAGTAAAACTGCATAAGAACAGTTCATCTTTTAAATATAAGCTAATAAGAAACACGATCATTTTCTCACATAAAGTGAAACCGAAATCTATAATCAGATTTCGGTTTTTTGATATACAATAAATCACCTAAACTATTCACAATTCGATATAATACAAATTTATCTATAGAAGTAATTTAAACGTTATAAGCTACCTTATAACGTTAGGCTATCTGAAAATCCAATAATACGTATACTTGCAGATGAACCAGAAGCAAGAGCTACAATCACAAGATAAATATGAAAACAGCCCTCCTTATGAGACTGTTTCATCCTTATGTATCCTGTGAGGATATCCATTATAAAGTCCTAAAATCTTTCATACTTTCTCCAAGAATATAGTGTGAAAACCACATCAAATTCTGCTTCATAATAGCCACATTAATTCCTGGCTGGTCAGAACTATATGCCATTCCTTTAAATATAATTAATTCTGTATCCACTTCCATATCCCTTAATCCTTGATATAGCTCATATGCGTTTAGAGTTGGAATTCTTGCATCCTTTTCGCCATGTTGGATTAAGGTGGGAGTACAGGCTGATTTAATATATGTCATTGGCGATGTTTTTGTATATATATCTGGATCATTCCATGGAGTATTTCCTAAATGCATTCTAATAAAGTAAGGGATATCTGTATTTACATAATGGGTACTCCAGTTAGTGATTCCACCTCCAACTGAAATAGCTTTAAATCTACTACTATATGTAGAACAGAAAGCTGATATATATCCCCCGTTGCTCCATCCCATAACCCCTACTCTACCCTTATCTACAATCCCTTGATCAACTAGTTTATCCACTCCAGATATAACATCATCGTAGTCAGCAATTCCCTGTTTTCGATAGTTTGCTTTTAAGAATTCATTACCATAACCAGAACTTCCCCTATAGTTCGGCTCTAAAACTATAAAGCCTTTTTCGATAAATTGCTCAATAGGATATTTTTCATTAAAACACTCTGAAAATATCGGGAAGGATGCCCAAGCCGGACCACCATGGATTACTACTAATAAGGGATATTTTTCATTTGCGTCAAACTCTACTGGAGTCGATAAAACACCCTCTATTTCAAGACCATCACTACTTTTCCATGAGACTATTTCCCTATTACTTTTAAGCTTTCCTTCGAAAAAGCTATTTTCATTCGTTATTTTTTTATCGTCTAAATAGATTTCAAAGGTTTCATTTGTAATAGCCTTATTATAGGATATATGATTTCCATCCCTTGTTATAGAAGCATTCATTATAAAGCCATCTACTTTGTCACTTAACATTTCCACAGTGCCATCCTCACATAGCAATCCAATACGATAGTTAGTTTTATCCTGCCATCTAATTAAAATCCCCTTAGCCGTCCACTGTAATGGCATAACCGTACTATCAAAGTTTGTTAAAGGCCGAATTACCTCTCCAGTATTCATATCATATATCTCTAATGTACTGTCTTGTATATGAGTCTTATAGTACTCCTTCTCCCTTATGCTTGCTGAGTAGCATATTTTGCTGCCTTCAGGAGAAAAGCAAACGCTCCCTCCCAACAACTTATCCATATTCATCTTTTGTAGCTCTCCAGCTTTAATATCTAGTATGTATAGATCTCCATTCATATAATCTCCCATATTTGAGCTTGGTGTAGCCATAAATACAACCTTTTTCCCATCATTTGAAATATCAAATTCGTGGATATGAAAATCCTTCCCATTAGTTAGTTGATAAACACCGCTATTTTCATGTTCCTCTTTATCATTTTGTATCACTTTTTCTATTTCAATGTAATATAAACAATTATTCTTGTACTCCTTACCTATACGTTGGAAATCCCCATATAGTTCCTTCCGCTTCTTTATCAGCTCTGATTCTTTTGACTGTGCCACATAATAAAAGCCTTTACCACTAGGCTCCCATTTAAAATTACTGATCCCTTCTTTCTCATCAGTAATTTGTAACTCACCATAACCATCTATTGACTTAACAAAGATTTGATTTTTCTTATTATCCCCCTCACCAACTGAGCTAAGGTAGGCGATATCCCTAGAATCTGGGGACCATAATGGGTGTATACTATCTATATCCCCAGTTGTTAATGGGTAACTCTGCTCCTTATCTTTTTCATATATCCATATATGATTCCTATATGTATTGTCTTTCCAGTTAGCTGTCTTCTTAACAAATGCTACATTTTTTCCATCATCACTTATGTTTGTACTTGATAAAGCTGGTAATGAAATAATCTCTTCTATACTTAAATATGTTTCTTCATTTATTTGCATTAATAAGCCCCCTCGTAATGTCTAATAATCTATCGTCTCTTCCTGTGTAATAAAGGAAATTGTTCACGAATACTTAAAATGATAACGGAAAATTCTGATAAATAAAAGTAGTTCCTTTCAAAATCCGATAAAGTGAAACTTTAATCAGTGGGGATTCTGTCCATCCCCACTGCTAGTTCCTCGCCCCTCTTTAATCCACTTATCAATTTTAGATGTTCTTTTTCTTTTGGACACAAAAACACCCCTTTAGATAAAAATATCCAAAGGGGTGAAGCTTCACAAATTTATTTCAAATCTACCAACCTCTACTCAACAGTAACAGACTTAGCTAAGTTACGTGGCTTATCAACGTCACATTCGCGGTGAAGTGCTGCGTAGTATGAGATAAGTTGTAATGGAATAACTGCTACTAGCGGTGCTAGTGCTTCGTGTACAGCTGGTAATACGAAGCTGTCACCTTCCATTTCTAAGCCTTTCATTGAGATGATACATGGGTTAGCCCCGCGCGCTACTACTTCTTTCACGTTACCACGAATTCCAAGGTTTACGTGCTCTTGTGTAGCAAGTGCGATAACTGGTGTACCGTTTTCGATTAAGGCAATTGTACCGTGTTTTAATTCTCCTCCAGCAAATCCTTCTGCTTGGATGTAAGAGATTTCTTTTAGTTTTAACGCACCTTCTAAACCTACGAAGAAGTCTACGCTACGTCCGATGAAGAAGCAGTTACGCGTTGTTGCTAAAAATTGTTTTGCTAATGCGTCCATCTCTTCTTTTTGATCACAAAGTACTACCATTGCATTTGCTACAAGTCCTAGTTCGTGAGTTAAATCAAAATCAAGAATTTCACCTTTAGCTTTTGCAATGTCAGCTGCTAAGATTGAAAGTACTGCAAGTTGTGCTGTGTAAGCTTTCGTTGATGCAACTGCAATTTCTGGTCCCGCATATAACGGAAGTGTATAATCAGCTTCACGAGAAAGCGTAGAACCAGGTACATTTGTAATCGTTAATGCTTTATGACCCATTTCATTTGTTTGCACAAGTACTGCACGGCTATCAGCTGTTTCACCACTTTGTGAAATGTAAATGAAGAATGGTCTTTCTGTTAATAATGGCATATTGTAAGAGAATTCACTTGCTACGTGTACTTCAACTGGTACTTTCGCAAATTTCTCGATGAATTGCTTTCCAACAAGACCTGCATGATAACTTGTTCCACATGCAATGATGTAAATGCGATCGCTATCTAAAATTGCGTTACGGATATCTGCATCCAGTTCAATCTCGCCATTTTCATCTTGATACTTTTGAATTATATTACGGATTACAAGTGGTTGCTCATCGATTTCTTTAAGCATGAAATGAGGATACGTTCCTTTTTCAATATCACTTGCGTCTAATTCCGCTGTATAAGGTGCACGTTCAATCGTTTCACCTTGTAAGTTTTTAATTGTAATGCTTTCTTTCGTTACAATTACGATTTCTTTATCCATTAACTCGATAAATTGATCTGTAACTTGTAACATCGCCATAGCGTCGCTCGCCACAACATTAAAGTTGTCACCAACACCTACTAATAGCGGGCTTTTGTTTTTAGCAACATAAATCATGTTTGGATTTTCAGCATCAAGTAATCCGATTGCATAAGAGCCATGTAAAAGAGATAGCGTATTACGGAACGCTTCTTCTACACTTAATCCTGTGCTCACTTGTTGTTCCATAAGCTGTACGATAATTTCTGTATCTGTTTCACTTACGAACGTTACATCTTGTAAATATTCCTTTTTCACTAATTCATAGTTTTCAATTACACCGTTATGAACTAGTGTAAAGCGTTTTGATGTACTTTGATGCGGATGCGCGTTTAACTTACTTGGAACACCATGTGTAGCCCAGCGTGTATGTCCAATCCCTACGCTTGCTGCTACGTTCTCATCTACGATTTCGCGAAGCTTTGCAATACGGCCTTTTTCTTTGTATACAACAACACCGTTCTCTGCTTGTACTGCAATACCTGCTGAATCATATCCACGATATTCTAGTTTTTCTAAACCTTTTAATAAAATTTCCTTTGCATCTTGCTCTCCAATAAATCCTACAATTCCACACATGTTTAGTCGCCGTTACAAATGCTTACACTGCTTTGCGAACATGTAACGACATAGTCCGATACCATTTATTTATATTAAAAAAACGGATTACATATTGCTAGCCCTGTAAGCTTGTAACGGCTTTCACCTTCCTCTCGATTGGGTTAAAGTCCGTATATACTTATACAGCTAGTATTCATCCGTTCCTTTTCTCTCATCACACTTTCACCTTTGTCCACTAAGTCACCTTAATGTTTTAAGTAAAAGTTTGCGGTTGTGATGAACAACCGGGAGTCATCCGCCGAAATCTCGATAAACTCCACCTCGTCAACTACACTACTTGTAGTTCTGGCGCTTTTATAATTTACAATATTTCCTTTGAGAAAAAGAACAAGACCATCGTATAACAAACAATATAAATCGTCAATGAAATTTTTTTCATTGTCTATAAAACATATGAAAAAGGAGCACTTTTTGTGCTCCTTTTTCATAGAATCGGCGAATTATTCAACGCCAACTTCAGCTTTCACAACTTCTACAATACGATGTACATATCCATCACAAATTTCTTGTGTCGGTGCTTCTGCCATTACACGAATAAGTGGTTCTGTTCCAGATGGACGAACAAGAATACGACCGTCTCCGTTCATTTCTTCCTCTACAACACAAATAATTTCTTTAATTTTCTCATTTTCTAATGCTAGTTTTTTATCTGTTACACGAACGTTTACTAGTAATTGTGGGAATTTTGTCATCTCGCCTGCAAGCTCAGATAATGGCTTTTTCGTCATTTTCATGATGTTTACAAGTTGAAGTGCACTTAACATTCCATCACCAGTTGTAATGTAATCAAGTAAGATAATGTGACCTGATTGTTCTCCGCCCAGATTATATCCACCACGTTTCATTTCTTCCATTACGTAGCGGTCACCAACTGCTGTTTTATCACTTGTAATATTGTTTGCTTCAAGTGCTTTATAGAAGCCTAAGTTACTCATAACTGTTGAAACAACTGTATTATGTTTCAATTGACCAGTTTCTTTCATATACTTCGCACAAATAAACATAATTTGATCGCCGTCAACGATGTTTCCTTTTTCATCTACCGCGATTAAACGGTCGCCATCACCATCAAAAGCAAGTCCGATATCAGCACCTTTTTCTTTTACTAATTCAGCTAAGACTTCTGGATGTGTAGATCCTACACCTTCGTTAATATTCATACCGTTTGGAGAAGTTCCCATCGTTGAAATATCAGCTTCTAAGTCTGCAAATAAGTATGGAGCTAAAGAAGAAGTCGCACCGTGTGCGCAATCTAAAGCAATATGTAAACCAGAGAAATCTTCCTCTACAGTTTGTTTAATGTATTGTAAATACTTTTGTCCACCTTCAAAATAATCACTCACTTGGCCAAGGTTAGTACCTGTTGGACGTGGTAACTCGTCAACTTCTTTGTCTAATAATGCTTCAATTTCAGCTTCTTGCTCATCTGTTAATTTAAAACCATCTGAACCGAAGAACTTAATTCCATTATCTTGTACTGGATTATGAGATGCAGAAATCATAACACCCGCTTGTGCATCTAAAGCTTTTGTTAAATAAGCCACACCTGGTGTAGAAATAACACCAAGACGCATTACTTCTGCTCCAGTTGATAATAGGCCTGCTACTAAAGCTCCTTCTAACATATGTCCAGATACACGTGTATCACGGCCAATAATTACTTTTGGACGATCTGTATCTTTTGTTAATACATAGCCGCCAAAACGTCCAATTTTGAATGCTAATTCAGGTGTTAATTCCTTATTTGCAACCCCGCGTACTCCGTCTGTACCAAAATATTTACCCATTATTATTCGCTCCTTTTTCATGCTCTTTGTGATTATCTACTGTTGGTTCTTGGCTCGTTTCTTGGCCATTTTCTTTATCTTTTTCTTTATCTTTTCCCTGATCCTTTTCTGGATCCGGTTCCGGATTTTTTGGTTTTTCAGTTTGATTTTCTTTATTGTTTGCTGGATCTGGTTGTTCAATATTACCCTGTACTTCTTTATCTGGTTTTTCTTTCTTCACAATTGTGACTTTAGCACCTTTTTGTTTTGGTTCTATCGAAATATTACCAGGACCGCTCACTTGAATAGAAACATCCTTCGTCCCCGGAGATACATTTTGCAGATTAATCGCAGCTGTTATTTGAGCAGCTGTTATTTTATCTACTATACTTGCTTCTCCTGAAATATCAACGCTTATCTTTCCATCCTGTGGCGAAAGTAGCTGAGCAGTAACATCATTCGGAATTCCATTTTTTTGAATCGGGATACCCTCTATAGTTTTACTTTTCGTTTGTTTTACCTTTTGTACCCCTACAGAAACCTTCACTTGATTTGGTTTTGCACTTGTCACACCTTTTGGCAATAAAACAGAGGCATCGAATGTTGTAGAATCCGTCAATTGACTAAGATCTACCTCGACCCCCTCTATAGATTGTATATTATCCAAAATGTCTTTTGGACCTGCTATCGTTACCTCTTTTGGTTCAACATTAATATTTGTAACAGCTAAACCCTCTGGCAAATTCCCTTTTTTCGAATATGTTAGAGGTACTGTTTTTTCGACGTTATTTGCTGTAGGTTGTGTCACTACATTCACGGTTACACTTATTTTAGATGGACTCGTTTTTACATTTAAACGTTTCCCTTCTTTATTGTACAATGTAACGTCTGCTGTTTTTGTAACAGTTTTATTCACGCCTTTTAAGTCGATATATGCCTTAGCAGATGAAATACTTTCTATTTCTTCTTTTGTTCCAACTACTTCAACAGTGTCGGGCTTAATACTCGATTTCTCAATAGTAGAACCTGCTGGCATCTGATCTTCATTTGATAATTTCAAATCCACATGAACATACTTTTTCGCTTTTTCATGAAGAGTGACTTTAATTGTTGATGGTTGAACTGTCCCTTTCACATCATCTGGAAGCCCGTTCGCTTTTAAAGAAACTTCATAGGTTCCTACTCGACTGTCTCGCAAATCAACTGGTATATTAAATTGGCTTTTTGCTTTTGTTGCAGCGACCGATGCTTTTGGGCCTTCTAACTTCACCTTGACTCCACCTGGTGGAATACCACTTACAATATACTTCTCTTCATCATACTTAATAGTAATGGGATAATCAGTTAATGTTTCTTTCGTTTCATTTACGAAAGGTAATATACTCGCTGTCGTATTTTTTTCGGTTAAAGTTGCTGACATAAAAAGCATACACGCCAATAGTAATGAGATTCCTTTTAAAAACCAATGATTCTCCATTAGCTTATCCATGACGCTTTCTCCTCCAATTCCATAAAGACGAAGAAGTCGTTTTTTCGTTCCCACTAAATTCTGCTAACAACATATCCTTCAGCTGCTCTGTCTTCAAATCACGATGTAACTCACCGTTTTTCGTTAAAGAAATTTGACCCGTTTCTTCCGACACAACTACTGTAATACTATCAGTAACTTCACTAACTCCCATTGCAGCGCGATGCCTTGTTCCTAACTCCTTAGAAATAAACGGACTTTCTGATAGCGGAAGATAACATGCTGCTGCTTTAATTGTACTTCCCTGCATAATTACTGCTCCATCATGAAGAGGGGTATTAGGGATAAAAATATTAATGAGTAGTTCTGATGACACATTTGCGTTCAGCGGAATACCCGTTTCCACATAGTCACCCATCCCAGTCTCTTTTGACAACGTAATTAATGCACCTATTCTACGTTTTCCCATATATTCCGTAGCTTTCGCTATCGCTGTTGCAACAATTTCAGGTTCATCTTCCTCGTGAGTTCCCACACGCGAAAACAGACTACCTCGTCCTAGCTGCTCAAGTGCTCTTCGCAATTCTGGCTGGAAGATAATAATAACAGCTAGGAATCCCCACGTTAATACTTGTTCCGTTAGCCAATATAGCGTATGCAATTCAAGTAAAATACTGATCATCCGGACGACAATAATAACTGTAATACCTTTTAAAAGTTGAACAGCCTTCGTGCCCCGGATTATAAGAATTAGCTTATATATAATAAACCATACAACAGCAATATCTAATGCCGTACTAAGATATTTCAAAATGGTCGTATCTTCAAAAGGCATGCTAACCCTTCCTCCTACTTACGAGCAATTCTATCCATATATTGAAATATTATTTTATGCTCTATCTGTATGTATTTCCAACAACTAGTTAATTATACCATACATGAAACAAACGACAATTACAAACGCCCCCTTTAGCTTAAATTGGTAAGATGTCAACCTTTCTTACCCTACAGTATAATATCAATCATAATTATACGCCTATTTCCCAATAAAAAAAGCAACTTCACAGTTGCTTTTCTTACATTTATTTCAGTTTTTCACCGAATAAAGAACCCATTAAAGCAACCGCTGTTGTTGCTGTTCTGTTTCTCTCATCTAAAATTGTATTTACTTCAACAAACTCAGCAGATGTAACAATATCAGCTTCTGCTAACATCTCCATCGCTAAGTGGCTTTCACGATAAGATAGACCGCCAATTACAGGTGTTCCAACTCCTGGTGCGTCATGAGGATCAAGCCCATCTAGATCTAATGATAAATGGACACCATCCGTATGAGATAAATACGCAATTGTTTCTTCCATAACAGCCGTCATACCCATACGATCGATTTCATGCATTGAGAATACTTTAATGCCTTCATCGCGAATAAAGTCTTTTTCTCCTTCATCCAATGCACGTGCACCGATAATTACAACGTTCTCTTTTTTCACCTTTGGATATGCTTCATATAAGTCTACAAGCGTCGGATGTCCATAGCCTAAACTTGCAGCAAGTGACATACCGTGAATATTTCCAGATGGTGAAGTCTCTTCTGTATTTAAATCACCATGTGCATCATACCAAATAACACCTAAATTTTTATAATGTTTCGCTACACCAGCTAGCGTACCGATAGCAATACTATGGTCACCGCCTAATACAAGTGGAAAACGACCTTCTTCTATAATATGATCAACCTTACTTGCTAATTCATTACATACAGTTGCAACTTGTGTAAGGTTTCTTAATTTTGTATTTTCATCTACTTCTTTTTCTCTCTCAATACATATATCTCCCAAATCTTTAACGTCATATCCAATTTGTTCAATTCTTTCAATTACCCCTGCATAACGGATCGCGCTTGGTCCCATATCAACCCCGCGACGCATCTGTCCTAAATCCATTGGAACTCCAATAACTGAGATTTCTTTTTTCATAGATAGTATCCCCCTTTTATGCCTTCCTAAATATTTTAAATCTTTTATATAGTCTGACTCAACTCGACATTTTTCTGCATGGATATACAATATATTCACTTGTACACTCATTGAAACCTAAATTTTAAGACTATTCTATGTATAAAGTTAACTTAGTGAAACAACTGACTTTTCTATCAGCTAATATTTTTATCCGCACTTTTCTCCATCATCACTCAGGATTATGCAAAATATCATCAAATAAATGGATTAAAAAACACTTCTACATTTAGAAGCGTTTTTCTGATGCTAATTTCCACACTGTTGCAATATTTCTTGCTGTCATTTCGATATTCTCTTCTGCCCTTTTATATGCTTCTTCTAATGTCATTGGACTCGCTGTAATACTAAACACTGCATCAATTCCCTTTTCGTAAACAGTCGTATAATTCGAGGATACAGATCCACCAATAGCAATTACAGGAATATGACGATATTTCGCCCGCTTCGCGACACCAACAAGAGCTTTTCCATACGCTGTTTGTTCATCTATTCTTCCCTCACCAGTTACAATCAGATCGGCGCCCTCTATACACTTATCAAAATTTGTATAATCTAATACAATTTCAATTCCTTTTCTTAACTGCCCCTTTAGCACCGCAACGACAGCTGCTCCCATTCCTCCAGCTGCCCCCGCCCCCGGTATTTCAGATACATCTAAAGATACATGTTGTTTAAGTATATTAGCATAATGTTTTAAATTCTCATCTAGCTCTTTCATCATCTCTACATTTGCGCCCTTTTGTCTCGCAAATACAAAAGATGCCCCGCTAGCTCCAACTAAAGGGTTATCTACATCACACGCTGCTTCTAACTTTAAATCCTTTAGGCGTGAATCAATCCTAGAAAGATCAACAGTAGTAATCAAATTTAATGTCCCTCCAGAGGGTTCTATTACTTCACCTTTCCTGTTTATAAACCTTGTACCTAAAGCGGATAGCATACCAGCCCCACCATCATTTGTAGCACTTCCTCCAAGTCCTAAAATAATGTGTTTCACTCCTTGATCTAATGCATGTAATATAAGTTCACCTGTCCCTTTTGTTGTTGTAATAAGTGGGTTTCTCTTTTCAATTGGAACGTGTTGTAATCCTGATGCTGCTGCCATTTCAATAAATGCTGTCTCCTTATCCTTAGACATACCATAAAAGGCTTGCACGCTCTCTCCAAGCGGCCCTGTCACATTAAGTGATATAATTTCTCCCATTGTAGCACCAACAAGAGATTCGACCGTTCCTTCACCTCCATCTCCAATTGGTACTTTAACGTACTCTGCTTTAGGAAAAACTGCTGCAAAACCTCTTTCAATAGCTTCACATGCCTCCATAGCTTTCAAACTTTCTTTATATGAATCAGATGCAATGACAACTTTCATAATTATCTCTCCTTATTTATGCTCTTCTTTCATTTTAAACAACATATACACAAGTTGTCTTTTTATGTGAAATTTAAGCACAAAAAAAGCTTACATCATTTGATGTAAGCTTTCCCTATTTATATGGAGCCTAGCGGGATCGAACCGCTGACCTCCTGCGTGCAAGGCAGGCGCTCTCCCAGCTGAGCTAAGGCCCCGTAGTAATAAAGCGGAAGACGGGATTCGAACCCGCGACCCCAACCTTGGCAAGGTTGTATTCTACCACTGAACTACTTCCGCGAAAATGGTGAGCCATGAAGGATTCGAACCTTCGACCCTCTGATTAAAAGTCAGATGCTCTACCAACTGAGCTAATGGCTCGTAAATGGCTGGGCTAGCTGGATTCGAACCAGCGCATGACGGAGTCAAAGTCCGTTGCCTTACCGCTTGGCTATAGCCCATTAATATTTACTAGTATGGTTATCTTCTCAAAAAAATAAACCCTTTCAGGTTATTTTAAAGAAAATGGTGGAGGGGGGCAGATTCGAACTGCCGAACCCGAAGGAGCGGATTTACAGTCCGCCGCGTTTAGCCACTTCGCTACCCCTCCGACATTTAAATATATATGGTGGAGGATGACGGGATCGAACCGCCGACCCCCTGCTTGTAAGGCAGGTGCTCTCCCAGCTGAGCTAATCCTCCAAAAGTGGTGACCCGTACGGGATTCGAACCCGTGTTACCGCCGTGAAAGGGCGGTGTCTTAACCACTTGACCAACGGGCCAAAAAAATCCAAAACTTTTCTCAAGCTTCCAACCGGGCTTGAACCGGTGACCTCTTCCTTACCATGGAAGTACTCTACCAGCTGAGCTATGGAAGCATAATGGCTCCGCAGGTAGGAATCGAACCTACGACCGATCGGTTAACAGCCGATAGCTCTACCGCTGAGCTACTGCGGAATAATACAAGCCTGGCAACGTCCTACTCTCACAGGGACAAGGTCCCAACTACCATCGGCGCTAGAGAGCTTAACTTCCGTGTTCGGTATGGGAACGGGTGTGACCTCTCTGCCATCATTACCAGACTTTTATCATTATACACATTCTTTTCAGAATGTCAAGAAGAAATCTAAACATATATTCCTTCAAAACTAGATAACATTGCTACATATTATATGGTTAAGTCCTCGATCTATTAGTATTCGTCAGCTCCACATGTCACCATGCTTCCACCTCGAACCTATCAACCTGATCATCTTTCAGGGATCTTACTAGCTTACGCTATGGGAAATCTCATCTTGAGGGGGGCTTCATGCTTAGATGCTTTCAGCACTTATCCCTTCCGCACATAGCTACCCAGCTATGCCCTTGGCAGAACAACTGGTACACCAGCGGTGCGTCCATCCCGGTCCTCTCGTACTAAGGACAGCTCCTCTCAAATTTCCTACGCCCACGACGGATAGGGACCGAACTGTCTCACGACGTTCTGAACCCAGCTCGCGTACCGCTTTAATGGGCGAACAGCCCAACCCTTGGGACCGACTACAGCCCCAGGATGCGATGAGCCGACATCGAGGTGCCAAACCTCCCCGTCGATGTGGACTCTTGGGGGAGATAAGCCTGTTATCCCCGGGGTAGCTTTTATCCGTTGAGCGATGGCCCTTCCATGCGGAACCACCGGATCACTAAGCCCGACTTTCGTCCCTGCTCGACTTGTAGGTCTCGCAGTCAAGCTCCCTTATGCCTTTGCACTCTACGAATGATTTCCAACCATTCTGAGGGAACCTTTGGGCGCCTCCGTTACACTTTAGGAGGCGACCGCCCCAGTCAAACTGCCCACCTGACACTGTCTCCCGGGTCGATAAGACCCGTAGGTTAGAATTTCAATACAGTCAGGGCGGTATCCCACCAGCGCCTCCACCGAAGCTAGCGCTCCGGTTTCAATGGCTCCCGCCTATCCTGTACAAACTGTACCAAAATTCAATATCAGGCTACAGTAAAGCTCCACGGGGTCTTTCCGTCCTGTCGCGGGTAACCTGCATCTTCACAGGTACTATAATTTCACCGAGTCTCTGGTTGAGACAGTGCCCAAATCGTTACACCTTTCGTGCGGGTCGGAACTTACCCGACAAGGAATTTCGCTACCTTAGGACCGTTATAGTTACGGCCGCCGTTTACTGGGGCTTCAGTTCAGAGCTTCGCTTACGCTAACCCCTCTCCTTAACCTTCCAGCACCGGGCAGGTGTCAGCCCCTATACTTCGCCTTACGGCTTCGCAGAGACCTGTGTTTTTGCTAAACAGTCGCTTGGGCCTATTCACTGCGGCTTTCCGTTAAGAAAGCACCCCTTCTCCCGAAGTTACGGGGTCATTTTGCCGAGTTCCTTAACCAGAGTTCTCTCGCACACCTTAGGATTCTCTCCTCGCCTACCTGTGTCGGTTTGCGGTACAGGCACCTTTTATCTCGCTAGAA
>NZ_JBNGVC010000013.1:1062500-1120000 GCF_050524305.1 Bacillus silvicola
TTACAACAACCATAAAGAACAGAGCGGGCACAAATGCTTTTTTATTCGTTTCTTTACTCTTTATGTATGCGACAATTGCTCCAAATACAAATAACATCCCCGCAACAAGTATGTTATTCCCTAATGAAACTTCCCCATTCGCAATAAGTACTGACCTTAAATAAACGAAATCAAACAATACGAACGCAATAAAGAAGAGTTGCACCGTATTCCATAAAGCCGATGACCGAAACATCCCTAATCCAAAACGATGGATTGTTAAATACGCAAAGAACCCCATTTGACTTATAACACTAAAAATAAATCCTACGCCCATCAACCAAAAAGAAATTGCTAAAATCTCTTTTCCGTCGAAATTTTGAAAAAATTTAGCGTACTTGTCCCACTCTAAAACAAATCCAATTAAGACTGTGCTAATCCCACCCAGAAATAACGTCGTAAAAAATAGTCGTACCCACTTGCGGCTATTCACAACACATCCCCCATTATTCTTATATTTCTAATTAAATTGTATCAATGACAATTTCAAAAAGCTAGCCATGTTAATGTATAAATTCCTTAAAGAGATTTATATTAAAAAAAGAGAACTGTGCTGAAAGGAGCTCCAATTTATGAAACGGCTGCTGCTCGTTTTGATTTCTTCTTTTCTATTTATCGCACTAGTGGCATGTGCACAAGAAAAAGAAGCAAAATCCGAACTTGATTATGATCAAACAAAAAAAATGATTGTTGATATTTTAAAAACAGACCAAGGAAAAAAAGCGATCCAGGATGTATTAACTGATGAAAAAATGAAACAAGCACTCATACTAGATGAAACAGTAGTAAAGAAAACGATTGAAGATGCGATGGTATCCGAAAAAGGGCAACAATTCTGGGGAAAACTCTTTAAAGACCCTGAGTTCTCATCGAAATTTGCTAAAAGTATGGGAAAAGAACAAACAAACTTAATGAAAACTTTACTAAAAGACCCTGAATACCAGTCAGGTGTTATAGAGATTATGAAAAATCCTGAAGTAGAAAAAATTATGTTACAAACAATGAAGAGTAAAGAGTATCGTCAATATTTACAACAAGTACTAACCGAAACTGCCGAAAGTCCACTCTTCCAGGCTAAGATGATTGACATCATTAGTAAAGGTGTACAAAAAGCTGAAAAAGGCGGGTCTGATAAAAAAGGTGCAGGCGGTGAAGGTGGTTCTCAAGGTGGGAACAAAGAACAATAATAAAAATTATAGTAATGAGTGGACAATGTATATATTGTCCACTCATTACTACTTTACTTTTGTGTAACAGCTGTTTTATCAATAACTGTCTCAGCTATCGAACGATAAATAAGACCAGTTGTATGTGTATCTTCATATACTGACGGCGCAAAGTCCTCTTTATTCCAATCCGGTTGTTGAAGTGGAATTCGACCAAGCACATCTGTTTGGAGTTCCGTAGCTAATTTATCTCCTCCACCTCTTCCAAACACATACTCTTTTTCACCAGTTGCTTTACTTTCAAAATACGCCATATTTTCAACAACACCAAGAATACTATGTTCTGTACGTAAAGCCATAGCTCCAGCACGCGCTGCTACAAATGCAGCTGTTGGATGCGGCGTTGTTACAATAATCTCTTTGCAAGCCGGCAACATCGAATGCAGATCTAAAGCAACATCACCCGTACCTGGTGGTAAATCCAATACTAAGTAATCTAAATCACCCCATTCTACTTCTGTGAAAAAGTGATTTAACATTTTCCCAAGCATCGGTCCTCTCCAAATAACTGGTGCGTTATCTTCTACAAAGAATCCCATTGAGATCACTTTCACACCTAGACGCTCCACCGGTATTATCTTATCCCCTCTTACGATTGGACGTTTCTCTATACCCATCATATCCGGTACACTAAAACCGTAAATATCCGCGTCAATGATACCGACCTTTTTCCCTAAACGAGCTAAAGCAATTGCAAGGTTAACGGAAACAGTCGATTTCCCTACTCCACCTTTTCCACTTGCCACTGCTAAAAATGTTGTATGTGAGTTCGGTGATAATAAAGATTCACTTTTCTCTTCCTCTTGCGGTGGTGCAAACTGAGCTAATTCCTCTTCTGTAAATTCTGCAAAACGAAGTCCAACTGTTGTTGCCCCAAGTTCTTTTACTAACTTTACAATTCCAGACTGCAACTGCATTTGTTCCGCTGTACCTGTTTTTACAATTGCAATTTTAACACTTACATGTTCCTTCTCAGGCTTGACTGTTACCTCTTTAATTGCATTTGTTTCTTTTAACGTTTTATGTAAAAACGGATCTACAATCCCTTCCAACGCTTCCACTACCTGCTCTTTTGTTACCATAATTAGCCCAGCCCCCTGTATGAAAAATAACGTAATGCTAATTGAATTTATCTCTCTTTATTTTTGAAATAAATGCGTTTACATTTCCAGTATAACATATTTTCGGAAAACTTCGTTAACGAGAGAAACTCGAAAAATCCTCCTTATTCCGGAGGATTTCCTTTTTCTGTGAAATAACGTAATATACCACGATATATTGCAGCTGCTACTTTTTGCTGATACTTCTCCGAATTTAGCATATACCTTTCATTCACATTCGACAAAAAGCCAGCCTCAATTAAAGCACCCGGTTTTTTAGCATACTTCAATAAGTACACGTGAGGAATTGTTTTAGCAGAACGATTCGTATTTTCTAAGCTCGTTCTCAATTCAGCCTGTATAAATTTCGCAGCCCGTTCATTTTCAATTAAAGAACGGTAATAGAACGTTTGTGCGCCTTTAGATCCACCGCTAGTTAGAGCGTTTAAATGAATGCTTGCAAAAAAGTCTACATCAGGCTTATTAATAATCTCTACACGCTTTTTTAAGTCCTCTGCTTTACGCCTACTATATGACTTTGTATCTTTGTTAGCTAAATCATAATCTCCTTCACGAGTTAAAATAACTAACGCACCTTGTTCTTGTAAATAATCTTGTACTTTTTTTGTAATCTCGAGCGTAATATCTTTTTCTACAATATCCTTTCCACCAACAGCCCCTCCGTCTGGACCACCATGCCCAGCGTCTAGCACGATCACTTTCCCTGATAAGGGCAAATTCCAAGCTCGCCACGATTTTGTAATTTGAAATTCTTGTTTGACTAAAAAAAACAAAACAACCGCAGCGAGCGCAAAAGAGATAATTCGAATTCTCTTCATACCTTTCCTCCTCCAGCTAGTCCCTCTAATTACTTATATGGGACAAGAGGAAAGTTTATGCTTGTCTTAGTGTAGCTTTAATCGATATCTTCGTTCACCTTTTTCATACCCTTCCTGCCACCACAGGCCGATAAACTGCTGGCAAGATTCAAAAAGTAATTCCTCGTCTTGCAATTTAATTTCACGCATAGTCATACTTGTTAAAAATTGAAATAATGTTTCAGTTAATTGTTGCTCTTCTTCTAAGGCTCTATATTTCACATCAAAAAATGATTCACCATAATAACCAAATTTACTGTATCTCGCTCCTAATAAATAAGATTCTATCCCTAGTTCAATACAATAATCTTCATACTGACGATGAAGTTCTTGCATCTGAAAGGCATCACGAATATTTGAGCGCAATGTTTTTAATGATAATTCTCGCAGCATCTTACGCTCGTATTTTAACTGCTTTTCTTTTTGCTTTTCTTGTAAGCTGACAATGACATTCATAGTACGTATAAACCTCCCTAATACTTATTAGTCTAAACTTCTAAAGAAGAAGCATACGCGAGGCCGTAGCACTAAAATATTCCAAGCTAAAAAAATTGCAAAAGAGGAATTAAACATAAAAAAACCCCAACCAAAATGGTTGGGGTTTGTAGTTCGCAAAAATTAACGTTTTGAGAACTGAGGTGCACGACGTGCGCCTTTAAGACCGTATTTTTTACGCTCTTTCATACGTGCGTCACGAGTTAATAGACCTGCACGTTTTAGTGTTAGACGGTATTCTGGATCAGCTTTTAATAAAGCGCGAGAAATACCGTGACGAATAGCACCAGCTTGACCAGTGTATCCACCACCATTTACGTTTACAAGTACATCGTAGTTACCTAAAGTTTCTGTTGCAACTAGAGGTTGTTTCACTACTTCACGTAATGCAGCAAATGGGATATAGTTTTCAAAATCACGACCGTTAATGATAACGCGTCCTTCGCCTGGAACTAGGCGCACGCGCGCTACTGAACTCTTACGACGTCCAGTGCCATAGTATTGAACCTGTGCCAAAGTAAGCCCTCCTTTAATTGATTATCCGCGAAGTTCGTAAACTTCTGGTTTTTGTGCTTGGTGTGGATGCTCTGCTCCAGCATACACGTTTAATTTCTTAGATACTTGACGTCCTAAACGTCCTTTTGGAAGCATCCCTTTAATTGCAAGCTCTAACATTTGTACAGGGTAGTTTGTACGCATTTCTAGAGCTGTTCTTTGCTTAAGTCCACCTGGGTGGTTAGTGTGACGGTAGTAAATTTTATCGTTTAATTTATTACCTGTTAAATGAATTTTCTCAGCGTTAATAATAATTACATGATCACCCGTGTCAACGTGTGGTGTAAATGTAGGTTTGTTTTTACCACGTAAAATGGATGCTACTTCAGTAGATAGGCGACCTAAAGTTTGACCTTCAGCATCAACCACATACCATTTACGCTCAACTTCGTTAGCTTTTGCCATAAAAGTCGTACGCATGTGTTTCCCTCCTCGTTATCTTTTCCATAGAAAAAATCTATTGTTTATCTTAAACACGATTTCCTTCCGGGGCTAATCGTGGTTTTAGAAACAATACCATATGTTATGATATACTTTTGAGTTTCTAATGTCAAGCAAATGTTACACCAGGATTAGTTGTTATAGTTTACCTGCCATAAGTAAAGTCCATGACCTGGAGCCATCTTTCCAGCAAACTGGCGATTTTGTTTCGCTAAAATCTCTGGAATGCTATCAGGATCAAGCTTTCCTTGCCCTACGTTCAGTAACGTACCAACAATAATTCTGACCATATTATATAAAAATCCATTACCTACAAAACGAAAAATTAATTCGTCGTCTTGCTCAATTAACTCAATTTCATAAATTGTTCGCACTTTATCTTTTTTGTCAGTTTTTGCCGAACAAAAAGAAGTGAAATCATGCGTTCCAATAAAATAAGGAATCGCTTTTCTTATAGAGTTTATTTCAAGTGGATATGGATATTGATATACGTAATTTCTACGGAATACATCCGCAGTCTTTGATAATAATACACGATAACGATATTCTTTTTTCTCGACACCGTAACGCGCATGAAATTCTTCTGTTTTTTTCTCTACCTGTCTGATAACAATATCATCTGGCAACATTGTGTTTAAAGCATTACTCCATTGCCACTCTGCAAGAGACAAAGGGGTATCAAAGTGTATCACTTGTCCTTTTGCATGAACGGTAGAATCTGTTCTGCCCGATGCTTGAACACGAACAAGTTCTCCTTTATGCAATTTCTGCAATGCTTTCTCTATCTCTTGTTGAACAGTACGATGCTGCGGCTGAATTTGATAACCACAAAAATGCATGCCATCATATGCAACCGTACATTTTATTCTATCCATTTCTTTATTCTCCATTACGATCGCACCCATGCCAAAATACAAGCTAAACAAAGTAAGCTTATAATCGTTACTGTATCACTTGTTTTCCAGCGTAGTTGCCTAAATTTAGTGCGTCCTTCGCCACTTTGATATCCACGAGCTTCCATCGCAATCGCTAAGTCCTCTGCACGCTTAAAAGCACTAATAAATAGCGGAACGAGTAGTGAAATAATAGCTTTCATCCTATCTTTTATCGGTCCCCCGGCGAAATCAATGCCACGTGACGCTTGTGCTTTCATAATTTTACTCGTTTCATCCATTAATGTCGGGATAAAACGTAGTGAAATTGACATCATTAATGCGATTTCATGAACAGGAACTTTTATACGCTTCAACGGCTTTAATAACGTCTCCAACCCATCTGTAATTTCAATAGGTGTCGTCGTTAACGTTAATAATGTCGTCATTAAAATAATAACGAAGAATCGTATAGAAATGTATATCCCTTGCTCTAATCCTTTTTCATGTATCGAAAACCAACCAAGCTGGAATAGTACTTCCCCTTCTTTATTTGTAAAAATATGCAGGAAAAATGTAAAAAGAAAAATCCATAGAATTGGTTTTAAGCCCGAAAGTACATAACGAATCGGCACTTTTGCAAAAAATAAAGCAATGAGTGCATACAAAAATAAAAATCCATATGAAATCGCATTATTTGCTAAAAAAACAACAAATACATATAAAAAGACAATCAACAGCTTCGTACGAGGATCAAGTTTATGAATGACTGACTGACCTGGAATGTATCTCCCAATGATCAACTGCTGCATGATTCATGACCACCTTTTCGTAACACCTGTACAACTTCATGAGTAAGATCCTCTAAAGATAAGGTAGCCTTCGAAATTGAAATACCAAACTTTTCTTCAATTGCACGTTTATACTTTAAAGACATCGGAAGATCCACACCAATTTTCTCTAATTCATCTGCGTGTGAAAATACTTCCTCTGCTCTTCCTTGCAAAAAGACCGTTCCTTTATGCATAACCACAATTTGATCTGCATACTTAGCGGCATCCTCCATATTGTGGGTGACAAGAATGACTGTAAGCCCCTGTTCCTTATGAAGCTTGTAAAACATCCCCATGAGCTCGTGCTGTCCTTTAGGATCAAGCCCTGCTGTAGGTTCATCTAATACAAGCACTTCGGGTTCCATCGCAAGTACACCTGCTATTGCAACGCGCCTCATTTGCCCACCGCTTAGCTCAAACGGAGAACGTGCTAATAACTCTATGTCCAATCCAACAAGCTGGATTGCATCTTTCGCCTTTTGTTTTGCCTCTTCTTCAGATACACCAAAATTAGTAGGACCAAAACAAATATCCTTCTCAACTGTCTCTTCAAATAGCTGATGTTCTGGGAACTGAAAGACAACCCCTACTTTTTTTCGTAGTGGTTTAAGTTTCTTTTCTTTCTTCCCTGCTGAAATTAAATGTTCGCCAATTTGAACCGTACCATTTGTCGGCTGTAATAAACCATTTAAATGTTGAATCATCGTCGACTTTCCTGAACCAGTATGACCAATAATGGCATAATAGCCCCCACTTGGAAACGACACGTCTACATCGTAAAGTGCGCGTCTTTCAAATGGAGTTTTATATTGATAACGATGTTCTACTTTTTGGAATGTAATCTCCAAAGTTCGTTCACCAAGCTTTCCATTGTAAGATGCGTATTGTGCAAGTGAATTTCATTTCTTTTTAATAATTCTGCTATTTTCACCGAAAAAGGTACATCTAATCCAATCTCTTGGAGCATATGAGAGGATTTGAAAATTTGCTCTGGAGTACCTTCCTCTAATATTTCTCCCTTGTTCAAAATAATAATACGGTCTGATTGTGCCGCTTCTTCTAAATCGTGCGTAATCGATAACACCGTAATACCCTTTTGATTAACAAGTTGTCTAACCGTTTCTACTACTTCAAGTCTCCCCTGAGGGTCTAACATTGAAGTTGCTTCATCTAGTATTAAAATAGATGGCTGAAGTGCTAAAACACCTGCTATTGCGACTCGCTGTTTTTGTCCGCCAGATAACGAATGGGGTTCATCATTAAGAAAATCTTCCATACGGACCAGTTGCAGGGCTTGTTCTAGTCTTTCTATCATCTGCTCCCTTGGCATTCCGATATTTTCTAGACCAAATACAACGTCATCTTGTACTGTCGTTCCAACAAATTGATTATCAGGATTTTGAAATACCATCCCAATTTGTTTTCGAACATCCCATACCGTTTCCTCTGATAAAACCACTGTATCATTTACAGTAATGGTCCCTGATTCCGGTAAAAACAAACCATTCAATAATTTTGCAAGTGTAGATTTACCTGAACCATTTTGTCCAATAACAGATACCCATTCTCCTTCATATAAGGAAAATGAAACATCTTTTAATGCATAAGAGGCTGCCCCAGGATATTGAAATGATATATTTTCTGTCCGAAGTTTCTCTTTTTTCAATACAAGGCACCCTTTCCTTCGCCAAGTTAGCCTATTTTTTATATTTAAAAAAAAAGGGCCATGACCAGTTACTTGAAAAGAACTGTCCTGCCCTTTTAATCATCATTATACTAACTCGATAATTACCATTGGTGCTGCGTCTCCGCGACGTGGACCAATTTTTGCAATACGAGTGTATCCGCCTTGGCGCTCAGCATAGCGTGGAGCTACATCAGCGAATAATTTTTGAAGTGCATCTTGACCAGTCTCAGCGTTAGCAACTTCATTGCGAATGAAAGCTGCTGCTTGACGACGAGCATGAAGATCTCCGCGTTTACCTAAAGTGATCATTTTTTCCACTACAGAACGAAGTTCTTTTGCACGAGTTTCTGTCGTTTGGATGCGCTCGTTGATAATTAAATCAGTAGCTAAATCACGTAACATAGCTTTACGTTGCGCACTTGTACGGCCTAATTTTCTGTATGCCATTCGTAGTTCCCTCCTTTGTTGATGGGTTTAAATCCTCAGTCGTCTTTACGTAAACCTAAACCTAATTCCTCAAGTTTATGTTTAACTTCTTCTAAGGATTTACGTCCTAAGTTACGAACTTTCATCATATCTTCTTCTGTTTTGTTCGCAAGCTCTTGTACAGTATTAATTCCTGCACGTTTTAGGCAATTATAAGAACGAACAGAAAGATCTAGTTCCTCGATAGTCATCTCAAGAACTTTCTCTTTTTGATCTTCTTCCTTCTCGACCATAATCTCAGCATTTTGTGCTTCATCAGTTAAACCAACAAAGATATTTAAATGCTCAGTTAAGATTTTGGCACCTAAAGAGATAGCTTCTTTTGGCCCGATGCTTCCATCCGTCCATACATCAAGCGTAAGCTTATCATAATTAGCCACTTGTCCGACACGTGTCTTTTCCACTTGGTAAGTTACACGTGATACTGGAGTATAAATAGAATCAATAGGAATTACTCCTATTGGTTGATCTTCGCTTTTATTTGCATCAGCTGGCGTATACCCACGGCCACGCTTTGCAGTTAAACGCATGCGGAAATGCGCATTTTTTGCTAACGTTGCAATGTGTAAATCTGGATTTAAGATTTCTACATCACTATCATGAGTAATATCAGCAGCTGTGACAATACCTTCGCCCTGTACATCAATTTCCAACGTCTTCTCTTCTTCAGAGTAGATTTTAAGAGCTAACTTTTTCAAGTTTAAGATGATCGTCGTAACGTCTTCTACTACGCCCTCAACTGTTGAAAATTCATGTAATACGCCATCGATTTGGATAGCAGTAACAGCGGCACCAGGGAGTGAGGATAAAAGAATACGACGTAAGGAGTTACCCAAAGTAGTACCATATCCACGCTCAAGCGGTTCAATTACGAATTTACCATATTTAGCATCTTCGTTAAGTTCAACCGTTTCGATTTTCGGCTTTTCGATTTCAATCATTAACTAAACCCTCCTTCAAAACGTCGAAACCCCGGTTAAACAAAGGGATACCCCCTGTCTAACCGAAAGTCCCCCTTAGGCAGTTCCCGATTGTGCACAACAAGCGATGTTTCTGTACGAAATTTCTCGATAATGCATCATATCCATTATAGACAAAAGGGAAAATTCTATACAGAAAAATTACACACGACGACGTTTTGGTGGACGACATCCATTATGAGGAACTGGAGTAACATCTCTAATTGCTGTTACTTCTAGACCTGCAGCTTGAAGAGCACGAATTGCAGCTTCACGACCAGCACCAGGACCTTTAACAGTAACCTCTAAAGTTTTTAAACCGTGCTCCATTGCAACTTTAGCAGCAGCTTCAGCAGCCATTTGCGCAGCGAATGGAGTAGACTTACGAGATCCACGGAAACCAAGTGCACCAGCACTAGACCAAGAAAGTGCGTTACCATGAGTATCTGTAAGTGTTACGATTGTGTTGTTGAAAGTAGAACGAATATGAGCTATACCAGCTTCAATATTCTTTTTCACACGTTTTTTACGAGTGTTTGTTTTACGTGCCATTGTTAGTTCAACCTCCTTTACTTATTATTTCTTTTTATTTGCTACTGTACGACGTGGACCTTTACGCGTACGAGCATTGTTTTTAGAGTTTTGACCACGAACTGGTAAACCACGACGGTGACGAAGACCACGGTAAGAACCGATCTCCATTAGACGTTTAATGTTAAGAGATACTTCACGACGAAGGTCTCCCTCAACTTTAATACGATCGATGATATCACGGATACGTCCTAGTTCGTCTTCCGTTAAGTCACGAACTCGTGTTTCTGAAGAAATACCAGCTTCAGTAAGAATTTTTTCAGCAGTTGTGCGACCAATGCCGAATACGTAAGTTAAAGAAATAACAACGCGTTTGTCTCGAGGAATATCTACACCTGCGATACGTGCCATTCTGAATGCACCTCCTTCTGATTAACCTTGTTTTTGTTTATGTTTAGGGTTTTCACAAATAACCATTACTTTTCCACGTCTACGAATAACTTTACATTTTTCGCAGATTGGTTTAACTGACGGTCTTACTTTCATGTCTCGAACCTCCTTAAAGATTACGGAGTGCTATATTATTTAAAACGGTACGTAATACGACCACGATTTAAATCGTACGGAGATAATTCTACCGTAACTTTGTCTCCTGGTAAAATACGAATGAAGTTCATACGGATTTTACCAGAAACGTGAGCCAATACGACATGCCCATTCTCTAATTCTACTTTGAACATAGCATTTGGCAACGTTTCAAGAACGGTACCTTCGACTTCAATTACATCATCTTTAGCCATTCAATAGTTCTCCCTTCTTCAAATCAGTAACATTTTACACTGCTCTGAAATCCCGGAGAGCCAGCTACTTATAAAGTGGTAAGGATTTCGTATCCTGCTTCTGTAAGAGCAATCGTGTGCTCAAAATGTGCACACCATTTACCATCTACCGTTACCACTGTCCAGTCATCAGATAGTGTTTTTACATATCGTCTTCCTTGATTCACCATCGGCTCAACACAGATGACCATTCCCGGCTTTAATCTAGGGCCTCTATTTGGTGGACCATAGTGCGGGATTTGAGGGTCCTCATGTAAGTCTTGCCCGATTCCGTGACCAACATACTCCCTAACGATCGAGAATCCATTCTCTTCAGCATGGGTTTGAACCGCATGTGAGACATTTGATAATCTTTCGCCTGGTTTTACTTGTTCTAGACCAAGATACAACGATTTTTCTGTGACATCAAGTAGCTTTTGAACAGATTCAGAAATGTTTCCAACTGGATACGTCCATGCAGAATCTCCATGGTACCCATTGTATTTCGCACCAATATCGATACTGATGATATCGCCCTCTTCGAGCTTGCGCTTCCCTGGAATTCCGTGTACAAGCTCTTCATTTACAGAAGCACATATGCTCCCCGGAAATCCGTTGTATCCTTTAAAAGATGGCGTAGCACCATATTTTCGAATCGTCTTTTCCGCTATTTGATCGAGCTCTTTCGTTGTAATTCCTGGAGTAATATGCTGTTTCAACTCTTGATGAGTTAAAGCAACGATCCTGCCAGCTTCTCGCATGATTTCTATCTCGCGAGGAGTTTTGCAGATGATCATTACGCTAAGCCTCCGATGAGAACATCGATATCAGCAAATACTTTATTGATATCTTGCTCACCATTAATGCTTTGTAAGTAACCAAGCTCCTCGTAGAAATCAAGCAAAGGTTTTGTTTGCTTAATATTTACATCTAAACGATTTGCTACAGTTTCTTCATTGTCATCAGAGCGTTGGTATAATTCGCCACCACATTTATCGCACACATCAGCTTTTGCTGGTGGATTGAATTCTAAGTGGTAAGTCGCACCGCACTCTTTACAAATGCGACGGCCTGTAAGGCGTTTTAATAACAAACCTGAATCCACATTAATGTTTAAAACATAGTCGATTTTTTTGCCAAGATCTTTCATAATCTCTTCAAGAGCTGATGCTTGTGCAACAGTTCGTGGGAAACCGTCTAATAAGAAACCTCTTACGCAGTCTTCTTGACTTAAACGTTCACGAACGATTCCGATTGTAACTTCATCTGGAACAAGTGCACCTTTATCAATAAAAGATTTTGCTTGTAAACCCATTTCAGTTTCAGCCTTCATAGCTGCACGGAACATATCTCCTGTTGAAATGTGAGGGATGTTATACTTGGCAACAATCTGTTCGGCTTGTGTACCTTTACCAGCACCAGGAAGCCCCATTAAAATTAAGTTCATCCTTGTTCCCCCTCAGAGTACATGAGCATGTAGGGAAGACAATTCTTCCCACTTACTCACTGCTTGATAAACCCTTTGTAATGGCGTTTTACCAGTTGGCTTTCTAGCTGCTTCATTGTTTCTAAAGCAACGCCGACAACGATTAACATACTCGTTCCACCAATCTGTGCAGATGGAGGAAGATTTCCCAGTTTCGTAAAGATAACTGGTAAGATTGCAATCGCTGCTAGGAAAATTGATCCTACAAAGGTCAAACGATACAAGATTTTTGTTAGATATTGTTCCGTATTCTTACCCGGACGAATACCTGGAACATATCCACCTTGTTTGTTTAGATTCTCTGACATTTGCTCTGGATTAACCTGAACAAACGCATAGAAATATGTGAAGGCTACAATGAGCGCAACATATATGATCATTCCCACTGGGTGAGAATAGTTAAAGTTTGCAATGATCCACTGCGATACATCATGATTCGGGAAGAACTGTGCAATAGTTGGAGGCGTAATTAAGAATGAAACAGCAAAAATGACTGGAATAACACCCGCACTATTTACCTTAAGCGGTAAATGTGTGTTTTGTGCTCCAGCATGATTCCCATTTCCTCCTGTTACACGCTTCGCATATTGAATTGGGATCTTTCTAACAGCTTGTTGAATGAAAATAACACCAACAATAACTGCTAGCACAGCTAGTAAGATCAATGCAACTTTAACGATACTCATGAACAATTGATCTCCGATATTTTGAAACTGTTGTTGATACACTTGAGATATAACACTTGGGATCGCTGCGGCAATACCGCCAAAGATAAGGATGGAAATACCATTACCTACACCTTTAGCTGTAATCTGTTCACCTAACCACATTAAAAATGCAGTACCAGCAGTCAGTACCGTAGCAATGTATAAATAAGTGCTCCAACCAGGATTCAAAATTAATTGCCCACCTACCATACCGTTAAAACCGATTGACATACCAAACCCCTGAATAAACGCAAGAACAATTGTAAAGTAACGCGTGAATTGCGTTAGTTTACGACGGCCCATTTCACCTTGCTTCGACCATTCCGAAAATTTAGGAACAACATCCATCTGCAATAATTGCACGATGATGGATGCTGTAATATACGGCATGATTCCCATCGCGAAGATGGAGAAGTTTTTCAAGGCGCCACCGCCAAATGTATTTAGGATACCTAAGGCATTTAATTGATCTTGTGCTTTCAGTACGTCTCCATTTGTAAATGGCACTGGGATAAACGTGCCAATCCTGAATACGACTAACATCGCTAAAGTGAATAATATTTTACGTCTTATCTCAGCAACGCGCATAAAGTTGGAGATTGTACGAAACATTAGATCACCTCAACTGATCCGCCAGCTGCTTCAATTGCTTCTTTAGCACTTGAAGAGAACTTGTGCGCTTTAACAGTTAATTTTTTCTCTACTGCTCCGCTTGCAAGAATTTTAACACCGTCGTTTAACTTGCTGATAACGCCAGTTTCCAGCAATAATTCAGGTGTTACTTCTGTACCATCTTCAAAACGATTTAACGTTGATAAGTTTACAATAGTAAACTCTTTACGGTTAATGTTTGTGAAGCCGCGTTTTGGTAAACGACGGAATAATGGAGTTTGACCACCTTCGAAGCCAAGACGAACACCGCCGCCAGAACGTGCGTTTTGTCCTTTATGACCTTTACCAGCAGTTTTACCGTTACCAGAACCGATACCACGACCGACACGGTTACGTACTTTACGAGAACCTTCTGCAGGTTTTAATTCATGAAGTTTCATTCCCAGGCACCTCCTTATATTAATGAGTTATCCTTAAGCTTCTTTTACAGTTATAAGGTGAGAAACTTTGTTGATCATACCAAGAATAGCAGGAGTTTCTTCCTTAACTACAGTTGAATTCAACTTTTTAAGACCTAAAGCTTCTACCGTCGCACGTTGATCTTGTGGACGACCAATTACACTACGAGTGAGGGTAATTTCTAACTTTTTCGCCATTTGTTTTCCCTCCTTAACCTAGTAGCTCTTCTACAGATTTACCGCGTAATTTTGCAACATCTTCAGCGCGCTTAAGTTCGCTTAATCCGTTCACAGTAGCGCGAATCATGTTGATTGGTGTGTTAGAACCAAGAGATTTCGAAAGAATATCTTGTACACCAGCTAATTCAAGTACCGCACGAACAGGTCCACCAGCAATAACACCAGTACCTTCAGCAGCAGGTTTTAAGAATACTTCACCAGCTCCAAAATGACCGTTGATTGTGTGTGGAATGGTTGTACCAACTAATGGTACAGCGATTAAGTTTTTCTTAGCGTCTTCGATAGCTTTGCGAATTGCGTCTGGTACCTCTTGTGCTTTACCAGTACCGAATCCAACATGACCGTTTTTATCGCCAACTACAACTAGTGCAGCAAAGCGGAAACGACGACCACCCTTAACAACTTTCGCGACACGATTTATCGTAACTACACGTTCTTCAAGTTCTAATTTACTTGGGTCAATGCGATGCATCAATTTTCCCTCCTTTGACCATTAAAATTGTAATCCAGCCTCACGAGCAGCTTCAGCTAGAGCTTTAACACGGCCATGGTATAAGTAACCACCGCGATCGAATACTACTTCTTTAACGCCTTTCTCTACAGCACGCTTAGCAACTGATTCTCCAACTTTCGTAGCAGCTTCAGTATTGCTAGTACCGTTAAGAGCAAGGTCTTTATCAAGAGTAGATGCACTTACTAACGTTACACCATTTACATCATCAATAACTTGAGCGTAAATATGTTGGTTAGAACGGAACACGTTTAAACGTGGACGTTCTGCAGTACCAGTAAGCTTAGCACGTACACGTGCATGTCTTTTCTTACGAGTCGCATTTTTATCAGCTTTAGTGATCATTCTTGTCACTCCTTTCTCTCACCTAACGGGTTTACTTAGCAGTTTTACCTTCTTTACGACGAACAACTTCGCCTTCGTAACGAATACCTTTACCTTTATATGGCTCAGGAGCACGTACAGCACGGATGTTAGCAGCAAATTCGCCAACACGTTGCTTGTCGATACCTTTGATTACGATTTTAGTTGGTGCAGGTACTTCAACTTCAAGACCTGCTTCCGGAGTCATTTCTACTGGATGAGAATAACCTACGCTTAAAACAAGTTTATCACCTTGTTTTTGAGCACGGTAACCAACACCGACTAATTCAAGTCCGCGTGCGAAACCTGCAGTTACACCTTCAACCATGTTTCCGATTAAAGCACGAGTTGTACCGTGTAATGCACGGTGTTCCTTCTGTTCAGATGGACGCTCAACTGTTAGTGTATTTTCTTCAATTTTGATAGACATATCAGCATTGAATTTACGAGTTAATTCACCTTTAGGGCCTTTTACTGTTACAGTATTGTCTTCTGCAATTGTAATAGTAACACCTGCAGGGATTTCAAGAATCTTTTTACCAATACGAGACATGTGGTCACACCTCCGTTCGTTTTAAATATATATTACCAAACGTATGCTACTACTTCTCCACCAGTTTGTAATTGACGAGCGTCTTTGTCTGTCATTACTCCCTTAGATGTAGAAACAAGAGCGATACCTAATCCGTTAAGTACACGTGGTACTTCATCAGCTTTAGCGTAAACGCGTAAGCCAGGTTTACTGATACGTTTTAATCCAGTGATTACACGTTCATTGTTTGCACCATATTTCAGGAAAATACGAAGGATACCTTGTTTGTTATCCTCGATGTATTCTACATCACGAATGAAACCTTCACGTTTTAAAAGTTCAGCGATCTCTTTTTTGATTTTAGAAGCAGGAACCTCTAATTTCTCATGACGTACCATGTTCGCATTACGGATGCGAGTAAGCATGTCTGCAATTGGATCTGTCATCACCATGTGTTTTACCTCCTTCCCATTTGTGGGTTTTACCAACTAGCTTTTTTAACACCAGGAATTTGACCTTTATATGCAAGTTCACGGAAACAAATACGGCAAAGCTTAAATTTGCGGTATACAGAATGCGGACGACCGCAGCGTTCGCAACGTGTATACTCTTGTACTTTAAACTTAGGAGTACGCTTTTGTTTCGCTATCATAGATTTTTTAGCCACGTTTTCGCCTCCTCTACTTAGCGTTGGCTTCCATTATTTTTGGAATGGCATACCGAATTGTGTTAAAAGTTCACGAGCTTCTTCATCAGTTTTCGCTGTAGTAACGATTACGATGTCCATACCGCGGACTTTGCTTACTTTATCATAATCAATCTCAGGGAAGATAAGTTGCTCTTTAACACCTAATGTGTAGTTCCCACGACCATCAAATGATTTCTTAGAAACACCACGGAAATCACGTACACGTGGTAAAGAAACTGATACTAATTTGTCGAAGAACTCATACATGTGCTCGCCGCGTAAAGTTACTTTCGCACCGATTGGCATACCTTCACGAAGACGGAAACCAGCGATTGATTTTTTAGCACGAGTTACAACAGGCTTTTGACCTGCGATTTGTGTTAATTCTTCTACTGCATTGTCTAAAGCTTTTGAGTTAGATACCGCGTCACCAACACCAGTGTTGATTACGATCTTTTCGATTTTCGGTACTTCCATCACAGATTTATAGTTAAACTTGCTCACTAGAGCAGGAGTAATTTCCTTTTGGAACTTCTCTTTAAGGCGATTCAATGAAGTGACCTCCTTTCTTAAGAAAATTATTTATCTAATAATTCACCAGATTTTTTTGCAATACGAACTTTTTTACCATCTTCTACTTTGAAGCCTACGCGAGTAGGTTCACCTGTTTTCGGATCTAAAATCATAACGTTAGAAACGTGAATAGGTGCTTCTTTAGTAATAATTCCACCTTGTGGATTTAATTGAGATGGCTTAGAGTGTTTTTTAACGATGTTAACACCCTCAACGATAACACGGTTTTGCTTTGGGAAAGCCACAAGGATAACGCCTTGTTTTCCTTTGTCTTTTCCAGTGATTACCTGTACTTTATCACCTTTTTTTACATGCATCTTAATTCTGCACCTCCTTAGCAAGGCAATACCTTAAATTATAGAACTTCTGGAGCTAAAGAAACGATCTTCATGAAGTTGCTATCACGTAATTCACGAGCTACTGGTCCGAAGATACGAGTACCACGTGGGCTCTTATCGTCTTTAATGATAACCGCTGCGTTTTCATCAAATTTGATATAAGAACCGTCCGGACGACGAGCTCCGCTCTTCGTACGTACTACTACTGCTTTAACAACGTCACCTTTTTTAACAACGCCACCTGGTGTTGCTTGTTTTACCGTAGCAACGATAATATCACCAATGTTAGCATATTTACGACCAGAGCCGCCTAATACTTTAATTGTTAAAAGTTCACGTGCACCAGAGTTGTCAGCAACTTTCAAACGAGATTCTTGTTGGATCATGTTATGAAACCTCCCTTCGGACTAAAAATTCCGATTCGTCTATTTAGATAATAACCGCTTCTTCAACGATTTCAACTAAACGGAAACGCTTAGTAGCAGAAAGCGGGCGAGTTTCCATGATTTTAACGATATCGCCAAGTTTCGCTTGGTTTTGCTCATCATGGGCTTTGTACTTTTTAGAATACTTAACACGTTTTCCGTACAAGGAATGAGTTTTGTAAGTTTCAACTAAAACTGTAATCGTTTTGTCCATTTTATCAGACACAACACGACCAGTATAAACTTTGCGTTGGTTACGTTCGCTCACTATGCAAACCTCCCCTCAATTTATCGATTAATTCCGATCTCTCTTTCACGAACTACAGTTTTCATACGAGCAATCGCTTTACGCACTTCACGGATGCGAGTTGGATTCTCTAATTGTCCTGTAGCAAGTTGGAAGCGAAGATTGAATAATTCTTCCTTTAAAGCTTTAACTTTTGTTTCGATTTCGGCAGTGGTTAGTTCACGAATATCATTAGTTTTCATTAGATTCACCACCATTTTCTTCACGTTTTACGAATTTACATTTCACAGGTAACTTGTGAGCTGCAAGACGTAATGCTTCGCGTGCTACCTCTTCAGATACACCCGCGATTTCAAACATAATTTTCCCAGGTTTTACTACTGCTACCCAGCCTTCTGGTGCCCCTTTACCGGAACCCATACGTACTTCTAGAGGTTTTGCAGTGTAAGGTTTAGAAGGGAAAATTTTAATCCATACTTTACCGCCACGTTTCATGTAACGAGTCATTGCACGACGAGCAGCTTCGATTTGACGGTTTGTAATCCATGAAGCAGCTTGTGCTTGTAAACCGAATTCACCGAAAGCAATTTCAGTTCCACCTTTTGCACGACCACGCATTTTACCACGATGCTCTCTACGATATTTTACGCGTTTTGGCATTAACATATTATTTTCCTCCTTCCTCAGAAGCTTTCTTTTTTGTAGGAAGGACTTCTCCACGGTAGATCCATACTTTTACGCCTAATTTACCGTATGTTGTATCAGCTTCAACTGCTGCATAGTCAATATCAGCGCGAAGTGTATGAAGTGGAACAGTTCCTTCACTGTAAGATTCTGCACGAGCGATATCAGCTCCGCCAAGACGACCAGAAACCTGTGTTTTAATACCTTTAGCACCTGCACGCATAGCACGTTGAATAACTTGCTTTTGTGCACGACGGAATGATACACGGTTTTCTAATTGACGAGCGATGTTTTCGCCTACTAATTTAGCGTTAAGATCAGCTCTCTTAACTTCTAAAATATTGATGTGTACACGCTTGCCTGTTAATTGGTTAAGAGCTTTACGAAGTGCTTCAACTTCTGTACCACCTTTACCAATTACCATACCAGGTTTTGCAGTGTGAATTGTAACATTTACACGATTTGCTGCACGTTCGATTTCTACTTTAGCAACAGCAGAATCTTTTAAGCGTACAGTAATGTACTCACGGATTTTGATGTCTTCATGTAATAATGTAGCGTAATCTTTCTCAGCGAACCAACGAGATTCCCAGTCACGGATAACACCGACACGAAGACCAATTGGATTAACCTTCTGACCCATCGATTATCCCTCCTTCTTTTCTGATACCACAACTGTGATGTGGCTTGTGCGTTTGTTAATTTGGCTTGCACGACCCATTGCACGTGGACGGAAACGTTTCAACGTTGGACCTTCGTCAACGAAAACTTTTTCAACAACTAAGTTGTTAATATCCATCTCATAATTGTGCTCTGCATTTGCGATTGCAGATTTTAAAACTTTTTCTACAACTGGAGAAGCAGTTTTTGGTGTGTGGTTAAGGATAGCAATCGCTTCACCCACTTGCTTACCTCGGATTAAGTCTACTACTAAACGAACTTTACGAGGAGCAATACGAACTGTTCTCGCTACTGCTTTAGCTTGCATTGAAGTGCCTCCTCTCATTATCTTCTAGTTTTCTTATCGTCAGCAAGGTGACCTTTATACGTACGAGTTGGTGCGAATTCACCTAACTTATGGCCAACCATATCCTCAGTGATGTACACAGGTACGTGTTTACGACCATCATATACAGCGATTGTGTGTCCGATGAACTGAGGGAAGATAGTTGAACGGCGAGACCAAGTTTTAACAACTTGTTTTTGCTCAGATGCAACTAATTTTTCCATTTTGCTCATTAAGTGATCATCGACAAATGGTCCTTTTTTTAAGCTACGAGCCATTTTGGTGCCTCCCTTCGTGATTGGCGTACGGTTCTTGAAGCGAACCGTACTACAATCCCATTATTTTTTACGACGACGAACGATAAATTTATCAGACGCTTTGTTTTTCTTACGAGTCTTGAATCCAAGAGTTGGTTTACCCCATGGAGACATTGGAGACTTACGTCCGATTGGAGAGCGTCCTTCACCACCACCGTGTGGGTGATCAACCGGGTTCATTACAGAACCACGAACTGTTGGGCGCTTACCTAACCAGCGAGAGCGACCTGCTTTACCGATTTTGATAAGTTCGTGTTGTTCGTTACCAACTTGACCGATTGAAGCGCGACAAGCAGATAATACAAGACGTACTTCACCAGAAGTTAAACGTACAAGTACGTATTTTCCTTCTTTACCAAGTACTTGAGCAGATGTACCAGCAGAACGAACTAATTGTCCGCCACGACCAGGCTTAAGCTCGATGTTATGAACAACAGTACCTACTGGAATGTTGATTAATGGTAATGCGTTACCAATTTTAATGTCAGCTTCAGGGCCAGACATAACTTCCATACCTACTTCTAAAGTTTTAGGAGCAAGAATGTAACGTTTTTCACCGTCAACGTAGTTAATTAATGCGATATTCGCAGAGCGGTTTGGATCGTATTCGATCGTAGCAACGCGTCCTGGAATTCCATCTTTGTTACGCTTAAAGTCGATGATACGGTATTGACGCTTATGTCCGCCACCTTGATGACGTACAGTAATTTTACCTTGGTTATTACGACCAGCCTTTTTGCTTAAAGGAGCAAGTAAAGACTTTTCCGGTCTGTCAGTCGTGATTTCAGCGAAATCATTCGTAGTCATGTTACGACGACCGTTAGTAGTTGGATTATACTTTTTAATTCCCATCTCAATTTCCCTCCTTCTTTAGTAAGAATTAAACGCCTTGGAAGATTTCGATTTCTTTGCTGTCAGCAGTTAGCTTAACGATTGCTTTACGACGACGGCTAGTAAAACCAGCGTGACGACCAACACGTTTTGCTTTCGGCTTGTAGTTCATGATGTTTACTTTGTCTACATTAACACCAAAGATCGCTTCGATAGCGTCTTTAACCTCTGTTTTATTAGATTTAACGTCCACGTCGAACGTGTATTTTTTTTCAGCCATCATTTCCATAGAACGTTCAGTGATAACTGGGCGCTTAATGATATCACGAGGATCTCTCATTATGCAAGCACCTCCTCTACTTTTTCCACTGCCGCTTTTGTCATGATTAGCTTATCATGATGAAGCACATCTAGCACGTTTACGCCATCAGCAGTGATTACTGTTACTCCAGGGATATTGCGAGCAGATAACTCTACAGATTCGTTTGCATCAGCAGTTACGATAAGAGCTTTCTTCTCAACAGTTAATCCTTTAAGTACTGCTACCATGTCTTTTGTTTTTGGTGCATTTAACACTAGGTCTTCAAGAACTACAATGTTGTTCTCAACTACTTTAGTAGCTAATGCAGATTTAATCGCTAAACGACGAACTTTCTTAGGAAGTTTGTACGCATAGCTTCTTGGTGTAGGTCCGAATACCGTACCACCACCACGCCATTGAGGAGAGCGGATAGAACCTTGACGAGCACGTCCAGTTCCTTTTTGACGCCATGGTTTACGACCACCACCGCGAACTTCAGAGCGAGTTTTTACTTTGTGTGTACCTTGACGTAAAGATGCACGTTGCATCATTACAGCTTCGAAAAGTACAGCTTCATTTGGTTCGATACCGAAAATAGCTTCAGCTAATTCGATTTCACCAACCTGTGAACCAGTTTGGTTATATACAGTAACTTTTGGCATTGGAATTCCTCCTTCCTATTGTGAATTATTTGCTAACCTTCACAGCGCCTTGAACAACTACAAGAGATTTCTTAGCACCTGGAACGTTACCTTTTACTAGTAATAAGTTGCGCTCAGTGTCAACTTGAACGATTTCTAAGTTTTGGATAGTAACTTGGTCTCCACCCATACGTCCAGCAAGTTTTTTACCTTTGAATACACGGTTCGGAGCAACTGGCCCCATAGAACCTGGACGACGGTGATAGCGAGAACCATGAGACATAGGTCCGCGAGATTGTCCGTGGCGTTTGATAACACCTTGGAAACCTTTACCTTTAGAAATTCCTGTTACGTCAACGATTTCACCTGCAGCGAAAACTTCAACTTTTACCTCTTGACCAACCTCTAATCCGTCCACGTCTGCATCGCGGATTTCGCGAATGAAGCGCTTAGGAGTTGTAGATGCTTTAGCAGTGTGGCCTTGTTCAGGTTTGTTAGTTAACTTTTCACGTTTGTCTTCAAATCCTAACTGAATTGCGTTGTAGCCATCAGTTTCAGTTGTTTTCTTTTGAAGAACAACGTTTGGATTAGCAGCGATTACCGTTACTGGGATTAACTCACCGTTCTCAGCAAATACTTGAGTCATACCGATCTTTCTTCCTAAGATTCCTTTGGTCATGAGTTACACCTCCTACATTTTTAAGTTATATAATTTATAGTTTGATTTCGATATCTACACCAGACGGTAAGTCTAAACGCATTAATGAATCTACTGTTTGTGGAGTAGGACTCACGATATCGATTAAACGTTTGTGTGTGCGCATTTCGAATTGCTCACGAGAATCTTTGTACTTATGAACAGCACGAAGAATTGTGTAAATAGTCTTCTCAGTTGGTAATGGGATCGGACCAGAAACTGTTGCCCCAGAACGCTTAGCTGTTTCTACAATTTTCTCAGCTGATTGATCAAGAATACGGTGATCATAAGCTTTTAAACGGATACGAATTTTTTCTTTTGCCATTATTTTCCCTCCTTCGTTCGCCTATTTCTAAAATAGACCTTCTCCATGGAAATTTCCCCACACCATGCCATGGCAAAGCGGCCGGGTGTGTCAGCAACCTTCCACTTCATCGCAGTCAAAGACCAACATTGTCTATTATACAATGTTATTCGTCTAGATGCAAGCATCTTTTTGTTTGCATCTGCTTTTCTCTACTTTTGCTATTATACATGGCACTTTAAAGAATTTCAAGTTTTCATCTGTTCTTATTCTACTTACAGTTTTTGGATGTTGGTTTTTGTTTTATATACTATAGAAGAAACTCGTTTTAAATTTAAAAGCATCATTTCTCCAAACAAAAAAACCAAGGGAAGATCCCTTGGTTTTTTTATATCAGTTAAGATTACTCAACGATAGTTGCAACTACACCGTAACCTACTGTACGTCCACCTTCACGAATAGAGAATTTAGTTCCCTCTTCGATAGCGATTGGAGCGATAAGTTCGATAGTCATTTCGATGTTGTCACCAGGCATTACCATTTCAGTACCTTCTGGTAATTGGATGATACCAGTTACGTCAGTTGTACGGAAGTAGAACTGAGGACGGTAGTTAGCGAAGAATGGAGTATGACGTCCACCTTCTTCTTTAGATAATACGAAAACTTCAGCTTTGAATTTAGCGTGAGCTTTTACAGAGCCAGTTTTAGCAAGAACTTGTCCACGTTGGATGTCTTCACGAGCAACCCCACGAAGAAGAGCACCGATGTTGTCTCCAGCTTGAGCTTGGTCAAGAAGTTTACGGAACATTTCTACACCAGTTACAGTTGTAGAAGCATTCTCTTCAGCAAGACCGATGATTTCTACTACGTCACCAACTTTAACGATTCCGCGCTCTACACGACCAGTTGCAACTGTACCACGACCTGTGATAGAGAATACATCCTCGATAGGCATTAAGAATGGTTTGTCAGTTTCACGTTCTGGAGTTGGGATGTAAGCATCAACTTCAGTCATTAATTCAATGATTTTTGCTTCCCAATCAGCTTCTCCTTGAAGAGCTTTAAGAGCAGAACCTTTGATTACAGGAATGTCGTCGCCTGGGAATCCGTATTCAGATAATAGGTCGCGAACTTCCATTTCTACTAATTCTAATAATTCTTCGTCGTCTACCATGTCGCATTTGTTTAAGAATACAACGATGTAAGGAACACCTACTTGACGAGAAAGAAGGATGTGCTCACGTGTTTGAGGCATTGGGCCATCAGCAGCAGATACTACTAAGATACCGCCGTCCATTTGAGCAGCACCAGTGATCATGTTTTTAACATAGTCAGCGTGACCTGGGCAGTCAACGTGTGCATAGTGACGAGTTTCAGTTTCGTACTCAACGTGTGCAGTTGAGATTGTGATTCCGCGCTCTCTTTCTTCTGGAGCAGCGTCGATTTGATCGTATCCGCGTGCTTCAGCACCACCAGCTTTTGCAAGAACTGTAGTGATCGCAGCAGTTAATGTAGTTTTACCATGGTCAACGTGGCCGATTGTACCGATGTTAACATGGGGTTTAGAACGTTCGAATTTAGCTTTAGCCATTCTAAATTCCTCCTTAGTTTATATAGGTTATTTTATATTTAGACTAGAAAGTGAAACTTACGTCCCACTTTCTAAGCTTACATAAGTAGTTATACTTGAACAATCGATAAAAATCAATTATTCACCTTTATTTTTTTTAATAATTTCTTCAGAAACAGACTTCGGTACTTCTTCATAATGATCAAATGTCATTGAGAATGTTCCGCGTCCTTGAGTGTTAGAACGTAATGCCGTTGCATAACCGAACATTTCAGAAAGTGGAACCATAGCGCGAACAACTTGTGCGTTACCGCGAGCTTCCATACCTTCTACACGTCCACGACGAGATGTTACGTCGCCCATAATGTCACCCATGTACTCTTCAGGAATTACAACTTCAACTTTCATCATTGGCTCAAGAATTACTGGGCTACATTTAGAAACCGCAGCTTTAAGTGCCATAGATGCAGCGATTTTGAACGCCATCTCAGATGAATCGACATCATGGTAAGAACCGTCAACTAACGCAGCTTTAATGTCAACTAGTGGATAACCAGCTAGTACACCATTTTTAAGTGAGTCTTCAAGACCCGCTCCAACAGCTGGGATGTATTCACGTGGAACTACACCACCGACGATTTTGTTTTGGAATTCAAAACCTTTACCTTCTTCATTAGGTTCAAACTCAATCCAAACGTGACCGAATTGTCCACGACCACCAGATTGACGAGCGAACTTACCTTCAACTTTCGCAGCAGCGCGGAAAGTCTCACGGTATGCTACCTGAGGAGCACCAACGTTTGCTTCCACTTTGAATTCACGACGCATACGGTCAACGATGATATCAAGGTGAAGTTCACCCATACCAGCGATGATTGTTTGGCCAGTTTCTTGGTCAGTGTGAGCACGGAATGTTGGATCTTCTTCAGAAAGCTTAGATAATGCTGTACCCATTTTATCTTGGTCAGCTTTAGATTTTGGTTCGATAGCTACAGAGATAACTGGCTCTGGGAATTCCATAGACTCAAGGATAACAAGACTCTTCTCATCACAAAGAGTATCACCAGTAGTAGTATCTTTTAAACCTACAGCAGCAGCGATATCACCAGCGTAAACTGTTGAAATCTCTTCACGGCTGTTAGCGTGCATTTGTAGGATACGACCTACACGCTCACGCTTACCTTTAGTTGAGTTTTTCACGTATGATCCAGAGTTTAACACACCAGAATACACACGGAAGAACGTTAACTTACCAACATAAGGGTCAGTCATGATTTTGAATGCTAAAGCTGCGAATGGTTCTTCATCGCTAGACTTACGTTCGATTTCTTCCTCTGTATCCGGAAGAGTACCTTTAATAGCTGGTACATCTAATGGAGATGGTAGGTAGTCGATAACTGCGTCTAACAGAATTTGAACACCTTTGTTTTTGAATGCAGAACCACAGATTACTGGGAAGAATTCTACAGAAGTTGTAGCCTTACGGATACCAGCTTTAAGCTCTTCTATAGTGATTTCTTCACCTTCTAGGTACTTCATCATCATTTCTTCATCAAGCTCAGCTACCGCTTCAATAAGTTTTCCACGGTATTCTGCAGCTAATTCTTTGTGCTCTTCAGGAATTTCGACACGCTCGATGTCTGTTCCTAAATCGTTACCGTACATGTAAGCACATTCTTCAACAAGGTCAATGATACCATTGAACTCGTCTTCAGCACCGATTGGTAACTGAATTGGATGTGCGTTTGCTTGTAAACGATCGTGGATTGTTCCTACAGAGTATAAGAAATCTGCACCAATCTTATCCATTTTGTTAACGAATACGATACGAGGTACACCGTAAGTAGTAGCCTGACGCCAAACAGTTTCTGTTTGTGGTTCTACACCAGATTGTGCATCAAGTACTGCTACCGCACCATCAAGTACGCGTAAAGAACGTTCTACTTCTACTGTGAAGTCTACGTGTCCTGGAGTGTCAATGATGTTTACACGGTGACCTTTCCATTGAGCTGTAGTTGCAGCAGAAGTAATTGTGATACCACGCTCTTGCTCTTGCTCCATCCAGTCCATCTGAGATGCACCTTCATGAGTTTCACCGATTTTATGAATACGTCCTGTGTAATACAGAATACGCTCAGTTGCTGTTGTTTTACCAGCATCGATGTGAGCCATGATACCAATATTACGAGTGTTTTCTAAAGAGAACTCTCTAGTCATTTGGTGTCTTGCTCCTTCCATATATGGATTGGATTATTTTATTTTAAGTAGCAAAAAAGCCACTTTATATTGTTACATATGCCAGTGTCTTGTACCCTCATTATGTAAAACGAGCGCCCAACGAAAGGGAGAGGCATTCTCCCTCTCCACACTTCCATAAGCGACAAATAAAGCGGTTTATGCTTACATTTATTTTACGTTGAATCCTACCAACGGTAATGAGCAAATGCTTTGTTAGCTTCTGCCATTTTATGAGTGTCTTCACGTTTCTTAACAGATGCACCAGCATTGTTAGCTGCATCTAAGATTTCGTAAGCTAGACGCTCTTCCATAGTTTTTTCACCACGAAGACGAGCATAGTTTACTAACCAGCGAAGACCTAAAGTTGTACGGCGTTCTGGACGAACCTCAACTGGAACTTGGTAGTTAGCACCACCAACACGACGAGCGCGTACTTCAAGAACAGGCATGATGTTCTTAAGAGCTTGCTCGAATACTTCCATTGGTTCTTTATCTGAACGTTCACGAACGATATCGAAAGCGTTATAAAGAATTGTTTGAGATTTACCTTTTTTACCGTCAACCATCATTTTGTTGATTAGGCGTGTTACTAGTTTCGAATTGTACATTGGATCTGGTAACACGTCACGTTTCGCAACAGGTCCTTTACGAGGCATATTGAGTTCCTCCTTTCATTATAAGTTTATTATTTTTTAGCAGGTTTTGGTCGCTTAGTACCATATTTAGAACGTCCTTGCATACGTTTGTCAACACCAGCTGTATCAAGCGCTCCACGAACGATGTGGTAACGTACCCCTGGTAAATCCTTTACTCGACCACCGCGAATTAATACTACGCTATGCTCTTGTAGGTTATGACCGATACCTGGGATGTAAGCTGTAACTTCAATACCGTTTGTTAAACGTACACGAGCGTATTTACGTAACGCTGAGTTAGGTTTCTTTGGAGTCATTGTACCAACACGAGTACATACACCACGTTTTTGAGGTGCAGAGATATCAGTTGATTTTTTCTTTAAAGAGTTAAAACCTTTGTTTAACGCAGGTGATTTAGATTTCCATACTTTATCAGTACGACCATTTCTCACTAATTGGTTAATAGTAGGCATTTGATTATCCTCCCTTCGCATGTTTGTATGACCACATATCCAGGTGGTTCATTATTAGTTGAAAACAAAGTTTTTGCAAGGAAGAGCAAATGCTCTCTCCTCACAAAAACAGTTTTAACTTATTATTCCTATTGCTGAAGCTCCTACTTGAATCCCCGAAACTTTTCCAAGCTTACGAACTGATTCAACTTTTGTTATGGGTATGTTATGTTGCAAAGCAGTGCGAATGATAACATGGGTTAACCGCACATCAGCATCTTCCGCAATAACAACTTCTTTAACTATACCGTTTTTGATTGCTTCCAATGTTCGTTTATGACCAACGACTACATTTTCAGCATTTGACACTTTTTGATAAGACATATAAATATCCTCCAAAGCATCGTTCAGGAGCAACCTTGATTATAGTAACATTTTGACTCATACAATGTCAACTAGGATTAGATGTTTTTATACAAAATTTACGACGGAAAATTTTACTGTTCCACATAAATCTCATCGTTTTCTACATTCATGTCATCTTGTGTTGTTTTTACAAGGTCCACTTTGCGATAACGATTCATACCTGTTCCAGCAGGAACAAGTTTACCGATAATAACGTTCTCTTTCAATCCTAGAAGCTCATCACGTTTACCTTTAATTGCTGCATCAGTTAAGACACGAGTTGTTTCTTGGAATGATGCTGCAGATAAGAATGAATCAGTTTCAAGTGAAGCTTTTGTAATACCAAGTAAAACAGGTCTAGCTGTCGCTGGTTGTTTACCTTGTAGTAACACCTTCGCATTCGCATCAGTAAACTGATGGATATCTAGTAATGTTCCTGGTAATACATCTGTTTCACCCGCATCACTTACACGAACTTTACGTAGCATTTGACGTACCATTACTTCTACGTGTTTGTCGCCAATTTCTACCCCTTGCATACGGTATACTTTTTGAACTTCACGTAATAGGTATTCTTGAACTGCCGTAATGTCCGTTACTTTTAGTAATTCTTTCGGATCAATAGAACCTTCTGTTAACTCTTTACCGTGGCTAATTGGCTGTCCTGGAGTTACTTTCAGACGAGCACCGTAAGGAATAGCATACGTACGAGCTTCAACTTCACCCTGTACAACTACTTCTTGACGATCTTTAACATCGTTGATCGCTGCGATAACACCGTCGATTTCACTGATAACTGCCTGACCTTTCGGATTACGAGCTTCAAAGATCTCTTGGATACGAGGTAAACCTTGTGTGATATCATCTCCGGCAACCCCACCTGTATGGAACGTACGCATCGTTAACTGTGTACCTGGCTCACCGATAGATTGAGCTGCGATAATACCTACCGCTTCTCCTACTTCTACGTCTGTACCAGTTGCTAAGTTACGACCGTAACACTTCTTACATACACCATGGCGAGTATTACACGTAAACGCTGAACGAATGTTTACAGTTTCAACACCCGAATTTTCAACGATATGAGCGATATCTTCAGTAATTAATTGATTTTCAGCAACTAATACTTCACCTGTTTCAGGATGTTTTACAGTTTTTCTTGCAAAACGTCCAACAAGACGATCATATAATGACTCAATTACTTCATTACCCTCTTTAATCGCACCGATTAGTAAACCACGATCTGTTCCACAATCATCTTCACGAACAATTACATCTTGTGCAACGTCTACAAGACGACGTGTTAAGTAACCAGAATCGGCAGTCTTAAGTGCTGTATCGGCAAGACCTTTACGAGCACCATGCGTAGAGATGAAGTACTCAAGTACTGTTAAACCTTCACGGAAACTTGATTTGATCGGAAGTTCAATGATACGACCAGATGGATTGGCCATCAGACCACGCATACCAGCAAGCTGAGTGAAGTTAGATGCGTTACCACGGGCACCGGAATCACTCATCATGAAGATTGGGTTGCGTTTATTCAAGGACTTCATCAGTTTTCCTTGGATAACATCTTTTGCATTACTCCAAATAGAGATAACGCGATCGTAACGTTCTTCTTCCGTGATTAAACCGCGACGGAATTGTTTAATTACATTATCTACTTTTGCTTGTGCTTCGTGGAGAATTTCATCTTTTTCACCTAATACAAGAATGTCAGATACCCCAACTGTAATACCAGCTTTTGTAGAGTACATAAATCCTAGGTTCTTCATACGGTCAAGCATGCGAGACGTCTCTGTAATTTTGAAACGCTTGAATACTTCCGCAATGATGTTACCAAGGATCTTCTTGCTAAATGGTGCCACTTCTTCGCGACTAGCAATAATTTCTTTAATGTTCGCACCTTTTTCAACGAAATATTCCGCTGGTGTTTCTTTTTCAAGGTTTGAATTTGTTGGTTCATTAATATAAGGGAACGACTCTGGTAAGATCTCGTTAAAAATTAATTTACCAACTGTTGTTAATAGAAGCTTACTCTTCTGCTCTTCAGTAAATGTTACATTATTTACTGAACTTGCAGCAACTGCAACACGTGTGTGCAGATGTACATATCCATTTTGGTATGCAAGTATTGCTTCGTTTGCATCTTTGAAGACCATACCTTCACCGATTGCACCTTCACGCTCAAGTGTTAAGTAGTAGTTACCTAATACCATATCCTGAGATGGAGTAACAACTGGTTTTCCGTCTTTTGGATTCAAGATGTTTTGTGCCGCTAACATAAGAATACGAGCTTCTGCTTGTGCTTCTGATGATAACGGAACGTGAACCGCCATTTGGTCACCATCAAAGTCCGCATTGTATGCAGTACATACAAGTGGGTGAAGACGGATTGCACGACCTTCTACTAATGTAGGTTCAAACGCCTGGATACCAAGACGGTGAAGTGTTGGTGCGCGGTTTAGAAGTACTGGATGTTCTTTGATCACAGATTCTAAAACGTCCCAAACTTCAGGTTGTACACGCTCGATTTTACGTTTCGCACTCTTAATGTTGTGTGCTAACCCTTTTTCCACTAACTCTTTCATAACGAAAGGTTTGAACAGTTCAAGTGCCATTTCTTTCGGTAATCCACATTGGTACATCTTTAAGTTCGGTCCTACAACGATTACAGAACGACCAGAGTAGTCAACACGTTTACCTAGTAAGTTTTGACGGAAACGTCCTTGTTTACCTTTAAGCATGTGAGATAGTGATTTTAATGGACGGTTACCTGGTCCAGTAACTGGACGGCCACGGCGACCATTATCGATTAATGCGTCTACAGCTTCTTGTAACATACGTTTTTCGTTTTGAACGATGATGCTTGGTGCACCTAAGTCCAATAGACGTTTTAAACGGTTGTTACGGTTAATTACACGACGGTATAAGTCGTTTAAATCAGAAGTAGCAAAACGTCCACCATCCAACTGTACCATTGGGCGTAGTTCTGGTGGGATAACTGGAAGAACATCTAGGATCATCCAAGATGGGTGATTTCCAGAGTTACGGAATGCTTCTAATACTTCTAGACGTTTAATAGCACGAGTACGTCGTTGTCCTTGTGCTGTTTTTAATTCTTCCTTTAAGAAGTCTACTTCTTTATCTAAATCGATGTCTTGTAATAGCTTTTTAATCGCTTCTGCACCCATAGCAGCCTGGAATGTGCTGCCATATCGATCACGATATGCACGGTATTCTTTTTCAGAAAGTAATTGCTTCTTATCAAGTGGTGTATCTCCACTTTCTGTTACAACATAAGAAGCGAAATAAATTACTTCTTCAAGCGCGCGAGGGGACATGTCTAAGACAAGTCCCATGCGGCTCGGGATACCTTTGAAATACCAAATATGAGATACAGGAGCAGCTAATTCGATATGACCCATACGTTCACGACGAACTTTTGCACGCGTTACTTCAACGCCACATCGATCACAAACTACACCTTTATAACGTACACGTTTATATTTTCCGCAATGACATTCCCAGTCCTTTTGTGGTCCGAAAATACGCTCACAGAACAAGCCGTCTTTTTCAGGCTTTAACGTACGATAATTAATCGTTTCTGGTTTCTTAACTTCACCGTATGACCAAGAACGAATCTTGTCAGGTGAAGCAAGTCCAATCTTCATATATTCAAAGTTATTTACATCTATCAAGGGGCCTACCTCCCTTTTAGTCTACAGGTTATCCCAATTATTCCTTAGTTGTCTCAACTTCGACATTCAATTTATCTGCTGATTGATGATCATCGTCATCTTCCGTATCACGCATTTCAATTTCTGTGTCGTCGCTAGACATCATTTTAACGTCCATACCTAAACTTTGCAGTTCTTTAATCAATACTTTGAATGATTCTGGAACGCCTGGCTCTGGAACATTTTCGCCTTTAACAATTGCTTCATACGTCTTAACACGTCCAATAACATCATCAGACTTCACTGTTAAGATTTCTTGAAGAGTATAAGCAGCACCGTAAGCTTCAAGTGCCCAAACCTCCATCTCACCGAAACGCTGTCCACCGAACTGAGCTTTACCTCCAAGAGGTTGCTGCGTTACAAGTGAGTATGGTCCAGTAGAACGAGCATGAAGTTTATCGTCAACCATGTGCGCAAGTTTGATCATATACATGACACCAACAGATACGCGGTTATCGAATGGTTCACCAGTACGTCCGTCATACAGGATTGTTTTCGCGTCATTTGCCATACCAGCTTCTTCAATTGTGCCCCATACATCTTCCTCACGAGCACCATCGAATACTGGTGTTGCAATGTGAATACCAAGATATCTTGCTGCCATACCAAGATGAAGCTCTAATACCTGACCGATATTCATACGAGATGGTACCCCTAATGGGTTTAACATGATATCGATTGGCGTACCGTCTGGTAAGTAAGGCATATCTTCTTCTGGTAAAATACGAGAGATAACACCTTTGTTACCGTGACGTCCGGCCATCTTGTCACCTTCAGAAATTTTACGTTTTTGAACGATATATGCACGTACAAGTTGATTCACGCCTGGTGGCAATTCATCGCCATCTTCACGGTTGAATACTTTTACGTCTAAGATAATACCGCCACCACCGTGTGGTACACGTAGTGATGTATCACGTACTTCACGCGCTTTTTCACCGAAGATTGCATGTAATAGACGTTCTTCTGCCGTTAATTCTGTTACACCTTTTGGTGTTACTTTACCAACAAGTAGGTCTCCATCTTTTACTTCAGCACCGACGCGAATAATACCGCGCTCGTCAAGGTTACGAAGTGCATCTTCTCCAACGTTCGGAATATCACGTGTAATTTCTTCTGGTCCAAGCTTCGTATCACGAGCTTCTGACTCATATTCTTCAATATGAATAGAAGTGTACACATCATCTTTTACAAGGCGCTCACTCATGATGATCGCATCCTCGTAGTTATAACCGTCCCATGTCATGAAGCCAACAAGCACGTTACGTCCAAGTGCTAATTCGCCTAGTTCCATAGAAGGACCATCCGCAAGGATTTCACCTTTTACAACTTCATTTCCAACACTTACGATTGGACGTTGGTTGTAACAAGTTCCTTGGTTAGAACGAATGAATTTCTGCATTTTGTAGCGATCTAAATCGCCTTTTACTGTTTGACCGTCAACTTCTACATAGCGACGTACCCAAATTTCACGTGCTTCTACGCGCTCAACAACACCAGGGTATTTACAGATTACTGCAGCACCTGAGTCTTTTGCTGATACGTACTCCATACCTGTACCTACAATCGGAGATTCCGGATTCATTAACGGAACCGCCTGACGTTGCATGTTCGCTCCCATAAGTGCGCGGTTAGAGTCATCGTTTTCTAAGAACGGAATACAAGCTGTCGCTGCCGACACTACTTGTTTTGGAGATACATCCATGTAGTCGATGCGCTCTTTATTTGTGACAATGTTTTCACCACGGAAACGAGCTACGATATCTTCATCAAGGAATTCTCCTTCTTCAGATAATTTCATATTCGCTTGGGCTACAACATAATTATCTTCTTCATCTGCTGTTAAATAATCAACATGCCCTGTTACGAGACCAGTTTCTGGGTCAACACGACGGTATGGTGTTTCGATGAAACCAAACTCATTTACTTTCGCGAACGAAGATAATGAGTTAATCAAACCGATGTTTGGTCCCTCTGGTGTTTCAATTGGACACATACGACCATAGTGAGAGTAGTGAACGTCACGTACTTCAAAGCCTGCGCGCTCACGCGTTAAACCACCGGGTCCTAATGCAGATAGTCTTCGTTTGTGAGTTAACTCTGCTAATGGGTTTGTTTGGTCCATGAACTGAGATAACTGAGAACTTCCGAAGAACTCTTTAATAGATGCAATAACAGGACGAATATTGATTAATGCCTGTGGTGTAATTGCATTTGTATCTTGAATCGACATTCTCTCACGAACAACACGTTCCATACGAGAAAGACCGATACGGAATTGGTTTTGTAATAGTTCTCCTACTGAACGCAGACGACGGTTTCCTAAGTGGTCAATATCATCTGTATCCCCTACTTTGTATAGTAAGTTGAAGAAGTAACTAATAGAAGCCAGAATATCACCTGGTGTGATGTGTTTTACATCGCGAGTAATATTTGCATTCCCAATTACGTTGATAGAACGTTCGCCTTCTGATTCTGGAGCATAAATCTTAATAGATTGCAGCTCAACATCGCCTTCTACCACTCCACCCATTGGTTTCGCTGTTTTGAATCCAATGTTTTTCTCTAAGTAAGGTAAAATGCGATCCAGTGTACGACGATCTAAGATTGTTCCTTCTGCCGCTAAAATTTCACCAGTTTCTGGATCCACTAATGTTTCAGCTAAACGTTGGTTAAACAATCTGTTTTTAATGTGTAGCTTTTTGTTGATCTTATAGCGACCTACATTTGCTAAATCATAGCGCTTTGGATCAAAGAAACGAGACACAAGTAAGCTCTTTGCATTTTCTACTGTTGGTGGTTCACCAGGACGTAGACGCTCATAAATTTCAAGCAATGCTTTTTCTGTGCTATCTGTGTTGTCTTTTTCTAACGTATTGCTTAAGTATTCGTTATCACCTAAAAGCTCGGTGATTTCTTGATCAGAGCCAAACCCTAATGCGCGTAACAAAACAGTTACAGGAAGTTTACGCGTACGGTCAATACGCACATATACAACATCCTTAGCATCTGTTTCATACTCTAACCAAGCTCCGCGGTTTGGAATTACAGTAGCAGTAAAACCACGTTTTCCGTTTTTATCCACTTTGCCACTATAGTATACGCTTGGAGAGCGAACTAACTGGGAAACGATAACACGTTCTGCACCGTTAATTACGAATGTTCCAGTCTCTGTCATGAGTGGGAAATCTCCCATGAACACATCTTGTTCTTTTACTTCACCAGTTTCCTTGTTGATTAGACGCACTTTTACACGAAGTGGTGCTGCATACGTCACATCACGCTCTTTGCATTCGTCTACAGAGTATTTAGGTTCACCTAAGCTGTAGTCGATAAATTCAAGCGATAGATTTCCCGTAAAGTCTTCGATCGGAGAAATGTCCTGGAACATTTCTCGCAAACCCTCATCAAGAAACCACTGATAAGAAGAGGTTTGAATTTCGATAAGATTTGGTAACTCTAATACTTCACTAATACGGGCATAACTTCTTCGTTGGCGGTGGCGTCCGTATTGAACTAGTTGACCTGTCAACTGCTTCACCCCTCAAATCATGAGTATTATAAATGCACAAAAAAATTTGTGCAAAATCACAAATAAATACAACTACTGCTATTAGCGTAGTTTTTTCTCTTAAAGATAGATACGTTGAGTCTTTCTACCTGCTCAAAAAAGAAAAATGGCTTCTTTAAGAAAACCATCATTCTGTTTCATAATCTGCTGATTTTACTATCTTTTCCAAGAGAAACAAAAATATACATCTTTCTCAACGCAGAAAATCATATATTGGCATTGTATAATGTTAACATAGCCAAAAATAACCGTCAACGCTTTTTTGATTTTATGATATAATATCCTTTTTTCTTTTCTACAACTTCAACTTCAGAAAATACTTCTTCTAGTTTCTTCAGCGCAGATGGTGCACCTTGTTTCTTTTGAATAACAATCCACAATTCTCCACCTGAAACCAAATACTCCACAGCCTTTTCTAAAATCTCGTGCACGACATCTTTACCAGCACGAATTGGAGGGTTAGATAGAATAGCAGCATACTTGCCATCTACATTTTCATAGACGCTACTTTGGAAAATACGTATATTCTCGATTCTGTTATTAGCGGCGTTTTCTTTCGCAAGCCCAAGCGCCCTTTCATTCACATCCACCATGTGAACGTCACGACCTTGAAACTCTTTCGCTAACGATAAACCAATAGGACCGTATCCGCAACCTACGTCTAATATATCACCTTTAATATCCGGCATTTGAAACGCTTCAATTAAAAGACGAGAACCAAAGTCCACTTCGTTTTTCGAGAACACCCCATGGTCAGATAAAAAAGTAAATCGAGATTCACGAAGTGTAAATTCCCATCGTTTACGATCACTTTTACTAGAAGGGTCGTTAGAAAAATAATGGTCTGCCATATGGCCACCTCTTTTCTTTACAGTTAAAAAAAAAGCTCGCATGAGAGCGAGCTTTTTTAAAGCATCAAAAGTTAATTACTTAACTTCTACAGCAGCGCCAACTTCTTCAAGTTTAGCTTTCATTTCTTCAGCTTCCTCTTTAGAAACGCCTTCTTTGATTGCTTTTGGAGTGTTGTCAACTAATTCTTTAGCTTCTTTTAAGCCAAGACCAGTGATTTCACGTACAGCTTTGATAACTTTGATTTTTTGAGCGCCAGCACTTGCAAGTACTACGTCAAATTCAGTTTTCTCAGCAGCAGCTTCACCAGCGCCACCAGCTACAGCTACAGGAGCAGCAGCAGTTACGCCGAATTCTTCCTCGATAGCTTTTACTAAGTCGTTAAGTTCTAATACAGTCATAGATTTAACTGCTTCAATGATTTGTTCTTTAGTCATTGTAAATATCCTCCCTTAAATAGGTTTGTATTGTTTTATAGATAACAAGTAATTATCTTTTAAAAAATTAAGCGCCTTGCTCTTCCTTTTGCTCTGCAACTGCTTTAGTAGCAAGTGCAAGGTTACGGATTGGAGCTTGAAGAACGCTAAGAAGCATAGAAAGTAAGCCTTCACGTGATGGAAGAGTAGCGATAGCTTTAACCTCATCAAGTGTTACAAGTTTACCTTCGATTACGCCCGCTTTAATTTCTAAAGCTTCATGTTTTGTAGCGAAGTCGTTTAATACTTTCGCAGGAGCAACTACATCCTCGTTACTGAACGCGATTGCGTTTGGTCCTGTTAAGAATTCGTTTAACTCAGCCATTTCAGCAGACTCTGCAGCACGACGAGTTAAAGAGTTTTTGTAAACTTTGAACTCAACGCCAGCCTCACGTAAGTTTTTACGTAATTCTGTTACTTCAGAAACTGTTAAACCACGGTAGTCAACAACGATTGTAGATTTACTCTCACGAAGTTTTTCAGCGATTTCAGTTACAACTTGTTGTTTAGTTTCGATTACTTTGCTCATGTTATTACACCTCCTGTAGATTATATAGAAGATGTACCGAAAGTGCACTAAAAACCTCCATGCCCAACTTGTAGACATGGAGGCATATAGTCACAGAAAAAAGATTCCGCTTCGTATATTAACACCTAGGTAGGAAATTAAGTCGAATGACACCTACTGTCTACGGTACACTATTTAAATTCACAACATAAATAATTATATTAAAACTTCTTTATGAAGTCAACTTCCAATTTTTACGCAAGTGTAGAAACGTCTACGCGTACGCCAGGTCCCATTGTAGAAGCAACAGTTGCATTCTTCATGTAAGTACCTTTTGCAGCAGCTGGCTTAGCTTTTTGTAGCGTGTCAGCAATTGTTTTGAAGTTTTCTACTAATTTAGCATCTTCGAAAGATACTTTACCGATTGGAACGTGGATGTTACCAGCTTTATCAACGCGGTATTCAACTTTACCAGCTTTGATTTCGTTAACAGCTTTAGTTACATCGAAAGTAACTGTTCCAGTTTTAGGGTTTGGCATTAAACCTTTAGGTCCTAATACGCGACCAAGTTTACCAACTTCACCCATCATGTCAGGAGTTGCTACTACTACATCGAAATCGAACCAACCTTGTTGGATTTTACCGATGTAATCAGCATCGCCTACGAATTCAGCGCCAGCAGCTTCAGCTTCTTTTGCTTTTTCGCCTTTAGCGAATACTAATACACGTTGTACTTTACCAGTACCGTGTGGAAGAACAACTGCGCCACGAATTTGTTGGTCAGCTTTCTTAGGGTCAACACCTAAACGGAATGCAGCTTCTACAGTCGCATCAAATTTAGCTGTGTTTGTTTTCTTTACTAATTCTACTGCTTCTGTTGCAGAGTAAGCAGCTGCACGATCAACAAGCTTCGCAGCTTCTACGTACTTTTTACCTCTTTTAGCCATTTTTATTTCCTCCTCGAATGTGGTTTTAGCGGAATAACCTCCCACGTTTACGCCTTTTTTTCAGGGCTCACCTGAGGATGCGCGCCATCCTTTTATTTAAAAAACGATAATCATTTACGATAATAAAGGTTGCGAATTGGAATTCCAGACCCGCAACCTTTTTTTAAAAACAAATCGAATTAGTCTTCGATAACGATGCCCATACTGCGTGCAGTACCTTCAACCATACGCATTGCAGCTTCTACACTAGCAGCGTTTAGGTCAGGCATTTTAGTTTCAGCGATTTCGCGTACTTTATCACGCTTAACAGTTGCCACTTTATTACGGTTTGGTTCACCAGAACCAGACTCAATACCAGCTACTTTCTTAAGAAGAACAGCAGCAGGAGGAGTTTTAGTAATGAAAGTGAATGAACGGTCCTCAAATACCGTAATTTCAACAGGGATGATAAGACCAGCTTGATCTGCTGTACGAGCGTTGAACTCTTTACAGAAGCCCATGATGTTAACACCTGCTTGTCCTAATGCTGGACCAACTGGTGGAGCTGGGTTAGCTTTACCTGCAGGAATTTGAAGCTTTACCATTTTAATTACCTTTTTAGCCACGAGACACACCTCCTTAAGTCCGTGATGTGGTCAATTGGACAGTGATTTGCCCTCCCACGTCATATTTTATCTGTAACGATAAAATCTTTCAAAAAACGTCTCCGATAACGAAGACGTACTGACTTAAAAGATATTATCACTTTTTACAATTCATTTCAAGTTTCATTTTATAATTTTTCAATTTGATGGAAGTCAAGTTCAACTGGAGTCTCGCGACCAAACATGTCTACAAGTACACTAACTTTCTTCTTCTCCACATCAATTTCTTCAATAGCACCTGTATAATCTGCGAATGGACCCTCATTTACACGTACTGTCTCATGAAGTTCAAAGTCGAAATCAACCACTTCGTTGTCCATTCCCATATGTTTCATAATGGAAACAACTTCCTCTTCTAATAGAGGAGATGGTTTAGATCCAGAACCCGAAGAACCAACAAAGCCTGTTACACCCGGTGTATTACGAACAACATACCAAGAGTCATCAGTCATGATTAGTTCCACTAACACGTAACCTGGGAACACTTTTCTTTTCATTAATTTTTCTTTACCATTTTTCATTTCTACTTCTACTTCTTCCGGGACAACAACACGGAAAATTTTATCTTGCATACCCATCGATTCTACACGTTTCTCTAGGTTTGCTTTTACTTTATTTTCATATCCAGAATAAGTATGGACAACATACCAACTTTTTTCCATTCATTTAGGACGAGCGTCCTTCCCTCCCTGACGTACATTTTTTTGCGCAAATGAAAAAACCCGTTCACCGGGCTTTTACACAGTTCTTATAAATAACATTATATCATGGATAAGTGCTTCTTATTCAAGAATTAACCAAGAATTAACCGAATTAAAGAAGAAATGCCCATATCAACTACTGCGAAGAAAATCGCAAAGAACACAACTGTAGCGATAACAGTCGCTGTTGAGCGGAGTAATTCATCTTTTTTAGGCCAACTTACTTTTTTCATTTCGCGACCTACATCGCCGAAAAAGTTCGTTAAACGCATCTACGGGACCTCCAGTGTATTATTTCAATTATTTATTTTGTTTCCTTGTGAACTGTATGCTTATTGCATGTTTTACAAAACTTCTTTATCTCAAGTCGCTCTACTGAGCTCGTATCTTTCATCGTAGAGTAGTTTCGATTTTTACACTCTTCACATGAGAGTACAACTTTTTTTCTCATTAGTTACACCAGCCTTGTAACGTTATGTCCCTAAAAATGTATCATACAACAAAAGACAATGTCAATGTCATGACTCGTACTCTCTTTACAAAAAGAAAACAGGTGAATTAATTTACACCTGCGGTACTTTCTATGAATTTAAATTTGTACTCTCTCTCATTTCCATATATCGTTCCAACTTCCTTTTCACACGCTGCAATGCATTATCAATGGATTTCACATGTCTGTTTAACTGTTCTGAAATTTCTTGATAGGAACGACCATCTAAGTATAAAGAGAGTACTTTTCTTTCTAAATCGCTTAATAATTCAGATATTTTAGATTCTATGTCGCTATATTCTTCCTGACTTATAATCATTTCTTCAGGATCAGTTACTTTCGCTTCCGAAATAACATCTAACAGTGTTCGATCAGATTCCTCATCGTAAATTGGCTTATCTAAAGACACATACGAATTTAATGGAATATGTTTTTGCCTTGTTGCTGTTTTAATAGCGGTAATAATTTGTCGAGTGATACACAGTTCAGCAAATGCTTTGAATGAAGACAGCTTGTCCTCTTTATAATCACGAATAGCTTTAAACAATCCAATCATACCTTCTTGAACAATATCTTCTCGATCGGCACCCACTAAAAAATAAGATCTTGATTTCGCGCGAACAAAGTTCTTATATTTGTGAATTAAATATTCTAGAGCGTCAGTATTACCTTTTCGAACTAACTCAACAATTGCCTCATCCTCTAAATCACGAAATGTAACGTCGCCTACACTTACGAAGCCTGCTTCCACCTTGATCCCTCCGACCGCTATTGATTTAGCAATATTATACAGTAAAAAGATAAAGAGCGTCAATGCTTCAACGCTCTCCTCTTCTTAATTTTTCTAACTTTTCTGTAACATCTTTACTAAATATCTTTCGCATGGCTGGTTGCTTTTCTTTCGTGTCTTTCGTACGTCTTCTTACTTGTTGCTCCATCGCTTGTACTTCTAACTCTAATTCACGCGCAGATTTCCGAAGGGCACCTTGCGCAAATATAACCCATTGTTCCGTATAATCAGAAGTCGCAACATATATTTGTGTATTAATATTTCTAAGCTCGATTGCAAGTTTCTCTATCTTTTCGTCCGCAGTTTGATTCTTACGCGTGAATATTACTTCCACCCGCGATTGTTTCATCTTTTTTTCAATACCATGCACTGTATAGGCATCAAAGACTATCATTACTTTCGTTCCTGTATAACCTTGATAATCCGCCATCTTATCAATAAGCGCGTCTCTTGATGATTGCAAATCTACATCCCGTAGTTCCTTCAAGTCTCCCCAAGCCCCGATAATGTTGTAGCCGTCAACGATTAAAATATCGTTCATTTTTTATTTACCAATTTCGTGACGTTTACGATATACCTCATACATTAACAAACTTGCGGCTACTGAAGCATTTAAGGATGTAACTTTACCTACCATTGGTAAAGTAATTAGGAAATCACATTTTTCACCAATAATACGACTCATACCTTTTCCTTCACTACCGATTACTAATCCGATTGGCATTTTACCATCTAAATTGCGGTAATCTGTTTTCCCTTTGGCATCTGTACCAGCAATCCAAAGTCCACGTTCTTTTAATTCATCAATTGTACGAGATAGATTTGTTACACGCGCAACCGGAATATATTCAATTGCCCCAGTCGACGCTTTCGCAACTGACGCTGTAAGTCCTACCGCTCTTCTTTTCGGAATAATAATTCCATGAGCTCCCGTCGCATCAGCTGTACGCATAATAGAACCTAGATTATGTGGATCTTCAATTTCATCTAAAATTAAGAAGAACGGATCTTCATTACGTTTTTCTGCTACTTTAAATAAATCTTCTAGCTCGGCATATTGATATGCAGCTACTTGAGCAATTACACCTTGATGATTTCCCTCAACTAATTGATCTAATTTCTTCTTTGGTGCGTGTTGCAAAATAACCTTATTTTCTTTCGCTAATGCCAGTACAATCTGTACTTGCCCTTTGGCAGCACCTTCTGCGATCCAAATTTTATTAATATCTCTCCCTGACCGTAACGCTTCAATTACAGGGTTACGTCCGATAATATATTCACTACTCATGATGATGTGCTCCCTTCCTTTTCTTCTAAAACAGCAATTGCCTTATATACAATTTCGTCTAATCTTTCACGATTATTTAATAAGTGATGATAACCGATTAAAGCTTCCAAAGCTGTACTATATCGGTATGTTTGTACATCCGTATTCTTCGGAACAGTACCCGAATTCGCATTTCGCCCTCTTCTTAGTACTGCCTCTTCTTCCTCTGTCAAAAATGCCGTCTCTAATAAATGATAAACAACTTTCGCCTGTGCTTTTGCCGAAACAAAGCTCGTCCCTAAGCGATGTAATTGATTAGGGCGAACTGTTCCTTTTTGAAGAAGGTGATAGCGGATATATTGTTCATATACCGCATCACCCATATATGCTAACGCTAAGCTGTTCAATTGCTTTGCATCAATCATTTTTATCCTCTTTTCCATCTTGTACCTTGAGCGGTATCTTCTAAAATAATATTACGTTCTTTTAAATCATCGCGAATTTGATCGGATAATGCGAAATCACGATTTTTACGAGCTTCAATACGCTTTTGGATAAGCGCCTCAATTTCTTCATCAAGTAATTCTTCTTGCGCTATTTCTAATCCTAAAATATCAAATAATGTTTCAAGTTGTTTCACGTATGCTCCAATTACAACTTTAGAAGTATGTTCTTCTAATAAATATTGATTTGCATGATTTGCTACATTATATAATTCAGTAATCGCATTAGCCGTATTGAAATCATCATCCATTGCCTCTTCAAATGCAGCCTGGAATTTTTCCATTTCAGCTAACCATTTCTCATTATGATCTGTTAAATCTGTACTACTTTCCATACGATGTTTTAAATTACCGTAAGCTGTTTTAATTCTTTCTAGCCCATTATTCGTACTTTGTAATAACTCTTCACTAAAGTTAATTGGATGACGGTAATGCACTGATAACATAAAGAATCTAATTAACTGTGGATCATATTGCTTAATAATATCGTGAACTAAAATGAAGTTCCCAAGTGACTTAGACATTTTCTCATTATCAATATTAATATATCCATTATGCATCCAGTAACGTGCAAATGTTTTTCCAGTCAACGCCTCGGACTGCGCAATTTCATTTTCATGATGAGGAAATGCCAAGTCTTGACCACCAGCATGAATATCAATTGTATCCCCCAAATATTTACGTGCCATCGCTGAGCATTCAATATGCCATCCTGGGCGTCCTTTCCCCCATGGGCTTTCCCAGAAGATTTCTCCTTCTTTCGCAGCTTTCCATAAAGCAAAGTCAAGAGGGTCTTGTTTCTTTTCTCCTACTTCAATACGTGCACCGTGACGTAAGTCTGCGATTGGTTGATGCGATAATTTACCGTAACCCTCGAATTCTTTTGTTCTAAAGTACACATCACCTTCTGATTCATATGCATACCCTTTATTCACAAGTTCATGAATAAATTCAATAATGATATCCATATTTTCCGTTACACGCGGATGAACCGTCGCATGTTTGCAACCCAGTGCCGTTACATCTTCAAAGTAAGCTTCAACAAAACGATCCGCAATTGTTGGCACATCTTCGCCTAATTCATTTGCAGCCTTAATTAATTTATCATCCACGTCAGTAAAGTTAGATACATACTGCACATCATATCCTTTATATTCTAAGTAACGGCGTACCGTATCGAATACCATAGGTGGTCTTGCATTCCCAATGTGAATGTAGTTATAAACTGTAGGTCCGCACACATACATCTTTACCTTATTTTCTTCTAGTGGAATAAACTCTTCCTTTTGACGCGTTAACGTATTATAAATGTGAATAGTCATTTTTATCCTTCCTTTCTACCTTTACTTCGAGTTGCTTTCTCAATTTATCAAGTTCTGCTTCCATAACCTTTAATTTATCAAAAATTGGGTCCGGAAGATCAGAATGATTTAATTCTTGACCAATCTTTACTCCATTTTGAATAACGACTCGACCAGGTATGCCTACAACTGTAGAATGCGCAGGGACTTCTTTTAATACGACAGATCCTGCTCCAATTTTAGAATTCTCTCCAACCGTAATCGATCCTAGTACTTTAGCACCTGTTGCAATTAATACATTATCCTGAATTGTAGGATGCCTCTTTCCTTTTTCTTTACCGGTGCCACCTAATGTAACACCCTGATAAATTGTTACATTATCACCAATTTCACACGTTTCTCCAATCACAACTCCCATTCCATGATCAATGAAAAAACGACGACCAATAGTTGCTCCTGGATGAATCTCAATGCCAGTAAAAAAACGACTTACTTGTGAAATCCAGCGTGCAATAAAGAAAAAATTCCTTTTATAAAAAGCATGTGCAATTCGATGGGACCAAACTGCATGTAATCCAGAGTAAGTTAAAATGACTTCGAAATAACTTCGTGCCGCTGGATCCTGTTCAAAAACGACTCCAATATCTTCCCGAAGCCTCTTAAACATCGATGTTCCCTCCCCTTTATGGGCTGCTTTTTTCGAATGAACTAACTCCCTTAACTCCCCACTTCCCCCTAAATCTTTATACAAGGAGATAAAACTTATACTCATACCCTATTTTGGTATAAAAAAAAGACGCCTCTGTCATATCGACAGAGACGCCTTATAAGCGCGGTTCCACTCTGTTTAGGCTAAAGAAAGCCTCAAACTCATCCATGATAACGGTGTACACCGCTTCTGTTTACTTTCCGCCCTAAGACGTTCTACGAAATAATTCGCTGTTCAACAGAAGACTCGAAGGGGCATTTCAAAAATCCGCTTATAAACCACTTCCAGCCTAAAGGTGGTTCTCTCTGTAAAAAGCCTGATTTTCTACTTCTCCTTCTCGTCGCTTTTCCTTATTAGGTTTTAAGTATACTTATTATATTTCTAAATCTAGAAAATGTTAACCAATTACTTTTTGAATACGATTTAAAACTTTTTCTTTTCCAAGAAGAGCAATCGCATTAGGAAGTTCTGGGCCATGCGTTTGTCCAGTAGTAGCAACACGGATTGGCATAAATAAGTTTTTACCTTTATGTCCTGTTTCCTTTTGAACTGCTTTAATAGAAGCTTTAACTGCTGCTGGCTCCAGCGCTTCTAGAGCTTCTAATTGACCAGCAAATGCACGAAGCACTTCAGGTACTTGTTCACCTTTCAATACTTCTTGTCCTTCTTCTTCATAATCAACATGATCTTTAAAGAACATTTCAGAAAGCTCTACAATTTCAGCTCCAAAGCTCATTTGGTCATGATATAAAGCAATTACATCACGAACCCAAGCTTGTTCTTGTTCGCTTAAGTTTTCACCTACGCGACCAGCCTTCACTAAATGCGGTAAGCTTAGTTCAACAACCGTATCTAATTCTTGCTTTTTCATATATTGGTTGTTCATCCATTTTAGTTTTTGAGAATCAAACAATGCAGGTGATTTCGATAAACGAGCTGCATCAAACATTTTGATAAACTCATCTTGAGAGAAGATTTCATCTTCTCCTACCGGCGACCAACCTAGTAGTGCAATAAAATTAAAGATTGCTTCTGGAAGATATCCAAGCTCTTTATATTGCTCAATAAATTGAATAATAGATTCATCACGCTTACTTAATTTTTTACGGCTTTCATTTACAATTAAAGTCATATGACCGAACCTCGGGATATCCCAACCGAAAGCTTCGTAAATCATCATTTGTTTTGGCGTGTTTGAAATATGATCATCACCACGAAGTACGTGTGTAATTTCCATTAAGTGATCATCTACTGCTACCGCAAAGTTATAAGTTGGAATACCATCTTTTTTCACGATAACGAAATCGCCAAAATCATTTGAATGGAATGCCACTTCGTCTTTTACGATATCTTTAAACGTGTAGTCGCGATCAGCAGGTACACGGAAACGAATACTTGGAATGCGGCCTTCAGCCTCAAACCCTTTCATTTGTTCCTCAGTTAAATCACGGTGATTTCCAGCATAACGCGGTGTTTCACCACGAGCGATTTGACCTTCACGCTCTGCTTCTAGCTCTTCTTCTGTCATATAACATTTGTAAGCTAAACCACGCTCTAATAAATCTACATATAATTTTTTATAAATATCTAAACGCTCTGTTTGACGATATGGTCCAAACTCACCACCAACATCAACACCTTCATCCCAATCCATACCGAGCCATTTCAAGTATTTTAATTGGCTTTCTTCTCCACCAGCAACATTACGTTTTACATCAGTATCTTCAATACGAATAATAAACTTACCATCTTGATGACGAGCAAATAAATAATTAAATAATGCCGTACGCGCATTTCCGATATGTAAGTGTCCTGTTGGACTTGGCGCATAGCGCACTCTCACTTGCTTTTCCATAATTGGTACACCTTCCATTCTTAATGTCTACACATTCTATAATTGTACAACAAAAAAATGTGATTATCCATCTTACGAATTAAAAACCATTATTTTTTCTGCAATAATACGACTGCTTGAGAAGCAATCCCTTCTTCTCTACCTGTAAATCCTAATTTTTCTGTTGTTGTTGCCTTTACATTAATATTATCAACAGACGTTTCTAATAGTTCACTAATACGTTTGCGCATGCTTTCAATATGCGGTGCCATTTTTGGCTTTTGGGCAATAATTGTACAATCTAGATTCCCTAGCTCGTAACCTTGTTCACGCACAAATTCCCAAACTTTCTGTAACAATATAGCTGAATCTGCATCTTTAAAGGCAGGATCTGTATCAGGAAAATGCTTTCCAATATCTCCTGCTGCAATTGCTCCTAAACACGCGTCAGCAATCGTATGTAACAATACATCCGCATCCGAGTGACCGATTAATCCTTTCTCATGAGGAATTGTAATTCCGCCGATAATTAATGGTCTACCTTCCGCAAATTCATGTACATCAAAACCTTGTCCAATTCGAAACATTCTTTGCATCCTCCTCAAGCTAAACTACTGAGCTTTATGATTCTATATTATATTGCTATCCCTATAAAGAAAAGCCCGGCCGTTGCCGAGCTTTTCTTTACTATAATGCCATCACTACTATTTCTTCTGAACATGAAGGAAACTTTCAGCAATTAACAAATCCTCCGGAGTCGTCACCTTAATATTATAGTAACTCCCCTCCACTACACCTACTCGCTTCCCGATACGTTCTACGAGACTTGCATCATCTGTACCAAGGAAACAACTCTGCTTTGCACTTCTATGAGCTTCTAATAACAGAGGAACAGAGAACCCTTGCGGCGTTTGAACTGCTTTAAGCTGAGAACGTTCTACCGTTTCAACAACAACACTCTGTTCTACTTTCTTAACTGTATCCTTCACTGGTACTGCACAAATGGAAGCACCATATTTTTCTGCTGCAGTTAATACATCTTGAATCATTTTATTCGTTACGAACGGGCGCGCACCATCGTGTACGAGAACATACTCGACTCCGCTCACATGCTGAAGCGCATTATATACGCTATCTTGCCTTTCAGCCCCGCCTTGAATAAATTGCACCTGTTTTTCAACTGGGTACTTCTGCATTAACTCCTCAAAATACGGGCGTTCTTCTTCGTTAATTGCCATAATAATACTTTTGCATGCTCTATCTTTTTCAAAAGCACGTAATGTATGCACAATAATCGGCACTTCATTTATAAGTAAGAACAACTTATTTTTGCCAGCACCCATCCGTTTTCCTTGACCCGCTGCTGGAATAATTAATGTATACATATTAAAAATCCTCTACTTATAATGCTTTTTCTAAAAATTTACGTTTCGCGAATATCATACGACCAGCCGATGTTTGCAATACACTTGTAACAAGTACATTGAGTTGTGAACCGACATATTCTCTACCGTCTTCTACTACAATCATCGTGCCATCATCTAAATATGCAACACCTTGATTTTGTTCTTTACCATCTTTCACAACATAAACACTTAGTTCTTCGCCAGGAAGTACAACTGGTTTAATTGCATTTGCTAAATCGTTAATATTTAACACTGTTACCCCTTGTAATTCAGAAACCTTATTTAAGTTGAAATCATTTGTTACAACAGTTCCACCGGTGATTTTCGCTAACTTTACAAGCTTGCTATCCACCTCTTGGATATCCTCGAAATCGCCTTCATAAATTTCTACCGGAATTGGCATCTCTTTTTGAATACGATTTAAAATGTCTAACCCTCTGCGACCACGATTACGCTTTAACGCATCGGAAGAATCGGCAATATGCTGAAGCTCTTCTAATACGAATTGTGGAATCACAATTGTTCCTTCTAAAAACTTTGTTTGGCAAATATCAGCAATACGTCCATCAATAATTACACTCGTATCGAGAATCTTCCAGTGAGCTGTAGACTTCTCTACTTCTCCCTCGGCCTCTTCAGTCTCACTATTGTTCTTTTTCTTACCACCACGTTGTGGTAATGTAAATAATCCTAGCAATTCATTTCTCTTTTTAAACCCTACTTGGAACCCTAAATATCCAAGCAAAAGGGTAAAGAACACTTGCAATACTGTACTAATGACTGGGATTGTAAATTCACGAATTGGTATTAAAATTAAATATGCAACAATAAGACCAGAGATCAACCCTAATGTACCAAATAAAACATCTGCTACAGGCGCCTTTACAAGGGCCTCTTCGATATGCTTAATAAGTTGAACAATATAATCTACAAGCCAAAATGTTGTTAAAAATAAAATAATTGCACCAATAACTGCCCGAACATACGATCCTTCAAGCCATGGAACAGCACCTATGTCCAATACATTAATAACTTTTGGGATCAAGAAAATCCCTAACGCTCCCCCGATCACTAAAAAGAAGAGCTGTACGATCCGTTTTAACATCCAACCACCTCCTACTCATTATTAACCATTGTTTTGCTAATCAAAACGCCGAATGCAAAAGCGGACGTGTTTTTTTTGTAAATAGTTTTATTTACCAATATACCATATCATATACCAAAAATGTTCTAGTGTCGTTATATTATGGAATCAATGTAATATTCTTAATTGTGTCTACTCATATAGAGATGCTCTTGAATTCTTTTTAGGCCTTCTCGTATTTTCTTCGCTCTAACTTCTCCAATTCCTTCCACATCATCCAATTCATTAATAGTTGCGCGACAAACACCTTGCAACGTTTTAAAGCGATTAATTAAATTTTCAATGATAAGTGGTGGAACGCGAGAAATTTTGCTTGCGATTCGGTATCCTCTCGGTGTCACACTTTCCTCTAAGCTCATTTGTCCTGGATAACCAAGCAACTTAACTAAATCGCTATCCTCTAGAAGTTGTGTATTTGCAAGATCTTGTAACTTCTTCAAAATTTGATGGTGATCTTGCGTTTTCTCTTGGTAGTAATCCTTAATCAATAGCGCTGCCTCTGCTTCTAAATCAGCTAGTAATTCTGTGAGTTGTAAACGAATTAATCTTCCTTCTGTTCCTAACTCATGAATATAGCTCAATATTTCATTTTTAATACGCAGTACCATTTCAACACTATGTAAAACATGAACTACCTCGGACATTGTAACGACCTCTTCAAATTCTAGAATGCCCAAATTCGTAATCCCATCATTCCATACAGCTTTATATTTTTCTAACGTTTGAATAGCTTGATTTGCCTTCGTTAAAATTACACCTATATCTTTTAGTGTATAACGTAAGTTACCTTGATATAGTGTAATTACGTTACGTCTTTGTGAAATAGCCACAACAAGGCTAGCCGTCTGCTTTGCTACACGCTCTGCCGTTCGATGACGCATACCTGTTTCAATAGAATCAATGGATGGATCTGGAACTAATTGTGCATTTGCAATTAAAATTTTGCTCCCAGTTTCATTTAAAATAAGTGCCCCATCCATTTTTGCTAATTCATATAAACTAGCCGGTGAGAATGCACAATTAATGTGAAATCCTCCATCAACAATACTTTTAATCTGCTCATTATACCCAAGAACAATTAGCCCTCCAGTTTGCGCACGAAGTACGTTATCTATCCCTTCGCGTAGTGGTGTTCCTGGGGCAACGAGCTGTAGAATGTTAATCATACTTTTGACACGTTGCTTGTTTTCCTCCATAGCCTAGCCTCCTAATGTCAAACGAAGCGCTTCTCCTAAATTAGAAACACCCACTACCTCAATCCCATCTGGAATTGTCCATCCTCCCAAATTTTTTCTAGGAATAATAGCACGTTGAAATCCTAATTTCGCTGCTTCTTGTACACGTTGTTCAATTCTTGATACTCTTCTTATTTCTCCAGTTAGGCCTACTTCTCCTATTACCGCATCGGTTGGTGCAGTAGGTTTATCTCTGAAACTTGAAGCAATACTTAATGCAACGGCTAAATCGATTGCTGGTTCATCTAATTTCAAACCACCCGCGACTTTTAAATACGCGTCTTGATTTTGCAACAATAAACCGGTTCTTTTTTCTAACACTGCCATAATAAGTGAAACGCGGTTATGATCAATTCCCGTCGCCATTCTTCGAGGATTTCCAAAACTAGTAGGAGAGATTAATGCTTGTATTTCTACTAAAACCGGTCTTGTTCCTTCCATTGAAGCAACCACTGTGGATCCTGCAACTCCAACTGGACGTTCTTCAAGGAAAATTTCAGAAGGGTTTAGTACTTCTGCAAGACCTAGCTCCTTCATTTCAAAGATACCCATTTCATTTGTGGAACCAAAACGGTTTTTCACAGCTCGCAAAATACGATATGTATGGTGACGATCTCCTTCAAAGTAAAGAACTGCATCAACCATATGTTCTAGCATACGTGGTCCTGCAATTGCCCCTTCTTTTGTCACATGTCCGACTATAAAAATAGGAATCCCTTTCGTCTTTGCAAGTTTCATTAATTCCGCTGTACATTCACGTACTTGCGCGACACTTCCTGGTGCTGACGTCACTTCAGGTAAATGTATCGTTTGAATGGAGTCAATAACAACAAAAGCTGGATTCATCTCTTCAATGTGCGATGCAATTCGCTGTAAATCAGTCTCTGCTACAACAAATAGATTACTACCCTTTACATGCAAACGATCTGCACGAAGTTTAATCTGCTTTGCCGACTCCTCACCCGATATATATAGTACATCATATGAAGAATCTGCTAATTGCGATGAAATCTGTAATAGCAATGTTGATTTTCCAATCCCAGGGTCTCCACCAATAAGTACTAAGGACCCATCTACAATCCCACCACCAAGTACACGGTTAAACTCTTGGAATTTCGTTTCAATACGCGCCTCTGACTTTGTTTCTACTTCTGTTAGGCGTCTTGGTTTTGTTACTTCTGATTGGATTGCATTGGCATAATTAAGGCGTCTTGATGATACAACCGGTTCCATCTCTTCAACAAGCGTATTCCATTGACCACATCCAGGACATTTCCCCATATATTTTGGTGACTGATAACCACATTCTTGACATGTAAACTTTGTTTTCTTTTTAGCCATATCTTTTTATATTTCACTTCACTTTCATCTATAAACGTTTATCCTTCTCGTACAAGAAAGAGGGCTATCGCGTAGCCCTCTTTGTTTGTCTATACTTATTTTACCTTTTCCGCACTATGAATGACAAATGATTCTCCTTCTACATCAAAGATAACTTTTTGTCCTTTCTCAATAGCGCCTTTTAACAGTTCTTCTGACAGTCTATCTTCCACGTGCTTCTGAATTGCCCTACGAAGTGGACGAGCACCGTATTCACGATCAAACCCTTTATCAGCAATCGCTGCAATCGCTCCTTCTGTTAGGTGTAATTCAATCTCTTGTTCTTTTAAGCGTTTCACTAACTGATTAACCATAAGTGTTACAATCTCTTGAATATGTTTTTTCTCAAGCATATGGAACACGATAATTTCATCAATACGGTTTAAGAATTCTGGACGGAATGCCTTTTTCAGTTCATCCATTACTTTACCTTTCATATCTGAATAATCGCGGCTCTCATCTTGTACGTTAAAGCCAAGATGTTTATTACGTTTTAACGCATCTGCACCGACGTTAGACGTCATAATAACAATTGTATTACGGAAATCAACTGTACGCCCTTTAGAATCCGTTAAACGACCATCTTCTAATACTTGTAGTAAAATATTAAACACATCAGGATGAGCTTTCTCTACCTCATCTAATAGGACAACCGAATATGGCTTACGACGAACTTTCTCTGTTAATTGTCCACCTTCTTCATATCCAACATATCCTGGAGGAGATCCAACTAAACGAGAAGTAGAATGCTTCTCCATGTATTCAGACATATCGATACGAATCATCGCATCCTCATCACCGAACATAGATTCTGCTAACGCTCTTGCAAGTTCCGTTTTACCTACACCTGTTGGTCCTAAGAAAATAAATGAACCAATCGGGCGCTTCGGATCTTTTAATCCTGCTCTTGCACGACGAACAGCTTTTGCCACAGCTACGACTGCTTCATCTTGACCAATTAAACGATCATGTAAAATTGATTCTAAGTTTAATAATTTATCTGTCTCTGTTTGTGCAAGTTTAGAAACTGGGATACGTGTCCATGTGGAAACGACATTTGCAATGTCTTCTACTGTTACTTCTGAATTTTCTTTTCCTTGTTGCTCTTTCCACTGGCGTTTTGTATCTTCTAACTTTTCACGTAAACGTTGTTCCATATCACGTAAGGAAGCAGCTTTTTCAAATTCTTGACTTTGTACAGCTGCATCTTTTTCTTTTCTAATTTCCTCAAGTTTCACTTCGAGCTCTTTTAAGTTCGGTGGTGTTGTGTAAGAACGTAAACGTACTTTTGATGCAGCCTCATCAATTAAATCAATTGCTTTATCAGGTAAGAAACGATCTGTAATATAACGATCTGAAAGTTTTACAGCCGCATCGATTGCATCATCTGTAATAGATACACGGTGATGCGCCTCGTAACGATCACGTAAACCTTTCAAAATTTGAATTGATTCCTCTAAACTCGGCTCATCAACATGGATTGGCTGGAAACGTCTCTCTAAAGCTGCGTCTTTTTCAATATATTTACGATATTCATCTAAAGTTGTCGCCCCAATACATTGTAATTCACCACGAGCTAAAGATGGTTTTAAAATATTTGACGCATCAATTGCACCTTCTGCTCCACCTGCACCAATTAATGTATGAAGCTCATCAATAAATAGAATAATATTGCCCGCTTGACGAATTTCATCCATCACTTTCTTTAAACGGTCTTCAAATTCACCACGATATTTCGTTCCAGCTACAACTGTTCCCATATCTAATGTCATAACACGCTTATCTCTTAAAGTTTCAGGAACTTCATTATTTACAATTTGCTGTGCTAACCCTTCTGCAATTGCTGTCTTACCTACACCAGGTTCTCCAATTAATACTGGATTGTTTTTTGTTCTACGGCTTAACACTTCAATTACGCGTTGAATTTCTTTACTACGTCCAATAACAGGATCTAAACGATTTTCACGTGCCACAACTGTTAAATCACGTGCTAAACTGTCAAGCGTCGGTGTATTTGCATTTGTTGATGAACCACCTTGGTGACCTGAACTAGCTTCGTTACTTCCAAGAAGTTGCAGTACTTGTTGTCTTGCCTTGTTTAGACTTACACCTAAATTATTTAAAACACGTGCCGCTACCCCTTCACCTTCACGGATTAAACCAAGTAAAACATGTTCTGTTCCCACGTAGGAATGGCCCAGCTTACGTGCTTCATCCATAGACAACTCAATAACCTTTTTAGCACGAGGTGTGTAATGTACTGTTTGTGAAGCTTCTGTTCCACGCCCAATTAATGCTTCTACCTCTTTTTGAACTTTCTCTGGACTTAATCCAAGAGCAATTAACGCTTTTGCTGCAATCCCTTCGCCTTCGCGTACAAGCCCAAGTAAAATATGTTCTGTACCAATATTATTATGCCCAATGCGAATTGCTTCCTCTTGAGATAAAGCTAATACTTTCTGTGCTCGTTCTGTAAATCTTCCAAACATCATAGAAATCGCCTCCTACTTGCGCTTAGTTTTGTTCAATACGTAATCGCTCACGGATTAAGGTTGCTCTTCGATAATCTCTTTCTTCTGGCCCTAAAGGTCCTCCTGCATATTGCTGCAAAATGCCTGGCTGAGTAAGGACCATTAACTCAGTCAAAATATTTCTTGATATCCCTTTTATATATCCTAGGTCAATACCAATTCGTACATCGGATAAACAAGTAGCCGCTTCCGCAGATTGGATTAAACGACTATTAGAGAGTATACCGTAAGAACGATATACTTTATCTTCAAGCTCAACACTCGAATTTTGTACGATTAATTCTCTAGCTATTTTTTCTTGTTGTATAATTTGTTGAATGACACTCTTTAAATCTGCAATAATATCTTCTTCTGCTTTACCTAGTGTCATTTGATTGGACACTTGAAATATATTACCTAACGCTTCGCTACCTTCACCGTATATTCCTCTTACTACTAACCCTAATTTTTGAATTACTTGTATAATACGGTTAATCCTTTTCGTTAAAACGAGTCCCGGTAAATGAATCATTACAGAGGCCCTTAATCCTGTACCAACGTTAGTAGGACAACTCGTAATATATCCAAGTGATTCATCAAAAGCGTATTCAACTTCTTCCTCGATCCAATTATCTATTTGATTGGCACTCTGAAGCGCCTTTGATAACTGTAACCCTGAAAATAAACACTGAATCCTAACGTGATCCTCTTCATTAAGCATGATACTAATATGTTCACTTTCTGATAGTAAACATGCTCCGTATTCTGTTCCTGCAAGATTTGGACTAATTAAATGTTTCTCAACTAAAACCCTCCTTTGAAGAGGATTTAATTCATCCATTTTTAATAGTTCAAACTTCCCAAAAGGTTCTACCGGTTTATTTACAAACTTCTTCTTAAATAATTCATGAATCTGTTTAGCTTCTTTCTCGTTTTGCATAGTAGAGAATTGATATTTTTTTAAATTACGAGCCAAACGAATTCGACTACTTAAAACAATATCAGAATCAGGGCCATCTCCCTTCATCCACGGACTAATTGCTTCGTTCATAATTCTGTCCAGTGACATAGAACTATTCCCCCTCTCTATGCTCACTAAGCCGATTTTCAAGACCTCGAATTTCATCTCGTATTTCAGCTGCTTTCTCAAACTCCTCTTTTTGCACAGATTGCTTCAGAGTAAGTTTTAGTTCATCTAATTCTTTCTTTAAGTGGATATTTCCTTCTATACGCTCTGGAATTTTTCCACAATGATCTGTATGTCCACCGTGTAGACGTTTTAATAGTGGTTTTAAATGCTCTTTAAATGTATCGTAACAAGAAGCACAACCAAAGCGTCCCACTTTTGTAAATTGTTCATATGTCATCTTACAATCTGGACATCTTAGTATATTTATATTCGAAAATGTATTTTGTCCTTCTTCAAACATTGCTGATTCACCATGTAATAATCCAGCTAATAGTTCATGGAATGAAAAATTAGAGTGCTGTGATTGAAAGAAAGACGTATAGCCACTTTGTTCTGCACATTGCTCACAAAGATGAACTTCCGCCTTTTTCTCGTTGATTACTTTTGTATAATGTAAAGTTGCTGTTCTTATATTACAATTTTGACAAGTCATCGCTATCCCCACCTTTACAACAGGAACGATCTATCTCATGATACTTTTCATACATTACTAGATTGTTCTCTTGCCTTAATCTATTTAATAAAAGCACATGTTACCCTTCAAAATCCCTACAATATTAAACTGCATTATCTTAGTTATCATTTTTACAAAAGTTATATTTATTTATATTTCAGTGTTCTTAACATTGCGCATAATATTCGAGCCCTAAGTTCATCTCGAGAAGGAACATCCATTAATAATACAGAACGATCTAGTACACTTAACATAAGTTTAGCTTCACGATTTGTTATGATGCCCTCTTCTATTAAACGTATAACCATACTTTCTGCATTTCCTTGTGCAACGCTATGATCAATCATATGAAGCATTTGATCAATAATGTCTATATCGTCATGCAGTTTGACTTTTATAATGCGAATGTAACCTCCTCCACCTCGTTTACTTTCTACTACGAATCCTCTTTCTAACGTAAAACGGGTATTGATTACATAGTTGATTTGAGACGGAACACAATCGAATCGATCCGCGATCTCATTCCTCTTGATTTCAATCACATTATTATTACTTAAGTCAATAACTTGCTTTAGATATTTCTCAATGATATCAGATATATTTCTCATTTATCCGCCACCTTTATTGACTTTGACTATCTTTGACTTTAATTATATACGTATTAAAAAAATTTGCAACTCTTTTGCTTATTCACTATCCTAGCCACATTTCACAGTCTTTAATCAAAAGGACGGTTCTTTAAGTAAAGATTTTTTAAATTACTATGAATTATAAAAGAAAACACGAAAAAACACGAGTCAAATGACTCGTGTCTTAGTTGCTTGGCGACGTCCTACTCTCACAGGGACAAGGTCCCAACTACCATCGGCGCTAGAGAGCTTAACTTCCGTGTTCGGTATGGGAACGGGTGTGACCTCTCTGCCATCATCACCAAACTATGAAGGCATATTCCTTCAAAACTAGATAACATTTGCTACATATTATATGGTTAAGTCCTCGATCTATTAGTATTCGTCAGCTCCACATGTCACCATGCTTCCACCTCGAACCTATCAACCTGATCATCTTTCAGGGATCTTACTAGCTTACGCTATGGGAAATCTCATCTTGAGGGGGGCTTCATGCTTAGATGCTTTCAGCACTTATCCCTTCCGCACATAGCTACCCAGCTATGCCCTTGGCAGAACAACTGGTACACCAGCGGTGCGTCCATCCCGGTCCTCTCGTACTAAGGACAGCTCCTCTCAAATTTCCTACGCCCACGACGGATAGGGACCGAACTGTCTCACGACGTTCTGAACCCAGCTCGCGTACCGCTTTAATGGGCGAACAGCCCAACCCTTGGGACCGACTACAGCCCCAGGATGCGATGAGCCGACATCGAGGTGCCAAACCTCCCCGTCGATGTGGACTCTTGGGGGAGATAAGCCTGTTATCCCCGGGGTAGCTTTTATCCGTTGAGCGATGGCCCTTCCATGCGGAACCACCGGATCACTAAGCCCGACTTTCGTCCCTGCTCGACTTGTAGGTCTCGCAGTCAAGCTCCCTTATGCCTTTGCACTCTACGAATGATTTCCAACCATTCTGAGGGAACCTTTGGGCGCCTCCGTTACACTTTAGGAGGCGACCGCCCCAGTCAAACTGCCCACCTGACACTGTCTCCCGGGT
>NZ_JBNGVC010000013.1:1125000-1127500 GCF_050524305.1 Bacillus silvicola
AAAACTAGATAACATTGCTTCATATTATATGGTTAAGTCCTCGATCTATTAGTATTCGTCAGCTCCACATGTCACCATGCTTCCACCTCGAACCTATCAACCTGATCATCTTTCAGGGATCTTACTAGCTTACGCTATGGGAAATCTCATCTTGAGGGGGGCTTCATGCTTAGATGCTTTCAGCACTTATCCCTTCCGCACATAGCTACCCAGCTATGCCCTTGGCAGAACAACTGGTACACCAGCGGTGCGTCCATCCCGGTCCTCTCGTACTAAGGACAGCTCCTCTCAAATTTCCTACGCCCACGACGGATAGGGACCGAACTGTCTCACGACGTTCTGAACCCAGCTCGCGTACCGCTTTAATGGGCGAACAGCCCAACCCTTGGGACCGACTACAGCCCCAGGATGCGATGAGCCGACATCGAGGTGCCAAACCTCCCCGTCGATGTGGACTCTTGGGGGAGATAAGCCTGTTATCCCCGGGGTAGCTTTTATCCGTTGAGCGATGGCCCTTCCATGCGGAACCACCGGATCACTAAGCCCGACTTTCGTCCCTGCTCGACTTGTAGGTCTCGCAGTCAAGCTCCCTTATGCCTTTGCACTCTACGAATGATTTCCAACCATTCTGAGGGAACCTTTGGGCGCCTCCGTTACACTTTAGGAGGCGACCGCCCCAGTCAAACTGCCCACCTGACACTGTCTCCCGGGTCGATAAGACCCGTAGGTTAGAATTTCAATACAGTCAGGGCGGTATCCCACCAGCGCCTCCACCGAAGCTAGCGCTCCGGTTTCAATGGCTCCCGCCTATCCTGTACAAACTGTACCAAAATTCAATATCAGGCTACAGTAAAGCTCCACGGGGTCTTTCCGTCCTGTCGCGGGTAACCTGCATCTTCACAGGTACTATAATTTCACCGAGTCTCTGGTTGAGACAGTGCCCAAATCGTTACACCTTTCGTGCGGGTCGGAACTTACCCGACAAGGAATTTCGCTACCTTAGGACCGTTATAGTTACGGCCGCCGTTTACTGGGGCTTCAGTTCAGAGCTTCGCTTACGCTAACCCCTCTCCTTAACCTTCCAGCACCGGGCAGGTGTCAGCCCCTATACTTCGCCTTACGGCTTCGCAGAGACCTGTGTTTTTGCTAAACAGTCGCTTGGGCCTATTCACTGCGGCTTTCCGTTAAGAAAGCACCCCTTCTCCCGAAGTTACGGGGTCATTTTGCCGAGTTCCTTAACCAGAGTTCTCTCGCACACCTTAGGATTCTCTCCTCGCCTACCTGTGTCGGTTTGCGGTACAGGCACCTTTTATCTCGCTAGAAGCTTTTCTTGGCAGCGGGGAATCAAAGACTTCGCTCCATAAGGAGCTTCCCCATCACAGCTCAGCCTTCACGATAAGCGGATTTGCCTACTTATCAGCCTAACTGCTTGGACGTGCACAACCAATCGCACGCTTCTTCTATCCTTCTGCGTCCCTCCATTGCTCAAACGATAAAGAGGTGGTACAGGAATATCAACCTGTTGTCCATCGCCTACGCCTGTCGGCCTCGGCTTAGGTCCTGACTAACCCTGAGCGGACGAGCCTTCCTCAGGAAACCTTAGGCATTCGGTGGACGGGATTCTCACCCGTCTTTCGCTACTCATACCGGCATTCTCACTTCTAAGCGCTCCACCAGTCCTTCCGGTCTGACTTCACTGCACTTAGAACGCTCCCCTACCACTGATACCATTGGTATCAATTCGCAGCTTCGGTGGTGTATTTAGCCCCGGTACATTTTCGGCGCAGAGTCACTCGACTAGTGAGCTATTACGCACTCTTTAAATGGTGGCTGCTTCTAAGCCAACATCCTAGTTGTCTAAGCAACTCCACATCCTTTTCCACTTAATACACACTTTGGGACCTTAGCTGGCGATCTGGGCTGTTTCCCTCTTGACTACGGATCTTATCACTCGCAGTCTGACTCCTAAGGATAAGTCATTGGCATTCGGAGTTTGACTGAATTCGGTAATCCGATGAGGACCCCTAGTTCAATCAGTGCTCTACCTCCAAGACTCTTACACTTAAGGCTAGCCCTAAAGCTATTTCGGGGAGAACCAGCTATCTCCAGGTTCGATTGGAATTTCTCCGCTACCCACACCTCATCCCCGCACTTTTCAACGTGCGTGGGTTCGGGCCTCCATTCAGTGTTACCTGAACTTCACCCTGGACATGGGTAGATCACCTGGTTTCGGGTCTACGACCACGTACTAAACGCCCTATTCAGACTCGCTTTCGCTGCGGCTCCGTCTCTTCAACTTAACCTTGCACGGGATCGTAACTCGCCGGTTCATTCTACAAAAGGCACGCCATCACCCATTAACGGGCTCTGACTATTTGTAGGCACACGGTTTCAGGATCTCTTTCACTCCCCTTCCGGGGTGCTTTTCACCTTTCCCTCACGGTACTGGTTCACTATCGATCACTAGGGAGTATTTAGCCTTGGGAGATGGTCCTCCCAG
>NZ_JBNGVC010000013.1:1130000-1180000 GCF_050524305.1 Bacillus silvicola
AATAAAAAAAGCTTTGGAGAAATCTCCAAAGCTTAGTCTTGTTTATGACGCATAGCAGGGAATAATAGTACATCGCGAATAGATGGTGCATTTGTTAATAACATAACTAAACGATCAATACCGATTCCTAATCCGCCCGTAGGAGGCATGCCGTACTCAAGAGCTTCGATATAATCATCATCCATCATGTGAGCTTCGTCATTACCTTGCTCGCGCTCTTTTAATTGAGCTTCAAAACGTTCTTTTTGATCGATTGGATCATTTAACTCAGTGAATGCATTTGCATGTTCACGTGCAACGATAAATAACTCGAAACGATCTGTGAATCGTGGATCTTCGTCATTCTTTTTCGCAAGTGGCGAAATTTCTACCGGATGACCGTAAATAAATGTTGGTTGGATTAATTTATCTTCTACTTTTTGTTCGAAGAACTCATTAATAATATGACCAACTTCCATTGTATCTTTAATTTCTACATTATGTTCTTTTGCAAGTTCACGCGCTTCTTCTACACTCATTGGATTCCAGAAATCTGCTCCAGAGTGTTGCTTAATTGCATCTACCATATGAAGACGTGTCCATTCTGGCTCTAGATTAATTTCATAATCACCATATTGGATTGTTGTTGTACCCAATACTTTTTTCGCGATATGAGCAACCATATTTTCTGTTAGTTTCATAATATCATTATAATCAGCGTACGCTTCATATAATTCAATCATCGTAAACTCAGGGTTATGACGAGTTGATACACCCTCATTACGGAATACACGGCCGATCTCATAAACCTTTTCTAACCCGCCCACAATAAGACGTTTTAAATGAAGTTCAATTGCGATACGCATATATAATTCCATATCTAACGCATTATGATGTGTAGTGAAAGGACGAGCAGACGCTCCACCTGCAATCGCGTGCATCATAGGCGTTTCTACTTCAAGATAACCGTTGTCATCTAAATACCTTCTCATTTCACGAATGATTTTACTACGGGTAACGAACGTTTCACGGCTTTCCATACTTGTAATTAAGTCCAAGTAACGTTGACGATAGCGTTGTTCAACATCTTTTAATCCATGGTATTTATCCGGTAATGGACGAAGAGATTTCGTTAAAAGTGTAAATCCTGTTGCTTTTACTGAAAGTTCTCCAACGTTTGTTTTGAACACTTTACCTTCAATACCTACTAAGTCACCTAAATCTGCTGTCGTAAATAACTCGTACTCTTCATCTCCAACAGTATCTTTACGAACATAAATTTGAACTTGCCCGTGTAAATCTTGAATATGCGCAAATCCCGCTTTTCCTTTACCGCGTTTTGTCATAATACGACCAGCGATAGAAACAGTGATTTCTTTCTCTTCTAATTCTTCTTTAGAGAATTCTCCATATAGACTTACTAAGTCAGTTGTTGAATTTGTGCGTTCAAATCGTTTACCGAACGGATCGATTCCTTGCTCACGTAAATTATGTAGCTTTTCACGACGAACAAGCAATTGGTCGTTTAATTCTTCGTGGTTCATGTTATCCATGATATTAATATCACTCCAGCTCTATTAATTTTTACAATATATACAGTATAGCATTTTCTACTCAACTAGAAAAACTGCCAGCAACTAACTGGCAGTTCTTCTTTCTTTCACGTAATTATAGGAAGTGTATAGAAGAATGTCAATCTCCTATGCCCCCTTATTAACCAACATAAATTGTTTGTTGTTTCGCTTCTACTTCTTCTACAAATGCACCTAATACATTCGCAAGGTCTTCACGTGTGTCGCAAGTATTGATACCGTTACGCACACTCGCATTACCACGAACACCTTTTAAATACCAAGCTGCATGCTTTCTCATCTCTCTTACGGCAACATTTTCATTCTTTAAATCGATAAGACGATCTAGATGCAACATACATACATCAATTTTCTCACGCACTGTTGGTTCCGGCATTAACTCACCTGTCTCTAAATACTTTACCGTACGATAAATCATCCACGGATCTCCAAGAGCAGCGCGACCAATCATAACACCATCTACACCAATTTCATCAAGCATACGCTTTGCATCTTGTGGTGTTTCGACATCACCATTTCCGATAACCGGAATATTTACAGCCTGCTTTACTTCTTTAATAATATTCCAATCCGCTTTACCTTCATACATTTGCACTCGTGTACGACCATGAACCGCTACCGCTTGTCCACCAGCACGCTCAACAGCTCTAGCATTTTCTATTGCGAAAATATGATCTTCATCCCAACCAATACGCATTTTAACTGTAACCGGCTTTTCAACAGCATCTACAACCGCCGCTACCATCTCATATATTTTATTTGGGTCTAAAAGCCACTTTGCTCCTGCATCACACTTAGTGATTTTCGGTACTGGGCACCCCATATTAATATCAATAATGTCTGCTGTCGTATATTTATCTACGTATTTCGCAGCATCGACAAGAGTCTCTTTCTCTCCACCAAAAATTTGTAAACTTAATGGCTTTTCTCTCTCATCGATATATAGCATATCTAATGTTCTTTTGTTATTAAGTAATATTGCCTTATCACTTACCATTTCGGCACAAACTAAACCTGCACCAAATTCTTTTACTGTCAAACGGAATGCAGAGTTACACACTCCCGCCATCGGTGCTAATACAACCGGATTTTTCATCTCAATATTTGCAATCTTTAACACTCGATTTGCTCCTTCCTTCATAGTCACTTCGGCATTAGTTCATCTATCGAGACCTTTAATGCTTTAGCAACTTCTACTACAAAATCTTGGGAAGGCGATCGATTCCCTCTCTCAACTTCACCTAAAACAGATACAGATACCCCTAATTCTTTAGCAAAACCTTCTTGTGTATAGCCTTTTAGCTTTCGAAAAGCACGAATGCGTCTTCCCCATTTTTCTGCTTCCATACCGTTACTCCCTCTCGCCTTTTCATTTCTTCTACTTGTGAACATGAAATGTCTTGTTTTATATCTTGATTAATTTCTAACAACGGAACGATAACAAAAGCTCTTTCGAACATCCGCGGATGCGGAACAATAAGATTCTCTGCTTCAATATTTTCTTGATTATATAGTAAAATGTCAAGGTCGATGGTCCTCGGGCCCCACCTAATTTCCCTCTTTCTTCCTAAATCATTCTCTACCTTTTGCGTTATTTTCAATAATTCTTGCGGCGATAAATTGGTAGAAATTTTTATAACTAAATTTAAAAAGCAACTTTGGTCAGTATAACCAACTGGTTCTGTTTCATATACAGACGAAACATCATCAACTTGGATATAAGGGTTTTTATTTAAAAACTGAATCGCTTCAGTTAAATACGTATAACGCTCTCCAATATTTGAACCTAATGCAATGTACGCTATATTATTCATGGACGCTCTCTCGTAATTTCCACAGCTACAGCACGATAATGCCCCGGTATTGGTGGGTCCGGTTTAATTACCTTAATTGTACACCGTGAAATACTCTCATATTCTTTCAATATATCTGTAGCTATATTTTCAGCGATACTCTCCACAAGCTTATACGTTCTATCTTCAACAACTTTTCTACATAGTTCGAAAAGCTCCCCGTAATTGACAGAATGCTTCAAGTCGTCGCTTTCTCCTGCGTGTTTTAAATCTAACTCCACCGTTAAATCCACTTTAAATCTCTGACCTAATTTATTCTCTTCTGGGAATACACCATGATAACCGTAAAACTCCATATCATGAATATAAATTTTATCCAATTATTTTGCCCCCTTACCAATCATCGCGTCCATCATCTTAGCCATACGCGCCATTTCTTTCACATCATGAACACGGATAAACTCACAGCCCTTTTCAATACCAAGACAAACGGTAGCGCCCGTTCCTTCAAGACGTTCCTCCACAGGTAAATCTAATACATGGCCAATAAAGGACTTTCTTGAAGTACCTAAGAGGACTGGATAACCCAGTACATTTAACTGTTCTAAATTACGCATCGCTTCTAAATTTTGTTCAGGCGTTTTCGCAAAACCGATACCTGGGTCTAAAATAATATTCTCATCTGGCACACCAGCATCTTTAGCAATTTTAATACTTTCATACAAATCAGCAATCATATCAGCCATTAAGTTGCGATAGTTCATATTATCTCGGTTATGCATTAAGATAATGGGTACATCATAATAGGCTGCAACTTCAGCAATCTTCGGTTCCGCCTTCGCTCCCCAAATATCATTAATAATATGAGCACCAGCTTCAATCGCTTGTTTTGCAACTTCAGCTTTATACGTATCAATAGAAATAGGTAATTTCACTTCTTTCGAAACTGCCTGAATCATCGGAACGACTCGCTTTATTTCTTCTTCTACCGAAACTTTAGCAAAACCTGGGCGGGTAGATTCACCACCGATATCAATAATATGAGCACCTTCATTTTTCATTTCTTTCGCGTGACGCACTGCAGCATCTACCTCGTCGTAACTCCCACCATCAGAAAACGAATCTGGTGTTACATTTAAAATCCCCATAATTAATGTCTTTTCATTTAAGTTCAATGTATATTCGCCGCAGCGTAAATCATAATCCCACTTCAAATTACACATCTCCTCTTCGCAATTCATTTCTGCTCCACAACTTCTCTCTCTGCACTTCATAAAGATCCATAAATCTTTTTGTAACTATTCCCACTTTGCCCGGGAAATCTTCCCCCTCTATACGATAAAGAGGAACAATTTCTTGAATAGAGTTCGTCACGAACACTTCATCGGCTGAAAGCAATTCATCTTTTGTAAAGAAACCTTCCTTTACTTCTATACCCAGCTCTTCAGCAACCTTTATAATAAATGCACGAGTGATACCGTTTAAAATCCCTGTTTCTAACGAAGGAGTATACAAAGTACCTCCTTTAACAAAAAAGAGATTCGAAACAATCCCCTCTGCAACATAACCTGCTTCAGTAAGGAAAATCCCTTCCTTATTCACACCATTTCCAATTTCGCGTTTCCCTAAAATATTATTTAAATAATGATGGGACTTCAAGCGAAACGCACCCTCTGGTGTATTTCGTACTTGTTTTAAAATAACCCCTTCTTTCTCCACTACTTCTCCTGGAATTGCTAAAGGTTTTATAAAAACAATAACAGATGGTTCTTCATACACATTCGTTTGCAACCCTATTTCATCTATACCCGCCGATACATTAAAGCGTACATACGCATGCTTCAATTCGTTCTTAACGAGTAGATTCTCCAAAATACGTATTACGTCATCTTTCGTCATTGTCCATTTGATTTGCAATGTATCCAGCGCATCCATTAAACGTTCATAATGATCATCCAACAAGAAAGGATGACCATTATAAATACGAAACGTCTCAAAAACTCCAAGCCCATATAAATAACCATGATCATAAGGAGAAATTTTCGCTTCACTCACTTCTACATACGCGCCATTTACGTAAATTAACATAACGTCACACTTGGACTATATTTGCGAATAAAATTATGTAACAACTCTTTCCCATGAGAAGTCATAATAGATTCTGGATGGAATTGTACACCTTCAATCGGCAACGTTTTATGACGAAGCGCCATAATCTCTCCCTCTTCCGTCCAAGATGTGATCTCTAAACATTCTGGTAACGTCTCTTTTTTAACAATAAGCGAATGATAACGCGTTGCAGTAAACGGATTAGGAATATCCGAGAAAATCGTCTTTCCGTCATGATGCATAGGCGACGTTTTCCCATGCATTAATCGTTCTGCACGAACAATCTCTCCACCAAACACTTGCGCAATTGATTGGTGCCCAAGGCAAACTCCAAAAATCGGAATCTTTCCAGCGAAGTATTGAATAACTTCCATACTAATACCCGCTTCATTAGGACTACATGGACCTGGCGAAATCATTAAAAAGTCTGGTTTCATATTCTCAATATCCGAAATAGTCACCTCATCATTACGCTTAACAACAAGCTCTTGTCCAAGTTCTCCAAGAAACTGCACTAAATTAAATGTAAAAGAATCATAATTATCAATCATCAATATCATTTCTCTCACCTAACCGTTTCTTCGCTACTTTCTTTCGCACGCCATAAAGCGATTGCCTTTTTTAACGACTCTTTATATTCATTTTTTGGATTCGAATCAATTACAATTCCCGCTCCAGCTTGCACATGCGCTTGCCCATCTTTAGCAAGCAGTGTTCGGATTACAATATTCAATTCCGTATCTCCGGAATAACCGATCCAACCAATTGACCCCGTATAAATCCCTCGGCGAACAGGTTCTAGTTCTTCAATAATTTCCATCGTACGTATTTTCGGAGCACCAGTAATTGTCCCGCCAGGAAATACAGCCTTTACTAAATCGAACGCATCCTTATCTTCTTCCACTTCACCGCGCACATTAGAAACAATATGCATAACGTGCGAGTACTTTTCAATTACCATAAATTCATCTACTTCAACCGTTCCATATTTACAAATCCGGCCTAAATCGTTTCGTTCTAAATCCACAAGCATTACATGCTCTGCTCTTTCCTTTTCGTTCTCAATTAATTCCCTTGCTAATTCTTCATCCTCTTGTTCATTCGCACCGCGGGATCTTGTACCAGCAATTGGTCTTGTACTTACTTCTGGCCCTTGTTTTTTAATTAGCAATTCAGGCGAAGCACTAACAATTTGAAAATCCCCAAGCTCCAAGTAGCCCATATATGGAGATGGATTAATTTCACGAAGACTTGTATAAATTTCTAGCGGATGTGTTTGTAAAGTTCTTTCTTGCCTTGTCGACAAGTTTACTTGAAACACATCACCCGCTCCAATATATTCTTGAATACGTTCAACGGCCTTTATAAAGCCCTCTTCCGTAAAAGCAACTGCTTCATTTTTCTTTTCAGGACATTCAAACGGCATAGTCAATTTAGGTGCTTCTTTCACCCAAAGATCCTTCCATGCATTTAATCGTTCTTCTGCCTTTTCATGTTTATCTACATAATGCGTAATAATCCATAACACTTGTTCTTTTTGATCGTACACAAACACGTCATCAAATAATAAAAAGAATATATCAGGTATATTCAGATCATCCTCTGCAAGAGAAGGCAGTTTTTCGATATAACGGATACAATCATAACTAAAGTAACCAATTGCACCACCTTGAAAAGGCGGGTACTCCGGATTATAGTCCGTTTTCCATTTCTCCATATATTCTTGCATTAAATCTAATGGATTCCCTTGCTTTATTGTTTCCTTACCACTTTCTCTTATATGTAACGTCTCATTCTTCCCTTGAATTACCGCTACTGGGTCCAGCCCCACAATGTTATAACGACCACCACGTCCACTCTCTAACAAAATATGTTGCGGTTTATCCTTAGAAAGAAATTTATACTGCTTAAAGAAATCTAACTGATATGGAATAGAAAGTGCTAAAGATTTTCTTCGTTGCATATCAACACCCCGTTTTCTTTTATCCCACCCTCTTAGACTAACCAGCTCCAACTACATAAGTTATGTATACAGAGAGTGATTATACTCAAGGGCTAGTGAAAATAAATTAATTATACTACCTCTTATTTTACATGAAGTTTTCTAGTCATTCACTCTTTTCCTTTTTCCAATCCAAAAAGAAAAAGCATCCTCTTTCAAGGATGCTTTTTCAATCGCATTCAATTATGATTCAAATTGATAAAGTGGTGTACTTAAATAACGTTCACCATTACTCGGAATAATAACAAGTACCTTTTTCCCTTTACCCAATTTCTTCGCAACTTCTGTCGCTGCATAGATGACCGCTCCTGAAGAGATACCTACTAAAATACCTTCTTCTCGAGCAACTCTTCTTGCATATTCGAATGCTTGCTCTGTTTTCACTTGAATAATTTCATCATATACCGCTACATCCAATGTCTCTGGAACAAATCCCGCTCCAATTCCTTGGATTTTATGTGGTCCTGGTTTCCCACCAGATAATACTGGCGAATCCGCAGGTTCTACCGCATAAATTTTAATATCTTTATACGCTTCCTTCAGCACTTCACCAGCACCTGTAATTGTTCCACCTGTACCAATACCCGCGATAAACGCATCTAATTGATCACCCATCTGTTCAACAATTTCTGGACCTGTTGTCAAACGGTGGATTTCTGGGTTCGCTTGATTTTGGAACTGTTGTGGTATAAAGTACCCATGTTCTTTTGCTAATTCAGTTGCCTTACGAATTGCTCCACCCATTCCTTCAGGCCCTGGAGTCAATACTAATTCAGCACCGTAAGCGCGTAATAAATTACGACGCTCAATACTCATTGTTTCTGGCATTACTAAAATTGCCTTATATCCTTTAGCTGCTGCTACCATCGCTAAGCCAATACCTGTGTTACCACTTGTCGGCTCAATGATTGTATCGCCCTCTTTTAATAATCCTTTATTTTCAGCATCTTCAATCATAGCTAACGCGATACGATCTTTAACACTGCTTCCCGGATTCATAAATTCTAATTTTAAGTATACATCTGCGCTGTCTGATTCTACGATGCGGTTCAACTTAACGATCGGCGTTTTCCCGATTAATTCTGAAACTGATTGTGCCACTCGCATTCCTGTCACTCCTAACACCGAGTATTTTTATTGGTTTTATCTATATTTAGATTTTGTCAGAAAATTCCCTGTTTGTCAATCCATTTGGGCGGCTGATTCTCCGCATAAACTTCTTTATTACAGACTCTCAATTAGGCTTGTAATATCTTCTTTAGCGAATTTATATCGTTCATTACAGAAGTGACAGTGAACTTCCGTCTCTTCTTCTTCTTCACGAATTTGCTCTAACTCTGTTTTACCTAAACTAATTAACACACTCTCAATACGTTCGCGCGAGCACGTGCAATTAAATTGAACATCCATAGTTTCTAATACTTTTACTTTATCTTCTCCAAGGACTGCATATAGTAGCTCTTCTGGAGAAAGACCTTGTTCGATCAATGTTGATACAGGAGGGATTTTTTGTAAACGATCTTCAATGAACGAAATTGTTTCTTCCTGTGCGCCTGGCATAATTTGAAGGATAAATCCACCCGCCGCCAATACGCTGTCATCTCCATTTACGAGAACACCGACACCAACAGAAGAAGGTGTCTGCTCAGAAACCGCGAAATAATATGTGAAATCTTCACCTAATTCTCCTGAAACGATTGGAGATTGACCGATAAACGGTTCACGCATACCGATATCTTTAATTACCGTTACAAATCCTTCTGTACCTACCGCTTGATATACACGTAATTTCCCTTGTTCTGTCCCTTCAAAATCAACATGCGGATTCGTTACATAACCACGTACATCTCCATTTGCATGAGCATCTACTAAGATAGGACCAATCGGACCGTTACCCTCTACTTTAATCGTTAACTTTTGCTCACCTTTTAGCATAGCACCCATCATTGTACCCGCAGTTAAAGAACGGCCAAGTGCTGCCGAAGCCGTTCTCCATGTATCATGACGTCTTTGCGCCTCACTTACTGTGTTTGTTGTACGCACACTATACGCACGCACTTCTCCATCAAACGCTAACGCTTTTACTAAATAATCTTTCATACTTATTTATTCACCTTTCTCATACTGTAAATTTGCATTACGTTCATATAACATATACAAACCTTTTAACGTTAAAAATGGATCTACAATATCAATTACATTTGATTCTTCTGAAATTAATTTCGCTAATCCACCTGTTGCAATAACTTTCGGTTCTTGTTTAGCTTCTTCTTTCATACGCTTAACAATACCTTCCACTTGTCCAACGTATCCATAAAGAATACCTGATTGCATCGCACTTACTGTATTCTTCCCGATAACACTACTCGGTTTTGTAATTTCAATACGAGGAAGCTTTGCTGCTCTACTATATAACGCCTCTGCCGAAATCATAATTCCTGGCGTAATAACGCCACCCATATAATGTTTCTCTTCGTTAATATAACAATATGTAGTAGCCGTACCAAAATCAACAATGATAAGAGGACTTCCATACAAATGAATACCTGCTACTGCATTTACAATTCGGTCCGCGCCTACTTCACGTGGATTTTCATATTTAATATTCAAACCTGTTTTTATCCCAGGCCCCACTACAAGCGGTTTAATTTTAAAATACTTTTCACACATACGTTCTAAAGCGAACATAATTGGCGGTACGACTGAAGATACGATAATACCTTTCACATCTTCAAAGGAAAGACCTTCATGCTCAAGTAACTGCTTTACAAGCATCCCATACTCATCTTCTGTTTTATGACGATCCGTTTCCATGCGCCAATGCTGACGAAGTTTCCCCTCTTCAAACACACCTAGTACCGCATTTGTGTTCCCTACATCCAATACAAAAATCATATTCTCACCACTTATCTTATTTAATCTATATTTGTGCAGTATGTATAAAACTTATAAAAACATCATATCACACATACTTATATAATCAGTTTTTCTATACTCATCATTGTACAAAAAGATTACTCTCTATTTCAATTTTTAATAATAGTTTTATTTAAATTCTTTTGCCACTTACATTCATTCCACAAATAAAAAAGGAGTGACTATCGTCACTCCTTCATCTCTTACTTATCTTCTGCGTCTTCATCATCTTTCTTCATATTGATGTTTACTTTCACATCATCTGAAGATGTTGGACGCTCTGGTAATCTGCCATAATCATATAAGTGATTAATTTGCTCTGCATCTAATGTTTCTACTTCAAGTAACGTTTTCGCAATAATATCTAGCTTATCACGTTTTTCAGTAAGAATTTGTTTCGCACGAGCATAACAGTCTTTCATAATAGTTTGCATTTCCACATCAATTTCATGTGCAATTGCATCACTGTAGTTTTGCTCTGAGTGGAAGTCTCTTCCTAAGAATACCTGACCACCTTGTGAGCTACCGAATTGCATCGGGCCAAGCTTATCACTCATACCGAATTCCGTAACCATACGTCTTGCAATGCCAGTCGCACGTTGGAAGTCGTTGTGAGCACCTGTACTTACTTCACCAAATACAATCTCCTCAGCTACTCGACCACCAAGTAAACCAGTGATTTTATCAAGTAACTCTGGTTTTGTCATGAAGTAACGATCTTCTTTCGGAAGCATTACTGCATATCCACCAGCTTGACCACGAGGGACAATTGTTACTTTATGAACGATATCCGCTTCATCAAGGACAACACCAATTACAGTATGGCCAGCTTCATGGAATGCAACGATATTACGTTCTTTTTCAGAGATAACACGACTTTTCTTAGCAGGACCTGCAATAACACGATCCGTTGCTTCATCGATGTCGCTCATATCAATTTTCTTCTTATCTTGACGCGCAGCTACTAGAGCAGCTTCGTTTAATAAGTTTTCAAGATCGGCACCAGAGAATCCTGGTGTACGAGTTGCTATTGCTCTTAAGTTGACATTCTCATCAAGCGGTTTATTACGAGCGTGTACTTTAAGTACAGCTTCACGACCATTTACATCTGGACGATCTACTGTAATTTGACGGTCAAAACGACCTGGACGTAATAACGCTGGATCAAGAATATCAGGACGGTTTGTCGCAGCGATGATAATAATACCTTCGTTTGCACCGAATCCATCCATTTCAACAAGTAATTGGTTCAACGTTTGTTCACGCTCATCATGACCACCGCCAAGACCTGCGCCACGTTGACGTCCTACTGCATCAATTTCATCAATGAAAATGATACAAGGAGCATTTTTCTTTGCATTTTCAAATAAATCACGTACACGGGATGCACCGACACCGACGAACATCTCTACGAAGTCAGAACCACTAATAGAGAAGAACGGAACGCCTGCTTCACCTGCAACAGCACGTGCTAGTAAAGTTTTACCTGTACCTGGAGGTCCCACTAATAGAACACCCTTCGGAATACGGGCACCAACTTCAGCGAACTTACGAGGGTCTTTCAAGAATTCAACTACCTCAACAAGTTCTTGTTTCTCTTCATCCGCTCCAGCAACATCTCTGAAACGAATTTTTTTCTTTTCATCATTGTATAGCTTCGCCTTACTTTTCCCGAAGTTCATAACACGGCTACCGCCGCCCTGAGCTTGATTTAATAAGAAGAAGAATAAAATGAAGATAATGACAAACGGAATGATAGAAGTAAAGAATGTTACCCAAGCACTTGTTTCTTCTGCTGGTTGATACTTAACCTCGGCCCCTTGCGCTTTATCATTAATTTTCTTTTGTAATTCCTCAGTATTTGGTGCATAAGTAACAAATTGTTCTCCTTGGTTAGAAGTATTGAATTGTCCTTTTACTTCAAATACACCATTCTTCGGTTGAAGCTGCACATTGCGCACTTCACCTTTTTCAAGTTTAGTAATGAATTTATCGTAGCTAACTGATGTCGTTTTTTGCGTCGAACCATTAAAATAGCTTACGATCCCAATTACTACTAAGAATATCAGTAAATAAAAGATGGTATTACGGAAGATACGATTCATTCCTAACCTCCTCTCACGGCATAAACACTATAGTAAATCGTAACATAGAAAAACTTTCCTATACAATTGTAACGCCTGTATTTAATTAATTTGAGTAAACACTTGGTTTTAATACTCCCACATACGGAAGATTACGGTATTGCTCTTTATAATCTAATCCATACCCTACAACGAATTCATGAGGGACAGTAAATCCAACATAATCCGCTTTCAGATCAACCTTACGACCTGTTGGTTTATCTAATAATGTAACAATTTTTACAGATTTCGCTTTACGATATTTAAACAGGTCTACTAAATAGCTTAGTGTAAGACCGCTATCAATAATATCTTCAACGATTAAAATATCGCGACCTTCTACAGAAGTATCAAGATCTTTTAAGATTTTTACTTCGCCTGTTGAAACAGTAGAGTGACCGTAGCTAGATACAGCCATAAAATCCATTTCAAGATATGTATCTGTTCTCTTTAATAAATCTGCCATAAATGGCATTGCACCCTTTAGTACACCAATTGCAAGCGGTACTGTATTTTTGTAATCCTCTGCAATAACTGCACCTAATTCGAGCACCTTTTCCTGTATTTGTTCTTCAGAAATTAATACTTTTTCGATATCTTGATTCATCATTTCATTATCCTCCCGGAAGACTCCTTGCTTTTGTAGTGAATAATAATATATTTACCCTTCTTTGCTACCTCTTTCGAAATAGCAAATGCAGATCGTTTCAACAAGGGTACCCAAATAATATTTTCACTTGCGTCACAAACGATCGGCCATTCTTCTCTTTTTTCTTTCGGTACTTTCGATTCGATAAAAATAGCTTTTATCTTTTTTGTACCATCCATACCTTGTATTGACATGCGATCTCCATTTTGCCTAGAACGAATACGAAGTGGATACGATATATCATTATACTTAGCAACAAACACTGTTTCATTCATGTTACTTGGTATATCCTCGCTCACCTCTGTTACAAGTTTATCTCCGTTCGGTAATGTAATTGTCCCGGGTACTGATAAATCTTGCAAAAAAGGAGAAACAATTTCTTGTTTAAATCCAAAGCTACATTCTTCGTATGTACGAATAATTTTCAAGCCACCTGGAAAATCCAATGAACCTGAAGGTTGTATCCGCTTAAAAAATTCAATCACCTTGTCAATATGTATAGAAGAAAGCGAAGATGGAATCTTATATTCATAAAGATAGTTTAATATTAGTTGAATCCCTCTCCTTTGTAAAGGCATAGACATGGATTCAAAGGCAGGAATTGATAAGCTAATTTGTTTATCGCTTTTTTTTGTAATTACTTTATTCATTTTCTCAAAAGCTAATTCCTGCAAATAAGCCTCATCCTCTTGCATCTGCACGCTAAATTTTTGGAATTTCTCATGCATTTGTGGATTTTCCTCTTTCAAATAAGGAAGGACATATTTACGTAATCGATTCCTTGTATATACTTCCTTTTTATTACTCGGATCTATACGCGGAATAACTTTTAACTTATTACAGTAATCAACAATCTCTTCCTTAGTTACCCCAAGTAACGGCCTAATTAAATATCCATTATGAAAAGGACGCTTCACTGCAATTCCTGCGTATCCTTTCGGAGTACTCCCTCGTACAAGGCGCATCAAAATCGTCTCTACTTGATCATCTCCATGGTGACCAAGAGCTACATATCTCGCATCATATTTCTTCATTATTGTTTCCAAAAATGCATATCTGCATTCTCTAGCAGCAACTTGTGCATTCATTCCATATTGCTGTTGATATTGCGACACATTAATCCTTATCGTCTCACAAATAACTCCCAGCTCTTTGCAAAGACCCTGTACAAACTGTAGGTCCTCATAAGATTCATTACCTCTAAACATATGATCCACATGTGCTACTACAATTTCGAGTTGCTTTTCTGCCCTTTTTTCTAACAAATAATATAGAAGAGCTAAAGAGTCCGGACCGCCAGAAACCCCTACAACAATTGTTGAATGTTTCTTTAATACATCATGCTGCTTTACAAAGTCATCTACTTTTCCAACAAATGCATCTTTCAACTTCGCAATCACCTTTCATTAAACAAGAACTGCAACATTAGTTACCCTGTATATAATGGTACAACTTTTACAAACATTGTGCAAAAAAAAGATGTACAAAACTCACATTTTTATCTTACATTCCTCCTGTAGATTCAACAAAGTAATTACATTACCTTTTTAATCAAAAAAACCTAGGTAAATACCTAGGTTTTTTTGATTATTTTATTGCGCCTGCATTCCCACTATTGGAATCGTAGCCCACTTCGGCATATTTTTCTTTACTTTCGCCACAACAATAGTCATATCATCATTTATATAACCATCACCAGACCTAATTACTTCTTCCATAATAATATCAGCTATTTCTTGTGGATCCTCTGTTTGTAGTTCTTTAATTTTACGTTTTATCCATAACTCGTGATTCTCCACATGTTGCGCTCCCTCAAAAATGCCATCACTCATCATAATAAGAATATCACCCGTTTTTAATTGCTCACCAACCACATCAACTTCAACATCTTCAATAATTCCTATCGGTAAATTACTTGCCTCAATTTTCAAAATATTATTGCCGCGTTTAACAAAACTCGGCGTCGATCCAACCTTTAAAAACTTCGCACTCGCATCCCGTAAATCTATCATAGCCAAGTCAAGCGTGGTATACATCTCCTCTGTCGTTCTTAAAGAAAGAATTGAATTGATGGACTTAATCGCTATTTCCTCATCAATACCTGATTGAAGGATCTTTTGTAATAATTTTACCGTTTCCCTACTCTCCATATGAGCCCTTTGCCCATTTCCCATACCATCACTAATTGCAAGTGCATATTTTCCAACACTTAAATCCATCATCGCGTAGGAATCGCCTGAAACAAATCCACCACCTTTTGCAGCCGTAGCCAATCCTGTATCAAGAGAATAGGTCTTCGCTGAACCAAATGATATTAAACTGTGACCATTTGGATAAGAGGATTTCTCTTCATGCTTAACAACGATATTTTCTTTTAAAATATCCGAGAGCATCGGCGCAACCAACTTCTCACATTCTCCATGCTCATTAGATACAGCTGGAATCAACATTTCAATATCGATACTTCCTCTGTCTAAACAATAAATATCAACATGCTCCACTTCGACACCAAAATCACGAAACGCTTGTAAAATCTGCTCCTCCTGCGCTTGATGATTCTCTCTTTCTCGTTGTATCTCCTTAGCGAAGTCTTCCATTACTTTTGATACACCTAGTAATTGCTCGGCTACAATTCTACGATTTTCCTTCATTTGTTTTCTTAATTTCTGTCCCTCATAGAAGTGATCTAATTCACCTGCTACTAAATCCGTTACTTTCTTCCCTCTCACACAATGCTTGTCCCATTCACGAACTAACTTCCGATTATGCTGCAACGTTCCTTCTTCTGTCTCGTTCATTATTTGTTTCATATAATCGTACGTTTTATCAAAATTGACTACCCAACATTGATCCTTCTTAAAGCACGTTTGACATGTTTTTGCAGTAATTGTACTTAAAAATAAATCCGCTTCTGTTTCTTTATCTTCCTCTTCCACGTACCCATATACAGAAAAACTATTAGACAAAGCGGCAAATACATTAGCAAATTGATTGATTTTGTTCGCTGTAACATCGCGCATTCTTCGTAAATATTGTTGTTGATCTTGTGAGTGTTCTTGTGTACCTGGCATAAATTTAGCAATACGATCCATAACAAGTTTCGGTGTTAATAAAAAGAAAACAATTGCCACACCAGATTCAATTAAGGTTGTTACAATACTTGTTTGCTTGTCTACATATAACGTAATTAAACTTGTACCAATTAATAATCCTAAACTAACTCCTATACGCTTTCCTTCTTTCAACAATCCCCCAAGCAACCCTGAAAAGGCAAGGAGGCTAAGTTGAGACAAACTAGACACATTCGCTAAACTTAATATCAATCCAGTGACGACTCCCACCGTGGACCCTGTAGCCGCACCAGCAATAAATGCAAATACTAATACTAAGTATCTAGTGAAAATATGTTGAATAGAAGCATCATAAACGAACCAATCTGTTGTACCCGTTAAAACAGATGCTAGTAATATAATTAAACAAACAATTTCTTCTGTTTCTAACGCTTGTTGTTTCCCTTTCCTTTCCACCAAGAGTGGAACACTTTGCAGAAATATCATCGTTAATACGAAACTAAGCCCTGCTTCGATCGTACTAACGAGCAAGTCATACATGGTGACGGTTTGTTGCGCAAAATATACAACAACTAAATGTGCGGTTAATGCGGAGATAAATACTTGGAATGGTACAAGTCCAACAGTTTTACGTGTAAATCGACTAAAGAAGATATTATAAATGAAGAAAGTAAAAATAGATGCAAAAGTAAAAAATAAATTATCTATCGAAACTGAAAGTGCTCCTCCCATTAGAGCTAAAAATGCGAGCGGCATTTTATCTCGCTTCATAACATAAACAGCAGCAAAAAACGGCAATGCAAAAGGTAAGATGTTCGTTAATATATATGCTCGTCCCAAAAGAAAACCAATAACAACAATTATGAATCCCCATCTAAAGAAAACTTGTTCAAATTTCATTCGCAACTTACTTGTCCACTTCATTGTTCCAAGCTGACTTTCATTCATCGCCAATGTACTTGTATTCATAGTAGTCCTTCCTGCTTTAGGCATATTTTTAACACCACCTGCATAGTTTAATTACTGTCATTATAAAAGATGATTATTGGGATTTTTGTCAAAACAACAGTTTTCACTTTTATAATCGTTCGACGTTTTATTCGAAATAAGTCTACATATATACACAGTATTTAATTTATCTATTTATAGTCGATGGAATATTCAGAAAATATAGGGTGATTTTGTAGAAGTGTTGTATGTCTTAATTTACTTAACAAAAAAAGATCATGCAATTTGCATGATCTTTTTTAGATGACCCGTACGGGATTCGAACCCGTGTTACCGCCGTGAAAGGGCGGTGTCTTAACCACTTGACCAACGGGCCGTTAAATTAAATATAGCGGCGGAGGGGATCGAACCCCCGACCTCACGGGTATGAACCGTACGCTCTAGCCAGCTGAGCTACACCGCCATGTCGTCGTATTTAACGGACAATTAGTATCTTACATCAGATATGTTTTAAAGTCAATACATCTAAAAAACTTTTTTAAAAATATATTCTCTCACATAAAAAAGTACCCGAGTAATTACTCTGGGTACCTCTCTATATGCTAAGAATTAAACGGACTTATTATCCGCGACGTGCGCCACGGCCACCACGTTTAGATTCTGTGTTACGCTTTAACGAAGTTAAACGATCTTCACTATCTTTTAAAAAGCGTGCCATCTTTTGCTCAAATGTTTCTTTTGGAGCTCGGTCGTTACCGCCACCGCGGTTATCTCTGTTGAAAGAACGATTATTACGTTGTGGACGTCCAGAACGTTGTTGATCACCACCGCGTTGTTGGTATTCACCACGTGGACGATCTCCTTCTGTTTTTTCGCGTTCTTTCGCTTTTTTAATAGATAGACCAATTTTTCCATCTTTTTCAACATTAATAACTTTTACTTCTACTTGGTCGCCCACTTTTAAGTGATCGTTAATATCTTTCACATAATTATCAGCAACTTCACTAATATGAACAAGACCCGTTAAGCCTTCTGGCAGCTCCACAAAAGCGCCAAAATTTGTAATACCTGTTACTTTACCCTGTAACTTGCTGCCTACCTCGATTGACATAAAAAAAATGCTCCTCCTTAGTGGTTAAAAAGTCAAATTTTACTTTATTATATATAATCCTAAAATATAGTGTCAATAAGACATACTCTACTTAGAAACAGGAAAAATTATCTCCCCTTTTCCGGAGAAGAAATAATCCCTTCTAGCAATCTTTAAAACGTACTCTTCATCATTTAACTTTTGAACTTCGTCTTTTAGACTTTTTTCTTTTTTCGTTAATGAATCCAGTTCTTTTTTCATGTCCTTAACTTTTGCCTCTTTTGCTTTAATGGAACTGTTTTGTTGATAAAACGTTACACTAATACTCGCAATAATTGTAAAAGCAAAGACAAGAAAAACCGCTAAACGGCGATAAAGTCGCTTCCTGTTCTCATCCGTTTGTATTATATGTTCTTTGACAGGATTTGGACTCTGTTTTTCGATTGTTCTTTGTCTCAGTTCCCTCATTTCCGAGGTCCCCCTAACTTCTTTTTTATACGCTCCCATAATTGGGAGATATGTCCCTTCAACTTTGCTATATATTGCAGGAACCCTACATGCTTCGTTATAAAAAGTTTAACACGATTAGGGAGAAGTTTCCATATGAGTGAAGCAATAAATCGAACAGGCCAGAAAAAAACTTTCCATATGAAAAGTAATATCCAAATCGCCATTTTCCATAACACATGTCCAATTGAAAGCAGTACACGAAATAAGAATAATATAAATGCAATAAATAGCTGCGCTATAATAATAACAGGTTTTATCATGAGTAGCTGTATAATTCGAACAAAAAATTGTATTGTTTGCACAAAAATATAGATGAGAAAATTTAACATCTTCATGTATACTGCTTTCAATAAACTTTGATATGCCGCAAAACCGCATAGTAATGCCAAAAATACATATATACGTAATTCAGCTTCATTCACGAGCAGTAATACATAAAAAACAAATAAGGCTTGGACAATCCAAAATAGTATATCATGTATAAATACAAGCCAACGTTTACGCTCTTGGCGTTTTAAGAATCGTTGATACGTATCTAAAGATGCACCAATCCAAGCACCCATTCCAATCATTGAAAGCATTGTATACAACTGAATCGTTAGGCTCATTTAAACAACTTACTAAAGAAACCTTTAGTTTTCTCCCCTTGATTCTCATCGATATACAGCATCTCATGAATTTTCCCTTTAATCGATACAACACCCTTTTCTACATCTAAATTCTTCATCTGTAAATTTTGACCACGAATTGTTAAAAAACCCATTACAGTCTCAAGTAAAAACTCTTCGCTATCAAAACTCTCCACTTGCTTTACACCAGTAATATCGATTACACGCCTGCCACGCATGATAATATCATGCTCTACAGAAACATTTTGTTGATTAGAAGACATAGGTGAGTAACCATTATTCACGAAAATCCCCCCATAGCTTTATACTAGCTAATAGTAATGTATGAAGGGGTGACCCATTTTAGAACAAGCCTTCTTCTGCTTTTACTTTTTCTTCGCGAACTATACTATACATGTTTGCTGCATCTTCTTTTTTAGTCGTTTCTTTCAATTCATTTACTTTCACAGTTACTATTTTTTGACCAAAACGAATTGTTAATTCATCATCTATCTTTACATCTGAACTCGCTTTTGCCACTTGACCATTAATGGATATTCTTCCTTGATCAGATACTTCTTTTGCTAATGTTCTTCTTTTAATTAAACGTGACACTTTCAAAAACTTATCTAAACGCATATCAAGTCCCCCTATTAACGCTCTGTTTGTTTGGCCTCTTCCCATAAAACATCTAACTGTTCTAATGACAAATCTTGCATTTCTTTATTCATTTCTGCTACTTTTGCTTCCATGTATAAAAAACGACCGGTAAATTTCTCATTAGTTGAACGCAACGCTTCTTCTGGATCTATTTTATAATGACGAGCTATATTAACAAATGCAAATAGTAAATCACCAAATTCACCTAGCATCTTTTCCTCATCCATGTTTACAACTTCTTGCTGGAATTCTTGCCATTCTTCTAAGGCTTTCTCTATCATCGGCTGCACATCAACCCAATCAAATCCAACCTTTCCAGCTTTCTTCTGAATTTCATAAGCACGCATTAGCTGCGGTAAGCTTTTTGGAATACCGGTTAAAACAGATTCTTTCACGAATCCCTTTTCTTGTTTTTTAATCTCTTCCCAATTCGCAATTACTTCATCAGCATTATTTACATCCGTATTCCCAAACACATGCGGGTGACGACGAACCATTTTCTCAGATAAAGTTCGAATAATATCGTCTATAGAGAACCAACCTTCATCCTCTCCAATTTGAGCATGAAGCATAACTTGTAATAATATATCACCCAGTTCTTCTACTAAATGATCATCATCCTCTTCATCAATGGCTTCTAGCACTTCATATGCTTCTTCAATTAAGTATTTCTTTAAAGATTGATGAGTTTGCTTTTTATCCCACGGGCAACCATTCGGTCCACGAAGATCAGCAATAATTGCTCTAAGCACATCAAACTGCTGATATAAGGATGCACGTTCCTTAACTGGCGGTACATATACACTCGTTAAATTATTTAATTCCGTTTCATGATCTAACATGTATAATGGTACTTTTTTCACTTGCTCAAATGAAGTTCCTGCAGCTGTTACGATATACACTTCGTAATCATCTGGCAACATCTCCATTAACGGCAGTTTCACATCTGAAGCAACAAACGCATCATACACTTGGCAAAAGATTAAATGTTGACGTAATTCTAATTGCCCTCTTTCAAATGATGTAGCATCAATTAATTGAAATCCTTCAATCGGATCAATTTTTAGACTCGCAAACATCGGATCAAGGAAACTTTGTCCACCTTCAAGTCGCACTTCAATATTTGCTACCTCTCCTTTTTCCAAAAGTAGCTGAACTGTTCTTTCTGCTACAAGCGGATGACCAGGAACGGCATAAATAATTTCTGTACCTTTAGCTTGTTCTAATAACGTATTCGCGATTGTTTCATATACGATTTCAAATGTATCATGCGCTTCGTATACATCGTCAAAAGCTGTATATTTTATGCCTTCTTTCTCCAATTCTTCTATAACTGGGTGTTCCTTCGTTCTAACAAACATATGGTCCGCTTCTTTTATCTTTCGATATACACCCATCGTTAACTGATCTAACTCACCAGCACCTAATCCTAAAATAGTAATAATTCCACTCACAACCAGTCACCTCTATCCACTCTTCTTCAATGAACCTTCTTTTTTCTCTTGTTTCATAACGGTTCCTAATTCTTCTTTTGTAAATACACGTAATTTTAAAATTAAAAACATATATGCTAATCCGCCGATAGCTACACCTAACAACGCTTCAAGCGTCGCAATTCCTCTATGTCCTGTATCAATTACTAATCCAGACATTCGCAACACACGCATAAAGATTATTAATACAAACCCCATACCAATACCACTAATAACTACACCTAACATATTCCGCTTATCAACAAGCGGCTCTGATACAGCTCGCATAAGTAATACACTATTTAGCAAGGCAATTACAATAAGCGCAACTAAAGTTGCAATTGCAGCTCCCTTTACACCAAAATACGACATTAATATATAGTTTAAAGCTAGCTTCAAACAACCTCCAAATACAACGAATATTGCTGGCTTTAATGTTTGTCCTAACCCTTGCAAAATAGAAGCAGTTGTAATTGACAATGAACTAAATAAAATAGATAAAGATAAAATCGATAACACATCTGATCCATCACTATTCTCAAATAACATAATATTTGCAGGCTGAATAATACAAGTTAATCCGATGGCTGCTGCAAATCCAATAACAAACGTTATTTTCATCGCTAACTTTACCTTTTCTTGAATAAAAGCAAGATCTCCTCTTTCCTTTGCCGCTGTAATAATCGGAATCAGTGACAATGAGAAAGAAGTTGTCACGACAGTACCTAATTGCATAAGGGGGATACTTCTGTCATAAACACCTTTTAGTACCTTTGCATTTTCAACTTGCTCCCCCGCGCGAATAAGCAAGGTATAAAAGGAAATAGAATCCGCCATTTGTATAAAAATAAGGACTAAATTACTAACACAAATCGCTAATCCCTGCCAAAAAAGGATTCTAATAATCCTTTTTTTATCTCCAACTCTCTTCCAACTTTTAAAGAAAATAGACCGAAAATCATGACGCATATAAAGTAAAAGTACGATAATCCCAATAAGCCCACCTGCAATCGAACCTAACATAGCACCTGCACCGACTGTATATAGATCAAATCCGTGAGCAATAAGGAATAGTGATAAAAAGACAATAATAGATACACGAATCGTTTGTTCAATTACTTGTGAAACAGCCGTCGGCATCATATTATTGAATCCCTGAAAATACCCTCTCGCTACGGATAAGAATGGCATTAATATGAATGAAAATGAAATAACACGTAATAACTTATATAAGTGTACATCACCCATAGCCGATGCAATCGTTTCGGCACCAAAGAACAATGTGAAAAACCCTATAAAGCCAATTCCTAATAAAAACCAAAAAGATACACAAATAATTTCTTCTGCTTCTTTTTGTTTTCCTTGTTCTAATCTTTCTGCGACCATTTTTGAAATAATAATAGGAAACCCATAAGTAGCTAAAATTAAACAAAATCCATAAAACGGATAAATTTGTTGGTAAATATAAAAACCAATATCACCCGCTATATTTTGATATGGAATACGGTAAAAAGCGCTTAATACTTTCGTAACAAAACTTGCGATTGTTAATATAATAGCCCCACGCCAAAAGGCTTGATACTTCTTCGCTTCCATACAAGAAAACTCCTTTTTCTATTCTCACCCCTCGTATTATATCATAAAGAAAAGAACAAGCTCCCTTGCCTCCACAAGTAATAATACGTTCGTGCAACACTAGAAAATGTTCAACGAAAAAAGGTAGCAAAGCGCTACCTTCGTTCAATATACTTATATCTCCAAATAGTTAATTTCTCAAATAGAAATATCATAATTAGGAAAGATTGCTACTTATAGAAATTACACTTCACTACTGCTCCATTTGTTTCGCTAAAAAGCTTGCAGCTGTATTTACTGACTTATGCTCTACTTCACTTATAATAGCCTCTTTAGAGAAGATAACAACAGCTCCAATTGGATCCCCATTCGCAACAATCGGGCCAATTGTATAGGAGCTCACTTTTTCTGTTACTCCATCAATAATTGAAATTTCGCTTTCATCTGTCATAATTACAGACTTACGCTCTTCCATTGTCTTCTCGATTAAATCGCCAACACTTTTATTTAAGTATTCTTTTTTAGATACGCCTGCTACTGCGATAATAGAATCACGATCGCATACAAGCACATTATGTCCTAAGCTATCGTATAAAGCTTCCGTATATTCCTTTGCAAAATTACCTAGTTCACTAATTGGAGAATATTTTTTCAAAATCACTTCTCCATCGCGATCAACAAATATTTCTAGTGGGTCTCCTTCTCGAATACGTAAAGTTCTACGAATTTCCTTCGGGATTACTACCCTGCCTAAATCATCAATTCGACGTACGATTCCAGTTGCTTTCATTCTAATGCTGCCTCACTTTCTACTGATGATCAAAAGTGGTGAATTTACCTGTTCATGTAAAAATCACCAACTGTTAAACATAGTATTTTACACATTAGTTCTTCTATGCACGTCGAATTGTATTTTTTATCTTAAATTAGGCATTTATTACTTCTTTTTTTACATCTGGTAAGCCTTTTAATAAATTTTCAGCAATTGTTAACCATTTCGATGTCTCTAATCCATTCGTTTTCATCACAATTTTCAATTGTGATCCTTCCATACCAAGACCAATCATACGACCAAAACTATTCCCTAGCATAAATAATTTCCCACCATCGATATTTTGGCTTGCTTGTTCAGAAAACAGGAACGTTACTTCAAATTTATTTTGCTTAACTAACTCAATTTGTTCTTTCATTGCTAACACTTTAATATTTGCGATTTGTAATAAATAACCAACTTCTTGTGGGTAATCACCAAATCTATCTATCATCTCTTCCTGCAGCTCTTCAATATCTTCAATTGCAGAAACACCTCTAAATTGTTTATACATCATAATTTTTTGTTTACTATCTGAAATATACGCATCCGGTAAATATGCATCTACTTCTAAATCAATTTCAACATTAACGGTATTTTCAACTCCATCTGTTCCTCTACGTTGCTCAATTGCATCTTTTAACATTTGAGAATACAGATCAAATCCGACAGAATCAATAAATCCATGTTGTTCTGCCCCTAACAAATTACCCGCACCACGAATTGATAAGTCTCTCATCGCAATTTTGAAACCAGATCCAAGCTCTGTAAACTCTTTAATTGCCTGCAGACGCCTCTCTGCAACTTCCGATAACACTTTATCGCGTTTGTATGCAAAGTATGCATACGCGACGCGATTAGAACGTCCAACACGACCACGAAGCTGATACAACTGTGATAATCCCATACGATCTGCATCAAATACAATTAATGTATTTACATTCGGAATATCTACACCCGTCTCAATAATTGTTGTACTTACAAGAACATCATGCTGCCCCTCTAAAAACGATAGCATAACAGACTCTAATTCACTTTCATTCATTTTCCCGTGTGCGTATGTTACACGAGCGTCTGGAACTAACATCGAAATTTCATCTGCTTTTCTTTCAATATCCTCCACACGGTTATATAAGAAGTAAATTTGACCTCCTCTTGCAAGCTCTCGCTCTATCGCTTCTCGCATTAATGCTGGATTATACTCCACTACATATGTTTGTACTGGGAACCTGTTCTCTGGCGGTGTCTCAATTACAGATAAATCACGCACACCAAGCATAGACATATGAAGTGTACGTGGAATCGGAGTTGCCGTTAACGTTAAAACGTCCACATTCGCTTTCAATTGTTTAATTTTTTCTTTATGCGTAACACCGAATCTTTGTTCCTCATCAATAATAAGAAGTCCTAAATCTTTATAAGTAACATCTTTAGATAAAATACGATGTGTTCCGATTACAATATCTACCGTTCCATCTTTTAAACCCTTAATCGTTTCATTTTGTTGTTTTCGCGTACGGAATCTACTTAGTAACCCTATATTAATCGGGTAATCTTGAAAACGCTCTCGAATTGTTTCATAGTGTTGTTGTGCAAGAATGGTTGTCGGTACTAAAATCGCAACTTGTTTTTCATCCATAATTGCTTTAAATGCCGCACGAATGGCTACTTCAGTCTTTCCATACCCTACGTCACCACAAAGAAGCCTATCCATCGGACGTCCACGTTCCATATCTTTCTTAATTTCGTCAATAGAACGTAATTGATCCTCTGTCTCTTGATATGGGAATGAAGATTCAAATTCTTGTTGTTCTGCCGTATCTGGTGTATATGCATAACCTTTTGAAGCTTCGCGCTCGGCATACAATTTAATTAGGTCATCTGCAATGTCTTGTACAGATTTTTCAACTTTCGTTTTAACCTTTTTCCAATCATTACCACCTAATTTATAAACTTTCGGATCCTTACCTTCAGATCCTACATATTTTTGCACTTGATCAATTTGTTCAATCGGAACATATAACTTATCATTACCTTGATATTTAATATTTAAATAATCTTTATGAACACCATTAATCTCTAATGTCTCAATACCTAAAAATTTACCTATACCATGATTTACATGAACTACATAGTCTCCAACTTTTAATTCCGAATAACTTTTAATACGTTCAGCGTTAGATAACTTTTGCTTACGTTGTGATTTTTTAACCTTCTTATGAAAAAGCTCCTTTTCAGTAATAACAACAAGCTTTTGCATCGGCATTTCAAACCCTGCATGTAAATCACCCACAGCAATTTGTAACCTTCCAGGCAATAAAATATCTGTTGCCTCTACAATGTCTGCATCAATATCATAATCACTTAAAATATGTTGCAGTTTTTTTACACGTTCATCATCTGTTCCGAGCACAACGGTCGTAAAATGCCCTTCATTCCACCTATCAATTTCAGTTTTTAACAACTGCATCTGTCCGTGGAAATCCTGCATCGTTTTACATGTCACATTCACAATATTTTGTGGATGTGTATGTGCTATATGGCGCAAGAATAACGTTAAATATACAAAACTTCTTTTTTTATGATGAAGAAACTCCTCAAATGAGTGGGAGAAAGATAAGTCCTGAATAATTGTTCCTTCACCAAGAAGTGATATATACCATTCCGCTTCTTCTGTTTCGAGATGTGATGCCGTTTCTTGAATACGGGAAATTTCATCTAAAATCACAACACCATCTTCTGGTAAATAATCTATCAGACTAGCAGGTTCTTTATAGAAAATAGATAAATATTTAAACATTTGTTCTATACTTTGCCCGTTTTTCAACATCTCAATTTCATGACTTACCGTCTCAAGTACTGTAGTCTTTAATTTATCATCGGAAAGCTTTTGCATCGTCTTAGTCAAACCTTCTTCAAGATGCTTAATTCCCGATTTCAATTCTTCCTGTGAAAATAAAAACTCTGTTGCTGGACCGAACTTAACACTTTCCTTTTTATCTTGAGAGCGCTGTTCATCCACATCAAACAATCGAATAGAATCGACTTCTGTATCGAAGAATTCAATACGAAATGGTAATTCTTCCGTTAATGGATAAATATCTAATATTCCCCCGCGTAAACTGAACTCTCCTGGAGCTTCTACCATTGACTTACGCTCGTAGCCAATATGATGTAAAGTATACAAAAGTGCATCTAGATCAATCTCTTGCCCTAGATTGATTTCAATTTGCCTTTGCTTCCATAATTCTTTTATTGGTAAAAATCTACGTAGTCCTGCAACTGGCGCTACAATAATCCCATTCTCTCCCGCCGCTAAGCGATTTAACACTTCAATACGCTGCGCCTTCAATTCTGGACTTGCAACACCAATTTCCGATGCTATCAATTCATTTACGGGATATAACCACACATCTTTTTCACCAAGTAAAGCCACTAAATCTTCATGTACTTTTTGTGCTTGGTATAAATTGTGCGTCACAATTAGTTGCGATTTTTTTGTTTTTTTATATAAAGCTGCCATTAATAATGAACGAGAAGATGTTGCCATACCCGATATAAGTTGCTCTTTCAACCCATCTTCTAGCCCATTAATAACCGATTGTATCTCTTCATTTTTATAAAACTGCTCTAATAAACCTATCATTATCAAAACTCCTCTCAACATAAAGAGCAAGTTACTATATTTTATGCAAATATTTCGGAAAAAGAAAACAGAAAAATGCTTTGGACATGCCAAAGCGACAACATTTTATTGCAGAAATTTTTCATATTCATAATACTCAGGATAAGATGCGAGCGTTTCTTGACACGATTCACAAATCGTTTTTATATATATATTTCCATTCTCATGAAAATGAATCATATCCACTACTTCTTGCTCTGTTAGTTGAAGCAAAACGTCGCTATATACTTTTTCTACGGTAACGGAACCTACATTACTCTCGCAATGTCTACAGTAATAATACCCTTCCATACTAGCCTCCTAAATATCCAGTTACTACTAGTATGGGTTAAAGCAAAATAAAATATTCTAGATTATACTCTTAACTATTAAAAGTATTCATAATTTGGAGAAATGGTTTATTTAACCACTCTTCACATGCATCTGCTGTCTTTTCAATGGACCCATTGACACCAGGAAGTTCTTCAGATGTAAAACGCCCTAATACATAATCCACTACTTTCATCCCATTTTTCGGGCGATCGATTCCCATGCGGATACGTTGAAATTCTTGTGTTCCTAAATGTGAAATTGTTGATTTCACACCATTATGTCCACCTGCACTTCCTTTCATGCGAAGGCGTAATTTACCTACAGGAATATCTAAATCATCATACATGACGATGAAGTCCTCGACATCAATTTTATAATAATCCATGAGCGGACGGATACTTTCCCCAGATAAATTCATATATGTAAGTGGCTTTAATAAGATTACCTTTTCCCCATTAACAAAGCCTGCACCAAATAGCCCTTTGAATTTTTGTTCATTCAAAGAAATATTCCAACGCTTGGCAAGTTCATCAATCGCCATAAACCCAATATTATGCCTTGTTAATTCATATTCTCTACCTGGGTTCCCAAGTCCTACTATTAATTTCATTCTTTGTACCACTACTTTCTTTTTTCGATACGAAAAGACGTAACCAATCTTGGTTACGTCTCATTCTATCCAATTAATTGAATAATACACTTACTGATTCTTCTTCGTATACACGAATGATTGCTTCTCCGATTAATGGAGCAACTGAAAGTTCATGTACTTTATCAATTTTCTTTTCTTCTGGTAATACGATAGAGTTCGTTACAACTAACTCTTTAATATTCGAATTTTGAATACGCTCAATTGCTGGGCCAGATAATACTGGGTGTGTACAGCAAGCATATACTTCAGAAGCACCGTTCTCAACAAGAGCGTTTGCCGCTAATGTAATTGTACCAGCTGTATCAATGATGTCATCAATTAAAATTGCTGTTTTGCCTTCGATGTTACCGATAATGTTCATTACTTCCGATACATTCGGACGAGGACGACGCTTATCAATAATAGCGATTGGCGCTTTTAGGCGGTCTGCCATTTTTCTAGCACGAGTTACACCACCGTGATCAGGAGATACGATTACGATATCTTTAAGACCTTTTGTTTCAAAGTAATCTGAAAGAATCGGTACACCCATTAAGTGGTCGATTGGGATATCAAAGAATCCTTGAATTTGTGGAGCATGTAAATCTAGAGTGATTACACGAGTTGCACCTGCTGTTTCAAGCAAGTTTGCTACAAGTTTCGATGTAATTGGTTCACGAGAACGCGCTTTACGGTCTTGACGCGCATAACCATAGTAAGGAATAACAATATTAATTGTTTTTGCAGATGCACGTTTTAATGCATCAATCATAATAAGTAATTCCATGATATGTTCGTTTACTGGGAAGCTTGTAGATTGAATAATGAATACATCGCAACCACGAATACTTTCTTCAATGTTAATTTGAACTTCTCCATCACTAAAACGATCAACAGAACATTTTCCTAGTCCTACTCCAATATGCTTTGCGATTTGCTCAGCAAGTTCCTTATTAGAGTTTAAAGAGAATACTTTCAAATTAGAATTTAGATATTGAGTCGACATCTAGATTAACCCTCCACATTATGATTTTTTCTTATTCAGCAATTGATCAACATAGTCTTCTTTGTTAACTTGACGTGCACGTGCTACTGATAATGCTTTTGATGGAACATTCTCTGTAATTGTAGAGCCTGCTGCCACATAAGCACCATCTTCAACTGTTACAGGAGCAACAAGATTTGAATTACATCCAATAAATACCCCGTTACCAATCACAGTTTTAAATTTATTCTTTCCGTCGTAGTTCACCGTAATTGAACCACAACCAAGATTCACGTCTTCTCCAACTTGTGCATCCCCGATATAACTTAAGTGTGAAGCTTTACTTCTATTACCAAAAACAGTTTTTTTGATTTCTACGAAGTTTCCAACGCGCACTTCATCTCCAATAACTGAATCTGGGCGAATATGTGCAAATGGACCCACTGATACTTCTGTACCAAGTTTGCTGTCATGTACAGTAGATTGACGAATTACCGTACGCTCTCCAATTTCACTGTCGCGAATTACTGTATGTGGTCCAATTTCACAATCAGAACCAATTACAGTGTTCCCCTCAATAATTGTTCCTGGGTGAAGAACTGTATCACTGCCAATAATTGCATCAGCAGAAATGTATGTGTTACTTGGATCAATAATTGTAACACCATTTACCATGTTTTTTCGGTTAATACGGTTTTTCATAATAATTTCCGCTTGCGATAGAGCGACTCTGTCGTTAACACCTAACGTTTCATCGAAGTGCTCTGTTTGATAAGCTGATACAATATGACCTTCATTTTTTAAAATTTCAATAACATCCGGAAGGTAATATTCACCCTGTACATTATCATTTGAAACTTTAGAAAGTGAAGCAAATAGAGCTTTATTATCAAAACAATACGTACCTGTATTGATTTCTTTAATAGCTAATTCTTTTTCATTTGCATCCTTATGCTCAACAATCTTTTCAACATGACCATTCTCATTACGAACGATACGGCCATATCCAGCAGGCTCTTCTATGTACGCTGTTAGTACCGTTGCCATTGCTCCCGCTTCTTCGTGTTGCTGAAGCAATGCTTCCATCGTTTCAGCAGTTATTAGAGGTGTATCACCACAAATAACTAAAGTTGTTCCTTCTTCATTTGCAAGTACATTTGCAGCTTGATCGACAGCATGTGCTGTACCAAGTTGTTCTGCTTGTAATGCAAACTCACTTACGTTTCCTAGCTGTTCTTGTACCATTTCAGCACCATGTCCAACGACTGTTACAAGTTTCTGCATCCCTAATTGAGATACTTGATCGACTACATGTTGTACCATTGGTTTTCCACATACAGGATGTAGCACTTTGTATAGCTTGGACTTCATACGTGTGCCTTTACCTGCAGCTAGAATCACTGCAAATCTGTTTGACATATAGACCCTCCATCGCAACCTATTTATCCATTAACGATATTATCCTAAATCATCATATATTTCAAGAAACACATTATAACTATTAAATTTTACCATAATTCTTATACGATGTTTTACTCTTTAGTATCTTTTTTAAGAAATAAGCTATACTATTTTAAATGATTTTGAAAAAATTAGAAGTTTTCCACCCTTATTTTTCTAAATATGAATTTTTATAATTAAAAACAGATATTATTCCAAAAAAAAACAAACTCCTGTAAATGCTTACAGGAGTTTGCTACAAAATTATAAGACTTTCTTTCGAAAGCCTTTTCATTCGAATTTTACGAAGCGCCCGCTTCTTCAAACTCAACCTCTTCTAACTCGCCTAAACGATGATACTCTGTTAAAACCGCATCTTGAATTTTAGAGCGTGTATTAGAATTAATTGGATGTGCAATGTCACGGAATTCTCCATCTGGAGTACGTTTGCTTGGCATTGCTACAAATAATCCATTATTACCATCAATTACACGAATATCATGAACAACAAATTCATGGTCTAGAGTAATAGAGGCAATTGCTCTCATGCGGCCTTCTGTGTTTACGCGGCGTAATCTTACGTCAGTCACTTCCATCTTGTGTTCACCACCCTTTTCTAAATAAGCGATATATTTGTATAAATTCCACAAAATTTCTATTTTCCCTTTAATTTTTTAAAAATTTTTAAGATAAAAATTTTTAAAGTAATTGAATATAGAGATTAGGAGAGGTTATCGCTTACAAAGGGTTACTTAACTAGGGCGATTACTTCGATTTCAACAGAAACATCTTTCGGTAATTTTGCTACTTGTACACAAGAACGCGCTGGCTTATGAGTAGAGAAATAAGAACCGTATACTTCATTAACCGCATTAAAATCATCCATATCCTTTAAGAATACTGTTGTTTTTACCACTGTATCAAATGAAGCACCAGCTTCTGCTAATACTGCTTGTAAATTTTCAAATACTTGCTCTGTTTGTACTGTTACATCCCCCGTTACAAGTTCTCCACTTGCCGTTAACGGGATTTGTCCCGAACTATAGAACATATTATTTACAATAATCCCTTGTGAATATGGTCCGATTGCTTGTGGTGCTTTGCTTGTTTGAACAACTTTCATACTTTTCACCCTTTTATTATTTATTTTTACTCTTTAAAAATAGTGCACGAAAAGCAGTTTGTCCACCTATTTTATAATTTATAAATAGAATAAAAAAAGATAAAGCTATCTGCTTTACCCTTTTTACTCAGCCCCTACAATTCCTTCATTAAATGGCGCAAGCGAATAATTCCCCTTCTCCACTTGAATCGCCTTTTCTTTTACATCAACTTCCGACAGACGAATTAATGATACAAAGTTATTAATAAGCCTTTCTTCGATATCCGTAGATTCTACTAATACACCAATTCCAACAACGTTAGCTTTAAATTCTTCTAGCATGCTCATCATACCTTGAATGGTTCCGCCAGCTTTCATAAAATCATCAATAATTAAAACGTTAGATCCTTCTGGAAGGCTACGCTTTGCTAAAGTCATCGTTTGGATTCGCTTAGAGGAACCTGATACATAGTTAATACTAACAGTGGGTCCTTCTGTTACCTTATTATCTTTTCTCGCAATTACCACCGGTACATCTAAGTAATTCGCCACTGCATAAGCAAGTGGAATTCCTTTTGTCGCTACGGTCATAACCGCATCAATTGGTTGTCTAGCAAAAACGGAAGCAAATAAACGACCCGCACCATTAATCTGGCGAGGATTACTTAAAAGATCCGTCATATATAAGTAACCGCCAGGCAAAATGCGATCTGGATTTTCAAATAAGCTACAAAGCTCATTAATAATTAGATTTGCCTCTTCTTCACTTATATAGGGAATATATTTCACTCCTCCTGCTGCTCCTGGTATCGTTTGCAATGTGCCGACCCCTTGTTGTTCAAACGTTTGCTTAATAATAACTAAATCTTCACTAATGGATGATTTAGCCGATTGATACCTTTCAGCAAAAAAAGTGAGAGAAACTAGCTGACGAGGATTTTGTAGCAAATAATAAGTCATATCGACCAATCTTGTACTTCGTCTAATTTTCATACTCTCACCTCAAATCACGAATATTCTAAACAAATCATAACGTATTATACGTCTTTATTCAAGCGTTTCTCGCTCTCCTAATAAACGTACTGCATATACTTGTTCGCAAAATCCTTTTAATCCGTTATATATACGATGCATTCGCGAATCATGGTGTACAAGACCAAATACAGTTGGACCACTTCCACTCATTAATACGGCATCCGCACCGAATCGTTTCATCTGCGCCTTAATACGCGCAACTTCAGGATGCATCGCAAATGTCACATCTTCTAAAACGTTACCAACAGTATCACAAATTCCTTTATAGTCCCCGCCATTAATGACTTCAACCATTTTATCTACATTTGGATGTGTAACACAATTCAATTTTAAATTTCCATATACGTCAGCAGTCGATACACCAATGTGTGGCTTTGCTAAAATAACCCAACAAGAAGGTGGAGTCTTTATGTGTTCAATTTTTTCTCCTCTTCCAGTGGCGATCGCAGTTCCGCCGTATACACAAAACGACACATCTGACCCAATTTCTGCGCCAAGCTTTGCTAACTCATCGATTGTAATTCCTAAATTCCATAACTTATTAAGGCCACGTAATGTCGCTGCTGCATCACTACTTCCACCTGCTAATCCAGCGGCTACTGGAATCGTTTTTTCAATAGTAATAGATACACCTTTTTTTACATTAAACTTCTCTTTTAATAATTTCGCTGCTTGATAAGCTAAGTTGCGTTGGTCGTCTGGGACATACCGATTATGGGACAAAATTTCAATACGGTCTTCTGCTAATTCCATTAGCTCTAAACGATCTGCTAAATCAATTGTTGTCATAATCATTTTCACTTCATGATATCCGTCTTGTCTTTTTCCCAGTACATCTAACGACAGATTAATCTTTGCTGGCGCTTTCACTAGTAGCTTCAATCTATTCACCCACTCTATGTACTCAATCTTTTATCGTTTATTTTACCATAAATTTATAGTAAGACGATGACACTTCCCTAATTATAACGAAAAGCATTCAGAATGAAACTACTTATATCAAATGATGGCACCTTTTAGCGTGCAAAAAGCCGAGGAATCTCTCCTCGGCTACCGTAGCATAGAAAGTATCTTACAACTACTGGTTTCGTTTCATTAATTGCTGTTCCGCAATTTCTATAGCACGTTTCACCATATTACCAGCATCTTTCGCACGAATTCCGCCCCATCCTTCTTTCTGAACAACATCATAAAAGCCAAGCTCTTTTGCCAGCTCTTCTTTAAATTGATTTGACATGACTCCTCTTCGTCTACTCAATGCAGAGTCCCTCCTTATTTTGCTACGGTATAATTAGTATGCAAAATAATATAGCTTTTCATTTGTGGGAATATATGTAACAAATAACACATTAATTATAAAATGCTTCATTATGGGGTTCATCGTAAAATGTTAACTCTACTGTCTCTGTTAAAACATCTGCATAACTATACGATACACGTTGCAATGCGTCTTCTTGCTGATCTAATTGTACAACAAAGACCGAACGATACGTTTCTGCAAGTACCCCCGATTGCTCTACAGTTTTTCTTCTTCCACTATTCGCCTTTAACATAAGTCGCTGTCCAAGATGGTGATCTAATTCGTTTTTAATATCATCTAAACGTTTTGACATATCCCTTGCTACACCTCGCTGTAATTTAGATTGAACACTTAAAACACGATATATCTATCCCAATTATTAACCGCAATTTACAGACAATATCATTATAAAAGCATCATGCGTTCGAATAGATAGAAGAAATACTATATTGTAAAAGTATCATTGTATAGTCTGCACGTTCTTGCAGTTTTTTATCCAAATTCATTCAAATCATTCCAGCATAAAAAAGCAAGATACATATGTACCTTGCTCATTCTTCATAATGTTGAAAGGGTAATCCTGTGCGCAAAATCCCTCTCGTTTCAATTCCGCCTAGCCCTTTTTCACCAGTAATCGTATTACGCACAACGTCCCATACATTGACTCTTTCCATAAATGAAGTAAAGCTAATTTTACCAACTACATATACAGGATCTAGAGCATGAATATTAATTCTGGATGGCGAACTAGCAAAATTAGCACCTGCTCGAATCAGCGCCTCAAAGTGTGATTGACAAGCTCCAGCAAAAATAACGAGTTGATCTAATGATGGATATTTTTTTCGCACTTCTCGAACAGCCTGTACAAAATGTCTAGAATGTCTATATGCTGTTAAATCTCCCATGACTCCTTTTGACTTTGTATATGCATCATGTCCTGTAATGACTAAAATATCTGGACGAAAATGATCGATTAAGTCTACTACCTTTTCATGCATCTCCGTTTCCTTACAATGAATACCTTGTACAGGAACGCCTATTTTATTATATAAATCTAAACACTTGCGCAAATATAAAGGATCTCCATCTATATGCAATACACGCCCTGGCATTTGAAAGTAATTCACTTCACTTGTATATCCACCTGTTGAAGTGTGTTCATGTCTTTGTTTCATTAATACATAATCTTGTTGAAATAAACGGTACGTACGCTCCATTGTTTCTTTTTCACGCTTCACTCTTTTTTTATGTTCTCGTTGATCTATACTAATTAAATCTTCAAGCGGCGCATCCGCCACAAGTCTAATTTCTTCCCCAAACAATATCGCTATCTCGCCTTTTATTTCTATAATACGAAAAAGAATATCCCTATTATGAGAATATCGTTCCACTAATTCTCCAACATGTAAAGCCATTCTCCTACCTCCAAACTCGTTAGGCCATCTTACCTGCTTTTAAAGTATGAATTTAGGAAAGGAAAGGTGACAAAAGGGACAGCTCAAGTTGAACTGTCCCTTTCATATTCTTATGACAATTTATGAAGAACTAATGCATTACTTAATGTTGCAAACTCTTCGATAGATAGCGTTTCGCCTCTTCGCCTCGGATCAATTCCTACTTCTGTTAAAATTTGATCCAACAACTCTTTATCTTTCGGGAAACCATTTAAATTATTTGATAAATTATTCATTAACGTTTTACGACGCTGTGCGAAACTCGCTCGTACTACTTCAAAGAAGAAAGTTTCATCTGTCACTTCTACAACTGGTTTAGAACGCTTTAGAAGACGGATAATCGCAGAATCAACATTTGGTTGTGGTACAAACACTGTACGCGGTACAGTCATAACTGTTTCTACCTCTGTATAATACTGAATGGCGATTGATAAAGAACCATATTCTTTCGTTCCAGGTTTAGCAGCTAAACGATCTCCAACTTCTTTTTGCATCATAACAACAAATCCACGAACGGGTAATTTTTCTTCAAGCAATTTAAATAAAATTGGCGTTGTAATATAGTATGGCAAGTTAGCTACTACCATTACATCTTGTCCTTCTTCGAATTGCTCACTAAACACTTCATGTACATCTGCTTTTAGTACATCTTTATTTATAACTGTAACGTTGCTATATGGAGCTAACGTCTCGTCTAAAATTGGTAATAATCTCTGATCAATCTCAAAAGCCACTACTTTTTTAGCACGCTTTGCCAATTGCTCTGTTAATGCACCGATACCTGGTCCAATTTCAATTGCACCACTTTCTGAACCTATTTCTGCGTGATCAACGATACGATTTAATACATTTGTATCAATTAAAAAATTTTGTCCTAAACTTTTTTTGAATGAAAATCCATACTTTTCAACAATGTCTTTTGTACGATTTGGTGTTGCTATATCTTTCATTTCTTTTCCTCCTGTATTACTTGTTTATAAGCTTCTGCAAATGATTCCTTTGAAACTTGAAACATTTGTAAACGTTTATGTAACTGTTTTGCGTTTGTATAACCAATCTTTAATAGCTTACCCATTCTTTCTCTGCGACTCTTTGCCATTTCTCCGCCCACTAAGCCCGCATCGACTAGATCACTCCAACTAATTTCACTTGTGTAAGCTTCCATTTCTTCATGTATATTCTCTAAAGCACGGCGAATCGACTCATTAGAAGCATGTTCGATACCAACACCTTTTTTCCTTTTAGCAAGTGCTTCTTCCTTCGGTAAAAAAGCATGCTTACATCCAGGAACCTTGTCAGAAATAATTTTTCGAATACGCTCTCCAGGATAATCCGGATCTGTGAAAATAATAACGCCTCGTTTTTGCTGCGCTAATTTAACTTGCTCAATAACATGATCACCGATTGCTGAACCGTTCGTTTCGATTGTATCCGCATCAACAGCACGTTTAATCGCAACTGTATCATCTTTACCTTCTACAACGATAATCTCTTTAATTTTCATGCTTGCCTCCACACTCGTTTCGTCTCTACTTAGTAAAACAAAAAAATGACGACTTTTCCATTATTATTTTCCCAATCGTACATTTTAAAAAGTAGAAGAGAAAAATCTTTGTTCACTATTCTTATTGTAACACTTCTATCTCCATCCTAATTTATCCGCAATATTTCTACACTTATGTTATGGGTAAATAATGGGCTCTTAGCATTTCTACTGTCTCTCTTCTAAAAAATAAAAAAAGAATGGGACTCCCCCACTCTTTTTTATTCGACACCAAATAAAGCTTTTGCATTCTTTGTTGTTATTTGTGCTACCTCGTCATAAGAAATTCCTTTTAAATTCGCAATTTCTTCTGCCACTAGTTTTACATAACTAGGTTCATTTCGTTTCCCTCGAAATGGATGTGGTGTTAAATATGGACAATCTGTCTCTATCAATAATTTTTCTAATGGAATCTCCATAGCAACTTCTTTCGGTTTCTTCGCATTTTTAAATGTAACAGGCCCACCTAATGAAATTAAAAAGTTCATATCAACACATCGCTGTGCTACTTCTACACTACCGCTAAAGCAATGCATAATGCCTCCCACCTCAGCTGCATTCTCTTCCTCTAGGATATCAACAATATCTTGAGTTGCATCACGGTTATGTATAATAATCGGTAATTTTACCTTTTTAGCTAATGTAATTTGTTTACGGAATACTTCCTTCTGTATTTCTTTTGGAGACTTATCCCAGTGATAATCTAGTCCCATTTCTCCAAGAGCAACTACTTTAGGGTGGACAGCTAATTCTTCTAACCAAACTAAATGTTCTTCTGTCATGTCGATAGCATCAACGGGATGCCACCCAACTGCAGCATAAATAAAATCATAGGCTTCAGCTAATTCAATCGCTTTTTTTATTGTTACTTCATCGAATCCAACAACAACTGTATATGTAACTCCCGCTTCTTTCATCCTTGCAATAACTTCTTGTAAATCTTCTTCAAACTGCTCTGCATTTAAATGTGAATGTGTATCAAACAACATAATAAATAACTCCTTTTATATTGAAATCAATTTTATCCCAGAAAAAATTAAGCCTTTTCTAACTTAACGATAACAATACTACAATTTTAATGCAAAAAAGGGGAATTTAAAAAGAAAAAAGATGCTTCACACATGTTACACGTGAAACATCTCTTTTCTTGTCCCAATTACTTGATCTTTGTACCATTCGGTAAATTTTGGTCGATTGTTGCTAATGACAATACGCCATTTTCTTCACCTGCTAAAATCATACCTTGCGATAATTCACCACGTAATTTTACAGGTTTTAAGTTTGTTACACAAATTACCTTTTTACCTTTTAGATCTTCTGGTGAGTAGAATTTTGCAATTCCCGAAACAACTTGACGCTTTTCTGTGCCTAAATCAAGCTGAATTTTTAACAACTTATCTGCTTTTTTCACAGGTTCAGCCGATATTACTTCAGCTACTCGTAATTCTACTTTAAAGAAATCATCAATTGTAATTTCTTCTGCCTTCGGTTCTTCTTCTTTTTTCTCTTCTACTTTAGGCGCAGAGCCCTTCATTTGTTCTTTAATATACTCTACCTCTACTTCCATTTCCAAACGAGGGAAAATTGGGTTTCCTTTTTCTACTTTTGTGCCAGCTGGAATACATCCAATTGTAGATAGGCTTTCCCAAGATTTATGTGCCTCTTCAGTAAGTCCAAGTTGAGCAAACATCTTACTTGGTGCTACTGTTAGGAATGGCATAAGCATAATACCTGTTTGACGAAGTATCTCTGCTAAGTGCGACATTACAGACGCAAGTTTTTCGCGATCATTCTCATCCTTCGCCAATACCCACGGCTGTGTTTCATCAATATATTTATTCGTACGGCTAACTAACTGCCAAATAGAACTTAGTGCTACAGAGAACTCCATATTCTCCATTGCCTCTTCTACTTTTTTCAATGTATCCTTCGCAAATGTAACTAGCGTTTCATCGAACTCAGTTACATTCGCTTTAAATGCAGGGATTTCCCCGTTAAAGTATTTATCAATCATAGCTACTGTACGATTTAATAAGTTTCCTAAGTCATTCGCTAAATCAAAGTTAATTCGTTCAACAAATCCCTCTGGTGTGAATACGCCATCAGAGCCAAATGGAACTTCGCGAAGTAAGTAGTAACGTAATGCATCTAATCCGTAACGATCAATTAGTGTAACTGGATCTACTACGTTTCCTTTTGACTTACTCATTTTTCCATCCTTCATTAAAATCCAGCCATGAGCAAAGACTTTCTTCGGAAGTGGTAAATCTAACGCCATTAAAATAATTGGCCAATAAATTGTATGGAAACGCACGATTTCTTTTCCAACTAAATGAACATCTGCTGGCCAGAATTTTTTATATTTCTCTTCATTTTCTGTTCCATATCCTAATGCAGTAATGTAATTAGACAAAGCATCTACCCATACATAAATAACGTGTTTTGGGTTCCCTGGAACACGAACTCCCCAGTCAAATGAAGTACGAGAAACAGCCAAATCTTCTAATCCTGGCTTAATAAAATTATTAATCATTTCATTTTTACGAGACTCTGGTTGAATGAAATGAGGGTTCTCTTCATAGAACTTTAATAGTCGGTCTACATATTTACCCATTCTAAAGAAATAAGACTCTTCGCGAACAAGCTCTACATTATGACCACTATCTGGGCTTTTTCCACCAACTACTTTGTCGCCCTCCATAATTGGATCTACTAATTGATGCGCTGTATAGAATGTTTCATCTTGTACAGAATACCAACCTTCATATTCATCAAGATAAATATCACCTTGATCTACTAGCTGCTTGAAGATTTTCTCAACGACGTCTTTATGACGATCTTCAGTTGTACGAATAAAATCGTCATAAGAGATATCCATCTTCTCCCAAAGTTCTTTAATCCCTGATACAATGTTGTCCACATATGCTTGTGGTGTAACATTTAGTTCTTCTGCTTTCTTTTGGATCTTCTGTCCATGCTCATCAGTTCCTGTTAAATAATGAACATTGTATCCTTGCATACGCTTATATCGTGCCATCGCATCTCCTGCTACTGTCGTATAAGCATGTCCAATGTGTAACTTTCCACTTGGATAATAAATTGGGGTAGTAATATAAAAGGACTTATTTTCCTCTGTCATTGTTTTGGACCTCCCGGATGACCTCATATGTATTTATAAACAGTATATCAAAAACTCACATATAAAAACGAGTTAATGCTCGATATCTTTATCATCTATTACTCATATTTTTAAAAATTATACAGCCCTTCTCTGGAATATATATATTTTTCAGAAAATAAAACGAAATAATTATAGTAATTACCCACATTCTATTATATATAAAAAGTAAGAAATCTATAAATCTTTTTAAAAAATATAGAATTTAAGAATTGACGGAAATGTAAATGATTGGTATCATATGTCCATAGGGTATTTTGTCGAAAAATGACGAATCAAAAAAATAGACTCGTAACTTATAAACTATTTATTTAGGAGGAAAAGAATTATGAAATCTACTGGTATCGTTCGTAAAGTTGATGAATTAGGTCGTGTGGTAATTCCAATCGAATTACGCCGTACTTTAGGTATTGCAGAAAAGGATGCTCTTGAAATCTACGTTGATGACGAGAAAATCATCTTAAAAAAATATAAACCAAACATGACTTGCCAAGTAACTGGTGAAGTATCTGATGGTAACCTATCTTTAGCTGAAGGCAAAATTATCTTAAGCAAAGAAGGCGCTGAGCAAGTCTTAAACGAACTTCAAGATTATATCGAAACAGCAAAATAAGCTTCTCAATTATGAGAAGCTTATTTTTTATCGACATGATAGATTTGATATACATCCCTTTTCGACAAATCTCGTTCTTTAGCGACTGTTTTAATCGCTTCTTTTGAATTCATGCCTTTTTCATTTATATAATGTTCAATATGATCATGTACTGAAACAGATTCCCACCATTGTTCTTCTGGAGCAGGTTCTTCCGTTGAACCAGCTACTAAAATACAAAACTCACCACGTACTTCATTTTGCTTCGTCCACTCAATCGCTTCCTCAATTGTTCCACGAATAAATTCTTCAAATTTTTTCGTTAGCTCGCGACATAATGCGATTTCCCTATTTCCTAAAACTTCTTGCATTGAGATTAAAGTATCATCTAGACGATGAGGTGCTTCATAAAACATCATTGTAGTTTGTACGTAACGAAGCTTCTCTAATTCCATTCTTCTTTCCTTTTTATTTCTTTGCAAAAATCCATAGAAATAAAACTGCTTTGTTTCAAGTCCTGATGCAATTAATGCTGTAAGAGCCGCATTTGCTCCTGGAAGCGGGATAACATGATATTGTTCTGCTACAGCTTCTACAACAATATCGTAACCAGGATCAGAAATACACGGCATACCGGCATCGCTCACAATGGCTACAGTCTTACCATCTTCTAACTTATCTAAAATTTTTCGTCCACTTACTTCTTTGTTATGCTCGTGATAACTCATAACTGGTGTTTCAATTTCAAAATAATTACAAAGCTTCTTCGTTTGTCTTGTATCTTCAGCAGCAATAATATCTGCCTCTTTTAAAATTCGGATTGCACGAAATGTCATATCCTCTAAATTTCCGATTGGAGTTGGTACTAAATATAAAACTCCCTTTTCATTTTGCTGAAAGCTTTTTTGCTGCCACATAGCGTTCTCCTTTTTGCATGTATTCTTCTTTTTGTTTCCTCGTTAACTGCTTAAAATGATATTCAGCTTGCATAGCCGTTCGTTTATCCTCATGATCCTCTACATATTTTAAAACAACCGGAAGTCTAGCACGTGTATATCTAGCACCTTTTCCATTATTATGAGTCTGAATCCGCTTTTCTATATGATTTGTATATCCAGCATAATAACTTCCATCAGAACACTCCACCACATAAAAACAATGCTTATTCGTCTCCATATAAAATTGAACGAATCTCCTCTGTATATTCGTTATTCTCTTCATATACAAAAAGAGGTGGCAAGATTTTCAAATCTGCATTTCCATCCTTAATTCCTTCAATTAACAATGTATTCGCTTCTTTACCAGCCTTAGGATAAACAAATCGCACACGTTTCGGTTCAATTTTGTATTTACGCATCAATGTAACGATATCGAGAAAACGACCGGGCCGATGTACAAATGCAACTTTCCCACCCTGTTTTACCAACTGGCTACTTGCATATACAACATCTTCTAATGTACACATAATTTCGTGACGAGCTATCGCTAAATGTTCATTCATGTTTTTCTCAGAAGTTTGCGGTGTTTGAAAATAAGGAGGATTACACGTTACAACATCATATTGATGGCGTCCGAGTTTCTCCGGCATATCTTTCAAATCTCCATGGATTAAATGAATTCTTTCTTCTAAATTATTGTATTGAACGCTTCTTATTCCCATATCATATAGGCGCTCTTGAATCTCTACACCTGTAATTGTCCCTTTTGTCCTTGTACTCAATAAAAGAGGTACAACCGCATTCCCCGTACACAAATCAAGTAAATTACCTTTTTGAATTGGTACCCAAGCAAAGTCTGCAAGTAATACAGCATCTAAAGAGAAATTAAATACTGATGGACTTTGTATAATCTTCATATCTTGTGCTAATAAGTAATCTAAACGTTCATCTTCATATAAATTCATATATTGCTCCCTTTCTTACATTTAACCTACCCTATTTCATCCTCTATTAATGTAAAAATAAATTTCATTCTACTCTCATGTATAAAAAATTACCTTTCCAATTATATTGGAAAGGTAATCTCACTTTTTATTTAAAAATGACAGACAGAATAAACAATCTCCCTCTTTACGTACACTTCCATAATGTAGATTGCAAATATGAAAACCTTCCTGATACAGTCTCGCTAAGTTATCGTAGCCCTCACCGATATCTGTTTTTGGCTTCATTTCTTTGCGTTTTTGAGTTTTTTGTTTTTCCTTATTCTGCACTTCTTCAAAACGATGTCGCAAATTTTCATTTTCCATTTTTATATGTTGGTTTTCTTCCAATAATTCTGCAAGATGTTGTTTTAATTCTCCCAACTGTTTGTATAAATGTCCAATTTGCTCTTCCATACTAGAAACCGATGCAAAAATATCCTTTTTCTCCACAAGCACCCACCTCATTAATCTGTGGTTTGACTCGAAACGACCCCTTTATTAATTAATTCATCTAACGTATATTCTACTATCCGTTCCTTGTCTACTAGTTCCACTTGAATTAATCTTTCTAAAATATTTAATCCGATAACACGGCCAGTACCATGCGGGGTTTGTATACGTTGATCTAAATCAGGAAGTTGTTCCTTTGCTGCCTCATATTCATCATTCTCATATTTTAAGCAACACATTAAGCGACCACATAAACCAGAGATTTTTGCAGGATTTAATGATAAATTTTGATCCTTTGCCATTTTAATGGATACAGGTTCAAAATCTCCTAAAAAAGTAGAACAACAAAGCATACGACCGCATGGACCAATACCACCAAGCATTTTTGCTTCGTCACGAACGCCGATCTGTCTCAGCTCAATTCTTGTCCTAAAAATTGCCGCTAAGTCTTTCACTAGTTCCCGGAAATCAATCCGACCATCCGCAGTAAAGTAAAAAATAATCTTATTACGATCGAACGTATACTCTACATCTACAAGCTTCATATCAAGATTATGTTCTCCTACCTTTTGTTGACAAACTTGATATGCTTCTTTCGCAGCATGCCTATTCTCTTCAACAATGGTACGATCATTTTCATTTGCAATACGAATAACCTTTTTAAGCGGTAATACAACGTCGTTTTCATCAACTTGCTTTTTGGTAATAACTACTTTTCCGTATTCAATACCCCTTACCGTTTCTACAATTACGAACTCATTTTCTGAGATATCGAACTGATTTGGATCAAAGTAATATACCTTCCCGGCCTTCTTAAAGCGAACACCTACTACATCATACAAAACGGTCATCCCTCCTGCAACCGCAACACTAACTGTTCGAACACAAGCTGCGCATTTACATTAGCGTTGATTCTATTTTTTGCCTCTAATATATGAAAGAGAGCTGATACAATGCGCTTCTGAGCATAAGAAAAGGATTCAAACATCTCTTTCTGCTCATGAAAAACAAGACGATCTTCTTCTCCAAGTTGAACATATAATAAATCCTTATAAATAAGGAGTAACATATCTAAGCCTTGCTGTAATTGTTCTTTCTCTCCAAAGTGCTTCCCCCATTTTTCTTGTACAAAAAAAATAGAGGCCTTATCTTTTTCGAGCGCTTCACATAATTTTATCACTAAAGCTCTCGCTTGTGCAAACCATTCATCATTACACATTAATAAAGCTTCTTCAAAACTATTTGTAAGCTGTGCAGCCAGTGTAGATAAAGAAACTGTAATACCTTCTTCCTCTAATCTCTTAATTAAGGATTCTGTAGGTAACGGCCTAAATGTAACAACTTGACAACGAGATAAGATTGTATTTAAAATCTGATGACTTTGTTCAGTAAGTAAAATGGCTGTTGTATCACTACTTGGTTCTTCTAAAAACTTTAAGAGTGTATTCGCTGCATTTGCTGTCATACGATCTGCATGCTCAATAATATATACTTTTTTATTTGCTTCTAATCCTGTTTTTGAAAACTCTTCTTGTAAATCTTGGATTTGCTGTTTTTTAATAGATAATCCATCGGGTTTTACAATATGTAAGTTTGGGTGGTTACCTGAATCAATTCGGCGACAATTCGTACATACATGACAAGGCTCTACACCATTTCTTTGTAAGCAGAGAAAACTTTTTGCCATTTGAATTGCTGTTGCGAACTTCCCGGTCCCTTTCCCTCCCTCTAACAAGTAAGCGTGGGATATACGCTCTTTTGCAATGCTATTCATCAACATTTTGACACCGATGGGCTGTATAGCAGAAAGCTGCTCCCACGTCTTTATCATAATGCATACCTCACTTATTTCATTCTTTCCTTCTATTATAACAATTTATCTTCTACAATCTGAATAACTTCTTCTATAAGTTTTTCCATTGGTTGATCAGCATCTACTACTACAATACGATCAGAGAAGCGCTCTGCAACTTGTAAATACCCTTCACGCACGCGTTTATGGAAAGCGATGTCTTCCATATCTAGTCGATTTACTTCGCGTCCTGCATCTTTTTCAATTCGTGCTAACCCAACCTCTGGCTCAATGTCTAAATAAATTGTTAAACTAGGCATACAATCTTCCGTTGCAAAACGATTAATTTCAAATACTTTATCCATACCTAAGCCCCTTGCATATCCTTGATACGCTAAAGAGCTATCTATAAAACGATCACATAGTACAAGATAGTTTTCCTCAAGTGCTGGCATAACTTTTTCCACTAAATGTTGTCTACGTGCAGCAGCATACAGAAGCGCCTCTGTACGTGCTTCCATCATCGTATATTCTTGTTTATGTAAAATTGTTCTAATATCTTCAGAAATTGCAATACCACCCGGTTCCCTGGTCGCCATTACCTTTTGTTCCTTTTGCTCAAAATATGGTAATAAACTTTTAATTAATGTTGTTTTACCCGAACCTTCTGGCCCTTCAATTGTTACAAATAATCCCTTCATCCTAAAACCTACTTTCTATATCATACACGTTCATATATTTCGTACTACCTTGAAAACGAGCCCCTGTTTTCTCTAAATGAGTAATTTGCTTTGTATGTTCCTGAGTAATTCTCTCTCCATACATGATCAATGGAATTCCAGGTGGATACGGAATCACCATTTCTGCAGCTATCATACCAACGGCTTCTTCTATAGATACTAACTTCGTTTCGTATCTCTCTAATTGTTTATACGTATACGGTAAAGGGGAAATCTCCCCTTTATAAGTATAACGAATTGATGCTGTCTTGTCTTTTACCTTATATTGCTGCAAAGCTACTCGAATTATCTCTATAGCTTTTATATACTCCCCATTTACTTGTAACGGTAATATAAATAGGACGTTATATGGATCTGCCATTTCCGTATATATACCGACCTTTTCAAATACAGACTGTAATTCATACCCCGATAACTGACAGCGAGTTTGCACCGTAACCTTTAATTCATCTTGCAACGGATATTGTAAAATAGCTATTTGCGGGATTGATCGCAATTCTTCTTTAAATCGGCGTAAAAACTCAACAATATCATCATGACCTTTTTCCTTTATAACCGCTATTGCAAAACGGGCTATATCAAGGGATGCCATAATTGGATACGATGGGCTACTAGATTGTAGCATACTTAAATAGGAGGACACTTTTTCTTTACTCACCAAACGGCTATTTATATGTAAATAAGATCCCATTGTCATTGCAGGTAATGTTTTATGTGCGGAATGAACCACAATATCCGCGCCATAAGCTAATGCTGACTTTGGAAATGGATCTCCTATACAAAAATGTGCCCCATGTGCTTCATCTACTAGAACAGGAATTTTATGTTCATGTGCGTAAGCAATACTTGCCTCTAAATCAATCCCCATACCATAGTAATTAGGATGTGTTAAAATAAGTGCTTTAGCATTCGGATACTTTGTAATTGCCTCCTTGATAGCTTCATCATGAACACCTACTGGTACGTTATGTACTTCATCAATCCATGGATTTAAAAAGACTGGGTTAGCCCCTGCTAATTTCAAAGCATTAATGATTGATTTATGACAATTTCTTTGCACGAGGACAATATCATGTTCGCCGCAGCAAGACAAAATCATCGCTAAATTTCCAACTGTTGAACCATTAATTAAAAAATAACTTTTTTGCACACCATATACTTCAGCTAATAATCGCTGTGCTTCATCTATACATTCAAACGGACTATGTAAATCATCTAATCCTGTTAACTCTGTTACATCTATCGATAATATGTCCTTAAACCCTCCTGTAGCTTCCTGAGGGAAGTTTAAACCATTCTTATGACCTGGAACATGAAAAGATAGTGGTCGTCTTTCTTTAAATTCCATTAACGCCTCATACAAAGGCATACGATTTTGATTCATCTATATCTCTTCCTTATTATTCATTCTATATCTATTATACAGAACAAAAAAAATAATAGGCATATGCCTATTTAAAAATATGATACTTCTAATTTTCGAAGTTGTTTTAAATAATATATATACTTCGGATCATTTGTCTCCGTATTCACCATATCTTTTTCACATTCATAACAAATTAAATTATTATAAACATATATACCTTCTTTTCTTTCTGTCTCACAAACAATGCAAACTTCGCTTTGTGATTTCATAACCTTCCCTCCCTATTTAAATGGACATATTTTATACTTCTATTCCTTAACAATTTACAGAAAAATATACATCAATCTCTTATATAATATGATTAACTCTTGGGCAACGTGTTTGTATTATCATTACTTCTTTTACATACCGTTTAACAATACAAAAAAACACAAGTCAAAAGACTTGTGTTTTTAGTTGCTTGGCGACGTCCTACTCTCACAGGGACAAGGTCCCAACTACCATCGGCGCTAGAGAGCTTAACTTCCGTGTTCGGTATGGGAACGGGTGTGACCTCTCTGCCATCATCACCAAACTATGAAGGCATATTCCTTCAAAACTAGATAACATTGCTACATATTATATGGTTAAGTCCTCGATCTATTAGTATTTGTCAGCTCCACATGTCACCATGCTTCCACCTCGAACCTATCAACCTGATCATCTTTCAGGGATCTTACTAGCTTACGCTATGGGAAATCTCATCTTGAGGGGGGCTTCATGCTTAGATGCTTTCAGCACTTATCCCTTCCGCACATAGCTACCCAGCTATGCCCTTGGCAGAACAACTGGTACACCAGCGGTGCGTCCATCCCGGTCCTCTCGTACTAAGGACAGCTCCTCTCAAATTTCCTACGCCCACGACGGATAGGGACCGAACTGTCTCACGACGTTCTGAACCCAGCTCGCGTACCGCTTTAATGGGCGAACAGCCCAACCCTTGGGACCGACTACAGCCCCAGGATGCGATGAGCCGACATCGAGGTGCCAAACCTCCCCGTCGATGTGGACTCTTGGGGGAGATAAGCCTGTTATCCCCGGGGTAGCTTTTATCCGTTGAGCGATGGCCCTTCCATGCGGAACCACCGGATCACTAAGCCCGACTTTCGTCCCTGCTCGACTTGTAGGTCTCGCAGTCAAGCTCCCTTATGCCTTTGCACTCTACGAATGATTTCCAACCATTCTGAGGGAACCTTTGGGCGCCTCCGTTACACTTTAGGAGGCGACCGCCCCAGTCAAACTGCCCACCTGACACTGTCTCCCGGGTCGATAAGACCCGTAGGTTAGAATTTCAATACAGTCAGGGCGGTATCCCACCAGCGCCTCCACCGAAGCTAGCGCTCCGGTTTCAATGGCTCCCGCCTATCCTGTACAAACTGTACCAAAATTCAATATCAGGCTACAGTAAAGCTCCACGGGGTCTTTCCGTCCTGTCGCGGGTAACCTGCATCTTCACAGGTACTATAATTTCACCGAGTCTCTGGTTGAGACAGTGCCCAAATCGTTACACCTTTCGTGCGGGTCGGAACTTACCCGACAAGGAATTTCGCTACCTTAGGACCGTTATAGTTACGGCCGCCGTTTACTGGGGCTTCAGTTCAGAGCTTCGCTTACGCTAACCCCTCTCCTTAACCTTCCAGCACCGGGCAGGTGTCAGCCCCTATACTTCGCCTTACGGCTTCGCAGAGACCTGTGTTTTTGCTAAACAGTCGCTTGGGCCTATTCACTGCGGCTTTCCGTTAAGAAAGCACCCCTTCTCCCGAAGTTACGGGGTCATTTTGCCGAGTTCCTTAACCAGAGTTCTCTCGCACACCTTAGGATTCTCTCCTCGCCTACCTGTGTCGGTTTGCGGTACAGGCACCTTTTATCTCGCTAGAAGCTTTTCTTGGCAGCGGGGAATCAAAGACTTCGCTCCATAAGGAGCTTCCCCATCACAGCTCAGCCTTCACGATAAGCGGATTTGCCTACTTATCAGCCTAACTGCTTGGACGTGCACAACCAATCGCACGCTTCTTCTATCCTTCTGCGTCCCTCCATTGCTCAAACGATAAAGAGGTGGTACAGGAATATCAACCTGTTGTCCATCGCCTACGCCTGTCGGCCTCGGCTTAGGTCCTGACTAACCCTGAGCGGACGAGCCTTCCTCAGGAAACCTTAGGCATTCGGTGGACGGGATTCTCACCCGTCTTTCGCTACTCATACCGGCATTCTCACTTCTAAGCGCTCCACCAGTCCTTCCGGTCTGACTTCACTGCACTTAGAACGCTCCCCTACCACTGATACCATTGGTATCAATTCGCAGCTTCGGTGGTGTATTTAGCCCCGGTACATTTTCGGCGCAGAGTCACTCGACTAGTGAGCTATTACGCACTCTTTAAATGGTGGCTGCTTCTAAGCCAACATCCTAGTTGTCTAAGCAACTCCACATCCTTTTCCACTTAATACACACTTTGGGACCTTAGCTGGCGATCTGGGCTGTTTCCCTCTTGACTACGGATCTTATCACTCGCAGTCTGACTCCTAA
>NZ_JBNGVC010000013.1:1185000-1202500 GCF_050524305.1 Bacillus silvicola
CAAAACGCTGCCTAATGAAATAACCATGTCTAACTTTTAGGGGTCACTTCACAATAAGCAGGACCTTTTTACCATTGTTCCATCTTCACAGGACGACGCTTCGCTTCTTTTAACAAGAAGAAATATTTCGCCTCTGCTATTTTCAAAGAACAAAGTACATCTGGAGATGGTTCTACACTTTGTTCAACCATTCTCTTCTGTCGTAACCATTCATTCTTCACTTTTTCCAATAGTACAATTAACTTATCATCGTACTCTTTACGCAATTTACCCTTTTTTTGAAAGAACATTTTTGTTTCTCCTCTTATACTTCTCTGCGGCCTTCTAGCGCTTTCGACAGTGTCACTTCATCTGCATATTCTAAATCTCCACCAACTGGTAGACCGTGTGCAATACGAGTTACTTTAATACCTGTAGGCTTTAAGAGGCGGGATATATACATCGCTGTAGCTTCCCCTTCAATATTAGGATTTGTTGCTAATATCACTTCTTGTACCGTTTCATCTTGCAGTCGCTTTAAGAGTTGTGGAATATTAATGTCTTCCGGTCCAATTCCCTCCATTGGAGAAATCGCACCACGTAACACATGATATACACCTTGATACTCTTTCATTTTTTCCATGGCAATTACATCTTTCGGCTCTTGTACTACACAAACAACCGATTGATCTCTATGCGAATCGTCACAAATATAACAAGGATCACGGTCAGTGATATGCCCACATACAGAACAATACGCTAAATCTCGCTTCGCATTCACAAGTGCTTTCGCAAAACCTAACACATCATCTTCTTTCATATCTAACACGAAGAACGCCAGTCGAACCGCTGTTTTCGGTCCGATTCCTGGCAATTTCATAAAACTATCAATTAATTTTGATATCGGTTCTGGATAATGCATATATCAATATCCTCCTAGAACATTCCACCTGGTAAGTTTAAGCCTTTTGTAAATTTACCCATTGTAGAATTTGAAAGTTCGTCAGCTTTTTTAAGCGCATCGTTCGTTGCAGCTAATACTAAGTCTTGTAACATTTCGATATCTTCTGGATCTACAACTTCTTCTTTAATTTTCACTTCAAGAACTTGCTTATGACCATTTGCAATAACAGTAATCATTCCGCCACCAGCTGTACCTTCAACTGTTTTTTCACCAAGCTCTTCTTGCGCCTTTGCCATGTCCTTTTGCATCTTTTGCATTTGTTTCATCATGTTATTCATATTTCCCATTCCGCCACGCATCATAATTAATTCCTCCTAATTATTACTCTTTTATTTCGATAAGTTCTTGCCCTACTAATTTTACAGCTTCTTCTATAAGAGGGTCTTCTTTTTGTTCTGGGCTTTCTTCAGAATCCCCGCCTTCGCGTTGTAAAAAGTCTTCGCGAATTTTACCCCATTCACTTTTTGGGATAGCAATCATGTTTAACCTTTTACTTAGCAATTCAAAAAGAGTCTGTTCCAATGTATCCATCGCTTCTCGATTTTCACTTGCCATTTTACAATGGATTTCATATTGAAATGCTAACACATAGGTATCATCTGAAGCTGCTACTGGCTCACTATTTTCTAATAAAACAGCAAATGCTACTTTGTTATATGACTTGAGTCTTCCTAACAACTCGCCCCATACAGCTTTTAACTGTTCTAAATCTTGACGCTTCGCTTGCTTTAACACTTCATTCACGCGTCCAACAGGAATTTTCATACTTCCTGTTCGTACCGGTTTTGGTGTCGCACGCGTCTCTCTTACTTCCTGCTGTACACCAGCTGGCACACCATTCTTTTTAACTTGCTCTAACTCTTTCTCCAATTGCTGCATCCTGTTCATAATTGCTTGCAAACGATCTGCACCATTTGCCTGCATCATAAATTGCTGACACAATTGCACCATAACAACTTCTAAGAAAATTCGTGGATGGTTTGTCCACTTCATCTCCTGTTGTCCCTTACTAAGGGTATGAATAATTTCATAGATTACTTCCGGTTGCATTTCTTCACTTAATGTACGGAATTGATCATCTACAATTACCCTTTCCAACATATGTTCTAATTGTGGTGAAGTTTGATATAAAAGCATATCACGATAGTAGTAAATGAAATCCTCCATAAAGCGAACTGGATCTTTCCCCTTACTCATCATTTCATCTATAATACGTAACGCTCTTGATACATCATTTTCACGTATACATTCTACTAAGTTACCTAAGTATTGTTGAGAAACAGAACCCGTTACGGCTAAAACATCTTCACTCGTCACAGTCTCATCACTATAAGAAATCGCTTGGTCAATCAGACTTAATGCATCACGCATACCACCTTCAGCGGCACGTGCGACGATTTGTAACGCTTCATCTTCTACTTGTGTACCTTCATTCGTCACAACCGTAGATAATCTCTCTACGATATCATTTACTGATATTTTTCGAAATTCAAAGCGTTGACAACGTGAAATGATTGTCGGTGGAATCTTATGTGGCTCTGTTGTCGCCAAAATAAAGATAACATGTCCTGGCGGCTCCTCTAACGTTTTTAAAAGTGCGTTAAAGGCACCCATAGAAAGCATGTGGACTTCATCAATAATGTATACTTTATATTTCACAGCACTTGGAGCATATTTTACTTTATCTCTTATATCTCGAATTTCATCTACACCGTTATTTGAAGCCGCATCAATTTCTAATACATCTGAAATAGATCCTTGTGTAATTCCTAAACAAGAAGGACATTCATTACAAGGTTCAGCTACCGGAGCATGTTCACAGTTAATTGCTTTTGCAAATACTTTTGCAATTGTTGTTTTCCCTGTTCCCCTTGGACCAGAAAATACATAAGCATGTGAAACTTTCTCTTGAAGAAGGGCATTTTGCAACGTTTTTGTCACGTGCTTTTGACCGACTACATCTCCAAACTTTTGCGGTCTCCATGTTCGGTATAACGCTTGGTATGACACGAAAATACGGCCTCCCTCAAAGGTTATTATCTCATTTATTATAACCCATTCTGTTTATAGATTCCAAAAGTTATTTTCTATACAAAAAACCCACCTTAGTATTAAGGTGAGTTTTGTATACATATATAACTGCCGTGCACCTTCTGTCGATTACGTACCATAAGCGTTACTTAAGCAGTTAGCTCGGTTCAGGCACTCCTGCGGCACACGAGAAGACCCGCTTATTGCTGCTTCCTTCCGGACCTGACAAGGTTCACGGGGTCCCGTTGCGCAGGACCCAAACGTCAACACCACTTACTTAAGGCAGACCTTACAGCAACATAACCTCGAGAAGGGATTCGGCCTCGCTAGAGCGGATTGCGAGTATAGGGCACCGCTACCTCCCCGCTTAGCACGGCAAAGTTAAAACCAATATTCGGTTGCCTTCATTAAAGGCATTATCAGTATAACTTGTTTTTTTACAAAATGCAAATACGTTAGTTCGTATTACTTTTCTCTAATTTTTTCGCTTCTTTTCTTTTCTTACGAAGCTCCCTAAAAAAATTCGTTAACAACGTACCACATTCTTCTTCTAGTACACCAGCCACCACTTCGCATTGATGATTAAAACGCTCATCGGTTAAAAGATTCATTAATGTACCTGCACATCCACCTTTCGGATCGCTCGCACCATATACAACCCTTTTTACGCGTGATAATACAATTCCACCTGCACACATTGGACAAGGTTCTAATGTTACATATAACGTTGCATCTTCTAAGCGCCATGTCCCTAATTTTTTGCACGCCTCATCAATAGCTAACAACTCAGCGTGAGCTATTGATCTTTGCTCAGTTTCCCTTAAATTATGAGCAACACTAATTACTTCACCATCTAACACTATAACTGCACCAATCGGTACTTCTTGTATTGCCTCTGCCTTTTTAGCCTCTTCTATTGCTAGCTGCATAAAATAAATATCTTGATCGTGTTCCATACCATAGTCCTTTCATTACAAATAAAGTACACTTATTTCCATTTACTACACATGGGATAACTTTTACAAATTCAATCCACCCTAAGAAAAAAGAGAGGGGATTACATATGAAGAATACTGCCTTACTCATTATCGATATGATTAATGACTTTCAATTTTCACACGGACCCATCCTGGCCAAAAAATGCGAAATTATAACAAATCCTATTTTACAATTAAAAAAAACAATGAAATCCTTTGGCTACCCCATAATTTATATTAATGACCATTATCAACTTTGGAGATCTGATATTGACCAACTAATTACTCATTGTACAAATGAGTATAGTGAAAATATCATTCATAAGATTGCTCCAAATTCTGATGATTACATTTTTATTAAACCACATTACTCTGCTTTTTATGAAACACCTTTAAATTCTTTATTAGGCTATTTAAAAATAGAAAATCTAATATTAACAGGCGTCGCCGGGAATATATGTATCCTCTTTACAGCTAACGATGCTCATATGAGAAATTATACACTGTATGTACCACAGGACTGTATTGCCTCTAATCATGATCAGGATAACCTGCATGCTTTAAAAATAATGGAAGCCACATTAAAAGCAAATATAGTACCATCATCTCAAATAAAAATTAATTAATACATATATCTATTTTCTAACTTTTTATATCAAATTAACCCGCTCGCTTCCCTCTTGTGCTACAATAATTCTGTTTTGTGTTTTTAGTAGTCACGGTAAATCACTGATTGAAAGGAGGAAACAGCGTGACCGGAGTACCATTTATCACGGTTGAAGGACCAATTGGTGTTGGAAAAACTTCACTTGCGAAGGAAATTTCAACTCACATGCAACTCCACTTACTAAAAGAGATTGTTGATGAAAATCCTTTTTTAGGAAAATTCTACGAAGACATCGACGAATGGAGTTTTCAAACAGAGATGTTCTTTCTTTGTAATAGATACAAACAACTAGAGGATATTAACATAAAGTATTTGGATCAAAGGAAGCCTGTAGTAGCAGATTATCATATATTCAAAAATTTAATTTTTGCATCCCGTACATTAAAAGATGCTCAATATGACAAGTACATGCAAATTTATCGTATCCTTACTCAAGATATGCCTGTACCAAATGTCATCGTTTATTTAACAGCGAGCCTAGAAACATTACAAAAACGAATTGCGATGCGCGGAAGAGAATTCGAAAAAAATATGGATCCAAATTATTTGCTACAGCTTACAAAAGATTACGAAACAGCAATGGATGCTTTCAAAAAGGACCATCCAGATATTCCAGTATTGAAGTTTAACGGAGACGATATGGATTTTGTAAGAAATCCTGATGATTTAAATGTCATCTTATCCACTCTTCAAAATACTCTCTTGAAGGAGTCGAAATAATAATGAATTTAAGGCAAAAATATGATATACCAAATGATGCAGTTATCACTATTGCTGGAACAGTAGGTGTCGGTAAATCAACTATGACAACTGCATTAGCTAACGCTTTAGGTTATCGTACATCTTTCGAAAAAGTAGATTCCAATCCATATTTGGACAAGTTCTATGCTGATTTCACACGCTGGAGCTTTCACTTACAAGTATATTTTTTAGCAGAACGATTTAAAGAACAAAAAAGAATTTTTGAATATGGTGGCGGTTTTGTCCAAGACCGTTCTATTTATGAGGACACTGGTATTTTTGCAAAAATGCATCACGAAAAGGGTACAATGACAGAAACTGATTATGAAACATACAAAGGTTTATTTGATGCTATGGTCATGACTCCTTACTTCCCACATCCAGACTTATTAATTTATTTAGAAGGTTCTTTCGATGATATTGTCGACCGTATCCAAGAACGAGGACGTCCAATGGAACAACAAACACCAATTGAGTATTGGAAAGAGATGCATGGACGTTACGAAAATTGGATTAATGACTTTAACTCATGCCCTGTTTTACGACTAAACATTAATGAATACGATATTTTAAAAGATGGCGATTCAATCGAACCAATCATTAAAAAAATCGGCCATTTTTTAAAACAAACACGTAAACTTGTAAAATAAAAAACCCGTGCATATGCACGGGTTTTTCTATTAAATTACTTTTTCTTTGTTGGAGCAATAATTTCACTCTCAGGTTTTCCAGCGTTAATACGCTGACGAACAGTACTCGTACTAATATCATATGTTTCAGCAATCTCTTTAACAGTCATTTCTTTCCCGTTAATTACTGCTGTTAATACTTTACCTGTACGTTTTGGAGCTGCTTCTTTCTTTACAGCTGATTTTTCAACCTTTTTTGGTACCTCTACTTTACTCGCAACTTGTTTTACGTCACAAGTACAACCACAAAGTTTACGGAATGTATCATCGCTTATAATGCGTGACACGTTTGCACCACTGTTTAAAATTCTATTGTTCTTACAGACCGGACATTGTACATAATATAAAGTTTTTCCATCTAAAGGAAACGTTTGTATAATAAGATCCATGTTGACTCCTTTCATATCTATGAAGATAATCATCGGAATATGAGTGTGTAATAAGGACAAAATCGCCTTACACCATACTTTATGATTGGTTTTAAAATAAAAACTCGTTACGTGTTGGTAACGAGTTCTCCAATCTCCACTTATATGCGCTGTTGTCAATTATATCTGGAGGAGGTAGAGGGATTCGAACCCCCGCGCGACTCTCGCCGCCTGTCGGTTTTCAAGACCGATCCCTTCAGCCAGACTTGGGTATACCTCCATATTGACATCAAATATAATATCAAAAGAAAAACAGTTAGTCAACCCTACTAAAATAAATTATGAGGAAAGGAAAATTTTACTTTCCCTCTCCTACATTATAGTAATGACAACGCTCATAATTACCAATCACTCATACCGATGAATGTTTAAATTTACTTAATAACTGTTTTTCCTCCCATATAAGGGCGAAGAACTTCTGGAATTATAATTGTACCATCTTCTTGCTGGTAGTTCTCTAAAATAGCTGCAACCGTACGTCCAATTGCAAGACCAGATCCATTTAATGTATGAACATGTTCTGGTTTTCCGTTTGGCTCACGACGGAAACGGATATTTGCACGTCTCGCTTGGAAAGCTTCAAAATTACTACAAGAAGAAATTTCACGATATGTGCCATAGCTTGGAATCCATACTTCAATATCGTATTTTTTCGCTGCTGTAAATCCTAAATCGCCTGTGCACATGCTCATAACGCGATATGGCAACTCTAATAATTGTAACACGCGTTCTGCATCATTTGTTAATTTTTCTAACTCTTCATAAGAATCTTCTGGTTTTACGAACTTCACAAGCTCTACTTTATTAAATTGATGTTGGCGAATTAAACCACGTGTATCGCGACCAGCAGAACCTGCTTCAGAACGGAAGCAAGAGCTAAATGCAGCATATCGTATCGGTAATTGCTCTTTACTTAAAATCTCATCACGATGCATATTCGTTACAGGTACTTCAGCTGTAGGGATTAAGAAATAATCTTCGCTTTCAATACGGAATGCATCTTCTTCAAACTTTGGAAGTTGCCCTGTTCCTGTCATACTTGCACGGTTTACCATATAAGGAGGTAATACTTCCTCATATCCATGCTCATCAGTATGAAGATCAAGCATGAAACTAATTAAAGCACGCTCTAATCTTGCACCAGCACCTTTGTAAAATACAAATCGGCTTCCTGTTACTTTCCCAGCACGTTCAAAATCTAAAATCCCTAAATCTGTAGCAAGATCCCAATGTGGTTTTGGCTCAAAAGTAAATTCTTTCACTTCTCCCCAATTACGTGCTACTACGTTATCATCTTCTGTTTCACCTACTGGAGCAGATTCATGAGGGATATTTGGGATAGATAGCATTAATCTCTCTAAATCTTCTTCAACTGTACGAAGCTCATTATCAAGATCTTTTACTTTTTCCCCAACTTCACGCATTTCTAGAATTAGAGCTTCCGCATCTTTCTTTTCACGCTTTAATACTGAAATTTGTTGAGATACTTCGTTACGTTTACTTTTTAGTTCTTCTGTTTGAACAAGTAGCTCTCTTCTTCTCGTATCAAGTTCCTCAAAGCGACCAAAATCTGTTAAATCTTCGCCTCTATGCTGTAATTTTGCTTTTACTTCTTCAAAATTCGTACGTAAAAATTTAATATCAAGCATTATATACTCCTCCTTTTATTTTATAAAACACAAAAAACTCCCGTCCCTATACAAAGGGACGGGAGTTAACCCGCGTTGCCACCCTAGTTGAAAGCATTGCCGCTTTCCTCTCAAGTAGAAATAACGGCTCTTCACCGGGAATGCTTACTAATCCAAAGATATTCCACATTCCATTCCAGGATGGATTCACAAACTGTTTCTATCGATTTCCACCAACCATCGACTCTCTATAAGAAACGACATCTGTTACTACTTCCTATCAACACGCTTATTTTATAAAATTGTTACCATCAATTTACTATAATCTTATACAAGTTGCAAGTTACTTATACAACTTTTTTCATTTTCGCTTCTTTTACCATTTCGACAAAGTATGCTGTTACACGATGATCATCCGTTAATTCCGGATGGAATGAAGCAGCTAAAAACTGATTTTGTCTTACCGCTACCATTCGATCGCCATGCTTAGAAAGTACTTCAACGTTATCAGCCACATCTACAACATATGGAGCACGGATAAATACACCAGTAAAGTCTTCCCCCACACCTTTAATTGAAAGCGCGGCTTCAAAACTATCTTTTTGGCGTCCAAACGCATTGCGTTCAACTGTAATATCCATAGCACCAATATGTGCTTTTTCATAGCCAATAAGTGTTTTCGCAAGAAGAATCATACCTGCACATGTACCAAACATTGGTTTACCAGACTTCGCAAATGTACGAAGAGGCTCCATGAAAGCATACTTATCAATAAGACGGCGCATTGTTGTACTTTCACCGCCTGGTAAAATAAGACCATCAATCTCTTCAAGTTGTTCTATACGCTTTACAACCACAGCTTCTGCACCACTTGCTTCAACTGATTTTACATGCTCACGAACTGCACCTTGAAGACCTAGTACACCGATTTTCACCATTTTAAAGAATCTCCTTTAATTACCATCCACGCTCTTGCATGCGTTGTTCTGGTAATAACGTTGAAATTTCGATACCCTTCATTGCATTACCTAATCCTTTAGAAAGGCTTGCAATTAGTTCATAATCTTCATAGTGAGTCGTTGCTTCAACGATTGCACGTGCAAATTTCTCTGGGTTCTCTGATTTGAAGATACCAGATCCAACGAATACACCATCAGCACCAAGTTGCATCATTAACGCTGCATCTGCTGGTGTTGCTACACCACCTGCTGCAAAGTTTACAACTGGTAAGCGACCAAGGCGTTTAATTTCAAGTAGTACTTCATAAGGAGCACCAGTATTTTTTGCATATGTCATTAACTCATCTTCACGTAGACTTGCAACTTGACGGATTTCTGCATTGACTTGGCGCATATGACGCACTGCCTCTACAATGTTTCCTGTTCCTGGCTCACCTTTTGTACGAAGCATAGATGCACCTTCTGCAATACGACGTGCAGCTTCTCCGATATCACGGCAACCACATACAAACGGAACTGTGTAATCACGTTTATTTAAATGGTACACTTCATCAGCAGGAGTTAATACTTCACTCTCATCGATATAGTCTACCCCTAATGATTCTAATACACGTGCTTCTACAAGGTGACCGATACGGCATTTTGCCATAACCGGAATTGACACAGCACCCATAACTTCTTCAACAATTGTTGGATCTGCCATACGAGAAACGCCACCTGCTGCACGAATATCTGCAGGTACACGCTCTAATGCCATAACAGCAACTGCGCCCGCCTCTTCTGCAATCCTTGCTTGCTCAGCGTTAATTACGTCCATAATAACGCCGCCTTTTTGCATTTCTGCCATTCCACGTTTTACACGTTCTGTCCCTGTTACATTTGTCATGTACAAAAACCCCCCTAGGTGAATTGCTTTCCCCGTTAAAGAAGAAAATTAAGAATACTCTTACATTCTACCATTAACTATCTGATGCTTGTCCACTACTTTTTCATAAAGTCGGTATGAAAAATAGGAATAAGAAAAAGCTCCTACAATGAGGAGCTTTTAAAACCAACCTTTTACTGTATCAACAGCACTATTCCACATACCACCAAAGAAAGAACCAATTCCGCGCATAGAACGTGTAAACCAACCTGCTTCTTCTACTTCAGATTTTGTTACAAGGTCAACTTGCAATGATTTTCCTGATAAAAATCCAGGATCATTACCATCTTTCGGCGTTATTACCATTTGGCCAAGTGAACCTCCCTTTTTAATAGGTGCTTCTTGTCCCTTATTTCCTTCTTTAAATTCTGTTTTATAAACATCTTTACTTCCTTTTGGTACTGGAAGTGAAACAGCTTGTTTCATTTGAACTGCTACATCTTTATCTTTCGCATTTTCTACTCTTACTGTTTCTTTTCCTTTGACCGAAGAACCTTTTTCATACATTTTCTTCATTTCAAAATTAGCAAATCCATAATCATATAATTTCTTTGTCTCATCAAATCTTGCTGTATGAGAGTTTGTTTTAATAACTACAGAAATGAAACGCATACCATTTCTTTCAATCGTACCAGTGAAACAATCTCCTGCTTCTGGAGTTGATCCTGTTTTCAGGCCATCTACGCCTTCATATTCCTTAATTAGCCCTTTTAACATCCAGTTCCAGTTAGACATTTCGATTCGATCCGGAGTACCTTCACGGAATACTTTTTTTGAAATTTTTGCTATGTCTAATGTTTTAGGGAAATCTTGAATAAGACGTTGTGCTAGAATTGCTACATCTCTCGCAGACATTTTATTTTCTTCATCCGGAGTTGTCCCTTCAGGATGGTGTCCCTTTAAATCTTTGTTCGTTAAGCCTGTAGAATTTACAAACTTATAATTTTTTAATCCAAACTCTTTCGATTTATCATTCATCATTTTTACAAATTCTACTTCTTTTCCAGCAACCGCTTCAGCTAGCGCTATTGTTGCACCATTAGCAGAATAAATTGCCATTGCTTCGTATAACTCTTTTACTGTATAAGACTCACCGTTTCGTAGAGGCACATTCGATAATGAACGATCTTGCGAAATGTTATACGCATATTCAGAAACCTTAACTTTTTGATCCCATTTTAGTTTCCCTTTCGCAACTGCCTCGTTCACTAGGTATTCACTCATCATTTTTGTCATACTAGCAATTGATAATAACTCATCTGCATTTTTTTGATATAAAATCTTCCCAGAATTCGCTTCTACTAAAATTGCCGCACCTGCTTCAATGTTTAAAGCGGCTCCTGTTTCTGCTGATGCATTGCTATATGGTACAAGCATGCTACAAGCTATTGTAAGCACTGTTACCAACGCAATGAATCTTTTGCAAAACATACCTTTCACTTTTGCTACCCCCAATATCTATGTACTCACATAACCGTTATTCTAACATAATCAAAAAAAAATAGACAGAGATATCAAATCTCCGTCTATTTACATATAAGACATTATAATGAGTAGTTTGGAGCCTCTTTTGTAATCTGCACATGGTGAGGATGGCTTTCACGTAAACCAGCACCCGACATACGAATAAATTGCGCATTCTCACGTAAGAATTCTAAATCTTGTGCTCCGCAGTATCCCATACCTGCACGTAATCCACCAACTAATTGATGAACTGTATCTGCTAAAGGTCCTTTATATGGTACTCGTCCTTCAATACCTTCTGGAACAAGCTTTTTGTTTCCTTCTTGGAAGTAACGATCTTTACTTCCTTTTTCCATTGCTCCAACAGAACCCATTCCACGGTATACTTTAAATTGACGACCTTGGTAAATTTCAGTTTCTCCAGGGCTTTCAGCTACACCAGCAAACATACTACCTAACATAACAACATGTGCTCCTGCCGCTAAAGCTTTAACCATATCACCAGAGTACTTAACACCGCCATCTGCAATAACTGGAATGCCGTGTTTACGAGCTTCAGTCGCACAATCATAAACTGCTGTTAATTGTGGTACACCAACGCCAGCTACAACGCGTGTTGTACAAATAGAACCTGGTCCAATACCAACTTTAACAACGTTTGCACCAGCTTCAATTAATGCTTTTGTTGCTTCAGCTGTAGCAACATTTCCAGCGATAATGTTTAATGATGGATATTTCGCACGAACTTCTTTTACTTTTTCAATAACACCGTGAGAATGTCCATGAGCTGTATCAAGTACAATTGCATCTACGCTTGCTTTTACTAATGCGTCAATACGAAGCATAGCATCCGCTGTTACACCAACTGCTGCTCCAACTAATAAGCGTCCTTGCTTATCTTTTGCAGAGTTTGGGAATTCAATTACTTTTTCAATATCTTTTATTGTAATAAGCCCTTGTAATACACCATTATTATCAACAAGAGGGAGCTTTTCAATTTTATACTTTTGTAGGATCTTTTCAGCTTCTTCCAGTGTAGTACCAACTGGAGCTGTAATTAACTGTTCTTTTGTCATTACGTCAGAAATTTTGATTGAGTAGTCTTGGATGAAACGCATATCACGGTTTGTAATAATACCAACTAATTTTCGCTCATCTAAATTATTTACAACTGGCACACCTGAAATACGATATTTCCCCATAAGATGTTCTGCATCGTATACTTGATGTTCTGGAGTTAAAAAGAAAGGATCTGAAATAACGCCGCTTTCAGAGCGTTTTACCTTATCAACCTGCTCTGCTTGTTGTTCAATAGACATATTCTTATGAATAATTCCTAAACCGCCTTGGCGAGCCATTGCAATGGCCATATCAGCTTCTGTTACTGTATCCATTCCTGCACTAATTAACGGGATGTTTAGCTGTAAGCTTTCAGATAAAACTGTTTTAACACTTACTTCTCTTGGTAATATATCTGACCTTGCTGGTACAAGTAATACATCATCAAAAGTCAAACCTTCTTTAACAAATTTAGATTCCCACATAATTGTTCCCCCCATGATACCAGAAATTATTATTAGTAGCTTATCAATTGGTTAAAATACTGTCAAGGACGTATATATATGTTAGAATTTTTAGACAATAAAAGGAGCGTAATATATGCATCAAACACATTGTACTTGGCAGCAATTAAGTTTCTTCTTTTCATCTCAAAATGTACAATATTATCTTGCCCGTTGTTATGAAAAATCCTCAATTCAAGATGCCGAAAAAAAAAGTTTTGAAAATTGTTATCCATTTATTTATTACTTAGAACACGGTAAAAATTATTATGAATTATATAAGACAGCTCCATTTTCCATTCAGCCAATGTTGTTGTTTTATGGGATTAGTCAACTGTTTAAGGCTTGCTTACTAACGATTGATCCGAACTATCCCGAATCAACAACCGTTTTAGCGCATGGAGTTACAACACGTAAAAGAAAAAAACAAGGGTATCAATTTTTAGAAGACGAGGTAAAAATACAGAAAAATGGATTGTTTTCTCATGCTGCAGAACAACTGTTTCACATGAAACACTTAGAAGCAGAAAAGTTTAATATGCTAGAACTAATGGGAAAAATTCCTGAATTACAAAATTTATTTCGCTATAGCCAAAAAGGAACAACATTATATAAGATTGATTCACCAACTAAAAATGAGCTCTCCTTTTCAGCCAACATACTAGATCGACTGCATATGACTAAAGAGCGGTTTTCTCGTTACATCGAAACAACTTGTAAGCATTTATCAATACAACATGCACCTGGGAAAACTAATGAGTCTACTATGCTTTTTACAGCACCTACTCAATCATGGAATCCTATGTATAGTACCCCTTTATACTACGAACATCTTACTGATACTTATTATTTACCACTTACGACCGATCCTAGAAATCCTAAGCCAGTATTACCTGAGCTCCTTGTTCATTACTTATTGCTCTATAATTTAAGCATGATCTCCAGATATGAAACAGATTGGTGGTATGACTTGCTTGGAAGTTACAGTTCTGAAGATTATCCATTCATTTATCAGTTTCTCAATATTTCGGCTCAAAAAATCCCGTATTATATTTCAGCATTTTTACTAACAGAATCCAGCCTATTCCATGGGAAATAAAAAAACACAAGTCAAAAGACTTGTGTTTTTAGTTGCTTGGCGACGTCCTACTCTCACAGGGACAAGGTCCCAACTACCATCGGCGCTAGAGAGCTTAACTTCCGTGTTCGGTATGGGAACGGGTGTGACCTCTCTGCCATCATCACCAAACTATGAAGGCATATTCCTTCAAAACTAGATAACATTGCTACATATTATATGGTTAAGTCCTCGATCTATTAGTATTCGTCAGCTCCACATGTCACCATGCTTCCACCTCGAACCTATCAACCTGATCATCTTTCAGGGATCTTACTAGCTTACGCTATGGGAAATCTCATCTTGAGGGGGGCTTCATGCTTAGATGCTTTCAGCACTTATCCCTTCCGCACATAGCTACCCAGCTATGCCCTTGGCAGAACAACTGGTACACCAGCGGTGCGTCCATCCCGGTCCTCTCGTACTAAGGACAGCTCCTCTCAAATTTCCTACGCCCACGACGGATAGGGACCGAACTGTCTCACGACGTTCTGAACCCAGCTCGCGTACCGCTTTAATGGGCGAACAGCCCAACCCTTGGGACCGACTACAGCCCCAGGATGCGATGAGCCGACATCGAGGTGCCAAACCTCCCCGTCGATGTGGACTCTTGGGGGAGATAAGCCTGTTATCCCCGGGGTAGCTTTTATCCGTTGAGCGATGGCCCTTCCATGCGGAACCACCGGATCACTAAGCCCGACTTTCGTCCCTGCTCGACTTGTAGGTCTCGCAGTCAAGCTCCCTTATGCCTTTGCACTCTACGAATGATTTCCAACCATTCTGAGGGAACCTTTGGGCGCCTCCGTTACACTTTAGGAGGCGACCGCCCCAGTCAAACTGCCCACCTGACACTGTCTCCCGGGTCGATAAGACCCGTAGGTTAGAATTTCAATACAGTCAGGGCGGTATCCCACCAGCGCCTCCACCGAAGCTAGCGCTCCGGTTTCAATGGCTCCCGCCTATCCTGTACAAACTGTACCAAAATTCAATATCAGGCTACAGTAAAGCTCCACGGGGTCTTTCCGTCCTGTCGCGGGTAACCTGCATCTTCACAGGTACTATAATTTCACCGAGTCTCTGGTTGAGACAGTGCCCAAATCGTTACACCTTTCGTGCGGGTCGGAACTTACCCGACAAGGAATTTCGCTACCTTAGGACCGTTATAGTTACGGCCGCCGTTTACTGGGGCTTCAGTTCAGAGCTTCGCTTACGCTAACCCCTCTCCTTAACCTTCCAGCACCGGGCAGGTGTCAGCCCCTATACTTCGCCTTACGGCTTCGCAGAGACCTGTGTTTTTGCTAAACAGTCGCTTGGGCCTATTCACTGCGGCTTTCCGTTAAGAAAGCACCCCTTCTCCCGAAGTTACGGGGTCATTTTGCCGAGTTCCTTAACCAGAGTTCTCTCGCACACCTTAGGATTCTCTCCTCGCCTACCTGTGTCGGTTTGCGGTACAGGCACCTTTTATCTCGCTAGAAGCTTTTCTTGGCAGCGGGGAATCAAAGACTTCGCTCCATAAGGAGCTTCCCCATCACAGCTCAGCCTTCACGATAAGCGGATTTGCCTACTTATCAGCCTAACTGCTTGGACGTGCACAACCAATCGCACGCTTCTTCTATCCTTCTGCGTCCCTCCATTGCTCAAACGATAAAGAGGTGGTACAGGAATATCAACCTGTTGTCCATCGCCTACGCCTGTCGGCCTCGGCTTAGGTCCTGACTAACCCTGAGCGGACGAGCCTTCCTCAGGAAACCTTAGGCATTCGGTGGACGGGATTCTCACCCGTCTTTCGCTACTCATACCGGCATTCTCACTTCTAAGCGCTCCACCAGTCCTTCCGGTCTGACTTCACTGCACTTAGAACGCTCCCCTACCACTGATACCATTGGTATCAATTCGCAGCTTCGGTGGTGTATTTAGCCCCGGTACATTTTCGGCGCAGAGTCACTCGACTAGTGAGCTATTACGCACTCTTTAAATGGTGGCTGCTTCTAAGCCAACATCCTAGTTGTCTAAGCAACTCCACATCCTTTTCCACTTAATACACACTTTGGGACCTTAGCTGGCGATCTGGGCTGTTTCCCTCTTGACTACGGATCTTATCACTCGCAGTCTGACTCCTAAGGATAAGTCATTGGCATTCGGAGTTTGACTGAATTCGGTAATCCGATGAGGACCCCTAGTTCAATCAGTGCTCTACCTCCAAGACTCTTACACTTAAGGCTAGCCCTAAAGCTATTTCGGGGAGAACCAGCTATCTCCAGGTTCGATTGGAATTTCTCCGCTACCCACACCTCATCCCCGCACTTTTCAACGTGCGTGGGTTCGGGCCTCCATTCAGTGTTACCTGAACTTCACCCTGGACATGGGTAGATCACCTGGTTTCGGGTCTACGACCACGTACTAAACGCCCTATTCAGACTCGCTTTCGCTGCGGCTCCGTCTCTTCAACTTAACCTTGCACGGGATCGTAACTCGCCGGTTCATTCTACAAAAGGCACGCCATCACCCATTAACGGGCTCTGACTATTTGTAGGCACACGGTTTCAGGATCTCTTTCACTCCCCTTCCGGGGTGCTTTTCACCTTTCCCTCACGGTACTGGTTCACTATCGATCACTAGGGAGTATTTAGCCTTGGGAGATGGTCCTCCCAGATTCCGCCGGAATTTCACGTGTTCCGCCGTACTCAGGATACATTCAAGAGAGAACGAAGTTTCGACTACGGGGTTGTTACCCTCTACGACGGACCTTTCCAGGTCGCTTCGTCTACCTCGTTCCTTTGTAACTCCGTATAGAATGTCCTACAACCCCAAGAGGCAAGCCTCTTGGTTTGGGCTAGATTCCGTTTCGCTCGCCGCTACTCAGGAAATCGCATTTGCTTTCTCTTCCTCCAGGTACTTAGATGTTTCAGTTCCCTGGGTCTGTCTTCCATACCCTATGTATTCAGGTAAGGATACCATACCATTACGTATAGTGGGTTTCCCCATTCGGAAATCTTCGGATCAAAGCTTACTTACAGCTCCCCGAAGCATATCGGCGTTAGTCCCGTCCTTCATCGACTCCTAGTGTCAAGGCATCCACCGTGCGCCCTTTCTAACTTAACCAAACTAAAATTAAAAAATATGAGCTACACTGTTATCTAGTTTTCAAAGAACATACCATTTGCTATATAAAATAGCTTTTTGGTGGAGCCTAGCGGGATCGAACCGCTGACCTCCTGCGTGCAAGGCAGGCGCTCTCCCAGCTGAGCTAAGGCCCCAAGTTGTATGGTGGGCCTAAATGGACTCGAACCATCGACCTCACGCTTATCAGGCGTGCGCTCTAACCAGCTGAGCTATAGGCCCATACAAATTGCAGGATTTATTTATATC
>NZ_JBNGVC010000013.1:1205000-1740814 GCF_050524305.1 Bacillus silvicola
TAGAGATACCTTGTTTTGTTGTAAAGAATAAGAACTGATCATCACCAAATTCACGAATTGGAATAATGGCGTTAATCCACTCACCCTTATCTACACCTAATAGGTTAATAATCGGTATACCTTTTGCTGTACGGCTATACTCTGGGATTTCATATCCTTTCGTACGGTATACTTTACCCTTATTAGTGAAGAATAAAATATGATCATGTGTAGAAGTAGTCAATAGATGCTCTACGAAATCATCATCATTCGTTCCCATTCCTTGCACACCACGCCCACCACGGTTCTGCGTTTTGTACGTAGAAGCTGGTAGCCTCTTAATATAACCGTTATGAGTTAACGTAATTGCAATGTTTTGCTCTGGAATCAAATCTTCATCTTCAATAAATTCCATGCCACCAATTGTAATTTCCGTTCGTCTCTTATCATTGAAGCGCTCTTTTACTTCCGTTAATTCTTCACGAATAATCTCAAGAACTTTCTCTTCATCTGCTAAGATTGCTTTTAATTCAGCAATTAACTTCATTAAGTCTTGATATTCTTGCTCAATTTTTTCACGTTCTAATCCTGTTAAACGTTGCAGACGCATATCTAAAATTGCTTGTGCTTGTTTCTCACTTAAACCGAAACGTTCCATTAAGCCTTGCTTTGCAATATCTGCTGTTTTCGAACTACGGATTAACGTAATAACTTCATCGAGATGATCTAGAGCAATACGTAATCCTTCTAAAATATGAGCACGCGCCTCTGCTTTTTCTAATTCATAAGCAGTACGTCGACGAATTACTACCTTTTGATGCTCCAAGTAATGATATAAATTTTGTTTTAAATTCAATACTTGTGGCTCTCCATTTACAAGAGACAACATATTAATACCGAAACTTGTTTGAAGTGCTGTATGTTTATATAGATTATTTAATAGTACATTAGCATTTGCATCACGACGTACTTCCATAACAATACGCATACCGTTTCGATCTGACTCATCACGTAAATCCGTAATACCTTCAATTTTCTTATCACGAACTAATTCTGCAATTTTTTCAATTAATCGCGCCTTATTAACTTGATAAGGTAGTTCAGTTACGAGAATAGATTGTTTACCATTTGACTTCTCTTCAATTTCAACTTTAGCTCGGAGCATAATAGAGCCTCTACCTGTTTCATACGCTCTTCGAATCCCACTTCGTCCCAAAATTAAACCTGCTGTTGGAAAATCTGGTCCCGGAATAAACTCCATTAATTCCGCAATAGTAATGTCGGGATTATGGCTTAGCGCCAATACGCCATCAATTACTTCACCAAGTTGATGCGGCGGAATGTTTGTTGCCATACCAACTGCAATACCCGTCGTACCATTCACTAATAAATTAGGGAAACGCGCTGGCAATACAATTGGCTCTCTTTCAGAACCATCATAGTTATCTTGATAATCAATCGTATTTTTTGAAATATCACGTATTAATTCCATAGAAATCTTAGACATTCTTGCTTCTGTATAACGCATTGCTGCTGCCGAATCACCATCAACAGAACCAAAGTTACCATGCCCATCAACAAGCATATAACGTTGACTAAAATCTTGCGCCATACGTACCATCGTCTCGTAAACAGCTGAATCACCGTGCGGGTGATACTTACCGATTACTTCACCGACAATACGCGCTGATTTCTTATACGCTTTATCAGCTGTAATCCCTAAATCATTCATCGCATACAAAACCCTACGATGCACAGGTTTTAATCCATCACGAACATCTGGTAATGCACGAGATACGATAACACTCATTGCGTAATCTAAAAACGAGGTACGCATTTCATGACTAATATTAATTTCTCGAATTCGTGCTTGTTGTTGATTGTCTGACATCAACGAGCACCTCCTCTTACATTTCCGTTACACATACATTGATTTATATGTAGAAGACAGGAATACTTAGATTCCTGTCATTACTCATTTAAATATCAAGGTTTTTCACGTATTTTGCATTTTCTTGGATAAAGTTACGACGTGGCTCTACTTTATCTCCCATTAAAATTTCAAATGTTTCATCTGCTTCAATTGCATCTTGAAGAGAAACTTGAAGTAATGAACGTACTTCCGGGTCCATTGTCGTCTCCCATAACTGAGTTGGATTCATTTCCCCTAGACCTTTATAACGCTGAATCCCTGGCTTAGGTTGAGCTGGTAATTCCGCTAAGATTTTTTCAAGTTCCTTATCGTTGTAAGCATATTGAATTTTCTTACCTTGTTGTACTTTAAACAAAGGCGGCTGTGCGATATATATATATCCACACTCAATTATTTGACGCATATAACGATAGAAGAACGTTAATAATAGGGTACGAATATGTGCACCATCAACATCGGCATCGGTCATAATAATAACTTTATGATAGCGTGCTTTCTCAATATCGAAGTCTCCGCCGATATTTGTACCGATCGCCGTAATAATTGTACGAACTTCATCATTTGATAAAATCTTATCTAAGCGTGCCTTTTCAACATTAATAATTTTACCCTTCAACGGTAAAATTGCTTGGAAATGACGATCGCGCCCTTGTTTTGCAGATCCACCCGCAGAGTCACCCTCTACGATATAAATTTCACTAATTGCTGGATCTTTAGAAGAGCAGTCTGCCAATTTCCCTGGTAAACTTGAAACTTCTAAAGCACTCTTTCGGCGAGTTAACTCACGAGCCTTTTTAGCTGCTACACGTGCACGCGCTGCCATCGTCCCTTTATCTATAATTTTACGTGCAACATTGGGATTTTCCAGTAAGAACTTTTCAAATGCCTCTGAGAATACTGACTCTGTAATTGTTCTTGCTTCACTATTTCCAAGTTTCGTCTTCGTTTGTCCTTCGAATTGTGGATTCGGATGTTTAATTGACACAATCGCTGTTAAACCTTCACGAACATCTTCACCAGTTAAATTACTATCCGCATCTTTTAAAATATTATTTTTACGACCATAATCGTTGATCACACGTGTTAGGGCAGTTTTAAATCCTACCTCATGTGTACCACCTTCATACGTATGAATATTATTTGTAAATGAGTAAATATGATTTGTATATCCTTCGTTATATTGAAGTGCAACTTCAACCTGAATACCATCTTTTGAACCTTCTACATATACAGGTTCTTCATGAATTGGTTGTTTTGAACGATTTAAATGTTCAACATACGATTTAATTCCACCTTCATAGTGAAACTCTTTCTTTTGCTTATGTTCACGCTTATCTTCAATTGTTAATTTAATATTACGATTTAAAAATGCCAACTCACGCATACGAGTCGCTAACGTATCAAATTCATATTCTGTCGTCTCTTTAAAAATCTCTGGGTCCGGCTTAAAGCGAGTTATTGTTCCAGTTTTATCTGTATCACCGATGACTTTTAAATCTGCAACTGGAATACCTCTCTCATACTTTTGGTAATGGATTTTCCCATCACGATGTACAAATACTTCTAGTTCTGTTGATAAGGCATTTACAACAGATGCACCAACACCATGCAAACCACCAGAAACCTTATAACCGCCACCGCCAAATTTACCTCCAGCGTGAAGGACAGTCATGATAACTTCTACTGCAGGGCGTCCCATTTTTTCTTGTATACCAACTGGAATACCACGTCCATTATCCGTTACAAGAATACTATTATCTTCTTCAATACTAACGTTGATTTCATCGCAATACCCCGCTAAGGCTTCATCGATACTATTATCGACAATCTCCCATACAAGGTGGTGAAGTCCTTTTCCACTTGTAGTACCAATGTACATACCCGGACGTTTCCGAACTGCCTCTAGTCCTTCAAGTACCTGTATCTGACTTTCATCATATGCATTTTCTTGCATTTGCTTTTGTTCCATTGACACAAAGATCACCTACTTTTCCATTTAAACAGGGATTATGCCCTGTCCATTTCACAATCTACCGTGCCGTTCATTACATGAATTGTTTTCGCTTCTTTTAATGTTTCGTGTTCAATTCCGTCGACACTCGTCGTTGTCACAAATGTTTGCACTTTTCCTTGAATTGTATTTAACAGATGTGATTGACGATAATCATCTAATTCTGATAATACATCATCCAATAAAAGAATAGGATATTCCTTAACTTCTGAGTAAATCAATTCAATTTCAGCTAATTTTAGGGACAGTGCGGTCGTTCGTTGTTGTCCTTGCGAACCAAAGACTTGAACATTTTTACTATTAACGAAGAATTGTAAATCATCACGATGAGGACCAATTAAAGTTGTACCACGGAAAATTTCACGTTGTTTCACAGATTGAAAACTTTCATAGTATACTTCTTTTATTTTCGACAAATCCATTGATTCTGATACATCTAGGCTTGGTTTATAGACGATTTCTAATTCCTCTAATCCCCTGCTAATCCCGCGATGTATCGGCGCAGCCCATTCTTGTAGTAAATTCAAAAACTCAAAACGTTTTCGCAATATTTTTGCACCATGCTCAATGAGTTGAAGTGTAAATACATCCAACATCGTTTCCTCATTTTTACTATTCCCTTGCATCTTTTTAAGCAAGTGATTTCGTTGCGTGAGCACTTTTTGATATTGGCTTAGTTCATACAAATAAATGGGCGCTATTTGTCCTAGTTCCATATCTAAAAAGCGTCTTCTTACTTGAGGGCTTCCTTTTACAAGATTTAAATCTTCTGGGGCAAACATCACAACGTTCATTTCACCAATGTATTGGCTTAACTTTTGTTGTTCAAGTTGATTTAGCTTTGCCTTTTTACCTTTTTTGGAAATATTTAATTCTAAAGACAAAGAACTATTTCTTTTTTGTAATCTACCTTTGATTTGACCGTAATCCTCATCCCATCGAATAAGCTCACGATCATTAGAGGTTCTATGAGATTTCGCCATCGCTAATACATAAATGGCTTCCATCAAATTTGTTTTCCCTTGTGCATTTTCACCAATAATTACATTGACCTTGTCCTCAAAGGAGAGCTCTAATTTTTCATAATTGCGATAGTTTTTTAATTGTATTTCTGTAATAAACAAAGGGATCCCCCTTTATGCCTGAACTTGGAAAGTTCCACTTCCCGGAATTTCAATAATATCATTCGCATATAACTTGCGACCTCTTCTATTCTCAAGTTCTTGATTCACGTACACTTCATATTCTTGTAAGAACCATTTCACAGCCCCGCCCGTATCAATTACATCGGCTAGCTTTAAAAATTGTCCTAGTGTAATGTATTCTGTTGAAATTTTAATACTTTTCATAAAAATCGCTCACTTTCTGAAAGTGTTCATTCTTTCATTGTACTAAATAAACTAGCATTAGGAAAGCAATACCCTAAAATCAAATAAGGGTCACTAGTACCTTTAAACTAGCAACCCTCAACCCTTACTTAGTAAGTACGTACCGGTAAAATTAATTGGATGATGGAATCATCATTCACTGTACGAATCAAAAACGGCCTCATCGCCCCAGTAAAGCTAATTTTAATTTCTGTACTATCTAAAGCTTTTAATGCGTCCATCATATATTTTGCACTAAAAGATATTTTTAATTCTTCTCCATCTACGTTTTCACATTGAACTTCTTCTACTACTTTTCCGATTTCTGGTGAATTTGAAGAAATCTCAAGCATTTGTTGTTCTAATGTCGATAATTTAACAACATTGTTACGACCATCTCTTGCTAATAGCGAAGCACGATCAATTGCTTGTAAAAATTCTTTTGTATTCACAAAAATATCTGTCTTACTCTCGGCTGGAATTAAACGTGTTGTATCTGGGTAGTTACCTTCTAACAATCTCGAGAAGAATAATAAATGTTTTGTACGGAATAATACTTGATACTCCGTAATAACGATATCTACCATTTCTTCAGATTCATCTAGGATTTTACTTAATTCATTTAAGCTCTTACCAGGAATAACGACATTGGCTTGAAATTCATCAGCAATATTATGCCCTTCAATTTTTGCTTTACGAAGCGCTAGTCTGTGACTATCTGTTGCAATGCAAGTTAACTCGCTGTTATATACTTTCCAGTTTACACCTGTCAAGATGGGCCTTGTTTCAGAAGTTGAAACTGCAAATACTGTTTGCCTAATCATATGTTTAAGTAAATCTGTTGGAATCTTAAATACATGATGTTCTTCAATCTGAGGTAGTAACGGATATTCAGCTGAATCTAAACCATTTAAATTAAACTCTGATTTTCCAGATTTTATTTTTGTCATAAAATGATTTTCCACAGAAATTTCAACAATTTCTTTAGGTAATTTTTTTACGATCTCACTAAAGTATTTTGCTTGTAAAACAATACTTCCTGATTGTTCAATTTCAACAACTTCTTTTCCAGCATCTTCGACTGGGATAAATGATTCGATAGAGATATCTGCATCGCTACCTGTTAAAGTAACTCCTTCTTCAGTTGCTACAACCTTAATTCCTGTAAGAATTGGAATTGTTGTACGAGAAGAAACTGCCTTCATTACATCTTGTACACCTCTTACAAGATAGTCTTTTTGTATTGTAAAACGCATAACGAAAAACCTCCGGTAAGTATAAGATTTTATTTATTTAATAAAGATAAAAAAATAGTAGTAATAGTAATAGGGCTTGTGGATATGTGGATAACCCCATTTAAAGATGTAAAAACAGTCTATCTACATGTGGATAGACTGTGCGTAAAATAAGGTAAGTTATTCACACTATTCAGCTACTACTACTTTAAAATATCATTAATTTCTTCGACGTGTTTTTGTAATTGAGTATCCGTTTTTAATAGCTTCGAAATTTTTTCGTGAGCATGGATTACTGTTGTATGATCGCGGCCACCAAATTCTTCACCTATTTTTGGTAAAGATGAGTCCGTAAGTTCACGTGATAAATACATTGCGATTTGGCGAGGGAATGCAACGGATTTTGTACGTTTTTTTGCTTTGAAATCTTCTAATTTTACTTGATAGACGCCCCCAACGGCCTTTTGAATATCAGAAATAGAAATAATTCTAGGTATAGAGTTTGGAATAATATCTTTAAGTGCTTCAGCTGCTAAATCAGCATTAATATCTTTATTAATTAAAGATGAATAAGCTACAACTCGAATAAGTGCACCTTCTAACTCACGAATGTTAGAATCGATCTGATTTGCAATATAAAGCATAACCTCATTCGGTATATCAAGGCCTTCTGCTTTTGCTTTTTTACGTAAAATTGCAATTCTAGTTTCTAAATCTGGTGGCGTAATATCCGTAATTAAACCCCATTCAAAGCGAGAACGAAGGCGATCTTCTAAAGTTGGGATTTCTTTTGGTGGTCTATCACTTGAAATCACGATTTGTTTACTTTCTTCATGTAACGCATTAAATGTGTGGAAAAACTCTTCCTGTGTTTGTTCTTTTCCAGCAAGAAATTGAATATCATCTATCAATAAGACATCTACATTACGATATTTATTACGAAAATCGACAGCTTTATTATCACGAATTGAGTTAATGAATTCATTTGTGAATTTTTCAGATGATAAATATACAACTTTTGCATTCGGGTTGTGTTCAATTACATAATGCCCAATTGCGTGCATTAAATGTGTTTTTCCAAGTCCAACGCCCCCATAAATAAAGAGCGGATTATAAGCTTTAGCTGGCGCCTCAGCTACAGCTAAAGAAGCAGCATGTGCAAAACGATTACCAGAGCCAATAACAAATGTATCAAATGTATATTTTGGATTTAACATGCTCTGTGGTAAATGAGTAGAATCGTCTTGTGCTCGATTTTTTTTAACAGAAGGGAGATCTATATCCTCTTCCGCCTGACTTTGGGGAATAATAAAACGAATAGCTAGTTTTGCCCCTGTTAAATCATAAAGTGTTTCGGAGATTAGTTCCGAATAATGGGATTCTAGCCAGTCACGAGCAAATTCATTTGGAGCTGTAATAGTTAATACATCTTTTTTCAAGTTATGAGCGGTTGTTGATTTTAACCATGTTTCATAACTTGGCTTGCTTACCTTTTTTTCTAATTCTTTCAAGGCACTATTCCATAAATCAGAGATATTTTCCAAAGGTGTCCCTCCTTTACAAAGATGGTAAAAGAATAAGGTTGCGCAACAATTGTACAACCCATAAGTATTTTAAATGCATATTTATACGAAACGTATTTTAAAATATAAAAACGTTGTTTGTATCCGAGATAGAGTTTTCGACAAAAAAACAAATGTGGACAACTATTTACCCACATGTGATTTAAACTGTCCACATGTTATACACAAATTGTGGATAAAATAAAGATGTGGAAAACTTATTCAAAGTGAAAACACAACTATAATATCAAAAAACAGTAGCTATAGCAATGAATTTAAGAAAGTTATCCACAAAATCAATACCTTGTGGAATAAACTTGTCCACAACACGATATACTGTGTAAAAGTAAAAAAAGAGTTTGTGGATACAAAAAAAGAGAAAATATATTTATCCACAAGGAAATATAGGGGCTGTGAAAAAGTCTGTGAATAGGTTCAAAATGAATATTTGATGAAAATTTCAAGAACCATTGACATTTTCCTAGTTGATTTACTATAATTTATTAGACTGTCTTTAACAGATATTCCTCAGGGAGGTGTCATATAATGAAAAGAACTTACCAACCAAATAAACGTAAGCGCAGCAAAGTACATGGTTTCCGCAGCCGTATGAGCACAGCGAACGGACGTAAAGTGCTAGCAGCTCGTCGTCGTAAAGGAAGAAAAGTATTATCTGCGTAGACCACTGATCGTTCAGTGGTCTTTTTTTCTAATAATAATGAATTTCCGCTGATGAAATACAGGAGTGTCAATTGATATGAAGAAAAAAAATCGTATAAAAAAGAATGATGAATTTCAGGCTGTTTTCCAAAAAGGACAGTCGAATGCTAATCGTCAGTTTGTTGTATACCAATTAAATAAAGAAAAACAGCCATACTTTCGCATCGGCCTTTCTGTTAGTAAGAAAATAGGAAATGCAGTAGTTCGTAATCGAATTAAGCGTATGATTCGCCAAGCGATTATGGAATTAAAAGATGAGATAGATTCTGGAAAAGATTTTGTTATAATAGCAAGGAAGCCTTGTGCAGAGATGACATATGAAGAAGTAAAGAAAAGCTTAATTCATGTCTTTAAACGCTCTGGTATGAAAAGAATAAAAAAGTAGCGTAAGGAAATGAATTACACTATATACATACCGATACAAGGAGGAGTAGGCTTTGAAAAAGAAACTAGGTTTACTAGCCATGGTTGTTGCATTAATGGCAATTGCTACTGGTTGTAGTGAAACGGGTCAGCCGATTACGCCAAATAGTACTGGGATTTGGAACGAATATTTCGTATATCCACTGTCTCAGTTAATCACGTATTTTGCAGAATTATTCGGTAAGAATTATGGTTTAGCAATCGTTGTTACGACTCTTATTATTCGTTTTGCATTATTACCATTAATGATTAAACAAACGAAAAGTACGAAGGCAATGCAAGCGTTACAACCAGAAATGGTAAGATTAAAAGAGAAATATAGCTCTAAAGATCAAGCAACACAGCAAAAACTACAACAAGAAATGATGCAGTTATATCAAAAAAATGGTGTAAATCCATTAGCAGGATGTTTACCAATTTTTGTTCAGATGCCTATTTTATTCGCGTTTTATCATGCGATTATGAGAACATCAGAAATTAGTAAGCATACATTCTTATGGTTTGATTTAGGACAGGCAGATCCTTACTATATCCTTCCAGTTGTTGCGGCTATTACGACCTTTATTCAGCAAAAACTTGCAATGGCAGGGACAGCTGGACAAAACCCGCAAATGGCAATGATGATTTGGCTTATGCCAATCATGATTTTAGTCTTTGCAATTAACTTCCCAGCAGCATTATCACTATACTGGGTAGTTGGTAACATCTTTGGTATTGCTCAAATGTATTTGATCAAAGGGCCTGAAATTAAGGCTAGTAAGGCAGGAGGATCAAGCAAGTGAGTATAATTACTGCTAAAGGACAAACAGTCGAGCTGGCAGTACAAGATGCTTTAAGACAATTAAATGTTTCGAAAGATCGAGTAGATATAAAGATTATTGATGAGGGTAAGAGGGGATTCCTGGGTTTATTTGGGAATCGCCCCGCTATAGTAGAAGTTGTAGTGAAGAAAGATCCCATCCAAGAGTGTGAAGAATATTTGAAAAATGTTATTCGCAATATGGGTGTGGAAGTTGAGATTAGAAAAGTTGTAAAAGGCCGCGAAGTGGAATTTACAATTTATGGTGAAAATGTAGGTGTTTTGATTGGTAAAAGAGGAAATACCTTGAATTCTTTACAGTATTTAACAAAACTTGTGGCGAATCGTAATACAAAGCAATATATTGGCATCACACTAGATGCTGAAAATTATCGTAGTAAAAGAAAAATTACGTTAGAATTGCTTTCTTATCGATTAGCAAAACAAGCAGTAAGTACGAAAAAAAGAGTTATGTTGGAACCTATGCCATCTTTTGAACGAAAGATTATTCATCAAGCATTATCTAATCATCAAAATATCATTACAACTTCTGAAGGAAAAGAACCACATCGATATGTTGTAATATCTTCCAAGTGACCGGTGACTCAATTGAGTGCCGGTTTTTTTTGAGGCGAAAACAAATGTGGATAACTAAAAAACACTAAACTTATCCACTGTTAATAAGTTTAGTGTTTTTTACATGAGGACATAATAAAATGAGTTATTATTCTTTTGCAGATAGGTTCGTTATGGTATCCTAATAATTTAGTGACGTAAAAAAATCATGTTGAAATAGAGATAAATAAGCAAGTGAGGTGAAAGGACATGGAATTCGATACAATTGCCGCAATTTCCACAGCTCTTGGGGAAGGTGCAATTGCCATTGTTCGAGTAAGTGGGGATGATGCGATTGAGAAAGTCGATCGTATTTTTAAAGGGAAAGATTTAACACAGGTTGATTCTCATACAATTCATTATGGTCATATTGTCGATTTAGATACAAATCAAGTAATTGAAGAAGTTATGGTATCGATTATGCGTGCACCTAGGACTTTTACGCGTGAAAATATAGTAGAAATCAACTGTCATGGTGGACTTGTTTCGGTAAATAAAGTATTACAGCTTATTTTAGCACAAGGAGTACGTTTGGCAGAGCCTGGTGAATTTACGAAACGTGCTTTTTTAAATGGGCGTATTGATTTATCACAAGCGGAAGCTGTTATGGATTTAATCCGTGCAAAAACAGATCGTGCTATGAACGTGGCAATCAACCAAATGGAAGGGCGATTATCTAAATTAATTGGTCGCCTGCGTCAAGACATATTGGAAACGTTAGCCCATATTGAGGTAAATATAGATTACCCAGAATATGATGATGTAGAAGAGATGACGCATAATATCTTAATTGAGAAAGCTACACATGTTCGTGCTGAAATTGCAAAAATATTAGAGACATCGAAGCAAGGAAAGATTTTACGTGAAGGTATTGCTACTGCGATTATTGGTAGACCTAACGTTGGAAAATCATCGCTATTAAATAGTCTCGTTCAAGAGAAAAAGGCAATCGTAACTGATATTGCAGGAACAACGAGAGATGTTATTGAAGAGTACGTTAATGTGCGTGGTGTACCACTTAAACTTATAGATACAGCTGGTATTCGTGAAACAGAAGATGTTGTTGAACGAATTGGTGTAGAGCGTTCAAAAGAAATGATGAGCCAAGCCGATTTAGTGTTAGTTGTAGTCAATTATAGTGAAGCTTTAACGAATGAAGATGAAGAACTATTCCGTGCCGTACAAGGAAAAGACTTCATTATTATTGTCAATAAGACAGATTTATCGCAAGAAATTGATATGGAACGTGTTACAGAGCTAGCTGCAGGAAATCGTGTTATTACGACGTCTTTAATTGAGGAGCAGGGAATTGATGAGCTTGAAAAGGCGATAGCTGATTTATTCTTTGAAGGAGCAATTGATTCTGCAGATATGACATATGTTTCTAACACGAGACATATTGGATTATTAACACAAGCAGGAACGACAATTGGAGATGCAATTGAAGCGATAGAAAATGGTGTTCCAATCGATATGGTACAAATTGATTTAACAAGAACGTGGGAAATACTTGGTGAAATTACTGGTGATACCGTCCATGAAAGCCTAATTGACCAGTTATTCTCTCAGTTTTGTTTAGGAAAATAATAAAGCGAAGCAACGTTTTAGAAAGATAGAGATTATTAGGAGGAATAAACAATGGGATACAATGCCGGTTCATACGATGTCATAGTAATCGGTGCAGGTCATGCAGGATGTGAAGCTGGTCTTGCGGCAGCACGAATGGGCTCAAACACCTTAATGTTAACAATTAACTTAGATATGGTAGCATTCATGCCATGTAACCCTTCTGTTGGTGGACCAGCAAAAGGGATTGTTGTTCGTGAAATTGATGCATTAGGCGGAGAAATGGGACGCAATATTGATAAGACACATATTCAAATGCGTATGTTAAATACGGGTAAGGGACCAGCTGTACGTGCGCTTCGTGCACAAGCTGATAAATTCTCTTACCAACATGAATTAAAGAAAACAATTGAAGAAACACCAAACTTAACGTTGTTTCAAGGCCTGGTAGAGCGTTTAATTGTTGAAGATGGTGTATGTAAAGGGGTAATTACACAAGCTGGTGCTGAATACACAGCGAAAACAGTTGTAATTACAACTGGAACATTTTTACGCGGTGAGATTATTATGGGAGATTTAAAATATTCAAGCGGTCCAAATAATCAGCAACCATCTATTACTTTATCTGAACATTTAGAGGAACTTGGTTTTGATCTTGTTAGATTTAAAACAGGTACGCCTCCGCGTGTAAATAGTAATACGATTGATTACAGTAAAACAGAAATCCAACCAGGTGATGACAAGCCACGAGCTTTCTCTTTTGAAACGACAAAATTTATTATGGATCAAATTCCATGTTGGTTGACGTATACAAGTACAGAAACACATCGTTTAATAGATGAAAACTTACATCGCTCAGCTATGTATTCTGGTATGATTAAAGGAACAGGGCCTAGATATTGCCCTTCAATTGAAGACAAGGTAGTTAGATTTAATGATAAACCACGTCATCAAATTTTCTTAGAGCCAGAAGGACGTAATACACAAGAGGTATATGTTCAAGGGTTATCGACAAGTTTACCAGAAGATGTGCAACGTGACATGCTTAGAACAATCCCTGGTCTAGAAAATGTTGAAATGATGCGTACAGGTTATGCAATTGAATATGATGCAATTGTACCAACTCAATTATGGCCGACACTTGAAACGAAAAAAATTAAAAATTTATATACAGCAGGACAAATTAATGGAACTTCTGGTTATGAAGAAGCAGCAGGACAAGGGCTTATGGCTGGGATTAATGCAGCGTGTCGTTCTTTAGGTAAAAAAGAAGTTATTTTAGGTCGTGCTGATGCTTATATCGGTGTCTTAATTGATGACCTTGTAACGAAAGGTACAAATGAACCATATCGTTTATTAACGTCTCGTGCAGAATATCGCCTATTATTACGTCACGATAATGCTGATCTTCGTTTAACTGAAGTTGGTCGTGAAATTGGCTTAATTAAAGAAGATCGCTATGAGCGATTTACAAATAAAAAGTTACAAATTGAACAGGAAAAGGAACGTTTAGGGAGCATTATTATTAAACCACGTCCTGAAGTTCAAGAATTAATTCGTAGTATTGGCGGAAGTGAATTGAAAGATGGAATACGTGCAAGTGACTTATTACGTCGTCCAGAGGTGACATATGAGCATATTCATCTTTTAGTACCAAGTGAAGTAGCGTTAAGTGATGAAATTACGGAACAAGTTGAAATTCAGACTAAGTACGAAGGATACATTGAAAAATCTTTACAGCAAGTAGAGCGTATGAAGAAAATGGAAAACAAAAAAATTCCTGTGGATATTGATTATGATGCGATTTCTAGCCTTGCCTCAGAAGCGAGACAGAAATTGAAAGATGTTCGTCCACTTTCAATGGGGCAGGCTTCACGTATTTCTGGCGTAAATCCAGCTGATGTTTCCATTTTGCTTGTGTATATCGAACAAGGAAAAATTGCACGAGTATCGAACCAATAAATAGTAAGGAGATATTGCTAGATGAACATAGAACAATTTCAATCTATGCTAGAAGAGAAGGGTATCACCCTCTCTTCTAGACAATTAGAGCAGTTCAAAATCTACTTTGAAACGTTAGTAGAGTGGAATGAAAAAATGAATTTAACAGCTATTACGGAGAAGGAAGAAGTATACTTAAAACACTTTTTTGATTCTATTACAGCTGCTTTTTATTATGATTTTTCGAAACCATTCTCTATTTGTGATGTTGGCGCAGGAGCTGGATTCCCAAGTATCCCGCTGAAAATCTGTTTCCCGCATTTAAAAGTAACAATTGTAGATTCATTACAAAAACGTATTAATTTCTTAAATCACTTAGCGCAAAAATTAGAGTTAAGTGATGTTGCATTTTGTCATGATCGTGCTGAAACATTTGGGAAAAAAGAAGGTGTACGTGAATCATACGATATTGTAATGGCACGTGCAGTTGCGCGTCTTTCTGTATTAAGTGAGCTATGTTTACCGCTTGTAAAAGTTGGAGGAACATTTATTGCAATGAAAGGCGCTGCAGCTAATGAAGAAATCGAAAATGGTAAGTATGCTTTAGAGGTGCTAGGCGGGGAATTAAAAGAAATGTCTACATTCCAATTACCATTTGAGGAAAGTGAACGTAATATTTTATTAATCGAGAAAAAGCGCAAGACACCAAAGAAATATCCACGCAAACCGGGAACACCCAATAAATTACCTATTGAAAAATAAATCTTATTAGACGTAAGATTGAATTATATAAATGAAAACGTAAATGTTTCATAGGAAACATTTTATGGAGAATAGTCAATAGGCCTAAAAGGTGGTGGAATATGTATGAAAAATACGTTTTCTCGTTTATTTGGCTTTGGAGATAAAGAGAGCGAATTCGAATTACAAGAGGAAAGCCATGAAGAAATAGATAAAAAGGTATATGAGGAAATACAAGAAATCCCGATAGTAAATATTACCCCTAACCGTTATCAACCACGAACAGTTTTCGATGATGCACGAATCGATGAACTAGCATTAACGATTCGTACTCATGGGCTTATCCAGCCGATTGTCGTGAGGCAATATGAGGATGATAAGTACGAGATTATTGCTGGAGAAAGACGTTTCCGCGCAGCAACGAAGCTAGGGTGGGAAAAGGTTCCTGCAATTATAAAGAACTTAAATGATACAGAGACAGCTTCTGTAGCGCTAATTGAAAATTTGCAACGTGAGGAATTAACAGCAATCGAGGAAGCTGTGGCATATCAAAAGCTGATTGAGTTACATAATTTAACACAAGAAGCATTGGCACAACGACTTGGAAAAGGGCAATCCACAATCGCAAATAAGTTGCGATTATTAAAGTTGCCTGAGGAAATAAAAAGTGCGTTATTAGAAAAAACTATTACAGAACGTCACGCTCGTGCTCTCATTCCTTTAAAAAATGAGGAATTACAACTGAAGGTTTTACAAGAAATTGTGGAAAAACAACTGAATGTAAAGCAAACAGAAGAACGAATTGCAAAATTACTAGAGGAAGCAAAACCGAAGCGTAAAGCAAAGCAAAAAGCTGTAAGTAGAGATACGAGAATTGCTATGAATACAATTAGGCAGTCATTACAAATGGTTACTAATAGTGGTTTAAATGTTAATTCTGAGGAAGAAGAATTTGATGAGTACTATCAAATTACGATTAAAATTCCGAAGAAAAAATAATAATGGCGTGTTAGAGACCTTATCCTAGTGGAGAGGTCTCTTTTACTATATTTTCTTGTTAATGAAGAAGGAGTTTAGAAATAAATTTTGAAGTTTAATAAGGACGTAAAAGAAAAGCTTTTATTTCATGTTACAATAAACGTAATTGTTACTAGAATAAGATAGAAAGGTTGAAAGTAGGTGACATCATGGGAAAAATCATTGCTATTGCTAATCAAAAAGGCGGTGTTGGAAAAACAACAACATCTGTTAATTTAGGGGCTGGATTGGCGCAAGTAGGTAAAAAGGTCCTTCTCGTAGACATTGATGCTCAAGGAAATGCCACGACTGGTGTGGGAATTGAAAAATCCGAATTAGATCAATGTATTTATAATGTTCTGGTGGAAGATGCAGATGTTCAAGGAGTTATACGGAAAACCGCAACTGAAAACTTAGATGTTCTACCCGCTACAATTCAATTGGCCGGTGCTGAAATTGAATTGGTACCGACTATTTCCCGGGAAGTACGTTTGCAAAGGGCATTACAGCCAGTTCGTGATGAATATGATTATATTATTATCGACTGTCCCCCATCCTTAGGGTTATTAACGATTAATGCATTAACAGCAGCAGATTCAGTTATTATTCCTGTTCAGTGTGAATATTACGCACTAGAAGGATTAAGTCAGCTATTAAATACAGTTCGACTTGTGCAAAAACATTTAAATAAAAATTTAGCAATCCAAGGTGTATTGTTAACGATGTTGGATGCCCGTACAAATTTAGGGATTCAAGTTATAGATGAAGTGAAAAAATACTTTAGGGATAAAGTATACCGTTCGATTATTCCTCGAAATGTGCGCTTAAGTGAGGCGCCAAGTCATGGGAAACCGATTATGCAGTATGACGCTAAATCAAGAGGAGCAGAAGTATATATAGATTTAGCAGAGGAAGTGATTGCAGGTGGCTAAAGGATTAGGAAGAGGAATTAATGTGTTTTTTCCTGATTTGGATGTGAAGGAAGAAGAAACGATTCAGGAGATTATAGTAACTGAATTAAGGCCGAATCCATATCAACCACGTAAGCATTTCAATAAAGAAGCAATTCAGGAATTGGCGGCTTCTATTAAAGAACATGGCATATTGCAACCATTAATCGCTAGAAAGAGTATTAAGGGATATGAAATTGTTGCAGGTGAAAGAAGATATCGTGCTGCTAAAGAGGCTGGACTTGAAAAGGTGCCTGCTGTTGTAAGGCAATTAAACGAGCAGCAAATGATGGAATTTGCTTTGCTTGAAAACCTACAACGAGAAGATTTAAATCCTATGGAAGAGGCAATGGCATATCAGATGTTAATGAATGAGCTAAATGTAACGCAAGAACGATTAGCGAAACGTCTTGGTAAAAGCAGACCTTACATTGCAAATTATACTCGGTTATTAAGCCTCCCTTCGTTCGTACAAGATATGATTGCAAATGGTCAACTTTCAATGGCTCACGGTAGAACCTTACTTACGATAAAAGATGAAGAACAGCTGAAGTCTTTATTGAAACGAATCGAAAAAGAAGGATTAAATGTTCGCCAATTAGAAAAAATTGTCCAAGAGATTAATCAAAGCGTTTCACGTGAAACAAAACAGATAAAAAAAGAGCGAAATATATTCTTCGTAGAGCGCGAAACGTTCTTAAGAGAAAAGTTTGGTACAGATGTAAAAATTAAAGAAACAAAAAAAGAAAAAGGTAAAATTGAAATTGAATTTTTCAATAAAGAAGATTTAAATCGTATTTTAGAATTATTAGCACAGAAAAACTAAAAAGCAAACCATCTTATTATTTAGAGATGGTTTGCTTTTTTTAACGTAGATAATTTTTGGTCCGTTTCTTTGATACTTTGTGCGATTACATCAGCCATTTTCATGACTAAACTTAACCTTGTATTTTGAAGAACGAAAAACTCCATAAAACCATTTAGATTGACGATGCCATGTATATGCAAATCACCAACTGCAGGTAATTTCTTATTCATCGCAGCTCCAGGTTTACTAGGTCCCATTCCGGTAGTGATTGAACCGATACTTTGAGATTTTCCTAAGCATGCATCAACAGCAATTATAAAAGAAGTAGGATTTCCTTTCTGTATATTCTGAATTTTCTCTTCTAAATTTAACGCATGTATTGGTTCATCTAGTGTGCCGAATACTTGGAAGTTCTTAATTTCTACTTGTTCCAGTTTTGTACCGACTAATGGACCGAGTGCGTCACCGGTGGAACGATCCGTCCCAATACAAACGAGAATAAGTGGTGTATTAGTTCTAATAGGGATATGGGAAAGTAGGAAATTACTGATTGTCTCGGAGGCTTCTAAGTCTTGATGCATAACATTTTGAGTTTCTTTTTCGAAAAAAGGTAAGCGAAAACTTCCAATATTCATGAAGCACCCATCCTTTTAATAAATTTTCAAAATATGTTATACGTTGAGTAAAATGGAAAACTATAAGTGCGTACTTTTTGCAAAATGTGAGTGAAAACGGAAATAATAGTACTAGTATATATATATTCGCTCCATTTTATACCTGGATAGAAGTTAACAAATGGAATTAAAGTCATAAAATTTTTTCAGAAATCAGAGAGACTTCTGATACAATAAGAAGGATAACTAAAAAGAAATTTTAGCTGGAGAGGTAGAGGTACATGGATTTAGCGTTGAAATGGTTTGAGTCTATTGATTGGACGAATATAGGTGTAAAATCACTACAAATAGTCGTTATTTTAATACTTGGTGCAATCGTTGTGCGAGTTGCAAGGGCAATTGTACGAAATGCGTTTCGTATGGGAAGTCGCTCGCCAATTCAAATTTCAGAACGTCGTACAGTTACAGTAGCGAAGTTACTTGAAAATATTGTGGCATACGTTGTTATGTTTATCATGTTAATTGCGATTTTAGGCGTGTTCAATATTAATGCATCAGGTCTATTAGCTGGTGCTGGGGTCATTGGTTTAGCAGTCGGATTTGGTGCTCAAAGTTTAGTGAAAGATGTCATTACAGGACTATTTATTTTGTTAGAAGATCAGTTTTCAGTAGGTGACTATGTAAGAATTGGTCAGTTTGAAGGAGTCGTTTTAGAAATTGGACTGCGTACGACAAAAGTAAAGAGTTGGACAGGTGAAATTCATACTTTGCCAAACGGAAGTATCATTCAAGTTACTAATTTTTCAGTCAGTAATAGCGTGGCATTCGTTGATGTATCTATTTCGTATGAGGCTGACATAGCAAAAGCAGAGCAAGTAATTGAAGAGTTATTAGTAGAATTACCTGCAAAGTACGAGAAGATGGTAACAACACCTCAATTGTTAGGTGTACAAACATTAGCTGCATCAGAAGTTATATTACGTGTTATTGTTGAAGTGGAGCCAATGCAACATGCAGTTATTGCAAGAGCCCTTCGTAAAGAAATTAAAAATCGTCTAGATTTACATGGAATTGAAATTCCATATCCACGTATGGTTTTATATAATCGTGAAGAATTGGTTAGTGAAAAAGCAATTTAGTATAGAGAGGGGTTTGGAGAGTGGAGCAAAAGCAATATAACTTGTACGATGTTGTGGAAATGAAGAAGGCCCATCCATGTGGTGTAAATCGCTGGAAGATTATTCGTATGGGAATGGATATCCGCATTAAGTGCGAGGGATGTGACCATTCGGTAATGATTCCTCGAAGAGAGTTTGATCGTAAGGTAAAAAAAATACTTGTGAAGCATGAAGAATAGAGAGAAAGTAACAGTTGCAGTGGGCAATTGTTACTTTTTTTCGTTTGGAGGAAACTTGTCATTTTTTTCGTTACTATCTATAATGATGAAAGATTGAGACATAGGAGTGAAAAATATGGGATTAACGGCTGGGATTGTTGGATTACCTAACGTAGGAAAGTCCACTTTATTTAATGCAATTACACAAGCAGGAGCAGAATCTGCGAACTATCCATTCTGTACGATTGACCCAAACGTAGGGATCGTAGAAGTACCAGATGAGCGTTTAAATAAATTAACGGAATTAGTAGAACCGAAAAAAACTGTTCCGACTGTATTCGAATTTACTGATATTGCAGGTATCGTAAAAGGTGCAAGTAAAGGTGAAGGATTAGGAAATAAATTCTTATCTCACATTCGCCAAGTAGATGCAATTTGCCAAGTTGTTCGTTGTTTTGAAGATGAAAACATTACACACGTTTCAGGGAAAGTAGATCCAATTGATGATATTGAAACAATCAACTTAGAACTAATCTTAGCGGATTTAGAATCAGTTGATAAACGTATCGAGCGTGTCGCGAAATTAGCAAGACAAAAAGATAAAGAAGCAGTATATGAGCATGAAATTTTAGTGCGTTTAAAAGAAGCTTTCGAAGAGGGAAAACCAGCTCGTACTGTTGAATTTACAGAAGAGCAAATGAAGATTGTTAAAGGCCTTCATTTACTTACAACGAAAGAAATGCTATACGTAGCAAACGTAAGTGAAGATGATATTATGGATCCTTCTGAAAATAAATATGTACAAATGGTAAAAGAATTTGCTGCAAATGAAAATTCTCAAGTTATCGTTGTATGTGCAAAAATCGAATCAGAAATCGCTGAGTTAGACGAAGAAGAGAAAAAAGTATTCCTGGAAGAATTAGGTATTGAAGAATCTGGTTTAGATCAGTTAATTCGTGCTGCATATGACTTATTAGGACTTGCTACTTACTTCACAGCTGGTGTGCAAGAAGTGCGTGCATGGACGTTTAAACAAGGTATGAAAGCACCACAATGTGCTGGCGTAATTCATACAGACTTTGAGCGTGGATTTATTCGCGCAGAAACAGTTTCTTATGATGATTTAATGACAAACGGTTCTATGACAGCTGCAAAAGAAGCTGGAAAAGTACGTTTAGAAGGAAAAGAGTATATCGTAAAAGACGGAGATGTTATGCACTTCCGCTTTAACGTTTAATTTAATATTTCCTAGGAAAAATAAAGATATGAACTTGGCAAATATATTATATGTTTGCCAAGTTTTTTACGTATTGGTGAGTTGATTCATATAACTTACTATGATATAATCTAAACTCGTGAGTAATTACTATAAATTAATTGCTCCTTGCCCATTATGGGCCGTTTAGACCAAAAGGAGGTGAAAGTGTAATGAGAAAGTACGAAATTATGTACATCATTCGTCCTGGCGTTGAAGAAGAAGCTCAAAAAGCTTTAGTTGAACGTTTTGCAGGTGTTTTAACAAACAATGGTGCAGAAATCATTAACACGAAAGAGTGGGGTAAGCGTCGTTTAGCTTACGAAATCAACGACTTACGTGAAGGTTTCTACATGATCTTAAACGTGAACTCTAACTCAGAGGCGATTAACGAATTCGACCGTTTAGCTAAGATCAACGAAGATATCCTTCGTCATATCGTTGTTAAAGAAGAAGAAAAATAATTGATATATAAGGGAGAGTGGTTCGATTGATGAATCGTGTTATCCTCGTTGGTCGTTTAACTAAGGACCCTGACTTACGTTACACGCCCAATGGTGTTGCAGTAGCTACTTTTACGTTAGCTGTGAATCGCGCATTTGCGAATCAACAAGGTGAGCGTGAAGCTGACTTTATTAATTGTGTAATATGGCGTAAACAAGCAGAAAACGTGGCAAATTATTTGAAAAAAGGTAGCTTAGCAGGCGTAGACGGACGTCTTCAAACTCGTAATTACGATGGACAAGATGGTAAACGTGTATATGTAACAGAAGTTCTTGCGGAGAGCGTACAATTTTTAGAGCCGCGTAATGGCGGTGGGGAGCAACGTGGTTCATTCAATCAGCAACCATCAGGAGCTGGTTTCGGTAACCAAAGCTCTAACCCATTTGGTCAATCTAGTAATTCAGGTAACCAAGGTAATCAAGGTAACTCTGGATTTACGAAGAATGACGATCCATTTTCGAATGTTGGTCAACCGATTGACATTTCGGACGACGATTTACCATTTTAATGGTATGAATCGGCTATTTTTAACAAAGAATGGAGGGAATAGACATGGCAGGACGCAAAGGTGGACGTGCGAAGCGTCGTAAGGTGTGTTTCTTCACATCTAACGGCATCACTCGCATTGACTATAAAGATGTTGATTTATTAAAACGTTTCGTTTCTGAGCGTGGTAAAATTTTACCTCGTCGTGTAACAGGAACAAGCGCAAAATACCAACGCAAACTTACAGTTGCAATTAAACGTGCTCGTCAAATGGCACTTTTACCATATGTTGGTGAATAATAGCGTATGAAATGCACAGTAGAGTCGGACTCTACTGTGCATTTTGCTATGCTTTTCTTTTTGAAAGAGAGGTTAAAATGTGAAAAAAGCAAGGTTTATTACCGAAGGCGCAGCGTTATTGGCTGTATATGCAATGTTATTGCTGATATCTATGTATGTTCCGATTTTAGGCACAGTTGCAATATTTGCGTTGCCGTTACCATTTATATTATTAACAGTAAGACATAAACTATCTAATGTGCTCGTAATTTTTGTAGCGGCGCTTTTTGTTACAGTTATCGTGAGTCAACCGATTAGTCTCATAAAGACAGTGATGTTTGGATTAATAGGTATTGTATTAGGATATATGTATAAAAAAGGGAAAAAACCAGTGGAGATATTGATAGCTGGAACACTTGCATATTTAATTGGTATGATGCTCATTTATGTGGGAAGTATAAAGTTCTTTAACATAGATTTAATGAAGCAAATGCAAAATATGTTTAGTGAAAGCATCGCGCAAAGTGAAAAAATAGCAAATGCGGCTGGTATGCCAGTTAGTAAAGAACAAAAAGAGTTATTTGCACAAATGAACGATATATTACAAACGTTATTTCCAAGTATACTTGTGCTAGTTTCTGTATGTTTTTCTTGGATCACAGTGATAATATCAGGTAGTGTTTTGAGAAAGTTAAAGTACGACGCGACACCTTGGCCTAAATTTAAAGATATACAATTGCCAAAGAGTATTGTCTGGTATTACGTCATGTTTATTTTGCTATCAACTTTCATGAAAGTTGAACCAACATCATATTTGCATATGGTATTTGCTAATCTACATGTAATCTTTGCCTTGCTACTTGTATTGCAAGGATTAACGTTTATCACTTTTTTAGCACACAAAAAAGGTTTTACGAAAGGCGTTCCTATTATTAGTTTTATTGTATGTATGTTTATTCCAATGCTGTTTCCTCTTGTGACAATCTTAGGTATAATTGATTTAGGGATTTCATTGCGTTCTAAAATGCAATGAAAAACAAAGGGGTAAAATAGCATTTTTATGCTATTTTAAGGTGTTTAATCTGTTTAACTAACTAGAAATTGTGTTGGTTTTACGTTATAGGAGTTGTATACATGCCTGAATTTTATAAGAAACAGTGGTTTTTATATCCTGTTTACGTATTGGCATTTTTTGTTTTGGTGCTAATCTCGATTCTTTGTTATTTTCACTTAATTATGGGGATAGCCGCCTTTTTTATTTTTAGCATCGTTTTCTTTTTAGTTATACGATTTGAACTTAACTTTCAAAGGAATTTTGAAAAGTATACGACAGATATGATTACTAGGGTAAAAAAAGTGAGTAACGAAGCATTCAACCAGATGCCAATCGGTATATTGTTATACAATAAAGAGTATGGGATTGATTGGGCAAATCCTTACTTGTCTTCATGTTTGGGGCAACACGCATTAGCTGGGTGGCATCTGTACGATGTATCAGAAACATTACTCCTTTTTATTAAAGGAGAGACTTCGGACGATATAGTATCTTTAAATAGTCGAAAGTTCCGTGTTTTTGTAAGGAAAGAAGAAAAACTAATTTATTTTTTTGATGTAACTGAGCAAACAGAGATTGAAAAAATGTATGAGGATCAGCGTACGGTTTTAGCCGTTATTTATTTAGATAATTATGATGAAGTTACACAAGGATTAGATGATCAATTACGTACGAATATAACAAGCCTTGTCACGTCACGTCTAAATGAATGGGCTGTTAAGTATGGTGCTTATTTAAAACGTGCATCTTCAGAGAGGTTCTTCGTTGTACTAAATGAAAGTATTTTAGCGCAAATGGAGAAAGGTAAGTTTAACATTTTAGATCAAGTGCGTGAAGAAACATCCAAAAGGAATATACCACTTACATTAAGTGTAGGTGTCGGATCGGGTGATATGCCTTTATCAGAGCTTGGAGCAATGGCTCAATCTGGTTTAGACCTTGCGCTTGGACGTGGTGGAGATCAAGTAGCTATTAAACAAGCGACAGGTAAAGTTAAATTTTACGGCGGTAAAACGAATCCGGTCGAAAAGCGCACTCGTGTACGTGCTAGAGTTATTTCGCATGCGTTAAAGGATTTAGTATTAGAAAGCAGTAATGTCATTATAATGGGGCATAGAGCTCCTGATATGGATGCGATTGGTGCAGCGATTGGTATTTTAAAGGTAGCGCAATTAAATGAGCGCAAAGGATATATTGTGTTAGACGAAAATGATTCGGATAAAGGAATCAAACGTTTGATGGATAAAGTGAAACAAAATGAAGAGTTATGGTCACACTTTATTACACCAGGGCAAGCGATGGAATTTGCAAATGATGATTCATTACTTGTTGTTGTTGATACGCATAAACCTTCGATGGTGATGGAGGAAAAACTGTTACATAAGATTGAAAATGTAGTGGTTATTGACCATCATCGCCGCGGGGAAGATTTCATTGAAGATCCATTGCTTGTTTATATGGAACCGTATGCTTCTTCAACAGCAGAGCTTGTTACAGAATTACTTGAGTATCAACCGAAAAATTTAAAGATGACAATGTTAGAAGCAACGGCATTGTTAGCTGGTATTATTGTTGATACGAAAAGTTTTACATTCCGTACAGGCGCTCGCACATTTGATGCAGCTTCTTATTTACGCTCGCATGGTGCAGACACTGTACTTGTACAAGAGCTTTTAAAAGAAGACATGAATCAGTATTTACGAGTTGCAAAAGCCATTAAAAATGCGTACATTTATAAAAATGGAATTGCGATTGCTAAAGTTGATAGCGATGATTATTATGATCAGGTGCTTATTGCACAATCAGCGGATACGTTATTGACGATGACAGGTATCATTGCATCATTTGTTATTGCGAAACGCGGAGAGAATTTCATTGGGATTAGCGGCAGGTCTTTAGGTGAATTGAATGTACAGCTAATCATGGAGAATTTAGGAGGTGGCGGGCATTTGACAAATGCAGCCACACAAATGAAAAATGTTACAGTAGATGAAGCTGAGGAGAAGCTTCGATTTGTTATTGATGACTATTTACAGGGAGGCACACAATCATGAAAGTAATTTTTCTAAAAGACGTAAAAGGTAAAGGTAAAAAAGGAGAAATAAAAAACGTACCAGACGGTTATGCAAATAATTTCTTATTAAAACAAGGATTAGCTGCGGAAGCAACAAACAGCAGTATGAAAACTTTAGAAGCTCAAAAACGCAAAGAAGAAAAAGATGCAGCAGCAGAGCTTGAGAATGCAAAAGAGCTGAAAGAAACTTTAGAGAAATTAACTGTGGAACTGAAGGCGAAATCTGGAGAAGGTGGCCGTTTATTTGGTTCTATCACAAGCAAACAAATCGTAGACGCAATGCAAAAATCACACAAAATCAAACTTGATAAACGTAAATTTGAAATGGATGATGCAATCCGTGCATTAGGTTATACAAATGTGACTGTGAAATTGCATCCGCAAGTAACAGCAAAAGTAAAAGTTCATGTTAGTGAACAATAAAAATAAATTAAATAAGGAGGATTGCGCATGAGTGATGTAATGGCTGATCGTACCCCTCCGCATAATATAGAAGCTGAGCAGGCAGTCTTAGGTGCCATATTGATTGATCAAGATGCGTTAACGTCAGCATCAGAACTATTGGTACCTGACTCATTTTATCGAACGAAACATCAAAAAATCTTTGAAGTGATGCTTGGGTTGTCGGATAAAGGAGAACCAATTGACTTAGTAATGATGACGTCAGCGATGGCTGATCAAGGATTACTAGAAGAAGTTGGTGGGGTTTCTTACTTAGCGGAGTTAGCAGAGATTGTTCCAACTGCTGCTAACGTAGAGTATTATGCACGAATCATCGCTGAAAAGGCGCTGTTACGTCGTTTAATTCGAACGGCGACCCATATCGTGTCTGATGGATATGAGAGAGAAGATGATGTGGACGGCCTTTTAAATGAGGCTGAGAAAAAAATATTAGAAGTATCTCATCAAACAAATGCAAAAGCATTTCAAAACATTAAAGATGTTCTTGTAGATGCTTATGATAAAATTGAACTTTTGCATAATCAAAAAGGTGAAGTTACGGGAATACCAACTGGATTTACTGAATTAGATAAGATGACCGCAGGTTTCCAGCGAAATGATTTAATCATCGTGGCGGCGCGTCCATCGGTAGGGAAAACTGCATTTTCATTAAATATCGCACAAAACGTAGCGACAAAAACTGATGAAAATGTAGCGATCTTCAGTCTAGAGATGGGATCTGATCAGCTTGTTATGCGTATGCTTTGTGCAGAAGGAAATATTGATGCACAAAGACTTCGTACCGGTTCATTAACTTCTGATGATTGGGCAAAATTAACAATGGCGATGGGTAGCCTTTCTAATGCTGGTATATATATTGATGATACACCAGGGATTAAAGTAAATGAGATTCGAGCAAAATGTCGTAGGTTAAAGCAAGAACAAGGTCTTGGTATGGTCTTAATTGACTATTTGCAGCTTATTCAAGGTAGCGGGAAATCAGGAGAAAACCGTCAGCAGGAAGTATCTGAGATTTCTCGTACATTAAAAGGGATTGCACGTGAATTGCAAGTGCCAGTTATTGCCTTATCGCAGTTATCTCGTGGTGTAGAATCTCGTCAAGATAAACGTCCAATGATGTCTGATATTCGTGAATCGGGAAGTATCGAGCAGGATGCGGATATTGTAGCTTTCCTGTATCGTGAAGATTACTATGACCGAGAAACGGAAAATAAAAACACCATTGAAATTATTATTGCAAAGCAGCGTAATGGTCCCGTAGGTTCAGTAGAGCTTGCGTTTGTTAAGGAATTTAATAAATTCGTCAACTTAGAACGACGCTTTGAAGATGGGGCATAAAGGCAGTATAAAAAAGAAACACATTTCTTATAATAAGATGTGTTTCTTTTTTTATATAGGAAAGATAAGGCTTTCATAATGTGAAAATATAATTCTTACGAACGAAAATGAATTTTATTAAAAAAATGTTCGCTTTTTGGTTGACTTCTTTTTCGGTTTTGGTACAATTATATTGTTTGAATAGATCGTTTGAAAATCGCGGAGGTGCTTTAATAATGTCTTCAGTAGTAGTTGTAGGAACACAATGGGGCGACGAAGGAAAAGGTAAAATCACTGATTTTCTTTCTGAGCATGCGGAAGTAGTTGCAAGATATCAAGGTGGAAATAACGCGGGACATACAATTGTTTTCGGCGGAGTTAAATATAAATTACACTTAATTCCATCTGGTATTTTCTATAAAGAGAAAATTTGTGTAATCGGAAACGGCTTAGTAGTAGATCCGAAAGCATTACTTGAAGAGTTAAAATACTTACACGATCGTGGTGTAAGTACTGATAATTTACGTGTAAGTAACCGTGCACACGTTATTTTACCTTATCACTTAAAACAAGATGAGTTAGAAGAAGCTAGTAAAGGTGATAACAAAATCGGTACAACGAAAAAAGGTATCGGTCCTGCATATATGGATAAAGCTGCTCGTATTGGTATCCGTATGGCTGATCTTTTAGACCGTGAAGCATTTAAAGAGAAGCTTGAGCGCAATTTAGTAGAGAAAAATCGTTTATTTGAAAAAATGTACGACACAGAAGGTTTCAGCGTAGAAGAAATCTTTGAAGAGTACTTCGAATATGGACAACAAATCGCGCAATATGTATGCGACACATCTGTTGTATTAAATGATGCACTAGATAACAATCACCGTGTATTATTTGAAGGTGCACAAGGTGTTATGCTTGATATTGACCACGGTACGTACCCATTCGTTACATCTTCTAACCCGATTGCTGGTGGTGTAACAGTTGGAACTGGAGTTGGTCCTGCGAAAGTTACTCGCGTTGTAGGTGTATGTAAAGCATATACAAGTCGTGTAGGTGATGGTCCATTCCCTACTGAGCTTCATGATGAAATTGGTCACCAAATTCGTGAAGTTGGTCGTGAGTATGGAACGACAACTGGTCGTCCACGCCGCGTAGGTTGGTTCGATAGCGTTGTTGTAAGACATGCACGTCGTGTTAGTGGTTTAACGGATTTATCATTAAATTCTATCGACGTTCTAACAGGTATTCCAACTCTTAAAATTTGTGTTGCTTACAAATACAATGGCGAAGTTATCGATGAAGTTCCAGCAAACTTAAACATCTTAGCGAAATGTGAGCCTGTATATGAAGAGCTTCCAGGTTGGGAAGAAGATATTACTGGTGTAAAATCATTAGACGAACTTCCTGAAAATGCAAGAAAATACGTAGAGCGTGTTTCTGAATTAACAGGAATCCAATTATCTATGTTCTCAGTTGGACCAGATCGTAATCAAACAAATATCGTTCGTAATGTATACGAAGCTTAAGTGATATAAGAAATTGATTTTTGTAAGAAAAAACTCATGCTCTCATGAGTTTTTTCTTATCTTTTATAAAAAAATAAAAAAATGTATTGCAAAAATAAAAGATAATATGTTATGATATGTCTTGTCGTCACGAAAACATGACGTTGGTGAGTATGAGCCATTAGCTCAGTTGGTAGAGCATCTGACTTTTAATCAGAGGGTCGAAGGTTCGAATCCTTCATGGCTCACCATTTTATTTTTCGTGGCCCGTTGGTCAAGTGGTTAAGACACCGCCCTTTCACGGCGGTAACACGGGTTCGAATCCCGTACGGGTCATGTTTTTTTTATGTTCATTTTTGGTCCCGTGGTGTAGTGGTTAACATGCCTGCCTGTCACGCAGGAGATCGCCGGTTCGACCCCGGTCGGGACCGCCACTTTTGTTTATACCACCATTAGTGGTTTTATATATAGTTTTGGCTCGGTAGCTCAGTCGGTAGAGCAGAGGACTGAAAATCCTCGTGTCGGCGGTTCGATTCCGTCCCGAGCCACTCTCAGGATATTAAGTGGGCCCACTTAATATCCTTTTTATTTTGTCCAGTTTTACAAAAGTGGGTAGTTATTTTACAATAGAATGAGGAGCCTCTAGCAGTTGAAGCTAGAGGTTTTTCTATAGATCGTATAGGATTCCGTGTAAAAGTGGATGATACATGAGTCTATGAGAATAGAGGAGAAAATACTTAAACCAAGGATGCGGTCATATAGGGACATACTATATAAACGTCAATGTGTTTAGGGATTATTGACCATATTTTTATAAGGAGGAAATAGACGATGATGGGAAAGAAAATTTTAGTAGTTGATGATGAAAAACCGATTGCGGATATTTTGAAGTTCAACCTAGAAAAAGAAGGTTTTGAAATTGTAATGGCGCATGATGGTGATGAGGCGATTGAAAAAGCAAATGAAGAGCAGCCAGATATGGTTTTATTAGATATTATGTTACCGGGAAAAGACGGCTTAGAGGTATGTCGTGAAATACGTAAAAGCTCAGAAATGCCAATTATTATGCTTACAGCAAAAGACTCTGAAATTGATAAAGTATTAGGGCTTGAGCTTGGGGCGGATGATTATGTAACGAAGCCCTTTAGTACGAGAGAGTTACTTGCCCGCGTGAAGGCGAATTTACGTCGTCATCAGCAGGGTGGTGCTGCAGAGAAAGAAGAAAATACTGAAATGGTTATTGGACCAATCGTTATCAACCCGAATGCTTATAGTGTAACGAAGCGTGAAGAAAGCATTGAGCTTACACATCGTGAATTTGAATTACTACATTATTTAGCGAAGCATTTAGGTCAAGTTATGACTCGCGAACATTTATTACAAACAGTTTGGGGTTATGATTATTTTGGAGATGTACGTACAGTAGACGTAACAGTACGTCGTTTACGCGAAAAAATTGAAGATAATCCAAGTCATCCTACTTTAATTGTAACTAGACGTGGGGTAGGGTATTACTTGCGTGACCCAGAACAGGAATAGTATATGAAGAAAGTTGGTTTTTTTCAATCTATTCATTTAAAATTTGTGCTCATATATATGCTGTTAATATTAATAGCAATGCAAGTAATTGGTGTATATTTCGTTAGGGAATTAGAAAAAAGCCTTGTAAAAGGTTTTCAAGATTCCTTAACGCAGCAAACAAATTTACTTTCTTATAACTTGAAGCAAGAGTTTGTAAAAGAACGTCCTAAAGCAGAATCAGTAGATAAAGCTATTAATGATTCGATTCAAAAACTTGCATCGGATCGTAAGAGAGATATTCAAGAAATAAGCGTAATTGATTCTACTAAAAAATTAATGGCAATTTCAGACGCGTCTAAGCAAAATAAAGTAGGACGAACGTCAGCAGACACAGCTGTACAACGGGTAATGGTACAAAAAAAACCAGAGTCAAAGGTTGAGAAAGACGTGAAAACAGGTCATCGGGTTCAAGTGATGATTACTCCTATTCTAAAAGAACAAGAAGGAGAGGTACTTGGCGTCATTCGTATTGTTGCATCTATGGAAGATGTGTATAAACAAATGAAAGATATAAACCAAATTTTCGCGACAGGGACAGTAATTGCTTTACTAGTAACAGCTGTACTTGGGATTTTGTTGGCTCAAACAATTACAAGACCAATTTCAGATATGCGGAGACAAGCAATTGAAATGGCAAAAGGAAACTATTCGAGAAAAGTAAAAGTGCATAGCCATGATGAAATTGGACAACTAGCATTATCTTTCAATAATTTATCAAAAAAATTACAACAAGCCCGTTCTTCAACAGAGAGTGAAAGGCGCAAACTATCATCTGTTTTATCACATATGACAGATGGAGTAATTGCTACTGATCGAAAAGGTGACATCATTTTATTAAATGATCCTGCGGAAAAAATGTTAAATGTTTCGCGTGAAACGGCACTAGATCAATCTGTCTTAGAAGTGTTAGGGATACAAGAAGAATTTACGCTGGATCATTTATATGAAGAACCTGATTCAGTTTTATTAGATTTTAGTACGAGGAATGAACCATATATTTTACGTGCTAGTTTCTCTGTCATTCAAAAGGAAACAGGGAAGGCGAATGGTTTAATTGCTGTATTATATGATGTAACGGAGCAGGAGCGTATAGAGCGAGAGCGTCGTGAGTTTGTTGCGAACGTATCTCATGAGCTAAGAACACCGTTAACAACAATGCGCAGTTACTTAGAAGCACTTACGGATGGTGCATGGCAAGATCCGAATATCGCACCACAATTTTTAACAGTTACACAAGAAGAAACAGAAAGAATGATTAGACTTGTAAATGCGTTGTTACAACTATCTAAACTAGATAGTACAGAACATCGCTTAATGAAGGAATGGGTCGACTTTACTGATTTCTTTAATAACGTTATCGATCGCTTTGAAATGTCGAAAGAGCAAAATGTAAGCTTCAAACGATCTTTCTCTAAAAAATCTCGATTTATTGATATGGATGCAGACAAAATTACACAAGTTTTATATAACATTATTTCCAATGCATTGAAGTATTCGCCAGAAGGTGGCACAGTAACATATCGTCTGCGTGACCGCGGTGAGTTATTAGAAATTAGTGTGAGTGATCAAGGAATGGGTATTCCGAAGGAAAATGTAGATAAAATATTTGAACGTTTTTACCGTGTAGATAAAGCTCGCTCAAGACAAATGGGTGGTACAGGTCTTGGATTAGCCATTGCGAAAGAAATGATTGAGGCACACGGCGGCTCGATTTGGGCGAAAAGTGAGGAAGGAAAAGGAACAACTATTTATTTCACACTGCCAATGGCAACTGATGAAGAGGACGATTGGGAATGAGTATGGAAAACTTTAAAACGATAGTTTTAATTAATCTAGTTGTTATTAGCCTATTTCTTACTTTTAACTTATGGACATATGTCCCCGATTCTACTTCGATACAAAATGCAAAATTTGTTCAAGGTAATGAAGAGATAAATCCAATAAAACTTTCGGAGGTTGTTCGTCCATCCTCTGTCATTGTTCATAAAGAGAAAAATCATTATGTGAGTGAAAACAAGAGTAATGTGGATTTAATTTATAGAATTCTTGAAAATGGAGAGTTACATGATTTAAAGGAAGTGACAGGGACAGTTCCTAAAGGTGATTTTCTTTCGTATGTACATGGAGAAGAAAAAATCGAGTTTGTTTTTCCTACAAACATTCCACTGGATACGATTAAAAGTATGTTTAATTTTAAAGATAAAAACATAGAAGGTAATAGGAGTTTCAATCGTATTATAATCGACCCTTCTCGAAGTAAGGACCAAGAAATTAAAATTAGTTTTGTTTCCTATGATACTTATCCTTATCGTAAAATATATGAAGCGAAATTGAGTGGTGTTTATGTAAAGGATGTTATAAATGCTCAAAATCAACTTATAACAGTAGCGAGACCGTATTTTGAATATCAAATAAGTGATAGAAAAAAACTGTACTTACCAGATGGAATTACGGAATTAAGTGAGGTAGAGTATTTTGGATCTAGGTTAGATGAGGATACATTTAAAAATGCACTATTTAGTGATCCACGTTATTTAAGCCCTATTTCTGAGAAATCAAAAAAAATATTTACAGATGGTATACGTTCTATGGAAATTGATCAGTCAAATGCAATGTTGAAATACAAAAACTCCGCTGTACATAGTGATGAATCTATGGATAATGCAGCACTTTTACAAAAAAGTTTTGACTTTGTAAGTGGGCATAGTGGTGCCTTAAAACTCTATCGTTTTGATTATATTAATAAAGGGAAAACGTCCTTCCGTTTATATGAGGATGGGTTGCCTGTATTTAATAGCGATGGAATGGCGGAATTAAAGCAAGCATGGGGTTCGGGTGAAATCATGCAGTATGAAAGATCCCTTTTTGATCCAAGTTTCAAATTACCTAGTAAACAATTAACAACTTCTCTTGCATCGGGTCGTACAGTGATGACATCATTAGAGAATAATCCGCAAATTGATAAAAATTCAATTCAGGATGTTGGAATTGGTTATAAGTTATCATTGGAAAATTCCATTAACGAAGGAAAAAACGTTATTTTAAAGCCGATATGGTATGTAAAATGTGAAGAAAATGGTAAGCAAAAAATATTTGAATGGAGTGAGGGGGGACTAAATGGATTGGGATCGAATTAAAACCATATTTATTGTGACCTTTTTTGTTTTAGATCTCTTTCTTATCTTTCAGTTCATTCAAAAGCAAGATAGTAATCAATTGGAACTTGTGACAGAAACAAAAATTGATCAACAATTAAAAGAGTCTAAAATTACTATGGGGAGTTTTCCTAAAGAGCCGAAAAAAGAGTCGTTTATTATGGCGAAAAATAAAAGCTTTAAGGAAGAAGATGTGCAGTCTTTAAAAAATCAAACAGTGCATCTGCAAGAAGAATATAAGATAGAAAGTAAGTTGAAAGAACCATTTTTAAATGCAAAATCGTTATCAAAGGACAAGTATAATGATTTCTTAAAAAACTACGTGCTTGATGGGCAGAAATACGAGTTTGGGGCAATGAAAGATTCAAAAATTTATTTCTTTCAAAAGTATAAGGAGAAGCCGATTTTCTACAACAATCATGCAATGATCGTTGTAGATTTAAATGAAAAAAATGAGCTTGTTTCGTATACACAAACAATGTTAACGGATTTGAAGGAAATGGGCGAAAGTGAAAAAACGAAAGAACAAGAAATTATCACTGCTCAAACAGCTTTAGAAAATATATATGTAAAAAATAAAATTGCAGAAAATACGCACGTGAAAGAGGCGCAGATTGGATATGCGACTCTAGCTGAATCTTCTTCTAATATACAAGTGCTTGCTCCAACGTGGAACTTAAAGACTGAGCAGAAAAAGGACTATTTTGTGAATGCAATTGAAGGACAAGTTATGGAATTAGGGGAAACTCAAGTGCCGGAAGAACATAATGGAGTGAGAAAGAATGAGTATGCATTTTAGTGTACTTGCAAGTGGAAGTACAGGGAATATGCTATATGTAGGAACAGATGAAAAAAAATTGCTTGTCGATGCAGGTTTAAGTGGTAAAGCTACAGAGGCCTTATTTAAGCAAGCTGAACTGAATATAAATGACATATCAGGTATTCTTGTAACACATGAGCATAGTGACCACATTAAAGGATTAGGTGTATTGGCGCGTAAATATGATTTACCTGTTTATGCGAACGAGAAAACATGGAATGCAATGGAACATTTAATAGGTAATATCCCAACCGATCAAAAATTCATTTTTTCAGTAGGCGACGTGAAAACATTTGGGGATATTGAAGTTGAATCATTTGGTGTTTCTCATGATGCGGCAGAACCGATGTTTTATGCTTTTCATAACAACAATAGAAAGTTAGCTCTTATTACAGATACGGGATACGTAAGTGACCGTATGAAAGGTGTTATTAAGGGAGCGAACGCTTTCGTATTTGAAAGCAATCATGATGTGGAAATGCTTCGTATGGGACGCTATCCATGGAGCATTAAAAGACGCATATTAAGTGATGTAGGTCACGTTTGTAATGAGGATGCTGCATTAGCGATGGCGGATGTTATTACAGACGAGACAAAACACATTTATTTAGCGCATTTAAGCTTAGATAATAACATGAAAGAATTAGCGCGTATGTCTGTATCACAAGTATTAGAAGAAAAAGGTTTTTGGGTTGGAGAATCCTTTGAAATACATGATACAGATCCAAAAATGCCTACGAAAATTCAATACGTATAATTCTTCATTTTAGTAAACAATAAAGGTGAATATAGTTGTTTTCAGGAAGATAGGTGAACAAATATGTCCTTTATTGATGAAGAAAAATATCGTATTAAACGTGCAGGGAAAAAGAAACATAAAGGTATTGTTATTTCTAGTATAGCGGGAACAATTGTAGGGGCTTCATTATTTGCATTTGGAGCGCCTTTATTTTCAAATCATGAAGGTAAGCTTCCGCAAGTTGAAGCGAGTGAAAAAAATATGGCTGAAGCTCAAAGCGGAAATGTGTCTGTTAAACAAGTTAGCTTTGTAGACGCTGTTGATCGTGCTTCGGAGGCTGTTGTGGGTGTTATTAATATTCAACGAGATGATTTTTCAGAGGCTGATTCGGAAGCTGGTACAGGCTCTGGTGTGATTTATAAGAGAACAGATGGACATGCGTATATTGTAACCAATAACCACGTTGTCGCCGGGGCGAATCGTATTGAAGTTAGCTTAAGTGACGGTAAGAAAGTTCCAGGTAAAGTATTGGGAACCGATGTAGTCACGGACTTAGCAGTACTAGAAATAGATGCAAAGTATGTGAAGAAAGTGATTGAAATTGGTGATTCTAATACCGTTCGTAGAGGAGAACCAGTTATTGCAATTGGAAATCCACTGGGGCTACAATTTTCCGGAACTGTCACACAAGGTATTATTTCGGCTAATGAGCGCATTGTTCCTGTAGATTTAAATCAAGATGGACATTACGATTGGCAAGTAGAAGTATTACAAACAGATGCGGCAATTAATCCAGGTAATAGTGGTGGAGCGCTTGTAAATGTATCTGGACAATTAATAGGTATTAACTCGATGAAAATTGCAGCAAAAGAAGTAGAGGGAATTGGACTAGCTATTCCAGTTACGAGAGCTGTTCCTGTTATGAATGAGCTTGAAAAGTACGGTAAAGTAAAAAGACCTTACGTTGGGATTGAACTAAGATCATTAAATGAGATTCCAAATTACTATTGGTCAAAAACATTACACTTACCAGGTAACGTAACAGAAGGGGTTTGTGTTTTAGATGTGAAAAGTCCTTCGCCAGGTACGGAAGCTGGTCTAAGAGAACATGATGTTATTGTGGCGGTAGATGGAAAACCAGTGCGCGATATTATTGGGTTCCGCACGGCCTTATATAATAAAAAAATTAATGATAAAATGACTCTTACGTTTTATCGTGGTACAAAACGAGCGACAACAACTGTGAAATTAGGCATTCAAAAGTATTAAAAACAGGAGGGCCTACCTCCTGTTTTCTATTGTAGAAAAGTGAGGTGAAGAATATGAATTTACCTTGTTGTTTAGAACATGTTGAATTAGCATTAGATATTATTGTGGATGAGTGTGAAGTTGCGCCGGTTATTAACAATGTGGATAACTCTGAAGAAGAGAAGAAAACATGTGAATTTTGTCAAAATGAGGCGACATATGTTGTATCGAACACAGATTCTCACACAATATGTGGGTAACATTTGTGGATATGTGGATAAGTGCTGTGGATAACGTGTTTGTAAGGTGGGGAATAGGTGTGAATATCTCGATTATTTCAATCGGAAAATTAAAAGAAAAATACTTAAAACAAGGTATAGCAGAATACTTAAAACGATTATCTTCTTACGCAAAAGTAGAAATAATTGAATTGCCAGATGAAAAGGCACCAGAAAATTTAAGTGAAGCAGAAATGTTGATTGTAAAAGAAAAAGAAGGTATACGTATACTGGATAAAATTTCCGATGATACGCACGTTATTGCGTTAGCAATAGAAGGAAAACAAAAATCATCAGAAGAATTTGCAGCAAGTCTAGATCGTCTTGCTACATATGGAAAGAGTAAAGTAACGTTTGTAATTGGTGGATCACTTGGACTTAGCTCAGAAGTAATGAAGCGTTCAAACGAATCTCTGTCTTTCTCAAAGATGACATTACCACATCAATTAATGCGTTTAGTATTGCTTGAGCAAGTATATAGAGCGTTTCGTATTAATCGCGGTGAACCGTATCATAAATAGTTGTATACTAGTACATTAAAACGGCTACAGATGTGGCCGTTTTCTATATTTCATAATATGTAATAGGAGAACTGTATGAAGCCAAAACAACTACTAAGTTTATATATAGAAAATTTTTTAGTCGATGAACTACAAAGATTGGGCTTCCGTTATGCAAAGAGTGTACCTAAATTTTCTCGTAAACAAGGCGATTTTGAATTAACCTTTAGCTTCTCGCTCAGTACATGGAACTCTGAAAATTATTGTGAGTTTTGGACTATGTGGAATATTCCAGGATGGACAAGGAATATCCAGCATTTTAAGCTGAAAAATTTAGAATGTGATAAAGTGGAATTTAGTGAATTCATGCATAATGTAATGAATATTGGGATTCCCTATTATTCGCAAATTGATGATTGGAATACTGCGGCAGATTATGCTACAAGAAGTCCGATTATTTTTTATGAAAAAGTATGTGATTTTTATATGATGTCAGGGAAAGAAGAGAAAGCAAAAGAAATCCTTGAGAGAGGTATTCAAGAGATTAAAGATAGAAAACATGATAGTAATATGCAACTTCCAGAAATTAGAAATAGATTGAAGGAGTATTTTATACAGTAAACGCTTATTTCCTAAAATAAGTATGTTTCTATTTCTAAAAAAATATGCTGTAATATGAAGAGGAAAAAGTATAAGTAGTCAGAGAAGTGAGGAATTAAAGGTGAAGAAGTTTAAGAAGTTTTACTTGGAGATTACGAGTGTATGTAATCTTGCGTGCAGCTTTTGTCCGCCGACGGAAAGGCAGAAGCAATTCATTTCTGTAGAGGATTTTGCTAAAAGATTAGACCAAATTAAACCTCACACAGACTACATTTATTTGCACGTGAAGGGTGAGCCGTTGCTCCATCCGAAAATAGATCAACTATTAGATTTAAGCCATGAAAAAGGGTTTAAAGTTAATATTACAACGAACGGAACGTTAATTAATAAGAGAAGGCATAGGCTGTTAAATAAGCCTGCGTTAAGACAAATGAATTTTTCGCTGCACAGTTTTGATGGACACCCAGGATCGCAAGATAAAGAAGGCTATGTAAGGAGTATACTTTCTTTCATTAGAGAGGCGACAAGTCAATCGGATTTAATCGTTTCACTAAGATTATGGAATTTAACTCAGGATAATAAAACAAATGCTGAAATCCAGAAAAATAGGGATTTATTATCTATAATTGAAAATGAGTTTGATCTATCTTATCAAATTGAAGAGAAGCTTACACCAGGAAAAGGTATAAAAATTGCGGAACGTGTCTTTATTAATCAAGACTACGAATTCCAGTGGCCGGCATTACATGAAGAAGAGGATGATGGAAAAGGGTTCTGTCATGGACTTCGTAATCAGGCTGGAATTTTAGCGAACGGAACTGTTATTCCTTGTTGCTTAGATGGTGAAGGTATCATCAATCTTGGTAATATTAATACTGATTCATTTTCTAACATTATTGAAGGTGAAAGAGCAACAAATATTGTCGATGGATTTTCGAAAAGAGTTGCAGTCGAAGAGCTATGTAGGAAATGTGGATACCGTAAAAGATTTGGAAAATAAATATGAAATAAGCCCTCATAAAGCGAGGGCTTATTTTTTATTCTTGATAAGAGCGCTCTAATTCATCGATTAGGGAACCGACGTAAGAAACAGCTTTACGGATTGCATCTGGTTTTGACATGTCTACTCCAGCGTGTTTCATTAATTCGAGTGGTTTCATTGTACCGCCTGCACGGAGTACATCAAGCCAGCGATCAACAGCGGGTTGTCCCTCTTCTTTAATCATTTGAGCTACAGTAGTAGATGCAGTTAAGCCCGCAGAATATGTGTAAGAATATAAGCCCATATAATAGTGAGGTTGACGCATCCATGTTAAGCCAGCGCCTTCATCAATTTCTACGGAATCTCCCCAGAATGTTGAAAGGACCTTTGTTTTTATTTCGGTTAAAGTTGTAGCTGTGAGTGCTTGCCCTTCTTCCGCTAGGGTATATACTTGTCTTTGATATTCTCCCTCAAGTAGATGGGTGACGAAGTTGTGGTAATATGTGCCGAGTAGTTGCAGAATAACCCATCTGCGCATTCTCTTATCGTCAGTAGTCGCTAGTAAATGCTGGGCTAATAGTAATTCATTCATCGTTGATGGTGCTTCAACAAAGTACATAGATGGACGTACGTTCATAATGCGCTGATTTTTATTGGCTAAATAAAAATGACCAGCATGTCCAAATTCATGAGCTAATGTGAAGCACCCGCGCATCGTATCTTGCCATGTAATTAAAATGTAAGGATGGGAACCATAGGGGCTAGAGCAGAAAGCACCTGTTGATTTTCCAACATTATCTGCAAGGTCTACCCATCTTTCCTTAAAGCCTGTTTTGATAATCGTATTATATTCAGGTCCTAATACTTTTAAAGATTCTTGAATTAATTTACCAGCTTCATCGTATGTGATGGTTGGATTAAATTCAGGATCTAACGGTGCGTGTAAATCGCAGAAGAGCATTTGATCGAGACCTAATACTTTCTTTTTTAAATCTGCAAAACGGCGCATATGAGGCGCTAATTCGTTATAAATAATATCTAGTTGGTTGTTATACATTTCAAGTGGAACTTTTTGAGGTTCTAAAAGCATATGGGTAACAGACTCGTACTTACGTAAACGAGAAAGTGTCACTTGTTTTTTTACTTCAGTAGCATACGTTGTTGCAACTGTATTTTTATATCGTTTCAATGTGGCAACAAATGATGAATATGCTTTTCTACGTATATATGCGCTTGGAGAAAATTCATATTTACTTTCAAATAATGCAAACGATACAGGCAAATCATTTCCTTGTTCATCTTGTATAGAAGAGAAATCCATATCGGCTAATTTAGTCATACCGTAAATTTTGTAGGGAGAACTATGAACTTCACCAAGTGCAGCAAGAGCTTCTTCTGTTTCAGGTGAGAGAGTGTGCTGCCTTTTTTGTAGTATTTCTAGTAACGATTTACGGAAAGGTTCAAGTTTTGTTTCTTCAATTAAATATTTTTCAATTGTTCCTTCTTCGAGTGAGAGGATTTCATTATGGATAAAGGATAGTGCAGTATGTACAGTTGTCCATAAAGCAGAAATTTTTGAAGAGTTCGCTTGAATAACTGGATCCGTTCGATCAGCAGATTCTTTTAAATTTGCATATGAATATAGTTTTGTTAATTTCATTAAAAGCTCTTCCTCTAAAAGCAGGCAATTTAATAAAGTAGTGGGGCTAGTGTGTAATTGTCCTTTAAATGTATCAAGCTTTTTTATATCGTCTTTTAATACACGTAATGCAATTTCCCACTCTTTATCAGATTCGTATAAATCAGAAAGATCCCATGTCAATTCAGTAGGGACTTCTGCGCGAATAAGGCGTTTCTCAATTACATTTTTCATTTGTTATATCCCCCTTATTATAAGTATCTAAAAATATGATACTAGAAAATTCAGTAAAATGAAAATAATTTACATTTTTATACATGAAAAAGAAGGACAAGCATAAAAATGCTTGTCCTTCTAGTTAGATTTAAAAATTAATATACTTTATCACCGTTGAAAATAGAGTTTTTCACGACTACATAATCTACAGTACGAATTGAGTCTAACTTTGTTCCACCAGCGTAAGAGATAGAAGATTGAAGATCTTGTTCCATTTCGATTAAAGTGTCTTCTAAAGAACCTTTATGCTCAACGAACATTTTCTTACCTTCAACGTTTTTCTTCTCGCCTTTTTGGAATTCAGAGGCTGAACCGAAGTACTCTTTATAAAGTTTGCCATCTTTTTCGATTGTTTCCCCTGGAGACTCTTCATGACCAGCGAATAGAGAACCGACCATAACCATAGTTGCTCCAAATCGAATTGATTTAGCTACATCACCATGCGTACGAATACCACCATCAGCGATAATTGGCTTACTTGCAGCTTTTGCACACCAGCGAAGTGCAGCTAACTGCCAACCACCAGTTCCAAAGCCTGTTTTAATTTTAGTAATACAAACTTTACCAGGTCCAATACCAACTTTTGTTGCATCAGCACCAGCGTTTTCTAATTCTCTTACCGCTTCTGGAGTTCCAACGTTTCCAGCGATAACGAAGCTTTCTGGTAAATGTTTTTTAATATGTTGAATCATGTTGATCACGGCATTAGAGTGACCATGTGCGATATCGATTGTAATGTATTCAGGTGAAAGTTGCTCAGCAGCTAATTGTTGTACGAATTCGTATTCGTCTTCTTTAACACCAACACTGATTGAAGCAATTAATCCACGTGATTGCATATCTCTAATGAATGAGATTCGTTTCTCTGGTTGGAAACGATGCATGATATAGAAGTAATTATTTTCAGCTAAATAAGTTGCGATTCTTTCATCAATAATCGTTTGCATATTTGCAGGTACGACAGGTAATTTAAATTTATGTTTTCCTAAAGTGACAGTTGTATCACATTCAGATCGGCTATTTACAATACATTTTGCAGGAATTAATTGAATGTCTTCATAGTCAAATACGTTTTCCATCATTTACACCCCTAAAATACGAATATTTTATTTTTATTGATTAAAAATGTTCGTCCATAGGATAATTTACATTATTTTTATTAAGAAGTCAAAGATTTTCTTAACATTTTTTTTAAAAAAAAGCTAATATCTTTCGAAAATAACGTTAAAAACGAATTTAAATAGTTCTTTATATAAATAACGTTCGTTTATAAAAAAAGTAAGGAAAGTTTCAATAATTGCATAAAATTGTATGTGTGCTTCTTATTTTGGGTGAGGGGGCTGAGGAAATAATATGAAAAAGTTAATACTAACAATAGGAATAACTTTGTTGGTTGTTGCTGGATGCAGCAATAATGATGCATTTGATAAGGCGAAGAAACAAGGAGATTTAGCACTGGAAAATAAAGAATACGATAGAGCAGTCGCATCTTTTGAATTAGCATTAAAAGAAAAGGAGGATGATCGAGAAGTAAGGCTGAAGATGAATCAAACGAATAAAATGAGTGAAGCATTGCAGGAAAGTAATATAGATCGGGCAATTTCGTTATTAAGAGAAATTGAAAATGATTCTGCTAGTTCAGTTATATTAGCCAAACAAGCAAAAGAAAAACGAGAAGCTTTATCTAATCAAAAAGATGAGGAAGAAAAATATAAGCAAATGCTTGCTAAAGTAGAAGAGTTGAAAAACCAACAGAAGTTTGTGGATGTAAAAGAGCAACTGAACGTAATTATTAGGGAAACGAAAGGGAAAGAACAGTTTAAAATATATTATCAAAATGCGAATGAACAAATTACACAGATTGTGCCGAGGACAGTAGAGGTAGATAAAACAAAAGATGAGAACCGTAAGGAAGAAAAAGTAATAGCAGGGAAGCCGAAGAAAGAAAGTGTTATTACCGATCAGAAGGCAGAATATATTACTAAACTAAATAGTATTGAGGAGAGTTTGAAAAAGTTCGATTACTTATATGAGAACGGAATTACAACTGAAATGAAAGAAGGGGAAGTTAAAAGATACGATGCATGGGATCAAGCTTTAAATGAGATTTATGCTGTTTTGAAAAAGCAACTTTCTACAAGTGAAATGAACACTTTGAGAGAGAAACAGCGTGAATGGATTACGTATCGAGATCGCAAGGCGGAAGAAGCTTGGAATGAATCTGGGCAGGGAACATTATCAGGGATAGCAACTATTTCATCGAAGGCAACTAGTACTAGGGAAAGATGTTATCAGTTAGTTGAACAGTATATGAAATGATAGATGTTTATTTTTATAATGAAATAATATTTTTATAAAATTTTTGAAATAGAAAACCCTTTTGTTTAGTCAGGCGAATCACGAATGATTCGCCTTTTTATGTGAGCTTTCAAGTATAATGAATAAGGTGATAATAACGTATATGATGATTCAGTGATAGGAAAAGCAAAAAAAGAAAATAATATATCATAAAAAGAGGTTAATATATGAGTAAAAAAAGTTTTGCTGATTATGCATTAAGTAAAGAAATTGTAAGAGCACTTACTGGTTTAGGCTATGAACATCCAACGGAAGTGCAAGGAGAGGTTATTCCAGTTGCACTGCAAAAGAAAGACCTTGTTGTGAAATCACAGACTGGAAGTGGAAAAACCGCTTCATTCGGTATACCGCTTTGTGAAATGGTGGAGTGGGAAGAGAATAAGCCACAAGCTTTAGTTTTAACACCGACGAGAGAGCTTGCGGTACAAGTAAAAGAAGATATTACGAATATAGGCCGCTTCAAAAGAATTAAGGCTGCTGCAGTTTATGGTAAATCTCCATTTGCACGTCAAAAATTAGAGTTAAAGCAAAAAACACATATTGTAGTTGGGACTCCTGGCCGTGTGTTAGATCATATTGAAAAAGGTACTCTTTCTTTAGCTTGTTTGAAGTATTTAGTTATTGATGAAGCAGACGAAATGCTGAATATGGGCTTTATCGATCAAGTAGAGGCAATTATTGACGAGTTACCTACAAAACGAATGACAATGTTATTTTCAGCAACACTTCCAGAAGATGTTGAAAAGTTATCTCGTAAGTATATGGATTCGCCAACGCATATTGAAATTAAGGCTGCTGGGATTACAACAGATAAAATTGAACATACACTTTTTGAGACGAGAGAAGAGGAGAAGCTGTCACTTCTTAAAGATGTAACAACGATTGAGAATCCAGATAGTTGTATTATTTTTTGCCGTACACAAGAAAATGTAGATCACGTATTTAGACAGTTAGATCGCGTTAACTATCCTTGTGACAAAATACATGGTGGTATGGTACAAGAAGATCGTTTTGAAGTTATGGACGATTTTAGAAAAGGAAAGTTCCGTTATTTAGTAGCGACAGACGTAGCGGCTAGAGGAATTGATATTGATAATATTACACATGTTATTAACTATGATATTCCATTAGAAAAAGAAAGTTATGTACATCGTACGGGAAGAACGGGACGAGCTGGTAATAAAGGAAAAGCTATTACATTCATAACACCGTATGAAAATAGATTTTTAGAAGAGATTGAGGAGTACATCGGCTTTGAAATTCCAAAGGCACTTGCACCTTCAAAGGAAGAAGTTATGAAAGGGAAAGCAGTATTTGAGGAAAAGATACATGCTAAACCAATTATAAAGAAAGATAAAAATGCAGACCTAAACAAAGGAATTATGAAATTGTACTTTAATGGCGGGAAGAAAAAGAAAATCAGGGCGGTAGATTTCGTCGGTACAATTGCTAAAATTAAAGGTGTTACAGCAGAAGATATAGGCATTATTACAATACAAGACAATGTTTCTTACGTTGAAATATTAAATGGAAAAGGACCACTTGTTTTAAAAATCATGAAAAATACAACGATTAAAGGGAAACAATTAAAGGTTCATGAAGCAATTAAATAAACAAAAAACTATCCACTGTAACAGGTGGATAGTTTTTTTATTTACGATTCTTTTAAATCGTCCACTAACTTCTCCGCCAATCGTCTGTACATATTACTCATTGTCACGAAGGATGTTAGTAATAAAAACTTTTCTAGTGTTGGATCCTCTAAGGAAGAAACCTCATTTACTTCCGTAACACGCTTATTTACGTCTTGCTTAAAGTTTTCCACATTGGTTTCAGTAAGAGAAAGATAATCTTTATATAGAGTATTTAATTCGAATGTATCATCGTTTATTAACGGTGCATTTATATTTTCTAAGGAGCTTTTTATATCATTAATGGAGAGTGCTCCTTTTAATTGATATATTAAGCTGATTAAAATCATATGTTCTTTTGAATACTTTTTATTTTTGATAGGGATGAATAGTTTCCCTTTTGCGTAATTGTTAATCATTGTTTTTGTTAATACTTTTTCATCATCAGTTCTCGTTGTATCCGCATAAGTATTCTCAAATAGTTGGACAACTTGGTCTACATATAAGTCGACATTTGGGATATCCTCAAGTTTAATATTTTTTTCTAAATGTAATGATTCAAGTAATTTATTTATATTTTCCACGTAGAACCCCTCACTTTTATAACTTAGTGGAACTTAATGTTTAGTATATCTTTAAATATGGTATTACGAAACAAATGAAATGTAAATGTTGACCCGTATGAATAATATATATATAATTACAAGTAGTTATTAAAACTACATGTAATTATATGAGGGGTGTTTATATGAATGCTTATGTAAGAGAACCGGTTAATGCATTTACTCACTTAGGAGGAGCTGTATTATCATTTATTGCATTATTAGCTATGATTGTGAAGGTTTCTGTTAAGATGCCATCTTTTGCTGCAATTACAGCTGTTATTTTATTTGGTATGGGGATGATGGTCCTTTATATGGCATCAGCTGTGTATCATAGTGTTGTAGCCAGTGAACGTGTTATTTATTTCTTTAGGAAGCTAGATCATTCTATGATTTTTATATTAATTGCAGGTACATATGCACCCTTTTGCTTAATTACATTAAATTCGGCGAATGGTTTGCTATTATTTTGTTTAGTTTATGGAACTGCGATTTGTGGTATTGTTTTTAAAATGTTTTGGTTTAATTGTCCAAGATGGTTATCGACAGCAATTTACCTTCTGATGGGTTGGTTAATTGTTCTATTCTTTGCACCGCTAGCTGATAATTTAAGTACAGGAGGTATTCTTTTCCTAGTACTTGGAGGTATTTTTTATACGATTGGTGGGTTTATTTATGGTGCGAAGCCAAAATGGTTGGAGTTTAAATATATGGGACACCATGAAATTTTTCATGTTTTTGTATTGTTAGGTAGTCTTGCGCATTTTCTAAGTGTATATTGTTACGTAATTTGATCAAAAAACGCCACGTGATGTCTGTTATGTGGCGTTTTTTTATTATCTAATTGGAATCGTGTATTGTATAAAATAAGTGTGGGATAAAATGTAAGTTTTTGTGTTCGCATAATAAACATGGGATAAGAAATATGTGATATACTTTGAGAAGTTTATAATGAATGAAATATGGAGGACTATAATTATGGCAATACTTGTAACAGGTGGAGCAGGATATATTGGTAGTCATACATGCGTGGAATTACTAAATAACGGTTACGAAATTATAGTAGTAGATAATCTTTCGAACAGCTCGGTAGAGTCTATAAATCGAGTGACAGAGATAACAGGAAAACAGTTTAAGTTTTATAAAGAAGATATTTTAAATCGCGAAGCACTGGATACGATTTTTGAAGAAAATACAATTGAAGCTGTTATTCATTTTGCAGGCTTTAAGGCCGTAGGAGAATCAGTAGCAATTCCGTTAACGTATTATCATAACAACATTACAAGCACATTAGTGCTATGTGAAGTGATGCAGAAGCATGATGTGAAGAAGATGATCTTCAGTTCGTCTGCAACAGTGTATGGTATCCCAGAAACATCACCAATTACGGAGGAGTTTCCATTAAGTGCAACAAATCCATATGGTCAAACGAAATTAATGATTGAACAAATTATGCGTGATGTAGCATTTGCGGATGCAGGATGGAGTATTGCATTACTTCGTTACTTCAACCCATTTGGCGCACATGAAAGCGGGCGTATTGGAGAAGATCCAAATGGAATTCCAAATAACTTAATGCCATATGTAACACAAGTAGCGGTAGGGAAGTTAAAGGAATTAAGTGTATTTGGAAATGACTATCCAACAAAAGATGGCACGGGTGTCCGTGATTATATTCATGTTGTAGACTTAGCAAATGGTCACGTGAAGGCGCTTGAAAAGGTACTTGGCACTACTGGGATAGATGCATACAATCTCGGTACAGGTACTGGTTATAGTGTATTAGAAATGGTTGAAGCATTTGAAAAAGTTTCAGGCAAGGAAGTTCCTTATAAAATTACGGAACGTCGTCCTGGTGATGTTGCAGTATGTTTTGCAGATGCATCAAAAGCGAAGCGTGAATTAGGATGGGAAGCACTACGCGGATTAGAAGAGATGTGTGCAGACTCTTGGAGATGGCAATCAAATAACAAAAATGGCTATCTAGAAGTTTAATAAACAGAAAAAATGACCTTTGCATAAGCAAGAGGTCATTTTTTTTCTGTTTATTTTCCATTAAGTTTATTGGCCACTTTAGTAAAGAAAGTTCGCTGTTTCATAGAAGTATTTGACTGACAAAATGTATAGTAGTCAATATCTTTAATATAAGTAAAGAGTCTAGAAATGGCATATAAGAATGTAATAGAAGATCCGAGTGCAAAACTAATACCGTAACCATCGAATCCAAATGGTAGTAGAAGAAGACTTAATAACAGGTTTGCAAAAAAGAACAGAGCCGATGTTCGAAATGCCCCTTTACGATCTTCAAAATATAAGAGTAGTAACGTAATAACAAGAACCATACCGTTTGCATAAGCACCAATTATAGTCAGCTGCAAAATAGAGTATTCAAGTGCTACATTCCCAGATTGTGAACTAAACATCCATATTATAAAAATAATGAGTAAAGAAAAAATACCTTGATTACGAAGTATTCGTTCCATTTCTTGTTTTAGGACAAAGTTCATTGATTCTTTTAATTGTAAAATTGTATTTAATGTTGCCCCATTGTTAACTGAACCGAAGAACTTCTTATACCGTTCATAAAATCTTGTTTCAATGGATACTACGAAGAAAATATAAGTTGGGATAATACTTAAATAAGCCCAGAAAACAGAGGTATCATATATTTGATGATAAATAAACGTGTTTTCAATATTTCCTCGCCCTTCTCCGAACCAAATAACAAAGTTACATACCCAAATGCCAATATTGTAAAGTAGGCTCGACCAAAATAGTTCTGGATATTTATCTAAATAAGAAAGAAAGGTAAATTGTTCAGTAGCATCACTATTTGGAAACATTCGTACAATAACGATACTTAACCAAACTAATGTAATGAAGGTCCCGATTGTAAAAGAAATTAAAAGCAATAGGGCAAATCCGTGCTCTAATCCAAGTGTTGGATTAAAGTAAGCGATAAGTGCAATTCCACATAGAGAAAAAATTGAACCGATTAAAAATGCAAGAGCGATTGACTGATAATCTTTAGCTGCTGTTAAATAAATGGATTGAATCCAAATGATATTTAAAGCTAAAAATAAAAATAGCATCACGATTTTATAATACAAGGCTAATGGTGTAAAAATTGCAAACAAAAGCCATAAGATAATAGCTAAGAAAAGTGTGATTTTCGTCATTCCTAAAAAGGAAGAAAATACTTTATCAGCTTTTTGCTCGTATAAAAGGTCAGCCACATATCTAGTTACGATGAGCTGCAAGGCACCGTATATAATTTGAGAAAAAATAAAGCAGTATGAAATTGAAATTGTGAAAAGGCGCTGTTCCTCAATTGAAATAGAATGGAACAAACTTAAAATGTATCGAATAGCTGTTACTGCTAAAATAACGACTAACCACGGACCAGCTGTAACAAATAATGAAAATCCGTACGCTTTTATTCTTGAAGAATAGTAGTCTTCTTGGAATAATTTTTGTAAACGAAATCCTATTCCTGCCATGTTTTTTTACCTCTTTCTAAGTAGAGCTTACGATAACTATCAACGACACCTGATAATTGGTAGTGCGCTTCAATACGATTGCGCCCATTATCCCCAAATTGTTGAATGGATTCAGGGTGACGATAATACCACTCTAAATGAATGGCAACTTGCTCAGGAGATACAGGTGGTACAACAAATCCGCATTGCCCGTAAGGATCTTCGTCTTGCCCGTAAATTAACTCCCTACAAGAACCGACATCTGTAACAACCCATGGTAATCCTGCCGCCATTCCTTCTAACATAGCTAATGGTTGCCCTTCAGATATACTTGTTAATACGAGAATATCTGTTTGTTTTAAGTAATCTTTAATATTTACTTTGCCGGTCATTATTACATGCTCTTCTAATCCTAATTGTTGAATTAAATCACGACATTCCTGAGCATATTCTGCTTCTTCCGTATCAGGACCTAGTAAGTAAAATATAAATGGAATATTTTTTTCAAATAATAATTTAGCTGCATAAATCATTGTTTTTACATCTTTAATTGGCACAACTCGTATAATAGCGGAAATGATGAGTTTATCCGAATTATACTTTGGTTTACGTAACCCGTTATAGTCAGATAAAGTAACGCCGTTTGGAACGATTTTTAGTTTATGAGCCGGGGCACCTAATTCTTTTTGATATGCACTATTTCGGCCGAACAACGTAATTACATCAGCTGCTTGTTCATATGCTTGATGAGACAAGTGATGAAAGAAAGAAACCCATCTTTTTTTGTATTCAATTGGTATCCAAGTAGACTGTAGTATTTCTTCTTCGCGCTCCCGAGAATAAATACCGTGTTCAGTTAGAATAAATGGTATGTCAGACTTGGCGCTAATTGCAGCACCAAGCAGTCCACCATAACCTGTCGATACAGAATGAATAAGATCTAATTCAGGGAAGTCAATTTGTAAAATTTGAATGATTGGTGTGAACATAGATCTCCACATCCAAAAATAATTTAAGAAGGAACCACTACTTTCTTCATATAAATAGCTTTCTTTAACAATTTCATAAAACTCACGACTTTCGAAGAAGGAATGGAGTGTTCCTAGCTTTTGTTTATCCCCTAATATTTGTAATGCTGTTGTATCGTTGGCTTGAAATGTAAACCATTTTTGAAGTGTCTGTACTTCTTGCTCAGTTAAATTAGTTTTTATATGTTTTGATTCATTTTCTGATTGCAAAGGAATCATGATGATATCTTTTACGTTGCTTGGAATTTCATATTGATATTCATCTTCTGTTTTTACTTGAGGGACTATCGCAAAAATCGTAAATTCATGTTCTTTAAACTGCTGGATAATCATTTGAACCCAGCTTGCTACTCCTCCACTTACAAAGGGGTAGCTGCCTTCGACGACCAAACCTATTCTCATCTGTTATTCTCCTTTAATTGGGATCGTAGCACTGGCTTTCGTTAACGTAACGCTATAAATTTGGGAATCAAGCTTTTTAACCGTACCGTAAGAGAATGAGCCAGGTTGTATCTTCTTACCCTCTTCTACACGTATAATTGTTGAAGTATGATTTGGCAACCCTTTATATGCAATGTGAACAGCATCATCTTCATAAGAAACATCTAGGTCACCAGTTTGATAAATTTTCATAGAAGCAGTTGCTTCACTTTGGGTCATACTTTTTATATAAGGATATTTTTCTCGTATTTCTTTAATTGTCGTTTTATAAGCTTTAAATAATTCTTCCCATGTTAATTCACCTGATCGTTTTTCATCAAGGATATCATCTGGATGGACGAAATGTGAGATAACCCCTAAATTTGCGGTAACATCAGTTAAGATAAATTGCTCTTCATCTGTGATGGCATAGCCACTCGTAATACGCGGGAAGTGATAAATGTTTTTGTTATATTCATCTGGACCAAATTCTTGAATTAGACTGCCGTTACTTTTACTTCCCACATATAGAGAAGCAACTGTTTCCATAGTTGGAACCGCGTCGTTTAATGCATTTAATCCAGTTGTATTTATAATATTGGATGGTGGTACATAGGTTTTTAGTTTTTCGTTTGGAAAGAAGTTATACACGAGTTTTTGTAGAGCATCCAAGGAACTCTCCATATCCTCTTTTGAATTCCAAGGAACATATTCAAGTGCTTTATCTACTGGGTCTGGTGGTAATAATAAAGGTTGATGGTTATAGCCATGAATACCGATTTCCCCGCCGTGACTTAATAATTCTCTTCCAAATAATAAATAGGTATTTCTATTTTTACCTGTGAAATCTTCAAAAGGTGGCGTTACTTTATTTTGGTATGTCCCAATTGCAACCCCCGTATATTTAATATCAAGCTCTTCAGAGATATCCTTCATATTTTTCCACCAATGTTTTTTATAAAATTCTTCAACAGAAATTTTTTCTGTTGTTAAGTTTTTTAGTTCTCCCTGTGGAATCGGAGATGGGAAGTCATCGATATACATAATCTCCGCTCCAAGTTGTGCTGTAGCGAAAGTCGGGAAAATAGTACCCAGTGATTGAACGAACATACCTCTACCTAATTTATCGTTCAATGCTGTTGTATTCCAATATAGGACTTTTCCTTCACCGTAGTCATTGGTCCAAAGGATGGGAGTATCTTCCGCTGTAATCCAGGTATTAGTTGTATTCTCATCTAGCGTAATATTCATTGAGCTATGAGTAAACAATGGAGAAGAACTTGAGAGATCTGGATAACCAGGGAATAAAACTTCTTCAAAGGTTAATCCTTTCGCATCTTTGAAACCTTCTTTTTTCGTAATACCAAATAATGTGTTCCATGAAGGATCTGAATCAAGTCGGTTTGCGATAATAATCCTTCCGCCCATTTGTACAAAATTTTGAATATCGGCTTGTGGAAGTTGCTCCATTATTTCACCTGTAATAATAATCCCTGTATAGGGAGAAGGAGTAAGTCCCTTAATTTCATTAGCTGTAATATCTTTATAGTGTAGGTGTGCGTAATCCATTGCCTTCTTCGTATTAAATTCGACTTGTTGCCCTAATGTATTATCCGTTTTTAAAACGTATAATTGCATTTTCTGCCCATTTTGAGCTACATCTTTCGCTTTGAGTGTTTTAACAGTATCTGTTTCTTTTTTAGGAACAGAAAATTTTTGATAAAAATTTTCTGTTCGATATATAAGGATGGATATAATTAAGAGAAATAAAATGATACTAATAATCCCGATATATATATTAATCCCCTTTTTCAATGTGTGCGCCTCCAAACTGCCTTACAAATAATTGATATTTACGCGGTAGTATATGAATTCTTTTTGCAGCTGCTAGATTATTGATTAAGTCATAGAGCTTGTCCCATAACTTTTGCTCATAATATAGTTCAAGTAACCCAACGTAACCGTAATATGATTCCGGATAGAAATGAATAAGATTTAAAAATTGTTCTTCAGACTTTGCATATTGTTTTGTGTGTAGAAACAGATTTCCAAGGTGGAAAGGGTAAAGAGGTTCGTTAGGGAATAGTTCTACACTTTGTGTAATAAAATTCATAAATTCAGCGATTATTTTTTCTTTTTGCTGATTAGAAAGAAGACCACTGTCTATATATCTTAAATAGTTAGAAACCAACTCTTTTGCAATTTCATTTTGTTGATTTTGTAGAAATTGCTTATTTAAGTATTCAATCTGTTTTTCGTACCGTTCATTTAGTAAATTAATAGTAGTTGCTGCGTAATGTACAGTTTCAGGATCTTTATGGTTAATGGCTTCTTTCAATAAGCCTCCTTCATTAGAGATAGAGGAGGAGCTTAACTGTACAATGAGCTGTTTATGTAATTCAGGCTTATCTAGTTCTAATCCAGAAGAAAATGAAATTAAGTCCATATCTTGTTTTGCTGATTCTAAAATATCTTCGTAATTATCAACGTGAAAGGCAACATAATCAGAGTATTGCTGTAACCACTCGGTTTTTGATCGTCTTATATTAAGTAATAACATGATTACTGATACAATAAGTCCGATAAGCGGGAAAAAAAGCGAGATAATTAAGCAAAATTCAATAATCCCTTTTTTATCTTCAGCAATTAAACCTTTTGTAAATCGGAATAAAAGAAAAACTAAAATAGCGTAAATAAAATAGAGAAGGAGCAAAATCATTAGAATATCACTCCTTTAGAAGAAAGGGCGTTTTGTATACGAGTTTGAACTTGTAATAAATACTTTTCTTCAGTGCCAGGTAATAAAATCATAATTTTTTGCGCGGTCATATTATAACCTAATATATCGATATTACGTAAATGATCTTTTAAAATAGAATTTATCATTTCTAAAGAATCTTGTGGAGCATTGAACTCAAAATAGGAATATGGATAAGATAATGTTTCGTACCGTTTCTTTTCTATTTTTAGTAAATGTTCAAATTCATCTTCATAATAAATGCTTGTTTTGGGGAATGTGCGATCCTCTTGACTTGATAGCCAAAGATTAGAAGCGTTTTGTAAACGATCACCCATCCAGCGTAAATACCATGTGAAAAGTTCAAATTGCTCGGAAGTTACTTTTGAAAACTCGATTTCGTCTAATATAATGACGTATTGTACATCATCTTGGAATAGGACGGGACCAACTAAAAGTGGAGCATCTTGAGAATCCTCGTCTGTACGGAAAAAAGGTCGATTATGCGCTAGCGCATTTTTGATGACTAACGAAGCGCTTTTAACAAAAATGGATTGAGATAATGTATTTTTACCAGTTTCTGCTCTTAATTTAATGCGAAGCGACTGTTTATTGTTATCGACGTGATAGATACCAATTTTTTTTGCCCCAAAATACATTTTTAATACATTCATTCCTTCATCGAGTACAATTTCAGGATGTGTATGATTTAAAGCTTTAAACATATGATACATTTTAGATAAGTGGTTATTTGATTCAAGTACACGAGAACGTAGTGTAATACGTGTTTCATCCAATTGTTTCACAACATATTTTAATTCTTTATTTTCAGCTTTTAGCTCATTATTTATCATATGTACATCTTCATAACGTTCTTTTTGTGCAGTACTCATTAGTCCACAACATAAACTAATAACAAGTAAGAAAATCCAACTTATCCAGTAATCTAATGAATAAAAGTACAGCAATATATCATTTCCTTTGCATATACCGCTTACAAAGATATAAATCATTGCTTCCAGAAAGGCGAAAAGGGCAATAGATATGCCATACCGGCTAGAAACAATTAATGTAATAAATAAGAGTAAGAAGTATTCATACGTTGGTGTAAGAAAATCAGTTAGTATTGAGAGAAAAAATAGAGCAATAAAGAGAATCGTAGGTTCAATCATTTTTTGTAATAAATTAGATTGTCTATAGTGCATAAAAAAATCCCTTCTTTCGTTTGCAAATTTAATTTTGAGGAATAGTACACTGAAATAAAATACATAATTTAAAAGAATTATTTTAAGATATATAAGTTGAATTAAAAGGTTACAGCTACTGTTTGTCGAAATATAATAAGTAACATATATTGACAAATGGAGCGGAGCAAAATGACACATGTACACCAAAACGAAAAAGAAAGCCTACTTGTAGCAATGAAAACGACTAAAACGAAACGAATGTATGAACGTTATCAAACGATCTATTTCTATGTACAAGGCTTTTCTATAAAAGAAATAATGAACATGATTGGTCGTTCTGAAAAAACAATCTATAATTATGTGAATGCTTACAAAGAAAAAGGATTGCATGGCTTACTCATGGGACAATCAACAGGAGCACCACGTAAATTAGCCCCTGAACAAGAACAGGAGTTAGTTCAAGTGATTGCATCTCATCTACCCGTTGATGTTGGATTTCCAGCTAAACATAATTGGACTTTATCCATTATCGCTTCTTTCATTAAAAGAGAATGGAACGTAAGTTACACACTTCGCGGGGTGTCTCGACTTTTACATGATTTAGGGCTTAGTTACACAAAACCGACGTATACATTAGCGAAAGCAGACCCGGTGAAACAACAAGAGTTTAGGGAAGTTACCTTCCCCGCCTATAAAAAAAAAACTTTTAAACGAGGAGATTGACCATCTTCTGTTTCAAGATGAGTCCATGATCCGCGATTACCAAGCACTGCAGCATACATGGTTTTTAAAAGGAAAACAACGCAGTATTCCTACTTATGGGAAACACCAAGGTGTTAAACTTATTGGTACACTTAATTATGAAACAGGTGAGTTAGTTTGTGTAGAAGAGGAGCGGTATGATGCCGAAGCATTTCTTCGTTTTCTTCAGCATGTACTTGAACTGTATCCCAACGGGAAAATAGCTCTTATTCTAGATAATGCGCGTATTCATCATGCGAAGCTCATCCAACCACTTTTAAGGAAACACTGTCATCGCTTAGAATTAGTGTTTTTACCTCCCTACAGTCCCGATTTAAATTTAATTGAAGGGGTATGGAAATGGCTCAAATCAGACATCATTCATAATGTTTTTTATTCATCGATTTATGAAATTCAAAAAAATGTACAGGCTTTTATTCAGGAATTAAATCGCACACCTGAAAAAGTGATCGATCGATTATGCATTCGATTGTAATCTTTTAATTCAACTTATATAGATAATATATAAAGCCCAAACTATTTTATCAACAGGGATGTAGTAAATTCAAGTGAAATAAATTCTAATTTCTGTTAATGTATTGTATTTATTGGGATTTTTATAAGGATATCGAGTTTAAAAAAATGTAGAATGTTATGGCATTACTATAATTGTATTAACATTTAAAGGTGTTAAAAGTTAAAACAATAGAAAATTACAATTGTATAGGGGGTAATATTATTATGGAGTGGAAACGTTCTATATGCTTTTTAGCTATATTTTCTTTTATTTTTTCTTCAAGTACATCCGCACAAGCAAATGTTGTGGAATCAGTTTTAAAAAATGTACGAAGTTATAAAATTTATTATGGTGAAGCAAATGAGCAAGTAATTGAGAGACTTTCAAAGTATGACATGGTTATTATAGAGCCATATGCATTTACAAAAGAGCAGGTTCAGCAATTAAAAAAATCAGGAACGGTAGTCCTTGGGTATGTTAGTGTTTTAGAATTAGAATCGTGGCATAAATCGCAAGTAGTTGAATCAGACTATTATTATAGAGACGGTAAGAAAATGAAGATTGAGCAATGGGATACATATATTATGAATTTAGCTGATGAACATTACCGTGGGATTGTTGTGAATAAGGTGAAACAGCAAGCTATTGGAAAAGGAATAGATGGGGTGTTTTTAGATACAGTTGGTGATATTGATGACTATTTTTATGATCAGCCGTCTACACAAGGGGAATTTCGAGAAGCATATGTAAATTTATTAAAAGAAATTAAAAGTGTTGATTCCAACTTGTTTCTTATACAGAATTGGGGATTTGACACAATCAAGAACACATCCTTGAATTTTATACATGGTGTACTGTGGGAAGACTTCAATAAACAAGTTATTGCGAAAGATGAATGGAGTCAAAATTGGATGCGCTATTTTAAACAACAAAGTAATAAAATTGTAACGTTTACCGTTACTCCAAATAATGTATCTAAAAAATATAGTTCTATAAATGGATTTATTCCTACAATCAATCCGAATGATATTTATGATAAATAGCAATTATTAGGAATGAGAAACTATCAAGATTGACTATGACAGCCTAGGTCAGTAATACGATTATCTTATAAAGATGAATGTATTACTGACCAGCACCTATTACATAATAATGGACTTAATGAATTCGAACGAGCTGTTTATGGTACACTGTGTTACCTTCTTGGCTTGAATATGGTGGTAAGCTTCGTCCAAAGCAATTTGCAATAATGTTGGGGTGATCGTTATAGGAAATTCGAATTTCATATAGATCTACAGTGTCATCTAAATCGGCGTAAAAAACGGCAAGATTATTACTGTCGAGAGAGTAGGGGAAACTTGCTTCTACATTTTCCCCGACTAGTACGGGAAGCTTTATTGGAGTAGAATAAGTGGACCAATCCCATACTTCTATAGTTATGTGATGGGGATAATATTTATCCAAGTTCACAATGTTAACTACAGCAGAAATAGTATTAGATTCTTTCGTTAAAACGCCAGTTGAACGAACTACATATCGAGGAATTCCATGATGAAACATATACATCTTACCTTTCTAAAGAAATTAATATGAATTTAAAATATTCTATGTAAAAGATTAGTAGAATGAACTAGTATAAATGAATCATTCTATTAATTCTCATGGAAATAAAAGAGAATAATTTAAAAATCATCCCAGGTCTTGTCTTGTTGTTAGAGTGCGTTTATAATCAAGTAATCCTATTAACTTTTTGATAGGATTACTTCTTTTTGAAAGCGTTTTTAATTCGCGATGTTAGGGGAATGCTGTTACTTTCAAATACTGAAAAGTTGACTGAGATTATACAAGAAATAATATTGCTGTATAGCAGTTATTAAAGGTAGTTTCATTTCATTTTTTGAGGTAGGAAGTCTGACTTTTAACATAAAAAACTATGTATGTGGTTTTAAGTAAGAAGAAAGATAATAAGAAATATGATTTTTTATATGGTGGGGAGGTTACAGTGTGAAAACATAAGATTTTCACACGAGTATATATGGGTTATGTAGGATTATTACTTTCAGGTGCAGCCTTATTTTTAAATAGCCTTGTCATACTAGGCAAAGCAGAGATGAAGAGTGCAGGTGTTTTTAATTTATTTGTGGGGGCATTACAAATTATCATTCCGTTTTATTTAATTATGATCTCTGATCAAAGTAATTGGACGGTATATTCATATGCAGCTACTTTTTTATTTGGTTTAACGTATTTGTACGTAGGGGTTACTTTTATTAAGGGTATGGATAGTAGCGGCCTAGGATGGTTTTGTATATGGGTAGCGATTATTGCGTTATTCTATATGGTTGTTTCGTTTGTTCAATTCCATGATGTTGTTAATGCGTTAACATGGTTTATGTGGGCATTACTTTGGTATTTATTCTTTGTATTAAATACACAAAAAAAGAATATCAATCAATATCTTGGAAGAATTGCTTTCGTACAATCATGGGTAACATTGACGTTGCCTGCACTCTTTTATTTTATGGGGGTGTGGGGAGAGGGATTCGTATATGAACTATGGGTTTATGTATCAGTAATTTCTATTTTATATTTCTGTTATTGTATCTTTAAATATCGAGTACGTTAATGTATCGTATGTAGAAAAAACATGGAATCGTTAAACTGATTCCATGTTTTTTCTATTTTAGCGTTTATAATAATAGAGGTAGTATTTTACAATTTATAAAATGGGGATGATGAAGGTGAAAAAAGTATTGGTGCTAGGGGGAACAAGGTTTTTCGGCAAACATTTAGTAGAAGCACTTTTACAAGCTGGGCATGATATAACAATTGCTACGCGGGGAATTACCGAAGATTCCTTTGGGTATACAGTAAAAAGAATTGTAGTAGATAGAGAAGACGAAAAGTTACTGGAAGAGCGTTTGGAAGGTAAAAGCTATGATGTTGTATACGATAATTTATGTTATAGCTCGAATGCAGCGAAGATAGTGTGTGAAGTGTTGAAAGGAAAAACGAAGAAGTATATTATGACATCTTCAATGGCTGTCTATGAGCCTGCGCTAGACTTGGCAGAAGAGAACTTTAATCCGTACGAGTATGCGATTACGTATGGGGATAGGAATGATTTTAATTATAGTGAAGGCAAGCGATTAGCCGAAGCGGCTTTATTTCAACATGCAACATTCCCAGCCGTTGCAGTGCGTTTTCCAGTTGTTATTGGAGAAAACGATTATACGAAAAGGTTACAATTTTACGTTGAACATATTGTGAAGCAAGAGTCTATCGTTGTGGATCATGTAGATGGAGAGTTGTCGTTTATACATGAAAAAGAAGCAGGGCAGTTTTTAGCTTGGTGCGGGATGGAAAGCATAGAAGGGCCAATTAATGCCTGTAGTAACGGGGTAGTTTCCACGGAAGAAATTATTCATTTCATAGAAGAGAAAACGGGGATAAAAGCGCTCATTCAAGAAGCAGGAGAAAATATAGCTCCTTATAATGAAGTAACTAACTGTACGTTACATAACGGAAAGGCTCGTGAATTAGGATTTTTGTTCCGAGAGCTGAAACTAGAAATAAAAAATGTTTTACAACAGTACATAAGTACAATGAAGTAATCATAAATCCCCCGGTGGCAATCCGGGGGATTCTGGAGGATTTCGACAATACTGATTTTACATTACCAAATTTACCTTATACGTAAGACTAATGTTTTTGTGATTGAATTGCTTGTAAATATTTTTCGTTTACGCGTTCCCAGTTTACCGTATGCCACCAGTTGGTAACAAACTCAGGGCGCCGATTTTGATACTTTAAATAATAGGCATGTTCCCATACATCGATGACGAGTAATGGAATTTTTCCTTCTTGCAAAGGTGTATCTTGATTTGGTGTACTCATAACAGCGAGTTCTTCACCATCAAGAACAAGCCATCCATATCCACTTCCAAAACGACTAATGGCCGCTTTGGACAGTTGGTCTTTTAAGTTGTCAAAGGTATTGAAATAATAATCAATTACTTTTGCAACGTCTCCATTAGGCTCGCCGCCACCTCGTGGGCTCATCACTTCCCAAAAAAGACTATGACAATAATGTCCACCACCGTTATTTCTTACAGCTGTAACAATTTCTTTTGGTAAATCATCTAAATTACATAGTAACTCTTCTAAAGATTTATTATGTAATTCAATATAATTTTCTAAAGTAGCATTTAAATTGTTTACATACGTCGCATGGTGCTTTCCGTGATGAATGGAGAGTGTATTGCTATCGATATATGGCTCTAGTTCATCATAGTCATATGAAAGCTTTGGCAATTGAAATGAAGACATAAAATTACCTCCTTTCTCTTTAAAAGTTGGTCTAGGTAAAAAAACTTTACCTGAGTCAAAATTACACCTATTCTTCATGTAAGTCAATAGTAAATTCTCTAATTTTCTGAAAAATATTACAATAAAAGTAACACTTCCACTTTCGTTTGTGACTCTTATCCTTTTTGCTTATACTGTAAAGTAGTAGTGTCTTGTTGAGATAGAAGGAGATTGTTTATGAGTAAAACGAAACAATTAATAGAGGAAGCAAGTAACTTTATTACTATTTGCTATAAGGAACTTAATAAAGAGCAATTAATAAAAGAGCGTATGGAAGAAATTTTAATAGAGATAGAGAAGACGGGGACGTATGAGCATACATTTGAAGAACTTGTTCATGGATCGCGAATGGCATGGCGCAATAGTAATCGATGTATCGGAAGACTATTTTGGAGTAAGATGCACATATTAGATGCACGTGAAGTAAATGATGAGGAAGGTTTATATAATGCATTAATTCATCATATTAAATATGCAACGAACGATGGGAAAGTTAAACCGACGATTACAATTTTTAAGCAATATCAAGGTGAAGAAAATAATATACGAATTTATAATCACCAATTGATTCGGTATGCAGGATATAAAACAGAAATAGGGGTGATTGGTGACTCTCATTCTACTGCGTTTACGGATTTTTGCCAGGAACTTGGATGGCAAGGAGAAGGTACGAATTTCGATGTATTGCCACTTGTTTTTTCTATAAACGGGAAGGCGCCTACATATAAAGAAATTCCGAGAGAAGAAGTAAAAGAAGTGCCAATTGAACACCCAGAATACCCGATTTCATCCCTTGGAGCAAAATGGTATGGGGTTCCAATGATTTCAGATATGCGCTTAGAAATTGGCGGTATTTCCTATACAGCCGCTCCGTTCAATGGATGGTATATGGGGACGGAGATTGGGGCACGTAACTTAGCGGATCATGATCGTTATAATTTACTGCCGGCTGTTGCGGAGATGATGGAGTTAGATACATCGAGAAACGGTACGTTATGGAAAGACAAGGCACTAATTGAGTTGAATATTGCTGTATTACATTCCTTCAAAAAACAAGGAGTTAGTATTGTGGATCACCATACAGCTGCACAACAATTTCAACAATTTGAGAAGCAAGAAGCAGCATGTGGACGGGTTGTAACAGGCAATTGGGTGTGGCTCATTCCACCGCTGTCACCAGCTACCACTCATATTTATCATAAACCGTATCCGAATGAAATTTTGAAGCCGAATTTCTTTCATAAATGATATTTAGTATAGTTTTTTATGCAAAATATAATTTTTTTTAATTACTGTTACGTAGCAAATGGAAGCCTTTACTCTCGGTTATTTTTGGAAGGAGCTTTTTGAACCAAGGAGTTCCTTATGTTATAATCAAATTTCTGTTTCGAAGACCTTATAGAAATATAAGGTCTTTTATTTTGCTTTTTTATGTAATAGGAATAGAAATTTTCTTTTAAATAAGGGATTTAGCATATTTTTAGGGACAACATAAGTGTGTAGAAAATCGATGAATTATTATACTTATATAATCATTATGTTTTAGGTGTAAACAATAAAACATAATAAAGTTGTTTTTTTAGATTGCTGAGGAAGGAGGAAGTGTAAATGAGAATGAAGAGTCGAAAAACGGATTGGCCTGTATTTCTTATTAGTGGTGGCTCACTTTTATTATTTGTAATTGCAGTTATTTTAAATAAAAGTTACGTAGAGGGAGTCATTAATAGCAGTTTTGCAGCTTCAATTAAATATTTTGGTGCCTTTTGGCAGGTTTTATTAATTGGTACATTTATTGTGGCAATGTGTATGGCGTTTTCGAAATATGGGAGAGTTAAACTTGGGGGGCTAGAAAAACCTGAGATTAGTACGACAAAATGGCTCGCTATTATTATGTCTACATTGCTTGCCGGAGGTGGCGTTTTTTGGGCAGCTGCAGAGCCGATGTACCATTTGATGACGGTGCCACCAATACATGAAGGTATAACTGCTGGAACGAAAGAAGCGGTAATGCCTGCTTTAGCACAAAGCTATATGCACTGGGGTTTCCTCGCTTGGACGATTTTAGGTACAATTAGTGCGGTAGTTATGATGTACGGACATTATCATAAAGGTATGCCGTTAAAACCTCGAACACTTTTATATCCTATTTTTGGAGAGAAGTTGCGAAAGAGTTGGCTTGGAACAATGATCGATGTATTTGCCATTATCGCGGTAGCTGCAGGGACGATTGGTCCGATCGGATTTTTAGGACTACAAGCAAGTTATGGGTTACAAGCATTGTTTGACATTCCTGATGTGTTTACTACTCAATTAGCGATTATTGTTTGTGTAGTAGCTGTTTCTACTATATCTGCGGTAACGGGAATTGATAAAGGGATTCAAATTATAAGTAATTTAAATGTTAGGTTAGCAGTTTTATTAATGGTATTCGTATTACTGTTTGGACCAGGTGGATTTATTATTGATTCATTTGTTTCTTCGTTTGGATTTTATATAAATGAATTTATTCCAATGAGCACATATCGTGGTGATACAGGTTGGTTAGGGTCGTGGACAATCTTTTTCTGGGGATGGTTTATTGGATATGGACCGATGATGGCAATTTTAGTGAGTCGTATTTCAAGAGGCAGAACAATCCGAGAAATCATCGTTGCAATTGGAATTATTGCACCTATTATTACAACGTTTTGGTTTACGATTTTGGGAGGGTCAGGTGTATTTTATGAGTTAATGAAGCCTGGTTCTATTTCGACCGCATTAAGTGAATCTGGTATGCCAGCGGCTATGATTGCAATTACAGAGCAACTGCCACTCTCTAATATTATTGGACCTGCATTTCTTTTATTAACAATCTTATTTGTAGTGACAACAGGAGATTCAATGGCTTATTCGATTTCAATGGCAGTGACTGGAGATGGAGATCCTAGAATTAGTTTGCGAGTGTTTTGGTCGCTTATTATGGGAACAGTTGCAGCGATTCTTTTATACATGGGTGAGGGAAGTATTAATGCATTACAATCATTTATCGTAGTAACAGCTGTCCCGGTATCCATTCTGTTATTCCCAATGCTATGGCTAGCGCCTAAAGTTGCAGGGGAATTAGCCTTAAAACAAGGTATTGTAAAAGAAGAAGAGAAAACTTCTTTCTTATTCCAAAAAGCTAGTAAATCAAAATAAATAATTGTATTTATATAAAAAGAGGAAGCATTTTATTTGAGATGCTTCCTCTTTACTATTTATTTAACTACTTTTCTCGAAGGGGATCATACTCTATACAGTTTCAATCTATTCTAATACTTTATCTTTCGTCTCTGGGACACATAGTAGCATTGTAACTAAACCGATTGGATAGATAATGAAGATGAGAGATAGTGCTCCCATTAAATTTCCACCTGCAGCAAGTAAGCCGATAATAACAGGCCCAAATCCAGCTAAACCGCGTCCTGTTCCGAAAATAAAGTTCTCTGCTGTCGAGCGAGCTTCAGCAGGATAGTTTTCAGCTAAAACTGCTCCGAATCCTCCCATCATGCCATTGGCAAAGAATCCAAGCAATGCACTTCCCCATAACAATAATGTTGAGTCTGTGAATAAGAAGAAGTAAATGAGACAGTATATAGTACCACCGACATAATAGATTGTAAAAGTTTTACGGCGACCAATTTTATCGGCTAGAATACCAAAAGTTGCAATTCCAATTAGCATGCCAATCGTAGAGATGAACATCCAACCGCTCGCTTTTGCTAATGTGTAGTTATATTTATTTGCTAAAATAGTTGGCATCCATGTGAAAATTCCATAATATCCGAAGTTCTGTATGAATGACATAATAATAAGACCAATTGTTGTTATCGTTACTTTTTTATTTGCAAATAACTTTCGAAGTGGGAACTTTTTCATTTGTTTTAGTTGTTCTGCCTCAGCAGTTGTTAAATGACCTTCAGCCTCTTTTTGTAACAACTCTTTTTTGTATCGTTGTTTTTGTTCCCATATTTTCGGTTCACTTAAACTTTTGCGTACATAGACAGCTAGTAGAGCGGGAATGAGTCCAAATAAGAAAACAGCTCTCCATCCGAAATGCGGTACGATAAATGCTGGAAGGAGTGAAGCGACTAGTACGCCAAATTGCCATCCAAGTGCAACAACGGATGTCGCCTTAGCTCGCATTTCTTTAGACCATGTTTCAGTTACGATGGCCATCCCAATCCCGAATTCACCACCAACTCCCATTCCAACTAAAAAGCGAAGAATTAATAATTGCCAATAATCTGTTGCGAAATAAATAAGTGCTGTTGCTAGTGAGAATAGTAAGATTGTGAAGGCCATCGTACGGATACGCCCAAATAAATCAGCAATAAATCCAAATAAATAAGACCCGATTAGCATTCCAATTGTGGTAGCTAATGTTAAGTTTCCACCTTCAACAGGGCTTAAATGAAATTCTTTTAAAATGTAGACGAGTACGAAAGATAAGAGCAACATATCTAAACCTTCTGCTGCATATCCTAGCGCAGAACCAAACAGTGTTTTATATCTTTTCTCCTTCGTTTCCTCTGTTGTTGGTTGTACATCAGTAGTAATGTTCATTATTACTCCTCCTAATTTTCTTCTACAGTCGCTATGGAAGAATAACAAAAGGCCTTCTCACCTGATATGATGAGAAGGCCAAAAAAGCATACGTATCCCTAAAAAAGACCATACGTATAGTATATTCCGACTTCCTTCTCAACCTCACGGGGTTGGGTTAAAGGACTGTATTATATTACCTTATTTTTAGCACTCTTCTATTAGATTGTCAAATAAAGAGTGTATTGTTATGTGTAAAATATTTCAAAAGATACTTCATTCTCCTTGACGCACGCTTCATTATTTTCCCATAATAAAACTAACTAATATAAAAAGGAATGAATCACAGATGCTAAATTTAGTACTTATGATGATTGAACGTGTCGGACTTATTGTTATTTTAGGATTTTTACTTTCTCATATTAAAACGTTTAGGCGTCTTCTTCATAAGCAAGACGGATATGTAGATAGGATTAAGCTTATTTGTATTTTTTCAGTGTTTACAATTGTAAGCAATTACACAGGGATTGAAATAGCGGGAAATACGATTATGAATGAAAATTGGCTACAAGGTGTTTCTTCATCAAGTACAATCGCGAATACACGTATTATGGGTGTTGGAATTAGTGGATTGCTTGGCGGCCCTATCGTTGGAATTGGAGTAGGATCAATTGCTGGTATTCACCGTTATATGCTTGGCGGGACGACAGCGCTAAGTTGTGCAATCTCGTCAATTTTAGCAGGAGTTATAACGGGTTATATTGGATACATTTTTAAAAAATATAATCGTACAATTACACCTAAATTTTCAGCGGTTTTAAGTGTTTTTATCGTTTCTTTAGAAATGGTTATGATTCTATTAATTGTAGAGGATGGAATTAGTATTGTGAAAACAATTGCGATACCGATGATCCTTGTGAATAGTTTCGGGAGCTTTATTTTACTTTCTATGATACAAGCCATTTTGCGTCAGGAAGAGAATGCAAAAGCTCTACAAACACATAAAGTATTACGAATTGCCGATAAGACATTACCATATTTTCGCCAAGGGTTAACAGAAGAGTCTTGTAAACATGTGGCACAAATTATTCACCGCTTTACGGGAACGGATGCGGTATCCTTAACAGATACAGAGAAAATCTTAGCTCACGTTGGATTAGCGTCAGATCATCATATTCCTTCACACAGTTTAATAACAGGTTTATCAAAATCCGTATTAAAAACAGGGAAGATAATGAAAGCGAAGTCTCGTGAGATTATTAATTGTCAACATGAGGGGTGTCCATTACAAGCGGCAGTTGTTATTCCATTAACTTCACATGGGAATACAATAGGAACATTAAAGCTTTATTTTAAAAACTCTAATCAATTAAGTCGTGTTGAAGAAGAGCTAGCGGAAGGGCTGGCGAAAATCTTCTCCACACAGCTTGAGTTAGGTGAAGCCGAGTTACAAAGTAAGCTATTGCAAGATGCCGAAATAAAAGCGCTGCAAGCACAAATCAATCCGCATTTTTTATTTAATGCAATTAATACAGTGTCAGCTTTATGCCGAACAGATGTAGAGAAAGCGAGAAAATTATTGCTACAGCTTAGCGTTTATTTTCGTTGTAATTTGCAAGGGGCACGTCAATTACTTATTCCATTAGAACAAGAGTTGAATCATGTGCATGCATATTTATCGTTAGAGCAAGCGAGATTTCCGAATAAGTATGAAGTGAAGATGTATATTGAAGAAGCACTAAAGGTAACTTTAGTGCCACCATTTGTGCTACAGCTATTAGTTGAAAATGCATTGCGCCATGCTTTTCCGAAAAAGCAGCCAGTGTGCCAGGTTGAGGTACATGTGTTTGAAAAGGAGGGGATGGTTCATTTTGAAGTGAGGGATAATGGACAAGGGATTGAGAGTGAACGTCTAGAGCAATTAGGAAAAATGGTAGTTCCATCAAAGAAAGGGACTGGAACAGCTTTATATAATATTAATGAGCGACTTATCGGGTTGTTTGGGAAAGAGACAATGCTTCAAATTGAAAGTGAATTAGAGCAAGGGACAAAGATCCTCTTTGTAATTCCGAAAAAAGTAGGGGAGGAAAAACGGAGTGTTAAAAGTATTAGTAGTTGATGATGAAATGTTAGCACGCGATGAATTGAAATATTTATTAGAGCAAACGAAAGAAGTAGAGATAGTAGGTGAGGCGGATTGTGTAGAGGATGCATTAGAAGAATTAATGAAAAACAAACCAGATATTGTTTTTCTAGATATTCAATTATCTGATGATAATGGATTTGAAATTGCAAATATATTAAAGAAGATGAAGAATCCACCTTCAATAGTGTTTGCTACTGCATACGATCAATATGCGCTGCAAGCGTTTGAGGTAGATGCGTTAGATTACATTTTAAAGCCATTTGATGAAGAACGTATCGTACAGACATTAAAGAAATATAAAAAACAAAAGCAAATAAAATTAGAAACAAAGCAAGATGTAAAGAGTGTAGATGTAACGACCGAGATGCATAAATTAGCATTACCAATTGAGGAATCAATTGTACTTATTAATATTGAAGATATTGTTTATGTAGGGCTTGTAGATGGGAAAGTAGCTGTAAAAACAATGAAAGAAACATATGTAACACATGATACACTTGTGATTTTGGAAAAGAAATTACCGCAAACCATTTTTATGCGTGTTCACCGTAGTTTCATTGCTAATATTAATCATATTACTGAGATACAGCCGTGGTTTAATTCGACTTATAACTTAATTATGAAAGAGGGATCTAAAGTCCCGGTTAGCCGTACATATGCAAAAGAACTTAAAAAGCTGCTTCGTATTTAAGGAGCAGCTTTTGTATTTCATCCTATAATTTTTGCAACTGGCCGTTTATATTTGACGCCCTATTATGTAAACGCTTACTTATCCATTTATATCCTATACAATAAAGGTACCAAATCAAAAGAGGTGGCCAAAATGAGCACAAAAAAAGTATATGGTTTTCTATCACAAATATTCGTTTTTTCAGCTATTATGTTGGTTTCTAATATTATCTCAACACATTTGCCAATTCCGATGCCTTCATCAGTAATCGGGTTAGTCGTATTATTTAGTCTATTATGTTTAAAGGTTATTAAATTGGAGCAAGTTGAATCACTCGGAACAGCTTTAACAGGTATCATCGGATTTCTTTTCGTCCCATCAGGTATTTCAGTTATTAATTCTCTTGGTGTAATGAGCCAATATTTCGTACAAATCTTAACTGTAATCGTTGTCGCAACAATTATTTTACTTGCTGTAACAGGTTTATTTGCACAATTGATTTTAGGTAAGGATGACAAGGAAACAAAAGATACAAAAGAATTGAAAGTTGTAAACAAAGGAAGCAAACACGGAAAAGTCGCATAACTATTTTAGACCATACATGGTTAGGAGGTAATGAACATGACAAGCACAATGACTCCATATTTCGGAATCGTCGTTTCATTAATTGCATACGGAATCGGAACGTTTTTATTCAAACACTCAAAGGGATTCTTCTTATTTACACCACTATTCGTAGCAATGGTATTAGGGATTGTATTTTTAAAGGTAGGTAACTTCACTTTTGAAGAATATAATACTGGCGGAAAAATGATTAGTTTCTTCTTAGAGCCAGCAACAATCGCTTTTGCAATTCCATTATATAAACAAGTTGATAAGTTAAAAAAATATTGGTGGCAAATTTTATCGGCTATCGTGGTTGGATCTATTTGTTCAGTGGTTGTCGTGTTCATTGTCGCAAAAGCAATTGGCTTAGATACAGCTGTAATGAACTCAATGTTACCGCAGGCAGCAACAACAGCAATTGCGTTACCAATCTCTGAAAGTATCGGTGGTATTCCAGCAATTACATCATTTGCAGTTATCTTTAACGCAGTTATCGTATACGCATTAGGAGCTTTATTCTTAAAAACGTTTAGAGTTAAACATCCGATTGCTAAAGGTTTAGCGCTTGGGACAGCTGGACATGCGTTAGGGGTTGCAGTAGGTATCGAAATGGGTGAAGTAGAAGCAGCTATGGCAAGTATCGCTGTGACAGTAGTTGGTGTCGTGACAGTGGTGGTTATCCCGATGTTCATGCCATTTATTGGATGATAAAACGTACTTAAAAAAATATAAAAGCAAGTTATTTGTAGGACGGATTTCTACTGATAGCTTGCTTTTTATGTTACAGTGGTGGTAAGACCTATTTTTAGGAGAGTAAAAATTTCCTTAAATCTTCATTAATACTGTGCATAATGCATTTTGAAATAGGCCATTGTATTGTAAAATAAGAAGTAACATAATATATTAGCACAATTAACGAGCGGTTAGGATTGAAGATAAATTGCTCGCAATGGCTTTAATATTAAAGGATAATTATAAGTAGAGAATAGAGAGAGATCTACTTGTTAACGTTTTACTTTATAGGACAGGAGAGAGTACTCGTCGATTATGCAAATAAAAAACCTGTTTCAAAGCAAAGGATTTCAGAGGTTAATCGTATTAGTATTACTTGCTCTCATATTGTATGGGATGCAAAGTATGTTAAATTTAATTTTAATTACGTTTATGCTGACGTATTTAATGGATCGATTCCAAAAGTTTATTTCTCGTAAATTAGATCATTTCATGCCAATTAATCGGAAAATTATTATAGCGCTTTTATATGTAATGTTAGTGGCGGGAATTGCCATTACGCTATTCAAATATTTGCCGGTATTAACAATACAAATTTCACAATTGATTTATCAATTTAATGTATTTTTAAGAAATCCACCTGATAGTGAATTAATTAAGTATGCGGTTAATGCTGTTAATCATATGGAGCTTTCTAAATATGTGGGGCAAGGCGTAGACATTTTGTATAAATCTATTACGAATGTTGGGAAATTTGGCCTTCAAGTTTTACTTTCTGTAATTTTAAGCTTATTTTTCTTACTTGAAAAAGCACGTATCGTTGCTTTTACTTCGAAATTTAAAGAAAGTCGACTTGCAATTTTCTATAACGAAATAGAGTATTTCGGAAAGAAATTTGCACGTTCATTCGGAAAAGTAATCGAAGCACAATTTTTGATCGCAATTGTTAACTGTGTTTTATCTGTTATCGCATTATGGATATTAGGATTCCCACAATTACTAGGTTTAGCGTTAATGATTTTCTTGCTTGGTTTAATTCCAGTCGCAGGTGTTATCATTTCGTTATTCCCACTTTGTATGATTGCTTACAACATCGGCGGTATTATGTATGTTGTTTATATTATAGTTATCGTAACAGTCATTCATGCGCTTGAAAGTTACGTATTAAATCCAAAGTTTATGTCGCAAAAAACGAATTTACCGATTTTCTATACATTTATGGTATTAATTTTCTCAGAGCACTTCTTAGGTGTATGGGGACTTATTATCGGTATTCCGATTTTCATTTTCTTATTAGATGTTTTAGATGTAACAAGTGATGAAAATGAGAAAGATATTTCTAAAAAATAAAGTAAAGAAAAAGCATCGATATTCGATGCTTTTTCTTTTATAACATCATGTTTCTTATGCCATACTGTAAGGAGAATATAGAATAGGGGTGAAATAATGGCTGTAAATGAAAAGATAGAATTGGCTACGTTTGCTGGAGGGTGTTTCTGGTGTATGGTTTCGCCATTTGAAGAGATGGAAGGGATTATACAGGTCGTTTCAGGTTATACAGGTGGTCATAAAGAAAATCCGACGTATAAAGAAGTGTGCGCGGAAACAACGGGACATTATGAAGCAGTACAGATTACATTTGATGCAAATAAGATGCCGTATGAGGAATTGTTAAATATATATTGGAAACAAATTGATCCGACCGATATTGGAGGCCAATTCCACGACCGCGGACAGTCTTATGAAACAGTGATTTTTTATCACGATGAAGAACAACATAAAAAGGCAGAGGCTTCAAAAGAAGAGCTTGCAAAGAGCGGGCGCTTTTCAAAACCAATTGCAACAAAAATATTGCTGGCTACTACGTTTTATCCAGCTGAAGAATATCATCAAGGGTATCATAAGAAAAATACATTCCGTTATGAGTTATACCGTAAAGGTTCAGGACGAGATGCTTTTATTAAACAACATTGGCCAAAAGATAATGCCCATTTAAAAGAAAAACTCAATGAGATGCAGTTTTATGTAACGCAGGAAAATGGAACTGAACCGCCCTTTCAAAATGAATATTGGAACCATCAAGAGGAAGGACTGTATGTAGATATCGTTTCAGGAGAACCATTATTTACTTCTTTAGATAAGTTTGATAGTGGATGCGGTTGGCCTAGTTTTACAAAGCCAGTTATGTCAGTAAGTGTGAAAGAAAAGATGGATGTTAGTCATAATATGACGCGTACGGAAGTGAGAAGCAAGGAAGGCGATTCACATCTAGGGCATGTATTCCCAGATGGTCCAGGACCAAATGGCCTTCGATATTGTATAAATTCAGCAGCTCTCCGATTTATCCCAAAAGAGGGGTTAGAGAAAGAAGGATACGGTGATTTCTTAATTTTGTTTGGAAATAAAAAATAACCTCGCAGTTAGCGAGGTTATTTTTTTAGTTTATTTTACTTTTTTCTTTTTAAATTTGCTTAGTGCTTCATAAACGATTGGAACAATAAGAAGTGTTAATAACGTTGAACTTGTTAATCCACCAATTACTGTTACTCCAAGCCCTTTAGAGATTAAGCCGCTGCCTTCAAATCCTAATGCAAGCGGGATAAGAGCTCCGATTGTTGCAATTGCAGTCATTAAAATAGGACGCAGGCGTGTTGTACCAGCTTCTAATAATGCTTCACGTGTTGATAGGCCGTCATTTTCTTTATGAATAACGCGGTCAATAAGCACGATTGCGTTCGTTACAACGATACCGATTAACATAAGCGCACCAATCATCGCAGATATACTTAATGTTTCGCCAGAGATTAATAAGGCAACGAGTGCACCAATGATTGTGAATGGTAGCGAGAATAAAATTGCGAATGGTGCAAGTGCACCGCCAAATGTAACGACAAGAACGAAGTATACAATGGCAATCGCAGCTAACATCGCTAAACCAAGTTGCTTGAATGATTCTTGAATATCTTTTGTAACGCCGCCCATAGAAACATCTACGCCAGAAGGAAGATCCATTTTATCTACTTCTTTTTGAACTGCTGCAGATGCTTTTGAAACGTCATCAGATGTTAATTTTGCACTTACTTCCGCATAAACGCGTCCATCGCGGTGTTTTACTGTATTCGAAGTTTCACCTTCTTTTACAGTCATCACATCTTTCACAGCCACTTCATTACCAAGTGGTGTTGTAATTTTGCGATTTGTTAAGTCATCGATTGTTTCATAATTTTGTTTGTCAGCTTCTACATATACATTGACATCTTTACCGTCTTTTTTAATTGTTGTCAGAACAGGGCGATCATGTTGATTAGAAAGTCCCATTCCAATTTGCGCAGCCGTTAGACCCATTTTACTTAGTTTTTCCTGATCTGCGACTAAAGTGTACTCTGCATATGTTTTTGCAATACTAGAGTCTACATCTTTTAAGTCTTTATTTTTCTTCATGATATTTTGAATATCTTTTACGACAGGCTTAATGTCTTCAGAGCTATCTCCGTAAACGTATAGTTTAATTTCGTTACTACCGCCACTTGCTCCAAAATCTTGATTTTTCCATTCGCCTTTTCCAGACATCTTTTGTAAATCTTTAACGACTTGTTCTTTCTCTTTTTCGAAGTTTTTCGTGTCGTTATCATATTGAACGAAGAACATAGCTTGATTTGATTGGCCAGGGCTCATTGGATTTTCTCCGCCTAATGAGAACTGAATTGTTTTCACTTCTTTTTTATCTTGGAAGTGCTTCTCAGCTTTTGTTGCAATTTTTTCAACGTCTTCTAACGTTTGACCTGGCTCAGGATTGTACGTTGCGATAATCATTTTTTCTTCTTCAGATGGTAAGAAACTTACACCGATAATTGGCACAAGTGCGAGACTACCAACTAATAGAAGGACAGCGATACTTGATGTAATGATTTTGTGATTTAAAGCCCATTCAAGTATACGTTTATAACCGTTTGCTAATTTACTTGGTTTTTCTTCGTGATGTACTTCTTTTTCCCTCATGCTCTCTTTCTTGAATAAGGAGTGAGCTAGCATTGGTACGATTGTAACTGCCACTAGTAACGATGCTAATAAGGCGAAGACGATAGTTAAGGCAAATGGTAAGAACATTTCACCGATCATACCTTTTACAAGTCCAAGTGGTAAGAATACAGCAATTGTTACAATGGTAGAAGACATAATCGGGATAAACATTTCCTTCGTAGCTTCACGAATTAAATCTTTCCCACGCAATTTTTCTTCTGATAACGACATGCGTCGGTAAATATTTTCAATAACAACAATTGAGTCATCGACAACACGGCCGATAGCGACTGTCATTGCTCCAAGTGTCATAATGTTAAGTGTAATATCCATTTGCTTTATAACTAAAACAGCAATTAATAAAGAAAGTGGTATAGAAACGACAGAAATTAACGTTGTTCGGATATTTCGTAGGAACAACATAATAATAACAATCGCAAAGATAGCCCCGAAAATTGCTTTGCTAAGCATTGTTTCAACGGATTTCTCAATCGGTGCACCTTGGTCGAATGTTGAGATGATCTCTAAGTCTTTATATTTTTTCTCAAGGTCCTTTACTTTATCTTTCACTGCATTTACAACATCAACTGTATTTGCATCAGCGGCCTTCACAATTTGAATTCCAATTGCTTCTTTTCCATTCGTTCGAGAAATAGATTCTGCTTTCCCAACTTCTTTAATGTCAGCAATTTCGTCTAATGTAACTGTTGGAATTCCATTCATAGCGGCTGGATTCATTTGCGGCGTTTGTGCACCAGCTCCAGCATTTTGACTACCTTGAGCGCTAGGTGATGAAGGTACAGCTGGGATTTTTAGCTCTTTTAATGCTTTAATTGTTGTAATATTTCCATCTACAACAACTGATTTTTCCGTGTCTTTAAATGTATATAAGCCAAGTGGTAAGGATACATCCGATCCTTTAATTACATTTTTTACAGTATCTTCACTTAAACCTAATTCTTTCATCTTATCTTGCTTGAAGACAAGTTGTACTTCATCTACTTGTTGACCTGAAATTTGAACAGATGCAACACCATCAAGTCCTTTTAATCCTGGAACAACATTTTTTTCTACATTTTCTGTTAACGTAGCTAAAGATTCATTTTTACTAGCTACGCTTAACGAAATAACAGGAAAAGCATTAAAGTTTACTCGAGAAACTTTCGGATCTTTTACGCCTTCAGGAAGTTTCACATTCGCGAGAGCTTCTTTAATTTCTGTTTCGGCCTTTTCCATATTTTTATCAAAATCATACTCTACTTGAATAGAAGATGCGTTTTGAAAAGATGATGAACTAACAATGTTTACACCGCTTAAATTTTGCAGTTGCTCTTCCATCGGTTTTGAAACTTTGTCAGCTACTTCTTCTGGTGTAGCACCAGGATAAACCGTCGTTACTGTTACAACAGGTGTTGTAATATCAGGAATTGTCTCCAGCTTCATATTGAGTCCAGAATAAATACCTGCAATAGTAACAATAATGGTTAGTAGCCAAACTGCGAACTTATTTTTTAACGAGAAATTGATGATTTTGTTCATGTTTGCGCTCCCTTTTCATTGTATTGACCAATCGGTCAGTCTAATACATAATATAACTGACCGATTGGTCAGTAGTCAATGAAAAGAGATGGTATAATAAAATCAAACTGTAAGTAGTCGGTTTCCTATTCTTTCTGATCATTGGCTTTTACTAACCGGATTTTAAAGATGGAAAGGCTTCTATATAAACCATTTACTCCATTAAATTTTAGATGAGAAGTTTTATTTTCAGCTAATGTGGAATAAAATCAAGTTTGAATTTACATAAGATGCGAGATTAAATTTAGGAGAGAAAATATGAAAGAAAAAGAGCGCTTAATTATAGAGATGGCTATGAAGTTATTTGCAACTAAAGGTGTAAATGCAACGTCAGTACAAGAAATCGTAACCGCATGTGGTATATCAAAAGGAGCTTTTTATTTATATTTCAAATCAAAAGATGAGTTATTATTGGCCACACTTCGATATTATTATGACAAGATCCAAAAGAAAATGCTGGATATTGAAAAAGAATCTTTATTACCACGTGAAAAATTTGAAAAACAATTATATTGTCAGTTTACTGATGTGCAAAGACATAAAGAATTTATTATTATGCATGCAAGAGAAAATGCAATTCCGTTTAATAAAGAAGTAGAAGAGTTTATGATGAGGATGAAATTAGAGTCTCATGCATTTTATCGGAATAGCTTACTGTCTATTTATGGTGACAAAGTCAGTCCATATTTATTAGATTTGGTAATTATGGTAGAAGGGATATGCCACGGTTATTTACAATTGATTATTTTAAATGAACCGGAAATTGATTTCTCTCATGTTGTTTCCTTTATTTTAAAAAGAGTAGACGATTTAGTAGAAGGGCTTCTAGACTCTTCGGAGGAGCCTGTTTTAAATGAAGAAAAGATTGGGGAGCTTTTTTGTAGCTCAGAGCTTATTAAAGAACAGGTGAAAGAGCACTTTTTAAATGAAATTATTATATTAAAACGAACATTAGCAGACCAACTGGAAAATGATGAGGTTTTAGTCACTTTAGATGTTTTAGAATCCGAAATGAGAGTTCAAAATCCGAGGATTCCAGTTATTCGAGGGATGTTAGCGAATTTGGAAGCGTATAATGATTTGAATGATTTTAGATTGAGGTTAGCTCGATATTACTATATAAATTGAGATTTTAATCAGTGGGATTTCATTCCCACTGATTAAAGTTGAAAATAATTTTTTATTTTACATTCTGAAATTTATACATGTCACCATAAACATTGGTGTCGTTGTAAATAAACAATACAATATCTGCATTTTGTTCTTCTAGTTGCTGTTTCACACTTTTTCCTTGTGTGTAACGAGGATCAATAAACGTTGTTTTAGCAAAATTACGTGCAAATAAAGGATATGTAGCATCAGCATACGAATCTTTTAAGATAACAAGGTGTAAATCGTTTTCTGCCTTTTCGTTAATGATGTTTATTTCAGGGAAATCCGTTTGATAAACACTAGCATATCCAGGGGCAGGAATATCCTTTTCTTTTCCGTAAAACTGAGCCATAGATTCCTTAGCGGTATCATCTTTAATAGCACCATAGTAAACCGTGTAGTTGTCCCAAGATTCACTGGAATTATAGTGGACATATGGAATTTGTACAGATGAAGTATCAATTAAGCGGTACAATTGATTATTCCAGCTACCAACAAACTTTCCTTTCGGTTTTCCCCAGTTAATCGTGTAGTCATCTTTCTTTATTGGTTGTCCTTTATATTTGTCTGAATGAGAATTAATAAAGTTCATCGTATCCTCATACGCATAAAAGGCACCTTCCATATTCCAATGGTGGTCTGTAGTTAAATACATTCGTTCTAATTCTTCGTTAGTAAACCTTTCTTTAAACATTGGTAATACATCAATAATAGGGAATTTCGTTTCTGTTAATTTCTCAGCAAGGTGATCCCTAAGAATTTGTTCGTAACCAAGATTTAGGTAAGAGGGAAGCTTATACTGTAACGCTGTCTGCTTACTAGGAACTAAAGAAAAATAGAATTCTGTTTGTGGGAAATCGTTTTTCAGGGTATTTAATTCCTGAACCCCAGCATCAACATCGTTTAAATGATTTTCCATATTAGGTCTATTAAAAATAAATTGATCGTTTGTAACATGAATGTTGTTTACGAATGTTCTATTCATAGACAGTTGGAATTTTATATAACTTTCAAGAAAGAAATCTCTAGGTCCAATATGGTCTGTAAAATGTGTTTCGATACCTTTAAATAATTCTCCAGTTTTTATAGTAGAAGCATTTACAGCAGGTTTAATTGCTAAGTTTCTATTCTCAAATTCAGAAAATGTCTTTTTATCTATAAGGATAACTTTTGCTGTCCAAATACCGACTCCAAAAATAACTGTAAGGAACCCCATTATTAAAGTGAGGTTTTGAAATTTTTTCATAGTGAACCTCCTTTAAAAACGGAAATAAATAAATGGATTATAAGTTGCATTTGTTAGGAATACTAAAACAATGACTAAAATACTTAAATAATATACTGGCGATAAAACGACAAATCTTTTTGTTGATAATATTTTTTGTAACCATGGGAATACGGGCGCTGCAGTAATAATAGCTAATAAGAAAATACCCCAATAATTCATTATATAGAAATAACTGTTAATATCTGTTAACGGACCGTTAAATCCGAACATGGATTTTAGAAATTCAAGGCAATAACTAAAATTATCTGCACGGAAGAATACCCATCCAATAATAACTAAAAACATAACGTAAATATGTTGGAGAGGACTCCATAATTTTTGAAGTAGATTTTCAAGTCCCGCTTTTTCAAGTGCAATTAGTATTCCATAATAAATACCCCAAATCATAAAGGTCCAACTGGCACCATGCCAAAAACCGGTTAATCCCCATACGATGAAGAGGTTACGATAAACTTTCCAAGTTGTAACCCGATTTCCTCCAAGTGGAATATAGACATAATCACGGAACCAAGAACCGAGTGAAATATGCCAACGGCGCCAAAATTCAGAAATGGATTTTGAAATATATGGATAATTAAAGTTTTCTAGAAAATCAAATCCAAACATCTTTCCTAACCCAATTGCCATGTCACTATATCCAGAAAAATCAAAGTAAATTTGTAGTGTATAGGCAATGGCCCCCATCCAAGCTAATGATACACTCATATCAGAAGGGTTCATTGCGAAAATCTCATCGGCTATAGCGCCTAATTGGTTAGCGATTAAAACTTTTTTACCTAAACCAATAATAAATCGGCGGACACCTTCAGAGAATTTTTCGGCATCAACAGTTCGTTGATGTAATTGGTGAGAAATTGTATTATAACGAACAATTGGTCCTGCTACTAATTGTGGAAATACAGTAAAGTATAAAGCTAAATCAAAGATATTTCGTTGAGCATCGACTTTTTTCTTATAAATGTCGATAATATAGCTCATTGCATGGAACGTGAAAAATGAAATACCAATTGGTAAAGGTATTTTTTCAAGAATAATATTGGTATGGAAGATAGAATTGATATTATCGACCAAAAAGTTTGCGTATTTAAAATATCCTAAAATAGCGGTGTTCATTACAATTGCAAACGTTAACAATATTTTTCTTTGACCATTTGTGAAGCGACTATTCCCTAACAAGATACCAAACCAATAGTTAACAAAGATAGAGAACAGCATTAGGAAAACATAAATGGGTTCGCCCCAAGCATAAAATACTAAACTAAAAAATAATAAAACCATATTTTTTAGTTCTTTGCGCACAGCATAATAAATTAAGAGCACGGCAGGTAAAAATAAACATAAAAAGACAAGATTACTAAATACCATTTTCAATTAATTCCTTTCCTATTTTATCTAAATAATACCAAAATTATCTTTGGAATGTAAGATTATAAAAAATAGGATAGTATTTACATTTTGAATTTTTTTATATTGTGAGAGATACAAAAAATCCTTTTTTATAAAAAAAGAGCAGTCCCTAAATATTTTTTAGGAACGGCTCTTTTTAACTGACATGAAATAATTTAGTTGTTTTTTTCTGCCCACTCTTCAACATTCCAAGTTTTTGTAATCCAGCCTTCATAAAATTCTGGTTCGTGACATACAAGAAGGATTGTCCCTTTATATGCTTTCAGAGCTTTTTGAAGTTCTTCCTTTGCTGTAACATCAAGATGGTTTGTTGGCTCATCGAATAGGATCCAGTTACTTTCTTCACCCATTAGCTTACATAAACGAACTTTTGCTTGTTCGCCACCACTTAATTGATTTAGCGGGCGAGAGATATGCTCATTTTTTAATCCGCATTTCGCTAACATTGCACGAATTTGATGTTGGTCCATGCTAGGGAATGTGTTCCAAACATCATCAATTGGTGTTATATTATCCGCTTTTACTTCTTGCTCAAAGTATGCAGGCTCTAAGAAGTCACCAAGACTTGTTTTACCGCTTAAAGGTTTAATTTTTCCTAAAATCGTTTTTAGTAATGTTGATTTACCGACACCATTACAACCAACGATGGCAATTTTTTCACCGCGTTCAATTGTCATTGTTAGTTTTGGTAATAATGGATGTGTATATCCGATTTCTACATCTTCGCCTTCAAAGACGAAACGACTACTTGCACGAGATTCCTTAAATGAGAATTCCGGCTTAATTGCTGTTTCAGGACGATCAATACGCTCCATGCGATCAAGTTGTTTTTGACGACTCTTTGCACGACCTGTCGTTGAATAACGAGCCTTGTTCTTCGCGATAAAGTCTTCTTGCTTTTTAATAAACTCTTTCTGTTTTTCATAAGCATTTATATGTTGATTTTTATTAATTTCTGCTAGTTCTAGGAATTTTTCATATGTCGCTGTATAACGCGTCATTTTTGTAAATTCTAGATGGAAAATAACATCAACACATTTATTCATAAATTCTGTATCATGGGAAATTAATAAGAATGCATGTGGGTATTCCTTTAAATAAGTTGTTAACCAATGAATATGTTCAACATCTAAATAGTTAGTAGGCTCATCTAATAGTAATACTTCTGGTTGTTCAAGTAATAATTTTGCTAGTAATACCTTTGTACGTTGTCCACCACTTAATGCAGCAACATCACGGTCTAAACCGATTGCATCAATTCCAAGACCACGTGCCGCTTCTTCAATTTTAATATCTAATAAATAGAAACCACCTGCTTCGAGGGCATCTTGTATTTCCGCCATCTCCTCAAGAAGTTCCTCTAATTCTTCTGGTGTTGCAGTTCCCATTTTTTCTGCAACTTCATTTAAAGCTTTTTCTTTTTCAAATAAAGGTAAAAATGCGTCAGCTAATACATCACGAATTGTGCGACCAGGTGTTAAAATTGTATGCTGGTCTAAGTAACTGTAATTTGTACCAGGTGTCCATTCTACACGGCCCTCATCATGGATAAGTTGACCAGTAATAATATTCATAAATGTTGATTTACCTACACCGTTTGCACCGACTAATCCAACGTGCTCCCCTGCGAGTAATCGCATAGATACATCTTTAAATAATGTACGATCACCAAATGTATGTCCTAGTTTGTCGACTGTTAATAAGCTCATAGTATCCTCCGTCCAACTTGAAATAGTACCTTGAATCATGATACTAAATTCTTTCGTATAATGCTATCATTTCAAAATGTATATTTTTTCAAGAATTATTTTACGTTCATTTTTTGTGGAAATATCATAGTAAAAAAGTTACTTCTATTTATAGAAGTAACTTTTTTACTAAGCTTTTTGTTTTACTTTACTAACTTTTTTTTCTGCTACTATGAAATGTGGTCTACGCTTTGTTTCATAATAAATACGACCGATGTATTCGCCGATAACTCCTAGGAAAATGAGTTGAATACCACCGATAAATAATATGGCAGAAATTAATGTAAAGTACCCTGGTACATCAACACCGCTAACGGTAATTTGAATAAACGTAGTGATTACATATAAAACAGCTAAAAGGGTTGTTAATAATCCAAGGTATATAGATAATCGTAATGGTTTATTGTTAAACGAAATTACACCATCTATCCCGTAATTTAATAACTTAGAGAAAGTCCATTTACTTTCTCCGTCAGAACGTAATACATTTTCGTATTCAATAATGTGTTCTTTGAAACCGATCCAAGAAAATAAACCTTTTGAAAAACGATTGTATTCAGTTAGAGATAGTAATGAATCGACTGCACTTCTACTTAAAAGTCTAAAATCACCGATGCCATCTACTAGCTCAATATCAACGAATTTATTCATGACTTTATAATATAAGCGAGAAACGAAAGAGCGTACTGGTGAATCACCTGTTCTAGTTCGTTTTGCAATTACTTGATCATAGCCGTTATTATAGCCGTCTAACATATCTTTTATTAGCTCGGGTGGATGTTGTAGATCAGCATCCATAATAACCACAGCGTCGCCTGCAGCGTACTTTAGACCGGCAAGCATGGCAGCTTCTTTTCCAAAGTTCCTACTAAATGATATATAATGCACATTTGAGTCTGAATTGGCTAGGTCACGTAGAATCTCTAATGTTTTATCTTTACTTCCATCATTGACGAAAACAAATTCATAATCAGTAGTTAGCTTATGAATTTCAAGAGAAGTCTCTGAATAGAAAGCTCGAAGTACCTTCTCCTCATTATAACAAGGTACTACTATTGAAAGGGTCATGTTAGGACCTCCTTAGATGTAATTTTAAACTGAGCATGAAGTAAAAGTTGAAGCAATTATCTTCAACTTTTACTTCACTCTATTTTACTAACTTTTTTTAAAACGATTTTTAAATTTTGTATATCGATCCTTATCTCCGAGAACTAGAAGCGAGATACAAATGATAAATGAAATGATAGAAATAACGAGACCCATTTTGAAATAAGGTGTGACGTATTTCATTTCAACTACATGTTGCCCTTTGGAAATAGGAACACCAATAAAGGCAGAATTAGCCTTCGTAAACTCAGTTTCTTTACCGTCAACCTTTATTGACCATCCTTTACTATACGGTACAGATAAATATAGTAATCCATCCTTAGTAGAATTAATATTACCTTTTAAGTAGTTACCTTTATAGTAAATATTTTGTAGGCTATTTTCTTTTAAAGTACTTACTTTTTTCGGGACAGTTTTATAGTTGGTACTGTTGACTTGTAAGTCTTTCAACTCGTATTGACCAGGAGTAGGGATAGAAATGATTAGCTCGGTTGGCTTCGCATCTTTTCCTAAGTTATAAACAAATCTTTCTAACGGGTAAGCATAAGCTCCATCTTCATTACCTTTTATCATAGATTTGTCATTCACAGTAACCCCAAATGATTCCTTGTTTATATTTCTAATCTTAATTTCAACAAGGAGATCACCTAACATATCGTTATTATCAACAGGTACTATTATACGCCCATTTTCATGAACAGTGAGTATATCTTTGTCTTTCTCTATATTTTCCCACTTAATTTTATTTGGATTAATCTTAATTTGTTTTGAATCTAGCTGTTTTGTATTAAATTGTTTTAATGGAAGACTTCCAACGTTATCTACAACTACAGCATCTAATAAAAGTTGATCTTTCTCAGCGAAATTAAGTTTTGAAAATTCTTCATCACTTATTCCAGCTTCGTATACATAGCCTAATGGTAGGGCATATTCATTTTTGTAAATGTTGTAAGGACCTACTTGTTGTAAATACTTATAACCATACGGAATATCAGTTTTATTAGCACCTTCACTTAATACATAATATTTTACCCCTAGCATGTTCTCAAGGAATAGTCGTTTATCTAACTGGAAGAACATAGATGGGCTATCATATCCTTGGAAAACATTGTACTTATTCTTCATAAAGTCATGAACATGATAATTTACTAAGCTTTGATAAGTACTTGTACCATGATAACCTTGCAGCATCGGTGTATTCTTATAATTATTGTTTGGGTTGATAATTCTATAAAAATCTTTATCTTGATTTTGTATGTAACGAATTGCGTCAATTTCATCCTTATTATCGAGACCTGGCCCATGTAATGATTCTTTTGTTACGCCTGCTTGATTAAAGTGTTTACTAAGAGCAATATCTGAATAGACGTAATTAATACATATTACATTGACCAGTACATTTAATATAATGAAACACTGTAAAGCTACTTTTGACAAATAGCGCCATAGTAATATTGTAATAATAGATAAAGCAGTAGTGCCAATTAAAATTTTATCAATCGTTTCTAGCGGTTGTCCGTTTATATTTACTTTTCTATAGAATGCGTAAATAAATAGTGCTGTTGCTAGCAAAGGACCTATTAAAGAGTTAACCTTCTTTTTGTTAAGTAGCATCCAGTCTAAAATGTAGGCAACAGTTTGCGCAACTACAAATGCAAATAAGTAAAACCATCTATATTGCATAGCGGAAAAGCCATTAAATATGGAATACGTATATGGAAGCATATATAGAACTAACATAAACCCAGTAAAGAGTAACTTATTTGTGACAAGTTTATTGCGTATTAGAAGCGCACTTGTAATAAGGAAGAGGATGAAAACTGGGAATGCGAGCTGATAATCCTCTGTATTATTAATGAAAAAGATACTTTCCATTAAGTTTTTATAAAACGTATCTTCAAAAAATAATGGAATAGTAAATTTTGTAGCTAGTCGATCTGAACTAAATACCCCATTTACAGATGGTATAAAGCAAACAGCGGCTAAACCTAGTGATAAAGAATATAGGAAAGCAATTCTAATATAATAAGTTATAAATGTTTTAATTGTTTTATTCTGCTGTGTAGCGAAATATTGGAAAAAGGCATAAATATAGATGAAAATACTAGTAATGAAAGCGAAATAGAAATTTGATGCAAGCATAAGTGCTGTTGCAAACAGGAATAATCCCTTTTTTCGCTCTAAAATATATTTATCTAATCCCCATATTACTAAAGGTAAAAACACTATAGCATCTGCCATGAAATCCCATAATAAAGAATGGCGAATAAAAGTCACGCATCCTCCATATATAATGGCAGAAATGAAAGAAGAAAAAATAGTTTTATTATGATAACGTAAAGAACCATACATGAATAACATCGCTAATGTACTTTTTAAAATACTCATATATAGCTTCATCTCAAAGATTTGGTCAAAATTTAGTTTGGGAAGTAGAAGCGTAAGCCAGAAAAATGGTGCTGTACTATAGTAATAACTAAATTCCCCGAATAAATCTCCACCTAAGCCATAATCCCAAGACCAAAATAAATTCCCATCTTTAAATGCATGTTGTAAAAGGAATGTAAAGAAGCTGAATTGTGATAATGCATCTCCCGTACTAGAAAATACACTGTCTGATTTTAAGAAAAAGTAATGAAAAGCAAATGCACATATTATTAATAATGGAATGATAATAAGTGTGCTTTTAGTAAAAAATGTCCTTTTATTTACCTCTGAAGTCATTAAATGAATAAGCCTCCTCAATACAATTATTAAGATTTAATCCGTATTCTCCATATTTAGATATTGTTTTATAATGAAGAAAAACTATGGATGAATCGACGATTTTTAACGGTAGTAATAAAGTTTTCTGTTGTGTAATTTATGGTGTAACGAGTTAATGTTTGTATAGAAGATTAACTGCGAATTGCATTAATACTAGGTGTTGTACATCTAGGGCTGTTCGTTTCCAAGTATAATCATTCCAGAAAGGCAAGTCAATTTAAGATATAGATTGAAAACAGGGCTCATTTTAAGTGAAGAAGATAAAATAAAAACTTCAAATTAAATTTGAAGTTTTTATTTTTATTTACTTTCGAGCCAGCTTTTTATTTATAAATCCTAAAATCAATCCACGTATTTGTGGGTCAATGGCAAGACCGATAATACCGTACAATATACCAGTAAGTATTAAAGCTATTAGTGGCGGTAAGTTAATTAATGCTGTACGGTATATTGCGTAACTGATTATAAACGCTAGTGCATTGAATATTATTCCTTTGAATAGTAATGAAAAACCTTTACGAACGAATAAAGTAAATCCGATTAATAATGTAATCTCGGTAATGATCGCAGCTGCCGCAGCGCCCATCATTCCAAATTGGCTGCCTAATGCGATGTAACTTATGATAGCGACAGCTAATCCAATTCCCATCGTTGTCGCACGCTTCCACTGTTGACCAATTGTCGTTAAATTATCAGCAAGTGGATAGTTGATAGATTGTAAAATAACCATAAAGGCTAAAATTGCAAGGGCATCACCAGCTGGTGCATACTCTTCACCTAATAAAGTAACAATCCAAAAGCTTGGATCAGCGATAAATGGGATAGAAATTCCCATTCCTAAGAAAGACATAAGCTTTAATTCAAACAGAGATAGTTTTCTATGTTCATCAATATTGTTTTCATTTCCAAAAGCAAATAACTTTGGATAAAAGGCTGCTGCAATTACACCTGGTATTTGATAAAGTACAGCGGGTATTTTCGATGCAGCGCCAAAGAATCCAACTTGCTCATACGTTGAAACTTTTTCTAATATAATAGGCCCTAACTGTGGTAAGAGCATAATGATAATGCCATTGATTGTGAAAATCAGCAATTGATTTAAAATACCTTTGTCCCAGCCTTTATGAACTGTTGTATGGCGGAGTACCATTATAAAGGCGATGACTCCTGTTACAAGACTAGATATTCCGTACATGGCAGCGACCATCATAAGTGACCATTTAAATGACATTCCTAGTAGAAGCGCAGCTGCAGCTGTGACACCTTGTATTACAGAAATAATCGCTGTGAATTGCATACGTTCTGTTACTTGGAAATAAGCCATTCCAACACCTTGTAAAGTTGCTCCAAACATGGTCGGTAATACAACCCAATATACCATGGCACGTAAGTAAGCATCAGCATAGAAGAACTGAGCAAAAATAGCGAAGAGTACGGAAATTACGATAGCTAATACTAAACGAATGCGTAAATAACTGCTGATTAGCACACTAATGTTAGCATCACTTCTCGTTCCTTCACGCATAAACGTATGTGTTAAACCTGCATCTGTAAAATAACAAATAACAGCGGAAACTGCTAATGCAGTTGTAAACATACCATACTCACCTGGTGAAACATATCTTGCAAAGAAAATCGTCGCAATAGCAAGTACAAATCGAACAGTAATATTTCCTACAAAGAGGTAGGAGGCGTTTTTAAGGATTTTATTTGTTTTCATGGAAAAAGACCTTTCTATTCTTTAGGACACGATTCGTCCCATTTGTAAGTTTGATTTGTTTATGGAAAGGGAGAATAGTATTATATTTTCGGTTTAAGAAAACAGAAATTTAATTCGTACAAACCAAAGCATTGCATATAGTTTTTTACTACGCTTTCCGTTTTTTGAATAGATTTTACGGCAATATTTCTTTATATCTTTTTTGATTAATTGAACTTGGGACTTATCTAATTGAGAGTTCTCTTTAATGTATATACAAGCATTATTGATAACCGTATAAGGGAATAAATAATGCTCAAGAATCTCAATAAGTGACTGAGGGTCTTTCGTAATGAAGTCTTGAGATTTATTATGTACCCAGTCTTTCATACGATTGAATACTTCCAGTTCTTTAGTTGTTTTTAATTCGTAATCTTTATATTTAGAAGAAAGATTTCCTTCTGATAAGATTCTATAATATGTTAAGTATTCATCGACATAGCATACATTTGTCACACTCATTAGTTTAAATAAAAACTCCAAGTCTTCTCCCCAGCTACATCCTGGTGTAAAACGGATATTATGATTCATTGCGATAGAGCGTTTGAAAATCCAAGTACTTGTTTGAGCAACAACTTGGTGTGTTAAGAATGCTTTTGCCATATCACCTTTAATAAAGTTTGTTGTATGCTCAACCTTTTCGCTTGTTTCTTCGTAGAAATTCATATAACCACAATAGCACGCGTCCATGTTGTTTTTATGCATACTCTCGATTTGTTTCTCAATTTTAGTTGGATGCCATAAGTCATCACTATCAAGGAAAGCGACGTATTCTCCGCTAGCATTTTCAATCCCTGTATTACGAGCTACTGAAACACCTTGGTTTTTTTGGTGAACGTATTTTACTTGACCCGGATATTTTTCTGCAAGATTTTTTACGATAGAAGGTGATTGATCTTTACTTCCATCATCTACAATTACAATTTCAATGTTTTTATATGTTTGATCCAGTATTGACTGCATCGTTTCTTCAATATATTTTTCTGTGTTATACAGGGGTATGACAACAGAAACAAGTTGTTTTTGTTCCATCATAGAATTTTTATCTCCTCAAATTTTTTATGTCTTGCACCATATATACAAGCCTTTTGAAAGGAAGAAGATTACAAGAACATCTGTATCAGTTTAACGCATATAAACTTTGTAAATCAACTTTCTATTATTGTACTTTGTATAAAAAGTATTTATTATAGAATATATTGCCTTGTAAAAATATAGAAATATAATTTGAAAATTATGTATTTGAAGGGAGAAGATGAGATGTTAAGGCGATTTACTCGCAAATCTAATGTAATCCTTTTAGGGATTATTATGATAGTAGGTTTTGCGCTTCGTTTTGCAACTTTACAAACACATGGTGCAGATTTGACTATAGCTAGCGATGATATAGGTTATCAAAAAACGGCAACTATTTTATTGGAAACAGGAATGTTAACATATCATGAGCCGGATAAACCAACTATTCATATTATGCCAGGTTTTCCAGCGTTTTTAGCTACTGTATTTTACTTTTTTGGAAATGGAAATGAAGGCCTTTTTGTAGCTAAATTAATTATTATCCTATTAGGGGTACTTAGTATTTTACTAACTTATAAGATTGGTACTTATTTATTGAATCCCGCTGCAGGATTAATAGGTGCTTTCTTATTAGCTGTGTATCCTCCAGAGATTGTTATGGAAAATTTAACTTTAACAGAAGGACCGTTTCTATTCTTTTCATTGGGATTATTATATTGGAGCTTAAAATTAGCTGATACTCATAAAACGAAACATTTTCTAATTGTATTAATTTTCTACTTTTTAGCATTGTACTTACGCGTACAAGTCGCTTTATATCCAATACCATTATTTATATATCTCTTAATGAAACGCTATCCATTCCGCATTATGATGAAGCAAGCGATTATAAGTATAGGGATAGGACTTATCGTACTTGGACCATGGTGGGCCCGCAATTACATTCAATTTGATAAATTTATTCCACTAACTGCTGGGGCAGGGAATCCGTTATTACTTGGAACGTATCAAGGGAAAGGTTACCCAGAAGGTAAGAATATGGCAGAACTTGAAGTGGAATTACACGCAAAGTACCCTAACCTGGAAGCACATGAATTTATGGAATTAGAAGAAAAAATAGCGAAAGATAGAATGAAAGAATGGTGGAAAACAGATAAGAATGCCATGATAGAGAGTTATTTAATCTTGAAGCCAGAAATTATGTGGAAAAAACCGTATTATTCTATAGAGCATAATATTGAAGTATTCAATGTTTCTGCAAAGGATATGAATGAAATACATAATTTTATTAAGACGATGTTTTTAATATGTACAATACTTTCATTTATCTTCCTTTTAAAAAGGTGGAGAGAGACTACATTTTTATGGTCAATTCTTTTACTGCAAACAGCTTTAACATGTTTTTATGCCGCATATGAAAGATATGCATTACCATTAATCCCATTTTTATTTATTATAATTGGAGTAGGAACCGTGGCAACGGTTATGAAAATTAGTAAACTATTAATTAGAAACAAATAGTTTGAAATGAAAAGCACCTTGAATCTTAGAAGAATCAAGGTGCTTTTTGTATCTGTTAGTATTTAAATAGAAAAAATTATTCGCTATCTGTTTCAGTTTGCGCTACTTTTAATTTTTGCTTTAATAATGCATAATCTTGCGTTAATGTTACAAGTTGATGGTGTAGCTTAGAAATTTTTCTTGTTAGGTCAAAAATTAAGATGAAACAGAATAATAATCCAAATAAGAATAAAATGGATGGTGGATATTCTACTTTTAATAGTTTTCCAATCCAATTTATAATTTTATCAGTAGAACTTAAAATAGCCATTGCAACACAAACAAAAATCCACAAAATAGCATATTTTGTTTCTAAAGCCCCGCGACGGATAGAATTAATAATTAAGAAGAATAATAACAAAATAAAGATGAATGAAAAGGTAATTATATGCATTCACTATCAACCTTTCACGATTTTTTGCATCAATATAGCAAGGCTTACTTTAATCATGTAATATGCAGATTTAAGAGGTGTGATGGAAGATTGTCCACCTTGTCGCTCTTGCATATTTACAGATATCTCATTAATGCGAAGTTTTTTCTTTTTTAAATGAATAAGGACTTCTGGCTCTGGATAATCTTTTGGATAATTGTGTGCAAAAATCGTAATTACTTCTCGATTAATAGCACGATATCCAGAAGTTGGATCCATAAATGTTTGTTTCGTTAAAACTTTCAGTAGGGCAGTAAAATAAAAAATACCGATTCTTCTTGAAATACTACCTTTGTAAGCTGTTTTTTCTGTAAAGCGTGAACCTAGCACCATATCACATTGGCCTTCAGCAATAGGCTGTATAATTTTGTATAAATCATCCGGATTATGTTGTCCATCAGCATCGAACTGAATTGCAATATCATATCCATTCTCATATGCATATTTATAGCCAGTTTGTACAGCTGAACCGATGCCTAGATTATATGGTAGATTAATAAGATGAACAGGGAAATTTTTTACGATTTGAGCTGTTTTATCTTGTGAGCCATCATTAATAACGCAAATGCTTAACGCTGTAAAATGTTGTTTTAGTTCTAGTAATCTTGTTAATGTATCTGCAATTGCTTCTTCCTCATTATAGGCTGGAATAATAATTAAAGTTTTTGGTATTGAAATTGGTACTTCGATAGACATTACCGCACCACCCCTTACATATTTAACTATATTATGGTTATTTATAAACAACTTTACTTAATATACCATTAAAAGTATAAGAAAATAAAGGAAAAACTGATGGGTGATTTTAGGAGGAGACCACTGAATACAAAGGCAAGCGATAGTATTTTTTATAATAAAAAATACATGCAAGGAAGAACCTGTGCATGTATGATGAAAAGATTGTATTAAATATTCCAAGGCTTACTTAAAGTTAAAACTTCAGCCATCTCTTTACTTTTTAAACGTCCCTTTTTTCGGTTTTCCGCGCGTTCTAAACCGGTTGTGTGTAACCAATGTTCTTCCTGAGTTTCAGGTAGTACTTGTGGTACCGACGAAGGTTTTCCATCTTTTATTGCCACAAATGTAATGAAGCAAGTAGCGGCAATTCTACGCTCGCCTGCTAATAAATTTTCTGCGATTACTTTTACGAAAACTTCCATTGAAGATTTCCCTGTATAACATACAAATGCTTCATAACAAACAGAATCAGCTTGGTGAATTGGAGTTAAAAAATCAACTGAATCAATAGATGCTGTTACGCAATGTTTACGACTATGTCTTGCAGCCGCAATTGAAGCAATACTATCAATTTCTGCTAATAATTTCCCTCCAAAAAGTGTTTGGTGATTATTTAAATCGTTAGGAAAAACACGTGTTGTCTTAATTGCTTTAGATTCTCGCATGAATTTCTTTTCCATATATTCAGCCCCTATAGTCTGTTTTCAATCAGAATAATATGTGTAAGTGGATTACTCATATTAGATATTTAATGAAGTAAAGTGTATTCCAAAAGAGGATTATTTAAACTTCTGTATTTGTATTCATGTAACTGAAAGAAAATTTATTTTATCTAAAATGTAGTGTAAAAGAGGATTCGCTTACATTGCAAGTAAAAAGTAATGACTATGTATTTGTCATAGAAATTCCCTGTTAACCTTGTACCCATTCATGATAGAATCGTTTTGTTATGAATGGAAATAGAGGTGCAATGGACATATGAATCATATACAAACAAATTTTTCGTCTTTCTTCAGTAAAATAACGATTGGTGCGATGCTCGCATTTTTTGTTTATAGTTGTTGGTCGGCTTTTGAAACAAGTAAGCAATTTTTTTGGGGAAGTACAACAAGTATAACAATCGTATTAGTGATTTTTGTTATTCTTATTTTGTTAGTGGCATCGATTTTGCAATATCGTTTCACAGATAAACAATTTCTTATTTTTCTTATAAGCGTATCTATAGTTGTAAGATTTATCACAGTTCTATTTGTAGATGGTCCAATAATAGGTGATATGAAAGCTATGTATGAGTCTGCAAAGCAGATTGCAATTGGCAATAATATAGAGAATGTAGCGCAGTTACCTTTTATTATTTATGAATCGATAATCATTCGTATATTTGGTGATACGGTATTCGCTTTACAATTATTTAATATTTTATTTTGTACAGGAACTGCATTTTTCATTTATCGCATTGCGTCAATGGTATTTGGAGAAGAGTGTGGTCGTATTGCGTCCGTGTTTTATGCTTTATATATTCCAAATATATTTATGAGTTCGGTATTAACGGCGGAATCACTCGCAATATTTTTATTTTATTGTGCTTGTTACATACTTTTATATAAAGGATTGGATCATCCTTATATGTGGGTAATTTCAGCCATTTTATTTGCACTTAGCAATATGATTTTCCCAGTGGGGTTATTTTTACCTGTTTTTATAGCTGTATATGTGCTGTTAATTGAATTATTTCAATCAGGGGCGAAACAAAAATTACTACTAAAAATGATAGGAATACTTATTCTGTTTTATAGTACTCATTTTGGTGTGAGCTATGGTATCAAGATGATGGGAATGTCACAGTATACGATTTCTAATCAGAATTATGTTCAATCTGTTTTAATTGGAAAAAGTCAAAATGAAGAAAAAACATCTGAAAATCAAAGTGTAAAAGAGCACATTGATCAAGAGTTAAAAGAAATGGAAGTAGAAAGATTTAACCTGTTAAAACCAGTTATTAGCCAGTTTTCAGATGAGGGAATAAATTCTATTCTTTTTAAATGTGAAAAGCTTATATATATAGTGGTGACACTGTTTATGGCCATAGCTTTATTACATTTTCTAATTAAGAAACAGCAAAATGAAGGATATATGTTGTTTGTATTATTAATTACCGGATATGTATCGTTAAGGCTCTTTCAAGTAGATATGGCATACTATAATATTATTATGCCAGCTTTGTTTATTTTACAAAGCTTTGGTGTTTATATGAGTTATTTTTATTGCCAAAAAATATTTTTCAGAAAATAAAAGAATCCATTTCGGATTCTTTTTTTGTATCGATTCGCCTTATCGGTTTAGTTCAAGTTGTAAATTATCCGCCGTTAAGGCCATTTTTGAGGAATCGTCTTGAATACCCTTCATTACTTATGGGATAGTTTCTAATTCATTTTCAATTTTTTATATATAATTACTCTATAGTATATAGAATTCTCTTAATGGCCCTTATTAATTTTTGCATGTGTTTTAAAGAAAACTGGGAAATGTACGTTATATATTACGGTGACTACACGAATAACGAATGTTACTAATAAACAAACATAGAAAGCTAAGACGTGTGCCCCCATTGCATGTGTAATTAGGAAACTAACTGCTCCTAAAATAGAAGCAATTGCATATATTTCTTTTCGGAATACATACGGGATATCTTGAGCGCAAATGTCGCGTAAAATACCGCCCCCAATACCTGTAATAACTCCCATTGAAACGACCAAAAACGAGGCGTCAACGTGATGTGACATTGCTGCATTTGCACCAATAGCTGTAAATACACCTAAACCAACAGCATCAGAAAGCATAATAACAACTTGAAGTTTATTAATACGCTCAAAAAACATACATGTGAATAATGCTGATAGTACACTTACGAAAAAGTAAATGGGTTTTACAAATGCGACAGGAGGCAGGTTACCAATCATAATATCACGAATAATACCGCCGCCGAGCGCAGTAGCTACAGCTAAACAAAGGACACCAAATAAATCTAGATCTTTTTTCAAACCAACTAATGTACCAGAAATGGCAGCGGCGATAATGCCAAGAAACGTAAATATATCGATTAATAACATGGCTTTAATTCCTTCCTCTTAAAGATGTTCCAGAGAAAAAATATACACTAAAGTTTTGGAAATAACAATTACTTTTCGTTACATGTAGAAAAATGGATGAAATAGCTAAAGAAAGCGTTTGAAAATGCTTGATAAGTAGCAATGAAGTAAAGCAAAAAAGTGCGAGAAGATTCATTTCATAGTTTTTTTGAGGTAGCTTAGTTAGGGGGATGGTACAATAGGAGAAGTCCTTTTTTATACATTTATATAAAATGATAAAAAAATATTTTTGTACTGTCGAAAATAAGTGCATATGTGTTAGATAGTTTTTATAGGGATAGGAAAGGATAGCTAAAGGACAATGTTTTCGGTTACTAATAATGCTGGATTTGAATAGTTTCGGCATGAAAAATAGTTCTCAATTTAAATATGAGTTATGTTATAATTGCTAGGTATGTTTAAACAGTAGAAAACTATGATTAAAAGATAATGTGAAGATTTTGTATGGAGGTCTTGGAATGTTAGCAAATCAAGCTAGGGTTAGATTTGAGCATTTTTTGCTCTTTTTTATTATTTTACAGCCTGTTTTAGATTTATTAACGTCTCTTAGCATTGAGTTATTAAAAGTAAATGCGACAGTTGGAATTATGGTAAGATTCCTCATTATGGCAATGGGTGGCATTTATATTTTAATTCAGGCAAAAGAAAGAGAAAATAGGAAGTTTTTGATTTATCTTGTATTACTAGGAGTTGTATTAGGAATAGGATTTATTAATAACAAGTTAATCAAGAGTCCTATTGTACTCGCAGAAGAAGTTAAATTCATTGGAAAAGCATTGTATATATATATTATGCTCGGCTCATACATTTTAGCTTTAAAATCACTGAAGAAGACAGTAAATATTAGCGATAAAGTTAGAAATAACATTGTGTATTCAACATTAATTATTAATGCTGTTATGGTTATTTCTATTACAACTTCTACAGATTTTGGAAGTTATGAGTGGATGAAAGTTGGTTCCCGAGGGTGGTTCTATGCAGGTAATGAACTTGGGTCAATCTTAGCTATTATTTTCCCTATTGTGGTACTATATTCTATTCAAAAAACAAAGAGCGTGAAGCACGTTTTATATTGGATTCCATCGCTGTTAATGATTTACTCTTTAATTCAAGTTGGAACGAAGGTAGGAATGGGCTCAATTGGTGCTACGTTAGCGGCAGCAATCGGGATTATTGTACTACAATTATTATTTGATAGAAAAAATCCAAACAAAAAAGCTCTTGTACTTAATGCATTAATTGCTATTGTCCTATTAGCTGGTGTAGTTGGAACATTTAAAATGACACCATTAGCACAAAATATGGGTATTCATAATAACTATTTATCAGAACAAAATGTAGCACAACAAGGGCAAAAAGAACAAGAAATTAAAGAGAAAATAAAAAAAGAACAAGAAATTAAAGAAAAAGAAGAAAAACAACATAAAGCTGAAAAACCGGAAGAAAAAGCAAAGATAGAAGCGGAAGTTAAAAAAGAGGTTGAGAAAGAGCAAAAGAAAGAAAATCAAGAAAATCTTATTTTCAGCGGACGTCAAGTATATGAAGAAAGACATAAGCAATTCTTTAAGGAAGCGCCAATGTCACAAAAATTATTAGGAATGGGTTACGCAGGTAACTTTAAGTATAATGAACAAAAAGAGCCAGATCCGAAGTTAATAGAAATGGACTTCCATGATTGGTTTTATGATTTCGGAATTATTGGTTTTGCATTAATGATGATTCCATTTATTTATTACGGCTTAAGAATCTTACTAGCATTTGTTACAAGATTTAAGGAAATATTTAATATAAAATATGGAATGATTTCAGCAAGCTTATTATTAGCACTAGGCATTGCGTACATTGCAGGACATATTTTGACAGCACCAGGAGTGGGTATTTACTTTGTAGTGGTGTTAGCTTATCTAATTGTAGATCTAGAAATTGAATGATAAAAATAAAAGCTAACTTTTGTTAGCTTTTATTTTTTAGTACAGTAAAATAAAGATAGATGGAAATGTAGCGAGGATTTAAAGGAGGAAAAAATATGAGGATATTGCATATGAATGCAGGAGCAGAAGATGGTGGAGGAAAAACACATATTATTTCACTGCTCGATCAGTTTCCGGATGGTGAAGTAGAATTAGCAGTATTTGAAGATGGAATTGTTGCGAAAGAAGCAAGAGAGCTAGGGATAAAAGTTCATGTGTTTTCACAAAAATCTCGCTATGATTTATCCATTTTAAAAAACATAAGTGAATTCATTAATAAAGAAAAATTTGATGTAGTTCATACACACGGTCCTAGGGCAAATTTCTTTGTTTCTTTAATGAAAAAGAAATTCGTGGCAAAATGGGTAACGACAATTCATAGTGATCCATTTCAAGACTTTACTAAACAAGGCCTAAAAGGTTGGATTTTTACTAAGTTAAATTTAAAAGCTTTAAAAAATATAGATTTATTTTTTGTTGTAACGAATAGGTTGAAAAAAAGCTTAGCGGCATTAGGGATTTCAAATGAAAAGATGCATGTTATTTATAACGGTATTGAATATGATCAGGAAAAAGCAGCTGGCTATAATAAAAAGGAAATGTTTAATATTGATGAAGATGTGTTTACGGCAATCCAAGTAGCACGTCTGCATCCTGTTAAAGGACATGAAGTTTTATTCGATGCGTTACAACAAACAAAATTGGAGAAGATTAAAGTATTATTAGTTGGTGACGGGCCGTTAGAAGGAGAGTTAAAGGCGTTAGCTACTGAAAAAGGAATTAATGATAAAGTTGAATTTTTAGGGCACCGTCAAGATGTGAAACAATTATTTGCTTCATCACATGTAAATTTATTAACTTCCCATAGCGAAGGATTTCCGTTAGTTTTATTAGAAGCAGCAAATCAGCGTGTACCATCAATTGTGACTAGGGCGGGAGAAATCGAGCCGTTAATCGCAGATGAAACTTACGGATGGATTGTGCCAACTGGTGATGGAAAAGCATTAGCGTCGGCATTAGAAGAGGCATATGATAAGTGGAAAACAGGAGAATTAGCAGCAATGGGAAAACATATTTACGAACATGCTACTATGAACTTCTCACTACAAAAGTTATATGAAGATACGAAAGAGACATATAATCGATTAATAGAGAAAAACCTTTAATAATAGAGAGGATAGTTAATTATGGCAGTACAAACAGTTGATGTTCTAGGCGTTCCTTTTTCTACAATGACAATGGATGAAACGGTCCAATATTTAAAGGAACAACTAGAATTGGAGCGAACTCATACTTTTCAGGTAGTAACAGCAAACCCTGAAATTGTTATGTGTGCAAAAAAGGACGAAAAATTCCGTAAAACATTATTAAATACAGATTTAATTACACCTGATGGTATTGGGGTTGTAAAAGCAAGTGGTATGCTTGGTACACCTGTGAAAGAACGTGTAGCAGGTTTCGATTTAATGTGTAATTTATTTGCGAAGTTGTCAGAAGAGAATAAACCAGTATCTGTTTTCTTATTAGGTGCAAAACCACATGTTGTACAAGCTGCAGCTAATCATTTAACGAAGACATATTCGGCTGTATCTATTGTGGGTACACAAGATGGGTATTTTAAACAAGAAGAAGAAGAGAATATTGTTTCTCGTATTCAAGAAGCAAAACCAGATCTATTACTTGTTGCGCTGGGCTTCCCAAGACAAGAAAACTTTATCCAAAACAATAAGCATCGTTTAGAAACGAAAATGGCTGTTGGAGTAGGCGGTAGTTTAGATGTGTGGGCTGGAGAGGTAAAACGTGCGCCAAAATGGATCCAAGCTATCCACTTAGAGTGGTTTTACAGATTATGTAGTAATCCAACACGCTGGCGTCGTCAGTTAGTACTAGCTGAGTTTTTAAAAGAAGTAATGCGTTCAAAAAAGTAGCGGAACATCGCTACTTTTTTATTTGTTTATTTTTGATAAAGTGAAACTTTAATCAGTAGGGGGTGTTCATCCCCCACTGATTATTAGCCCTCACCAATCGGGCGTTTACGGGCAGCCAGACTCCCACCTAATTTCTTTGCTCCAGCTGGATTTTGAGGTGGGAGTTTTACTGCCCTCAAATAGCGGGATAAATATTTTACTTTGGGGGAATGATGAAGGAGAATTTTTTACACGAAAGTATTTTACTTATACAATACACACATGTAAAATGATGTGTAAAGACAGCTGTGTAAGGAGGACTTCTTGTGAGCAAGGTAAAAGAAATTTCGAAGCGAAAGCTACTTGGTATAGCAGGGCTTGGATGGCTATTTGACGCAATGGATGTTGGAATGCTTTCATTTGTAATAGTGGCGTTGCAAAAAGATTGGGGATTAAGTACTCAAGAGATGGGTTGGATAGGTAGTATTAACTCAATTGGTATGGCTGTAGGAGCGCTTGTCTTTGGGGTACTATCAGATAAAATAGGACGGAAATCGGTCTTCATTATTACATTATTACTATTTTCTATTGGTAGTGGCTTAACAGCCTTAACGACGACACTCACAATGTTCCTCGTGTTACGCTTTTTAATTGGTATGGGACTCGGCGGAGAACTCCCAGTTGCATCTACCCTTGTATCAGAGAGTGTTGAAGCGCACGAACGTGGGAAAATAGTTGTACTATTAGAAAGCTTTTGGGCTGGTGGCTGGTTAATTGCAGCTCTTATCTCGTACTTTGTGATTCCTAAATACGGTTGGGAAGTTGCGATGGTATTAAGTGCAGTTCCGGCTTTATATGCTTTATATTTAAGATGGAATTTACCCGATTCTCCAAGGTTTCAAAAGGTTGAAAAAAGGCCATCCATTATTGAGAATATAAAATCGGTTTGGTCTGGGAAGTATCGTAAAGCAACAATTATGTTATGGATTTTATGGTTTTGTGTTGTCTTTTCCTATTATGGAATGTTCCTTTGGTTACCTAGTGTAATGGTACTGAAAGGTTTTAGTTTAATAAAAAGTTTCCAGTACGTACTTATTATGACATTAGCTCAATTACCAGGATATTTTACAGCAGCATGGTTTATTGAACGTCTTGGTCGTAAATTTGTATTGGTTACGTATTTAATTGGTACAGCATGTAGTGCTTATGTGTTCGGAATCGCGGATTCATTAACAGCATTAATAGTTGCGGGTATGTTATTATCCTTCTTTAACTTAGGTGCTTGGGGTGCATTATACGCTTACACACCTGAACAGTATCCAACAGTTATTCGCGGTACAGGCGCAGGAATGGCAGCGGCATTTGGACGTATTGGGGGTATTCTTGGACCACTATTAGTAGGATATTTAGTTGCTTCACAAGCTTCACTATCGCTAATATTTACGATTTTCTGTGGATCAATTTTAATTGGGGCACTTGCTGTGATTATACTTGGGAAAGAAACGAAGCAGCAGGAATTGGTATAAAGTGAAACCTCAATTAGTGGAGGTTTTGTCCATTCCCTGTTGATTATTAGCACGCACCAATCGGGATAAAAGAAAAGAGGAAACCAAAGTGGTTTCCTTTTTTCTGTTTTTTTAGATAAATAATGGTATAGTAAGAAAAAGGGATTGTTTCTTACTAAAGCGAATGTATACAACAAGACATATGGACAAAGGAATTAGGTGGTTGGATAAATGAAAATTTTACTTATCATGGAAGAGACAGAAGAGCGAAGAAAATTAGTTGAGTACTTTACTGAGAACATTCGAAATGTAGAATGTTTTGAAGCGAGAACCGGAACAGAATCTTTGCTAATAATGAAAAAACATACACCTGATTTTGTTTTTTTAAATTCGCAACTAGTAGACGGCACTGGTTTTGAATATTCGAGCTTGTTACGAGAAGTGAATTGTTATACAAAATTTATTTTTATTGGTGAGGATATAGAAGAGACAATTACAGCTTTTCGTTTCCAAGCATTTTATTATTTATTGCAACCATTTCGTGAAGAAGATTTACAATTCATTTTATATAAAATGGGGAAAGAAAAAAGTGAGAAAGCAAAGAGCCATTTGCGTAAACTGCCGATAGAAGGTCATGAGGGAATTAGATATATTTTTCCAGAAGATATTATATATGTAAGTAAAAATAAGGAAAATAAAACAGTTTCAATTTATACAACGAATAATCATTATATTTCAACATATACACTTCAGGAATTAGAAAATAAGCTTAATACATACGATTTTTTACGTGTACATAAAAGTTATTTAATTAATATGTTATATGTACAAGAACTTAAACCTTATTATAATGGCACGTATAATTTGTATTTAGACGGGTACGATGAGCAACCGATTCCAGTAAGTCGTAATTATGTAAAACGACTTCGAAATAAAATTGAACTATGACAAGTAATGAGAGAATTTTAACATGATAAACTAGAAATCCTTCATGATAAGGAGGATTTAACTTAAATATTCAGAAAATTTAGTACAATCTCCACTAAGAAGTAGTAATGGGGGGATTGTATGTGAAAACGTTGAAGTCAATTTTACTTTGGGGAGTTATTGCAGCATTAGGAGCATTTGCTTTTGGTGTAATAGCCTTATCTCAAGGTGAAACAATTAATGCTGTATGGCTATTAGTTGCTGCTGTATCAGTGTATGCGATTGCTTATCGCTTTTATAGTAGATTTATAGCGAGGAAAGTTTTCGGACTAGATAATAATAGGCAAACACCTGCTCATACATTAAACGATGGGAAGGATTATGTTCCGACAAATAAATGGGTTTTATTTGGCCATCACTTTGCAGCGATTGCAGGAGCAGGTCCTTTAGTAGGCCCGATTTTGGCGGCGCAGATGGGTTATTTACCCGGGACAATTTGGATTATTGTTGGAGTAGTTATTGCTGGAGCTGTACAAGATTTTGTAATTTTATTTGCTTCGATGAGACGTAACGGTAAATCATTAGGAGAAATGATTAAAGATGAGATTGGTCCTGTTACAGGATTAATTGCAATGATTGGTATTTTAGGTATTATGATAATTTTATTAGCGGTATTAGCTTTAGTAGTCGTGAAAGCGCTCGTTGGAAGTCCATGGGGAATGTTTACAATCGCAGCAACGATTCCAATTGCTATTTTAATGGGAGTTTATATGCGTTACATTAGGCCAGGACGTGTAGGAGAAGGATCAGCAATTGGTATTATTCTGCTAGTTTTATCTCTTGCTGGAGGACAATATGTAGCAGAAAATCCGACGCTTGCAAGTATGTTTACTTTTAGTGGTGAGACAATTGCTATTATGCTTATCGTATATGGATTCATTGCATCAGCATTACCAGTTTGGATGCTTCTTGCACCACGCGATTATTTAAGTACATTTTTAAAAATAGGAACGATACTTGGATTAGCAATCGGAATTTTAATTGTAGCACCAGATTTACAAATGCCAGCAGTTTCGCAATTTATCGATGGAACAGGTCCTGTTTTCTCAGGCAACTTATTCCCGTTCTTATTTATTACGATTGCCTGCGGTGCTGTGTCTGGATTCCATGCTCTCGTTTCATCAGGTACGACGCCGAAAATGATTGAACAAGAAGGACATGCACAGCCAATTGGTTATGGAGCAATGTTAATGGAGTCATTTGTAGCAGCGATGGCTATGATTGCAGCTTGTGTATTAACACCGGGAACTTATTTTGCAATTAATAGCCCAGCAGCACTAATTGGAACTGATGTATCACAAGCAGCTCAAGTTATTTCCTCATGGGGATTTGCTATTACACCGAATGAATTAAAAGAACTTGCTGTTAATGTCGGAGAACAGACCATTTTATCACGTACAGGTGGCGCACCAACATTAGCAATTGGTATGGCGTATATATTTTCACAAGTAATAGGCGGAACGGCGATGATGGCATTTTGGTACCATTTTGCGATTCTTTTTGAAGCACTATTTATTTTAACGACGATTGATGCTGGAACACGTGTAGGGCGATTTATGATTCAGGACATTTTAGGTCATGTATATAAGCCGTTTGCGAAAACAGATTCTACATTAGCAAATGTGATAGCTACAACACTATGTGTACTAGGATGGGGGTACTTTTTATATCAAGGGGTGGTAGATCCTCTTGGTGGAATTAATACGCTATGGCCACTTTTCGGTATTGCAAACCAAATGTTAGCAGGTATTGCATTATTACTTGGAACGACAATTTTGTTCAAAATGGGGAAAAAAGCATATGTTTGGGTGACACTTATTCCAACTGTCGGATTGCTTATTGTAACCATGACAGCTGGTTATCAAAAGCTATTTCATGAAAATCCTAAAATAGGATTTCTATCCCATGCAAAGGTGTTTCAGGGAGCATTAGATGAGGGGAAAGTGTTAGCGCCAGCTAAAAATGTCGCTCAGATGAAGCAAATTATTTTCAATGATTATATTGATGCAGCACTTTGTGGGATTTTTATGATAGTTGTAATCGCTGTATTAATTTCTGCACTTCGAATTTGGATCCAAGTATTAAGAAATAAGCCAATGCCGCTAAAAGAGGCGCCATATATTCCTAGAGATGAAAGTGAGTCGAGGAACTATGCTTAAAAGTTTACGGAACGTATGGGGAAAGAGAAAGCAATTTATTAGTTTACTTGTTGGAGTTCCAAGTTATGAAACGTATGTAAATCATATGAAAGCGCATCACCCAGAAGAGAAAATTCTATGTCAAAAGCAATTTTTTGCTGAGGCACAAGAAGCTAGATTTAATGCAAAAGGCGGAAAGATATCACGATGTTGCTAATGGAGGAGACGAAATTTCGTCTCCTTTTTTATTTTGCTGTTCCACGTGGAACAGTAAAATAAAAAATATTGGGAATTATAGGGATTCCATAATACAATAGCATATAGAAAGGGATAGATGGAAAAGAAAAAGTAGGGAGATTATTTTATGTTCAGAGATCTATTTGTAAATATGACAATTATTCTTTCCTTTATCTTTGTGGGTGCTCAGCTTTTAAGAGATAAGCCGTTAAAAGAGGGATTCGCTGTTTGGCAAAAATGTGTAGTAGGTATTTTTACTGGGATATTAGGGGTATTATTAATGTATTTTGGTGTACATATTGAAGATAGTCTGTTGGATTTACGTTACTTGGCAGTTATTTTGGCAGTTATAATTGGGGGGCCGATAGCCAGTAGTATAACAGTTGCTATCATTTTAGTAACTCGGCTACTTTTTACTGATTACTCTTTAGCCTCTGAATTAGCTTGCTATACTATCATAGTAACCGGAATTGGTATTGTCTTCATTTGGCGGATGAAAATTTCTATATTTACAAAGTGGATATGGCTTAATGTGTATAGCTTGTCTATTTTAATATTACCACTGTCTATTTTATTTAAGGATGTATCTGTAGTGGTATTATATTTTGTTTGTAGTATTGTTGCAGGATACATCACATTTGTAAGTGCAAGTTATGTATTACAATCGAATGAATTATTTCAAACGATGAGGCATTATGCAACGATAGATGCATTAACGAATCTAGGAAATGTAAGACAGTTTGATTTAGAGATGAATCGTCATATTGATAACAAGTATATGAAAAATGGTTCACTCTGTTTATTACTTATCGATATTGATCATTTTAAGTATGTAAATGATACATACGGTCATCCTGCTGGGGATGAAGTGTTAAAACAAGTAGGGCGTATTTTGTTAGAGAATGGACCATTCCCTAATTTGGTTTTTCGAAAGGGTGGCGAAGAATTTGCCCTGTTGATACCGAAAAAGGGATTAGCATTTGGAACTCGTATAGGGGAACAAATTCGACTAGCTGTTGAAAAGCATTCATTCCAACTGAAAAACGGGAAAAAAATTAAAATTACAGTTTCTGTTGGGATTTCAGAGTATAAAAAATCACCTGAGCAATTTATTCAAGCAGCGGATGATGCATTATATTATTCAAAAAGAAATGGTAGAAACCAAGTTAGTTCAGCATCATAGGAATTTGGGGAGTACTTTAAAACATTTTTGCAAGACATACTAAAACCGACAGAACAATGAATGCTCTGTCGGTTTTAGTATGTTTTTTAATTCATTATTAGACAAGCTCTTTCTGTGCAACGAATTTACGATATGCACCGTGATGTGTTGGTCCTACATATTCGTTAATCTTAAATGAATGACGAATTGCAGCTGTGATGAATTCTTTCGCAGTTTTTACTGCTTCTTTCACAGATTTTCCTTTTGCAAGTTCTGCTGTAATTGCAGCAGAATATGTACAACCTGCACCGTGTGTATTTGTCGTATCGATCTTTTCTGATTCTAGAAGATCGAATGTTTCGCCGTCATATAACACATCAATAGCAGTTTCTGTGCCTAGCTTGCTACCACCTTTAATTAGTACGTATTTAGCACCTAAAGCATGGATTTTCTTTGCAGCTTCTTTCATGTCCTCAAGAGAATTAATTTTCACACCACTTAATTGATACGCTTCAAATAAGTTTGGCGTTACAACTAATGCTTTTGGAACAAGAACGTCACGTAAGCAGTCGTTTGTTTCAGGGTGTAATGCTTCATCCGCCCCTTTACATACCATAACAGGATCAACTACTACATTTTTGAAATTGTGCTTTTCAATTGTTTCCGCAACCATTTCGATAATTTCTACTGATCCAAGCATACCTGTTTTTAAAGCATCTACGCCAACACCTTCAATTGTTGTTTCTAATTGTGGTTTTAATGTAGACGCTGCGATTGGGAATACGTTATGTGCCCAACCGTTATGTGGATCCATTGTTACGATTGTCGTAAGAGATGTCATTCCATATACGCCAAGTTCTTGGAATGTTTTTAAATCTGCTTGTATACCAGCACCGCCACTTGTGTCAGAACCAGCGATTGTAAGTGCCTTATTTAATGTCATTATGAAAGCCCCCTCAAGTGATATAATGAAAACTATGTTTTCACTATTATATCAATGTTACGAATAAGTACAAAGTGAAAAGTAGATGATTTACTTGAGAAGCGATTTAAAATATTGTATGTAGGAGACTTGATATGTTTCGAGATAATCGTACAAATGAATTAGTTATATTAAAAGAGATTGCAGAAACGTTGAATACCTCAAATGATACCTACCATGTATTGCAAGCGGTCCTAGAAAAATTACTAAGTGTAACAGGTTTAACGACAGGATGGATTTTTCTTGCGGATGAAAATGGGAAGTATACGAAGTTAATCGATTACCAATTACCAGAGGCACTTACATATGAAAATAAACGTCCGATGTGTGAAGGTGAGTGTTGGTGTTTACGAGGCTTTGTAGATGGAAAATTAAAACGAGCTGTTAATATTATTGAATGTAAAAGAATTAATAATGCAATTGAATATAATTGGGGAGATACGGAAGGAATTCTTCATCATGCTACGGTTCCTTTAAAAGCTGGAGGAGAAAAGTTTGGCGTATTAAATGTAGCAAGTCCAGGTAAAACACATTTTTCGGAAGAAGAATTAGTACTACTCCAATCCGTTGCTTTCCAAATTGGAACGGCTTTAAAGCGGGCAAAACTATATGAAAATGAAAAGCGAAGAGCGCATTATTATGTGAAATTAGAGCGTTTTATTCAAGCCTTAAGGGCGATTCATAAATTTAATGCATTGCCAGAGGGGATTGTAGAACAAATAGGGAAATTATTTTTATGGGAGCAAGTTGTATTCTTCATTAGAGAAGAAAATGAACTTGCTGTAAGGGCTTCTTATAAGATGGATGAGCTACAAGAAGATTTGAAGTTAGCGGCACAGGAAGCGCTGGAAAAAGAAGAACCTGTTTTGTTAAAGAGTCAGGTTAGTAATATAGCACATCCTAATAGTGCAGTTATTGCCATTCCAATACATATTCAAAATCATATATTTGGCGCATTAAGTGTAAGTTCTAATAATGGAGAATTTGATATAAATACGATAGATGTAGTACAGGCTTTAGCAAATCATATATCATTAATGATAGAAAACTTAAGGTTAAATGAAAAACGCCGAGAGCTTGTACGAATGGAAGAACGTAATCGTTTAGCTAGAGATTTGCATGACTCTGTATCACAAAAATTATTTTCATTAACTTTTATGACGAAGGGTGCTGAAGCTGTTTTAAAAGGCCAAAATGAAAAGGTAGATAGTTCTTTGTATGAGATGCGTGAACTAGCGCAAGGTGCTTTGAAAGAAATGAGGACCTTGATTTGGCAGCTTCGTCCGGCAGGATTAGAGAAAGGGTTATTACCAGCTCTAAAGCAATATGGCGAAAGTTTGGGATTGAAAATTCGGGAACAGGTTACTGGTGTTCGTGATTTGCCACGCGTAGTAGAGGAAGCGCTATGGCGAATTGGACAAGAATCTTTAAATAACGTAAGTAAGCATGCGAATGTACGAGAAGCGACGATTTATTTCAAGGTGACGGAGAAAAATGTATCATTAGAAATAATCGATCAAGGAAACGGCTTTGAAGAAAAGGATATAAAAGAGAAGAAATCACTTGGTATGACTACGATGCGTGAAAGAGTAGAATTAGTTGGTGGAACAATTAAAATTGTAAGTGATAAGAAAAGAACAAGTGTAAAAGTAAATGTACCATTATGATGTGAAAATGAGGGAAGTTTGTGAAAATAAAAGTATTGTTAGTTGATGATCATACAGTCGTTTTAAAAGGATTAGCGTTTTTTCTAAGTACACAGGAAGATTTTGAATTAGTTGGGGAAGCCAATAATGGAAAAGAAGCGTTAGTGAAAGTAGGAGAAACAAATCCTGATGTTGTACTAATGGATTTATATATGCCTGAGATGGATGGGATTGAGGCGACAGCTTGTATTAAAAAAGAATATCCAAACGTGAAAGTAATTGTCTTAACTAGTTTTTCTGATCAGGCTCATGTATTGCCAGCATTGAAAGCTGGAGCGAGTGGTTATATTTTAAAAGATGTAGAACCAGACCAACTTGTTGAAGCTATTCGAAGTGCGTATAAAGGTAATATTCAATTACATCCGGAGATAGCAAATGCTCTTCTCTCTCAAACATTACCGGAGGAAGAGAAAGAAGAAGAACCTTCCGTTCAAGTGGATGTGTTAACAGCGAGAGAAAATGAAGTATTGCAGCTATTAGCGAAAGGGATGAGTAATAAAGAAATTGCCTCTGTTTTAGTTATTACGGAAAAAACGGTAAAAGCTCATGTGAGTAGTATTTTGAGTAAGTTACATTTATCAGATCGCACACAAGCAGCATTATATGCAGTGAAAAATGGAATTGTATAAGACTAAAGTTGTAAGACCTAGTTCGCCTTTAGAAGGTGGACTTTTTTTATGGAAAAATACGTCTATGTGAGGACGAAATTGTCTTGATATAAAGATAAAATGTATTTGTAAGCAACAACAATTACAAGGGAGTAGCCCTTTTTCGTAAGTAATATATAACAACATAAGAGTGAGTAGTAGGAGGAAAAGAATCATGGCAACAGTTTTATTTGTAAAAGCAAACAACCGCCCAGCGGAACAAGCAGTAAGTGTGAAATTATACGAGGCATTTTTAGCAAACTATAAAGAAGCACATCCAAATGATACAGTAGTAGAACTTGATTTATATAAAGAAGAATTACCATATGTAGGCGTAGACATGATTAATGGTACATTCAAAGCAAGCAGAGGATTTGATTTAACAGAAGAAGAAGCAAAAGTAGTAGCAGTTGCTGATAAGTATTTAAATCAATTCTTAGAAGCTGATAAAGTTGTTTTCGGTTTCCCATTATGGAACTTAACGATTCCAGCCGTATTACACACGTATATTGATTATTTAAATCGTGCTGGTAAAACGTTTAAATATACACCAGAAGGTCCAGTTGGACTTATTGGAGATAAGAAAATTGCGTTATTAAATGCACGCGGCGGCGTATATTCTGAAGGACCAGCAGCTGAAATGGAAATGGCTGTTAAATACGTAGCAAGCATGATGGGCTTCTTCGGTGCAACAAAAATGGAAACAGTAGTTATCGAGGGACATAACCAATTCCCAGATAAAGCAGAAGAAATCATTACTGCAGGTCTTGAAGAAGCAGCTAAAGTAGCAAGCAAATTTTAATTGAAATTATAATCGCCACTCAAAAAACAGCATTAACTTTTATGTTAATGCTGTTTTTTATATTTTCAGCTCGTCAGCAAGTTTTTCTAATTGATTTCGATCTTGTATATAATATGTTCGGCTTTCTTTTTTTAAATAGTTTTGCTGGCAAAACTGGTTTAATACATATAAAAGATGGCGGTAACTGACGTTTAAGTATTCTGAGGCCTCAGTATGTTTTTCGGTATAGCAATTATTTTGTTCCGTTAATAAAATAAACGCAGCTAATCGGTTTTCAAACGGATAACTATAGTTTTTGGCGTAATTTTCTGTTCGGGTAATTGTTTTTTCTCCAATAAATTTGCATAGTTTCTGTAGAAAGGTAGCATCTTGCAATAAAAGATGCTGACAATCTTTAAGAGGGAGCGCTAAGCAAATACAATCTTCAATCACCTCAACCGCTTTCGTAACAGATTCTACGCCAATTAATCCTAATTCCCCAATGAATGAAGGTGCTTGAATAAAATTAATTAAAGAGACTTTCCCATTTTTATGGCTCATATATATTTTTGCTTTCCCGGAAATTAAGTAATAGAGATAAGGGAGATCGATTCCCTCCTTACATATCATCTCTTTCTTTTGAAAAGAATGTAGTTCTACAAATGGTAAGACATGAAAGGAAAAAAGAGTATGGAATTGATGAATTTGCATGTATTGATAAATTTCTTTCTCATTTTTACTGATTTTCATATTTTCACCCCTGTTTGTAGTATGAGATATCTCCTATTATTTTTACAAGGAAGAATGATACGATTTATGTAAATTTGTTTTTGTAGAAAAGGGAGTGTGAGGGGTTTATGAAAAAATATAAAACATTGCTATTTGATGTAGATGATACATTGTTAGATTTTCAGAAGGCGGAGAAAGTGGCGTTACGTATGCTCTTTGAAGAGAAAGGGATTCCTTTAACTAGCGAGGTTGAAGCGCAGTATAAAAAAGTTAATAAAAGCCTTTGGGATGCTTTTGAAGAAGGTGAAATAAACCGTGATGAAGTCGTAAATACACGATTTTCGATTTTGTTTAAAGAGTACGGGGAAGAAGTAGATGGGATATTATTCGAAAATAATTATCGTAGCTACTTAGAAGAAGGAAACCAACTCATGCAAGGTGCATTTGAATTTATAAATCAAATTCAAAGTGAGTATGATTTATATATAGTGACAAACGGTATTTCTAAGACGCAAGATAAACGTTTACGTAATGCAGGATTACATTCATTGTTTAAAGATATTTTTGTTTCTGAAGATACGGGATTCCAAAAGCCGCTGAAAGAGTATTTTGATTATGTTTTTGAAAGGATTCCTAACTTTGCTTTTGAAGAAGGGCTCATTATTGGGGATTCGTTAAGTGCCGATATTAAAGGTGGATATGTAGCGGGAATTGATACTTGTTGGTTTAATCCAGAAAAGAAACCAAATAATAGCGAGATTGTGCCAACATATGAAGTGCATAGTTTTGAAGAGTTATACGCGCTATTAAAGCAGCGTGTGTAATAAAGTGAAACTTTAATCAGTGGGGGTTTTGTCCATCCCCCACTGATTATTAGCCTTCACCAATCGGGCTTTTACGGGCAGTTATCTCCCACCTAACTCCCTCGCACTCGCCGGATTTTGAGGTGGGAGTCTTACTGCCCACAAATAGCGGGATAAAAATAGGCAGTGGAACTTTTGTCCCTACTGCCTATTTTTATTCGTTTGTAGCTTCGTTGTTTTTAGGAAGTGGAAATGCATTACCAATCGCTGCCGCTCCAAGCATTGGTAATAGTAAATTGAGCGGGAAAAACATAAGTAATAACAAGGTTATAGCTATTGGCTTTCGTAACGCATAGCTTGAGATTGCTGTTGTTACGATGGCCACAGATGCGATTGGATCTATAGGAAGAATGGAAGCCATCGCGAATCCGATACTTGATCCAGCAAATATAATTGGGAAGATATGTCCACCGCGCCAACCTGTATTTAAACAAACGGCAGTAATACATAATTTTAAAACTCCTGAAAGAAGTAATACCCAAAAAGATAAATTGCTCCATTCAACAACTAAATCTTTCAATTGATGTTCTCCAGAAAATAATGTGTATGGGAGGAAAGTCCCCGCAATTCCTAATAAAACCCCACCTATAATTCCAAGTGTTAGTTTGTATTCGCGGAAAGGATGGATAATTTTCTCTAATGTAAATTCTACTTTGAAATAAAGGAAACCAACGATAGCACCGATACAAGCAAGAGGGAGAAAGGCGATCCATTCATTGATTGAAAGAGATCCTTCCCCAAAATCAACAATAAAAGATCCACGATTATCAAGTTTACTAAGCAATAAATAAACGGAAAAACCAGCAAAAGTAGTAGTTAAATATACAATTGCTTTTTTTCTTTTAGAAAACCCATTAATTTGTTCACCCTCATTTTCATTCGGAGCTAAATAACCGAATAATGGTGCATTAAAAATTACACTTAAAGTAGCACCAATTCCAACTTCTGTTAGTTCGTTCATTCCCTTTAAAGCGAAGTTAAAGCGATCCCCTACCCATGTACAAAGTCCACCGATAATTCCAACAAGTGCGGCCTCTGGACCTAGACTAGCTCCAAATATTAAAACGATAAGCGCAGTTAAAGTAGCTTTATGTACAAAACGGTATTCAATTCTACCTGTTTTTTTATATTCACCCATTACTTCTGGCATAAGACGTGGATATGTACCGAAGTATTTTTGTGTTAAACCAACGAGGATACCGCCGATGATTGTTACACAAAGAGTGTAATAAGGGGGAGAGGAGAAAACGTTAGGTAAATATCCCCAAATAAAGTGGATTCCGATATTTAGCGTAACTAAAAATAACCAAACTGTAGCCCCTACTATAGAGCCTAAAAGAATGCCATATAGGACGAGTATATAGTGCATGTCTTTTTTATTTGTCATGTTATACCTCCGTTATGTAAGTTTTAATGTAGAAAGGATTAAATATGCTAGTGTGAAATGAATTGAATATATATAGTATCTTTTTGAGAGGTTGGCTTATTCAATATATTGAAGTCTCATGAGAATCTTGAACCTATACGCTTAAACTACTTATTTAATTCTATATATTGATCGAGGTTTTTAAAAGGTCTTTTTTAAATGAATATGGAATATATTTCTTTTGTTGTTTATATTAAAGTTCTTGCGTTTAATTTAGAACATTCAGAAAAACCGATTGACATCAGGAAATTATTGCTATAAAATCAACGGTAATTGCATAGTCTTATCAAGAAAAGGTGGAGGGACAGGCCCGACGAAACCTTGGCAACAGCCGTATAGCGGAATTGTGCCAAATCCTGCAGGTAATAATCCTGAGAGATAAGAAAGAGCCTTTAGAGCGTGTTTTCAAACTGCTCCTTTCTTGTTTTCAGGAAAGGGGCAGTTTTTTATTTTGCATAAAGTGAAACTTTAATCAGTGGGGGTTTTGTCCCTCCCTCACTGATTATTAGCCTTCACCAATCGGGCAGTTATCTCCTACCTAACTTCCTCGCATTCGCTGAATTTTGAGGCGGGAGTCTTACTGTCCGCAAGTAGCGGGATAAAAGAAAGGAGAATGAGAGATGGGAGAATCATGGGGAAAAGGAACAATTTGTGTGCAAGGTGGCTATACGCCAAAGAATGGTGAACCGCGTGTTTTGCCACTTTATCAAAGTACAACGTATAAATACGATACTTCAGATGATTTAGCGGCACTATTTAATTTAGAGGCAGAAGGCTATATCTATACGCGTATTGGAAATCCTACTTTAGCTGCATTTGAGCAAAAGTTATCAGATTTAGAAGGCGGTGTAGGGGCTGTTGCGACAGCTTCTGGGCAGGCGGCCATTATGCTAGCAGTTTTAAATATTTGTAGTAGTGGAGACCATCTTCTTTGTTCTTCAACAGTTTATGGGGGAACATTTAATTTATTTGGAGTAAGTTTACGTAAGCTTGGCATTGATGTTACGTTCTTTAATCCAAATTTAACAGCAGATGAAATTGCGGCACTTGCTAATGATAAGACAAAACTCGTTTATGCAGAATCGCTAGGAAATCCAGCAATGAACGTTTTGAATTTCAAAGAACTTTCAGCGGCAGCAAAAGAATTAGAAATACCTTTTATCGTTGATAATACATTAGCGACGCCTTATTTATGCCAGGCGTTTGAACATGGGGCAAACATTATCGTTCATTCAACGACGAAATATATCGATGGTCATGCAAGCTCTTTAGGCGGCATTGTTATTGACGGAGGAAACTTTGATTGGACAAATGGAAAATATCCTGAGCTTGTTGAACCAGATCCGAGTTATCACGGTGTAAGCTATGTTCAAAATTTTGGAGCAGCAGCCTATATTGTGAAAGCACGCGTTCAGTTATTAAGAGACTATGGAAACTGTATGAGCCCATTCAATGCATATATTAGCAATATTGGCCTGGAAACATTGCATTTACGAATGGAGCGCCATAGCGAAAATGCTCTCGCTGTTGCTAAGTGGCTTGCTAATCATGATCGTATTGAGTGGGTGAATTATCCAGGATTAGATAGTAATGAAAATTACTCATTAGCACAAAAGTATTTGAAAAAGGGTGCTAGTGGAGTTTTAACATTCGGTATTAAAGGCGGATTAGAAGCAGCAAAAGAATTTATCGCAAATGTAAAACTGGCAACGCTCGTAACGCATGTAGCTGATGCAAGAACTTGCGTCATACACCCTGCTAGTACGACGCACAGACAATTAAGTGCAGAAAATCAGCGTTTAGCTGGTGTTACATCTGATTTAATTCGTTTATCGGTTGGTATAGAAGATGTTTCTGATATTATTGCAGATTTAGAAGCAGCGCTAGTCGGAGGCAAACAACATGCCGATCATAATTGATAAAGATTTACCAGCTCGCAAAGTATTACAGAAGGAAAATATTTTTGTAATGACGAAGGAGCGAGCAGAAAAGCAAGATATACGTGCTTTGAAAATTGCTATATTAAATTTAATGCCTACAAAGCAAGAAACAGAGGCGCAATTACTGCGTCTAATTGGAAATACACCACTGCAATTAGATGTTCATTTACTTCATATGGAATCACATCTGTCTCGTAATGTAGCGCAGGAACATTTAACGAGCTTCTATAAGACATTCCGTGATATTGAGGATGAAAAATTTGATGGACTCATTATTACAGGAGCCCCAGTTGAAACTCTTTCTTTTGAAGAAGTAGATTATTGGGAAGAGCTTGGGCGTATTATGGAGTACTCAAAAACGAATGTAACATCCACGCTTCATATTTGCTGGGGGGCACAAGCGGGTTTGTATTATCACTATGGTGTGCCGAAGTATCCTCTTGCGGAAAAAATGTTTGGTGTATTTGAACATGAGGTTCGTGAGCAACATGTGAAATTGTTACAAGGGTTTGATGAAGTATTTTTTGCTCCGCATTCTCGTCATACAGAAGTACGAGAGGGCGATATTGAAAACGTAAAAGAATTAACGTTATTAGCCAATTCTGAAGAAGCAGGTGTTCATCTTGTTATTGGGCAAGAGGGAAGGCAAGTTTTTGCACTCGGACATAGTGAATATAGTTGTGATACGTTAAAGCAAGAATACGAACGGGACTGCCAAAAAGGATTAAATATTGATGTGCCAAGAAATTACTTTAAACATAATAATCCAGATGAGAAGCCGCTTGTTAGGTGGAGAAGTCATGGGAATTTATTATTCTCTAATTGGTTGAATTATTACGTGTATCAAGAAACCCCTTATGTATTATAAAAAAAGATTGTGTAACACGTGGCAACGTTTTCTTTGTAAAGATTAACTTATATTTTTCCGAATGTTCAAAAAACATTGTTTTTCAGATTTTTTACTCATATAATTTCATCTAAACACAATTTTTGAGGGGTGGACAGTATTATGAAAGAAATTCAAGTTGGTTTATTAGGCCTTGGGACAGTTGGTAGCGGTGTAGTTCGTATTATTACAGATCATCAAGAACGACTTATACACCAAGTAGGTTGTCCTGTGAAAGTAACAAAAGTACTAGTGCAGAACATTGAGAAAGAGAGAGAAGTAGAAGTACCTTCTACTCTATTAACACAAGATGTGAATGAAATTTTAGATAATCCTAATATTGATGTTGTCATCGAAGTAATGGGCGGCATTGATGATGCAAAAGCATATATTTTACAAGCTTTACAAAGTGGGAAGCACGTTGTGACTGCAAATAAAGATTTAATGGCGTTACACGGAGCGGAATTATTAGCGGTAGCAAAGGATAATAAGGCTGATCTGTTTTATGAAGCAAGTGTAGCCGGAGGAATTCCGATTTTACGAAGCATCGTAGAAGGACTTTCTTCAGATCTTATTACGAAAGTAATGGGAATTGTAAATGGAACGACAAATTTTATTTTGACGAAAATGTCAGACGAAGGGAGAGCATATAACGACGTGTTAAAAGAAGCTCAGCAGCTTGGATTTGCAGAAGCAGATCCAACATCAGACGTAGAAGGTTTAGATGCAGCAAGGAAAATGACGATTTTGGCTACTCTCGGTTTCTCTACAAATGTAGAGCTTGGAGATGTGAAGGTAAAAGGAATTACTTCTATTACAGCAGAAGATATTGAATATAGTAAGAGCTTAGGCTATACAATTAAATTAATTGGTCTTGCAAAGCGAGATGGTGAAAAATTAGAGGTTACAGTTGAACCAACGTTACTTCCAAATACACACCCTCTTGCGGCAGTGCAAAATGAATATAATGCTGTGTATGTGTATGGTGAAGCGGTAGGAGAAACGATGTTTTATGGACCGGGAGCAGGAAGCTTACCGACAGCGACAGCTGTTGTGTCAGATCTAGTTGCTGTAATGCAAAATATTAGGTTAGGTGTAAACGGAAATAGTGCGGTATCTCCTCAGTATAAAAAAGTATTAAAAGAGCCAGATGAAATTGTTGTGAAAAAGTTTTTAAGACTACATGTGAAAGATGAAATTGGTGTGTTTGCAAAAATCACGTCATTGTTCTCAGAGCGCGGTGTTAGCTTTGAAAAGATTATTCAAATGCCGCTTGAAGAGAAAGGGAAAGCAGAAATCGTAATTGTAACGCATCGTGCTTCTCTTGCAGATTACGATTACATTCTACATACATTGCAATCGTATGAAGAAATAGATTGTTTGAAAGCAAACTATCGAATTGAAGGAGATGCTAAGTAGTATCTCTTATCATAAAGTGAAACTTTAATCAGTGGGGGTTTTGTCCATCCCCCACTGATTATCAGCCCGCACCAATCGGGCATTTAGGGGCAGTTATCTCCCACCTAACTTCTTTGCATTCGCTGGATTTTGAGGTGGGAGTTTTACTGCTCACAAATAGCGGGATAAAACGAAAAAACCTATTAAGCGGCTTGCTTAATAGGTTTTTTTCTATTTAAAATTTGCGTACCAACTTGAATAAATGCTTGAATAATCCAACCTGTTGTAAAGGATAAGATAATTGTTCCAAAATAGATTGGCCCATCCAATAAGAAGCTTAATGTTAAAAATAAAAAAGCTAATGAAATTTCTGTTCTTCTAAACGTCCATTTCTTTTTCTCAGCAACAGTTAAAACGAAAGCCTCTTGGGGTGCTGCGCAAAGGTTTGTAGAGACGTAAAGGCCGATTCCGGCTCCGATGAATAGATTTCCACAAATAAGTGTTATATATTTTGGAAGAGAGCGGATAGCGTCCATAATAGTTGTAATAGAACCAACCCAATCAACAAAAAGAGAAATAAGAATCATCGTTACAATTGTGCCGATTGTAATTTGTTTTTTGTCCCAAAAGAGTACGATAAGGGTAAAAACAAAGTTAATCATGAAAATCCAAAAACCAATACTTATGCCGAAATTTTGATATAGTGCAATAAAGAAGGAATCATAAGGGCTAAGTCCAAAGGAAGTAATTGTCGTCATCATATTAATACCGATGGCGAGAATGAGTAAACCGCCAATGAAAAATATATATTCTAATTTGAATCGAAGCATAGTTGTATATCCTTTCAAAATGTATTTGCTAGGAAAGGATATATTGTGAAAAGCTTACCAGGTCAAGGGAGAATTTTTGTGAGAAGAGGAAAATGAGATGACGAATATAAGAAAGATTGCTGAACTCGCTGGGGTATCTGTTTCAACAGTTTCGCGTGTACTTAATAATCATCCGTACGTAAATGAACAGAAACGAAAAGAAATTTTGGCAATTATAGAAGAATTAAATTATACGCAAAATGTAAATGCAATTCATTTAGTGAAAGGAAAAACTAATGTAATCGGTGTTTTATTGCCGCATGTAAATGATCAATATTATAGCGCTATTATTGAGGGAATATCAAAGGAAACAGCACAGAAAAATTATAATATGATGCTTTGTCAGACAAATTATAGTGAGGAAAGAGAATTAGAAATCCTAAATATGCTAAAAATGAAAAAGCTTGATGGGGTTATTATATGTTCCCGAGCAAATAGTAAGGAGAAGCTTGAAGAATATACGAAATTTGGTCCAATTGTTATGTGTGAAGAAATAGATTCAAAATACATTTCAAGTGTACATATTGATTACTATAAAGTTTTTTCGCGCGGTATGAAAAGCTTAATAGATGCCGGCCATACACACATTGGATATTGCATCGGAAGAAGTAATAGCATTAATAGTCAAAGAAGAAAACAGGCGTATGAGGATTCGCTTCAACAGATTGCCGTAACACCGTTAGAAGCATGGAATTTTAAGGGCTGTTTTACGGTGGAAGATGGGCGTAATGTAGTCAGGGAATGGGCTCGTATGTCGGTAAAACCAACAGCGTTTCTTGTGTCTTGTAACCATATTGCAGCGGGAATGGTAACAGAAGCGAAAAAACAAGGAATTCAAATTCCAGAAGATATGACGATTATCGGATGTGATGATCAAGAGGTAGCAGATATATTAGGTATTACGACGATTTCACATCCTAGTAAAAATGTCGGGATAAAAGCGTTTGAATTATTATATGAAAAGATTAATGAAGAGAAATTAGATGTGAAGCATGTAGAGTTATTACCAGGGTTAGTAGATAGAGAAACAACTTAATGGAGAAGGTGTGAAAATCGCTTTTCAAAATTGCGTTTGGTATAATTATGGACAATCTATGAGGGCTAAAAGGGGTTTTGATATGAGATCAAAAGTAGTAAAAGTAATTCTACTCATTACAATTGCATCTTTCTGTTTATTTGCATATGGCTTTGTTTCAGGTGTAAATGATGTATTAAATCCGAAAGCTTCAAATTTAATAAAAAAGACCGATGTAGTGGCAAAAGAGAAAAAGAAAACGGGAACGTTACAAATAGTTAGTTTAGGTGATTCATTAACACGTGGTGTTGGTGATAAAGAAGGAATTGGCTATATTGGGCGTATGAAAGAGGATTTACAAAAAGATTATAAGCAAAAGGTTGCATTAACAAACTTAGCTGTTAGTGGTGCAAAAATGCCTGACTTATTAAAACAAATTGAGAGTAGTGGCGCTCAATATTCAATTAAGCAAGCAGATGTAATCGTTTTAACAATTGGAGGAAATGATTTATTTCCAGGTTGGGAATCGCTTGGAAAGATAGATTTAGAAACATACCGTCCTGATACAGCGACGTTCCAAAATGAAGCGAAGAAAATAATAGAAGAAATTCGTAAGTTAAATACAGATAGCCCTATTTTTTGGCTTGGTTTATACAATCCTTTTGAAGATGTAGAAGATTTAAAAGGTTCTTCAAACATCGTTGTAGACTGGAATGCATCTTTAGAGAAATTAGCGCTAAATGCTAAAAATGTATATATTACACCGACATTTGATTTATTCCAAAATCGCGGGAAAGATTTATTATACTCCGATCATTTTCATCCGAATGAAGTAGGGTATACATATATGGCAGACCGATTAGTTCAAAATGTTGCGAGTAAATTAAAACTAGAACAAGGAGGGGTAAAATGACGACGATACTTTCCGTACGAGACGTGAAGAAGGTAATTGGAAAGAAGACAATTGTAGAGAATATTTCCTTCGATGTAAAACAAGGGGAAGTGTTTGGCTTCCTAGGGCCGAATGGTGCTGGAAAAACGACTACAATTCGAATGTTAGTTGGGTTGATTAAAGAAACAGAAGGTACGATTTCTATCGGTGGTTATTCTATTAAGGAAAATTTCAGAGAAGCGATGCGTCAAATAGGGAGTATCGTTGAAAACCCAGAACTGTATACATATTTAACTGGATGGGAAAATTTAAAACAATTTGCCCGTATGCTAGGTGGTATATCAGATGAACGTATTCTTGAAATTGCTCAAATGGTTCATTTGGATGAAAGAATTCACGACAAGGTAAAAACATACTCACTCGGTATGAAACAGCGCCTTGGAATTGCCCAGGCGCTTCTTGGAAATCCCAAGTTGCTCATATTAGATGAGCCAACAAATGGTTTAGACCCAGCTGGAATTAGAGAACTTAGGGAATTTATACATAAGCTTGTGAAAGAAGAAAATATGAGTGTATTTATTTCAAGTCATTTGCTAAGTGAAGTACAAATGATATGCAATCGTGTTGCTATTATTCATAAAGGAAAAATGATAACAGTTGCACCTATTGAAGAGTTAATTAAAACAGCAAGTGATCGTGTAGAATGGATTGTTACACCGATCTCTAAGGCGAAAAATATGCTTGAAGATGCTGAGGAAGTAAGGGAAGTGAGTATAGAAGGTGACCGATTACTATGCCGCATGGATATTGCATCTATAAGTAGTTGGAATAAACTCTTTGTAGAAAATGGGATAGATGTGCATAGCGTTAAGGAACTGGTATTTACGCTAGAAGATTTATTTATTGAACTCACAAGGGGTGAGCAGCATGCGTGAATTTGCGAATCTAGTTTTAAATGAATCGGAGAAAATTTATCGTAAGAAACGTATTTTTGTTGTCATGCTTATTTTAGCAATCTTGATCCCACTTTTTGTGTATGCTCAGTATCGTGAAATAGAAACGACGCAAAAAAGACTCGGTACAACGGACTGGAAAGTTTCATTACAACAACAAATTGTTGATTCACAGAACCGTTTGAATAACTCTAGGTTGCCAGACGAATGGCGTGATTGGTTAAAGGTAAGAGTGGAGCAACAACAATATTATTTAGATCATGATATTAACCCGATGGCACCGGGCGCACCGACTTTTGTAAGAGCATTTATTGAGCAAGGAATTACATTGTTTATTCCGCTTCTTGTAATGATTGTTGCTATTGATATTGTTTCAGGAGAACGAAGTGATGGGACGATGAAGATGTTACTTACGCGGCCGATCCGGCGCTGGAAAATACTTCTTAGTAAGTACGTGACGATGTTATTTTTCATTTCACTCATACTGCTTCTTGTAGGTTTGTTTGCTTATGTATTATCCGGGCTTGTATTTGGATACTCTGGATGGAACTTACCTGTTTTAACAGGGTTCGTCATTGATAAGGAGACATTAAATACGAATTTTGTACATCTTATTCCGCAGTGGCAATACATCTTAATGGCGTATGGATTAGCTTGGTTTGTTGCTATCGTTGTCGGAACTATATCATTTATGGTCTCTGTTTTAATTCGTAATACACCAGCTGGTATGGGCGTTATGCTAGCCGCATTAATTGCAGGAGGCATTTTAAGCTCATTCGCAACATCTTGGGAAGGTGCGAAATATATTTTTAGTGTGAACTTAACGTTAACGGATTATTTATCAGGAAAATTACCTGCATTACAAGGGCTATCGATGGGATTTTCTTTAATGAATTTAACGATTTGGGCAGTTGTTTCCCTTATTATTTCGTTTGTAGTATTTACAAAGCAGGATATGGTGAATTAATTGGACAGGAAGTGAAAGCATGGAAACAGTTTTAAATAATGATTGGGGGCCATTAGTGGCACCCGAATTTGAGAAAGAATATTATTATACGCTAGCTAATTTTTTGAAAGAAGAGTACAGTACACATGTTGTTTATCCAAAGGTAGAAGATATTTTTAACGCTCTTCAGTATACAAGTTATGAAAATACAAAGGTTGTCATTTTAGGACAGGATCCATATCATGGACCGAATCAAGCGCATGGTTTAAGCTTTTCTGTACAACCTGGTATTAAAACACCACCGTCATTGTTAAATATGTATAAAGAACTTCGAGAGGAATATGGTTATGAAATTCCGAATAACGGTTATTTAGTAAAGTGGGCGGAGCAAGGAGTTTTATTATTAAATACTGTATTAACAGTTCGACAAGGTGAAGCAAACTCTCATAAAGGAAAAGGATGGGAGCATTTCACAGATCGCGTAATTGAGCTATTAAATGAACGTGAAAAGCCAGTTATTTTCATATTGTGGGGCCGCCATGCTCAGGCGAAGAAAAAGTTAATTACGAATACGAATCATCATATTATTGAATCCGTGCATCCAAGTCCATTATCAGCAAGACGTGGTTTCTTTGGCAGTAAACCGTATTCTAAAGTAAATACGATTTTAGATAATATGGGTGAAAGAGAAATTGATTGGGAAATTCTAAATATATAAACGTAAAAAAGGTAGTTAACAATTGTTAACTACCTTTTTACTATTACTGTTCATTTTTTAGTTTTGCATCTAGTACAAAAGTACCAAATGGGATAACTGATGCAGCAAGTGCGCCAAGTGCCCATAAAATTGATTTACGGTGTACGATTGTTACTTGAATTACCGCAAAGATAAATAGTATAAATAGAACTCCGTGAGCCATACCTGTAATTTTAACGGCTGTTGCAAACCCCGCGAAATATTTTAATGGCATTGCTACAAATAATAGTAATAGGAAAGAAATCCCCTCAACTAAGCCGATTGCTCTTAATCGTCCGATTGGTGTAGATAACATGAAGTATCCTCCTTTAACGTATGCTTGTATATAGTAAATTTGTATTCTTTTTCAAAATAAAATAGTCTATTTTGTTCCATTATATACAAAAAGAAAGTTTACACTACGAGAATAGTGCAAAGTTCAAAATATAGTCACAAAAGCATTGTAATTTAAATAAAAACCTATTTGAAGTATTTGACTTCAAATAGGTTTTATGAATGAAAATATTAAACAAGTACTTCCGTTTTTAAAACGAATTTCTCTACAACTTTTGCAACACCATCGTTCATATTTGTATCTGTCACGTAGTTCGCAATTTCTTTAATATCATCTGGTGCATTGCCCATTGCAACGCCAAGACCAGCAAATTCAATCATAGCTTGGTCGTTATAGCTATCACCCATTGCGATAACCTCTTCACGCTTAATACCAAGTTTTTGGATTAGTTGGTTTAGGCTTGTTCCTTTTGTAACACCATATTCAGTAAATTCTAAGAAGAATGGTTTTGAACGCATTACGCTTAATTGGCCTTCTAGTTGTTTTTGTAGTTTCTTTTCTACTTCAACAAGGCGTTCAGCTTCTTTGTTCATTAATACTTTTACTACAGGATCTGTTACAGCGGCTTTAAAATCATCTACTACAACAATTGGCATACCAGTAATGTCACCCTCAATTTCGGTATACGGGTTATTTTCTTCTGTCACGATATCATCGCCAATATAAGTATGAATCCAAACGTCTTCAGTTTTACTAATTTCAAATAGGTTGTGAACGATCTCAGGAGATAGCGTACTACTAAAGATTTCTTCATTTGTTTTACAGTTAATAATTTTTGCACCGTTAAAGGATAGAATGAAGCTACCGTATTCTTCTAAACGAAGTTCTTTTGCAACATTGCGCATACCAAACGTTGGACGCCCAGAAGCCAGTACAACTTTAACTCCTTGCTCTTGTGCTGTCATTAAAGCCTCTTTCGTACGAGGTGAAATGGTATGGTCATCGCGTAATAAAGTATCATCTAAATCTAAAACAATCATTTTATAAGTCATATAGAAAATTCCTTTCTTTGTTGGAATAGAAATAAATTTTTATGAAGATATTGGAGAATATATAGTAAGACATCGAACCTCTTTGCATGAAGATAAGAAAGGTTCTGCATTGTTAGTATAAAATATCATGAGCGTGTTGCCCATGATATTTTATACCGCTATTTGTGGGCAGTAAGACTCCCACCTCAAAATTTGGCTGGAGCAAAGAAGTTAGGTGGGAGATTAACTGCCCGTAAACGCCCGATTGGTGTGGGCTAATAATCAGTGGGGATGAACAAAAACCCCACTGATTAAAGTTTCACTTTATCATTATCGTAACAACTCTAAAGGTAGAGTGCAATAATGGAAGTTTTCCAATTTACGATAGTTGCTTTTCGTTCGAACGAGAAAATAGTATTTCCAGCAAAATAGCCATAACAGACCCAAGAACGAGACCGTTACTTAAAAACGATGCTAAAAATGGTGGTAGCGTAGAAAATGCTCCTGCCGGAATGAACATAACTCCCACTCCTGTAAATATTGAAAGACCTGCTACTTTAAATAATTGTTCTTTATTTTGTACAGTGTTATATTCGCGAAAAGCGAGACCAATCATGCTTGCAAATACAGGGTAAATCGCAGCATACCCAACTGCAACGGGGATTGCTGCAAAGAATGAAGTAATCTTTGGGAATATACTAACAAGAATGATAAAACTTGATCCTAACATAAATGGAAGGCGTTTATAAATATTTGTCGTTGCGATAAATCCTGCTGATCCAGAAATGGCAACAGGACCAATGGCTGAAAATAGACCACCTAGTAATTGATTTATTCCTGTTATAATGCCAGCTTGTTTGAAGCGATTTGGAGCGGGATCTTTTTCATATTTAGAAACAACCTTTTGTACAACGCGAATGCTTGCTAACATATTTGTTAGAAGTAGTAGTGTGACGAAAACTACTGTAATTGCCATGTTCCATTCAATGCGAGGCATTCCGAAAACAAATAGAGATGGAAGACGAATTATATCTGTCACAGGTGTTACTGGATTAGATAATCCGAAGCATGCGAATAATATCCAGCCGAAGACGATACTGAAAAGAACGGAATATTGTCCAATAATAGGTAGCTTCATAATGAAAAAAGATAGTAAAATAACAATGAGTGAAAGAATAAATACGTTAGCCTGTACTTCTGTGTGTTGTCCATCAAGACCAAACATGCCTTTTAAGAAGGAGCCACTAAGTTGTGCGACGAGAAGGAATAAATATGTTCCAATTACTGTCGGTGTAAAGTAACGAACTAGTTTATCGATAAGTCCAAAAACACTAAGAATAATACAAATGATTCCGCTTAATAGGAAAGCGTACTGGAGGACCTTAAGCGTTTCATTGCTTGATCCAAATAATACGACGCCTAAACTTGCATAAAGGGAGAAGATTCCCCACCAAAGGCCTGCAGGACCTTCTTGAATAGGAAGTTTATGCCCAAATATAGCTTGCAAGAGACCAGCAAATCCGAGAACAAATAATGTTCTTTGTACAAACGCGATGGCTTCAGCGCCATCAAGACCGTAACTAGTTGCGACACTAATTGGTACAATAAGACTTCCAGCTAAAATAAATAGTGCCCATTGCAAGGCAGAAAGAAATATCTTCATTATATCGACCTCTTTCATAGATTCCGTTTCTAGTATATACGTATTTCATTTCCTCTGGCAAAGATTGTAGATAGAGAAAAGAGTTGAAACATAATATGAATGCACGTAAGCAATTATGGATAGCAGTTGTATGTATGACCTTTGTTGTAATTCTAGGAACGCTAGGATTTATGATAATTGAAGAGATTAGTTTATTTCAAGCATTTTGGATGACGATGATTACTGTATTAACTGTTGGATATGGAGATGCGGTTCCTGTAACGCAGGCGGGAAAAGTTTTTGCTCTTCTTATTATACCTATTGGCGTCGGTATCGTTACGTATGCAATTGGGGTAGTAGCAGCTATGCTTATTGAAGGGAATTTATTTCATGCAGTGCGGAGGAAGAAGATGGATAAACAAATAGCACAGTTAGAAAATCATATTATAGTGTGTGGATGCGGTAGAGTAGGGCTTCAAGTTGTACATGAATTGCAGGAAAAGAAAATGCCATTTGTAGTTGTGGATAAAGATGAAAGTATATTGGAGCAGGAAAAACTTTTATATGTACACGGGGATGCAACGGAAGATCAAGTATTACATAACGCTGGAATTTCGAAGGCAGCGGGTCTAGTTGCTATCGTAGCAAACGATGCTGAAAATGTATTTATTACATTAACAGCAAGGGGATTGAACGATGCAATTAAAATTGTAGCAAGAGCTGAAAAGCCAGAAACAGAAGAGAAATTACGACGCGCTGGTGCAAATAAGGTCATTAATCCATCTAGTATGGCAGGAATTCATATTGCAAAAGGTATTGCGAATCCGCTAACAGTTCATTATATTGATACAGTACTGTATGGAATAGAACAATCATTTGTAATTGAAGAAATTTCAGTCGGAAACGATTCTATCTTAGTCAATAAATCGTTACTAGAAAGTGATGTGAGAAATCAATTTGATGTAACAATTTTGGCTATTTTAAGGGATGGAAATATTATTCATAATCCAACGGGGCAGGAAAAACTGCAAGAACGTGATATGATAATAGTATTTGGTTCAGTAGAGAAACTGGGACAATTTGAGAAAGAATTACAAAGTACGAGGTGATAAGGAATGCAAATATCTAGCGACAAGATTTTAAATAAAATGGCGAATGAAATTGCAAAGGCAAAAAGTAGTGAAGGGCAAAAGTCTAAAGAACATTTATTAGTTGTGCGAGCATTATGTGATTTATTATTAGATGAACAAGTTGAATCCCATACTTATAGAGAACCACAAGTTCAATCACAAATAATCGGATCTCAGCCTATGACAACAGTTCAGCCGGTGATGCCGATTTCTGGAGAGCCAGTATATATAAAAGAAGATGATGCAAACGGTAACTCTTTATTGGACTTTTAAAAGCACAATCGTTTGGCTTATATGAAAAAATTGCTTATGATAAAAGTAAAAAAGGGGAATTAAGATGAAAATTTTCTTTTTACTAGGTTGCATTGCAGCGGGATTATCCGTTGCATTAGGGGCTTTTGGAGCACATGGTTTAGAAAATAAAATTTCTGCAAAAATGTTAGAAGTGTGGAAGACGGGCGTTACATATCAAATGTTTCATGCAGGGGGCTTATTTGTAGTTGCTTTATTAATGGACAAAATGCAATCATCACTTTTAAGCGCTGCGGGTTGGTTTATGGTAGCTGGGATTATTATGTTCTCAGGCAGTCTTTATGCATTAAGTACAACAGGTATTAAATTCTTTGGCCCAATTACACCTCTCGGTGGTGTAGCGTTTATTGTGGCGTGGATTTTAGTCGGAACTGCAGTTGTAAAAGGGTTATAAAAAACAAAAGCTGGCATTTGCCAGCTTTTTTTTATGGTCTTGGAGCATAAGTTGCTTGTTGGGCAGGTAAATACGCAATTTCTCCTGGGAATTCTACATAATCTAAGTAAATCATTAGTAGCAAATAGCGCTTTCCAGATTTCGGTTCACTAATTACAATATGATCACGGCCAGCTGCCTCGATGATCCCTGTATAAGATTGTGTACCAAGCGAACTACCACGTTCATAAGTCATTACAACTGTAGCCGGCTTGCCTTTGTTTAAACGAAGGATGTTTTCAATATACGATTGCTCTAGTGGTAACATACCTTGAGAAACTGCAAGTTGAGCCTGAGCAGCTTGTTGTTGCATCGCTTGCTGCTGTTGCTGTTGCCCAGGAGTCATTTGTTGCGGTTGTACATAAGTTCCAGATGGTTGATAAAAACCTGTTCCGTAGTATGGGTTTTGTTGCTGTGCCATTCAAAAATCCCTCCTCATTTTCATTCCTTAATATACGCCAGGACAATCTTCACCAGATGGTTGAAAGAAGCAATGCTTTTTAAAACGTCCAGAATTTTGTTGGTCATACCAAGTTGGCGGGCAAGGACCTTCAGGTCTAAAGAACCATAAGGCAAAATTGGCGGGCCAAAAACGTTGTCCTTGAATGGTCCGTCTTGCTAATGCGATATCTTGCTCTCTCGCTCGCTGATAAAAATACCCTTTTTGAGTTGCCTCAAAACCACCAGGATTTTGATAAACCATTTGACGTAAATTACGTATTTTTTTAAAATCTAAACAATTTCCGCGGACACGATTTACCCCAACGTTTCCGACCATTAACATTCCTTGTTGCCCTTCTCCTTCGGCTTCAGCACGCATCAGTCTAGCTAATAACTTTACATCTTCTTCGTTATAAGCAATAACACCCATTATGTGTCACCTCTCTTTTTGGAATACCCTTTGGAAAGAGGTTTTTTCTAGATGAAGTGTGGAACAATTACTAGTTCATACGTATGAGAAAAAGGACTCGGATATGACAACCAAACGAAGTTTTACATTGAGAGAGGAAAATAAAAAAGCTAGCGTGTGCTAGCTTTTTATCATTAAAATATTTTGGACCATAAGTTTGAGAAGAAATCACCAACGGAACGCATTGTTAATACGAACCAATTTGCTTTTGCTACTTCTTCTGTCGTTTTTGCAGCAACTTTCATACTTTTAGTTCCATCTAAAAATCCGTATTTATCAGTTGGCTCTAAAACGATGGAACCAACCTTTGCATCTTTCTTAATAGGAGCAACTAAATGTCCATCTTCAGCGAGTGACTTATCCGCTTCAGTAGAAATTTTGTAAGGTGCTTTGCTACCTTTTGCAGTAACTACTGTCACTTCTTTTTCTGGTGTAACTGTTACGTAGTCTTCTTTCCCTTTTACTACAGAAATTTTGTTATTTTTATCTATTTTTAATTTCTGTTTTTCGAAGTTATTAAACCCATATTCAATTAATGCACGAGATTCTGTGAAACGCTCATCCATTGATTTTGTTTTAATAATAACTGAAATAAGGCGTAAATCACCACGTTTTGCTGTAATAGTGAATCCATATCCAGCAGTATCAGAACTTCCTGTTTTTAAACCATCTGCTCCTTCATAAGCGAAAGCAGCACCTGGTAACATCCAGTTCCAGTTTTCCATACGAATTGGTTTCGGATGATTATCTGGGAAGTTTCTAAATCTTTGTTTTGTATCCTCTAGCATTTCTGGATACTTTGTAATAATTGTTTTTGAAAGAATACCCATATCGCGAGCTGACATAGAGTTTTCTCCATTCGGATCAGTTCCTTCAGGATGTTTCCCTTTTAAATCAGCGTTATTCAACCCAGTAGCGTTTACAAATTTATATTTCTTTAACCCTAGTTTTTCTGCATGTTCATTTGCAAGATTTAAGAAGTTTTTCTCACTGCCTGCAAGTAATTCTGCTAAAGCAATACTAGATCCATTCGCAGAGAAGATAACGATAGAATGATATAATTCTCTTACAGTATATTGGCGTCCCTTTTCGAACGGTACGTTAGAGAATTCATTATTACGTGAAACTTCATAAGCGTAATCAGAAATGTTTACTTTCGTATCCCAAGTGATTTTTCCTTCTTTAATTGCTTCTAATACGGCATAAACAACAATTAATTTTGACATACTAGCGATAGCTAGTAATTCATCTGGATTTTGTTCATGCAGTATTTTTCCTGTATCTGCATCAAATAGAAGTGCAGCAGCTGCCTCTATATGTATTTTTTCTTCTGCATGGGATGTTGTTACTCCTAAGGAAGAAATTGACAATAGAAACGCTAGTAAAATAGACAAGATTTTCTTCATATACATTATCACCTTCGCATCGTTATTAGCATATAGCTCGTACCATTTTAGCATAAATTTGGATGTGAAAAGGTTACAATCTTACAAGAAATTTGAAAAGAATTTGTCGATTTTTGTTCAAATTTGCAGAGAAAAGAAGTTTTTTGAGAAGAAATATAGAGGATAATAAAAAAAGGAACGAAATTCGTTCCTTTTTCATTATTATATGTGTAAAAATTTCTCTACTTTTTCGTCTGGTAAAATGTTCCCAACGAAGAATGTACCGAATTCACCGTAACGAGCACTTACTTCATCGAAGCGCATTTCATATATAAGCTTCTTAAATTGAAGAACATCGTCAGCGAATAATGTTACGCCCCACTCGAAATCGTCGAATCCGACTGATCCTGAAATTACTTGGCGTACTTTCCCTGCGTATTGGCGACCGATTTTACTGTGACTGTACATCATTTTTTTACGTTCTTCCATAGGAAGCATGTACCAGTTGTCATTACCTTGGCGACGCTTATCCATTGGATAGAAGCAAATATGATTTGCTTTTGGTAACTCAGGATATAAGCGAGCTAAGATTTGTGGGTTTTGGTATGGATCTTCATCAGCTGGAAGGTAGTTGCTTAGTTCAACAACAGATACGTAAGAATATGCAGGAACTAAATATTCAGCTAATGTTGTTTTATTTAATTCTGTTTCGATTTCATTTAATTCTTCCATTGTTGGACGTAAGATCATCAGCATAATATCTGCTTTTTGACCAACAACTGTATACATTGCATGACTGCCTTTTTTTGCAGCAGCTACTTCGTTCCATTTTTCAACGACATTTAAAAATTCAGACACTGCTTGTCCGCGTTCGTCACTAGATAATGTTTTCCATGCTGCCCAATCAATAGAACGTAAATCATGTAAACAATACCAGCCATCTAACGTTGTTGTTGCTTCACTCATTCTATTCACCTCAGTTAATGATATTTTACACGTTAACTATAGCATATATAGTTTTAAAATCATCTATATAAAACCTTAGCGCGTAAAATTGTCACATTTATAGGGAATAGTAAAGAGGGCAGAGCCTTCTAAAATAAGGTGGATTTTATGGCTGAATTTTATGAAAATATAATCATTTTTATTTTATCTATTTTTTGGGAGCTATAAGTTTAAAATATAGAAGAAAAGCAGTATTCTTAAAGATAGAGTTTTTTTAACATATGTAGGAGGGTTTATTCGTGAGCAACTTATTTACAACAGTAAAAGAAAAAGTTCAAGGAAAAGGCATTTCTATCGTACTTCCTGAAGGAACTGATGAAAGAATTTTAGGCGCTGCAGAGCGTTTAGCAAAAGAAGAGTTAGTAAAACCAATTTTAGTTGGTAATAAAGAAGAAATTAGCGCAAAAGCTGCTAGCATGAATTTAACATTAGCAGGCGTTGATATTTATGACCCAGCTACATATGAAGAAATGGATGCAATGGTAGCATCTTTCGTTGAACGCCGTAAAGGTAAAGCAACAGAAGAAGATGCTCGCAAAATCCTTAAAGACGAAAACTACTTCGGTACAATGCTTGTATACATGGGCAAAGCACAAGGTTTAGTAAGTGGTGCAGCTCACTCTACAGCTGATACAGTTCGTCCAGCACTTCAAATTATTAAAACAAAACCAGGCGTTACAAAAACTTCAGGCGTATTCATCATGGTACGTGAAGAAGAGAAGTATGTATTCGCTGATTGCGCAATTAACATTGCACCAAACAGCCAAGATTTAGCTGAAATTGGTATCGAAAGTGCGAAAACTGCTGAACTATTCGGCATTGACCCACGCGTTGCTATGTTAAGCTTCTCTACAAAAGGTTCTGCGAAATCTCCAGAAACAGAAAAAGTTGTAGAAGCAACTCGCATTGCGAAAGAAATGGCTCCTGAATTAACTTTAGATGGAGAATTCCAATTCGATGCTGCATTCGTACCATCTGTAGCTGAGAAGAAAGCTCCAGGTTCTACAATTAAAGGTGATGCTAACGTATTCGTATTCCCAAGCCTAGAAGCTGGTAATATTGGCTACAAAATCGCTCAACGCTTAGGTAACTTCGAAGCAGTAGGACCAATCTTACAAGGTTTAAACATGCCTGTAAATGACCTATCTCGTGGATGTAACGAAGAAGAAGTGTACAAGTTAGCTTTAATTACGGCAGCTCAAGCACTTTAATTCTGTAATGAATTAGTATGAAAAAAGACCACCCTATTTCTTTTGAAATGGGTGGTCTTTTTTATTTTTCTAAACCAAGTGCTTTATTGTTGCGATCAATAATACGTTGTAAATTCGTCTCGTATAAAGGAATTTCATCTACTGTTAGTTGAGATGGTGTTAACTTTGGAGCGAATTGTTGCAGCGTTTTTAAAAGGCGCATCATTAAATCTTGTACTGTAATTGTTTCGCCAAGTAATTCAGAGAGTGAAGCCATCGTACTCGGTACAATTTCAGGGTACGTAAATCGCGTTTCTTCTCTTTGAATTGCTACGTTGTAGAAATCACGAACGAGTGCGGCACGCTCAGAACCGCTTCCTGTTGCACATAAGTAAATTTGTACAGCAACGCCACCGCGAATACGGCGCTGTGAAATACCAGCGAATTTTTGATTACGAATACTTAAATCATAGCTACCAGGACAGTAAGAACCAACAATTTCTTTTGCCTCGATAGTAACATCGTAATCTTTTAACATTTCCTTAATTAAATGCCACATCGTATCGTACCCAAGATCAATATCGATACCTTTTTCTGTTTCTTGGAATAAAAGTGATACGTTTAAAACACCTTCATCAAGTACGACGGCAAGTCCGCCAGAATTACGAACGATAACATTGAAGTTGTTTTCTTTTAAAAAGGAAATACCTTCTTCTAAATGTGGTAGGCGCGAATCTTGAATGCCAAGAACAATTGTATTGTGATGAACCCAAGAACGCATTGTTGCAGCGGAGTGACCTTTTCCGATGCTTGTGCATAAAGTGTCATCCATTGCGAATGACTGAAGTGCATGGAATGTTGGTCCTAAACTAGACTGATCCACAATACGCCACTCTGGCTGAGATAAAATCGAACGGGAATTGCTCATATAACTAACCCCTTATCTTTAAAATGACAATCTCTATTATAGCAAAAAATAAAAAAAGGAGTTTTACTGCCCACAAATAGCGGGATAAAGGGGGATTTTGAAGTGAAAGAATAAAAAGGATGCATTGCATGCATCCTTTTTATTCTGCAATTTTTTCTAAATTACCGTTTCGATCCATTCGGAAAGAGGTTTGGGGACGCTCCTCATCATCCATTACTGCCAATTTACGAGCTCGGTTCATAATATTCATAAGTGTTTCGTAATCTTCTTGTACAGTATGAGATTGTTGTTCTAATTTTTCTAGTTTCTTTTCTAGTTCTTCATTTCGCAAGATTTGCGCTTTAATTTCTTGTTTCAATCTCGTATTCTCGTTTTCAAGAGCTGTTATTTTTATATTTGAAGATCCAACTGTTTGTAAAAAGTAAATAACATCTTGCATTGTTATCGAGCTTTTTGGAGCAGGGACAGTCGGCTCTTGATATGGAATTGCTTCTTTATATTGAACAGCTGCTTCGTATGGTACTAGTTCTTCATAATCATCTACCGCTTCTGAAGCTGGTGGTGTATAAAGTAAGCGTTTTTTTGCCTGTTCGCCGCTCGCAGCACGCATTTTATCTTTACGATGTTTTTTTGCTAGTTGAAGAGCCTGCTCATAACTATAGCGAACGACAGCGTTCCAGCGGAAACCACAAGCAGCGGATGTGCGGTTTAACTGATCTCCTACTTCTTCAAATGCATTCAATTGAGTACTTCCTTCTCGAACATGGCGAAGCACCGTTTCAGCAAGTAATAAATCGTCCTCGTCTGTCCAAGCATCTTGTCTTACTTTCATAGATTCAACTCCCTTTCTTTTTATGAACTTCCTATTTTTATAATGGGCAAAAAAAAAAGCTTTTATACAAAGCTTTTAAAAATATGGTAGATTTCGATGAAGAGAAGAAATTTTTGCTATGAATGGTGGAAGCTTTTGAAGGAGAAAATATAAATAATATGTAGCCTTATATAGGAATAGAGCTATGTCCGGAGACTTGCAACAAGCTTCAAAGAGCGGTAAAATACCATTTAGTGTTTATTTTTAAATGTACTTGTGAAAAGTTTAAAATAGAGGAAGTGTTATATATAATGGGAAACGAATTTCGTGTGTGCGATGATTGTCAGGCGACGAACGTTAAAACGCTGATTCCGAAGTTAAAAAAAGTAGATTCATGTGCAACGATTGAGGTTGCATGTCAGTCTTACTGTGGCCCTGGTCGTAAAAAATCATTCGCGTTTGTAAATAATCGTCCAGTTGCGGCTCCAACAGAAGACGAATTAATTGTAAAAATTGAAGCAAAGTTAAATAAGTAAGAAAAAGAAGAGTGAATAGATTACTCTTCTTTTTTTATGTCCGTAAGATAGCGTTTTGTATGAATTCGTATTTCAAAATAATGGTTGACAGCCTTTTGAAGCGGTAGGTAAAATAGAAAGTGTCTGATTCTGAGAATCATTATCAGGAAAATATCAATTCATCTAATTTTTTTTATTACTATTTGAGAATAAATTTCATTTTATTAAATATATGTTGTTGGTTAGGATGGTTGAGGGATGGAAGCGAGCGCAAGGAGTATAGAACAGCAAGATGTGAATGTTAAAGAGATTAAGAGCAGACCGCTCGTTGCCTCTATTATTTTAATAGCAGGCACAATTTTGTTAGCTTTAAGCATGGCAGTTTCTATTTCGTTTGGTGCTGCAGATATTAGTTTAAAGACCGTTTGGCAAGCTGTATTTCAGTTTGATGGGTCTATAACGCATCATAACGTAATTCAAGAACTTCGCATGCCTAGGGCGATAGGGGGCGTAGTTGCAGGTGCCTTTTTAGCGGTATCAGGAGCCATTATGCAAGGGATGACACGGAATCCACTTGCATCACCATCGTTAATGGGGATTACAGATGGTGCTGTATTCGGGATTGCAATTATGTATGCATTCTTCCCTAATTCACCTTATTTAATGTTTGTTATCGCATCTTTTATTGGAGCTGCGTTTGGAGCAAGTATTGTATATGGTATTGGGTCTTCTTCACCGGGTGGATTAACACCTGTGAAATTAGCTTTAGCTGGAGCTGCAATTAGTGCTTTATTAGGGGCAATTTCATCTGGAATTGCATTGTACTTCAATCTTGCCCAAGAGGTGAGTATGTGGAATGCAGGCGGCGTTGCCGGAGTGAAATGGCAAAGTATTAATATGTTAGTACCGATTGGTCTTGTTTGTCTCATTATAGCAATTATGATGTCGAGATATATTACCATTTTAAGCTTTGGTGAAGAAATTGCGATTGGGCTAGGTCAAAATACTACATTAATTAAATTCATTGGAACAGTACTTGTTCTTGTATTAACGGGTTCTGCGGTTTCTATGGCAGGATCGGTTGGATTTGTTGGTCTTGTAATTCCACATATGACTCGTTTCCTTGTAGGCTCAGATTATAGATGGGTTATTCCATGTTCTGCGGTCTTAGGTGGATTGTTAATTGAATGTGCAGATATGTTATCTCGCGTTATTAATCCACCATTTGAAACGCCAATTGGAGCAATTACAGCGCTAATTGGAGTTCCATTCTTCCTCTACTTAGCACGTAACGAAGGGAGAGGGAAAATGTGAGGACGAGCGTCTTAACAAAAAAGAACGTTTCTATTTTAACGATTTTAGTAGGATTAATCGTTGCTGTATTTTTAGTAAGCTTAAATACAGGAACATTTAAAATACCACCAATGGATGTATTAAAGTCATTGGTTGGATTAGGTGCAGAAGATCAATCTGTTATTTTATTTGAATTTCGTATGCCACGTATGGTTATTGCTATATTAGTTGGTTCTGCACTAGCTATGTCAGGTGCAATTTTGCAAGGGTTATCACGAAACCCACTTGCTGATCCAGGTATTATCGGTATTAACGCTGGAGCGGGATTAACAGTTGTTGTATTCGTCTACTTTTTCTTCGGAAAAGTTGGAACAGGTACACTTTTATCTGTATTTATCCTTCCGTTCTTCGCACTAGTTGGGGCGATATTGGCAGCGGTTATTATTTATTTACTAGCATGGAAAGACGGTGTTTCATCAACTCGATTAATTCTTGTTGGTATCGCTGTTGCAGCTGGATTTGGTGCTGTTAGTTTAATTTTTTCTATGAAGATGACATCGAACGACTTCCGTTTTGCAACGATTTGGTTGGCAGGAAGTTTATGGGGAACAGATTGGAAGTTCGTACTAAGTGTACTCCCATGGATGATTATTTTCTTACCACTTGCCATTAGTAAAGCGCACATATTAAATGTAATGAATTTAGGCGACTCTACAGCAGTTGGCCTTGGTGTAAACGTAGAAAAGGAAAGACGTAAATTATTATTTATTGCAGTTTGTTTAGCGGGTGCATCTGTCGCTGTTGCGGGCGGCATTGGTTTTATCGGTTTAATGGCTCCGCATTTAGCGAGAAGCCTCGTTGGTGGTAAACATCAAATTATGTTACCAACAGCTGCATTAATAGGAACGTTCTTACTTTTATTTGCAGATGTAATTTCAAGAAGTGTGTTACCAACTTCAGAAATACCGGTCGGACTTGTTATTTCTGTAATTGGCGCACCATATTTCATATATTTACTTATGAGGACAAAATAAAGGGAGGCTTTTTGTATGGCAACTTTAGCGGTTGATGCGGTATCTGTTGGCTATAATGAAGGGTTAATTATAGATGGATTAACAGTTGAAATTCCGGAAGGGCAAATTACAACGATTATTGGACCAAATGGTTGTGGGAAATCTACATTATTAAAAGCGGCTTCTCGTATTTTGAAAGCAAAACGAGGTACTGTTTATCTTGATGGAAAAGCAATTGAGAAACAGCCAACGAAAGAAATCGCAAAGAAAATGGCGATTTTACCACAAACTGCAGAAGTGCCAACAGGCCTTACTGTGTTTGAACTTGTTTCATATGGACGTTTTCCTCATCAAAAAGGATTTGGAACATTGAAAGAAGAGGATTATCGCTACATTCATTGGGCACTTGAAGTGACGGGGATGACAGAATTCGCAAATCGTCCAGCAGAAGCCTTATCAGGTGGGCAGCGTCAACGTGTATGGATTGCGATGGCTCTTGCACAAGGAACAGATTTACTTGTGTTAGATGAACCAACAACATACTTAGATATGGCTCATCAACTTGAGGTATTAAACTTACTGAAGAAGTTAAACAAAGAAGAAGGCAGAACGATTGTGATGGTTATTCACGATTTAAATCATGCTTCTCGTTTCTCTGATCATATGATTGCATTAAAAGCAGGTAAGTTAATGAAACAAGGAACGCCAGATGAAGTTATGACGAGTGAAACACTTCGTAACGTATTTGAGATTGAAGCGCAAATCGTTCCATGTCCAGTAAACTGTAAACCAATTTGTTTAACATACGATTTAGCGATGATTAATAATCAATTGCGCAAAAAAGCATAATTAATAGAATTTCCCCCTCTTAAAGAGGTGAGAGGGGGGGGTTCTAATGGACGTTGAGCTTCTTACCCCTAGATGGGAAGTTGAACGCCCGTTAGAACGGGCTATAAACAACATTTAATAAATATATATTAATTAAATGTTGTTTTCGTTTCTTATAGTTACATGCAAATTATAAGAGAAATACAGCTAGAAGGAGTGGGAATATGAAGAATTTTAAAATGGCACTATTAGCAATGGTACTAGTTGTTACTTCTGTACTATTTGCAGCTTGTTCTAACAAAGAAGAAGAGAAGAAAGCAGATGCGAAGGTTGAAGAGCGCACTGTACAGCATGCAAAAGGGGAAATTAAAATTCCTGCAAATCCAAAGAAAATTGCTGACCTTAGTGGTTCAACAGAAGAATTATTAATTTTCGGTATGAAACCGATTATTACTGCAAATACAACACAAGAAAAAATTGATGGACATATTGCAAAGAAATTAGAAGGCGTGAAACCAGTAGGTTCTGCTTGGGGCGATAAAATTAACATCGAAGCAGTAGCTGCTGCAAAACCAGACTTAATTCTTGTAAACAATCGTCAAGAAAAGATTTATGATCAATTATCTAAAATTGCACCAACAGTTATGTTAAAAACTCCATTAGACCAATGGCGTCCAAAATTCGAAGAAGTAGGTCAAATCTTCGGTAAAGAGAAAGAAACAAAAGAATGGTTCAAACAGTATGATGAAAAAGCAAGCAAATTACATGACAAAATCATCGCTAAAACTGGTGATGCAACATTCATGAAAATGGCTGCATATCCAAATGCTTTCCGCGTATACGGTGACTACGGTTACGGTAGCGTAATCTTTAATGACTTAAAGTTACCAGCAGTTAAAGGTACACCAACTGATAAACCATTAGTACAAGTACAAAAAGAAGCTTTAATCGATTACAATCCAGATTACTTATTCGTATTTACAACTGGTGACGGTTCTCAGCGTCTAAAAGAATTCCAAGAAGAATCAATTTGGAAAAATATGAACGCTGTTAAAAACAATCACGTATTCACAATTAGCAATGAAGACCTAAACAAAGGATACTTCCCACTAGGTAAAGAAATGATCTTAGACGAAGTTGCTGAGTTTGTTTTAGGAAAATAATATATAAAGAAAAATCACTTTTACGTCGGTAAGAGTGATTTTTCTTTATATAACAGGAATTAATATAGTCTTTCATTTCTTTCTGTTTCTTATTTCGTTTATAATATAAAGTAAGAATGTAGTAAAGGAAGGGGGATGTCGGAAGGTGGTATATTTAAACGACAAACTCAGCGAAACAAAAGTGTTTAAAGACCCAGTACATAAATATGTGCACGTGCGTGATCGCGTTATTTGGGATTTAATCGGAACGAAAGAATTTCAACGCTTGCGCCGTATAAAGCAGCTTGGAACGACATTTTTTACATTTCACGGTGCAGAGCATAGTCGCTTTACTCATTCGTTAGGTGTATATGAAATTATTCGTCGTATGATTGATGATGTGTTTGATGGCAGACCGAACTGGAATGCTGAAGATAGATTATTATGTTTATGTGCGGCATTACTTCATGATGTCGGTCACGGCCCGTTTTCTCACTCGTTTGAAAAAGTATTTTCGTTAGATCATGAGAAATTTACCCAAAAGATTATCGTTGGTGATACGGAAATTAATCGTGTGTTAAGCCGTGTTGATAAGGATTTCCCGCAAAAGGTAGCAGATGTCATTGCGAAAACATCTACTAATAAATTAGCGATTAGTATGATTTCAAGCCAGATTGATGCTGATCGTATGGATTATTTATTAAGAGATGCATATTTTACTGGTGTAAAGTATGGGAACTTTGATATGGAGCGTATACTGCGTGTCATGCGCCCATACGGTAATCAAGTTGTCATTAAAAATAGTGGTATGCATGCTGTAGAGCATTATATTATGAGCCGTTATCAAATGTATTGGCAAGTATATTTTCATCCGGTAACACGTAGTGCAGAAGTAATTTTAACGAAGATTTTACACCGAGCTAAATCGTTGCATGAGAAGTATTATGCGTTTAAAAATCATCCTGTTCATTTCTATTCTTTATTTGAAGAAGAAGTAACAGTAGAGGATTATTTAAAGCTAGACGAGAACGTAATGTATTATTACTTCCAAGTATGGCAAGACGAAGAAGATCAAATTTTAAGTGATTTATGCCGCCGCTTTATGAACAGAAATCTATTTAAATATGTAGAGTTTACTGATAAGCACGGTTTAGATAATTGGATGGAATTAAGTAGCTTATTTAAAAAGATTGGACTCGATCCAGAGTATTATTTAGTTGTTGATTCAACATCAGACTTACCGTATGACTTTTATCGTGCAGGAGAAGAAGAAGAACGTCTACCAATCTTACTTCTTATGCCGAACGGGGAACTTAGAGAGCTTTCGCGTGAATCGGATATTGTTGAGGCGATTACAGGTAAGAAGCGAACGGATCAAAAACTATTCTATCCGCATGATTTAATCTATGAAGATGGAAGAAGAGGAAAATATAAAGAGAGAATTATCGAGTTGTTAGAGGGAAAGAAATAAGAAGCAGCTAAGAGCTGCTTCTTATGAAAAAATTTGAGATTATTTGTCGCTTAAGCGTTTTCCGCCAACTGCATAATGGTTTTTAGACATTTCTTCGATGAAAACAACGATGTTTTCTTCAGGAGCACCAGTTGTTTCGCTTACTGCTGCTGTTACTTTCTCAGCAAGAGCTTTCTTTTGTTCTTCTGTGCGTCCTTCTAGCATTTTCACTGTTACGTATGGCATGTACAATCGCTCCTTTTATGTAAGTTACACTCTTATTATAGCGGATTATGGGGAAGAACAATCGAAAAAACAAATAATTTCTTTTTTTGACATATTGAAGAGGAGTTGGAGTATGGATCAGTTATTTAGATATCCGTTGCAACAAATTCCATTGGTAGCAATGGCAATTATTATTGCATTATCTGTGCATGAATTTGCACATGCGTATGTTGCATATAAATTTGGAGACGATACAGCAAAAAAACAAGGACGTTTAACGTTATCACCGATGGCTCATTTAGATCCTATTGGTATGATTGCTGTATTAATTCTTGGATTCGGTTGGGCAAGACCAGTACCGGTTAACCCGTATAACTTTAAAAGACCGCGTCTTGCGGGAATATTAGTTTCTATAGCGGGACCGATAAGTAATCTTATCTTAAGTGCAATTGGTTTAATTATTTGGTATAGCTTAATAACATTTGGTGTATTAGATGCGATTCCACCTGCAGTAGCAGATACGCTGGGTCAATTCTTTCAGATTTTTATTATGCTTAATATTGTTTTACTTGTATTTAACTTATTACCAATCCCGCCACTTGATGGTTATCGCGTTGTGGAAGATTTAGCACCAGCAAATATTCGTGCGAAAATGACACAGTATGAAAAGTATGGAGCAATTGCGTTATTAATTCTTGTTATTACACCGCTTAGCAATTACACAATTCAACCTATTTTTAATGTTGTTATTCCATATGTATTAGTGTTTTTACAAAGTATCATTGCGCCTATTTTCGGGCTCCTATAATTATTAAGCGAGGAGGAATTTACATATGACAGAGAAAAAGAAAAAAATCGGTTTTAATATAGTGAAGAATGACTCAACAGATGGACATGGTGGTTTTGGTGTTGGGGCATTAAGCCTAGAAAATATTTCCCCTGTATTTGTTGATGTATTAGAGAAAACTGCGTTCGTTGATATCGGTGCGATGCATGCGCGTAGTACAGTAGAAAAAGGTATTAAATTTTTAACAAATAAAGATGAAGTTCCAAACGGAAAACCATTTTGGCTTGTTTGGGTAACGATTGAAAGAACACCAAACGGTGCATATTACGCAGGTGTAACTGCTTGTGAAATGACAGTTGATCGTGAAATTCGCCGCGGATATAAATCACTTCCAGAGCATGTAAACAAAATGGATAAATCACTAAAGCGTCACATCATGATCGATCATATGGATGAATCATCTAAAAAAGTACTTGGTACATTCTTAAAAGAGCATAATGAAGCAATTTGGAACGAATCTAGTGAAGAATTGCGCCGTGCATTATTAGGTGAATAAAAGAAAAGGATGTCCCGTAAGTCGAGTTTTTGACTAGGTGACATCCTTTTTATTTAGTGACTAGGACCATGGTATATGAAAATATATCAACGATTCGCCAAGGAATATCGATTTACCGACAATGAATGACAATAGCCTTCTTTCTTACCACGGGAGATATTTTTTCCACCAGCCCGTCTTTTTCTTCTCTTCACTAGCCTTGTCGAATTCTTCTTTATCATCAACGTGATCCATACAATACTCTGTTGGCTCTGTTCCTTTTGCGAAATACATTTTCACAGAAATGGGACAATTTTTTGTAGCAATCTTACCGTTTTCAGGGTTAACGTCGACAGCAACAACGTCTGTTGGTTGTTTGAAATCTTTTTTAGGCTGTCCATCTAATCCTTTTTCCATCGTATCGGTCCATATTTTTTTCGCGTATCCTTGTTCTGCTACGTTTGAAAGGGATTTAGGTTGATCATATCCAACCCATACACCAGTTACGAGCTGTGGGGTAAATCCAATCATCCAACTATCAGTTTCAGTAGAACCAGACTTTCCGGCATATGTTCTTGATAGCTTTGATAACATCGATTGCCCAGTTACAGCGGCATAGCTGCTTAGTTTTTTATTAAACATACCAGTCATCATCTCTTCCATCACAAACGCTTTGCTTTTATCGAGAACTTGTTTACTCTCCAAATGGGCATCGTATAACATGTTCCCTTCATGATCCATAATGCGGCGAATAAATATCGGTTTTATTTCTTTTCCACCATTTGCGAACATGCTATAAGCATTCACCATTTCAATCGGTTTTACAGGAGACGTACCGAGAGCTAGAGAAGGCACATCTTTTAATGCACTCGTAATTCCGAATTGCTTCGCAGTTTTTGCGAGAGTGTCATCCCCTAAAAACAAATTCGTTTTCACGGCATATATGTTATCAGAGACTGCGAGAGCTTGTGCCATAGTTACGAAATCATCTGCATAATAATCTTTATAGTTTTTCGGTTTATACTTTGAAACGCCGTCACCTAAAGTGAATACAGTGTATTCGCTTTTTAAGCGCGTAGCAGGGGTGAATCCCCGTTCCAAAGCTGCGTAATATAGAAATGGCTTAAATGTAGAACCGGGCTGACGAACGGCTTGTGTAGCCCGGTTAAATTGACTCGTATTATAATCAGTTCCTCCAACAAGGGCAGCCACTTCACCCGTTTTCGGATTCATAGAGACGAGAGCAGTTTGTATGTTTGTTGTGTCAGGAATATGATTTTTTACAGCTTGCTCTGCTACAGATTGTAATTTAGGGTCTAGCGTTGTATAAATACGCAAGCCACCCCGCTGTAAGGCTTGCTCATCTAATCCGATATCACGAAGAAGAGAAGCTTGTACAGCATCTTGGAAATAAGGTGCAATTTCTGCAACTTTTTTCGTATCCAATGAGGCAAAAGTAAGTGTTTCTTTTTTTGCTGAGGCAGCTTGCTGTTTTGTAATATAACCTTGCTCTACCATTTCATCTAGTATGAGAGACTGACGTCCTTTAGCACGCTCTTCTTTAAAAAAGGGAGAATAGGAGCTAGGTCCTTTCGGAATACCTGCGAGCATACTAGCCTCTGCTAATGTTAATTCTTTTGCAGTTTTATCAAAATACAGGCGAGAAGCAGCTTCGATTCCGTAAGCACCATGCCCGTAATAAATTGTATTTAAATATCCTTCTAAAATATGACTTTTATTGTAGTTTACTTCAAGACGAACGGTATACATTGCTTCTAATAGTTTACGTTTCCACGTTTTATCATGATCTAAGTATAGGTTACGAGCATACTGTTGTGTAATAGTACTAGCACCTTGTACTTTTGCCATTGCTTTTAAATCGGCAACAATGGCACCAACAATGCGCTTCATATCAAAGCCATGATGTTTGTAGAATCGTTGATCTTCAATAGATAGTGTCGCCTCTTTTACATAAGGAGAAATTTCATCAAGAGATACATTATAGCGTTTTTGCATTTCATTACTCTGCCCTATAACAGTGTCATCATTAGCGTAAAAGACACTCGTTTGCGGAACCGCAACAGGTGGAGGTCCCATAATTTTTGCAGCTATAATGATAATGAAAAAGGAAAAAACGAAAAAAAGAATACAAGAAAACATTACGGTGAAGAAAAGACGTTTATATTTTTTAAGTTTTGGATTCATAGTTTGATCCATCTTTTTCAGCCCCTCATTAATACAAGCATTATTGTATTAGTATTGAGGGTTTTTGTTTATTTTAAACAATGAAATTTCCAAAATAAAAAGAGCCCCTTCATTTAAGAAAGGAGCTCAAAAGCACGTGCTGGCCAATCAGTAATAATGACGTCTACGCCATAATCAATCATAGTTTGTAAATCTTTATATTCATTAATGGTGTAAGGGCGAAAAATGTATCCTTGCCCCTGTGCTAATTGGACAAACTCTTTCGTTAATAATTGAAAGTTTGGATGTAATCCAGTTGCCTCACGTTTTTTTGCTTCAGCAATTGGATCTGCAAGTGGTGTATCGTACAAAATCGCCCTTGGAATTTCTGGCGCAATTTCTGCTAATAATGAAACGGAATCATGGTTAAATGATGAAAATACAATTTGATTGGATAGATGATATTCACGAACAAGGGCAACGACCTTTTCTTCAATATTTGGATAGTGAATAACATCTGTTTTCAATTCAATGTTAAGTTGTAAATTTGTTGTAGAGAGCCAAATAAATACTTCTCGTAAAGTTGGGACTTTCGCCTCATGGAAAGAAGGGTCTTTATGGCTACCGGCATTTAAAGCTTGTAATTCTTCTACAGTTTTTTCAGAAACAAGTCCTATGCCATTTGTTGTACGATCGATGGTTTCGTCGTGAATTACGACAAGTTCACCATCTTTTGATAAATGGACATCAAGTTCAATTCCATGAGCACCAATGCGTTCGGCTTCTTGAAAGGCAATCATCGTATTCTCTGGATGTGTCCCTTTTACCCCGCGGTGAGCGAAAATAAGTGGTTTATTCATGTGAAAATCTCCTTATCATCTCTTTTTCTTCATTATGAAACTGCCTTGGGGAAAATACAATTGAATAGGACAAACATTTACAAAAGTCTAACAGTTGCATAAAAGTTAACGTTAACGTAAAATGTAATAATCAAGTGAAGGGAGGAATAAACATGTATAAAATCGATGAAGTAACAAGGCAAGTTGGTTTAACAAAGCGTACACTTCGTTATTATGAGGAAATTGGTTTAATTCATCCCCCAGAACGCAGCGAGGGGAATATTCGTCTGTATACAGATGAGGACATTGCAAGAATTAAAAAGATTGTGGAAGCGAAAGAAGTGTTAGGAATTACGCTTCAAGAAATGCAACATTTCTTATCGTTAAAAGAAAGAATGGAACAAAGAAGAAATAGTGAAAATCCTCGTGACCGTGAAGTTATTCATGAGATTAAAGAGATGCTTGAAAAACAAGTGCAAACGTTAGACGAGAAGATGGAGCAAATGCAGCGTGTGAAGGCGGAGCTAGAGGATAGTTTAAGCCGAGCGGTCACATTTTTAGAGAATACAAAAGGAGAATGAGCAAAATGGAGAGTAAACAAAAATTAGGGAGATTGATTACAGTGGTGGCTACCTTCCTTGCCTTTTCAGGTATAGGAGTGGTCGACCCAATTTTACCAAGTATTGCTGAACAAATTGGTGCTTCGCATTGGCAAGTCGAGATGTTATTTACAGCTTATATTTTAACGATGGCAATTATGATGTTACCAGCTGGAATATTTGCATCAAGATTTGGTGATAAACGAATGATGACGATCGGTCTTGCGATTGTAACTGTATTTGCATTTATATGTGGTATATCGCAAACGATTGCTCAATTATCTCTTTTCCGCGCTGGATGGGGATTAGGAAATGCGATGTTTTTTGCTACAGCAATGACATTATTAATTGCATTAAGTAAAGAAGTTCATGAAGCAGTAGGATTATATGAAGCAGCCATTGGTTTAGGAATGGCAGGTGGACCACTATTAGGCGGGATATTAGGTGGCTATTCTTGGCGTTACCCATTTTTTGCGACGAGTATTTTAATTTCTTTAGCATTTATTTTAGTTTTCTTTTTTGTAAAAGAACCGGAGCGAAAAGTGAAGCGTAAAGCGGCAGGCGTAGGGGAATTACTTAACCTGGTGAAGTATAAACCGTTTATGCAAGGTGCAATTTCGGGAATGTTATACTACTACGGATTTTTCGTCGTGTTAGCATATTCACCACTGATTATGCATTTATCTGCTATTCAATTAGGATTTGTATTTTGCGGATGGGGATTAGCATTAGCTTACGGATCAGCAATTTTAGCGCATAAGCTAGAAGGTAAATATGAACCAAAAACATTGTTAAAAGGTAGTTTACTCGTATTTGCGATTTTCTTAATTGCACTATTCTTCGTTAAAATCATGTGGTTACAAATCGTGTTAATCGTTCTATCAGGATTAGCATCAGGATTAAATAACGCGTTATTTACAAGTTATGTAATGGATATTTCACCTTATGAAAGATCTGTTACATCAGGTGTTTATAACTTCGTTCGTTGGTTAGGAGGCGCGATTGCTCCAATTTTATCAGGAGTCATCGGTCATACAGTTTCACCACAAAGTCCGTTTTTAGTCGGTGGAATTGTTGTGTTAGTTGGTTGCGTAATAATCTTAATTCCGATTCGTAAACCGGTAGAAATAGAGACAAAAACCCTTTCTTAAGAAAGGGTTTTCTTTCCTGTTACAGAGCAAACCCTTTTCGCATATATGTTAGAACCCTCTGACTAAAATATATTTTCGGTATTTTTGTACTTTTAACTATACTTTTTGGATGTTTTGTTTTATTTTTGTTAGGGGACATTAATGATGTCCCTATTATAAATTTGCATTGAAAGGCGTGATTGTACGATGGAACTATGGTTCACTGAAAAACAAACAAAGCATTTTGGGATTACGGCGCGTATTAACCGCACATTACATACGGAGCAAACAGAATTCCAAAAACTTGATATGGTTGAAACGGAAGAGTTCGGAAACATGCTTATTTTAGATGGCATGGTTATGACAACAGAAAAGGACGAGTTCGTTTATCATGAAATGGTAGCGCACGTACCTTTATTTACACATCCAAACCCTGAAAACGTATTAGTTGTAGGCGGTGGCGATGGCGGTGTTATTCGTGAAGTGTTAAAACACCCAAGCGTAAAGAAAGCAACTCTTGTTGAAATCGATGGAAAAGTAATTGAGTACTCTAAACAATACTTACCATCAATTGCAGGCGCATTAGATAATGAGCGTGTAGAAGTAAAAGTAGGAGACGGTTTCCTACACATCGCAGAAAGCGAAAATGAATATGACGTAATTATGGTAGATTCTACTGAGCCAGTAGGCCCAGCAGTAAACCTATTTACAAAAGGCTTCTACGCTGGAATCTCTAAAGCGTTAAAAGAAGATGGTATTTTCGTTGCACAAACGGACAACCCTTGGTTCACACCAGAACTAATTACAACTGTGTTTAAAGACGTAAAAGAGATCTTCCCAATTACTCGTTTATACACGGCAAACATTCCAACTTACCCAAGTGGGCTTTGGACATTCACAATCGGATCTAAAAAACATGATCCATTAGAAGTAAGTGAAGAGCGTTTCCACGAAATTGAAACGAAATATTACACAAAAGAATTGCACAATGCAGCATTCGCATTACCGAAATTTGTTGGCGATTTAATTAAGTAAGAAATCGAGTTTGAACAAATAAAGTGTAAGTAGCTCATTTAAGGTGTTTGTCCAGAAGACTTGAGCATGCTAGCTACTTGCACATCTGTAAAGAAAATCGTCTTCTTATCGTTAAAAAAGAAGACACCGGTAAATCGAGAAAGAGGAGCAGTGCGCTCCAAATTTGAGAAATAGTGAAAGGTTGGGATACCTTAAGTTCCACATAAGGAGGAAAAGAATATGCGTTTTGATGAAGCTTATTCAGGTAAAGTATTTATTAAAAGTCATCCAAGTTTTGAAGAGTCAGAGGTAGTTATTTACGGGATGCCTATGGATTGGACAGTAAGTTTCCGTCCAGGATCTCGCTTTGGCCCTGCACGTATTCGTGAAGTATCAATTGGTCTTGAAGAATATAGTCCGTATTTAGATCGTGAACTAGAAGAGGTAAAATATTTTGATGCGGGTGATATCCCATTACCATTCGGAAATGCACAACGCAGCTTAGACATGATTGAAGAGTATGTATCAAAACTTTTAGATGCCGGTAAGTTTCCACTAGGTCTCGGCGGTGAGCACTTAGTGTCTTGGCCAATTTTTAAGGCAATGGCAAAAAAATATCCGGATTTAGCAATCATCCATATGGATGCCCATACTGACTTACGTGAGTCATATGAGGGAGAGCCTTTATCCCACTCTACACCAATTCGTAAAGTGTGCGATTTAATTGGTCCGGAAAACGTATATTCTTTCGGTATTCGTTCTGGAATGAAGGAAGAATTCGAATGGGCAAAAGAAGTAGGTATGAACTTATACAAATTTGACGTGTTAGAACCGTTAAAAGAAGTATTACCGAAACTTGCAGGACGCCCAGTCTATGTCACAATTGACATTGACGTATTAGACCCAGCTCACGCTCCTGGAACCGGAACGTTAGAGGCTGGAGGTATCACATCTAAAGAACTATTAGATTCCATCGTAGCAATTGCAAATTCAAATATAAATGTAGTTGGAGCAGATTTAGTAGAAGTAGCTCCAGTCTACGACCATAGTGATCAAACACCAGTCGCAGCAAGCAAATTCGTGCGGGAAATGCTGCTCGGCTGGGTAAAGTAAAAGTGAAGGCAGCTCGCTCGGAATCGCAGGTCATTGGAACGCTCGACCGAGAAGCGCTTTTGGCGCAGGCCGAGAGTGTGAAATGGCCGGAGATTCTAGCTGCCGTAGCTAGATAAAATAAGAGCCTTCTATATGAATAGGGGGCTCTTATTTTGTTGTTATGTGTCGGTAAGTCGATATATTTAAAAAATCGCCGATATAATTGCACTTAACGTCATGTGACATAAAAAAAGAGCTATTCTCATCATTTGAGAATAGCTCTTTTTTCTTATGCAACTTTTTCTTCTGAAGTAATACCACGAATTTCATCAGCGGAACGAATTGGGTATTTGCGGAACACAATTGATCCGACGTATCCGACAACTATGGTAACGATTCCGCATAATACGGCAGCAATCGTTACTTTTATAACGTCATTAAATCCGAATAAGACAAGTAGTCCTGGAATTGGTGATGCTGTCCCTGGTGCATTATTAACGAGCTGGAATAGCGACGTAATAATACCGGCAAGTGCACCGCCAACAAAGTTTGTCGCGTAAATTGGAATTGGGTTTGCTGAGACAACATCGGCTTGTGTTAACGGCTCGATTGCGACAGCGATTGTATCTTTCTTTGAACAAATTTTTAGTCGTTTAAAGAAAATAAAATTCATCGGGGCAGAAGCTGCTACGGCAAGACTACCAATAGCCATTGGTAAACCTGTTAATCCAAGCATTGCAGTTAGTGCCATAGAACTTAATGGAGAGGTAGAAATAACTGTTATTAATCCACCAAGCATAATACCCATAATGATAGGACTTTCTGTAGTTGCAACTGAAATCATAGAACCGATTTTACCAAGTGTTGCGTTAACAAGTGGATCCATAAGCATGGCCATTCCACGTGAGATTGGTGCAGCGATAAATAGGATTGCTAAAAATTCTACACCAGCTGGTAATTTCTTTTCGAGAAATTTCACGACGAAGGCACAAACGTATCCAGCGAAAAAACCTGGTAAAATACCGAATCCGCTAGTAGCGATACCGATTAAAACCGCGTATACGGGTGAGACACCGATTGCTAATGCTACTAAAATTGCCGCTGCGACACCGCTCATACTACCAGAAGCTTCTCCTACTGATTGTAAAAAGTCATTATGAAACATTTCCCCACCGATATAACGGTGAAATGCTTCAATAAGAAAACTTGCGATTGCTGCATTAGCTAAAGCACCCATTGCTTTCATTCCGTAAGGAGCACGGTAACTAAAAAGTGTAAATAGACAGAGTACAACAAGTAATAGTGCTAAACCTTGCAAGATAGCCATTTGAAAACTGTCTCCTTTGATTTTTGTAATAAAAATTTGTATCATTCAATAATAATATAAAAGTTTGTTAAACGGAAAAATTTTTTATTGGGAAATTGCTGTAAGGTGAAAAACTCTTACAATAATGTAAGGAAAGTGTAAGGCATTTCGATAGAGTATAGTATGCTTTTTTTCGTATAATACAGGTATAGACATACGGTTAGTGAGAAAGCAGTGCAAACAGGAGGCGCATTTATGAAATTGGTAATTAAAGTTTTAGCTGTGTTCGCCATTATTTTAGGAGGAACAGCGTATTATTTAAACACAAAAACAGAAGGTGTGCATGCTTTTGTAGACAACTTCTTTTCAAATAAAGAAATACAAGATTATTATGCTGTTATAGATAAAAGTGAGAAAAAAGACGATGAATATTTGTATACATTTAAAGGGTATACAGAAGATGGAAAGCTACAAGTTATTAAAAGAATGATGAACCGTGAATTGCATACGGGTGCTTTTATAAAAATTTATGCAAAAGGTATGCAGGGAAAAGGATGGGCTGAAATCCCGAAAGAATCAATCCCGCAAAAAGCGTTGCAAAAAATAGAAAAACCATAAAAGGAGCGAATCGTTCGCTCCTTTTTTAGTGCGTTAAAATAGTGATAGCTGAACTTTTTTTATTAGAAATGATTTTTGCACGTCCACCAATTGGGAAAGTAAAGATTGGAGTTGTATGTCCGAAACTTGCATTCGCAATAATAGGGATATGTGCAAGTTCAGGCTTTGAAGCAATCATTTCTTGAATGTCCTCTATCATACATTCTGCTCCTTTTTGCATTCTTCCTATAACAATGCCTTTTACATGTTCAAAGTCAGGTTGCTGCATAAGAGAATGTAAATATCGATCAAAAGTTTTTAGGGTAGCTTTTCCGGTTAAACTATCCTCTTCAAGAAACAAAATTTTGCCTTGTAAGTTTGGCATATATGGTGTACCTTGTAGTAAATTCAAAGTGCTCATATTTCCGCCGATAATATCCCCTGTTGCCTCTCCTTCCTGAATCGAAACATATCCTTCATTTTTAATAAACTCTCGATTTTCTTGATCAATATACCAAGAGTCATCGCTCCACGTTTCAGCTGGTAGTATTTCAATAGGTTCATGAGAAGTTAAGCACTTTAAAAAGTAATCGGTTGTATAATCGAGCCCTTTCTCCATTCCAAATGAAGAGAAGTGAGGGCCTGAATATGTAACAAGACCTGTTTTTGTATAGATTGTGTTATTTAAAGCAGTAATATCAGAATAACCACAGAAGAATTTCGGGTTTTCACGAATTAAATCGTAATTGAGATGTTTTAATAAACCGTTAGAGTTATATCCGCCAAGTGTCGTCAAAATTGCTTTTACATTAGGGTCTTTAAATGCTTCATGGAGGTCTTGGACGCGTGAAGAAATAGAAGAGGAAGCAAATTGATCTATCTCATCAGCATATTTTGAGAATGTAACTTGAAAGCCCATGTCGGTTAATCTTTTTATAGCAAGCTCTCGGTTCGTATTTGAGACAATACTTAAACTACAAGATGGTGAAATAACCCTTATTTCATCACCTTTTTTTAATTTTATTGGTAGCACCAAATTCACCCCTTTAAATGAAAGAATATTTAGATTTAAAAAACATTTTAACATATGAAATAAAGTGAAGGTGAATTATTTTTTGAAAAGGAGTTTTCCTGATTTTTCAGCAGACAGACAGCATCTTTTTTTGATATGATAGGAAAAGTGATTTATTATAAGTAATATTTAATATCTATAACATTTGAAGGGTGTGCAAGACGTGAAGAAACAACTTGCAGGCTTGCCGGTACACGTTCATTTCGTAACAGAAATCCGTGAAGGGGCGAGGAAGGAAACCGTTGCTTTTGAAGCAAATGGTCAATACTATGTAAAAGGTCAAGGTACATATATAACATTCCAAGAGCCGAACGAACAAGGCGAAGTGAAAACAATTATTAAAATCCAAGATGAACAAGTTCTCATTATGCGTTCAGGTGCTATTTCTATGCGTCAGACGCATGTGAAAGGTGAATGGACAACTGGTACGTATACGAGTGAACTTGGTACGTTTGCATTGCAAACGAAAACTGATAACGTTCTTTTTAAATGGTCGGATGAAAAGAAAAAAGGACAACTCTTCTTAACGTACGCATTGCTTCTAAGTGAACAAGAAGCTGGCAGATATACAATTACAATTAATTTGAAGGAGGCAAAATAATGAATTCTTTAGAACAAGTAAAAGGATTGATTAAAGAAGAAATTCAAGCCGCTGTATTAAAGGCAGAATTAGCGACAGAAGAACAGATTCCAAACGTTATATTAGAATCTCCAAAAGATAAAACAAATGGTGATTTCTCTACAAATATGGCAATGCAACTTGCACGCGTTGCGAAAAAAGCGCCTCGTATGATTGCAGAAGAATTAGTTGCAAACTTCGATAAAGCAAAAGCTTCTATTGAAAAAATTGAAATCGCTGGTCCTGGTTTCATTAACTTCTACATGGATAATAGCTACTTAACAGACTTAATCCCAACAATCGTAAACGCTGGTGAAGCTTACGGTGAAACGAATACTGGTAAAGGTGAAAAAGTGCAAATTGAGTTCGTATCTGCGAATCCAACAGGCGATCTTCACTTAGGACATGCACGTGGTGCAGCGGTAGGTGACACTTTATGTAACGTATTAGCAAAAGCAGGATACGATGTATCTCGTGAGTACTACATTAATGATGCTGGTAACCAAATTCATAACTTAGCTCTTTCTGTTGAAGCTCGTTACATGCAAGCTTTAGGCTTAGAGAAAGAAATGCCAGAAGACGGTTATCATGGTGCGGATATCATTGGAATCGGTAAACGTTTAGCTGAAGAGTTTGGCGATCGTTACGCAAAAGCTGATGCAGAAGAAAGCTATGAGTTCTATCGTTCATACGGTTTAAAATATGAGTTAGCAAAACTTCAAAAAGACTTAGAAAGCTTCCGTGTTAAGTTCGATGTATGGTTCTCAGAAACATCATTATACAAAAACGGAAAAATCGATGCTGCACTTGCAGTATTAAAAGAGCGTGATGAAATCTTTGAAGAAGGCGGAGCAACTTGGTTCCGTTCAATGACTTACGGTGACGACAAAAACCGTGTATTAATTAAAAACGATGGTTCTTACACATACTTAACGCCAGATATCGCTTACCACCGTGATAAATTAGAGCGTGGTTTCGATAAGCTAATCAACATTTGGGGTGCCGACCACCACGGTTACATTCCTCGTATGAAAGCTGCTATTCAAGCACTTGGTTACGATAAAGAAACACTTGAAGTAGAAATCATCCAAATGGTACAACTGTACCAAAATGGTGAAAAAATGAAGATGAGTAAGCGTACAGGTAAAGCAGTTACACTTCGTGAGCTTATGGAAGAAGTAGGCGTGGACGCAATGCGTTACTTCTTCGCAATGCGTAGCGGTGATTCTCATTTAGACTTTGATATGGACTTAGCTGTATCAAAATCTAATGAAAACCCAGTATACTATGCACAATATGCTCATGCTCGCGTATGCAGTATCCTTCGTCAAGGTGAAGAGTTAGGATTAGCTACAGGCGGAGACGTGAATTACAAACTTGTTACTTCTGAGAAAGAAGTAGAGTTACTGAAAAAACTTGGTGAATTCCCAGCTGTAGTTGCGGATGCAGCGCAAAAACGTCTGCCACACCGCATTACAAGCTATGCATTTGAATTAGCAGCAGCATTACACAGCTTCTACAATGCAGAAAAAGTATTAAACCAAGATAACTTAGAATTAAGTAAAGCTCGTTACGAATTAATGAAAGCAGTACGCACTACACTTCAAAATGCATTAGCAATCGTAGGAGTATCTGCACCAGAAAAAATGTAATAGACAAAAGAAAAGATGCTTATTTTTGTTTAGAAGTGATATACAAGTTGATATAAAAACATCTAATCAGTCTATAGACTGATTAGATGTCAAAGAAAGAAGACTGACGAAAAGCTGTATGGCTTGATAATAGGAAGTTGAAACAGAAAAAGAGATGGCAAAGCTATCTCTTTTTCTGCGCCAATTTTCTAATCTAAATATATGTGACAAATATATGTTATGGTGATGAAGTGAAAATAGTAAAATACCAGTTAACTATTGATTTTTAGGAGCGATTCTAGAATAATAGACTGCTGGGGGTAACTTTATCAAAAATCCATATATGTATTATTAGTTGTTGGAATGTTACTAGGAAATGGTGTGATTATTGTAAAAAACATTGTTACAGCTATGCCAAATACTAAAATAACAATTCATCTAACCAATTAGTAATTAATCTTGAAAACTTCCAACTTAGTCAAGAAACTAGGGATGGTATGTTTAAAATAGTACATATAGTACAATTAAAGTTTTCATGATTTGATAAAAAAAATGAAAGGATATAAATCTCTCGGTTTTGATATTATCATCATATATAAGCTCATTTTAATTCTTCGACATAGCCATGGAACCCATTAGGCAAAGTGTTTTTTCTCGACACTCATTTATATACTCCAAAAATAAAAAGGCTGAATTTCGTATTTCTATACGATTTACATGAAATCAGTTGACAACCATACTCTTTTTTAGTTACCCCAAAATTCGGTCCATTGTATTTAAATTTGGAGAATATGACTTTCATCTTGCATAGGCAAACAATACTTCATCCAGAGCGTTTTTAATTATATAATGCTGGCGGTGGAACGCTTTTTGTACTACCTGTTTCGGTGTGTAGGTTGGCTGTGTAATTAAACACCAAACGTTTTAACATATGGCCAATTTCACCTCAACTCATAATGGCAAAAAATGCATCTTCAATAACATTTTTTAGAATACGAGTATCCTAGCGTGTTTCACAATCGTAATCTTCCTCGGCTGATATGCTAAATTCGATTATAGATTGTACTTCTTGTTATTCTTTAGGAGGATAAGTAAGGAAGTTGACCAAATGCATATTTACTGTGAAGTGGCTCTGCCATACGTGTCGGTAATGCAATTTTCGTATTTATAGAGCAAACGTTTGCGTTGATATGGATAAATTTCAGAAACCCTACAGCATAATAAGACGAATGACTGTCATGAGTTTTATCGTGAGTGCTTTTTGAATTGTCTTCTTCTGGCTTTGAAGTTATTCTATGGCCCATTCATACGTATTTGTAATTCGAATTTCTTTATCAAAATTTGTCCTGTCCGGTATCTGTTCTTGTTAAACAGTATAGGCCAGAAATAACATAGTTTAGACATGTCGGAGAAATGAGATGAATCTATATAAAAGTCATACTTTGGACTTCAAACTTCAAGTTTCTAAGCAATAGAAGGGTTGAAAAAAGAGAAAAAGATGATAATAGCTATCAAAAATATTTAAGTAAAATAGCTTAATGGCATTGAATAATAGAATCTTTGTCATAGTATGTTTGCACCAAAATCTATCTACATTTAATTTTATAGGGAGGAATCATACAAAGTATGTATTTAAAAAGAATAACTTCGATTTTCTCGATTATAATGATTTTCATGTTTACCATAGGTCAGAGTTTTTTAGGTATAGTAGCAAATGCAAAAGAGCTAAACACAGCAGGACTTGTGGATAGTATTAAGATTGATAAAACAGATCTTTATATTGGACAAGAGACTAAAGTAACTGTAAACTTCAGTGAAAAAGATGGAGTTAGGCTGAAGCCAGGAGACACACTAACATTAACACTGCCCCCAGAATTAATAGGGTTGAATACACAGTTTGATTTAGGTGATTATGGTACTTGTACAGTCAATTCAGGTACTGTGATATGCACATTTAATGATAAAGTAGATACACGTGATGATATTAAAGGATATTTAAACTTTTACGTGCAAGCTGCTAACGTAGGAGAAGATCAAAAGAAAGAGATTGAAACCAATTTAGGTACAAATGTAGATAAGCAATCTGTAACAATTACCGGTCCAACAAGCGGTGGTGGTACAGATCCTGGAAAGGGTCCGTTTTTTTATAAAACTGGTGATATGAGAGGTAAGCCAGGTGAGGTACGTTGGTTCTTAAATGCAAACTTAAATAAAGAAGAGTTAAGTGATGATATTGTTGTGGCTGATAATTTACAAGAAGGTCAAATACTTAATAAAGATAGTTTTAGGATAGATATTGATAATTATCTAGGCCGTCAAAACTTATCACTGCAAGAGTTTGAATCTAAAGGTTATGGAAAGATTACCTTTACTGGTGAAAACTCATTTCAAGTTGTGCTTTATAAGGATAAAGCACGTCTTTCCTCCTTTTCGATTGCTTATACATCTACTATAACGGATGCCGGAAAGGCGCAAGATTTCTTTAAGAATGATTATACGATTGATTATCAAATTTATAATAAAGAGCCAGTTACTGAATCGGGTAGCTACCCAGTTGAAAATAGGACAGCCGGCGGTGGTGCTGAAGGGGTCCCAAGAGGAACGCTAAAAATTGTTAAGCACCTTGATAAAGATGAAGAAAAAGTCATACCGAATGTTTCATTTGAGTTGTATAAAGAGTCGGGTGAACAAGTTGGAAATCTATATAAAACAGATGAAAAAGGTGTCATCGAAATCAAGGGTTTAACACCAGGCAAATATTATGTGAAAGAAGTTTCAGCTCCAAACTATATTGATTTTGATCCACAGGCAAAAGTAGAGTTTGAAGTGAAAGCAGATGCTGTAAACGGAATTAAGTTGCCGATTTCTAATAAAGTGAAAACTACATCAGTTGCAGGAACGAAGATGTGGAAAGGCGATAACGAGAAAGATCGTCCAAGTTCAATCAAAGTAGAATTACTACAAAATGAGAAAGTAGTAGACACGAAAGAAGTAACAGCGGCAGATGGTTGGAAATACAAATTTGACAACCTAGCAGCTTATGATGCAAATGGAGTAGTATACAAGTATGAAGTAAAAGAACAACCGATAGATGGATACACAACAGAAGTAAATGGTTATGACATTACAAATACAAAAGTGGTACAAACAACTAAAGTAGAAGGAACGAAAACATGGAAGGACGGAAATACGGAAGGTCGTCCGACGATGATTAAAGTAGACTTACTACAAGACGGTACAGTGATTGCGACGCAAGAAGTAAGCGAAGCAACAGGCTGGAAATATGAATTTAAAGATCTGGCGATAAACAATGCAGACGGAAAAGTATATAAGTATGAAGTGAAAGAACAAGCAGTAGACGGATACGAATCCAAAGTAAATGGTTATGACATCACAAATACAAAAGTAGGCAAGACATCAGTTGCAGGAACGAAGACGTGGAAAGGTGGCACAGAGGAAGAGCATAAAGCCATCAAAGTAGACTTACTACAAGACGGTACAGTGATTGCGACACAAGAGGTAAGCAAAGAAACAGGTTGGAAGTATGAATTTAAAGATTTAGTAGCGTTCGATGCAAATGGAAAAGCATACAAGTATGAAGTGAAAGAACAACCGGTAGATGGATATGAATCCAAAGTAAATGGTTATGACATCACGAATACAAAAGTAGGCAAGACATCAGTTGCAGGAACGAAGACGTGGAACGATAACAATGCATCAGATCGTCCGAAAACCATTAAAGTAGATTTAATACAAAAAGATAACTCACCAGCACAAAAAGAAACAGTAATTGCGACGCAAGAAGTAAGTGAAGCAACAGGCTGGAAGTATGAGTTTGAAAATTTAGCAGCGTATGATGAAAATGGAGTAGCATACAAGTATGAAGTGAAAGAACAAGCAGTACCAGGATATGAATCCAAAGTAAATGGTTATGACATCACAAATACAAAAGTAGGCGAAACAAAAGTAGAAGGAACGAAGACATGGAAAGACGATAACGCGAAAGATCGTCCGGAAATGATAAAAGTAGATCTTTTACAAAACGGTAAGGTAGTAGATACAAAAGAAGTAACAGCGGCAACAGAATGGAAGTACACATTTGAAAACCTCCAAGCATATGATGCAGACGGAGCAGCGTACAAGTATGAAGTGAAAGAACAAGCAGTACCAGGATATGAATCCAAAGTAAATGGTACTGACATCACAAATACAAAAGTAGGCAAAACAAAAGTAGAAGGAACGAAGACATGGAACGATGGAAATGCAACAGACCGTCCGACAATGATCAAAGTAGACTTACTACAAAACGGGAATGTGATTCAAACACAAGACGTATTCTCAGTAATGGGTTGGAAATATATATTCTCAGATTTAGCAGCATATGATGCGGAAGGTAAGGCTTACGAATATACAGTGAAAGAACAGCCAGTACCAGGATATGAATCCAAAGTAAGTGGTACCGACATTACAAATACAAAAGTAGGTCAAACAAAAGTAGAAGGAACGAAGATATGGAAAGACGATAACGCAACAGACCGTCCGGAAATGATTAAAGTAGACCTTTTACAAAATGGTACAGTGATTGCGACGCAAGAAGTAAGCAAAGTAACAGGTTGGAAATATGAATTCAAAGATTTAGTAGCGTATGATGCAGAAGGCAAGGCATACAAGTATGAAGTGAAAGAACAAGCAGTACCAGGATATGAATCCAAAGTAAATGGTTATGACATCACAAATACAAAAGTAGGCGAAACAAAAGTAGAAGGAACGAAGACATGGAACGATGATAACGCGAAAGATCGTCCGGAAATGATAAAAGTGGATCTTTTACAAAACGGTAAAGTAGTAGATACAAAAGAAGTAACAGCGGCAACAAACTGGAAGTACACATTTGAAAAGCTCCAAGCATACGATGCAAACGGAGTAACATACAAGTATGAAGTGAAGGAACAGCCAGTAGCAGGATATGAATCCAAAGTAAGTGGTACTGACATCACGAATACAAAAGTAGGCGAAACGAAAGTAGAAGGAACAAAAACGTGGAACGATAACAATGCAACAGATCGTCCAAGCACAATCAAAGTAGACTTACTACAAAACGGTCAAGTAATTGACACGAAAGAAGTAAGTAAAGCAACAAATTGGAAGTACACGTTTGAAAAATTACAAGCTTATGACGCAAACGGAGCAGCGTACAAGTATGAAGTGAAAGAACAACAGGTAGACGGATACAAATCCGAAGTAAACGGTTATGACATCACGAATACAAAAGTAGGCGAAACGAAAGTAGAAGGAACAAAAACGTGGAACGATAACAATGCAACAGATCGTCCAAGTTCGATTAAAGTAGACTTACTACAAAACGGTAAAGTAGTAGACACAAAAGAAGTAACAGCAGAAACAAACTGGAAGTACACGTTTGAAAAACTACAAGCTTATGATGCAAAAGGTAAGATATACAAGTATGAAGTGAAAGAACAAGCAGTACCAGGATATGAAACAAAAGTAAGTGGTACTGACATCACAAATACAAAAGTAGGTCAAACAAAAGTAGAAGGAACGAAGACATGGAAAGATGATAACGCAACAGATCGTCCGGAAATGATTAAAGTAGACCTTTTACAAAATGGTACAGTGATTGCGACGCAAGAAGTAAGCAAAGCAACAGGTTGGAAATATGAATTCAAAGATTTAGCAGCGTATGATGCAAACGGAGTAGCGTACAAGTATACAGTGAAGGAACAACCAGTAGCAGGATATGAAACAAAAGTAAGTGGTACTGACATCACAAATACAAAAGTAGGCGAAACAAAAGTAGAAGGGACGAAGACATGGAACGATGATAACGCGAAAGATCGTCCGGAAATGATCAAAGTGGATCTTTTACAAAACGGTAAAGTAGTAGATACAAAAGAAGTAACAGCGGCAACAAACTGGAAGTACACATTTGAAAAGCTCCAAGCATACGATGCAAACGGAGTGGCATACAAGTATGAAGTGAAAGAACAGCCAGTAGCAGGATATGAAACAAAAGTAAGTGGTACTGACATTACAAATACAAAAGTAGGCAAAACAAAAGTAGAAGGAACGAAAACATGGAACGACGATAACGCGAAAGATCGTCCGGAAATGATTAAAGTAGATCTTTTACAAAATGGTACAGTGATTGCGACGCAAGAAGTAAGCAAAGCAACAGGCTGGAAATACGAATTCAAAGATTTAGCAGCGTATGATGCAAACGGAGTAGCGTACAAGTATGAAGTGAAGGAACAAGCAGTTGAAGGATATAAATCCAAAGTAAAAGGTTATGACATCACAAATACAAAAGTAGGCGAAACAAAAGTAGAAGGGACGAAGACATGGAACGACGATAACGCGAAAGATCGTCCGACAATGATCAAAGTAGATCTTTTACAAAACGGTAAAGTAGTAGATACAAAAGAGGTAACAGCAGAAACGAATTGGAAGTATATGTTTGAAAAGCTCCAAGCATATGATGAAAATGGAGTAGCGTACAAGTATGAAGTGAAGGAACAACCGGTAGCAGGATATGAATCCAAAGTAAGTGGTACTGACATCACGAATACAAAAGTAGCGAAATTGACAGTAGAAGGAACAAAAACATGGAACGATAACAACGCAACAGATCGTCCAAGCACAATCAAAGTAGACTTACTACAAAACGGTAAAGTAGTAGATACAAAAGAAGTAACAGCGGCAACAAACTGGAAATATGCATTTGCAGATGTAGAAGCATATGACGCAAATGGAGTAGCGTACAAGTATGAAGTGAAGGAACAGCCAGTAGCAGGATATCAATCTGACGTACACGGTTATGACATCACAAATACAAAAGTAGGCGAAACAAAAGTAGAAGGAACGAAAACGTGGAACGATAACAATGCAACAGATCGTCCAAGCTCGATTAAAGTAGACTTACTACAAAACGGTCAAGTAGTAGATACGAAAGAAGTAACAGCAGCAAGTGAATGGAAGTACACGTTTGAAAAACTACAAGCCTACGATGCAGAAGGTAAGGCATACAAGTATGAAGTGAAAGAGCAAGCAGTTGAAGGATATAAATCCAAAGTAAAAGGTTATGACATCACAAATACAAAAGTAGGCGAAACAAAAGTAGAAGGGACGAAGACATGGAAAGACGATAACGCGAAAGATCGTCCGACAATGATCAAAGTAGATCTTTTACAAAACGGTAAAGTAGTAGATACAAAAGAGGTAACAGCAGCAATTGAATGGAAGTACACGTTTGGCAAACTCCAAGCCTACGATGCAGAAGGTAAGGCATACAAGTATGAAGTGAAGGAACAGCCAGTAGCAGGATATGAATCCAAAGTAAAAGGTTATGACATCACAAATACAAAAGTAGGCAAAACAAAAGTAGAAGGGACGAAAACATGGAACGACGATAACGCGAAAGATCGTCCAAATATGATTAAAGTAGACCTTTTACAAAATGGTACAGTGATTGCGACGCAAGAAGTAAGCAAAGCAACAGGCTGGAAATACGAATTCAAAGATTTAGCAGCGTATGATGCAGAAGGTAAGGCATACAAGTATGAAGTGAAAGAGCAAGCGGTACCAGGATATGAATCAAAAGTAAGTGGTACTGACATCACAAATACAAAAGTAGGCGAAACAAAAGTAGAAGGAACGAAGGTATGGAAGGACGGAAATGGTGAAGGCCGTCCAGAAATAATCAAAGTTGACCTACTACAAAATGGCAAGGTAATCGATACAAAAGAAGTAAGCGCAGCAAGCGAATGGAAATATGCGTTTACAGATTTGGCGGCATATGATGCAGAAGGTAAGGCGTATAAGTATGAAGTGAAAGAACAAGCAGTAGACGGATATCAAACAGAAGTAAAAGGTTATGACATCACGAATACAAAGGTTGGCAAAACAAAAGTAGAAGGAACGAAAACATGGAAAGACGATAACGCGAAAGATCGTCCGGAAATGATTAAAGTAGACCTACTACAAAATGGTACAGTGATTGCGATGCAAGAAGTAAGCAAAGCAACAGGCTGGAAATACGAATTTAAAGATTTAGCGGCATATGATGCAGAAGGTAAGGCATACAAGTATGAAGTGAAAGAACAACCAATCGACGGATACAAATCCGAAGTGAAAGGATATGACATCACGAATACAAAGATTGGTCAAACAAAAGTAGAAGGAACGAAGGTATGGAAGGACGGAAATGGTGAAGGCCGTCCAGAAATAATCAAAGTAGACCTACTGCAAAATGGCAAGGTAATCGATACAAAAGAAGTAAGCGCAGTAAGCGAATGGAAATATGCGTTTACAGATTTAGTGGCATACGATACCGAAGGTAAGGCATATAAGTATGAAGTAAAAGAACAAACAGTAGACGGGTATCAATCCGAAGTAAAAGGTTATGACATTACGAATACAAAGGTTGATCAAACAAAAGTAGAAGGAACGAAAACATGGAAAGACGATAATGCAAAAGAACGTCCAGAAATGATCAAAGTAGACCTACTACAAAATGGCAAAGTAATCGCAACACAAGAAGTGAGTGCAGCAAGCGAATGGAAATATGCGTTTACAGATTTAGCGGCATATGATGCAAACGGAGTAGCTTATGAGTATAAAGTGAAAGAACAACCGGTAGACGGATACAAATCTGAGGTAAACGGTAATGACATCACAAATACAAAAGTAGGCCAAACAAAAGTAGAAGGAACAAAAACATGGAAAGACGATAATGCAAAAGAACGTCCAGAAATGATCAAAGTAGACTTACTACAAAATGGCCAAGTGGTTGCGACACAAGAAGTAAGTGAAGCAACAGGCTGGAAATATGAATTTAAAGATTTAGCAGCATACGATGCCGAAGGAAAGGCATACAAGTATGAAGTGAAAGAACAACCAGTAGCGGGATACAAATCCGAAGTAAAAGGTTATGACATCACAAATACAAAAATCAAGGACGAACCAGGTGTAGATCCAAAAGATCCAAGCACAGATCCAAAAGATCCAAGCACAGATCCAAAAGATCCAAGCACAGATCCAAAAGATCCAAGCACAGATCCAAAAGATCCAAGCACAGATCCAAAAGATCCAAGCACAGATCCAAAAGATCCAAGCACAGATCCAAAAGATCCAAGCACAGATCCAAAAGATCCAAGCACAGATCCAAAAGATCCAAGCACAGATCCAAAAGATCCAAACACAAATACAGACAAAAATAGCGATTCAAAAGTTCCACCTACTACAGAAAATGATAAGCCAACATTACTTCCTAACACAGGAGGAGCATCAGCAGAAATGATTTCAATTCTTGGCGGTATGGTATTGTTCCTTTTAGGTGGAATTCTATTTGCTCGTCAGCGAATAAAATAATAAAAAAGCTTTAGATTATTGATTAAACCGTAATCTGAGTAGCAGACAAGTTGAAAAATTACTATTGATATTACGCCCTTTAGGTAAGTATTCAAAAACTTCACGATAAAGTGAAGGGAAGAATGCAACCTGAAGGGTTTTTTTATAGAAAAAAGAGAACAGTTTCACGTTGGACTCAATCAACGGCCCAATAATATAGTCAGCTTTCATAGAGATAAGCGGCTCTAAAGCGATAATAAAGCTGCTTTTAAGAAGTCTATTATCACAAGCTTAGAATGTGGTTTCCTATCTCATGTAATTTAAGGTCAATGACCATGTTCCATTAAGTTTTAGATGAATGCATAGCCATTTTTATGGCCAATTTAGAAATAGTATTTTGGAAAGCTTTGTTCTTGAGTAGCTGTTGCAACGTTTATTTCAGGAATAAAAGCATTAATTCCTGAAATTCAAGTTAAAGTTCACACAACTGCAAGGATAATTTTTTCATAATTAAAAACCTCTTTATTAGATGTAATCAATAGTATTACAATTTTTATTCTACATGATAATGCTATGCAATAAATGTGTTTTTTATTTATATATTAAGATTTTAATTATACGCGATAATACCATGTAATAAATATGCTTTTATGCATATTTATTTTTTCTCAATAAACAGCCACCGATTAATCGGTGGCTTGAAATAGTATTAAGCAGCTTTTTGTCCTGTTTTCACGGTAGGTTGAAGGCTATTATAGACGCCTGTACCAATGACCTCTAATGCCATTTTCATACGTTCTGGTGAAATATTCTCAAATACATTATCTTGAGGCGTGTGATATACCTTTTCAATATGATAGATTAATGGATTCCAACTATCGACGCCCATCCAAATAAATAGTGCAGAAGGAATACCCACTTCAGCAAATGGTACGTGATCACTAGAGCCGAATTTTCCTTGAAGAACGAGATCATTATTTAATTGTTTACCTGCTTGTAAGGCAGCATCTGTTACAAGGTTCGTTGATCCATCAGGAGTCATTGCATATAAATTCTTTGCTTTATCATAATTTGTTGCAACCATGTCTGCGTTAAAGACACCTAAAATTCGATCGCGTTCTTTTTGGGACAGACTATTAACATAATAATCAGAGCCAAGTAAGCCAGTTTCTTCAGAACCAAAAGCAATAAAACGAATTTCTTTATCAGTTTCTACATTTTGAAAAGCACGAGCTAATTCTAATACTAATCCCGTACCAGAAGCATTATCATTTGCCCCAGGTGCCCCAACGACACTATCATAGTGTGAACTTACAACAACAGCTTTTTCATTACCTGTACTATTTTTTGGTTTCTTTTTAGCGATGACATTTAGGGATGTTAAATTAGACTCATGTCTCGCTTTTAGGGAAAGCATCGTTGTCTCTTTTTTAGCAATTTCTTCTTTAAACGCATTTCCTTGAGCATAAGCAAGACCAAAGACAGGGATAGACTGCTTTTTAGTTAAGCGAGGATTGAAGGTTTGTCCGTAGTTTCCACGACCTCCAATTAAGCTGTATAAAAGCACACCTTTTGCCCCTTTACTAACAGCATTTTCAACTTGTTTATTATAGTCTGCTACTGTTGTTCCTCTTTCAAATAAAACAATTTTTCCATTTACCTCATTTGGAATATCTTCTAATTTTGTTCCACCTTGAACAAAGATAAGGGGAGCTGTAACAGCTTCTGTAGAAATTAGTGCATTTGGAGCAGCACCAGCTTGCCAATTGCGTTTTGTGGATAATGGTGATTCGATAAATCCAACGTATTGATCTGGAACTTGAAACGGCTGATATTCTACTTCATAGCCCATTGATTTAAGCTGCATACCAACGTAGCGAGAGGCCCATTCTTCTGATTTAGTACCACCTGGACGGGGACCAATTGTTTCGGATAAGAAACGGATATGTTCGATAGCGCGGCTTGCATCAACTTGTGTTGTAATAGGTGAATTTTGTGTGATTTCTGACGTGGAATCAGCTTTTGCTTGTCCGATTGGAGCTAAGCTAACAGCGAGTGATACAGCAAGCAAGGAGCTTACTATTTTTTGTTTCAGTGATTTTCTCATTTTTTCCTCTCCCATTCTTCTATTCTCTCTGACTGACAAAAGAAGACGGATAACGACTACATTTTACCTTTATATATCTGAATTTTCAATAAATGTATGTTGAGAAATAAAAAACGCTATATGCACATTTGCATATTTTTAGCGGATATATGTATGCTATCATTTTAAATGAAGGATCGCTTTCAGTTCTGAAGCCTCCTACATTGCATGAATCTAGTGTACCCAAACTTTAGATTATGTAGGGAAAAGAGATCTGTTATAGGGTTTCTTTTCTTTTGTTTGAATCATGTGATGATAACTATGTTTCCGCATTTCATAATTATCATCAATGATATATGTAAGGCATCCATATGAAAATACGAGGCTGTTCAAGAGTTTTCCGTACTTTTGGGCAGCCTCACCCCGTTAAAAAGGTGATGCTTTGATGCACCACCTTTTTATTTATATAAGCTTTTACATGCATAAAAATAATGAAAAAACAGCCGTTTCAGTAGCAGGAATCTACAAAACGGCTGTTTTTTATTATATTTCTGTTAAAATAATCGGTTCACCGCGAGTTACAACGATTGTATGTTCACATTGTGCAACAAGGCTTTTGTCTGGTGTAACGAATGTCCAACCATCATCACCGCGCTCAATAATATGATCTGCTTTCATTGAGATGAATGGTTCTACAGCGATAACAAGACCGTCTTTTAGAAGTGCATTATCCATTGGATCATAGTAGCTTAAAATGTGGTTTGGAGCTTCATGTAAACTAAGGCCAATGCCATGACCAGTTAAGTTTTGGATTACGTTATATCCACTTTTATGTGCAAAGTTAGAAACAGCACGACCAATTTGATTTTGTTTTGATCCAGCTTTTATTTTTTTCATTGCTTCCCAAAATGCATCTACTGCAGCTTGGCATAGCTTTTCTTTTTCTTCATCTTCTCCAAGAACAAATGAGATACCTGTATCTGCATAATAGCCGTCAAGTGCTGCTGATACGTCTACGTTTACTAAATCGCCTTCTTTTAATACACGATCGCCTGGAATACCGTGAGCAACTTCTTCATTTACACTAATGCAAGTTACACCTGGGAATTTATATTCTTTTTCAGGCGCTGAAATAGCACCGTTCTCGTCTAATACTTTTTTACCAATTAAATCAAGCTCTTTCGTTGTCATACCTGGCTTCGCTTGCTTTTTCATTTCTTCGCGTGCAAGTGCAACGATGCGGCCGATTTTTCGTAAACCTTCTAAATCTTGTTCATTACGAATAATCATGAAAACCACTGTCCTTCCTCGAATATATGTCTTATCCGATTGTATCATGTTTGTTTTTGTACTGCTACTCGCGTGCGGTATGCGGGTTGATTCCTCTCATAGAGAATACATGACAATTGTCATATGGATGTCATGACGCATCATACTGTTTCCTAACTTTTCCAGAGCGTACAATGTAAATATAAGAAACGGCGGGGGTGGAGAGATGGAAAAGATTATTGAAGTAAATGGTGTTTCTAAAACATTTAAACATAAAGAAGCAGTAAATAACGTTTCATTTCATGTGAATAAAGGGCAAATAGTAGCATTACTCGGACCGAATGGTGCGGGGAAAACAACGACAATTTCAATGATGCTCGGATTAAAAGATCCAACAGAAGGGAATATCTCTATATTTGGAAAGAGTCCGAAGCATAGAGAGGTTCGCAATAGCCTCGGTGCGATGCTGCAAGAAGTAAGTGTGATTGATAGCATCACGGTAGAAGAGGCAATCGAGTTATTCCGTAGTTATTATACGAATCCTGTAGAGAAAGAAACATTACTGCAGTTGTCAAACTTAGAAACAGAACGAAAGCAAAGATGTGAGAAATTATCGGGCGGTCAAAAAAGGAGGTTAAATTTTGCGCTGGCACTTGCAGGGAATCCAGATTTGTTGTTTTTAGATGAACCAACTGTAGGGATGGACATTACATCTCGAAAAACGTTTTGGGAAACGATTAGAAAATTAGCAAGTGAAGGGAAAACGATTATTTTAACAACACATTATTTAGAAGAAGCGGATGCGTTAGCAGATCGAATTTTATTATTTGCGAACGGAAAGATTATCGCAGATGGCACACCGGATGAGATGAAAGCGACAATCTCGCAAAAAACAGTTTCGTTTGTTGCAACGGAGAAAATACCGAAAGCTTTATTAAAAGGATTGCCAAATGTGACGGGGGTTCAGTCTCATGAACCGCGTATTATTTTAACGACGGATGATACAGATGCTACATTGCGAGCGATTTTTAAGAAAGATTTACCTGTTATGGACATTTCAGTTGAACGCGGAAGTCTTGATGAAGCGTTTGAGCAGTTTGTTGCAAATCAGAAGGAGGGAATCGCATGAAAGCTTTATGGATGCAGTGCAAAATAGAAATTTTACGTACGTTTCGTAATAAATTATTTATCTTTTTTTCATTATTAATGCCAGTTATGTTTTATTACATCTTTACAAATGTAGTTCAAGTGCCACAGAACGGAGATGCTTGGAAAGCACATTATTTAATTTCAATGGCGACTTTCAGTATTGTAGGGACTGCACTTTTTAGTTTCGGTGTGAGACTTTCTCAGGAAAAAGGGCAAGGATGGACTCATCTTTTAAAAATTACACCACTTCCAGAAGGTGCGTATATAACAGCTAAAATTATTGCTCAAACAGTAGTGAATGCTTTTTCAATCTTAGTTATTTTTATGGCAGGAATATTAATTAATAACGTCGAGTTAACGGTAGGACAATGGATTGGTGCTGGGTTATGGCTATTATTAGGCGTGACACCATTTTTAGCGCTCGGAACAGTAATAGGTTCAATTAAGAAGGCAGATGCAGCTGCTGGGTTAGCGAATATTTTAAATATGTGTTTAGCCATTCTTGGCGGCTTATGGATGCCAATTGAAATATTTCCAAAAATATTAAGATCTATTGGTGAATGGACACCAACATATCATTTCGGAAGCGGTGCGTGGGATATTGTAGCTGGGAAGTCAATTGGTTGGGAAAATATCGCGGTACTAGGAGGTTATTTCCTTATATTTGTTGTAGTATCAATATATATAAGAAAAAGACAGGAAGCGGTATAAATGATAGAGAAGAAGAGGATTGAGATTTTTCCGAAACAGATGGGTTTCTTCCCGTATATGTGGCTCGTGTATTTATTATTTCCAATCTATAATTTAACACAAGTATCAGGATGGAAGCTTGTAATAGGGATCGGTATGTTGATAGTCTTCACCGTCACATACCGGCAGCTTTATTTTGTTAATAAGACTTTTGTTTTATGGGCATGCATCCAAATGATACTTACCTTGTTATTTGCTTTTTATTATAATCCTTTCATGATCTTTTTTGGGTTTTTCACGGCGAGTGCGATAGGGTTTGCTCCTAGTAAAAAAGTATTTCGAGTGCTGTTGTCTCTGTTAATTGTAATGCTTGGAACTTTTATATTTGTAAACCTTAATCACCTATCAACTACAGAATTAGTGAATATAGTTCCGATGTTTATTATAATGCTGCTTACACCATTTGGTATGCGTAATTTTAATCAAAAAAAGATGTTAAAGAATCAACTAAACGAAGCAAACGAACAAATTAAAGACTTAGTAAAACGTGAAGAGCGTCAGCGAATTGCAAGGGATCTTCACGACACGTTAGGGCATACGCTATCTCTTATTACTTTAAAAAGCCAGCTCGTGGAGAAGTTAATTGTGAAAAATCCAGAACGTGCAAGTATGGAAGCGAAGGAAATTACACAAACATCTCGTACAGCTTTAAAGCAGTTAAGAGAGTTAATTTCTGATATGCGTATGATTACAGTAGAAGAAGAGCTGGAGCAAATAAAGGCGATTTTACAAGCTGCTAATATTGAATTAGAGGTGAAGCAGGAAGCAAGTTCGAGTTCGTTATCACCAATTGAACAAAATATTTTAGGAATGTGTTTGCGTGAGGCAGTTACGAATATTGTAAAGCATAGTAAGGCGACGGAGTGCATTGTATCTGTATTAGAATCGCAAGGTGAACTGATTTTGAAAGTAGAGGATAATGGCGTAGGTTTGGAAAATCAAAATCATGATGGAAACGGTATTCGCGGTATGAAGGAGCGGATCGCCCTTATTGATGGGTTTGTTGAACTAAATACGATAAATCCAGGGACACTATTAATAGTAAAAGTACCAGTTGTTATTAGAACAGGAAAAGATGAGGTGAGGGCATGATTCGAATTATTATTGCAGAAGATCAGCGAATGCTTCGTGGTGCGTTAGGAGCCCTGCTTGATCTAGAGGATGATATTGAAGTAGTTGGTCAGGCTGCGAATGGGGAAGAGGCGTTAAAATTAATCGAATCGCTAAGGCCTGATATAAGTATTATGGATATTGAAATGCCGATTCAAAGTGGTTTAGATGTTGCTGAAGCGCTGAAGAAGGAAAAGTCACCTTGTAAAGTAATGATTTTAACAACATTTGCACGACCAGGTTATTTTGAACGGGCAATGAAAACTGGTGTTCACGGGTATTTATTAAAAGATAGCCCAAGTGAAGATTTAGCTGCAGCAATTCGTAATGTAATGAAAGGAAAGCGAGAGATCTCTCAAGATTTAATGTTCGGCTTATGGCAGGAACAAAATCCGTTATCAGATCGTGAAAAAGAAGTATTGTTACTTGCGAAAGAAGGAAAGACGGCAAATGAAATTGCGAAGGCACTTTATCTTTCACCTGGTACAGTACGTAATTATATTTCTGAAGTATTAACGAAGCTTGATGCGAAAAATAGAATTGAGGCAATTACAATTGCGGAAGAAAAGGGATGGATATGAAAAGAAGTTTACCTATGAGTGGTAAGCTTCTTTTTTCTTATAAACAAGTATTTCAATAGAGAGTTTCGTCGCAGTCGCATAGCTCAGAATTTGAAGTATATCGCGTAATTTAGATTTTACTTCATTTTTCGACAAAAAATTTGTTATAGTAAGATTAGGTTGTTGGTCTAAATTTTGGACAACTTTACCACTAACAGTTGTAATTACTCCATTTTTATCTACTTTTACAATAAGATCTTGGCCATATACTTTATAATTTTTGTAAGTTTGTGCAAGGCGAACTTCGGTTTTATTTTCTTTTGTATCTTTATTTGTAGGTTGGGAATCTACATTCATTTCAGTTGTCACTCACCCTTGTTGAGCTTTAGCCTCATTTATCTCACCCTTTAAATACTTTTTCGCCATATATTTTTGTATCATTTTGAGGTTGTGTTAATTTTTAAATCGTTAAACTAGGCTGAGCAATTTCAACGTTTACTTCATTTCTATCTAGTTCTTGGGTGTGAATAGCTTCTGCTGATAAAGGATAAAGAAGACCGAATGTAACGAAAGCACGGGCAAATTTTCTATAATTAATCTATAAAATTACTAGTCTATTATATTATGTGAGATGGATTGTATGAAAAATTTGCCGAATCTTATATATATTATGCATTATTTCATATCAAAAATTGTCGAATTCACATTATTGTAGTGGTATGACAACTCAAAAAATTAGATTGTTATAATGGGATGGTGAGTAAGTATGCACGCAGAAAAACTAGGAAGTGAAATTAAGAAAATTAGGGTGATGAGAGGATTAACACAAAAGCAGTTATCCGAGAACATATGTCATCAATCGGAAGTGAGTCGAATTGAATCGGGCGCGGTATACCCAAGTATGGATATATTGCAAGGTATTGCAGCGAAGTTACAAGTTCCCATTATTCATTTTTATGAGGTACTCATTTATTCTGATATTGAGAGGAATAAGCAATTAAAAGATCGAATTATTATGCTTTGTAAGCAAAAGAAATATAAAGAAATTTATACTAAGGTATGGAATGAGTTGAAAAAGGAAGAATATCATTCCGAGCTTCAGCAATTTCTTCAATGGCAATATTATGTAGCTGCTTACATATTGAAAAAAATCGATTACGAATATTGTATTTTAGAATTAAAGAAATTGCTCAATCAACAATTGGCAGGAATAGATGTATATCAGAACCTTTATATTGAAAACGCAATTGCAAACATTTACGCTGAAAATGGCTATTTTAAGAAGAGTATTGAGTTATTTGAAAATATATTAAAACAATTAGAGGCATTACATGATAATAAAGAGTTTGATGTGAAGGTGAGACATAATCATGCAAAAGCATTATACTTAGACAATCAATACGAAGAAGCGCTTTGTCACGCAAATAAAGCCATTGAACTATCGTGTCGAATTAATAGTATGACATTGATTGGACAGTTATACTATCGAAAAGGTGAATGCCTAGAAAAGCTCGAGTGTGATAGAGCAGAAATTGAAGATGCTTACGAAAAAGCGTGCTTCTTTTTCGATATATTAGGAAACCATACGTTAAAAGAGTCAATTATAAAAAAAATGAAGAAATAAAAAAACAAAAAACAAATATGCATAATTGCATAAGATGTGGATAAATTTTCATGATATATTTAAAGAAAAAATGCGGGTGATGGAATATGAAAAAACTACTTATTGGTAGTCTATTAACGTTAGCGATGGCATGGGGTATTTCATTAGGAGATACAGTTTTAGAGAAAAATCAAGTAATTTCTTATAATGATCAAGAGATACAAGTAGCTTCAGATGTACCTTTTGAGTACTAAAAAACAACCGTCTTACTTAGACGGTTGTTTTTTCGTGGAGTAACATCCAAACATCTTTACTAGAAACAGGCTTGCTAAAGAGGAATCCTTGAATGTGGTCACAGTTTTGTTCGTGTAAAAACTTCCATTGTTCTTCTGTTTCTACACCTTCCGCAATAACCTCTAAATTTAATTCTTTCGATAGCTTAATGATGGAGGCGATAATCGCTTCTTCTAAAGGGCTATTTGTAATTCCACAAATAAACTCTCGAGCAATTTTTAATGTATTGATTGGATATTTCGTTAAATAAGCTAAAGAACTATAACCAGTTCCAAAGTCATCGATTGAAATTTGGATACCGAGATTTTGAAGTTCTTCTAGTTTAGCAATTACAGAGTGATTTTGATTAATCGCGATGCTTTCTGTAATCTCAATATCTAGCGCTTCTGGCTTTAGTTCTGTTTCTTCCAAGACTTTTGAAATAGTTGATATTAAATCTACGTGATTAAATTGAACAACAGATAAATTTACACCAACCTTTAAGTGAGAGAATCCTTGGTTATGCCACTTTTTTGCTTCTAAGCAGGCGGTACGTAAAATCCAATTACCCAGTTCAATAATAAATCCTGTTTCCTCTGCTAGAGGAATAAATTGGGCAGGTGATACAATTCCGAGTTTTGAATGTTTCCAGCGAATTAATGCCTCAAAACCGATAATTTGTTTTGTTTTTGTATTTACTTGCGGTTGATACTCAAGGAAAAATTCATTTTGTTGCAGAGCCTTTGAAAGTTCACCTTCTAGGAAGTGTAGTTCATTTTGCGCAACACTCATTTCTTTTGAGAAGAAAATGAATCTATTTTTTCCATTAGCTTTTGCTCGGTACATAGCCATATCTGCATTTTTCATTAATTCGGTTACATCGGTTCCGTATTCCGGAAACATTGCAATTCCGATACTCGGTGTAACAGAAAGTTCTTCATCTTTAATGAAGTAAGGCTTATTTAAGATGGTTAAAATTTGTTCGGCTATAAAAGCAGCACTTTTTTCAGAGTACATATCTGGTAATAGGATCGTAAATTCATCTCCGCCTTGGCGGGCAACGATATCTTTTGAACGCAAACATCCACGTAATCTTTTTGCTACTTCAATTAATAATAGATCTCCGACATCATGACCGAGTCGATCGTTAATTTTTTTAAATCGATCTAAGTCGAGGAACATGACGGCAACGTCATTAGTGTTGTTTTGCGCTGTATTTAAAATCGTTTTTAAATCTTTTTCGAATTTTCGTCGATTCGGTAGTCCTGTAAGTGCATCATGGAAAGCCAAATGCTCTACTTGTTTTTGTTTTTCATATAAAGTTGTAATATCACGTGCTATACCAAACATCCCAACAACTTCTTTATTTATAAAAATAGGGATGAATGTAATGTGAAGATAATAATAATAGCCTTCTTTTTCTTTTGTTCGAATTTCTAGAGTTTGTGGTCTACCTTCTTTTGTACTTTGTAAAGATTTCTTCAATAATTCATGATCTTGTGGATCAATGAAGTGTAGAAGAGAATAACTTGTTACTTCACAGTAATAGGCTGTAAATAAACTTTCACAAGCCTTATTAGATTGTTGAAAAATCCCGTTCATATTTAAAGAAAAAACAGCATCAGGATGATCTTCGAATAAAGACTTATAACGCTGTTCACTTTTTGATAGGGCAGATGCACCTTCTTCGACTTTTCCTTCTAGTTGTGTAGTCAACTGTTCGTACGTATCGATTAATACTTGATTATCTTTCCACATGTAAAGTTGTCGTAGGAATAATAAGATTAGTGATAATACTAGACCGATTAGCATGAACTTATTGTCCCAAGGCTGAATGACAATAAAGGAAAAAGTAATGATTATACTAAAATAAGGTAATATAAAGCGTACATAATCGAATCGATAATACTTCATTTTCGTTTCATGTTGCATTGGTTTATCCAAAATGTACAGTATGGACGATAAACCGATTAGTAAAATCGAAGCAGTATGTATTAAATAAGAGACTTCAGAAGAAGTTTCCATTCCTTTGTTTAATTGGAACAGATGTATATATCCGTACACAAGTATGATAGTAAAGCCGATAATTAATGAGATTCTACTAGAAGAATATTGTTCTCTCCTATATAGGCTAATAACGGCGTAAATTACTAATGATTGTGCGATAAAATACCCAATCAAAAGCCACGTGTCCGTCGTCAACATACGAAAGCTAGAAATATCTAAAATAAAGGTTAGGATAAAATAAATATTCATAATAACAATGAAGATGCTATCGAATGAAAATTGAGCAAGACCTCTAATGGAGTAATGCTTTATAAACTTTATAGCAAAGCCAGAAAAAAGCAAAATATATTGTATGATGAAAAAAGGTAGTGCTTTATATGAGAATATGACTTGATCATAAATAGAAAGTGACTGAAGAAATAAAGTTATTTCCATAATTAATCCACATATGCAAGTACATAGTAGTAAAACCCAAAATAGTTTGTCACTACTTTTCATCTTCTTAATTGCTTTATATAAGCAATAGCAAGAAAAGATTGCCGCAAAACAAAATAAGAAGAGAATTCCAATTTCTTTTATATTTAAATTCCTAGGGATAAGGAATATCCAAAGAGAAAATATAATTATATATATTATGACAAATTGTACATATTTCTGTTGATTAATCATATTATGACTCCATTTCAATAAAGTTGAATCTCAGGGGGAAAATGCTAATTTAAATAATAGCATATAAATTGGAATGTTTTTTACTATAGGAATTACTTTCTTATGAAAAAAATGGCGCAGTATTACAAATTACCATTGTAACACTGCGCCGTTTTTTCTTTTTATCCCTCTTATAGAAGAGATTTCATCTATTAACTGAAGAAGTGCTAAATCCTTTTGTTTACTTTCAATCATAATATCGAAATTATGATCAATTTTTTTTGTAATGTGTAAAAAAGGTTTAATAAAGTCTAAATCAATATAATCTGCGTGGGACCTAAATTCTTTTTCTGATTTAGGAGAAGAAATATGAACTTTAGGAGGGACATTTGTATGTGACCAAGTTTTAAATATCATAGGAAGTAATTCTTCTAGTGATTCATTACAAAGGTTCGCTATGTGATGATGATAATCGAACACGAAAGGGATTTTTTCTTTTTGGCAAATAGCCAAAGTTTCAGAAGTTGTATATGTTTTATCATCATTTTCAAGAGTCATTTGTCTTTTTATATGGTCAGGAAGTTTCTGTATGTTTTCATGAAAACGTTCGATTGCCTTCTCCTTATTTCCATACGCGCCACCTACATGGATATTAATGTAGGAAGAATCTGCAATTCCCATAGCATTTAACACGTTATAATGATAGGTCATATCTGTAATTGCATTAGTTGTAATATGTGGTTTGTCGCTTGTAAATAGTGTGAATTGGCTTGGGTGAAAACTTACGCGTAAATTGTGTTCTTGAATTAATGCTCCTATTTTACGCCATAGTGGAGCAAATAGTTGAATGTAATCAAATTCAACTTCAGGATGTGTTGCAAGTGGAACGATAGAAGATGATAAACGATATAATGGAATTTCGTGTGCAATATTGTAATGAAGGATGCGTATTGTGTGTTCTAGGTTCTGCCTTGTAACATGGTACAATTTATCTTCTCGCTCTTGTTTATTGAGTTTTTTAAAGCTTGTAAATGTCATCGTTTTAGCAGGAGAACAGTCCCACAATGCCATTGCATGTGAGACATATCCAAACCGCATAATCATAAAGGATACACCTCTTTTATTTATCGCCTTTCCTATAAGAAGAACGCAAGTATCGTTCCTATCCATTCTTTGCCCCTATCAATAAGGGAAAGTGGGCTGACATCATCAAAGGAAAGTAATGACGCATTTTTTAGATCTTCATGGAATTTATTTTTCACTTCTTGTATGAAATGTTTATCGTATAAAAGACAGTTGATTTCATGGTTAATATATAAGCTTCTCATATCAAAATTAGCAGTCCCAATATCACAAATATGATCGTCCACTATAATGATTTTTGCGTGAAAAAATCCTTGTTGAAAAGCGTAAATATTACAACCAGCTTGTATTAACTTTCGGCAATATGGGAATTTTGCTTCTCGAACGAGGGCGTGATCAGCCTTTTGTGGAACGAGAATAGTTATTTGAACTCCACGTTTTCGTGCGTTTAATAATGCGTTCATAATTTTTTTTCCAGGAATGAAATATGGTGTACCGATAAAGATTTCTTTTTTTGCGCTTTCGATTAATTGTAAAAATGTATTTTGTAAATAGGCACCATCAGTAGGGACAAAACGATGTAGAATGATCCCTGGTTGTTGTTTAGGAAAATAAAGAGATGAATCTAATAAATTTTGACCTGTATCGTCGAACCAATCATGTAAAAATTGTTTTTGTAAATCTTGTATCCCTTCTCCTGTAAGACGTAAATGATAATCTCGCCATAATCCTAACTTTTGATTATGCCCCAAATATTCCTCGCCAATATTAAATCCACCAATATAGCCAATTTTCCCGTCAATAACTGTAATCTTTCTATGGTTTCTTTGATTTGCAGAAAAGAAAGGAAAAGGAAATTTCACTTTGTGACAAAATGAAAAAGAGACACCATGCTTTTGTAGCGAATGAATCGCTTCTTTTGATAAATAATGACTTCCAAACCGGTCGAGCAAAAGTCTTACTTCAATTCCTTCTTGTGCTTTATCGATAAGTAGCTTTAAAAACGTACGACTTATCTCATCATTTTTTACAATGAAAAATAAAACGTGCACATGGTGTTTAGCTTGTTTTATATCAGTAAATAGGGCGTCATACAAATCTTTTCCGTATGTATAAAGGTGAAAATCACTTTGACGTAAAGGGAAAGAACGAGAACGTACACGCTTTAAATGAATAATTCTCCCATATGAAAGGTCGATTGTAATCCAGAGAGCGCTACCTATTAACAAGAGAGATAAGAAGAACATAAGTAGATTCCCTCCTTCACGGTCTTTTCACCATCAGTTTTTTACAAATCAAAATGTCACTTTATCCCGATTGGTGTGGGCTAATAATCAGAGGGGGATGAACAGCCCCCTGGTTAAAGTTTCACTTTATAGTTTCACCCAAATAAACAGCTTTATTAAAAAATGTGTTGTTGTATAACAAAAAACTGTTGACTGAATGCTCACTCATTATATAATGGGAATAGGGGATACAATTCAGAAAATTATATATTTTCGAAGATTCTAAAAAAGAAAGAGGGCTTACAAAGAGAGGGGTAGCATAAAAATGAATAGCTTACTAATCATTAATTGGCTGGCTGCCATTGCTGTTATTGCTTATGCGGGATATTTGTTTGTATATCTTATACGAACGAGGATGGCCTACATACAATTAGGAAAAAAGATTGAATTTGACCGTCGTTTTAAAGAGCGTTGGGATCTTCTTAAGGTCAATGTTTTCGGTCAGAAAAAGCTGCTGAAAGATAAAAAGAGTGGCATTATTCACGTTATGTTTTTTTACGGATTTATTCTTGTCCAATTTGGAGCAATTGACTTCGTTTGGAAAGGGCTCGCACCAGGATCACATCTTCCACTTGGACCACTATACCCTGCATTTACATTCTTCCAGGAAATTGTCACACTTGTTATTTTAATCGCAGTCTTTTGGGCTTTTCATAGACGCTATGTTGAAAAGCTTGTTCGTTTAAAACGTAATTTCAAATCAGGTCTTGTTCTTATCTTTATTGGTGGCTTAATGATTTCTGTGCTACTTGGTAATGGTATGGGAATTATATGGCACGGTGAGGAGCTTTCATGGAGTGAACCAATTGCTTCTGCAATCGCTTACGTTTTCTCAGGGATAAATGAAACCGTAGCCATTTCAGTGTTCTATTTCTCTTGGTGGGTGCATCTATTAATCTTGCTAACGTTTTTAGTTTATGTTCCACAATCAAAACACGCGCATTTAATTGCTGGACCAGTTAACGTGTTTTTTGGTCGTCTTTCAAATCCGGGAAAACTTGAAAAAATCGATTTTGAAGATGAAACACAAGAAACGTTCGGTGTTGGTAAAATTGAAGACTTTAGACAAAATCAGCTCGTTGATTTATATGCTTGCGTAGAATGTGGCCGTTGTACAAATATGTGTCCGGCAACAGGAACAGGCAAAATGTTATCACCGATGGATTTAATTTTAAAACTTCGCGACCATTTAACGGATAAAGGGGCAGCGGTAACATCAAAAGCACCGTGGGTTCCAGTTGTTGCTTTTAATAATACACAAGGAAATCAGTTAGCGATGATGGCAGCTGGAAAAGGACAACAAGAATCAGCAGCTACAGCGCTCGCTTACGATCCGAGCTTAATCGGAGATGTTATTACAGAAGAAGAGATTTGGGCATGTACAACGTGCCGTAACTGTGAAGATCAGTGTCCAGTTATGAATGAACATGTTGATAAAATTATTGATTTACGCCGCTATCTCGTTTTAACAGAAGGGAAAATGGATGCAGAGGCGCAGCGTGCAATGACAAATATCGAGCGTCAAGGTAATCCGTGGGGACTGAACCGTAAAGAGCGTGAAACATGGCGTCAAGGTGATGATGAAGTAACAGTTCCAACTGTAAAAGAGAAATCAAAAGCTGGCGAAGAGTTTGAATACTTATTCTGGGTTGGATCAATGGGTTCGTATGACAACCGCAGTCAGAAGATTGCGATATCATTTGCGAAGCTAATGAACGAAGCAGGCATTTCATTCGCAATTCTTGGTAATAAGGAAAAGAACTCTGGTGATACACCGCGCCGCCTCGGAAACGAATTCGTATTCCAAGAGATGGCAACGAAAAACATTGAGGAATTTGAAAAAGCAGGAGTGAAGAAAATTGTTACGATTGACCCTCATGCTTATAACACTTTTAAAAATGAGTACCCGGACTTTGGCTTACAAGCAGAAGTCTATCATCATACAGAATTACTAGCCCAGTGGGTGAAGGAAGGACGTTTAAAACCTGTCCATTCTATTGAAGAAACAGTTACGTACCATGATTCCTGTTACTTAGGAAGATACAACGAAGTATATGAGGCACCGCGCGATATTCTAAAAGCAATTCCAGGTGTAAACCTTGTAGAAATGGCGCGTAACCGTGAAACGGGAATGTGCTGTGGTGCAGGTGGCGGCTTAATGTGGATGGAAGAAACGGCTGGTTCTCGTATTAACGTTGCTCGTACAGAACAAGCACTGGCTGTACAACCGTCAATTATCGGTACAGGATGCCCATATTGCTTAACGATGATTAGTGACGGTACGAAAGCGAAAGAAGTTGAAGAAACAGTTCAAACGCTGGACGTAACAGAGATTTTAGAACGCTCAGTTATCGGACAGAAGAAAGAAGCAATCTAGTTTGTGGGAATGCATACAACTTTAGAAAGAGGTGCAATTATTGCACCTCTTCTCAACGTAGGAATACCGAGCGAGCGCTCGGCGTTAAAAAAAGAAATGGGGGAAAGAAACATGAGTAAAACAGTTATTTTAAGTGCTGCAAGAACACCGGTTGGAAAATTTGGAGGGACTTTAAAAGACGTGAAAGCAACAGAACTTGGAGGAATCGCAATTAAGGCAGCGCTTGAAAGGGCGAATGTTTCCGCAAGTGATGTTGAAGAAGTTATATTTGGAACGGTTATCCAAGGAGGACAAGGACAAATTCCATCACGCCAAGCAGCAAGAGCGGCTGGGATTCCTTGGGAAGTGCAGACAGAAACAGTAAATAAGGTTTGTGCATCAGGGCTTCGCGCAGTTACTTTAGCGGATCAAATTATTCGTACTGGTGACCAATCACTGATTGTAGCTGGTGGAATGGAATCGATGAGTAACAGTCCTTACATTTTACGAGGAGCAAGATGGGGATACAGAATGGGCAACAACGAAGTTATCGATTTAAACGTTGCAGACGGTTTAACATGCGCATTTTCAGGTATACACATGGGTGTTTATGGCGGAGAAGTTGCAAAAGAAGACGGGATCTCTCGCGAAGCACAAGATGAATGGGCATATCGTAGCCATCAACGTGCGGTTTCAGCACATAAGGAAGGTCGTTTTGAAGAGGAGATTGTACCAGTAACAATTCAGCAAAGAAAAGGCGATCCTATCGTCGTGGCTAAGGATGAGGCGCCACGCGCGGATACAACGATTGAAAAATTAGCGAAATTAAAGCCTGTATTTGATAAGACGTCAGCGGTGACAGCTGGTAATGCTCCTGGACTAAATGATGGCGGTGCGGCGCTTGTATTAATGAGCGAGGATAGAGCGAAGCAAGAGGGAAGAAAGCCATTAGCGACAATCTTGGCGCATACAGCAATTGCGGTAGAATCGAAGGATTTCCCAAGAACGCCAGGTTATGCAATTAATGAATTGTTGAAAAAGACAGGTAAGACAATTGAAGAAATCGATCTATTTGAAATCAATGAGGCATTTGCGGCGGTAGCAATTGCAAGTACTGAAATTGCAGGGATTGATCCGGAAAAATTGAATGTAAATGGCGGTGCTGTAGCAATGGGGCATCCAATTGGAGCGAGCGGAGCACGTATTATCGTTACACTTATCCATGCACTGAAGCAGCGTGGCGGCGGAATTGGAATTGCTTCTATTTGTAGCGGTGGCGGTCAAGGTGACGCAATTATGATTGAAGTTCGTTAATTTACGTGTAGAGGATTTTGGTTTATTAACAACTTATATTAAGGGGGAAGAAAGAATGGGTGTACAAAAAATAGTTGTAATTGGTGCAGGACAAATGGGTTCAGGTATCGCACAAGTGTGTGCAATGGCAGGCTATGATGTGAAAGTGCAAGATTTAAAGCAAGAGCAATTAGATAGAGGGCTAGCTGTTATTACAAAAAATTTAGCTCGTCAAGTAGAAAAAGGTCGTATGAAGGAAGAAGAGAAAGAAGCGACTTTAAATCGTCTTACATGGACACTCGATTTAAATAGTGTAAAAGAAGCGGATCTTGTTATCGAAGCTGCTGTTGAGAAAATGGATATTAAAAAGAAAATTTTTGCGAATCTAGATGAAATCGCTCCAGAACACGCAATTTTAGCAACGAATACGTCATCGTTACCAATTACGGAAATTGCAGCGGTAACGAAACGTCCTGAGAAAGTAATCGGCATGCACTTTATGAATCCAGTTCCAGTTATGAAACTCGTTGAAATTATTCGTGGTTTAGCTACAGATGATGCAGTTTATGAAACGATTGAGGATATTACGAAAAAAATCGGGAAAGTACCAGTTGAAGTAAATGATTTCCCAGGGTTTGTATCGAACCGTATTTTATTACCGATGATTAACGAAGCAATCTATACGTTATATGAAGGTGTAGCAACGAAAGAAGCGATTGATGAAGTAATGAAGCTCGGTATGAATCATCCGATGGGGCCTTTGACACTCGCTGATTTTATCGGTTTAGATACGTGTTTATACATTATGGAAGTGTTGCATGAAGGATTAGGAGATAGTAAATATCGCCCATGTCCATTATTACGCAAGTATGTGAATGCAGGATGGTTAGGACGTAAAACGGGTCGTGGTTTCTACGTTTACGAATAAAGTCCTCCCTTTATTAAAATAGTGGTCTTACCAAATTGTTAAAAAGATATATAGCAAACGGAGGCGAAGTACATGAATTTTCACTTTACTGAAGAGCAACAAATGATGAGGAAAATGGTTCGGGATTTTGCGCAGAAGGAAATAGCTCCCTTTGTTCCTAGTATGGAACAAGGGGTGTTCCCGAAAGAGATTTTGCAAAAGATGGGTGAGCTTGGACTAATGGGTATTCCAGCGCCTGCAAAATATGGCGGGGCAGAAATGGATTTTATTTCTTACATTCTAGCAATTGAGGAAATTTCAAAGGTAAGTGCAACGGTTGGTGTAATTTTAGCTGTACATACGTCAGTTGGAATGAATCCGATTTTATACTTCGGAACAGAAGAGCAGAAGCAGAAATATGTTTCTAAATTGGCGACTGGTGAGTATTTAGGCGCATTTGCTCTAACAGAACCAAGTGCAGGATCAGATGCAGGTAGTTTGAAATCAAGAGCTGTAAAAAAAGACGATCACTACATTATCAATGGATCGAAAGTATTTATTACGAATGGCGGCGAAGCAAGTACATACATTGTATTCGCTTCTACAAATCCAGAGGCGGGGAAAAGTGGCATTTCTGCATTTATTGTAGAGAAAGATACACCAGGCTTAATCATCGGAAAAGATGAGCATAAGATGGGGCTTCTTGGTTCTCGTACAGTACAACTTACGTTTGAAGATATGAAAGTGCCGGCCGAGAATTTACTTGGTGAAGAAGGACAAGGATTTAAGGTGGCGATGGCGAATTTAGATGTTGGACGAATTGGGATCGGAGCGCAGGCATTAGGAATCGCGGAAGCGGCGCTTGCATGTGCGATTGATTATGCGAAAGAGCGCGAGCAATTCGGCAAGCCAATTGCGGCGCAGCAGGGAATCGGATTCAAACTTGCAGATATGGCGACTAGCGTAGAAGCAGCGCGATTACTTGTATACAGAGCGGCATCGCTAAGAGCTCAAGGATTACCATGCGGTAAAGAAGCTTCTATTGCGAAACTATTTGCTTCTAAGACGGCTGTTGAAGTTGCGATTGAAGCGGTGCAAGTATTTGGCGGTTACGGTTATACGAAAGATTATCCAGTAGAAAGATTTTTCCGTGATGCGAAGATCACGCAAATATATGAAGGAACGAGCGAAATACAAAAGCTTGTAATTAGTCGAGCTTTATAAAAAGACGAGGGGGAGACGGGAATGCATTTTAAATTATCAGAAGAACATGAAATGATAAGAAAAATGGTTCGGGATTTTGCAAGAAATGAAGTAGCACCGACGGCGGCAGAGCGTGATGAGGAAGAGCGATTTGATCGCGCTTTATTTGATCAAATGGCAGAGCTTGGTTTAACTGGCATTCCGTGGCCTGAAGAGTATGGTGGAATTGGAAGCGATTACTTGGCGTATGTAATTGCCATTGAAGAATTATCCCGTGTATGTGCTTCTACAGGTGTAACATTGTCTGCACATACTTCACTTGCTGGTTGGCCAATTTTTAAATTTGGAACGGAAGAGCAAAAGCAAAAGTTTTTACGACCGATGGCAGAAGGAAAGAAAATTGGGGCATACGGTTTAACGGAACCAAGTTCTGGTTCAGATGCTGGCGGAATGAGGACAACTGCGAAACGAGATGGAGACCATTACATTTTAAATGGATCGAAAATCTTTATTACAAATGGTGGCATTGCTGATATTTACGTTGTTTTTGCATTAACAGACCCTGAATCGAAGCAGCGTGGCACGAGCGCATTTATTGTGGAGAGCGATACGCCGGGATTTTCAGTTGGGAAAAAAGAGAGCAAGCTAGGGATTCGCTCTTCGCCGACTACTGAAATTATGTTTGAAGACTGCCGCATTCCTGTAGAGAATCTACTCGGAGAAGAAGGGCAAGGATTTAAGGTAGCGATGCAAACATTAGATGGCGGTCGTAATGGTATTGCGGCGCAAGCGGTTGGTATTGCACAATCCGCTTTAGATGCTTCCGTAGAATATGCAAGAGAGCGTCATCAGTTCGGGAAGCCAATTGCGGCGCAGCAAGGAATTGGCTTTAAACTTGCAGATATGGCAACGGATGTAGAGGCGGCGCGTCTTTTAACATATCAAGCGGCTTGGCTTGAATCTGAAGGGCTTCCGTACGGGAAAGAGTCAGCGATGTCAAAAGTATTTGCAGGTGATACAGCGATGAAGGTAACGACTGAAGCAGTACAAGTATTTGGTGGTTATGGTTATACGAAAGATTATCCAGTAGAGCGTTATATGCGCGATGCAAAGATTACACAGATATATGAGGGAACGCAAGAGATTCAAAGGCTTGTAATTTCTCGTATGTTAACGAAATAGGAACGAAAGCGTAGGTATTTTCCTACGCTTTTTCCTTCCAAAAATAATAGAGAGAGGTGAAGGGGATGGTTAAACATAATGTACATGCATCAGTGAAAGATGAAAAATTAGTTGCGTTAAGGCGTGAACAAATGATTAAAGGTGCGGTGCAACTGTTTAAGCAAAAAGGGTTCCCACGTACAACAACGAGAGAAATTGCGAAGGCGGCTGGGTTTAGTATTGGAACACTTTATGAGTACATTCGTACAAAAGATGATGTTTTATATTTAGTTTGTGATAGTATATATGAACATGTAAAAGAGCGGTTAGAGGAAGTAGTGTGTACAGAGAAGGGAAGTATAGAAAGTTTAAAGATAGCAATAACGAATTATTTTAAAGTGATGGATGAATTGCAAGAAGAAGTATTAATTATGTATCAAGAGGTACGTTTTTTACCGAAAGAATCACTCCCATATGTATTAGAAAAAGAGTTTCAAATGGTAGGAATGTTCGAGAATATTTTAGAACAGTGTACGGAAAATGGAACATTTACATTAAATAAAAAAGAAATACAGCTTCTTGCACATAATATTTTCATACAAGGACAAATGTGGGGATTTAGACGTTGGGCCCTGCAAAAACTGTATACGCTTGAAGAATATACAGAAATGCAAATTAGGTATGTATTGCAAGGGGCGCATATGCTTCCGAAATAAGGAATGGACAAATTATAATTTTATTACCATATTAAAGTTTCCCGTTTTTTTTGTAGCATATTTGTGCGACTTTTGTTTATAATGAATAGTATGGATTTTTTTAAGCAGACCGTTATATATAAGGTTATATTTGAAGAAAGGAAGTGCCGCATAAGTGAATTTTAAGCAATATTCACCAGAAGAGCTAAAAGAATGTTCAATGATTGAAGTTGTACATAGCGTTTTAGGGGATAAAAGACAAGCAACGACATTCAACGAGTTGGTTCAAGAAATCGCTCAAGTGCTGGGACTATCTCAAGAGCAAGTTAATGCGAAACTCGCACAATTTTATACAGATTTAAACATCGATGGACGTTTCATTAATTTAGGAGAAAATCGTTGGGGACTACGTAGCTGGTACCCATATGAGCAAATTGATGAAGAAATCTTACCTCAGCCAAAACCGAAGAAGAAACGTAAAGTTGAAGAGGACGGTTTTGACGACTACATCGAAGAAGATGAAGATGAATTCGACGATGCAGACGGAAATGCAGACGAAGAAGAAGATGTAGAAGATTTGGACAAGGTTCTTGAAGAAGAAGATGCAGATGACGAAGATGATGATCTTGATGATTTAGAAGAAGAAGATGAAGAATTCGCAGAAGAAGAACTTGAGTACGATGAAAATGAAGAAGAAGAGGAAGAGCTGTAGTTCTTGACTTTTCATTATCGTCCATGTAGAATCATTTTTGGGCTCTTTAAAACAGGACGATAATACTTTTAAAGTGTAAATATAAAAGAAAATTGCTCCCTACTTATTACTTTATGTGATGAGGGGAGCAATTTTCTTTTTTGTTTTTTGTTTAGAAAATAAAAAGAGTCTAACAATAAGATAGGTACAGTGTTATCTACATACGTTGCGCTTTGCAACGGTGATTATATAACAACAAGGTAGAAGGGAGTATTTTCATGACTAAGTATATTTTTGTAACAGGCGGTGTAGTATCGTCTTTAGGTAAAGGTATTACAGCAGCATCTCTTGGAAGACTTTTAAAAAATCGTGGTTTAAACGTAACTATTCAAAAGTTTGATCCATACATTAACGTAGACCCGGGGACTATGAGCCCATACCAACACGGTGAGGTATTCGTAACAGATGATGGTGCAGAAACGGACTTAGACCTTGGTCACTATGAGCGTTTTATCGACATCAACTTAAATAAATACAGCAACGTAACAACAGGTAAAATTTACTCTTCAGTTCTTCAAAAAGAGCGTCGTGGTGAATACTTAGGAGGAACAGTTCAGGTTATTCCTCACATTACTAACGAAATTAAAGAACGTGTATATCGTTCTGGTCGTGAAACAAACGCGGACGTTGTTATTACAGAAATCGGTGGAACTGTTGGTGATATCGAGTCTCTACCATTCTTAGAAGCAATTCGTCAAATTAAGAGCGACATCGGTCGTGACAATGTAATGTACATTCACTGTACGTTAATCCCGTACTTAAAAGCAGCGGGTGAAATGAAAACAAAACCAACGCAACATAGCGTTAAAGAGCTTCGTAGCTTAGGTATTCAACCAAATATTATCGTTGTTCGTACAGAACTACCTGTTTCTCAGGACATGAAAGACAAGCTTGCATTATTCTGTGACATCGATACAAAAGCAGTTATCGAAGCACGCGATGCAGATACTTTATATGCGGTTCCGTTATCTCTTCAAGAGCAAAACATGGACCAAATCGTTTGTGATCACTTAAAATTAGACAATCCAGCTGCAGATATGACAGAGTGGACTGCGCTAGTTAATAAAGTGCGTAACCTTTCTAAGAAAACAAAAATCGCTCTTGTTGGTAAATACGTAGAGCTTCAAGATGCATACATTTCTGTTGTAGAAGCACTTCGTCATGCAGGTTACTCATTCGACACAGATGTAGAAGTGAAATGGGTAAATGCTGAGCACGTAACAGCAGAGAACGTGAAAGAATTAGTTGGCGACACAGATGGTATCCTTGTACCAGGTGGCTTTGGCGATCGTGGTGTAGAAGGTAAAATCGTTGCAATTCAATATGCTCGTGAAAACAAAGTTCCATTCTTAGGAATTTGCCTAGGTATGCAACTTGCATCAATCGAATTTGCACGTAACGTATTAGGATTAGAAGGAGCTAACTCTTCTGAAATTAATCCTGACACACCTTATGCAATCATCGACTTATTACCAGAACAAAAAGATGTAGAAGACTTAGGTGGTACACTTCGTCTTGGTCTATACCCATGTAAGCTTGCTGAAGAAACAAATGCTTACAATGCTTACAACGAGCCGGTTGTATATGAGCGTCATCGTCATCGTTATGAGTTCAACAATCAATTCCGTCCGGATATGGAAAAAGCAGGATTTGTATTCTCTGGTACAAGCCCAGACGGTCGTCTAGTTGAAATCATTGAATTAAAAGACCACCCTTGGTTCGTGGCAGCACAGTTCCATCCAGAACTTGTGTCTCGTCCAAACCGTCCACAACCATTGTTCCATGACTTCGTAAGTGCTTCTATTACGAATAAAGAGAGCAAGTAATAAAAAAAGCGCCTGAAATAGGGCGCTTTTTTTAATATTCGTTTAACATTTCATCAATTGTAAATTTAATTCCGTGATAAGCAAATAAAGCTACAATTAAACTTGGGAAACCGTAGCGGTTACCTTCATCATCTGGAATAAGGCCTTTTAACAGTTTTGTATCGATATGTACATCTGTGTATTGTTCCAGTGATTCAACATGTTCTTGAATAGCTGAAATACCAACGATAGAGTGCCCCTCTTCTTGTAGTTTTTTTGCAATTGCTACAACTTCTTCATCTGTTGAAAAACGGCTAATAAGAAGTACACGATCTGCAGAAGTTACTTCTGCTTCTTTACCGTTTTCAAATAAGCGTTTTGCTTGCTTCATTGGTTCAGCACCGAATAGTGCTTCAGCAACAACGCCCTCCATTTCATTTGTACCATGTAAATAAATGAAACCATCGCCAACTAGTGCTTGAGCAAGTAGACGAGCGCTATCTTCTATATTTATTTCCTCTTTTTGAGAAACTCTGGAGAAATAACCACTTAATTGAGTTGAAAAAATTTTTAACATAATGTTACTCCCTTCGTACGTGTTTGCCGGCTTTTATTATAATTTATTTTTTTAGAAAGGTGAAATCGTAGGTAGCATAACAAAATAGGAAACGGTAAAATAAGAAAGAATAGGAAGGAATTTGCCAAAGAATAGCGAAAATAAATCGATAAGATATAAGAAGCTGTAAATCTTGTATTTACACAGAAAGGTTGGGAGTTATGGAAGGGAAAATTTTAATCGTTGATGATCAATATGGCATTCGTGTGTTATTACATGAAGTGTTCCAAAAAGAAGGTTATCAGACGTTCCAAGCAGCGAATGGATTTCAAGCTTTAGATATCGTGAAAAAAGATAATCCAGATTTAGTAGTGTTAGATATGAAAATCCCAGGTATGGATGGTATAGAGATTTTAAAACATGTAAAAGAAATTGATGAGAGTATTAAAGTGATTTTAATGACTGCTTATGGAGAATTGGATATGATTCAAGAAGCGAAAGATTTAGGAGCTTTAATGCACTTTGCTAAACCGTTTGATATTGATGAGATTCGTCAAGCGGTGAGAAATCAGCTTGCTGTAGAGGCGTAAAAAATGAATTTTTTATAAAAAATATGGAAAAAAGCGTTTACATGGACTATTGAGCAGGTGAATACGGTTGAGTTTTTTAGTACAAGTTGTTATCCTAATGAGTGTAGAAAAAAGTCCGGTATACAGATATACATATTTTACCTTATTCTGGTCATACTACCAGCGATAAGAACTTATCGGATACAAAAAACGTTTTTTAGGAGGATTCACCATGCCTTTAGTTTCTATGAAAGAAATGCTAAACACAGCACTAGAAGGAAAATACGCAGTTGGTCAATTCAACATGAACAACTTAGAGTGGACTCAAGCTATCTTAGCTGCTGCGGAAGAAGAAAAATCTCCTGTAATCCTAGGTGTATCTGAGGGTGCAGCTCGTCATATGACTGGTTTCAAAACAGTTGTAGCTATGGTTAAAGCTTTAATCGAAGAAATGAACATCACTGTTCCTGTAGCGATTCACCTTGACCATGGTTCAAGCTTCGAAAAATGTAAAGAGGCAATCGATGCAGGTTTCACATCTGTAATGATCGACGCTTCTCACCACCCATTCGAAGAAAACGTTGAAACTACTAAAAAAGTAGTAGAATACGCACACGCTCGTAACGTATCTGTTGAAGCTGAGCTTGGAACAGTTGGCGGACAAGAAGACGACATCATCGCTGAAGGCGTAATTTACGCTGATCCTGCAGAGTGTAAGCACCTTGTTGAAGCAACAGGTATCGATTGCCTAGCTCCAGCTTTAGGTTCTGTACACGGTCCTTACAAAGGTGAGCCTAACTTAGGATTCGCTGAAATGGAACAAGTTCGTGACTTCACTGGCGTACCTTTAGTATTACACGGTGGTACTGGTATCCCAACTGCTGATATCGTAAAAGCTATCTCTTTAGGTACTTCAAAAATCAACGTAAACACTGAGAACCAAATCGAGTTTACAAAAGCTGTTCGTGAAGTATTAAACAAAGACCAAGAAGTTTACGATCCTCGTAAATTTATTGGACCTGGCCGCGACGCTATTAAAGCAACTGTTGCTGGTAAAATGCGTGAGTTCGGTTCTAACGGTAAAGCGTAAGAATAAAATTCCGTTTTGGAAACCGTCTAGTCTTTTAGACGGTTTCCTTTCGTTGTATAATGAAAGCGTGAACAAGTCTAAAGATTTTATAAAATGAATTTTTAGCCTGCAAATATAGAAAATAATGTGCATAGTCCTATTAATAAATGTGATGAGTATCTGAATTGGGGAATTTGATTCGATGAATAGTTAATCTTCATCTATTTGTACAGCAGGGGAGCTACAGGTGATGGTTTTCTACTTATTGAGTTTTAGGGTGGAAAGAGTGATTGAGATTCTTAAGGGGAACTTTCTACTTCTTTTTATAAAGCAGTAGAAGATAAATACATTCACGAGAAGGGAGCTCAATATGGAAAAGTTGCTAATTGAAGGCGGAAGAGCTTTAAATGGAACAATTCGTGTGAGTGGTGCAAAGAACAGTGCTGTTGCATTAATTCCAGCGACAATTTTAGCAGATACTCCGGTAACTATCGGTGGCGTTCCTAATATTTCGGATGTGAAAATGTTAGGAGACTTACTAGAGGAAATTGGAGGGAAAGTAACTTATGGGCAGGAAGAAGAGATGGTAGTCGATCCTTCTAACATGGTTGCGATGCCGTTACCAAATGGAAAAGTGAAAAAATTGCGCGCCTCTTATTATTTAATGGGTGCAATGCTTGGCCGTTTTAAAAAAGCTGTTATTGGGCTTCCAGGTGGATGTCATTTAGGGCCACGACCGATTGATCAGCATATTAAAGGGTTTGAAGCACTAGGTGCACATGTTACAAATGAACAAGGTGCCATTTATTTAAGAGCAGATGAATTGCGCGGGGCACGCATTTATTTAGATGTTGTTAGTGTAGGAGCTACGATTAATATTATGCTAGCGGCTGTACGAGCGAAAGGTAGAACTGTTATTGAAAATGCAGCGAAAGAACCAGAGATTATTGATGTAGCCACATTATTAACAAGTATGGGAGCACGCATTAAAGGTGCTGGTACAGATGTAATCCGAATTGATGGTGTGGACTCCCTGCATGGTTGTCACCATACTATCATTCCAGATCGTATTGAAGCTGGTACGTATATGATTTTAGGAGCTGCATCAGGAGGAGAAGTAACAGTTGATAATGTTATTCCTCAGCATTTAGAGTCAGTGACTGCGAAGCTAAGAGAAGCTGGTGTCCAAGTTGAAACGAACGATGACCAAATTACAGTGAACGGTAATAGAAGGTTAAAAGTAGTTGATATAAAAACGCTTGTATATCCAGGTTTCCCAACAGATTTACAACAGCCGTTTACGACGCTTTTAACAAAGGCACACGGGACAGGAGTTGTAACGGATACAATTTACGGCGCACGTTTCAAACATATTGATGAATTGCGTCGTATGAATGCGCAAATTAAAGTAGAAGGTCGTTCGGCAATTGTAACTGGTCCTGTTTTATTGCAAGGTGCAAAAGTGAAGGCGAGTGACTTACGAGCTGGGGCTTCCCTTGTTATTGCAGGATTAATGGCGGATGGAATTACAGAAGTAACCGGACTTGAGCATATTGATCGAGGCTATGAAAATATAGTAGACAAGCTTAAAGGGCTTGGCGCAAACATTTGGCGAGAACAAATGACAAAGCAAGAAATTGAAGAGATGAAGAACGCATAAGTGATACTTTCGCAAGGGGGAAGCGAAGCATCACTACTTGCGGAAGTACACTTTATAGAAAAAACACGGTTCACAAAATACGGCAGAAATATAAAGACTTAAAGGAGAGGGATTATCGTGGAAAGAAGTTTATCTATGGAGTTAGTACGTGTAACAGAGGCTGCAGCATTATCATCAGCGCGTTGGATGGGACTCGGGAAAAAAGATGAGGCAGACGGTGCAGCAACATCAGCTATGCGTGATGTATTTGATACAATTCCGATGAAAGGTACAGTTGTAATTGGTGAAGGTGAGATGGATGAAGCGCCAATGCTGTATATCGGAGAGAAATTAGGTACAGGATATGGCCCACGCGTAGACGTTGCAGTTGATCCTTTAGAGGGGACGAACATCGTAGCAGCTGGCGGATGGAATGCACTTGCTGTTATTGCAATTGCAGATCATGGTAATTTGTTACATGCTCCTGACATGTACATGGATAAAATTGCGGTTGGCCCAGAAGCAGTTGGGGCAGTTGATATTAACGCACCTATTATCGATAACCTACGTGCCGTTGCGAAAGCGAAGAATAAAGATATTGAAGATGTTGTAGCGACAGTTTTAAATCGTCCACGTCATCAAGCAATTATCGAAGAAATTCGTAAGGCTGGTGCACGTATTAAGTTAATTAATGATGGAGATGTAGCTGGAGCAATCAATACAGCGTTTGACCGTACAGGTGTAGATATTTTATTCGGTTCTGGTGGGGCTCCTGAAGGTGTATTAGCTGCGGTTGCGCTAAAATGCTTAGGTGGAGAAATTCAAGGAAAGCTCTTACCACAAGACGAAGCTGAATTAGCACGTTGTAAAAAAATGGGCATTGAAGATATAAATCGCATCCTTCGTATGGAAGACTTAGTAAAAGGTGACGATGCAATCTTTGCTGCAACAGGTGTAACAGACGGAGAACTATTACGCGGCGTTCAATTTAAAGGTAGCGTAGGAACAACAGAATCCCTTGTTATGCGTGCGAAGTCAGGTACAGTACGCTTCGTAGACGGACGTCATAGCTTAAATAAAAAACCGAACTTGGTTATTAAATAAAAAGCGTAAGCAGCTCGTTCAGAAGCGGATCTACCGACCATTATAGCCGCCGAAACTAGATTAAATAAAAGCAGAAATACCTTATCTATTCTTCCTTAAAATAAGGTGAGTAGAAAAAAGTAAGAAATATAAAAAGCGAAGACAAATTTTCTTGTCTTCGCTTCTTGTATTTGTGTTCCAACGTATTGATTAAAACTAGATAAAAGGGTTACAATAGTGAATATTACCCTACTTGAACTTATTGCCTTTCATTATTAATTATTTGCCTTCCGTATTTTTTCCCTTTACCCATTTGAAAAGAGAATAATGTTAAAGTGTGGTGTCTGAATGAATTTGTCAATTGCAGCATTAGAAAACATGAAATTAAAAGAGTTATATGAGCTTGCGAAAGAATTTAAGATTTCGTATTACAGCAAGTTAACGAAAAAAGAGTTAATCTTTTCTATTTTGAAAGCTCGAGCAGAAAAAGAAGGTTTCTTTTTCATGGAAGGTGTATTAGAAATTATTCAATCAGAAGGATTTGGATTCCTACGTCCTATCAACTATTCTCCAAGCTCAGAAGATATTTATATCTCAGCTTCGCAAATTCGTCGTTTCGATTTACGTAATGGAGACAAAGTTTCTGGTAAAGTACGACCTCCGAAAGAAAATGAACGCTATTTTGGATTATTACAAGTTGAAGCTGTAAACGGAGATGATCCAGATTCAGCAAAAGAGCGTGTGCATTTCCCTGCATTAACACCATTATACCCAGATCGCCAAATGAAGTTGGAAACGGAAACGAAAAAGTTACCGACACGCATCATGGATTTAATCGCACCAGTTGGATTTGGACAACGTGGTTTAATTGTTGCGCCTCCAAAGGCTGGTAAAACAAGTCTGTTAAAAGAAATTGCACACAGTGTCACAACAAATCATCCGGAAGCGGAATTAATTGTACTTTTAATTGATGAGCGTCCAGAGGAAGTAACAGATATTGAACGTTCTGTTAAAGGTGACGTTGTAAGCTCTACTTTTGATGAAGTACCAGAAAATCATATTAAAGTAGCCGAGCTTGTATTAGAGCGTGCAATGCGTCTTGTGGAACATAAAAAAGACGTTGTCATTTTAATGGATAGTATTACCCGTTTAGCGCGTGCCTACAACCTTGTTATTCCGCCAAGTGGTAGAACATTATCGGGTGGTATCGATCCGGCTGCCTTCCATAGACCGAAGCGCTTCTTCGGAGCTGCGCGTAATATTGAAGAAGGCGGTAGCTTAACAATTTTAGCAACAGCCCTTGTTGATACAGGGTCTCGTATGGACGATGTAATTTACGAGGAGTTTAAAGGAACTGGAAATATGGAACTTCACTTAGATCGCTCATTAGCTGAGCGTCGTATCTTCCCAGCGATTGATATTCGTCGCTCTGGTACGCGTAAAGAAGACCTATTAATTCCAAAAGAACATTTAGACAAACTATGGGGTATTCGTAAAACGATGCGTGATACGCCAGACTTTGTTGAAAGTTTCTTACGTAAACTTCGTCAAACAAAGACAAATGAAGAATTTTTACAAAACATTGTTGCAGACTCAAAAAGGTATGTAACAACTAAGTAAAGGGAAAAGGTTGGGACTCGCTTATTTCGTAGTAAGCGAGTTTTTTATGTTTTTTAAGGGAATATTAGAGAGAGTAATATATGGAAATAATTATGTTTTTTGAGATGGAAATCATATTTTGTGTTAGAGCTGGGCGAGTCACCTCCACTTTAAAAGTAATATCCAGCTCCAGCGGCAAGAATCTCCGGTCATTTCGCTCTCTCGCTCGAAGCAAAAAGCGCTTCAAGGTCGAGAGCTTGAAGTGTCCTGCGATTCTGAGCGAGCCGCTTGCGCTTTTAAATGTTATCCAGCTCCAGCGGCTAGAATGGTCGGTGGCTTCGCGTCTTCCTACGAGGCAAAAAGCGCCTCTACGTCAGAAGCTCCATCCACCTCCCATTCTAAACGAGCCGCTTGCGCTTTTAAATGTTATCCAGTTCCGGTGGCTAGCTCTTCGCATCTAAGAACCTTCCGCCCGAAAGGTAAAAAGCAGCTTTAGGGCGAAAGAACCTTAGCTGGTCATAGCTGAACGAGCCACCTCCACTTTAAATTTCAAAAGACAAAAACAGGTAGTTGCAAAATGGAGTTAGCCTTGTTATAATTTCATCATATGTGTTTCATCAATATAGTTGTGTAAGCAGCTGAAGATGAAAAACTCTGTTTCGAAAATGATTCAGGGCGGAAGGAGATGAAAAGAATGAAAGCAGGAATCCATCCAAATTACAATAAAGTTGTATTTATGGACACGAACACAGGCTTCAAATTCTTAAGCGGGTCTACTAAAGGCTCTAGCGAAACTGTTGAGTGGGAAGATGGTAACACTTATCCATTACTAAAAATTGAGATCAGTTCTGATTCTCACCCATTCTACACTGGACGTCAGAAGTTTGCTACTGCAGACGGACGTGTTGACCGCTTCAATAAGAAATACGGCATCAAGTAATAAAGAACATAAAACAGGCAAGTGTATGTATTCGCTTGTCTGTTTTTTTTGCAAAAATATTAAACCTTTACCCTACTTTGGATTAGGAAAGTAGATGAAAGGAGAGCTCAATGTACTTAATGAACCAAAATGGTTGGATTGAAGTGATTTGCGGGAGTATGTTTTCTGGAAAATCAGAAGAGCTCATCCGCCGTATACGCCGTACGCAATTTGCGAAACAAAATGCGATTGTATTTAAACCATGTATTGATAATCGTTATAGTGAAGAAGATGTTGTATCACATAATGGATTAAAGGTTAAAGCAGTTCCTGTTTCAGCTTCAAAGGATATATTTAACCATGTAACAGAAGAAATGGATGTTATTGCAATCGATGAGGTACAATTTTTTGATGGGGACATTGTGGAAGTGGTGCAAGTATTGGCAAATCGTGGCTATCGTGTCATTGTAGCTGGATTAGACCAAGATTTCCGTGGTCTACCATTTGGACAAGTTCCTCAGCTGATGGCGATTGCTGAACATGTAACTAAATTGCAGGCAGTTTGTTCTGCATGTGGATCTCCTGCAAGTCGTACGCAACGTTTAATCGATGGAGAACCAGCGGCATTTGATGATCCAATTATTTTAGTTGGGGCTTCAGAATCGTATGAACCACGTTGTCGTCATTGTCATGCAGTACCTACAAAACAAAGATAAATGAAACTCGCTATGTAGAGCGGGTTTTTTTCGAAAATAGATGAAGATTGGTGGCCAGCTCTTCGTGTATAAGAACCTCCGCTACTTAAGGTAAAAAGCACCTTTTGTGCGAGAGAACCTTAGCCAGTCAGAGCTGAACGATCCGCCTGCGCTTTTAAATATATTATCTAGCTTCAGCGGCTAGAATCTCCGGTCATTTCGCTCTCTCACTCGAAGCAAAGAGCGCTTCAAGGTCGAGAGCTCCAATGTCCTGCGATTCTGAACAAGCCACCTGCGCTTTTAAATATAATTTGCGTTTTTTTGATTAAGTACCATATACTATTTGTATTAGATACTAGGATGTAGAGGTGAATGGTGTGTTAGATCGTTTGCAAGCTGTAGAAGATCGTTATGAGAAGTTAAATGAATTGTTAAGTGACCCAGAGGTTATTAGCGATACAAATAAGCTTCGTGAGTATTCAAAGGAACAATCTGATATACAAGAAACGGTAGAGGTGTACCGTGAGTATAAAGATGCTCGTGAGCAGTTAAAAGATGCGAAAGCAATGTTAGAAGACAAGTTAGATGCTGATATGCGTGACATGGTAAAAGAGGAAGTTTCTGAATTAGAGGGTCAAGAGAAGACTTTATCAGAGCGTCTGAAAATTTTACTTGTTCCAAAAGACCCTAATGATGATAAAAACGTTATCGTTGAGGTTCGTGGTGCTGCTGGTGGTGACGAGGCAGCTTTATTTGCTGGTGATTTATATCGTATGTATAGCCGTTATGCTGAGGTGCAAGGTTGGAAAACTGAAATTATCGAAGCGAGCTATACAGAGTTAGGTGGATATAAAGAGATTATCTTTATGATTAACGGTAAAGGTGCTTTCGCGAAGCTGAAATTCGAGAATGGTGCTCACCGTGTACAACGTGTTCCTGAAACGGAATCTGGTGGACGTATTCATACATCTACAGCAACTGTAGCTGTATTACCAGAGGCAGAAGAAGTAGAAATTAATATTCATGAAAAAGATGTTCGTGTTGATACATTTGCTTCTAGTGGTCCTGGTGGACAGAGTGTTAATACAACGATGTCAGCGGTACGTTTAACGCATTTACCGACTGGTGTAGTTGTATCTTGTCAGGATGAGAAATCACAGATCAAGAATAAAGAAAAAGCAATGAAAGTATTACGTGCACGTGTTTATGATAAATTCAGACAAGAAGCGCAAGCTGAGTACGATCAAAACCGTAAACAAGCTGTTGGTACGGGAGACCGTTCAGAGCGTATCCGTACGTATAACTTCCCGCAAAACCGTGTTACTGACCATCGAATCGGCTTAACGATTCAAAAGCTAGATCAAATCCTACAAGGTAAGTTAGATGATTTCATCAATGCCTTAGTGATGGAAGATCAGGCGCAAAAGATGGAGGCAGCTGAGTAATGCGTGTCTATGAAGCCCTGAAATGGGCTTCTTCTTTTTTACAAGAAAATGGACGAGATGAGAATGCGGGAGAAATTGTCCTTTGTCATGTATTAAAGACGAACAGAACAGGAATGCTCATGAATATGCGTGAAGAAATAACTGTGGAACAAGAGAAAAGTTTTGCAGAATTTATCCACAAGCATGTAGATGGTACTCCAATCCAATATATGCTTGGGTATGAAATGTTTTATGGCCGAGCATTCTTTGTAAATGAAGAGGTATTAATACCAAGGCCAGAAACAGAGGAACTTATAGTTGGAGTCCTAGAGAGAATTGAGCGCCATTTCGGTAATGAGGAGCTTCATGTAGCGGATATTGGCACAGGTAGTGGAGCGATTTCTATTACGCTCGCTGTAGAAAATAAAAATCTTCATGTGTATACGGTAGATATTGCACAGGAATCGATTGAAGTTGCAAAAGAAAATGCAAAGGCTTTAGGAGCGGAAGTAACTTTCTATCACGGTGATTTACTGTCGCCGTTTTATGAAACTGGTCAGAAGCTAGATGTTGTTGTTTCAAATCCTCCATATATACCGGAGGAAGATTGGCGTGGTCTTTCTCCTGTTGTGAAAGAGCATGAGCCGAAAAGGGCGCTTGTTGGCGGTGAAGATGGATTAGATTTCTATCGCCGTTTTATGGAGGAATTACCAAACGTATTAAAGAAAAAGGCGATTGTGGCGTTTGAAATTGGTGTAGGGCAAGGTGAAGATGTAAAAGCATTATTACAGCAAACTTTCCCGCACGCTCATGTTGAAGTTGTCTTTGATATTAATGGAAAAGATCGCATGGTATTTGCAGAAATAGAGTAAGGCATAAGCCTTACTCTATTTCTGTCTGAAAAATTTATAACTACTCGGTCGCACGTTTCATTTAGAGGTTTGGTGTGTAATGGTAATAAAGTTATTTGAATTCATTTCATCTATTGGTAATGAAAAGTTAGTAATGATTTATTAGTCCTCATGTTTTTCATACATCTCTATTTTTTTATTTAGTAAATCTTTACCCCAAACTTGCATTGCTTCTAATACAGGTATAAACTTTTTTCCTTGCTCTGTTAATGAATATTCTACTTTTGGTGGTACAACTTTATAAACTTCTCTGTGTACTAGCTCATCCTCTTCAAGTTCTCTTAATTGTCTAGTTAAGATTCCTTTTGAGATACCCGGTAACATCCTCAATAATTCATTAAACCTAATGATTTTATTTTTACTTAAATGCCACAAAATCACGATTTTCCATCTGCCTGCAATTGCATTTTGGGTAACTGTTAATGGACAAATTTCTTGCTGTACTTCTTCAGAAATCGATTTATCTTGATAACTAAAACGTGCCACAATAAAATCTCCTTTTTCTCTAGGTACTATTTTTATGACTATGTTATTAAATTGTGCCTACTTACATAAATCCTTCTCAAGAAATAGTATATGTATTGTATATAAAAATCAAAAATAACGCTGTATATAACGGAGGAGATTGTATGAAAGTTTTAGTAACAGGTGCAAACGGAAATTTAGGTTCTAAAATTGTTGAGTATTTACTTACTAGATTATCAATTGAAGAAATAATTGTTGGTGTCCGTGATGACAAGTCTGAAAAGGCACTTAGGTATAAGGAGCAAGGCTTAGAAGTACGTGTAACGGATTTTGAAAATCAAGAAACCTTGTTTTCAGCATTCAAAGATGTTGATCGTTTATTCATCATGTCAACATTTGGTGACTTTAATACAGCTATACGTCAGCATACAAATGCAGTAGAAGCTGCCAAAGCAACAGGTGTAAAGCAAATTATTTATCCAAGTGTTACAAGAGCAGAAGGAAATGACTTCTTCTTAGCAGGCATGCATAGAGCACGTGAAGTAGCAATTATTGAGTCAGGTATTCCTTATGTGATTCTGCGTAACAACTGGTATGTAGAAAATGAACTTGGGACAATTCAAAGCTGTATGGCTGGTGCACCTTGGATAACTTCTGCAGGTAAAGGGAAAATCGGTTGGGTATATCGCCCAGATTTAGCTGAAGCAGCAGCGAATATTTTGGTAGCTGATGGTCACAAAAATAAAATTTATGAGCTTTCTGGTGAAAATTTAACACAAAAGCAATTTGTTGATACATTAAGTGAAGTATTAGGAAAAGAAGTTCCTTTATTAGAAGTAGATGATTCTTCTTATGAAGAAATGTTAAAAGGTGCTGGAGTACCTGAAGCCTACTTATCAATGTTAGCAATGACTCAAAAAGGGGTTCGTGAAGGCGGATTAGAATCAACACATACCGATTTAGATTTCTTATTAAAACGTCAGGCTACACCATTAAAACAAGCATTAACACATTTATTAGTAAATACAAGATAGATAAATTAAATTCCTCAGGCGAAATCAAATAATGAATTTTGTATCTTACAAAGTGCCAGTCCACATTAGGACTGGCACTTCTTTATTACTGCCTTTTCTGTCGGTTTTTCATAGAGTGGCTGAGTAGTTACAAAAATTTATATAGATTTTGAATTTAATAGTTTAGAAAGAAGTAACTCTGTCCACACTGTTTCTAGAGGGGACGGTGGAGGAAATGAAAAAACAAGTTATTGCTTATTTTCTTTTATTATTAATTGGTGCACAGTTACTTGTGCAGTTTGGATATATGAAAGCTGATGCAAAAGGGCCTGCTGTTATTCCGAAAGAGGCCGTTCGATTACGTATTTTAGCTAATAGTGATTCTGATAAAGATCAGGCATTAAAACGTAAAGTGCGTGATGAAGTGAAAGCGCAAATTGATGGATGGGTAGCGGATTTAACGTCATTTGAAGAAGCTCGAAAAGTAATTCAAAATCATATTCCTGAAATTGAAAAGACAGTAGCGAATACGCTGAAAGGGGAAGGGAGTAAAGAGAATTTCCAAGTGAAATTTGGTAAGAATGTGAAGTTTCCTACAAAGGTATATGGGAATTTTATTTACCCAGCGGGAGAATATGAAGCGGTACTTATTACAATTGGAAAAGGTGAAGGTGCAAACTGGTGGTGTGTATTATTTCCACCGATGTGTTTCTTAGATTTTTCGAGTGGTACAGCTGTAAGGAAAGAAGAACATGTTGTGAAAGCTGAATCTCCTGAAGAAGAGCAGGTGAAACAATCAGATGAGGAAGTAGTGGATGTACCGGAGAAGAAAGAGGATAAGGTGAAAGAAACGAAAGTAGTAAAGCCGGAAAAAGCTGAAAAAGTAACAGCACCTGAGAAGAAAGTAGTGAAAAATGAAACGCAAGTAGAAGAACAGCCTGTAAAAAAAGTAGAAACAAAAACTGTGGAAAAAGTGGAGAAACCTGTGGAGAAAAAACAAGAAAAGCAAAATGAGTATGTAAAAGTAGAAGAGGAAGAAGAAAAACCAGAGGTTAAATTATTTATCGTCGAAGCTTTTACATCTTTATTCTCTAAGTAGTACTATTAGTAAATCCCTCCTCATATATAAAAATGAGGAGGGATTTACTATGAAGAACGTGTATTTTGCTACGAAAGCAGATGTAGAAAGATTGCATTCTTTTTTCGGACAAGCTAATAAAAAAGATGATAAAATAAATGAGTTGTACGCACAATTTATGATTTTGGAAGAGGCGGGAGAAATACGAGCTGTAATTGGATATGAACAAAGTGAAGAAGATGCACTTATTCGTTCTTGTTTATTCACACCTAATGTGGATAAGCAGACTTTCTTATATTTTTTTGAAATGTTTTTGCAGTATATGAAAGAAAAAAATATTCGACAATTGTACTTACTCACAAACCATCCACAATCTGTGACAATCTTTCAGTTTTTCAACTTTGTCATTATAGAGAAAGAGAAAGTTCCAGAGGGAATTCGACAGTTAGAACACTTTTGTAAAAATATAAAAGAGCCAAATGCAATAATACTAAATTGTCAGCTATTCACAAAGTTATCCACGGATTAACAAGGTTTATCCACATTTTGTGGATAAACCTTGTTTGTCTTTTGGATAAATCTCATAGTAAACTAAAAATAGACAAGTATTTCATGGTAGAAAAGGACGTGGGAAAAAATGCATACAAATATGTGGGTTGTGGATAATGTTGTGGAAAGAAAAAAATATTATCCACAATTAAAAGAAGCAGCAAGATTATTAAGAGAAAATGAAGCGGTGGCATTCCCGACAGAAACGGTATATGGGTTAGGAGCAAACGCAATGGACGATGAAGCGATAGCGAAAATTTTTGCGGCGAAAGGGAGACCGAGTGATAATCCACTGATTGTCCACATAGGAACAAAATCTCAGTTAGATGGTATTGTAAGAGAAATTCCACCGGTTGCAGAAAAGTTAATGGAGCATTTTTGGCCAGGACCATTAACAATCATTTTACCGAGAAAAGAAGGGATTTCAGAGCGGGTTACGGCGGGACTTAATACGGTCGGAGTAAGGATGCCAGATCATCCAGTAGCGCTCGCTCTTATTGAAGAAGCAAACGTGCCTGTTGCAGCACCGAGTGCGAATCGTTCTGGACGCCCAAGTCCAACATTAGCTTCTCATGTGTATGAAGATTTAAACGGGAAAATTGCGGGTATCGTTGATGGTGGGGCGACAGGAGTAGGCGTTGAATCAACTGTAATTGATTGTACGAGCGAAGTTCCGACGATTCTACGTCCTGGTGGGATTACGAAGGAACAATTGGAAGCAGTAATAGGAAATGTTTCTTTAGATCCAGCTTTAAAGGATGAGAAAGAAAAACCGAAATCGCCTGGAATGAAATATACACATTATGCACCGAAAGCGCCACTTAGTATTGTTGAAGGATCCCGTGAGTTTATTCAGTGTATTGTGGATGAGAAAAAGAAAGAAGGGTTTAAAGTAGGTGTATTAACGACCGAAGAGTATCAACATGTATATAGTGCTGATGTTGTATTATCTTGTGGTATGCGAAGTGATTTAGCTAGCGTTGCGACTAAATTATATGATGTGCTTAGAACGTTTGATGCAAGTGAAGTAGATGTTATCTTTAGTGAATCATTCCCGAATGAAGGAATAGGAAATGCAATTATGAATCGTTTAACAAAAGCGGCGGGACATCATATTATCACTGAATGATAATGTACCTTTAGCAAACAGAATATTTCTCCTCGGATAAGCATATTGTGAAGTAGCACGTCCGAGGGGGGATATGAATGACACTTGAACAGCTAATACCTTTAATAATTATGGCATTCGCCCTAGGGATGGATGCATTTTCAGTGAGCCTCGGTATGGGGATGGTAACATTAAAGTTAAGACAAATCCTTTATATCGGTATGACGATTGGGATATTTCATATTATTATGCCGTTTATCGGAATGGTACTAGGACGTTTTCTATCAGAGAAGTATGGGGATGTCGCGAATTTTGCAGGAGCTATTTTATTAATTGGGCTAGGGTTCTATATTGTATATTCGTCTATTTTAGAAGGTGAAGAGACTAGAACTGCTCCAATTGGAATTAGTTTATTTGTATTTGCATTTGGTGTCAGTATAGATAGTTTTTCAGTAGGTCTTAGTCTTGGAATTTATGGGGCGCAGACGATTATTACGATATTACTGTTTGGATTTGTAAGCATGTTATTAGCATGGGTTGGCTTATTAATTGGTAGACATGCGAAAGGTATGCTTGGTACATATGGTGAAATAGTAGGTGGTATCATTCTGGTTGGATTTGGATTATATATCCTTTTTCCTATATAATTTTATGTAGGAGGGAATTATGAACAAGTTATTGGGATGGTATGTTAAGTTTTTAACCTTCTTTCCTCGATGGCTAAGAAGACTTATAATTTGGGGTATTATTTTGCAAATTTCGATGTTAGGTTGGATTAAATTAATTCGTGAATGGTAAGATGATTCCTTTCTGTGCATAGTTTTGTTTGTACTATATTGATCTCACTAAAAAATTGCAAATATAGAAAGGATGAGATGAATGACGAGATTGAAGCAAGTTTTTGGTATTATTATTAGTTTTTTCGTTTTTTGGTTTAGTATGCTCGGTGTACAAATGTTTGCTGAGTTTTTAGATATTGAGTCATTGAAGTTTGTTGCAGGAAAGACGGAGGCAGCGCGTGCTTTTTATTCTCCATACCCGTTTCTAATTGTTTTTCTTATTACACTGCTTTCCCTATACTTCTTAGTAATTAAGCTTGGGAAACCGAAAAAAGAGAAATTACCTGCATTAGAGGAGAAGAACGAAGAATTACAGTGAAAAAATCCCCCGCTTTTTAGCGGGGGATTTTATATTTGGGTGATGGAGCTCTCTCGATCGAAGCAAAAAGCGCTTCAAGGTCGAGAGCTTGAAGTGTCCTGCGATTCTGAGCGAGCCGCTTCCACTTTTAGATAGTATCCAGTTCCAGTGGCCAGCTCTTCGCATCTAAGAACCTCCCGCACTAAAGGTAAAAAGCACCTTTTGTGCGAGAGAACCTTAGCTGGTCAGAGCTAAGCGGGCCGCTTCCACTTTTAGATGTATCCAGCTCCAGCGGCTAGAATGGTCGGTGGCTTCGCGTCTTCCTACGAGGCAAAAAGCGCCTTTACGTCAGAAGCTCCATCCTCCTCCCATTCTGAACGAGCCGCTTCCACTTTTAAACAGGCCTCACCAATTCAAATTGTTCTCCTAGTTTTGCGTAGTTGTGTCCTGCTAGGCGGCTTATTGGTTTTAGTTCTTCGGCGTGAATGCGCCCGTTTTCGTATAAGTGTTCTGCGACGTGGAAGCGAACGACGCGGCCAATTAGTAGATCGCAAGCTGGTGAGTCTTCTGTTCCACCAAGAGGAATTGCGCGTTCTAGTACGCATTCCATTCGAATATTTGCTTCTTTCACACCTGGAACGGAGATGACATCACTTTCAATTGGCGTTAGTTTCGCTAGTTCAATTTCACTCTCATTTGGCGGGAGGTTAGCTGCTGTTTCGTTAATTGCTTCTACGTAAGATTCATCAGAAATATGTACGACAAATTCGCCCTTTTCGATTGCGTTTCGAGAAGTATCTTTCGGTGTTCCTGCTTTTCGTTGTACAGAAACTGAGATAAGTGGTGGATTAGCAGCGACAATATTGAAATAACTATATGGTGCCCCGTTTAATACGCCGTCTTTTGTTACAGAAGTAACGAAAGCGACAGGGCGTGGAATGATACTTCCTGTAAGTAATTTGTAATTATCTTTTTCAGTTTGCTCGTTTGGATTAATGGATAACATGCTTGTAATCCCCTTTCTAAATATGAATACTTACTGTTTGTTTACAAGATATCAATGGGAATCTCCTGCTGAAAATAATATTTTTTTGATGATGTAAAAAAAGAGATTACCTCAATTGTACTGAAGTAATCTCTTTTTTGGTAAACATCTTGAAATCGAGATAAATATTAAAGTAAAACGTATGCGCCAGGTCCGATTAAAGCTACACCAACAGCAACAGCGATTAACATTAAATTATACTCATATCCGTTTTGTGTTACCCAGTAACCATTTTTTCCGTGAACAGTGAAGATTGCCATTAACATCGTTCCGACGATAAATAATGAACCAACTGCAGTGAAAATACCTGATGCGAATAAGAAGCCACCTAATAATTCAGTTGCGCCAGCCATAAATGCCATGAATACACCAGGGCGTAACCCGATTGATTCCATCCAGCCACCTGTTCCTTTTAAACCGTAACCACCGAACCAACCAAATAATTTTTGAGCACCATGACCCATGAATGTAATACCTATAATAAGACGAATAATAAGAAGACCGAAATCCATCATTTTTAAAAACCTCCTAAAAGTTATTAACTTACCTTATGTAAGTAATAATAAAATAGTTACTTACTTTAGTCAAGTAGATTTAGAAAAAAGTTTGAAATAAATTTTACAAATTAACAACAAAAAGCAAAATGTAGTAAAGACCTCTAGACAAGTTGGGTGAAAAAAGAGAAAATATAAGTAGAAGTTAACTTCTTATTGTTATTCAGACAATCAGAATTGACTGGAATTTTGTGAGGCGCTACAATAAGAGTCTATTAGTAATGACACAATTTATTTCGAAAGCGTTTTTACAGTATAACATTCGAAGTATGAAGTCTTACGTGTATTTCGATCTTGAATAGAGATTGCCCTATAAACTTTTAGGTAAATTATAAGGAGGACTATCCTATGTTTAAAAAATTATTCGGTTTTGGTTCAAAAACAAATGAAGAAACAATCGTAGCTCCATTAACTGGAGCAGTGAAAAATATTGAAGAAGTACCAGATCCAGTATTCGCTGGTCGTATGATGGGTGACGGTGTTGCAATCGATCCTACTGAAGGTGTAGTTGTATCTCCAGTTGATGGTGAAATCGTACAATTATTCCACACGAAACATGCTATTGGAATTAAAGCGAAAAACGGTACAGAAATTTTAATCCACGTTGGATTAGAAACTGTAAAAATGGAAGGTGAAGGTTTCGAAGCTCACGTTTCTGAAGGACAAGCTGTAAAAGCTGGAGATAAATTAATCTCATTCGACTTAGAATTAATTCGTGAAAAAGCGAAAAGCACAATTACTCCAATCGTTATTACAAACACAGATGCAGCTGAGTCTATTAAGACAACTGTAGGTGTAACAGCTACAAAAGGTTCAACAGAAGTAATGAAAGTTACAATGAAATAATTATTCTATAAGAGGAATCTGTTTCGTATGAAATGGATTCCTTATTTTATTTTGTAGTGTGTTCATCATGTATGGTAAAATACCTTGGGCACTTGGAAATAGGGTTTCACATATATGTGGATAAGGCGCATTTTTCTTAGAAAAAATATAAGAGAAATGCGCCTTTCGTATATTCACATTTCTTTTGTTCTATTCTAATGTACGCTATGATAAATGGTAGAAAACAGAAAAAAGGGGCGGGTTTAGATGAAACGAGTGTTATTTGTTTGCACTGGAAATACATGCCGTAGTCCGATGGCTGAGGCATTGCTTCGTCATTACGGAGAAGGTAAATTTGAAGTGCAATCTGCTGGCGTTTTCGCCTATCCTGGAAGCGATGCGTCGGTACATGCAAAGGAAGCTTTAGCTGAAAAAGGCATTGCAATCGATCATGCCGCGCAGCAGGTAAATGAAACTTTGGTTGATTGGGCGGATATTGTAGTAACAATGACGGAAAACCATAAGCAAATTGTACTTGGGCATTATCCGAGTGTTGAAAAGAAATTGGATACATTATATGGATTAACTGAGGGTATAAGTAAGGATATTTCAGATCCATTTGGCGGATCGCTTTCTATTTATAAAGAAACGCTAGAAGAGATGGAAAAACTTGTACAAACTTTCCTGAAAAAACATTCAGAAGGTTGATGTTTCGTGTATAATACGATATTGGAGATCACTTTGTTCCATTAAGGGAGCGAGTGTGAAATGGAGATAATTGATTGAAACTTTGGAGGGGTAAAAATGAAAGTAGTAGTAGCATCTGATCACGGCGGTATGAATATCCGTAAAGAACTTGTAAGTTTATTAGAAGAATTAAATATTGAATATATTGATTTAGGTTGTGAATGTGAAGCTGGTTCTGTTGATTACCCTGATTTTGCGTTTCCGGCAGCAGAAATGGTCGCAAATGGTGAAGTAGATCGTGGTATTTTAGTTTGCGGGACAGGCATCGGCATGTCAATCGCGGCAAACAAAGTAAACGGTATTCGTTGTGCGTTAGTTCATGATACTTTTAGTGCGAAAGCGACGAGAGAGCATAATGACACTAACATGCTAGCAATGGGCGAGCGTGTAATTGGGGCTGGTCTAGCGCGTGATATCGCAAAAATTTGGTTAACAACTGACTATGAAGGTGGCCGTCACGAAAACCGCGTAGGAAAAATTAAAACGTACGAAACAAAGTAATAGATTCTAACTATGAGTAGTATGAAATATAATTTGGTGAACCAACCTGTGAAAGGAAGAGGCGTAATGACAGAAATCGTAAAGGTAAGAGAACAGCTACAAATGTCGCTTTCTGATTTCCAAGAACAAGCCACGCTGCAAAGTGGTCAAATTTTTGTAGTGGGGTGTAGCACGAGTGAAGTGCTAGGTGAAAGAATTGGAACATCAGGAACGATGGAAGTGGCAGAGGCGATTTTTTCTGAATTAAAGCAATTTCAAGAGGGAACAGGTATTGAATTGGCGTTTCAATGTTGTGAGCATTTAAATCGTGCTTTAGTAGTTGAGAGAGATGTAGCGATGAAATATCAGTTTGAAATTGTAACAGTTACGCCTGTTAGATCAGCAGGTGGTGCATTAGCGACGTATGCGTATCACAATTTTAAAGATCCGGTAGTAATTGAGTTTATTAAAGCAGATGCAGGAATGGATATCGGCGATACATTTATCGGTATGCATTTAAAACATGTAGCTGTTCCGGTTCGTACAAGTGTGAAGGAAATAGGAAGTGCGCATGTAACGATGGCGAAAACACGTGGAAAACTAATAGGTGGAGCACGTGCTGTTTATGCGGCAAATGAAGAAGCTATTCCTTGCCGTTAAACGTGAAAAATTATAAAGTCGCATAATAGCTTTATATCGAAAAATAAAAGGTATGTAGTCTGACTTTATAATAGAAGAAAGAAAAGACCGATTTCGGTCTTTTTTTTTCTTTTATGATATAGAAAGTCATGTTAGAATGTAGTTGAAAACATGAAGGTTCGAAAGAATTACAACCTGAATTTTCGTTTTTTCTGAATAAATGAGAAAAAACTATTGGGAATCGATGTAATTCGTTCAGAAAAGGGGGATTTTGGTGGATCATTTAAAACGTCAAGATGAAAAGGTATTTGCTGCAATTGAGGCAGAACTAGGAAGACAGCGTTCAAAGATTGAGTTAATTGCTTCGGAAAACTTTGTAAGTGAAGCAGTAATGGAGGCGCAAGGTTCTGTTTTAACGAATAAGTATGCTGAAGGATATCCTGGAAAACGTTACTATGGTGGCTGTGAGCACGTAGACGTAGTGGAAGATATCGCACGTGATCGCGCGAAAGAAATTTTTGGTGCAGAGCATGTAAATGTTCAACCACATTCTGGTGCACAAGCGAACATGGCAGTATACTTCACAATTTTAGAGCAAGGCGATACAGTACTTGGTATGAATTTATCCCATGGTGGTCACTTAACACACGGAAGCCCTGTTAACTTCAGTGGAGTACAATATAATTTCGTAGAATATGGCGTGGATGCTGAATCTCACCGTATTAATTACGATGATGTATTAGCAAAAGCGAAAGAACATAAACCAAAATTAATCGTTGCAGGTGCAAGTGCATATCCTCGTGTTATCGATTTCAAACGATTCCGTGAGATTGCAGATGAAGTGGGTGCATACTTTATGGTTGATATGGCACATATCGCTGGTTTAGTAGCTGCTGGTTTGCATCCAAACCCAGTACCACATGCACATTTCGTTACAACGACAACACATAAAACATTACGTGGTCCACGTGGTGGTATGATTTTATGTGAAGAGCAATTTGCAAAACAAATTGATAAATCAATCTTCCCTGGTATCCAAGGTGGTCCACTTATGCACGTAATTGCTGCAAAAGCTGTTGCGTTTGGTGAGACACTACAAGATGAGTTTAAAACATATGCACAAAATATCATTAATAATGCGAACCGCTTAGCTGAAGGCCTTCAAAAAGAAGGACTTACACTTGTTTCTGGTGGAACAGACAATCACTTAATCTTGATTGATGTTCGTAACTTAGAAATCACAGGTAAAGTAGCAGAGCACGTATTAGATGAAGTTGGTATTACAGTGAACAAAAATACAATTCCATTTGAAACAGCAAGCCCATTTGTAACAAGCGGCGTGCGTATCGGTACGGCAGCTGTAACATCTCGTGGTTTCGGCTTAGAAGAAATGGATGAAATTGCAGCACTTATTGCTTATACATTAAAAAATCATGAGAATGAAGTTGCATTAGAAGAAGCGCGTAAACGTGTAGAAGCGTTAACGAGCAAATTCCCAATGTATACAAATCTATAATAGATTGAAAAAGACTGCTGAAACGTAATTGTTTTAGTAGTCTTTTTTTTGGACATATATTGTTTTTAAAGTATGTATACAAATGATGAATAAATTTTGGCGATATAATGAAGGATACACCTCCCATAATTGGTAAAGATACTAGATAGATTCATCACAAAATCATGATTTTGCCAAATTTGCCCTTGAATATTAGTAGCGTTTTCTTTACAATCGTAAATAGTGTAAAAAAGCGTGTAAACGCATGAATATCATCTAAAGGAGAGATTCACATGGGAAAACTGTATGTATTTGATCACCCGTTAATTCAACATAAGATTACATATATTCGCGATAAGAATACAGGTACGAAAGATTTTCGTGAATTAGTGGACGAAGTAGCAAGCTTAATGGCTTTTGAAATTACTCGCGACCTTCCACTTAAAGACATTGAAATTGAAACGCCTGTAAGCAAAGCGACAACAAAAGTGATCGCTGGTAAAAAACTTGGTTTAATTCCGATTTTACGTGCAGGTTTAGGAATGGTTGATGGAATTCTGAAATTAATTCCAGCAGCAAAAGTAGGACACGTTGGTTTATACCGTGACCCTAAAACATTGCAACCGGTAGAATACTATGTGAAACTTCCAACGGATGTAGAAGAGCGTGACTTTATCGTACTAGATCCAATGCTAGCAACAGGTGGTTCTGCAGCTGAAGCAATTAATTCTCTGAAAAAGCGCGGTGCAAAGCAAATTAAATTAATGTGTATCGTAGCTGCTCCAGAAGGAGTAAAAGTAGTACAAGAAGAGCATCCTGATGTTGATATTTATGTAGCAGCATTAGATGAGAAGCTAAATGACCATGGTTATGTAGTTCCAGGTCTTGGTGATGCTGGTGACCGTTTATTCGGAACGAAGTAAGACAACAGACGAGAGGGGAGTCCCCGCTCGTCTTTTTTTTCGCCCTGAGCGTGCGGGGGAGGGGGAGATAAATATACAGGGTGTATACAACATAAGTTGCATACACATCACATATAATATAGAAGTCTTACGTCTTGGGAACACTATATTATGGAAGGAAAGCGCTATATCTTAAAAATATAATAGTGACAAACTTGTGAACATTTTCTTCTATTATAAAGAGAAAACTGTTAGAAATTGCATATCTCTAACCAGTATTTAGAAGGGGAACGTTTTCATTTTTGGGAGGAAATGACTAATACTCAAATTTTTTGATTTTTTACGATTTCTCGTTGACACTGTTAATACCCTATTGTATGCTAACAACGGGGATAGATGGTAGGGCTTTCAGTGACAAAAATGCATCTATTCCGTGACGAAAATGTAAACTTTTTATTTTGTATAGAATTTATGCAGAAAAATGAGTTATTATTAACACATCGTGAATGAGGGTTACATATTGGAGGGATGAATCCTTGCAAAAAAACGATCGCAGCCATATAAAAGCATATGCTTTAATGTCAGGAATTCTTGCTCAGTTAGTCGGTTCTATTCTTATTGGAATCTTTGGTGGGCAATGGATTGATAATAAGGTTGGAACGTTTCCATTGTTTCTTATTATAGGGTTATTACTCGGTTTAGGAACAGGGATATACGCAATGATTCGACTCATTCGACATTACTATTCGGGAGAGCAATGATGATAGACGTACATGGACTTGTCCAAAGACAAAAGAAATATATGTACTACTTGCTTGCGCTTCTAGTGCTAGGATGGGGATTTACCTCTTACAAGGATGTATTTCTTGGACTGATTATCGGAACGATTTTCAGTTTTCTTAGTTTGCGCATCATTGCACGTAGAACAGACAAGCTATTAGATCGCGTAACAAATGGAGAAAACGTGAAGTTTAAGGCGACAGCGGTAAGTACATATTCAAGATTTGCCACGATTGGGTTATTAATTTTATTTGCAGCCAAATATCAAGAGCTAATTGCGATGTGGGGCCTAGGTGTAGGATTGCTGACAGGATACCTTGTCATGATCATAGATTTTCTTTATTTAGAGTATAAGAGCAGGGAAGAGAGGTGAATTACTAGTGGAACACGGTAAATTAGTTGAATTTCTAGGTTTAACGTTCGATTTGTCATCAGTTATGATGGTTACTGTAGCAGCAGTTATTGTTTTCTTAATCGCTGTTATCGGAACTCGCAGTTTAGCCCTTCGCCCAACCGGGATGCAAAATTTCATGGAATGGGTGTTTGACTTCGTGAAAGGGATTATCAATAGTACGATGGACTGGAAAACAGGTGGACGTTTCTTAACGCTTGGCGTTACGCTTATCATGTTTATCATCGTATCGAACTTCCTTGGTTTACCATTCATGTATTCAACAGTTGAGGCTGGCGAACATATTGCATGGTGGAGATCACCAACGTCTGATCCAGCAGTTACATTAACATTAGCCGTGATGGTAGTTACCCTCACCCATTATTATGGAATTAAGATGAAGGGTACGAAAGAATATGTTAAAGGTTATTTCCAACCAATGAAATTCTTATTCCCATTAAAGGTTATTGAGGAGTTTGCTAACACATTAACGTTAGGTCTTCGTTTATTCGGTAACATTTATGCAGGTGAGATCTTATTAGGATTACTTGCTAAGTTAGGCGGGGCATCATTCCTTGGAGCATTAGGTGCGCTTGTACCAATGTTAGCATGGATGGGATTCAGCGTATTCGTTGGATCAATCCAGTCATTTATTTTCGTTATGTTAACGATGGTTTATATGGCTCATAAAGTAAGCCATGACCATTAATATAATTTAAGTAAGAAAAAATTTATTTTTTTATAATACAAAGGAGGACAAATTAAATGAGTTTAGGTGTAATCGCAGCTGCAATTGCAATTGGTTTATCAGCATTAGGTGCAGGTATTGGTAACGGTCTTATCGTATCACGTACAATCGAAGGTGTTGCTCGTCAACCAGAATTAAAAGGCGCACTTCAAACAATTATGTTCATCGGGGTTGCTTTAGTTGAGGCACTTCCAATCATCGGTGTAGTTATTGCTTTCATCGTAATGAACAAATAAGGGAGACTCCCCTTACATAGATGGCGAAGAGTGTTTTTTGAACTTTCTTCGCCATTGCTTTATGAACGAAACGTATGTCTTTTTTTTTCATATGATCAATTTAGATATTTTGAAGGGAGTGAATCCTTGTGCCAACTTTATTATTAGGGGCTGCCATTCCATTTGGAACGATTGCTTATACATTGTTCATTTTCTTACTTCTATTAGTAATGCTACGCAAATTTGCGTGGGGTCCTTTAATGGGAATTATGAAAGAACGTGAAGAGCATGTTACTAGTGAAATCGACGCTGCAGAAAGAAGTAACGCTGAAGCGAAGAAATTAGTAGAAGAACAACGTGAAATGTTAAAACAATCGCGTGTTGAAGCACAAGAGTTAATCGAAAGAGCGAAAAAACAAGCTGTAGATCAAAAAGATGTGATTGTTGCTGCTGCGAAAGAAGAAGCAGAATCAATTAAAGCATCTGCTGTACAAGAAATTCAACGCGAAAAAGAGCAAGCGATTGCTGCTTTACAAGAACAAGTCGCTTCTTTATCTGTTCAAATTGCTTCTAAAGTAATTGAAAAAGAGTTAAAAGAAGAAGATCAAGTGAAGTTAATTCGCGATTATATTAAAGAAGTAGGAGAAGCGCGATGAGCAATGGGATTGTAGCAAAACGTTATGCTGTCGCTCTTTTTAAAATTGCAAAAGAAAAACACGTATTAGAAATGTTTGAAGAGGAATTACGCCTTGTACAAAACGTTTATGTAAAGAACGGAGAACTACATAGCTTTTTAACGCAACCGAACATTTCAAAAGAGCAGAAGAAAACGTTTCTTGCAAACGTATTCGGATCTGTTTCTGAATCTATTTTAAATACGTTATATATTTTAATTGATAACAAGCGTATTGAAATCTTACCTGAAATTGCGGATGAATATGTTGTTCTTGCTAATGAAGAACGTAACGTAGCGGATGCAACTGTGTATTCTACTCGTCTTCTATCTGAAGAAGAGAAGCTTAACGTTGCAGAAGCATTTGCAAAGAGAACGGGAAAAGATGCAATTCGCGTGAAAAATGTTGTAGATGAAGATTTACTAGGCGGCATTAAAGTACGTATTGGAAATCGCATTTACGACGGAAGCTTACAAGGAAAATTAGCACGTATTCAGCGTGAATTAATGAAGAATAGATAGGGGTGAAGCACATGAGCATCAGAGCTGAAGAAATTAGCGCACTGATAAAGCAACAAATCGAGAACTATCAGTCTGAAATCGAAGTTAGTGATGTTGGTACAGTTATCCAAGTTGGTGACGGTATCGCGCGTGCTCATGGTCTTGATAACGTTATGGCTGGTGAACTTGTAGAGTTCTCTAACGGCGTTATGGGGCTAGCACAAAACTTAGAAGAAAACAACGTAGGTATCATTATTTTAGGACCTTACACAGAAATCCGTGAAGGTGACGAAGTTCGTCGTACTGGTCGCATCATGCAAGTACCAGTAGGGAAAGAACTAATCGGTCGTGTTGTAAACCCATTAGGTCAACCAGTTGATGGTTTAGGCCCAATCAATACAACAAACACTCGTCCAATCGAAAGTCCAGCACCAGGTGTAATGGATCGTAAATCTGTTCATGAGCCACTTCAAACAGGTATTAAAGCGATCGATGCTCTTGTACCAATTGGCCGTGGTCAACGTGAGTTAATCATCGGTGACCGCCAAACAGGTAAAACAGCAGTTGCACTTGATACAATCATTAACCAAAAAGATGAAGATATGATTTGTATCTATGTAGCTATCGGACAAAAAGAATCAACTGTACGTAACGTAGTAGAAACACTACGTAAGCACGGTGCATTAGATTACACAATCGTTGTAACTGCATCAGCTTCTCAACCAGCTCCATTATTATACTTAGCTGCTTATGCTGGTGTAACAATGGGTGAAGAGTTTATGTACAATGGTAAACACGTATTAGTAGTATATGATGACTTATCAAAACAAGCAGCGGCTTACCGTGAGCTTTCATTACTATTACGTCGTCCTCCAGGTCGTGAAGCATATCCAGGGGATGTATTCTACTTACATTCTCGCTTATTAGAGCGTGCAGCAAAATTAAGTGATGCAAGAGGCGGCGGTTCTTTAACTGCACTACCTTTCATCGAAACACAAGCAGGGGACGTATCAGCTTACATCCCAACAAACGTAATCTCGATTACGGATGGACAAATCTTCTTACAATCTGACCTATTCTTCTCTGGCGTACGTCCAGCGATCGATGCGGGTACTTCTGTATCTCGTGTAGGTGGATCTGCTCAGATTAAAGCAATGAGTAAAGTATCAGGTACACTTCGTCTTGACCTTGCATCTTACCGTGAGTTAGAAGCGTTCGCTCAGTTCGGTTCTGACCTTGATAAAGCAACACAAGCGAAACTAAACCGTGGTGCTCGTACAGTTGAGGTATTAAAACAAGGATTACACAAACCGTTACGTGTAGAGAAACAAGTTATCATTCTTTACGCTTTAACACGTGGATTCCTAGATGATATCCCAGTAGTAGATATCACTCGTTTCGAAGAAGAATTCCATGCTTGGTTAGATTCAAATGCGACTGACTTATTAGAAGAAATCCGCACAACTAAGAAACTTGCGGATGACGACAAATTTGCAGCAGCAATTAACGGATTTAAAAAAGTATTCGTAGCTTCTGAATAATAAAAGTGGAAGCGGCTCGTTCTGAATGTGAGGGGGATGGAGCTTCTGACGAAGAGACGGTCTTTGTCTCGTAGGAAGAAGTGAAGCCACCGAGCATTCAAGCCGCTGGAGCTAGATAGTATATATATAAGGCATCTCAAGATTTGAGATTGCTGACGGTTATGTAAAGGAAAAGAGTAGGTGCACCTATTCTTTTCCTTCAATCATGAGCAAGAATATCTTGCAACGTAGATTAGGAAGAGGATTCTTACTAATCGTGCCAACTTCTGGAAAAAAGGTGGTGAAAACCTGTGGCATCTTTACGCGATATAAAAGCGAAGATTACCTCGACAAAGAAAACGAGCCAAATTACGAAAGCGATGGAGATGGTATCTGCATCTAAGTTAAACCGTGCAGAGCAAAATGCTAAATCTTTCGTTCCGTATATGGAAAAGATTCAAGAAGTAGTAGCGAGCATTGCGCAAGGAAGTAAAGGGATTAATCACCCAATGCTAAATGCGCGTCCTGTAAAGCGTACAGGGTACATCGTTATTACATCTGATCGCGGACTAGCAGGTGGTTATAACAGTAACGTATTACGTACGGTAAGTAACGTAGTTCGTGAACGTCATAATATGGATTCAAACCAATATTCAATTATTGTGCTTGGACGACTAGGACGTGATTATTTAAAACGTCGCGGCTTTAACATCATTGATGAAGTAGTTGGATTATCTGACCACCCATCATTTACTGATATTAAAGATCTTGCTTCTCGAGCAATTGCGATGTTCGCAGATGGTGCTTATGATGAGCTGTACATTTACTACAACCATTACGTAAGTAAAATTTCACAAGAAGTAACGGAAAATAAAATTTTACCGCTTACTGATGTGGCGTCTGACAAACCGACGACAGCTTATGAATTCGAACCTTCTGAAGAAGAAATTTTAAAAGTATTATTGCCACAATACGCAGAAAGCTTAGTGTACGGTGCATTACTAGACGGTAAAGCAAGTGAACACGCGGCGCGTATGACAGCAATGAAGAGTGCTACAGACAACGCGATGGAAGTTATCGATTCACTTACACTTTCATTCAACCGTGCACGTCAAGCAGCGATTACGCAAGAAATTACGGAAATCGTTGGTGGAGCAGCAGCGTTAGAATAGTATTAAAAAGCGTAGGTGGCTTGCCCAGAAGGGGAGGGCATTGGAACTCCTGACAAAGAGGCGTTCTTTGCCTCGTAGGAAGGGGTGAAATGACCGACCCTTCTAGCCACCGGAGCTAGATTCAATAAAAAGTGGAAGCGGCTCTGTCAAAAGAGTCGCATAAGCTATAAACTAATAAAAAATTAAAAGCCGACTTCTCTTAGAAAGTTGGCTAATTAAAAGAAAGCTAGGAGGGAACCCGATGAATAAAGGGCGCGTTACGCAAATCATGGGTCCGGTTGTAGACGTTAAGTTTGATGGCGGAAAGCTACCAGAAATCTACAACGCCCTTACGGTAAAACAAAGCAACGAAAACGGAGCAAACATTAACTTAACATTTGAAGTTGCACTTCATTTAGGTGATGACACAGTTCGTACAGTTGCAATGTCTTCCACAGATGGACTTGTTCGTGGCACAGAAGTAGAAGATACTGGTAAAGCAATCTCTGTACCAGTTGGTGATGCAACACTTGGTCGTGTATTTAACGTATTAGGTGATGCAATTGACTTAGATGGTGAACTTCCTGCGGATGTACACCGTGATCCAATTCACCGCCAAGCACCTGCATTCGAAGAATTATCTACTAAAGTAGAAATTCTTGAAACTGGTATTAAAGTAGTAGACTTACTTGCTCCTTACATTAAGGGTGGGAAGATCGGTCTATTCGGTGGTGCCGGTGTAGGTAAAACGGTATTAATTCAGGAATTAATCAATAACATCGCACAAGAACACGGTGGTATCTCTGTATTCGCTGGTGTAGGTGAGCGTACTCGTGAGGGTAATGACTTATACCATGAAATGAGCGATTCTGGCGTAATCAAGAAAACTGCGATGGTATTCGGACAAATGAATGAGCCACCTGGAGCACGTCAACGTGTTGCATTAACAGGTTTAACAATGGCTGAGCATTTCCGTGATGAGCAAGGACAAGACGTACTATTGTTCATCGATAACATCTTCCGTTTCACGCAAGCAGGTTCTGAAGTATCTGCCCTTCTTGGTCGTATGCCATCTGCGGTAGGTTACCAACCAACACTTGCAACAGAAATGGGTCAATTACAAGAGCGTATTACATCTACAAATAAAGGATCTATCACGTCTATCCAAGCGGTATATGTACCAGCCGATGACTATACGGATCCAGCACCAGCTACAACGTTCGCTCACTTAGATGCAACAACAAACTTAGAGCGTCGTTTAACACAAATGGGTATTTACCCAGCCGTAGATCCATTAGCATCTACATCTCGTGCACTTTCTCCAGAAATCGTAGGAGAAGAGCATTATGAAGTAGCTCGTCAAGTACAGCAAACTTTACAGCGTTATAAAGAGCTTCAAGATATCATCGCTATCTTAGGTATGGATGAGTTATCTGAAGAAGATAAGTTAGTTGTACATCGTGCTCGTCGTATTCAATTCTTCTTATCTCAAAACTTCCACGTAGCTGAGCAGTTTACAGGTCAAAAAGGTTCTTATGTACCTGTAAAAAATACAGTTAGTGGCTTCAAAGAAATTCTAGAAGGAAAATATGATGACCTTCCAGAAGATGCATTCCGCTTAGTAGGTAGCATTGAAGAAGTTATTGAAAACGCGAAGAAAATGATGGCGTAAGGCCTTAGGAGGGACGAATTATGAAGACATTTCCAGTCAGTATTGTAACTCCTGATGGACCGGTTTACGAAAAAGAAGTAGAAATGGTAAGCGTAAAAGCAGAGAGTGGGGAAATGGGGATCTTACCAGGTCACATTCCAACTGTTGCACCATTAAAAATTAGTGCGGTTCGTCTGAAAAATGGTGGGCACACTGATTATGTAGCAGTAAGTGGTGGCTTTATCGAAGTTCGTCCAGATAAAGTAACTATATTATCATCATCTGCTGAAGAAGCAAACCATATCGATATCCATCGTGCAAATGAATCGAAACGTCGCGCTGAGCAACGTATGCAAGATAAACAAGCACATGTTGACTTTAGACGTGCAGAAATGGCCTTGCAGCGTGCTGTGAACCGTTTAAACGTTTCCGATATGAAATAAAAATCCGTGAGGGCTTCGCCTTCACGGATTTTTTTGTTGTTTATGAATAAATTAACAAAATGGTATAATTATGTCATTGCTTGTATAAGTAGAGAATATAGAGCAATTTATATTTTATAAAGGAGATGAACAAATGATCGGTGAAATGAAGCAAGAAGCATTACATTCCTTGAAGGGGAAATGGGGCTTAGGTGTTGGATCGACGATTTTATATCATATTATAAGTTACGTCGTTTCAATGGCTGTAATGCTTATACTATTAATTTCAGGAGTTATAATATTTCTTTTAGTGACTATTTCAACTGGTTCAATTGAAGAAGGAGCGATGTCAATTGGAGCTAGTGTTATGTTTGGGATTTTTTATTGCCTTATGATAATTTTAGGTTCTGCAGCTTATGGTATTACTTCATACGGTTATACGAATGTGTTTCTACAAATAAGTAAACGAGAAGATGCTAGAGTAGATTATTTATTTGAAGGATTTCGTGGTTTTAAAAGAATGATGAAAACAATGTGGGCTATGCTTGCACTTTTGTTATATACAGGTACGTGGGTTCCGATGCTTGGAATGATTGTATTTGGGATATTAGGCTTTTTTGATGAGAATGCCAACCCATCTTTCATAATCGCTTTCTTTGTTTTACTAGCTATTTCGATCATTGTAATCGCTGTTCTGTATTTTTCATATTCGATGACGTATTATGTGATGGTTGAAAAATCAGAATATAGCGTTTCGCAGGCGATGAAAGAAAGTAAGAACCTTATGAAGGGGCATAAACTAGATTTATTTCTTTTATGGCTTAGCTTCATAGGATGGGCTATCTTAGCGATTCTTACTCTTGGAATAGGATTTCTTTGGCTTAGTCCATATGTAGGTACAACGACAGCGCATTTTTATCGCTATATTGCAAAAGGTGAATTGTAGTAGGAACATGCTATACTAATAGAATTGTTACGTATAGGAGGCTAAGTATGATTAGTGATTTAAAAGGAGAAGCGCTGGACTCACTAGAAGGAAAATGGGGATTAGCTGTTGGGGCAACATTACTTATTTCGATTCTTATGTCAGCTTTTAGTTTTAGTATTGATTTCATTTTCTCTCAGGTTTGGGATTGGAAAGAAGTAAATAACTCACTTACAGTAGACGTTATTACAATACTTCTGGTAGGTCCATTAACGCTAGGTGGCTATTATTTAGCGCTACATTTAATTCGTGAAAAAGAAGCGCGTATTGGGCATATATTCAGATGGTTTACAGAAGGAAGTAAGTTTATAAAGTCATTTTTATTATATATAGTAGTAAACATTTATATTTTCTTATGGTGCTTACTATTTATTATTCCAGGTATTATTAAATCATTTTCTTATGCAATGACGTACTTTATAATAAATGATCATCCGGAGTATTCCATAAATCAAGCTATTACAGAAAGCCGTCGTATGATGGATGGACATAAAATGGAGTATTTCATTTTATGTTTAAGTTTTATTGGTTGGTTTATATTGAGTTGTATTACATTAGGGATTGGATTTTTATGGTTAATTCCATATTTTTATACTACGTCAGCAGCTTTTTACGAAGAGATTGCAGAAGAATATTACGAGAAAAAAATTCCGACACTATAAAGTGAAACTTTAATCAGTGGGGGGTATCCCACTGATTATTAGCCTTCACCAATCGGGCATTTACGGGCAGTTGATCTCCCACCTAGCTTCTTTGCTCCAGCATAATTTTGAGGTGGGAATCTTACTGCCCGCAAATAGCGGGATAAAAACACCCAGTGTGAACTATTGGTTCATACTGGGTGTTTTTTGTAGAAATCTTATAAATTCTTTACTTGTTAGAGGTTTACTGAAATAGTAACCTTGCATGTATTTACAGTTATTTTTCTTCAAAAATTTAAGCTGTTTTTCTGTTTCAATTCCTTCAGCAACGACGGAGAGATTTAAAGTATTTGCCAGAGAAAGGATAGTGGAAACGATGGCTCTTTCTTCAGGTCGATGATCGGCTAGTTGTGTAAATTCTTTTGGTACTTTTAATGTATCGATAGGGAAAATTGATAAATAAGCAAGAGAAGAATAGCCGGTACCGAAGTCATCGATGGACGTTTGAATACCATATTCTTTTAATTGCTTTAGTCTAGATAATGTTTCTTTTTCATCAATCATCGCAATTCGTTCTGTTAGTTCAAGTGTTACATCTTTCGGGTCAATCTCAACGTCCTTTAGTATTCGTGAAATATTTTCGATTAATTGATTTTGTTGAAATTCTCTCGCTGATAAATTGACACTCATTTTTAAGTTTGTATATCCAAAACTTTTCCATATTTTTAGTTGACGACAAGATTCTCTTAACACCCAATGTCCAAGCGGAACGACTTGTGGTGTCTCTTCTACAATTGGAATGAACTCGCATGGTGAGATGTCACCTAATAGTGGATGTTTCCAACGTATTAATGCTTCAGCACCGATAATTTTATTTGTTGTCGTATCAATTTGGGGTTGATAGACGAGATAAAATTCGTTGTTTACTAAAGCGAGTGGCAAGTCTTTTTCGATTCGAGCTTTTCGTTCCATTTTCTTATATAGTTCTTTCGTGTAAAGAGAGCTACGATTTTTCCCTTTATTTTTTGCTTCGTACATGGCCATATCGGCATGTTGCAAAATAGACAGTGGGTCTTCGCCTGCTTCAGGGTATATGGCAATCCCGATACTCGGTGAGATGTGTAAATGTTGATTTTCGATTTCGAATGGTTCGTTCATGGCTACTACAATCATATCAGCTATCCTTTTTACATCTGTTCTTTTGTTATAATTTTCGATAAGGATTGTGAACTCATCCCCAGCTAGTCGAGCAAGTTTCATATTCTGTGTCGATATTCGTTCGAGCCTTTTTGCTACTGCAATTAATAGGAGATCTCCTACCCGGTGACCAAGGGTATCATTAATAACTTTAAAGCGATCTAGGTCTAGAAACATAACAGCAAAAGGTCTTTTTGATATTTTTGCTCGTGCAATTGCTTGTTCTAACTGCTGATGAAATGAACGGCGGTTTGCAAGTTCCGTTAAAGTATCGTGATATGCTAAGAAATTAATTTGTTCTTGTTGCTGCTTGCTTTCTGTAATATCTTTAATCATTAAATAAACTCCAGAAATATGCTCCTTTAAAAAGATGGGAACAGCTGTAACATGCAAATAGTAAATATCTCTATTTTTATGATATGCCCGTATTTCTAAAGAAATAGAGTTCCCTTTTTTTACGTGATGAAAGGCATTAATGATCTCTTCCAAATCTTCTTCATACATAAGTGAATAGTATGGTTGGTTTAATAATTCATTCGTTTGATAACCGAGTAAAGTAGTTCCAGCGTTGTTCACATTTAGAAAATTACCGTACAAATCTAATGTGAAAATTGGATCTGGATGATGCTCGTATAAAGATTTAAACATTTGTTGGTTATGATATAACTCATTTTTTTGTTCTACTAAATCTTCTGTACGTAGTTCAATTTGTTTCTCGAGTTCCAAGTTGAATTGCATTTGTGCTAGTAATAATATTTTATTCTGTCTTCGGACTAACATATGGCGTATGAGAACGAAGGCGAAAGTTACCATCAGTCCAATTACTACGATAGGTGCAAAAACATTTTCGACCAATATAAAAACAATAAGCATCACTACAGAAATATACGGTAATGATAATCGGATTGATTCACCCAATTGAGGTGTTAGTAATACTTGTTCTTGTTTTTCAGGCTCTTTTGTGTGAAGTATACAAGCGATTGCTACCAATACTAAAGTTACTTGATAGAATGGAGAAACTGTGAACATAGAGTACTCAGGCTGGAAGTATTTTATATAAGCATAAATAGCATCCGTAGTAGCATACAAAATTAAAGCACTGCCAAGAAGAGCACCAACTTGTTTTGGTAGTAAGAATAATGGTCTAAATAAAAGATTGATTCCTATTAAAAGAAAGAGTAAATCAGCCATTGGATACGTGAGTTGAACAAACATGTCGATATATGATGTTGTGAAAATATGAATGGTTCTTTCAATAAGCAAATAGTAGCTTAGAGTAAATTGAGCTGTAACAATAATACAAATATCACATATCGTAGAAAGCTGTTCCAATAAGTTTCGGTCATAAATAATTTCATATAGAAAGGCAAATGCAAAGCTAATTAAACATAATAAGTAAAAAAAGTCTGATGGATCAACGAATGTATAGTAGTCATGCAGAATTAAGCGTTGATAAGCAACTACTATATCACCAATGAAATAAGAAAAGGATCCGATAGTTAATGTTATCCAAAACAAACGAGATAACCCTTGTTTTACATTTGAAAAATAAAAGATATAACTGCAAATTGTAATATCAATTAATATGGTACTGATGCTAGTTAATATTTGAAATGGGAGTGCGTACTCATATAAAAAGGACATTGATACGTAATGAATAGCTATATACAACAATGAAATGCTTATAAGAATACTTACGTGTGCTTGTTTTGTCATTTATATCACCCACTGTATATACATAAGAGCCACCTTTTGTAGTTTATGTTTTTTTAGGATTGCTTGAAAAATATATAGAATTTCTATATTTATTTTACACATTTATAATGAGTTGTAAAAATAGTTTTGTTTAGTAAGTATTAATTGTTGTTTCTGTTCCCAATATATCGACATAGGAATTTGAAGTTTGCTATAATGATTAAAATAGTTGCATTATTTAGAAAAATTTAAAAATAATAAATAATGCAAGTAAGACATATTGTTTACTATGTGAACTTGTTCTTAATTCAGGGGGGAGGGTTTCACAATGGCAAGTGTATATGAAAATAGTTATATGATTGTTTTGATTTTCTTGCTATTAGGTATATTGCTGCCGGTAGTGGCTCTTACATTAGGGAAAATGCTGCGTCCAAATAAACCGAGTGCAGCGAAAGCGACGACGTATGAGAGTGGAATTGAGCCTTTTCATGATGCGAATATTCGATTTCATGCTCGTTATTATATTTTTGCTTTATTGTTCGTCATCTTTGATGTAGAAACTTTATTTTTATATCCATGGGCTGTTGCATATGACAAGCTGGGTTTATTTGCACTGATTGAAATGCTCATTTTTGTTGTGATGTTGTTGGTTGGATTAGCGTATGCTTGGAAAAAGAAGGTGTTACAATGGTTATAAATTTTGAGGAATTACACCCACAGGAGCGAGCGGAATTAGAAAGGAATATCTTTTTTTCTACATTGGAACAGCTCAAGGGATGGGCACGGAGCAACTCTTTATGGCCGATGACATTTGGACTGGCATGCTGTGCGATTGAAATGATGGGGGTAGGTTCATCACATTACGATTTAGATCGATTTGGGTCATTTTTTCGGACGTCACCAAGACAATCGGATGTCATGATTGTGTCAGGAACGGTAACGAAGAAAATGGCGCCTATTGTTCGGCGCTTATATGATCAAATGCCTGAACCAAAGTGGGTAATTGCGATGGGATCTTGTGCAACAGCCGGTGGTCCGTATGTGAATTCGTATGCGGTTGTGAAAGGTGTAGATCAAATTGTACCAGTTGATGTATATATTCCTGGATGCCCACCAAACCCTGCTGCTTTAATTTATGGAATTAATAAATTAAAAGAAAAAATTCGTTACGAGGCGAAGACAGGGAAGCAGGTGACGAATAAATGAGTGATCCAAATAAAGACTTAGAAAGTATGAAGAGAGAAGCAGCCCGTCATGCGAAAGAGGAAGCGCGAAAACGTCTTGCCGCGAAACATGAGACAGAAATGTCTAAACTTGAAGGAGAACATCGAGAAAAAGAGAAAGCGCTACCAAAAAATAAAGAAGTTAATGTAGAAGAAGCAAAACGTCTTGCCGCAGCAGCCGCAAAAGCGAAAGCAGCGGCACTAGCGAAGCAAAAGCGAGAAGGAACAGAAGAAGTAACGGACGAAGAAAAAGCGAAAGCAAAGGCAAAGGCCGCAGCAGCCGCAAAAGCAAAAGCAGCGGCATTAGCGAAGCAAAAGCGAGAAGGAACAGAAGAAGTAACGGACGAAGAAAAGGCGAAAGCGAAGGCAAAGGCCGCAGCAGCCGCAAAAGCGAAAGCAGCGGCACTAGCGAAGCAAAAGCGAGAAGGAACAGGAGAAGTAACGGACGAAGAAAAAGCGAAGGCAAAGGCCACAGCAGCCGCAAAAGCAAAAGCAGCGGCATTAGCGAAGCAAAAGCGAGAAGGAACAGAAGAAGTAACGGATGAAGAAAAAGCAAAAGCGAAGGCAAAGGCCGCAGCAGCTGCAAAGGCAAAAGCAGCGGCACTAGCGAAGCAAAAGCGAGAAGGAACAGAAGAAGTAACGGACGAAGAAAAAGCAAAAGCGAAGGCAAAGGCTGTAGCAGCTGCAAAGGCAAAAGCAGCGGCACTAGCGAAAGCAAAATCCTCGCAAGGTGATGGAGATTCTGGAGATGAAAAAGCAAAGGCTATTGCAGCCGCGAAAGCGAAAGCCGCTGCTGCGGCAAGAGCAAAGGGAGCTGTAAATAAGATAGAAGATGAACCGCAGCAGGAAGAACCATCAGTTAACCAACCGTATTTAAATCAATATGTGGAGGCTGTTAAGGAGAAGGTAGGGGAATATGCATTAGTAGATTCCTATATTAATAAGCTTTCAAAAGATGTTCCAACTCTTGTGGTGGAGCCTTCAAAATATTATGAAGTGATGGAGTTAATGCGATTGCATGAGGGACTTGCTTTTGATTATATGTCAGAGCTACATGCGACGGATTTTGTGACGCATATGGAAGTATATGTTCATTTATTTTCATATGGAAAGAAGCAGTCAGTAGCAGTGAAGGTAAAACTGGATAGGGAAGCGCCGCAAGTAGAATCGGTGACGCCGCTTTGGAAAGGGGCAGATTGGCCGGAGCGTGAAGCGTATGATTTGCTAGGTATTGTATTTAAAGGTCATCCTAATTTATCTCGCATTTTAATGCCGGATGATTGGGTAGGGTATCCACTTAGGAAAGATTATGAACCGTATGATGTGGAGGTGTAGCTTGTGATCCGTACGGAGGAGATGCTCTTAAATGTTGGACCGCAGCACCCGAGTACACATGGTGTGTTTCGGCTTGTAATTAAGATTGACGGGGAAATTATTAAAGAGGCTACACCAGTTATCGGGTATTTGCATCGCGGAACAGAAAAGATTGCTGAGAGCTTGCAGTATACACAAATTATCCCGTATACAGATCGAATGGACTATTTATCAGCGATGACGAATAACTACGTCATTTGCCATGCTGTAGAGACGATGATGGGACTTGAGATTCCGGAGCGTGCTGAATACTTACGTGTGCTTGCGATGGAGCTGGGAAGGGTTGCAAGTCATCTCGTCTGGTGGGGAACGAACCTGCTTGATATAGGGGCGGTTAGTCCGTTTTTATACGCATTTCGTGAACGAGAGATGATTATAAATTTATTAAATGAATTGTGCGGTGCAAGGCTTACTTTCAACTATATGAGAGTCGGCGGCGTGAAGTGGGATGCGCCGGACGGCTGGATTGAGAAGGTGAAAGAGTTTGTTCCGTATATGAGAGAGCAATTGGAAGGGTATCACGACCTTGTTAGCGGAAATGAAATTTTCTTAAATCGTGTGAAAGGCGTTGGCATATATAGCGCGGAAGAGGCGATCTCGTACTCTCTGAGCGGAGCGAATTTGCGGTGCACGGGAGTTCATTTTGATCTTCGCAAAGATGAGCCGTATTCTATTTATGATCGTTTTGACTTTGACATTCCTGTTGGGAGTGTGGGGGATGCCTGGGATCGCTACGTTTGCCGGATGAAAGAAATTGAGGAGTCATTAAAAATTATTGAGCAAGCAGCTGAGCAGTTCCCAAAAGATGGAGCCGTGCTGGCAAAAGTGCCGAAAATTATTAAAGCACCTAAGGGAGAAGCATTTGTCCGTATAGAGTCACCGCGGGGAGAGATTGGTTGCTATATTGCTAGTGATGGAAAGAAAGAGCCATACCGTCTGAAATTCCGCAGACCATCTTTTTATAATTTGCAAATCTTACCGAAGTTATTGAAAGGTGAAAACATCGCCAATTTAATTACGATTTTAGGTGGGGTTGATATTGTACTTGGGGAGGTTGACGGCTAATGATTGAGACGCTCTTACAATCACCTTCAGGCTGGACGAATTTCTTCATTTTTTTCGGATTAGCGGTGCTTTTATTATTTGCAGTCCTTGGCTTCGTTACATACGGTATTTTGGCAGAACGGAAAGTGATGGGATTTATGCAAGGGCGGATTGGACCAAACCAAGTTGGGGGCCGGTTCGGTTTATTACAAACGGTAGCTGATGTTTTGAAATTATTATTAAAAGAAGATAGCATTCCGAAGGCTGCAGATAAACCGTTGTTTATATTAGCGCCTGTTATTGCTTTCGCACCAGCATTTATGGTACTTGCGGTTATCCCGTTTACTGATAAATTTCAGTTCGCGGATATTGGTGTAGGATTACTGTATTACATTGCTGTTTCTGGGATTACGACGATCGGCGTTGTAACCGGGGGATGGGCATCGAATAATAAATACTCCCTTCTAGGAGGGATGCGCGCAGCAGCGCAAATGATTTCTTATGAGATTCCACTTGTGATGAGTGTAATTGGCGTCGTTTTGTTAGCTGGTAGCCTTAATTTAAATGAGATTGTAGCGGCGCAAGAGAAGGTATGGTACATTTTCGCGCAGCCGATCGGTTTCGTCGTTTTCTTAATTGCTGCAGTTGCAGAGTTAAATAGGACGCCATTTGATTTACCCGAAGCGGAGTCAGAACTTGTTTCGGGATACCATACGGAATACTCAGGGTTTCGCTGGGCGTTTTTCATGCTTTCAGAGTATGTGTATTTCTTCGGGATGGCATCTTTAATTACAGTACTTTTTTTAGGCGGATGGAATCCAGTTATGTTCCTTGGATTTATTCCAGGAGCAGTATGGTTTGCTCTGAAATTCAGCAGTGTGGTCTTTCTATTAATTTGGTTCCGCGTTACGTTCCCACGTATAAGAGGTGACCAGTTAATGGAGTTTGGCTGGAAAGTATTATTGCCAATTGCACTTGCAAATATTTTCTTAACGGCATTGATTAAGGAGTTATTCTTCTAATCTATAAAGGGGGTGCCAGTAAGAGATGAAAGGACTATTTAAAGGTTTAAAATATACGCTTAGTAATTTGAGTAAGAAAAAGGTGACGTATGATTATCCGAATCAGCCGTTGCCATTACCAGATCGCTTTCGGGGTATTCAAAAGTTTTATCCAGAGAAATGTATTGTTTGTAATCAGTGTTCCAATATTTGTCCGACAGATTGCATTCAATTAACGGGAAAAAAACATCCTGATCCTACGAAAAAAGGAAAAATTATCGACACGTACGATATTAATTTTGAAATTTGTATTCTTTGTGATTTATGTACAGAAGTTTGCCCAACAGAGGCAATTGTAATGACAAATAACTTCGAACTCGCAGAGTATTCACGTGATGATTTATTTAAAAATTTGCAGTGGCTTGACGAAAACGACGAGAACGTCAGGAAGGAGAATAAAGCATGAATGGCGAGTTTGTAGCATTCTTTATCCTATCCTTGTCTGCGATTATCGGCGGTGTTCTTATGTTGAACTTAACGAAAGTCATGCATATGATGCTAGCTCTCGTTCTTACATTCCTCAGCATTGCAGGTTTGTACTTTCTTTTATCAGCCGAGTTTATCGGTGTTGCACAAATTTTACTTTACTCTGGTGCGATCACTATTATTATGATTTTTGGCATTATGTTAACGAAACATAACGCGGAAAATGAATCGCGTCTTACTCTTCGAAAATGGATTATCTTCTTTGCGGTTGTAGCATTTGGAGCAGTTATGTATTTCGCTGTTAATAGTATCGATTTTTCAAATCAAAGCACACAAGGAAGTTTACCTCTTCATGAAAACAACACACTTCAAATCGGTACACTTCTCTATTCAAAATATATTATTCCATTCGAGTTAACTTCAGTTATTTTACTTGTAGCACTTGTAGGAGCGATTATCCTTGCGAAGAAGGATGAGGGGGAGGAGGATTCCCATGAGTAGCGTTCCGGCTTCTGCGTATTTAACACTTGCGATTATTTTGTTTTGCATCGGCTTATTTGGAGCTTTAACAAAGCGAAATACAGTAATTGTATTAGTTTGTATCGAATTGATGCTTAACGCGGCCAATTTAAATTTAGTAGCGTTTAGTAAATTAGGCTTGTTTCCGAATTTAACAGGGCAAATTTTCTCGCTGTTTACGATGTCTGTAGCGGCAGCGGAGGCAGCGGTAGGGCTTGCAATTTTGATTGCTTTGTACCGTAATCGCCCGACAGTTCATGTAGATGAGATGGATACGCTCAAAGGATAGCATTGTGACCGAAAAGGGGGAAGGAAACAATGATCGATTATGCATGGCTCATACCGCTTTTCCCGCTTGTTTCGTTTGTGTTACTTATTGTGTTCGGGAAGAAAATTAGAGAGGGAAGTAGTGTACTAGGTATTTTCTTTACCTTTCTCTCTTTTATATCCGCGGTAGTGGTACTAATAGAACGGCTTTCATCCGATACGGTGAAGCATAAGTGGGTATGGCTTAGGGCAGGAGATATAGATATATCATTTGGTTTTGAAGTTACCGCATTGGGAGCTTTAATGTTATTTATCGTTACACTTGTAAGTTTTCTTGTACATGTGTACTCAAAAGGTTATATGAAAGGTGACGAAAGGTTACCAACCTTTTATGCATATTTAGGGCTCTTTACATTTGCAATGCTTGGGCTTGTTATATCGACGAATTTACTACAGCTTTATATATTTTGGGAGTTAGTCGGCCTTGGTTCGTTTTTACTTATCGGTTTTTATTTCTTTAAAGAAGAAGCGAAGGCTGCTGCGAAAAAGGCTTTTATTATGACACGCATTGGGGATGTTGGGCTATTTATTGGGATGATTTTAATTTTTTGGCACGCAGGTAGTTTTGAATATGACGCGATCTTTAAAGCGATTCATACGGGTGACCTCTCGCCTTCTATGATTACAATAACGGCGATATTAATTTTTATCGGTGCGATGGGGAAATCAGGTCAGTTTCCGCTTCATACGTGGTTGCCAGATGCAATGGAAGGACCGACGCCTGTTTCGGCGCTTATTCACGCGGCAACGATGGTTGCAGCCGGCGTATATTTAGTAGCGACGATGTTCCCACTATTTTCAGCAAGTGCGGTAGCAATGCAAACCGTTGCAATCGTTGGGGCTTTCACCGCAATCTTTGCGGCCTCTATCGGCCTTGTACAAACGGATATTAAGAGGGTTCTTGCTTATTCTACAGTTAGTCAGCTCGGGTATATGATGCTTGCGCTAGGCTCTGCTGGTTATGTAGCTGGTGTCTTTCACTTAACGACACACGCCTTCTTTAAAGCATTACTGTTTTTGGCGGCAGGAAGTGTAATTCATGCAGTCCATACACAAAACATTAATAAAATGGGCGGTTTACAGAAAAAGATGAAAGTAACTGGTGTACTGTTTTTAATAGGCACACTTGCAATTAGTGGTGTTCCTCTTCTTTCCGGATTTTTTAGTAAAGATGAAATTTTAGCGGCGACTTGGATGAATGGCAATTACTTTCTATTCGTTTTAGCGGTAATTGCGGCATTTCTAACAGCGTTTTATATGTTCCGTCTATACTTTCTTGTCTTTACAGGGGAAACGAAGACGAAGGAAGAGGTGCATGAATCGCCTCGCACAATGACGTATCCGATGATTGTCCTCGGTATTCTCGCGGTAGTGGCAGGCTATATAAATACACCGTGGTTCGGGACGTTTCTTGGGGATTGGCTTACGAAAGATGTAGGATTCAAAGTGCAGGAAGTACATGGACCTGTTTGGATTATGATTGTTGCGACGCTCGTTTCATTTGCAGGAATTGCCCTCGCATATTTCATATATGGTAAGAAATCTATCTCTAGAGATGGGGCAGGTGGAGAAGGGACGCCTCTTTATAACCTTTTGAAAGAAAAATATTATGTGGATGAACTCTACAATGTTACGGTGCTTCCTATTACGAAAGGAATCGCTCATGTGCTTCGCTTATTTGAAGTATACGTTGTAGAAGGAATTGCAGTTTTAATTGCGGGATTGGTTAAAGGTATGAGCCGTCTAGGATCGCGGCTTCAAAACGGGAATGTACAAGTGTACGGAACTGTAACGGTCGTTTCGCTCGCAGTGCTCCTAATTATTTTGTTATATACGGGAGGGGATTTACGGTGAATGGATTACTATTAACGTTCTTCATTTTTTCCCCACTTTTAGGAATTCTCTTGCTTTTATTAACGCCGAAACGAGAATCGCGTACAGTGCAGGCGCTTGGTTTATTCGGAACGGCGCTTCCATTTGGAATTGCTATCGTCCTCGCTTGTACATACGCTTCAGGAAAGAGTTTATCGATATTTGATGAAAAAGTGAAATGGATTAAATTTGGGGATTTTGCAGCGGTAGATAAGAGATGGTTTTCCATTTATTACGAGATTGGTATTGATGGTTTATCGCTTGTAATGATGGTGCTGACGGCCCTTCTAGCGATGCTCGCAGCAATTGCGGCATTTTCCATTAAAAGAAATTTGAAAGCATTCTACATGCTATTACTCATGCTAGAAATAGGGATGCTCGGTGTCTTCGCTGCTCAAAATTTAATGCTGTTCTTCATCTTCTTTGAAATTACGTTGCCACCAATGTTTTTATTAATTGGCAAGTGGGGGAAATTGTCGAGTGAAAAGGCTGCATATAGTTATTTAATATATAACGGTATTGGATCAGCTATTTTACTTATCGTTTTCTCGGTTTTATTTGCGAAAACAGGTACAACAAATATTACGGAGCTTAAAGAAATATTAACGAGTGTAGGTGCTGGGGGAGGAATGGCTGTCTCAAGTAGCTTACAGTTCGGCTTGTTTCTTGCCATAATGATTGCCTTTGCGATTAAGCTTCCTGTTTTCCCTTTGCATCGCTGGATGGTCAATGTACACATAGAAGCGCATCCTGCTGTAGTTATGCTTCATGCGGGAGTTTTACTGAAAATTGGAGCATACGGTATTATTCGCTTCGGGAAAGGATTATTTCCAGAACATTTTCGTGATTTTGCAACGCTAATTGCGATTTTAGGAGTCATTAATTTATTGTACGGGGCCTTTCTAGCACTCATCCAAACGGACTTTAGAAAGGTGCTTGCTTACTCTAGTATTTCGCATATGGGCATTGTGTTAATGGGGCTTGCGGCGTTAAATGTACCAGGTATACAAGGGGCGCTGTTCCAGGTTGTGTCTCACGGTTTAATTGCGGCATTGCTCTTCTTCTTACTTGGCATGATTGAAGAGCGTTTTGGGACTTCAGATATTACAGCGCTTGGTGGACTCGCAAAAAGTGTTCCTGTGCTTAGCGGCTTCTTCCTAACGGGAGGTATGGCATCGCTTGGAATGCCAGGGATGTCTGGATTTATTAGCGAATTCCTTGCTTTTCTCGGTTTATTTCAAGGGAAACCAGTTATAGCTGCCGTAGGCGTACTTGGAATTATTTTAACCGCTGTATACGTATTAAGAGCGACACTTCAAGTGACATTTGGTAAGAAAGAATGGGAAGCGAAATCTGATATACACGGATGGGAGTATGTTCCTGTTATATTACTTATCGTTTGTATTATCGCAATTGGAGTAATGCCAGAACTACTAGGGGATCCGCTTCAAAATACGTTGAAAACATTGGGGGTGAAGTAGGGTGGATATGAATACGTTACTTAGCTTGTCGTGGCATCTGATGGTGCCGGAATTCATTATTCTTGGGGCAGCCATCCTTCTTTCCATATGTGATTTGTTTTTTAAGCTGAACCATAGGCACGTTGCGATTGGTGCAATCGCAGCCGTCGTATTAGCGGCCGTGTCATTAATTACGCTATATAGTGAACCAGCGGGAGATATTTTAAATGGATCGTTTGTGTTAGATGGATTTTCAAAAGGGTTTAAAACGTTGTTATTAATCGGGGCAGCTCTCGTCTTATGTATGGCAATGAGCGATGATGAAAAGGATCCTATCGAGGATAAGGGAGAATATTATTACTTAATGTTAATGGCGCTTCTTGGAGCGATGTTCATGGCTTCGAGCGTTGATTTCATCACACTATTCGTCGGTTTAGAATTGCTGTCGCTTTCTTCCTACATTCTTGTAGGAATCCGGAAAAGAAACCGCGCATCGAATGAGGCGGCGATGAAATACGTCATTAACGGAGGAATTGGAACAGCAATTACGCTCTTTGGAATGAGTTATTTATACGGTATTACAGGATCGACCAACATAGTGGAAATGCAAAAGGCATTTACGCAAGGATTGGCCGGGGGCATTCAGTTATTGTTAGCTCTTGCATTTCTACTTTTGCTCGTTGGACTCTCATTCAAAATTGCAACAGTACCATTTCATATGTGGGCACCGGATGTGTATGAGGGAGCGGCTACACCTGTCACTGCTTTTCTCGGAACGATTTCTAAAATTGCTGGTTTTCTACTCATTACGCGTTTGTTTCTTATGGTGTTTGCAGGCGTGGCAATCCAAGGAGATGCACAATCTTTGTACGGGCGTATGAGTATATACATTGCTGTGCTAGCTAGTATTACGATGATTGTTGGGAATGTAGTAGCATTAAAGCAATACAACGTAAAACGTCTATTTGCTTATTCAGGTATCGCGCATGCTGGGTATTTGCTCGTGCCGCTTGTGGCGCTATCACAGTTCACGATGGATAGTATGTGGTTTTATATGCTTGCATATATGCTTATGAATATAGGAGTATTTGCAATCATCCATGGATTAATCTTACAAAATGATAAGGAAAATATGACGATTTTTACAGGATTATACAAACGATCTCCATTTACAGCTATAGTGATGACGATCTTTATTTTATCGTTAGCTGGGATACCTGGGACAGCTGGTTTTATCGGAAAAATTAACATCTTTTTAGGGGCACTTCATGTTGAACCTGCTCATTACGTATTAGCTTCTATTATGATGGGGACAACAGTTGTTTCATTTGTATATTACTTCCGGATATTACAGCAAATGTTTTTCCGCACTGGAGAGACAGAAGAGCGGCTTCGGTTACCGTTAAATATAAAGGTTGTCATGAGTCTTTGTGCAATTTCGATTGTAATACTAGGGATTATGCCGATGATTGGTTACAATTTCTTTTATGAATATTTTCCACTAATGAAGGATTTCTTCTTCTTGGGGAACGTGGTACAATAGTGAAAACAAAAGGTGTAGAGTCCGTACTCTGCGCTTTTTATTTTGGAGTAACAGCAAACGGAAACATATATAAGTATATGTTTTTGAGAGGAAATTACGATTTGAAATGTAAGAATCCTATTCACGTTTGAAAAAGTGTGGCTCCTACTTATTATGGTATCGTTTTTACATTTTACGTAAGTAGTAGCCAAACAAAAAGGGGTCGATTTTTTGGCACAACTTTTAGGGCAACAAGCACTGATTGCCATTGTTTCGCATTTATTGTTTATTACTATTACGTGGTGGGCCTTGCAAGGTATTCACATTGAGCGTTTAATGAAGTCTGGGAAAGTGATGCAGACGAGAGTATTACTCATCCTAGTTACGATTGCGATTGGGACATCTGTCAGTAACTTTTTCCTTGATTATTTAGGCTATTCAAAGAGTTTAACGTATTTAGTAAAGTAAGTGTATAGAACCTCATATCTCCGTTAACAATGGGGATAGGAGGGGATGAGATTGAAGCTTAAAGCCATTCTTATTGTTGCCTTGAGTGTTGTTTTATTTTTGGTTGGATATAGAGAGATGAAACCTATAAGCGATGAACAGAAGATGGAGAGCATGATCGCAGCTTTAGAGAAGAATGATGCAAAAGTAGAGCGGTGGTCATGGTTAGCGCGAGAAACAAAAACAATTTCTAATATACATACGTTTCAAAAATTGTTAAACGATGTGAAGGAAAAGGCAAATATCGAAAGTTGGGAATTAGAACAATCTCCAGATGGATATAAAGCTACATCCTATAAAAAATCTTCTTCATATGAAGAACGAGTAGTAGTAACTTGGACTAAGGAAAATACTAAAGAAAACACTTTCATTATATTTGAAGTAAGCGGGGCGAAATGGGACCCGAAGTACGTTCAGAAAATGAATAAAATTTTTAGTGAAAAACCTACAATTTACACTTGTGTTCAAGGTGTATTGAATGATAAGATTGAAGGTGTTTTGCAAAATAAAACCAATCAGGTTTTGAAAGATCTTTCAGCAAGAGCGATCGAACAGACAGAAGAAAGAGCATTTGTATCAGTCTCCGCATATAATAAAAAGTGGAATGACGCTCTTTCGATAAATAGAGAGAAAATAAATGTGCAAATAGCAATACGTTCTACAGACAACAAAGATACAATTGTGGTTGGCACACCGATCATAACTTCTGAGTATTGAGTGAATAGATACTGAAAAAAGGACACGGAGGGGAATAATTTGGAAAAGATCATCGTCCGTGGCGGAAAGCGGTTGAACGGCACAGTGCGTGTTGAGGGCGCAAAAAATGCTGTATTACCTATAATCGCTGCAGCCCTATTAGCGAGTGATGGAAAGAATGTACTATCTGAAGTACCAGTTTTGTCTGATGTATACACAATTAACGAGGTATTACGTCATTTAAATGCTGAAGTCGTATTTGAAAATAACCAAGTAACAATCGATTCTTCTAAAGAATTAAACATTGAAGCACCATTTGAGTATGTACGTAAAATGCGTGCATCTGTCCAAGTAATGGGACCATTATTAGCACGTAATGGTCGTGCTCGTATTGCACTTCCTGGTGGATGTGCAATTGGTTCACGTCCAATTGACCAACATTTAAAAGGCTTCGAAGCAATGGGAGCGAAAGTAAAAGTTGGTAACGGTTTTGTTGAGGCGTACGTAGACGGAGAACTAAAAGGAGCTAAAATCTATTTAGACTTCCCAAGCGTAGGCGCGACAGAAAACATTATGTCTGCAGCGACATTAGCAAAAGGGACAACAATCCTTGAAAACGCAGCGAAAGAACCAGAAATCGTTGACTTAGCTAACTTCTTAAATGCGATGGGAGCGAAAGTACGCGGAGCTGGAACTGGAACGATTCGTATCGAAGGCGTTGATAAATTATATGGTGCAAACCACCCTATTATTCCTGACCGTATTGAAGCAGGAACATTCATGGTCGCAGCAGCAATTACTGGTGGAGACATCTTAATTGAAAATGCTGTACCTGAACATTTACGCTCAATTACAGCGAAAATGGAAGAAATGGGTGTTAAAATTATTGAGGAAAATGAAGGTATACGTGTTATCGGCCCAGATAAGTTAAAAGCGGTTGATATTAAAACTATGCCTCACCCAGGTTTCCCAACAGACATGCAATCACAAATGATGGCATTATTATTACAAGCTGAAGGAACAAGCATGATTACTGAAACGGTATTCGAAAACCGCTTTATGCACGTTGAAGAATTCCGTCGTATGAATGCTGATATTAAAATTGAAGGTCGTTCTGTAATTATGAACGGTCCAAACAGCTTACAAGGTGCTGAAGTAGGCGCGACTGATTTACGTGCAGCAGCAGCATTAATCTTAGCTGGTTTAGTATCAGAAGGTTATACTCGTGTAACAGAGTTAAAACATCTTGACCGTGGCTATGTAAACTTCCATAAGAAATTAGCTGCATTAGGTGCAACTATTGAACGCGTAAACGAAAAAGTAGAAGAAGTGAAAGAACAAGAAGTTTCTGATCTTCACGCTTAATTGAAATAGTCTCTATGTCTTTTGACATAGGGGCTATTTTTTTTACTATTACTGTTATAGTCAAGAAATTCTATACTTATGCACGTCTCAGTAAAAATATTTAGAAAATTTTCGTTTTATTTCGCTATTTGTGGTCAGTACAACTTCACTGCATTAAAATTTCACTTTATATCGATACCCCCAAGCGTGTTCTAAAAGAGTCCATAGTTCCATAAGAATGAAAGGAAGCCAACTTTATATTGGGGGAATAGGATGAAATTTTCAAAGCCACTTTTCATTACAGTAGCGCTTTTAATAGCGCTCGTTATCATTGTACCTGCTGCTCTTGTTATTCCGTTTGCGAAAGCAAAAGTAGGGGAAGAAGCAGCTTCTAAAACTCCTCCAGCGATAGAAAGTATACCAGCTCCAGGGAAAGTGGATACAGCGGTTCAGGTTGCTGTATATCGTGATCAGCAGAAGAAGGTAGAAACATTACCTATGGAGGAGTATGTGACCGGTGTAGTAGCTTCTGAGATGAATGCCAGCTTTGAAATAGAGGCGCTAAAGGCGCAGGCATTAGCAGCGAGAACATTTGTAGTCCAGCGCATGCTAAGCGGAGGTAAGAAAAACAATGCGGACGTGACAGATACGGTGAAAGATCAAGTGTACAAAAGCAAAGAAGAATTGAAGAAACAATGGGGTAATAACTACGAAAATAATTTAAAGAAAATCGAGGAAGCCGTTTCGAAAACCGCAGGACAAGTTTTAACGTATGATGGAAAACCAATTTCAGCTTCTTTCTTCTCAACGAGTAACGGCCGGACAGAAAATGCAGCTGATTATTGGGGAAATGATTATCCGTACCTGAAAAGCGTAGATAGTCCGTGGGATCAAGCATCTCCAAAATTTACGAGCGAGCAAACATTTACAGTAGCTGACTTTCAAAAACGTCTCGGTGTGAAAGTACTAGCGGACGGAAAAGTCGGCGATATTAAAGACCTTACAGAAGGCAAACGAGTAAAAGATGTAGCGTTTCAAGGAAAAACATTAACAGGAAAAGAAGTACGTGAAAAATTAGATTTACGCTCGTCTGACTTCACGTGGAAACAACAGGGGGATAAAATTGTCGTTACAACGAAAGGATTCGGTCATGGCGTTGGCATGAGCCAATACGGAGCGAATGGCATGGCAGCGGAAGGTAAGAAATATACAGATATCGTCGCTCATTATTATAAAGGCGTTGAAATAAAGACGATGAATGATTATGAAGGAAAATTGATGGTGAAAAAGTAGAACGTAAAAGAGGCCGTCCCAAATGGTAGTTGGGACGGTTTTCTTTTGTTGGTAGGTAGATTATTTTTGTCGTATTTTGTAGTTAAGTCGATATATTTGGGGTCGTGAACGATATAAATCAATTTCCGTTGATATAAATTCGATTATCATTGCAATCGTAACAAAGAAGAAAATAGCTTCAGTCAGAAGTTCAATTTCGGAACGTCCTTTTTGTCACTATTTGTAGAAATAAATGGAAGTTCCTCTGCGTACTGCGTGTTATAATACAGTTATGTGAATATATAAAATATAATAACAGGGGGTAATGAAAAATGATGATGGATGTACCACTTCTCATTCCATCCATGATGGAACGAGCGGAGAAATATTTTTCGAAAAAGGAAGTTGTCTCACGGACTGCATCGCGTATTCATACATTAACATACGGAGAAATTGCAAAGCGGACGAGAAGGCTTGCTAGTGTATTAAATCGAATGGGAATTGAACAAGGGGATAAAGTAGGGACAATTGCTTGGAACCATCATAGGCATTTGGAAGCATACTTTGCGATTCCAGGAATCGGAGCAGTGTTACATACAATTAATTTAAGGCTTTCCGCTGACCACATTTCATATATTATTAATCATGCAGAAGATAAAATCATTCTTGTCGATGAAGATATGGTACCTATATTAGAGCGTATTCAACACGAAATCCCGCATATAAAAGCCTTTATTATTATGACAGACGATCATAAACTACCTCACACAACACTATCACCAGCATATCATTATGACCAATTACTCGAAGAAGGCGATGAGACATTTCCGTTTGTAAAAGATTTAGATGAAAAAGAACCAGCCGGTATGTGCTACACATCAGCTACAACAGGAAAACCGAAAGGTGTAGTTTACACACACCGTAGTATTGCGCTCCATAGTTATACACTTGGACTTGCAGATGGCGGGAATATATCAGAAGTAGACACTTGTATGCCTGTCGTTCCAATGTTCCATGTTAATGCATGGGGATTACCGTTTGCGAGTACATGGTTTGGGACGAAACTCGTATTACCAGGACCGCATTTCACACCGAAAATTTTAGCGGAGTTAATTGAAAGTGAGAAAGTAACAATTACGGCTGGTGTGCCGACAATTTGGATTGGCTTATTACAAGAACTTGAAAAGCATCCATATGATATTAGTAGTGTAAAAACGATATGGTCAGGTGGATCAGCGGCTCCGCAAAGTATGATTCGTACGTATGAAGAGAAATATGAAATTGCATTTAGACAAATATATGGAATGACAGAAACAAGTCCTGCTGTTGTAATTAATTGTCCGAAATCATATCAACGCAATTTACCGAAAGAAGAATATTATAACTTGCGCTCTCGCCAAGGATATTTGTTCCCTGGGCTAGAAATGAAAGTGATTGGACAAGACGGTGAAATTAAGTGGGACGGGGAAGAAATGGGAGAACTTTGTCTAAGAGGCCCATGGATCGCTGGTAGCTATTATAAAGATGAGCGTACAGAGGAATCGATGAAAGATGGTTGGCTCCATACAGGAGATATCGTTACAGTTGATTCGGAAGGATTTATTAAAATTGCTGATCGCACGAAAGATTTAATTAAAAGCGGCGGTGAGTGGATTTCTTCAGTAGATTTAGAAAACGCTTTAATGTCACACGATAACGTATTAGAAGCATCTGTCGTGGCAGTTCCGCATGAAAAATGGCAAGAACGTCCCGTTGCTTGTGTCGTATTAAAAGAAGGACAAGCAGTAGAAAGAGAAGAGCTGTATTCTTTACTAGAAGCCGAATTCCCGAAATGGTGGATGCCAGATGATATTTTATTTGTAAATGAAATTCCGAAAACATCTGTAGGAAAATTCCTGAAAAGAGCACTTCGTGATCAGCTCAAGACTTATATGGTGGAGCAAAAATAGAGAAGAAGGCTATCCTGATGGATAGCCTTCTTTGTTGATACAGTTTAAAAACATTGTATTAAATATCATAATTTTCCATTAATTGTTTGGTATAATTAGATAAAAACATTTGGGGGAGACAGAATGGCGTTATTGGAGTTGAAACAATTAGGGAAGACGAACCAGTTACCGGCAGTTGAACTGCAGGTTGAAAAAGGACAATGTGTTGTTTTGCAGTGTAATAACCATACAGCTAAAGTGTTGCATCGCATTATTATCGGAGAAGAAGAGGCTTCTTCGGGCAGTGTGTTATTTGAAGGGGAGCCGATTGGAAAGAAAGTATATTCACGCATCGGTTTTTGTTTTTTGAAAGATGAAGCATATGACCGTTTGAAGGTGAAGGAATACTTCAAGTTTTTATTAGGGCTTTATGAATCAAATATAAGTATGGAAGAAGTAGTGCAATATGTTGGTCTCCTAGATAAGTTGAACGTTAAAATAGAAAAATTGTCATTTTCAGAGAAACGCCGTCTTCATCTTGGGCGAGTTATGATTCATAATCCGGATTTAGTTATTTTGGAAGAGCCAGAGCAAAATGTAGATACAGAGAGTACGATTATTATTCGGAAAGCGATTATGAAAATGAAAGAGCGAGGAAAGGCGATCTTTATTACGTCATCTTTCTTATCGGACGCTCTTTCGCTAACAGAGGATGTGTACATATTAAATCAAGACGGTGTAAAAAAAGTAGAGATCGAGCAAGAAGAAGTGGAAGAGGCTGATGAGGAAAAAGTAGTTCAAATGATTCCGCAAATGAAACTTGAAAGAATACCAGCGAAAGTGAACGATAAAATCATTTTACTGGATCCAATGGAGATTCATTTCATTGAAACGCAAAATGGAGTGACACATATTCATGTGCGCGAAGGAGATTTCGTATGCGCATTAACATTAAGTGAACTAGAAGTGAGATTAACAGGATTCGGATTCTTTAGATGTCATCGCTCGTACCTCGTCAATTTACAAAGAGTACGAGAAGTGATTACTTGGACACGTAATAGTTTTAGTTTAATTTTGGATGACGAAAGAAAAAGTTCAATTCCGCTTTCAAAAGGACGAATGGATGAGTTAAAAGGTGTAATCGGGCTATAAAAATGCTCCAATAAGCTCAAAATACGATTCATTCACCGGTAAAAATACTCCTTTTACCGGTATTTTACTGCGTAATCCCTTTGTTTTTCATATGATTGAGTCAAGAAAAGCGAAACAAACAAATCGAAACTTGCGAAAGCGAATTTCATCTATATAAGAAAAACAAAGGGGATGACGAGATGACATTGGCAATTGAAATGAAAGATGTAATGAAAAGTTTCAACGAAAAAACAGCACTTCGAAATGTAAATATTGAGGTGAAGCAAGGAGAAATTTTCGGATTCCTTGGACCGAGCGGATCCGGTAAAACAACAACAGTAAAGATTTTAACTTCTCAATTACTTCATAGCGTTGGAACTGTAAAAGTGTTAGGGAAAGACATTACAGGACCAAGTAGCATCGATTACAAACGAATCGGTATTTTAACAGACAATAGCGGCTTATATGAAAGACTTAGCATTTATGATAACTTACTATTATTTTGCGACTTATACAATTGTAAAAAAGAACGAATTGATGAAGTACTAGCACAAGTGAATCTATTAGATGATAAAAAAACACAAGTAAAAAAATTATCAAAAGGAATGAAGCAGCGCGTCACATTAGCTAGAGCGCTCCTTCACAAACCAGATATCCTCTTCTTAGATGAACCAACATCCGCACTTGATCCGGTAAACGTACAAAACATTCATAAAATCTTAAAAGACTTAAATAAAGAAGGAACGACGATTTTCTTAACGACGCACAATATGGACGAAGCAGAAACACTTTGTAACCGCATTTCCTTTTTGTGCGGCGGAGAAATTGTAGCTCTTGATACACCGGAAAACCTGCGCTTGCAATACGCGAAAGATCAAATACAAGTTGTGTTAACAGATAAGAAGAAAGAAATTGTGAAAAAAGACGAATTAGGTGCAAAACGTATTTCAGAATGGATGAAAAAAGGTGAATTACTATCCATTCATTCACACGAACCAACGCTAGGTGATATCTTTATTGAAGTTACTGGGAGGGGATTATAATGACATTTTCAATGAGACGATTTTCAGCGATTTTCCGGAAAGAGTTACAGGATTTTAAAACGAATTCACAAACTTTAATTATGTTGGTAATGCCACTTGTCTTTTCGGTATTATTTAGTCGTTCAGATAATATGAGAGAAGTTGGAGCAAGTACGTTAACTGCGATGGCGTTAGTTATGGTTGGAGGCTTTGTACAGGCGATGCTTATCGCTGAAGAGAAGGAAAAAAATACGCTTCGTGTTCTTATGCTATCACCAGCATCATCTATTGAAGTATTAATTGGTAAAAGTTCATTAACAGGTATGATTACAGTTGCAATCTGTTTTATTAATCTACTTATTTTAGGTAAATTAGAAGGTAATTTTGCATTATTATTACTCATCTTTGTTCTTGGAATGTTAATATTTAATCTCATTGGTACTTGTATCGGATTATTAGCTCAAAATGTACCGCAAACATCAACAATTGGATTACCAATATTAATGACATTTCTTTTCGGTGATTTAATTGGAATGTTTGTGAAGAATGAAGTCGTTACAAAAATAATCGATTATTTACCAACTCGTCATATCGGTCTTGCAGTTAGCAGTGTTATAAAAGGTGGAGGTTTTAGTGCAATTACTAGTAATTTATTGAACATAACTATTTGGTTAGTTGCAGTACTTGTTATTACGCTCTTCATTTATAGAAAGAAACAAATGGACTAAAAACTGAGCTCAAACGCTCAGTTTTTTCCTTTTTCTATCATTTCCTCGGAAATTTTTCAATTTATATACATATTTTTACAGATTTTGTCGAAAAGTAATTAGTTATAGGTTGTATAGGATGTTTGAATATTGTTCAAAATGATTGCTGAGGTGATGATGGAATGCGAGGAAGAAATAATAAAAAGTCGCGAAAAGTAGTACATTTATTTCAAAGAAGATGGGTGTTTCCGGCACTATATATTGCTTGTGCAGCGGTAATCTTAATGGTTGCACTATGGTTCCAAGGAGCTAATCCGAAGAAAGCCCCGAACCAAGATCAAGCAACACCGTATACACAAACGGAAAATCCAGCAGTACCAGTAACAAAGTCTTCAGAAGTAGTGAAAATGCCAGCTGCAGCAAATGCAGAAGTAGTAGTACAGAAGAAATTCTATGAAGATGCAGCATCAGAGGCGGAACAAGAAAAAGCACTTGTCTTTTATAACAACACATATTCCCCTAATAAAGGAATCGACATTGCTGCGAAGAACGGAAAAGAATTTGATGTGACAGCTGCTTTAAGTGGTACAGTAACGAAAGCTGAAAAAGATTCACTTCTTGGTTATGTTGTAACAGTAGATAGTGGAAATGGTGTAGCAGCATCTTATCAAAGCTTAGGTAGTGTGAAAGTAGAGAAAGGTGCAAGAGTTGCGCAAGGTGAAGTGTTAGGGAAATCAGGTCTAAGTGCAATGAATAAAGATGCAGGTTCTTACGTTCACTTTGAAGTGCGTAAAGACAATGTGGCTGTGAACCCTGAGCGTTATTTAAATAAATCAGTAGCAGAAATTAAAGCTGATGCAGGTGCTGCAAAGGCGACAAATGCTTCTGGTAAAAAAGCTGATGACAAATCTCAAAAAGAAGAAAAGTCAACAAGCACGAAACCAGAAAGTAAAACAGAAGATAAATCTCAAAAAGAAGAGAAATCAACGAGCGGTTCAACTAGTGATAAAGAGACGAACAGCAAGCAAGATGAGAAATCTCAAAAAGAAGAAAAATCAACGAATGGTTCTACAGAATCATCTAACGATTCTTCTTCACAAGAATAATAAAATGAAAAGATCAGTTCTCACTAGAGAGCTGATTTTTTCATTTTTATATAAAAATAATTAATTTCGAGAAAAAAGTTGCAATAACAAGGAAAAATGACGAGATTCTCGAATATATATTACAAAAGGGAGGGGATACTGTGTCATTTTTATCTGTTCTGTCGATTGCTATTATTTTATTGTTTGTTTTATTCGCTTTATATTATTATATTGCCGGTAAGAAAGAAGTTCCCCACCATCAGTTGTTGAAAGAAGATTGTGACCGAGAAGAGTGACACCTTTTATAAAAAGGTGTCATTTTTTTTGCCATAATTGTCATCTTTAACGTATTTCTCACAAAAAAACGTAATTTTTCTTAACTTAGTCCGCAAAAATAGTGAACATGTAGCATATATCAGTAGTGCGAGCAATACAATGGTATAAACCAAAGCAAAGAGAGTGTTTGAGGTGAGAAATCGTGAATCATTTCATTATAAATCCAAGAATGTTTAACGCTTACAAACAGCACTCACATTTACTTCTTAGTCGTATGCAGCGAGTCTCATTTCACACTTCTCACATCCAATTTAGGGAGGCGAGTGGTGTGCACGATTACATCAAAGAGAGAACTATCAAGATTGGCAAGTATATCGTGGAGACAAGAAAGACAGTGCGTGTAATTGCAAAGGAGTTTGGGGTATCAAAGAGCACAGTCCATAAAGATTTAACAGAACGTTTGCCAGAAATTAATCCAGAGCTCGCAAATGAAGTGAAGGAAATTCTTGATTATCATAAGTCTATTCGTCATTTAAGAGGTGGAGAAGCAACAAAGCAGAAGTATCGTAAAGAAGATACAGAAAAGCCTGTACGTCAATAAATACAAGAAAGCAAACATTCCTTGCAAATTCGGTAATATTTTTCAGAAGAATTCTTTTTGCGAATATTACGTTTCTGTTAAATTTATGATAAAATCAGAAATTAGGTGTAAAAGAATTCGGGTGTAACCTGATTTTGAATATCGAGGAGGAAAAGACGGGAATGTTTGCGCGAGATATCGGAATTGACCTAGGTACGGCTAATGTATTAATTCATGTTAAAGGTAAGGGTATTGTATTAAATGAGCCATCTGTTGTGGCAATTGATCGTAATAGTGGGAAAGTATTAGCAGTAGGTGAAGAAGCAAGAAGTATGGTGGGACGTACGCCTGGTAATATTGTAGCAATTCGTCCACTTAAAGATGGTGTAATCGCAGATTTCGAAATTACAGAAGCAATGTTAAAGTATTTCATTAACAAATTGGACGTAAAAAGCTTCTTTTCAAAACCTCGCATTTTAATTTGTTGTCCAACAAATATCACATCTGTAGAGCAAAAAGCAATTCGTGAAGCTGCTGAACGTTCAGGTGGGAAAACAGTATTTTTAGAAGAAGAACCAAAAGTAGCCGCAGTTGGTGCTGGTATGGAAATCTTCCAACCAAGCGGAAACATGGTTGTTGATATTGGTGGAGGTACAACAGATATTGCCGTACTTTCTATGGGTGATATTGTTACCTCTTCCTCTATCAAAATGGCTGGTGATAAGTTTGATATGGAGATCTTAAACTATATTAAACGTAAGTATAAGCTATTAATCGGAGAACGTACTTCGGAAGACATTAAAATTAAAGTTGGTACAGTATTCCCAGGTGCACGTAGTGAAGAACTTGAAATTCGCGGACGTGACATGGTAACAGGTTTACCACGTACAATTACAGTATGCTCTGAAGAAATTACAGAAGCATTAAAAGAAGACGCAGCTATCATTGTACAAGCTGCAAAAGGCGTACTAGAGCGCACACCACCAGAACTATCTGCGGACATTATCGACCGCGGTGTGATTCTAACAGGCGGAGGAGCTTTATTACACGGTATCGACATGCTTCTAGCTGAAGAATTAAAGGTACCAGTATTAATTGCTGAAAACCCAATGCAATGTGTTGCTGTTGGTACAGGTATTATGTTAGAGAATATCGATAAACTACCAAGACGTGCTTTGAAATAAAGAGAACGAATATGAACTATACTCCAAGTCGTGGACGCTTAAAAAAGTCCACGACTTGTTTTTTTATGTTTTCAGGCTCATTCTTCGTTATAGTGGGAATAAGTAAGGTTGGTTTTTAAAAAAATAGTATAAAAATAAAAAAATCTTGCGTATTACAGAGCGAAATTTGAATACGAAGCTTGTGTTTACTAGGTTTTCCATTGTATATGGAGTGCAAATTCTATTTTTATATATTTTTTATTTTTAAGAAAATCAAAGGATAATAAAGAAATATAGAGATAATAGGATGTATATACATATATTCAACTATATTTTGGGTTTTCTTATTTGAAATCACATGTAATATAATAATGCAGAATACGACACTTGAGGAAAAGTATGTTTTTATACATATTTCTTTCCCCTAATATGGGCACACACTTTTTTCTATTTCCGTGTCAGCAGTAATTAGTTATATAGTTTTTCTTAAGAATAAAGTGTGTGCATTTTTTACAACTTATTTATGTAACGATTGTTCCGTTCCGATTCGTATAGTGAGTGATGAACTTCCCATCTTAAAATTTTAAGGTGGGGAGGAGAAAGTCCCTAAATAATGTAGTCCCCGTTTAATAATGACAAAAAGTTAACAAAATGGGATAATAAACTATACCCTAGTGGTAAGACCAATCTTTTTTTAGAAAAAGGAGCGATCGTTACATGTTAAATATAGAACAAATTAAAGAAATTATCCCGCACCGCTATCCATTCTTACTCGTTGATAAAATTTTGGAAGTAGAAGAAGGTAAGAAAGCGATCGGAATTAAAAATGTAACTGCGAACGAAGAATTCTTTAATGGACATTTTCCTGATTATGCAGTTATGCCAGGCGTGTTAATCGTAGAAGCATTAGCACAAGTTGGAGCAGTTGCTGTATTAAAGAAAGAAGAAAACCGCGGAAGACTTGCTTTCTTTGCAGGCATTGATAACTGTCGCTTCAAAAAACAAGTACGCCCCGGTGATCAACTTCGTCTAGAAGTAGAAATGACACGCGTACGTGGCCCAATTGGAAAAGGAAAAGCTATTGCAACAGTAGATGGTGAAGTTGCATGTGAAGCAGAAATTACTTTTGCGATTGGTGATAAAAAAGAATAGATAGAATAAAAAAACTTCTTGTATTTGTACAAGAAGTTTTTTTATTTACGATATATATCGATGTAAATGCAAAAATACAAACCAATTGGAATTACCATATTATATCTTTATCATTTATCTCTTTTTTGAGATAAATGATAAAGGTATAAAAGAAATGAGGCTATTGTCATATTGTTACGGACTTTATATAGGACAAAATAGAATGGTACTTGTTATGGTTAAATATGGGGAATAATGGACGGATTTAACAGTAGAAATAAATGTTAAATAAGCGTAATATATCGATTATGAATGAAATGGGCGTGTATATCGAGCATATAGAAATAGGGGGAACAGGTCGCACTTAAAAAAGGAGACTAGAACATGTTCGGGAGAAAGAAAAGAAAGCCATTAAAACAATTAATTACACATAAGGAGCCTAAATCGCGTATTGCAGAGCAATACCGTAACATTCGTACAAATATTGAATTTACATCTGTAGATAATCATATTCGTTCTATCGTTGTCACTTCAGCAGAGCCAGGTGACGGAAAAACCACGACAATTGCAAACTTAGCAGTTGTTTTCGGTCAACAAGGAAAGAAAGTTTTAGTAATCGGAGCTGACTTACGTAAGCCGACGATACAAAACTTATTTGCAATTCATAATTCAAATGGATTAACGAGCTTATTATCAGGACAAGCGAAATTAATGCAATGCATTCAAAAAACAGATGTAGAGAACGTATATTTAATGGCTGCAGGTCCAATACCACCAAACCCAGCGGAACTGTTAGGAAATCGAGTAATGGACGAGGTATTACTAGAAGCTTATAACATGTTTGATATTATTTTAATCGATACACCACCTGTCCTTGCGGTTACCGATGCCCAAATACTTGCGAACAAATGTGATGGAGTCATACTTGTCGTGCGCAGTGAACAAACAGAAAAAGATAATATAGTAAAAGCGAAACAAATTTTAGACAAGGCGTCTGGTAAACTGCTTGGTGTTGTACTAAATGACAAGAGAGAAGAAAAGGAACAATATGGATATTATTAGGAAAAATGTATAATATAATAATTTTCAAAGCCAATAAGTATTTTGTTGGCTTTTTTGAATTGTTTTAAAACTTTTTATTTGTTTATACAAAAAATATGATAAAATATAAATTTTGGAAATTTTATGGAATGTGTTGTCAAATTTAAGATTATTTTGTAAGATTATATATGTTTTCAAATAACAATCGTACGTAGATATTACTAAAATAAAAAAATGTAAGATTATATGTTATAATTTTTCTTATGTGCAAATTTTAGAAAGTTGGAGGAACTTATGGAAGAAACAATTAGTTTAAAAGAGTTATTTTATATCTTAAAAAAACGGTTAGCAATGATCCTCGTAATCGCCTTTGGTGCAGCTATTGTAAGTGCTATCATTAGCTTTTTCTTCATGACACCAATCTACCAATCTTCAACGCAAATTCTTGTGAATCAGAAGAAACAAGAGGGTGCGATGATTCAAGCTGGTGAAATTCAAACAAATATTCAATTAACGAATACATATAAGGTCATTATTAAAAGTCCAGTAGTCTTAGACCAAGTGAATGAAAAATTAAATTTAAATATGACTGCACAAGCTTTAACAGGAAAGATTAATGTTGCAAATGAAAAAGATTCCCAGGTCATTTCTATTACGGCAGAGGATAAAGATCCAAAAGTAGCGCGTGATATTGCAAATGCAACAGCAGATGTATTTAAAGGTGAAGTTGCAAAAATTATGAATGTAGATAACGTAACGGTATTATCGAAAGCGGAAGTTGGGGAAAATCAATCACCAATTAAACCACGTCCAATGTTAAACGTAGCAATTGCTTTCGTTATTGGCTTAATGGCTGCAGTTGGTCTTGCATTCTTACTAGAATACTTAGATAACACAGTGAAAAAAGAAGAAGATGTAGAAAATTTACTTGGCTTACCGGTGTTAGGTATTGTAGCACGTATGGATGAAGAAACAGCAAGCGTGAAATCACATGCTCCATCATCAAGAAAAGTGAGGGGACAGACAATTGGTTCTTAAAAGTTTATTTAAAAAGAAAAAAAATCATCGTCAACGTCGTCAACTAATTGCTCATCAACAACCGAAATCACCAATTTCAGAACAGTATCGTAATATTCGAACGAACATTGAGTTTGCATCTGTTGATAAAAATATACATTCATTAATGATAACGTCTGCGAACCCAAGTGAGGGGAAAACGACAACGACAGCGAATATGGCGGTTGTATTTGCTCAACAAGGAAAGAAAGTATTGTTAATTGATGCAGATATGCGTAAACCAGCGATGCATCAAATGTTCCAAGTTGATAATATTTTTGGACTCACGAATGTATTAACATATAGTGAACGTTTAGAGAAATGTGTACAAACGACAGCTGTAGATAATTTGCACTTTTTAGCGTGTGGTCCAATTCCGCCTAATCCAGCGGAATTGTTAGGTTCGAAATCGATGCAAGAACTTCTTGCTCAAGCGTATAGCATGTATGATTTAGTTATTTTTGATTTACCGCCAATTTTGGCTGTAACAGACGCGCAAATTATGGCGAATGTATGTGATGCATCTATTCTTGTCGTTCGTAGTGAATCGACAGAAAAGGAAACAGCGGTAAAGGCAAAAGGATTATTAGAATCTGCAAAAGGTAAATTGTTAGGCGTTGTTCTGAACGATCGTGAAAGCGAACAAGGCTCATATTATTACTACGGTGCAAACTAATTAAAAAGTGAGATATGGCAAGAACATATCTCCTTTTTTCCCTTGAATATGAGACATGTCTCATATTTAAGGGAAAAAAGATTTTTATACGAGAGGGAGGATGAGAAGAATGATTGATTTACATTGTCACATTTTACCTGGCATCGATGATGGTGCGCAAACCCTAACAGATAGTTTAGCGATGGCCCAAAAAGCTGTTCAAGAGGGAATTCACACAATTGTCGCTACACCACACCATCAAAATGGAAAATATGTAAATGAACGTACTTCTATTATTCATCAAGTGAAACAATTAAATGATGAACTACAACAAAACGAAATTCCATTGAAGATTTTACCAGGGCAAGAGGTCAGATTATATGGTGATTTATTAGAAGATTATGAAGCTGGTAAAATTGTTACTTTAAATGAAACAGATAAATACATATTGATTGAGTTTCCATCTAATCATGTACCTCGTTATGCAGAACAACTATTATATGAACTGCGTGTTAAAGGAATGATTCCAATTATCGTTCATCCGGAACGTAATGCCGAGTTAATCGAGCGACCGGATAAGTTATATAACCTTGTAAATAAAGGTGCATTAACACAAGTGACGGCAGGAAGTTTGTTGGGGAAGTTCGGCAAAAAGATAAAAAAATTCTCACTACAACTTGTCGAACATAATTTAACACATATGATCGCATCAGATGCACATAACACAACATCAAGGGGATTTCATTTAGCGGAAAGTTACGAATTAATCGAAAAAGAATTTGGAATGAACGTGATGAGTGATTTAAAAGAAAATCCGTATTTATTAATTAGCGGAAAAGTAATTTATAAAGAAGATCCAGAACAAATTCGTCGTAAAAAATTGTTTGGTATTTTTTAATTGAAGAGCTCTGGTGATGCCTCCTAACCGTTATCAATGGGGGCACTCGGTCGTGCTGTGGGTAGAAATTTTTATTTCGGACCTACCTTAGACGCTTGTCGTCGGGAGTATGGCGTGAGGATGGGTTAGATGCCCGTAATTTTATTTTTATTAGAAACTCTACCTATGGAGTTATAACTATGACTCTATAGGTAGGGTTTTTATTGTTGTTACATATAAATAAATAGATAAATGAAATTGGGAGGAATAGAATTGAAAAAAGTAAGAAAGGCGATTATTCCAGCAGCTGGTCTTGGGACAAGATTTTTACCAGCGACGAAAGCGATGCCGAAAGAAATGTTACCTATCGTTGATAAACCGACGATTCAGTACATTGTAGAAGAAGCAATTGAATCTGGAATTGAAGATATTATTATTGTAACTGGAAAAGGAAAACGCGCAATTGAAGATCATTTTGACCATTCTTTTGAATTAGAACAAAACCTTTTAGAAAAAGGGAAATATGAAATGCTTGAAAAAGTACAAGCTTCTTCAAAAATTAATATCCATTACATAAGACAGAAAGAGCCAAAAGGTTTAGGGCATGCAGTATGGTGTGCACGTAAATTTATTGGAAATGAGCCTTTTGCGGTATTGCTTGGTGACGATATTGTACAAGCGGATACACCATGTTTACGACAGCTAATGAATGAGTGCGAGGCAACACATTCATCTGTCATTGGTGTACAAACGGTACCGGAAAATGAAACACATCGTTACGGAATTATTGATCCAATCACGCAAAATGGTCGTCAATATCAAGTACGTCAATTTGTTGAAAAACCTGCGCAAGGCACAGCACCATCGAATTTAGCAATTATGGGGCGTTACGTATTAACACCGGAGATCTTTATGTTCCTTGAGGATCAACAAACAGGTGCGGGTGGAGAGATTCAATTAACAGATGCGATTCAACGTTTAAATGAAATTCAACGTGTGTTTGCTTATGATTTTGAAGGGATTCGCTACGATGTTGGGGAGAAGTTCGGGTTTATTAAGACGACAATTGAAATGGCACTGCAACATAAAGAATTAAAAGAACAACTCATGGAATATATGAATGAACTAGTACATAAAGAAGTAATCAAATAATTTTAAGGGAGAGGGAATATGAAGACTGGTGAAAATATGGCGAGGGAGTATCGGGTTACATCTGATACTCAAACTATTCAAGTAGAAAGTAATCAATCTAAAATCTATTTAGGAATTAAGTATTTATTAGATGTTATGTTTTCTTTAGTAGGATTAATAGTATTAATGCCTGTTATATTGATATTTAGTATACTTATTGTTTTAGAATCTCCAGGGTCCCCTTTTTATCTGCAAGAAAGATTAGGAGTGAACGGGAAGAGATTTAAAGTTATTAAATTACGCTCCATGCGAAATGATGCGGAAAAAAATGGGGCAAAGTGGGCAGAAAAGAATGATCCACGTGTTACAAAAATAGGATTATTTATTCGTAAAACAAGAATTGATGAACTACCACAATTATTTAATATTTTAAAAGGTGATATGTCTCTTGTGGGACCAAGACCAGAAAGACCAATATTTACTGAGAAATTTGAAAGAGATATACCTGGGTTTAAGAAAAGATTAGAGGTCAAACCAGGATTGACTGGGTGGGCACAAGTAAATGGCGGTTATGAAATCACGCCGAAAGAAAAGTTAGAGTTGGATATTTATTATATTAACCACGCTAGTATCTTGTTAGATTTAAAGATTATTATAAAAACTGTTAAAGTTGTAGTTACTGGTGATGGTGCTAGGTAAAAAAGGAGGTAATATAAGTGATAAGAATGTTCATTTCCGAATATGAAAGGACATTAAGGTTTTTTTCTTACCTTATATTAATTGTTTTAGTTGGCTTATTATCTCAAAAGATGATTTTGAGCGGTATATTTATATTACTTTGTATTTTACCGATTGTTGCATTTATATTTTTTAAAAATCCCTTTTTGGTATTAGGGTTACTGCTTCCTCTGGAATCTATGTATATAATTCCTATAAGCGTAACTAAAGTAGTTAAAATACTTGTATTAATAGCCTTTATTTTTACTATACTTTATAAATATAGAGAACGGTTGAAAGGTATAAAAGAGTATCACAAATCTGGTTATAGCTATGTGATGGTGCTATTTTCTTTATTGGGTATATTGAGTTCTTTACTAAGTGATTCTATATTCCAAAGCCTGTTAAAGGTATTTCAATATATACTCATATTTTTATGTTATGCTGTTTTATTACAAATAAAATTTAATAAGAAAGAGATTAGAGAGATTTGCAACTATTTTATTTTAGGGATGGTTTTGTCCTCCTTCATTGGTTTGTTACAAAAATTCACTAATATTTCTTGGCTATGGTCTCAATCTGTAATAGATTCTTCAACTGGTGCAGGTCGAATTACAGCCTTTTTTAATAATACTAATGGGTATGGCGGATACCTATGTATTGGTTTAATAATACTGTTGGGTAATTTACTATTAGAAAAAAATAAAATAAAAAGCATCTTGTTTCAAATTTCTATTTGTCTTCTACTTCTCACAAACCTTGTATTTACAGATTCAGAAGGATCTATAATTTCATTTGTAATATCTACACTTGTTATATTACTTTATAAGGTCATAGATGTAAGAAAAGTTTTCATTGTAGTATTACCAAGTATAATATTTATGTTGCTATTAAGTTTTAATATTATTAATACTGGCTTTTCGCAATTATTAGTTGAAAAATTGGTAGAACAAGGAAGGTGGATTTTGTGGGAGGGTGCTATAAAGATTTTCTTGGATAATCCATTTCATGGGATAGGATTTTATCAATTTCCAGAGGTCTTAAAAGAGTATGGGATATATTCCGCATACGGAGCGGCTTGGCCACACCCACATAATTTATTCTTAGATTTAATTGTTACATTGGGGATATTAGGAAGCGTAATTTTTATAATGTTATTAGTTGTCATCATAAAACATGTACTAACGATGAAAAGGGATATTTGGTTTAATAATCATTTTAAATTGATCTCTTTAGCGATTATAATAGGTGCCTTTATACATGATTTGATAGACGGTGGGTTTTTATGGGGAACTAGTTCCTGTGCTACATTATTGTGGATAATAGTTGGAATTGTTGAAGAATAGATAAAATAATGAAAGAAGGCCAGGAATGAAGTTAATGTCTACATCTTTAATCATGTTATTGATTTCTGTATTTAGTGCTATTTTAGGACTTCTAAGAGAGACTTTATTAGCTAAGTACTTTGGTATATCAAGGGAAATGGAAGCCTTCGTTATTGCTTCCTTCCTTCCACTTGTTGTTTTACCGGCAATTGGAAAGGCGCTTACAACATCTTTTATACCTGTTTATCTAAACTTAAAAGAGGAATCAGAACCAAAGGCTTTAAAGTTTTATGAACAAGTTAAAAAATGTATATTATTTTTAGGTATAGTATCGATGATTGTGTTAGGTATTGGATCAATCTTGTATGTATATGGAATAGGTGAGTTTCAAAATTCAGGTATGAATGATTTGCTATTATATATGATATTAATATTATTACCTACAATATTGATGTTTAATATACATGGCATTGAGAGAGGGAGACATCAAGCTGAAAATAGTTATTTGTTACCCTCTATTTCTAATTTATTTATTAATGTATTTTTTATTGTATCCATTATTTTTGGGGCCTATTATAATGACATACGCTACTTATGTTATGGATTATTAGTAGCAAGTTTTTCTCAAATGTATCTTCTTTTAAAAGCAAAGAGAACTAGATTGCATACTACAGTTGGGGAGCGATGGTGGAAATCACAAGATATTAGGAGTTTTTGGAGTTTTTTCTTCCCAGCTATTCTTTCGAGTATAGCACCAACAATACCGATGCTATTGGCAAGGTTTTTAACAGGGAATTTTAGAGAAGGGGCTTTAGTTAGTCTGAATTATGCCTTTACAATAGCTAGTTTACCTATCTTGTTGTTAGCAATGTCATCTTTTTCTATTTTATATACATTATTCAATAAAAGTTTTGTAGCTAAAGAATTTAAAAAGATTGGAATTCAACTTAATAATAGTATAGGTTTCTTAACAATAGTATTAATTCCCTCAACTGTTTTTGTAATCTATTTTAGTGAAGAGATAATAAGGATTTTGTTTGAACGTGGAGCCTTTGACAAACGAGCAACGTTGTTAACGGCATCATCTTTGAATATTTTTATATTGGGATTATATCCGACAGCAATTCGTGAGTTATTACTTCGATTTTGTTTTGCTACGTCTAATAAAAGAACGCCGTTTATATCAAGTGTTATATTACTGATAACTAGCATGGTTTTTACAGTTCTCTTTTGTTTAAAATTTAATCAATTTGGTGTACCATGGGCTATTTTTATAGCAAATATAATTACGGTAGTTTATATGTTTACAAAGAATAAAGAATATATGAATTATAGTTTGATATGGCCATTAATAAAAAAAATAATATTTATTTTGACGATTTCTATATTGAATATTCTGTTAGTTAAGAAATTAATAGAGAATAGTTGGCTTTTAAATTCTAGATCAATAACCATTTTAGTATGTTCGATGCTTCTATACTTCATTTTTTATATAGTTAGCCTTTGCATATTTAAAAATAGAGAAATGATGTTAATATTGAAAACCTCCCGATTGAAAATTAGGAAGAAATAATATTTTTAGGGGAATAGGAGGTTTATAACAAAGAGGTAGATAATTTTTATAGAGAAGGTGTTTCGGATTGGAAAATATATTACTTGAATATAAAAGAGGTAAAATTAAAACAAATTTAAAGGTTGAGAATACAGAGAGGTTTTTTATTTTTCCATCAAAGATAGATAATCAACAATTATATACAACGTCTTCTGATGAATTTTTTAAGGATAACGATAATCAATTTATTAATTATGATTTAAAAAAACAGAGAATAATAATCAACAACAGTTGGTATGGAGAATATCCTTTATTTTATTATCATGATAAGGACTTAATATTAATTGATTGTAATTTAATAGAGCTTGTAAAGACGATTCAGAAAAAGAATATTAAGCTAGAACTCGACCGAACTGCATTTTTTGAAGAATGTATAATAGATAATCCGTTAAGAGATCGAACTTTATTTAAGAACGTATATAAATGTATGGCTGGTGAAGAAATTTCTTTTGACTTGGAAAAATTTGATATTAGGAAAGAAAGAGTATTCAAATTGCAGTTTAATGATAATCACTCTGAAAAAAATGAAGAGTTATATTTAAGGGATGCAAAAGATATATTAGGGAGTTTATTTGATAAATATGAAGAAGAACTATTACATTGTCAAGAGGAAGATGTTTTAATACCTCTAAGTGGTGGGTATGATTCAAGACTATTAGCTAGCCTTGCTAAAAGAAAAGGATTTAAATTCAATAGCTTAGTGTTCGGACCGAGTCATTCTAATGAGATAACGGTGGCAAGAAAAGTAGCCGGTGAGTTGAATTTAAAATTAAATGTTGAAGAGCTTCGCAATAGTTATTATGAAAAATATGGGGAAGAAGTTGTTGGATTAACCGGTGGATTAAGTAGCCCAATGCATTGTCACTTATATTCTGTCATGCAAGAAAAACAAATTTCACCTAAGTATATTATTCATGGATTTTTAGGTGGAGAGTTTGCTGGCGCAAATCAAACTAAAATTGCGAAAAATTTTTCCATGACAAAAGAAGAAGCCATAGAAGATGTAATAAATAGGAGATTTAAAGGTCATACACTTTGGGCTCAGATTGATACAAAAGAAAAAGAAGAAATAATTAATGATGTGAAGAAATTAGCCGAAGATTGTTGCCAGATTAATTTACCTTGCCATTTAGATGAATATATTAGGAATGTGGATAGGCAAAATTCCTTGATAGCTAATATTTTTGCACCATTAGAGAAGGAATCTAGAATAATTAGGCCATTTGCGTCTAAGGATTATGCAAAATTCTTTAATGGACTACCATATGAATTAAGAGAAAATAGATATCTTTATAAAAAAGCCTCATTAGATTTATTTCCTGAAACCTTTGGGATTCCTGATCAGAAACTCCCTTCAAATATACCGATACCAAAACAACTTCAGCCTAAGTTCAGAAAACTATTTTTAGGTGCTTTCGTTTTAAGTTATTTAGTATCTAAGGGGAAAATACAAATAGGAAAATCTATGGTATATGAGAAGCACCACGAGTTATTAGATAATGAACTAAAAGATGTTTTAAATAAGTCTATAGAATTTTCAACAGAGTATACAGGAATAGATTTTTATAAGTATGCAAAACCGTCATATGTCCGTTTTAAAGAAACGTTAGTACCTTTTCGTTTGATTACATTATATTATTTACAGGAATATTTTAGAGCTTAAAATACATTTATAGGGTATAGCTTTAAAAATATTGATAAATATGTTAGAGGAGAATTTATATGGAAAATAATAAAGTTGCTGGAAACTCACTGATATCAATAATTATTCCTACGTATAATGCAGAAAAATTCATATTACATACAATTAATTCTGTAAAAGCACAAACATATAAAGAATGGGAAATTATTATAATTGATGATTGCTCTTCTGATAATACAATGAAAATAATTGAAGAACAGGGAGAGATTGATGAAAGAATTAGAATAATAAAACTAGAACAAAATAGCGGAGCTGCAATTGCTAGAAATACTGGCATTAATCATGCAAAGGGAAGATATGTAGCTTTCTTGGATAGTGATGATTTATGGCTACCAGAAAAACTAGAAAAACAATTAGCTTTTATGCAGAATAACGATATAGCCTTTTCATTTACGAGTTATCAAATTATGAATCAAGATGGTACTCTCACTGATAAGATTGTGCATGTCCCAGAGAAAATTAATTATAATGGATTATTAAAAAATACAATAATCGGCTGTTTAACGGTTATGTTGGATATTGAGAAGTTAGGAAAAGTACAAATGCCTAACATTAGAACCCGTCAGGATACTGCAACATGGCTGAAAATATTGAAACAGGGTCATTATGCCTATGGCTTAGATGAAGTTTTATCTAAGTATAGAAAAGTTGAAAACTCTATTTCTAGTAAAAAATTTAAAATGGCTAAAATGAACTGGAAATTATATAGAGAAATTGAAGGATTAAGTATTTTGAAATCCGCTTGGTGTTTTGGGAATTACGCATTAAATGGAGTTGTAAAGCATTTTGTTAAATAAATTTTAAAAGTCTTTTCTCAAAAAGGCTTTTTTTATTGTTAATAACTAAGGAGGATATAAAATGAATATTGCTATTTTTGGTACAGGTTATGTAGGGCTAGTAACAGGAGTGTGTTTATCGGATATTGGGCATCGTGTAACATGTATTGATATCGATGAAAATAAGGTTGCAAAAATGAAAGACGGTATTTCGCCGATATATGAACCTGGTTTAGATGAATTGATGAGTAAAAATATTAAAGAAAATAGATTGTTATTTACAACGGATTGTCGTCAAGGAATTGAAGAAGCAGATGTTATTTATATAGCAGTAGGTACACCACAGCAAGCAGACGGTTCAGCTAATTTACGATATATTGAGCAAGTTGCATTGGATATTGCTAATAATCTTAAAAAAGATTCGATTGTAGTAATTAAAAGTACAGTTCCAGTTGGCACAAATGATCATGTTAAAAATTTAATTCAGCAAAATTTAAAAGCAGATGTGAAAATTAGTATGGTATCGAATCCAGAATTTTTAAGAGAGGGTTCTGCAATTCACGATAGTTTTTATGGAGATCGTATAGTTGTTGGGGCTGATGATGCCAAAACTGCAGATGTTATGGAAGAAGTGAATAAACCTTTTAATGTGCCTGTTTTTAAAACAACAATTAGAAGTTCAGAAATGATTAAATACGCAGCAAATGCTTTCTTAGCTACAAAAATTAGCTTTATTAATGAAATTGCAAATATTTGCGAGAAGTTGGATGCAGATGTTGAGCATGTGGCCAATGGTATGGGGTTAGATAAAAGAATTGGTACACAATTTTTAAAAGCAGGTATTGGATATGGTGGCTCTTGTTTCCCAAAAGATACACATGCTTTAATACAAATCGCTGGTAATGTAGAACATGATTTTGATTTATTAAAATCGGTTATTACAGTAAATAATAATCAACAGGCATCTCTAGTTGAAAAAGTAAAAAGTGTATTGGGTGATATGGAAGGAAAACATGTTGCTATGCTTGGTTTAGCTTTTAAACCAAATACAGATGACATGAGAGAGGCTGCATCTATTGTTATTGCTAAAGAATTAGTAGAATTAGGTGCAAAAGTTGTAGCTTATGATCCAATTGCAATTGAAAATGCGAAAAAAGTACTACCTAGTGAAGTAGTATATGCTTCTTCTGTTGAAGCGGCTATTACAAATGCAGATGTAGCACTTATTGTAACCGAATGGGATGATATAAAAACATTTTCAATTGAACAGTACATTGAATTAATGAAAGAACCTATTATCTTTGATGGACGTAATTGCCATGGTTTAGATTATATTCAAGAATTTGATGTGGATTATTATTCAGTGGGGAGACCTGCAATAGTTCGTGAGAAAGCCCTTGTATAATATATTGCTTTGGGCATAGGACACGCTAGATTTATATAAGTATTTAGTCCGACTACCTTTAAAGGATAGTCGGATTTATTTTTATGTGATTCATGTAATATAAAAATATATAGTTTTAAAATGGATTAGTAAAATAGGAGGGTTGTAATTATGGCAATACTTGTAACAGGTGGAGCAGGATATATTGGTAGTCATACATGCGTAGAATTACTAAATAACGGTTACGAAATTATAGTAGTAGATAATCTTTCGAATAGCTCAGTAGAGTCTATAAATCGAGTGAAAGAGATAACAGGAAAACAGTTTAAGTTTTATAAAGAAGATATTTTAAATCGCGAAGCACTGGATACGATTTTTGAAGAAAATACAATTGAAGCGGTTATTCACTTTGCAGGTTTTAAGGCTGTAGGGGAGTCAGTAGCGATTCCATTAACATATTATCATAACAACATTACAAGCACGTTAGTGCTATGTGAAGTAATGCAGAGACATAATGTGAAAAAGATGATCTTTAGTTCATCAGCAACGGTATATGGTATCCCGGAAACGTCACCGATTACGGAGGAGTTTCCATTAAGTGCAACAAATCCATATGGTCAAACAAAATTAATGATTGAGCAAATTATGCGTGATGTAGCATTTGCGGATGCAGGATGGAGTATTGCATTACTTCGTTACTTCAACCCATTTGGCGCACATGAAAGTGGGCGTATTGGAGAAGATCCAAATGGAATTCCAAATAACTTAATGCCATATGTAACACAAGTAGCGGTAGGGAAGTTAAAGGAATTAAGTGTATTTGGAAATGACTATCCAACGAAAGATGGCACGGGTATTCGTGATTATATTCATGTTGTAGACTTAGCAAATGGTCACGTCAAGGCGCTTGAGAAAGTATTGGATACAACAGGAGTAGATGCTTATAACCTGGGAACAGGTACGGGTTATAGTGTATTGGAGATGGTTGAAGTATTTGAAAAAGTTTCAGGCAAGAAAGTCCTTTATAAAATTACAGAGCGTCGCCCAGGTGATGTGGCAGTATGTTTTGCTGATGCATCGAAAGCAAAGCGTGAATTAGGCTGGGAGGCAACACGTGGGTTAAAAGAGATGTGTGCAGATTCTTGGAGATGGCAGTCGGAGAATAAGAATGGATATCAAAAAATTAATAACTAGGGATTTGTTGTAGGGTGCTAAAACTTCCATTGAGTTATCGATATAATTTGGCTTAAAAATCGAATTACATGTATAATATATTTTATATTTTGTAGTCATAATAATTTGATAGCGGTAACTGAAGAAAGAAGGTTAAAAGCATGAAAAAGAAAATCTTATTTTGGATATTAGGAATTATAGGGGTACTAATTATAGGTGGAGGAGTCTATGCTTATAATATATATTCTTCTGTTTCCAAAACATTAGATGAGGTTCATAAGCCTTTAAAACGTGACGAGAATAATAAACAAGAAGAAAAAATTAATAAGTCTGAACCAGTTTCAATCCTATTATTAGGTGCAGATGAACGTGGTGAAGATAAAGGTCGTTCAGATTCTTTAATGGTTATTACTTTAAACCCTAAAAATAATTCAATGAAAACAGTAAGTATCCCTCGTGATACATATACAGAAATCGTTGGAAAAGGGAAAAGTGATAAAATCAACCATGCGTATGCATTCGGTGGTGTAGACATGTCTGTAGCGACAGTAGAAAAATTCTTAAATATTCCTATCAATTACTATATTGAAGTGAACATGGAAGGATTTAAAGATATTGTCGATGCAGTAGGCGGTGTAGATGTTAATAATGATTTAGAGTTCTCTCTAGAAGGAAAGCACTTCCAAAAGGGAAATATCCACTTAACAGGTGACCAAGCCCTAGCATTCACACGTATGCGTAAAGAAGATCCAAGAGGCGACTTCGGACGTCAAATGCGTCAACGTCAAGTGATGCAGGCAGTTATTAAGAAAGGCGCAAGCTTCTCTTCTTTAACAAGTTATGGTGATGTATTAACAGCGATTCAAAAGAATGTGAAAACAAACTTAACGCAAGATCAAATGTTTGATATGCAGAAGAACTATAAAAATTGCTTGGAGAATAGCGAAGAAATCCAAATCCCAGGTGACGGACATAAAGCGGCTGATGGCATTTGGTACTACTACGTTCCAGACGCAGCAAAACAAGATTTAACGAATAAGTTAAAAGCACATCTTGAATTGACTAAGTAATATGTAATAACCCAACTCCTTTGGAAGGAGTTGGGTTTATTTTTGCGTAGGTTTATATTAGTATTATATTATGAGATTAATAGATGAGGTGAATCGATGAATAAGAAAGCAGTACTGGTCCTATTTATTTTTGTATTGTTTATCGCTTCAGTTGTGAGCGGTAAACTATATTGGAATAAGAAGATTGCGAATGCAACGGGACAAACGAGTGAAGTAATGAAAATAAAGGCTGAAGTGAAAGATAGCGGAGCGAAGAAAGAAGAGAAAAAACAAGCAAAGTCATCTTTTAATGAAGCATACGCAAAGAACTTGCCAGATGCAGTAAAAGAGAAATTAAAGAAAGCTGCGGCTGATAAGAAGGCAGTAAATCTTGTTATTGTTGGTGATGAAGCTTCTTCATCTGAAAAAGATGCTTGGGTAGCTAAGTTCACTGCTAATTTAGAGGCTTCTTACGGTAAAGGTTTATGGAATGTGACAGTAAAGGAATATAAGGGTGAAAGCACAGAGGAGTTAATTGCGAATAAGCGTGATAAAGAGATTGCGAAAGAGAATCCAGATGTAATTTTATTTGAGCCGCCATTTATTACGGATAATGGTAAAAATGGTAATGGAAACTCTGTAGTAAATACACAGAAGTTCGTTCAAGCACTTTCTACTAGTGCAAAGGGTGCTACGATCATGATTCAACCATCAAACCCAGTGTACGGTGCTAAGAATTATCCGAAAGCAATTGAAGCATTAAAACAATTTGCGACGCAAAATAATTATACATATATTGATCATTGGGGAGCATGGCCGGATGCAACAACAAAGGCTATCTTACCATACTTACAAGAAGAATTTGGTTTCCCAAGTGCTAAAGGGCATGGAGTTTGGGCACAATATGTAACGGATTATTTTGTTGCTAAATAACGGTTTAATTGAGGAAGGAAATTATTTGTTTTTAAATAGGCAAAATAATTTCCTTTTTTTTTTATTAAATGGAGTAACATTTAATTTAAGTGAAGCAGATATTAATAGTTACAAATACATAAGATTATTTAACGGTGATTATGAAATAAATTAATTAACCATGCTCCTAATAATTTAGTGTTTTTTGACGAATCACTTAATTAACTTGTTTCATTGGAAAGATATTATAGTTAAAGTAGTGTCGTGGAATATAATGAGAAATTTAGTGTGAGGAAGAGTTATGTATGGGATATTTAGTTACATTATTATAGTGAAATAAGGTGAATAGCATGGCTCATTTTCTTAAGTATCTTCGAATATATGCGTTTATTATATGTGTATTGCTAGTTCTTTTTGCTTGCTTTTTATTTTTGGAAAAAGATAAAGAAGAGTCTAGCCCTAACTATCAATTCGAGAGTGGTTTATCAGTTAAAGATTTTGGCGCGAAGGGTGATGGTAAAACAAATGATTCACCCGCAATTCAAGAGGCTGTTCGGAACTTAGAGAAAAAAGGTGGAGGAACCCTATATTTTCCTAAGGGTAATTATCTTATAACAGCATCAATTAACGTTAATAAAAGTATTCAGATAAAGGGGGAGGGAAAGTATAATTCAATTTTAAAATTAAATGGACCTATTAAGGCTATAGATTTAAGTTCGAAAATAGCTAAATTAGGAGTAGCAATTGAATCCTTAGGGATTGTAGGTACGGGTGAAAAAGGGCAAATAGGGATAGATGCATACTATTTTGTAAACGGGAGTCGCATTCAAGATGTTAGAATAGAAAATGTAGATACAGGAATTAGGTTAGTAAAAACATGGTATGCATCTCTTAATGATATATATATAAGTCGATGTAAAAACTATGGTTTACATATAATAAGTCCATCGGGAATGGAACAAGTAAATGGAATGCGTTTTTCTTCTATATTTATACAGGGAGCGAAGAATGCAGTTTTTTTAGATGGACAAGTAGTATCTATGGGGATTCATTTTGATTCCAGCACATTTGAGAAAAGTAAGGAAACTGCTATTATTAGTAAGGGAATTTCGCCGCTACTATTTACTAATTGTTATTTTGAAGCAAATTATCAAGAAGCGAAGAATAAGGATTTATTAACTTGGTCAAGTCCCATAGACGTAAAAATAGAAGGAACTAAATTTCAAACACTCGTGAAATTTGATAGTTGTTATTTTACAAGTAGAAATGATTTTTTAAAAAGCTCAGAGAAAACAAGGATGTATATTGGAGAGAACACTATAGCCACTATTACAAATTCCCGTTTTGTAACAAAGGGAAAAGATTATTTAGATGCCAATATTTTTTCAGGTTCAACATTCGAGCCGAGCATAATAAATAACACAGAAGATGGGGCATCGAAACAGAGTGTAATTAATAAAATCCAATAATGTGTGAAGATGAATTTAAGTAAGAATCAATATAGGATTACGGGGATATGCTCGCAGGATATATTTAAATGCATTAAAGGTGCGTTTGGGGTGGATAAATTAATAATTTATAAATGTTCGGAAGCACTTTCTATTAGTGCAAAAGGCACTACAATTATGATTCAACCACCAAACCCAGTGTACGGTGCGAAGAATTATCCGAAAGCAATTGAAGCATTAAAACAATTTGCGACGCAAAATAATTATACATATGTTGACCATTGGACAGCGTGGCCGGATGCAACAACAAAGGCTATCTTACCATACTTACAAGAAGAATTTGGTTTCCCAAGTGCTAAAGGGCATGAAGTTTGGGCGCAATATGTAACGGATTATTTTGTAGCAAAGTAATGAATTGATTAAAGAGAGGGTATCGTCGACAAAATATGTTCGACAATACCCTCTCTTTTTTTGTCTTATTTTTGCTATACTAAACTGTACTATAATACAGGATGGAAGGAGGAGAATGATGAAAATACTTGTAGTAGATGATGAATCGAGTATTCGTAATTTGATTCGGATGCAGTTAGAGATGGAAGGATATGAAGTATTGACGGCGGCTGATGGGAGAGAAGCTTTAGAGAGATGGAATGAGCAGCCGGATGTACTTATTTTAGATGTGATGCTTCCTGATACGGATGGGTATGAGTTATTACGTTTATTCAGGGAGAAGGATCGTGATATTCCGGTGCTTATGCTGACGGCGAAGAGTCAGATGAATGATAAGTTACTTGGTCTTCAGCTTGGAGCTGATGATTATGTGACGAAGCCTTTTAATTATGCGGAGCTTATTCTTCGTGTGAAGAATATGAGTAGGCGTGTGAAGAAGGAGGGGGTAACTTCAAGTCATGAAGTAATTCGCGCAGGTGATTTACTTATTTGTCCAAAGGAACGAAAGGTGCATGTGAATGAGCAGGAGATTCAATTAACGTACCGAGAGTTTAATTTGTGTCAGTTGTTTGTTTCGAATCCGCAGCGTGTATTCATGAGAGATGAGTTACTCGAGAAGGTATGGGGGTTTGAGTATATCGGAAATACGAGAGCGGTTGATATTATGGTGCAAAGGCTTCGAAAGAAACTCGGTAAAAGCGGGGAGTATATTAAGACAATTTATGGTGTTGGGTATAAGCTTGATTGCTAAAAGGTGATGATATGTCTTTAAAACGAAATATGGTGTTTGGAATAGTTGGATTGTTGATTCCAATTCTTGTTCTTTTGTATGCGGTTGTTTATATTGCACTGGAGAAGAATGTATATCATAATGCGGCAGATTCCTTAGAAAAGTTAAGTGTAGAAGCGCAAATTTATACGATGAATTATTTAGAGAAGGAAGCAGAAGTAGAGACGTTAGGTCCTAATTCGCTTTTAATTGCTTCGTATTTAGCGAAGCGAATGGATGTCCGGGTGCAGATGATTGGGAAGAATGGAGATGTTGTTGCAGATACACAAAAAGGGGCATTACTTCATCGGAATATTGATATTGAGAGTTCTTTGAAGGGAAAGAAATCTTATGTTTTCGAGGAGGGAGACCCAGCTCCAATTCTTTTGTTTTCAAGTCCGGTTTATCATGGAAACGATGTCATTGGGAGTATTCGTTTTATAAATGAGTTAACGGATGAGAAGGAAGTTTTAACAAATGTAAGTTGGACGTTTTTAATGACCTCGCTTTGTTTAGTAGCTGCTGGTATTTTCTTTGCGATTCGTTTGGCGAAGTCTCTTCATAAACCAATTGATCAGTTAAGGCAAATGGCGCATCGGCTTGCGAATGGAGATTATGAAAGTAAGATTGAGCTAAATGAGTATGTGGAGATTGCACAGCTTTCAGCATCCTTTAATGCGATGGCTGATGGTATTGAACTGCATATTAAGCAGCTGAAGGAAGAGAAAGAGAAACAGAAAGATTTCTTAGACCGCATTACGCATGAGCTGAAAACACCGCTTACGGCAATTATCGGTTATGTAGATTTGATTCCGAAGTTACAATCGAAGGAGGATGTGCAGGAGAGCCTCCGTTATGTGGCTGTAGAAAGTGAGCGTCTCTTATCACTTGTAGAGGAATTACTTAAGTCTTCAAAGTACGGGACGAGTACGTTTGAAGTGTCGCCTACAGTCGTGAATATAAAGGAATTGGCAGAAGAGGCAGTTTCGATTGTGAAACTCAGGTTGCAGCAGTTTGAAATTGAAGTCATGAATGAGTTAATGGAAGTACACGTTGTTGCGGATTTTGATAAGACGAAGCAAATTTTCTTGAATGTGCTTGATAATGCGATTAAATATAGTGATGCTACGCAAGTTCGTATGAATGTAATTATAAATGAGCAGGAAGCAAAGGTTTTTGTTCATGATGATGGCATCGGTATGGATGAAGGTGTGCTTGCAGAATGGAATGAGTCTCCGGAAGGGAAGGTGCTTCCTTCTAGTTATGGGAATGGCTATGGCTTATATATTTGTCAGGGAATTATGAAGAAGCAAGGCGGAAGTATGCGAATTGAGAGTAGTGAAGAAATGGGAACTACAATATGTATGACATTTGTACTTCCGAGACGGATGGAAGACATAAAAAACTTGAAAGCGGTTAAATGATACATTTATGAAACAATTATGCGGTATTTTCGAAACAACGTTTTTTTATCTTGGAGGTAGGCAGAAATGAAAAGGCTATCATTTCAAATTCTTATGTTTGTCTTTTGTATGATCGCTTCTCTTATTTTGTTTTATGTTATTGAGAAGCAAATATATAATCGAATCACGATTGTGGATGACAAACAAGCCGTTTTACAAAGAGTGAATGAATCCCTTCCTACTGAAGTGGAAGTAAGGCATGAGAAGTGGGGAGAAATTGTTGTAACGGATGAAGTTCGTTTGCATACGATTGTTTCATTCTTTGACCGAATTCGAGTAGAACCGAGAGAAGCGAGGAATCAAGAACAAGTATTTACTGGAGAAGTAACGTACTTGAATGGACATAAACGTACTTTTGCAGTAGGTGACTTGTTCCAGTATGAGGCTAATGTATACGGAAAGAATGGTACGGATCCGATGATCTCAGCATTGCAGACGTATTTGTTAAGCCTGTATTATACACCGGAGCGCATTAGTAATTTCTTTGCGGAGGCAAAGGAAGTTGTAGTGAGGCAAGGGGATGTAATACGTACTATAGATCTTACGCAAATATTTGATTCTATTCGATACGCAAAGCAAATTACAGATTACGGAGAAATTCAGAAATTATTACAATCACAGAATGAGCCGATTGCTTATATTACTGCCTATAAAACGGGCAAGCGTGTAAAGAATGAGCGGGAGGATATTCTAACCATTTCTGTGTATCCATCGTACTTTGTTGTGCAATATCTCGGTGATAATAACGGGAATGTCATGTATATGAAGGGCTCCCTAGCAGAATTCCTTGTAAAGGAGAATGTGTCATGAGAAAGATAGCCTTTTTCTTCTTTTTGCTAGTAATCGGAGGAGCGATGTCTAGTTGCTCTCGAGATACAACCTCTATTAAATATAATAAAAGTGGTCTCCCTATTTTGGATGATCGTCATCTTGTTGCGTATGTAGCGGCCCGCGAGGAAGTTGGTGAAGCCTTGCTTTCATCATTTTGTAAACAACGAGGGTGTACATATGAATTTATTCGTCTATCGACAGAAGAACTTCTTCGGAGAGTAGAAGAGGAAGCTGGAAATCCGAAGGCGGATATTATTATTGGCGGTACAGTAGATGCGCATCAAATGATGAAGCAAAAGAAACTTTCTATTCCTGTTATGAGCCAGCATGCGAACCGTATTTCAAAGTCTGTTAAAGATAAAGATGGTTATTGGTACGGTTATGAAGTGGAGAAACTAGCAATCGCGATTAATAAAGAGCGGTGGAATGAAGAAATAGCGCCGCTCGGTCTTCCGTATCCATCACGGTGGCAAGATTTATTAGATCCGGTATATACGGGTAAGATTGCAATGCCTGATCCAAATGTTTCCGGCACAGCATATACTTTGTTTCAATCACTTATTGATACTTTAGGTGAAGAAGAAGCGAAAGGGTATGTTAAGAGTCTTGCAAGGCAAATTGGTGAAGTAACGGTGAATGGTTATATGCCTGCAGAACTGGTCGCGAGCGGTGAATATATGATAGGCATCAATTTTGCGGGAGATCAGAGAATGCTTCAGAAACAAGGCTTTCCTATTGTAAGTAATGAACCTGAGCAAACAGGGTTATCTGTTAATGCGATTTCGAAACTGAAGCGTGCACCGAGTGGTTTTATTGCGGACTTATTTATTGATTATTGTTTATCAGAAGAAGCGGGGCACATTTTAGAAAAAGTTTCGTTTGGCGTACCAACGATGTTTGCGAAGAACCAAAAAGAGATAGAAGGACAGCCAGTTAGAAGAACGAACAAAAATATATCAAATAGTGGAATAATCGAGATATGGAATAGACAACGTCTCTCTCAGCAGTGAGAAAAGGAGACGAAAGAATATGTTTAAATGGCTTAAGCCAGCACCTGCGATTGAGAGATTACCAGCGGATATGATCGCTAAAGTATATACATTACTACGTATTCGTGTGCTAATCGGAATCTCAGTTGGATATGCTGCTTATTATTTAGTGCGCAGTAATTTTACGTTATCAAGTACGTATTTAGTACAAGAATATGGTTTTAGTACAGCTGAAATTGGACTACTGGGTTCAGTAATGGCGATTGTTTATGGATTTAGTAAGTTCTTTATGGGGAATTTATCAGATAAAGCTTTTGCCCAGCGCTTTATCGCAGTCGGATTATTCTTATCAGGGCTTGTAAATATTTGTTTCGGGTTTGCATCTTCTTTTGGAATGATTGTTACATTGCTTGTCCTGAACGGTATTGTACAAGGTATGGGAGCACCACCTTGTAGTATCGTTATGACGAAATGGTTCTCGAAGAAAGAACGCGGTACGAAAACAGGCATTTGGAATATTTCACATAACGTTGGCGGAATGCTAGTGCCGCCCCTTGTCGGAATTGGTGTAGGTATTTTCGGCGAAAGTCATTGGCAAGGCGGCGTGTTTATTTTCCCAGCGATTATCGCAATGGTAATTTCAGTTCTTGTTTGGATCAATGCGAAGGATACACCAGAGTCTGAAGGTCTTCCTCCAATTGATGAGTATCGTAATGACTATGAAAATCTTGAAAAAGCAGATAATGCTAACAAGATGTCACCAAAAGAAATTTTAATGAAATACGTAGTGAAAAATAAATTTGTATGGTTCTTATGTATTGCGAATGCATTTGTTTATTTAATTCGTTTCGGTGTTATTAACTGGGTTCCACTTTATTTAACGACAGTTAAAGGTTTTTCAAAAAATGAAGCACATGCAGCATACGCAATCTTTGAAGGTATGGCAATTCCAAGTTCATTAATCGTTGGTCTTTTAAGTGATAAATTATTTAAAGGGAAACGTATGCCATTGTGTATTATTAGTATGGTTGGAGTTGTTATTGGTACGTTTGTATATTGGCAAGCAACTAGCGTACTTGTTGTAAGTATTGCAGTTTCTATTATCGGATGTTTAATTTACGTACCACAGTTCTTAATCGGTTTAAGTGCGATGGAATTAGTACCGAAATTTGCAGTAGGTACGACAGTTGGTATGTGTGGTCTATTTGGTTATGTGGGCGGAAGTCTTGTAGCAAACGCAGCAATTGGTGTTATTGTTGATCGTTCTGGCTGGGATGGTTGCTTTATCTTACTATTAACAGGTGCAATTTTATCAACAGTCTTCTTGTTCATCGTTCAACGTGGACATGAGAGAAAAGATCCTAAAGCGGCGTAATATTTTATTTGAAAAGCTATCCAATTGTTATTTTGGATGGCTTTTTCTATATAACATAATCTTTCCTTAAAACTATCTTAAAAGATAAGATGTCATATTTCTAATCATTGGAATTTTTGTTACAATATAAATGAATGTGTAAAACTTTGTAAAAAGATTGTAATAATATACAATTATTTTTCAGAAAGTTTTATACAATTGTAGTGTTTATTAAACTATTAATTTATAAAGGGAGAGAGAATATGGTACCAAATACGGTTCGTACTCCAAACAAGAAGAAAAAATGGATTATTATCGGGGTTATTGCACTAATTGTTATTGTTGCAGCAGTTAATATTTTTATTATGCAAGGCAAGAAGAAGGGTACAGCTAAGACAGATGCTGTAAGTTTTGAGAAAGTGACAGAGCGTAAGCTGAATAATACGAAGTTAATTTCTGGTCAGGTGAAGCCTGGGAATATCGAGAGTTTTTATGCGGATCCGACTAAAGGAAAAGTGAAAGATATTGAGGTAAAAGAAGGGCAAGAGGTAGAGAAAGGTACGAAGTTATTCTCTTATGACAATGAAGAGATTAATCTTCAAATGAAGCAAGCTGAGCTTGATCAGAAGATGGCAGATATGCGTTATGATCAAGGGAAAAAGAAGATTGATTCGTTGAAGAAAGAAATTAAGAAGGCGAAAGATGGCGGAGCTGGGAAAGAAGTAACAGATCCGATGGAAGAGCAAGTAAGTGAGTTAGAGATGACGCAGAAAACAACTGATCTTGAGAAAGAAAAAGGGAAGTTGCAAAAAGAAGAGTTAAGTAAAAAGCAGAAAGAACTTACGATTTATAGTAACTTTACGGGTGTTGTTCAAAAGTTAGATAAAGATGCAGCACAAAGTTCATCTCAAGCGTTAGGTGGACAAGGAAAGGCATTTTTACAAGTGGCTTCTAAAGACCCGTTCCAAGTTCAAGGGACGTTAACTGAGCTTCAAAAGTCACAAATTCAAAAAGATCAAACATTCACTGTAACTGCGAAAGCAAATAGCAAGAAGAAGTGGACAGGTAAGATTACAGAGGTAAGTGAATTCCCAACGAGTGCAGAGATGGCTCAAGCCGGTGGTGTAGGCGAAGCGACTCAAAATATGTCTCAATATACATATAAAGCAAGCCTTGATAGTCAAGACGGTTTATCTCCAGGTTACCACGTTTCATTGCAAGTAAATTTAGAGAATAAGACGATGATTGCTGTTCCGACTAAGAGCATTGTAGAAAAAGGCGATGATGCATTTGTTTATGTTGAGGATAAAGGGAAGCTTCGTAAGCAGAATGTGAAAAAAGGTTCTACTGATGGAGACTGGACAGAGATTGTAGAAGGCGTAACAGTGGGGCAAAAGGTGGTTAAAAATCCTTCCGACGATGTGTATGACGGAATGGAAGTGAAAGAGAAATGATTACGTTAAATAATATTGCTAAAACGTATTACCAAGGGAAATTGGCGGTGCCGATTTTGCATGGTATTAGTTTAACAATTCAGAGTGGTGAGTTTGTTTCGATTATGGGGCCTTCTGGTTCCGGTAAGTCAACGCTTATGAACATTATTGGTTGTTTAGATCGTCCAACAGAAGGCGAATATATGCTGAATGATGTGAATATCTTAACAGCAGACGAGTCAAAGCTTGCTTTAATTCGTAATGAATATATTGGATTTGTATTCCAGCACTTTAATTTACTGCCTCGTCTTTCTGCGGTGGAAAATGTTGAACTTCCGCTCGTATACGGTGGCGTGAAGAAAGCAGAGCGACGTCAAAGAGCTCTGGAGGCACTTGGTAAAGTTGGTTTGTCCGACAGAGTTCATCATTTGCCGAATGAGTTATCAGGTGGACAGAAGCAGCGTGTTGCTATTGCGAGATCGATTGCGAATAATCCAACGTTCATTATGGCTGATGAGCCAACTGGTGCGCTTGATACGAAGTCTGGTGAGCAAGTCATGGATATTTTCACGAAGCTTAATGCAGAAGGTACAACAATTGTTATGGTTACGCATGAAGAGGAAGTAGCAGCGTATTCTTCCCGCCGCATTGTACTGCGAGATGGGAAAATTACAGAAGATAGAAGGTGTGCGGTATGAGTTTACTAGATAGTATAAAAATTGCCCTATCTTCTATTTTAGCTCATAAACTGCGTTCAGCTCTTACGATGCTCGGTATTATTATCGGCGTTGGTTCTATTATTACTGTCGTTGCAATTGGGCAAGGCGGAGAAGCGATGTTGAAGTCGAAATTCGCAGGCTCTGGTGGTAATAACCTTATGCCAATTCAATTTAAACCAGATATTAATGATGAGTTTGCTATAGGTGGATTTGAAATACCAAAGTTAACGGAAGAAGATATTTTGGAAGTAAAACAAGTGAAAGATGTTTCACACGTTATTACGACAAACCAGAATTCAGAGGTGCTTGATGTAAATGATAAAAAAGCAAATCTGAATGTTATTGGTCTTGATAATGAATATTTTGCGGTTAATAAAGTAAAGGTCGTAAAGGGACGTACTTTAAGTGAATCAGATATTTCTCATGCAAATAACGTTGTGATGATTAGTACAAAAACAGAAGAGACATTATTTAAGGACGTAAACCCAGTTGGACAAATTATTGAGATGAAAGGACAACCGATGCAAATTATCGGTGTGTACAGATCTGATAATGAGTTTATGGGATTTGAGATGGAAGAAGCATTAGTCCCCCTTACGTTATGGCCTGTTTTATACGGAACAGATAATATTCAAAATATCGCAATTCAAGCTAAAAATGTAGATGATTTAGAAGCGGCAGGGAAACAAGCAGTTGATGTATTAAATAGTCGTAAGCCAAGTGAAATTCCAGGTAAATATGAACTGGTGAATTTAAAAGAATTCCAAGAAAATGTTTCTAAAGTAACTGGTATTATGACGATGATCATCGGCGGTATCGCTGGTATTTCATTAGTCGTTGGTGGTATCGGCGTTATGAACATTATGCTCGTATCTGTAACGGAGCGTACGCGCGAAATTGGAATACGTAAAGCACTTGGAGCAACGCGTAGTAAAATTTTATTACAGTTCTTAATTGAAGCAGTTATGTTAACACTTCTAGGTGGTTTGATCGGAATTGGTCTTGGATATGGCGGAGCATATATCGTTTCCACATTTGCGAAATGGCCACCGCTCGTTTCATGGGAAGTTGTTGTTGGAGGCGTATTGTTCTCGATGACACTTGGTATTATTTTCGGATTAATTCCAGCGAACAAAGCTGCGAAATTGGATCCAATTGAAGCATTACGTTATGAGTAATTAATAGTGTAGTAGAACTACACATTACCGTTCTAGTGGGCGGTTCGTAGCCTCAAAATGAGGATGTGAACCGCCCGTTAGAACGGGTTATATAAATAGAGGGAGGCGTTATAATGGAAGCAAATATTAATACGCAAGATGAAGGTGCGAAGAAGCCGTCATTATTTGGAATGGTTACTTCTCCAGGCTTACAGTTTGAGAGAATGAAGACGAAAAGCCCAGTCTGGGGAGGATTTTTCTTATTCCTTTTAATGGGGACAATTTTATCAGCAGCGGTAGCTTATTTAGGGTTACTTAATACTCCGGAGCTAGCGAAGCTGGTTAAGGATGATACGACGGGAATAATGAAATGGACTACACTTGGATTTGGAGCTGTTGGAGGTCTAGTTGGAACAGCTGTTGGTCTTTTTGTGGTAGCAGGATTTTATAAAGTTATTATGATGTTTATGAGCAATGATACTCCATATATGAAGATATTATCTATTTATATATATGCCAATGTTGTCTTTTATGTTGGTAGCCTTCTCAATGTAGCTTTAGGATATATTCTCGGTGGGAATGGCGCTGATAAATATACAAGTTTAGGGCCTTTATTTGAACAAGGAACAATTGCATATGGCATTGGTTCTGCATTTGAAGTCTTTAACATTTGGAGCTTAATTTTAACTGGCTTAGGCTTGCGTATCGTTGCTGGTTTAAGTAAAAAACAAGCAATAATTTTAATTTCTATATTCTTTATTCTTACAATTGGGTTTAGTATGTTAGGCGGTATGTTCTCTGATTTTGGCGCATAACATATTATTTTGAAAAGGTGACTCTTCTGAGAGTCACCTTTTTATTTTTACCCCTATTTCAAATTCCAGCAACAGTATTTGAAATTAACTACAATGAAAATTCTTTTCTCTTCTTATATTGTAGAAGTACTGCGGAATAATAGAGAGGTATACCTTTTAGAAATGGGTATTGTGTGAAGCCAGTGACTTTTGCAGATACGGTTGTTTTGTATGAAGGTATGATTATAAGTCAAATAAAGAGATTAAATATTTATCAAGATCATGAAGAATATTATCGATGTGGTTTAATAGGTCTTTGGCATGCTTATGAAAGGTATGTGTGTGTTAGAGAGTATGATGAACGATTTGAATTTGAAGATGTGGGAACAAGAGCACAAGATTTTATGAGTGTGTTAAATGAGAGAGAGGTACATTATTTCAGAGTGATTCTTTGTAGGGAAAAAGATGGGAGAGATAGCCTATGAAATGGGGATGACGTACTATCAAACGAGATGGTTGTATCGACAGGTGCTTGAGAAAATGCGAGATAGTATAAAGGAATAAAAATAATAAGTAGAATGGAAGGTATGGAAAATATTACCTTTCATTCTATTCATTTTAAGGTAGTAAATGTGGCATGAAGTTTTTTAAGTGTAGTGAATCTTGCATGTTCATTCGGGATAATACATATCCGACTTTCCATAATTGCTGACTTAACTTATGGGAACTGATTTGTATCATTGCGGTAGCTCCGTTTGAAAAATAAATTTTAGCTTGTTTAGTTTTTTTGAAAATTTCTATATCCTGTATACGGTTGTAGAACAACCATATGCCGTTTGAGGACGAAGGAGATTCTGTTGGAAAAGTACAAATATATTCTCTATGATTAATTGGAATTGGCATATTTTGTTTGAAATTAAATTTTGCTTGGACTGCAGCACGTCTACCTTGATAAGTAGAATGAACATGTGTTAGACAGGATTTCTTTATGAGTTGGAGAGCTGTTTGGCATGAGTGTAGGTGGCTTCCACTACTGTTGATGATTTTTGTGTGGTAATAAGGGTACTTATAAAGTTCGATCATCATTGTAGAACTAGAAATAAAAATATCATTTTCATTATCCATAAATTTAAATCCTCCCGTATATAATTTTTATTCCCAATATAACTATATGCGAATTGTGAGAAGTCTCTATTAATCTTCTGTTGCGTATTGTAAATTTTTATTGTTCGTTTACAATCAATAGATGATAGTCTTTCTAATTTGCAATGCTTGTACATATATATATATATATATATATGAAAAGAGAAAAGAGTAGGCGGTGATATATCATGAAGAAAAAGTATATTATTATGGCTCTAGCGGCTGTTCTCTTATTTTATTTAGCAAACAGTAATCCAAGTAAGGGAGAATATACAGATTGGGCAGCAAAACAATTTATGAAGCGTAATGATGTGAGTAAGAAGCTAGATGAGGTTGAGAAAGAAAATAAAGAGGGTTTACTTGGCGACTTAGCATCGGCGGGTAAAAAACTGGCAAATAAATATGTTGAGCCACAAGTTGGATTATTAATCGATCATTATACAAAGCGAAATGATTATATTTTCTTCTCAACCTATACGACCGAGTTTGATTTAGGCGGAGAGAATTATAAATATGTTTGCGTTGGTTTTTCAAAGATCTTTATCCCGATTGAAATGCCGAAGAAAAAAGACGAATCTGCAAAATGATGCAGATTCGTCTTTTTGATTTACGGAGTAATGTGAACTTCAGATAAAGTTTTTTTGTTCTGGTGCAAACACTCCAAAACGCTTGTAAATGACCGCCTAAACTTGGACATACTGATATTAGTACTCTAAAAAAGGATGTGATTGGTGTGAAAGAGAAAAATCCATTCAAGTGGAAACATTCTCAACCGGATATTATTTTATTAACCGTGAGATGGTACCTACGGTATAGCATCAGTTTTCATGATTTAGTTGAAATGATGGAAGAACGTGGGCTATCCCTGACCTATCGTCAAACGAAACTACGCTTTTGCTAGACTAGGCTGATGCTTAATGAGATTAGGCTGATGCTTAATGAGATTAGGCTGATGCTTAATGAGATTAGGCTGATGCTTAATGAGATTAGGCTGATGCTTAATGAGATTAGGCTGATGCTTAATGAGATTAGGCTGATGCTTAATGAGATTAGGCTGATGCTTAATGAGATTAGGCTGATGCTTAATGAGATTAGGCTGATGCTTAATGAGACTAGGCTGATGCTTAATGAGACTAGGCTGATGCTTAATGAGACTAGGCTGATGCTTAATGAGACTAGGCTGATGCTTAATGAGACTAGGCTGATGCTTAATGAGACTAAGCTAATACTTTATGAGAATGAACTGATACTTCGCTAAACTGAACTGATTTTCGTTAAACTGTGGACAAAAAATAAAACCTTATGATAAAACAAAACTATAACTACATTGAATTGAACAAAAAACTAAACTTATGGTACAATAATTCCGTCAAAAAAATCAAAAAATCCTCTCGGTGTTGGTCGCACCAAAAGGATTGAATGAATCTAATCTACATATAATTTAGATACTTAAATCACAAGTTTTTATTTAAAGTCAAGTTCTTGGGAGGAACTTGTCTTTTTTATTTTTATCAAATTTATACTCAGACACAACACTCACACCGAAAAACAAGGAGGTGAATTACATGAACGATAGCAAAGAATTTTGTCCTCATTGCAACGCTAATTTGCAAGGTAATCCGATTCCTAAAGAATCACAAAAATGGTACGGCTGCACTCATTTTACTCGAAAAATCGGGATTTCAGGTATCACACGCGATACAATCTTGAACTGGCAATGTCCTGATTGTAAAAAGAGTGGAGAAATTAAGCTTCTCCACTCTCTTTTTTATCGAAATAAGGCTTTACTACTTTCTCTATATAAGTTTCTATAGTTTCCAAACTAGCACTTATTTGTCGTTCTTCTTTTAGTTTTTCATGTATTTTTTCTGGTGTTTGTCCACAAGAATAACGAGTCCATATTGCTCTTATGATAACTGGCGGTAAGGCTTCTTTGTTTTTAACTTTTCGTAGCATATTTGACCATTTATCTCGACTTCTACCCATTTTCCAATCATTTGTCACCTTTCAATTTTTCTTGAAACAACTTTTGAACAGCTAGCGATGCCGGGTCTATTTTCTGAATATCTTTTTGTTCTCTAATTTTAACTGATAATCTCTCTTTCAATTGCTCAACTCCCCCATAGTAACCATGATTTATTTTCAAGTATTCGTTTATTTTCATAGTATTGGGATATTTACGCTTTCCATCTTCAGCTATTCTTGAATTTTTCATACGATATTTATAAGCGATTTCTAACATTTCATCAGTTAATAGTGGTTTAGACCGTTTGTTTTGCCCTGTATTAATTTGTGAAGGTTTATCCAATATTTCTGGGTGTTTTTCTCTTAAACTATTCATCAGCGTTACGTGAGAGCCTTCATATGCATAATTTTCTTGCATGTAACGAAAAGTCCTCGAATAGTTATAGCGACCTGTCTTTTCTTTGTAAGATTTAAGATGTTTATAGGCAATAGCTAATTCTTCACCGCTTAATACTTTTGGCCTTCCTTTTCCTTGTTGGTTTTCAAATTTTTCATAAGCTTTTAATCTTGTTTTTAGCATTTCAATTTCCGCTTGTTTGTTTAGTAATTTAGTATTTAATAATTGCGTTTGTCTTTTTTCTTTCTCATATGAATCCCAGTTCTTTTTTATTTTGTCATTTAAAGAGTCGAGCAAGGATCTAAAGGAATTAGCTTTCATTTCAACAAAGCTTTCCTTGCTATATTGTCGTACTGGAACAATTACTTTCTCTCCATCTACGTTATGCTCTAAGGATTTTATACTCCCTACATCATCAATAAAATTAAAATTAGGGCTTACTTTTAAAATTTCATCCGAACCGTTACAACTCATAAGTCGCACCTCTTTTGATTTTTAATTTAAAACAATTATATCATTTTTTTAAAAACATAAAAGAAGGAAAACTTATAACTCATAGAGAATTTTATTTAAAAAACATAAAGGAGTTGGAGTTTATGGCGATAAAAGAACTTGTAAAACAGACTACTTTAACAGAGCGGATATCACGAATACTTAATGATTCAACAGAATTACAAAAGGAAATCCAACGTTTATCAAAACGGTTCGACAACAAAAATAGGGAGTGCGAGGTATTAAAGGAAAAGTGCGAGGAATTAAGCAAAAAATTGGCATTTTACGAAAGAATACATTCACTCAAAACTAATAAATAGCAATTAAATCCGTGAACAAGACTCAGATTTTATGTTATAATAAGTCCATTAAAACAATAAAAAATCCTTTTAGTGCGCTAACACCAAAAGAATTAAAATATAACAATGTGCTATTGTTTGAAGTCAAGTCCTAATTCTTGGGGACTTGGCTTTTTATTTTTGTCAAACTGATAGTTAGACACGATATTCACCGCTTTCTTGAAATGATATTTCTCGCATAAATCCAAGAAGTAGGAACGATTTTCGTATTTTAAAATCTTTTTCCAAATATCGTAATCTAATAGACCTAACAAATCAGCGTCTTCTAGCTTCTCTTTAGCAACTTGCTCATCTGTCTTATCTTCTAATATGAATCTCTTTTTTAAACCTTGTGACCATTGCAATTGCGCTTACCTTTGAAACACTCAGCATATTCTCGGAACAATTTTAAATACCTTTCATCATCTTCCTCAAGATATCTCCGTAAAAAATCAAAAGGCGTCATCGAATCATTTTTAGCTTTTTTAATATACGCTTTACTCAGTTTCTGATCCAAACCCCAAGTACCATGTTTACTTAAATAATTTTGAGCTTCATCTCCATCTTGCAAATCCAAACCATATTTATAACTCGTACTTAATCCGAATTTTTCTAACATTTCTTTTAATCTATCAGCGTTATTATGCCTAAACGTAGGGGCTAATAAAGCGATACAACCACCTTCACTTTTCTGTATATCAAGAGCATGCTGTAAATCCTTACGTCGTCTCTCATTAATTTTCGCTGCGCAAACCGGACAATTTCAAACACTTCCACAAACCAATAGGCCATTATAAAATGCCCTTTTAGTTTTTTTATGTTCCCAAACCTGAACGTTGGTTTTATTATTCACTAATCTAAGACACTTAGAAACCTGTTCATTTGGTAATGCTTTTCTTGCAACAGAAGCGTTTTTTCTATGAGGCGTGCACCTTTTTTACGGGTGTGATGGGATTATCGATAGAAAAAAACTGTTTTTCCATCTTCTTTCGCGAAAATTAACTCAAGTGCTTGCATACTTTATTCACTCCTTTTGATTTATAGATTAGAAAGATCTGACGTGCTTACAAGTTGTACAGCATGAAGTGGTGATCCTTGTAATGAAGCAAAAGCACGTGCTACAGCATGTACTTCCCTAAATCTGCATTTGTTTTAATATGTTTGCATTGCTTGTTCTTAGAAACTGTTTTTCCATTTTTGTTTAATCCACCGTTTAATACGAGACGTAAAGTTAAATCCATTACGATTGTTTCAACTGTCATGCTTTGGCGTGAAATTTTTTCTTTTTTTTGGTACTCTTAAAAGAATAAGAGAGGAGCTTTCGGGAGAATGAATCGTAAATGGTTATTTTGGATTCCTGTATTATTATGGATGGGGCTTATTTTCCATTCCTCAGCACAGCCATATAAAAAACAGGATATGCGCTCAAATATTGAGCAATATGTAAATGTTGAGTTTGTAAAAGAGAATTTTTCATGGGTATCTATCGATTATGGCGGAGGTACACCTGTTAGTATCGCAAATAAGGGTGTAGGTGGTTTTATTGAGTTCTTCCTTCGTAAAGGAGCTCATTTTACGGTGTTCTTTATGCTTGGTTCATTGGCGTACTTTGCTTTTCATAGATCGGGTTATTCGAGGAAACGGTGCTTTATATACGCCCTTCTTTTCGTTGCGGGCTATGCAACATTTGATGAAATTCATCAAGGATTTACGGGGGGCCGTACACCAATGTGGCAAGATTCATTGCTTGATACGTGTGGCGGATTGACAGGAATTATAATAAGCAATTGGTTTTGGCATAGAAAAAGGAGCTAATCTCATTTCGGGATCTGCTCCTTTTTTATTTATCCCGCAATTTTTGGACAGCAAGACTCCGCCCAAAAATTCGGCGGGGGTCTTCTGTCTATAAAAGGTCAATTGGTGAGGGCTAATAATCAGTGGGGGATGGAACCCCCACTGATTAAAGTTTCACTTTATACACCAAGTAATTCTTTTAGTTCGTCTGTTGATAGCTCGGTCATCCAACTATCGCTTGTAATGACGGCATTGTTTAGTGATTGTTTTCGTTCTAACATTTCATCAATTTTCTCTTCAAGCGTTCCTGTTGTAATGAGTTTATGAACGTGAACGAAGCGTTTTTGACCAATGCGATATGCACGGTCTGTTGCTTGGTTTTCTACAGCTGGATTCCACCAACGGTCATAGTGAATGACATGGTTGGCAGCAGTTAAGTTCAATCCTGTTCCGCCGGCCTTTAATGATAAAATGAAGATGTCATACGTTCCGTTTTGGAACTGCTCGATCATCTTGTCACGTTCTTTCTTCGGTACACTCCCGTTTAAGAAGAGGACGCGCTGACCGAATTTTTCTTCTAGCATACGTTTTAGCATGTTCCCCATGCCAATGTATTGAGTGAAGATTAGGCAACTTTCATTTTGGTCTTTTATATTTTCGATGAGTTCCATTACCGTTTTTGTTTTCATGGAGCGTTCGATGATATCTTGTGGTTCTTCTTCTTTCAAATAAAGGGCTGGGTGGTTACAAATTTGTTTTAGTTTATTCAGCATAAGTAATATAAATCCACGTCTTTCAATTCCACTTAATCCTTCTACATTTTGTAATGTATCTTGAACAAGTTGTTCATATAAGGAAGCCTGTTCACCAGTTAGTGGACAATAAGCTTTTTGTTCTTGTTTATCTGGCAAGTTTAATGCGACTGTTTGATCTTTCTTCGTACGACGCAATAAAAATGGCGAGATAAATCGTTGTACTTGCTGGATTTTTCCTTCATCACGGTCCTTTTCAATCGGTGTGACGAAGCGGCGCTGGAATTGTCCTAAGCTTCCGAGATACCCATGATTGATAAAGTCGAAAATAGACCAAAGCTCAGCAAGTCGGTTTTCCATTGGTGTACCGGTTAAAGCAATTTTGTGATTTGCTTGTAGGTTTCTTACTGCTTTCGACTGTTTCGTATGTGGGTTTTTTATATTTTGAGCTTCATCTAAAATAACAGCATCCCAGCATAAGGTACTAAGTTCTTCTTCATCAAGCTGAGCTAATGCATAAGAAGTTAATACAACATCTGCTGATTGAAGGAAGTCTTTAAATGACTCATCCTTAGCTCGGTTCCCCCCGTAATGTAACTGAACACGTAAATTTGGTGCGAAACGCTCAAATTCTTTTTGCCAATTTCCAAGGACTGATGTTGGTGCAACAATTAATGCAGGTCCTGTTTGGAGATTGTTTTCTTTAGCGTATAGTAAGTAAGTTATCGTTTGAATACTTTTTCCAAGTCCCATATCATCGGCTAATAATGCTCCAAATCCAAGCTTTCGTAAGTATAGCAACCATTCAATACCGTGTTGTTGATATGGACGGAGTGTTGCTTGTAGTGAAGAGGGTACATCTACTTTTGGAATATCTCCAATGTGCAGAAGTTTTTGGAAAAGCTCTTCATAATATCCATCTAGTTCGATTTCAATATCGGTAAACGGACTATCGTCTTCTACAATTTCTGTTTCCGCGGTGTTAGATAAATGTTGCTGCAACACGTCTTTCATTTCTAGTCCATATTTATCTGCACGGTTCATTAGTTTTTTTACTTCTTCAATAAAGGCAGGATCAAGTCGCATCCATTGACCATTTAAATTGAAAAGGCGTTTGTTCTGCTCAACAAGTTCAAAAAATTCGCTTTCTGATAAATCAATTCCGTCCGTTGAAATGCGCCAGTCGAAATTAACGAGCGTATTCATGCCGAAGAAAGATTGTGTTTGTGCTGTGCTTTGCTTCAGCTGTACACGTAACTTCGGTTTTGTTGCTTTTAAATTTTGCCACCATGATGGTAGTAAAATTGTAATACCTGCTGCGAGTAATTCATTACTTGCTTCGGTTAAGAAGTTCCAAGCTTCTGTTTCAAAGAGTTCTTCCCTGAACTTGTCGTCCTCTTTTAGCCACGGTATGAGCTTACTGAATCCTTCTTGTGTTTCAAGAATACGTTCTTCGTAATCGTGCCATCTTTTTGGCAAGGAATCGATATTCTCATATACATATATGCGATGCGCACCACGCTTTGGCGTAACGATTGTTTCGAGCTTCCACATTTCAAATTCTTCTTGTGGTTCTTGAAGCCTTAATCCAACTATAAATGGAAGATCATCTTCAATGTAACCAATTTTTCGAAGCCAATCTTCCTCATGTAGTGCTGCTTCCAATTGTCTTTTTGTAAAGTCGTAATGTTCATATAGTCTCTTTGCATCTTCCCAGCCATCATTTGAGCGACTATCTTGCAAAATACTTTCGTTCACCGCTGAAGTGAAAAGTGATGCTAACGTGTCATCTTCAATTGGGGTATTCTGAACTTTCCAAGATGGCTGATGAGACCAACGCTCCATATCGGGTACGAAGTTTCCAATTACGAAAGCGTCCCATAATTCATCTGCATCCTTTGTAAGTGCTGTAATAGGACCGTTCATTTGCATATTTGCAAATGAGTTCATCGGTTTATTTGCGATGTATTCAAATGCTTGCACATTCGTTAGCATAACGCCTTGTTTACCTTCATACGTTGCTTCTTTTAGAAACGTGCCGTAGAAGGAAGTAGAGTGCCATGTGAATGCATTTTGTTTCCAAATTGCTACGGATAAGGGAGCACCGCTATCATCTTCTCCCCAAAGGAACCAACCTTGACTAACGTGCTGGAGCCTAATTGTTACTTCAGTTTGTATGATCATCGATTAATTTTCCTTTCCGTAATTCCTCTTGTAGTGCGCGCAGACGTGAATGTAAATTAGCAATGTGAATAATGAAGGCATCCCATTCATCAGTTCGTTTCAGTCGTTTATAAAGCATACGTAATTTCTTTAAGTAACGAACGGCACGTCTATATGATTTGCGATTCCGTTCTTCAATTGCTGCTGTTGCGGCAAGGTGATAAAGAGGAAGTGCTGCTTCAGGCGCTTCTTTTTCAATATCTTTCAATGGTTCTTTCAAAAGTTCGATTGCCTCAAATCCATATAAGAGATGAAGTTCTGCCCATTCACGGTATTGTTTCTTCGCTAGTACGTATTGTTCGTAATTTGCGAAACTATACGGCAGGAGTTCTTGTAAAATCATTTCTAATCCCGCTTGTTCATTTGTGTGTGTTGCATACGTTTCATACATCATTACAAATAACCGAACGATATCTTGTATGAAGACGGTATTCTCTTGTTCGAGTATTGTTTTCTTTACTTGTTTATACGTAAAGGAAAGCCAATTTTTCCCGCGATCCCACTGCATTGCACTTAATAACTCTTCTAACCAATAAAAATAAAGGCTTACTACAGAAGCAGGCTGTTTTTCGAGTAATTCCATTGCCAATAAATCTTCATTATTTAAAAAGAGCAGATGAGAAGAGGCTAATGCTTTGGAAAGTGGATTCATTTTAGTATCGATCCGTTTTGCTTCTTCCTGTAGCTGTTCTTCTGTTCTTAACAATTCACCCCATATGTGACGATAAATGAAGAATCGCTCTTGTGTATAAGCATCGGTAGAGAAGAATACTTCATGGGTGAGCCGAGCTGTTTCTTGTAAAATAGGTTCAGATTCTGCCGGAATCGCTTCTGTTTTTAAGTCCCTAACGATAGATTCAACTTTATCAACGAATAGACGAACGACGTTAACTGGTTGGTGATAAGAATATAGTTTGTTTGCTTCAAATTCTTGAATTTCTTCTAATAATTTTTGAAAGCAATAAAGTGCCGCGTGCAATTTAAATAATTCATGAATAGCAATGACGCGCGGAGCTTTCCGTTCTAATTTTGTATAGAAGTCTGTAAAAAGACTCATAAGAAAATACATTTGTTTATAAGTGAGCCGAGCCTGATCCTTTTTAAATGATTCAAATTCATTTTCAAAGTATGTGTGCCAACTTTTATAATCCATTTCTTCAAAAGCTGATGATTGCAATACTTGTCTTGCAGTTCGAATAGGAGGAAGGGAAGGTTTCGTATTATTTTTAAATAAAGTTAATACGTCCCCTACCTGCCCAAAACTTGAAGCTGCAGATAGTAACACAGCAAGCATATGCTCACATTGCGTTGGCGCAAAGCAATCGCAATAGCTTTCAGAGACATTACGAATCGGGATGTGAACGCTATATACACTGCCTTCAGCATCTACAGTTCCTGATAGCGTATAGCCATCAAAGTCAACGTTATAGACAACACCACTACGATATAGGTGCCGAGCTGTAGCGACATGCTCCTGATCAGCAACTTGCTGCGGATCAAGCCCTTGAACGAACTCATTCGCAATCATCATAATTTCATCTTTCGTAATTGAGTGTTGCAGCATAATATTCCTCCGTACACATATTTCTTTCCTTTACCATTATAAACAAAAAATGCTCAAAACAGAAAAAATGAAATTCTAATTACACAATTAGAAAATAATGGTAATATATATGAAGTTAATTTTGCATATTACTATATATTTATAGGGAGAGAGTTAGCAGAATTACCGACTACTAATATGTATATTACACTAGCGGTATGCAGTGGTTCTTACACAATTATGATGATTGTAATGAACATAATTTCTAAGTTCCGAATTGATGTATCTGGAAATGTAATGAATTTATTCGAGGCAAGTGGCACGGTGCTATCTATGCAAAATTCATTTATATACTTAACTTTGTTTAGTTTCATTGTGACATATGTAGCGGCGTTCGCTGGAATGAAATTAGCTAAGAAATAGGGGGAGAGCATATTGAAGTTTTGTGGAACTTGTAAAAATCAGCTTGCAGACCATTTGAACTTTTGTCCTGAGTGTGGAAGTAAAGTAGAAGAAATTGCTGATCAAACAGCTTCTTCTCATTCAGAAATGAGTAGAGAAACAAGGCGAGTGAAAAGTAAGAAAAGCATGTTTTTACTTATAGGTTTTGTCATTGTTGTTGCTATTTTGTTTGGCGCTTATAAATTCGGTGCAAGCAAGTTTTCGAAGGAAAAGCAAGTAAATGCAATGATTGAAGCATTCCAAAAGAAAGATGTGAATGCGATCGATGAGTTTTTGAAAGTGGACGATCCGAGCTTGAAAGTGAAGACAGAAGATATTAAAGCTTACATACGTTATTTAAAGGATAATCCTTCGTACAATAAAGCATTACTGTCTTATTTACAAAAAGAAACAGTAAATCAAAAGTTAGCAAGTGATAATGCATCTTTTAAAGATGGGCAAATTATAGAAGACGGGAAAGAGTGGTTCTTATATCCGAAGTATAAGTTCAGCATGAAATCTTATTACTTGAGTGTTAGCACAACTACAAAGAATGCTGAAATATATGTAAATGATAAAAAAGAAGCAGAGCTTTCTAGTGATAAAACCTCAAAAGAATTAGGTCCATACTTCCTAGGGGCTTATGTTGTAAAGGCGAAGGCGAAGACAGAACTTACTGAATTAGAAACAGAAAAAGAAGTAGATCTAGCAGACGAAAAGAATGGGACAGTAGAAGTGAATTTGTCACTTGAAGGAAATTATGTAACCATTTCTTCCGATGAAAGCGACGCAACTGTTTTTGTTAATGGTAAGAAACGCGGAAAATTAAGTTACGGTAGCTATAAACTTGGTCCTGTACCGACAGATGAAACGGTAGAAGTACATTTAGAGAACAACACTGACTTTGGTGTCATTAAATCCGAAAGCATCAAAGTTGGAGACCAAAGCACATATTATTTAAAGTTCCCGAAAGAAGCTTCAAGCTCAGCAGTTGGTGACTTTGTACAAAATCATATTTATAATAACGTGCGTGCAATTGCATTAAATGATTTTAGCTTAATTGAAAGTGATTATGATAAGAGCGGGAAATCGTATAAGGAAGACCGTGATTACTTGCAATATCTACACAAAAAAGGAATTACAGAAGATTTATTAACAATGGAAATTCGTAATGTAGAGCGTCAAAGTGAAACGAAATATAAAGTAACGACATATGAAGAATATCATATTCGTTATGGTGATGGCTCTGTGAAATTCAAAAGCTTTAATAATGACCATATCGTTACTGTTAATGGAAATGGAAAGATATTGTACCATTCTCTTGGAGCGAATAATACGCTGAAGTCAGAGGAAGTATCTGGTCCGACTCGTTAACATAAAGAAAGAGACTGTTCAATTTTGAACAGTCTCTTTCTTTATGTAGCACCGTTATTTTCAATCTTTGTCGGTAAATCGATATTTCATGTCGAACCGTTGATATATTGTAATTTATGATAGATATATTCGAAAAATCATTGATATAATTTTCTCTACTCGTATTCATGAAGGGAAAATAAAAAAGGATATCACTTAGTCGGAAAATTCTACTAGGTGATACCTTTTTTGCAATTAGGATCGTGTTTGATTTAATATCGCTTGTACATATGGATCGTGTAATATTTGTTCTATAAGTGGTAGCATTCCTTGCTCGAATGGAATATCAATAGGAAATGGCTTTTGAGAGCCTGGCTTTATTCCATATTGTACGATTTTGTAATGTGTATTTTCTTCAGACTTGAGCACAATTAATTTATAGCGATTGTCATCATTTGTGAGTGAGAAGTCAATTGCGATAGCATCATATGTTATATCATCTTTATATATGTACGGTTTTGGTGTACCGACCCAGTCTACCTTAGCTTGTAAATTCATGGACGTCACCTCCTTATATGTATTATATAAAAAATAAAAGCCAGCTCTCAATAAAGAGAACCGGCTGTAATTTAGCAGTCATTGGTTATTTTAAAATTTTCACTTTAACAGTTTTGCGTCCCCATTTTTGAGCAGCGCTATCTGATCCAAGTAGAATGTCGATACGGTTACCTTTAATTGCACCGCCAGTATCACCAGCGATAGCTTCTCCATAACCTTCTACCCATACTTTAGATCCTAATGGGATTACTTTCGGGTCAACAGCGATCATTTTCATGTTTGGGTTCGCTGTTAGGTCATGACCCATTGCAGTTAATACACGGCCGCCGTATGTGCCACCGTTTTCGCTCGGATGAGCTGTATATGCTGTAGCTACAACTGTTAACTCACGACCATTAGAAGGTTCGCTAGTTTCAGCAGCTTTCACAGCAGGCTTAGTAGCCGTTTTTACTGGTGCAGGTGCTTGAGTTTTAGCTGGTGCTGCAGCTTTAGCAGGAGCAGGCGTTTCTTGTTTCTCAATAACAGGTGCTGTACCTGTTAAGAAAGGAACATGAACGTAAGCCGTTTTCCCGTTATATTCAAATTGTAACCACTCATTTTGTACTTGGTTCGTTGTTTCGATCATATCGTCTTTCTTAAGCGTTCCAAGAATTTCTGAGTTTGTGTTCGCTTCAGCACGTACATTTAATACGTTAGCTGTTACATAGTAAGAGTTCTTTGTAAACTCTGCACTTACGAATGCGTCTTTACCATCTAATTTGATTTGTGACCACCCGTTTTCTGTATTTAGAACATCTAATTTATGACCATTCTGTAATTTATCGACAACTTTTGATTCAGTAGTAGGGTTTTCTCGTACGTTTAGTACGTCTGTTGTTACAACAGTTTCTGCATTAGCAGATGCGGTGAAAATCCCAAGACCAAAAACTGCTGCTGTTGCTATACCAATTAATTTTTTCATGATAGCCTCCATTGCGTTTGTTTTCGTGTCCTCATTATAGCAACAGATTTTTTCGGATTTGGGGAAAACACACAATTACAAACCATTCGTAATAAGTCGTTAACACTTTGTAATATAGCTAGAATGAGAGGAAAGCGTTTTTCATTCTATATAATTAGTAGGTTTCTAGTTATATTCAAAATATTTAATACAACATATATTTTTCGGCGTAAATAAAAATGTTACATCGGTATTACGTAATGATTACTATACGGTTACATTCCTTGAGTATTTTACCGTTTTATGGGTAATATAGTTATATAAACATAAACATCTCGTTTGTGAAGTTATAAACACGCGCTATATACTAGCAAAAAACCGCATAATTGTTACAAGAAGAAAGGGTTGTAAAGAATAAATCCGCCCTTTTTTAAAACTGTAATACATCCTTTTTTGGGAAAATCTCTTCCCATCCGCATTTTTCTCACACAATTTGACAGTAGGATTCCAATCTCGTAGCTCTTGCAGAGTGAAAAGGTTGTACGGAAGGTAAGGCTGTCCATAAGAACTCTAATTGGTGAAGGTAAACTTGAGAGAGCCGAAAGAAAATCATCACAAAAAACTATGGTTTTCTATCCGATTTAACATATCGGAATTTATGTTATTTACAAGAAATGAAACATACGAAGGGGGATTTGATGAGGAAACTGACGAAAACATTTATTGTCTCATTAACATTATGCATTGCATTTACACTTTGGGGGATTATTCCCGAATCTATTATTAGAAAAGGTAGCTTAGGAAATGTAACGACTGCAATTCAAGCTGCGCTAGTTAGTAAGTTTGGTTGGTTCTATATTATTTCCGTTTCTATTTTCTTAGGAATTGCTATTTTCTTAATTGTTTCTAAGTACGGTTCGATTCGTTTAGGTAAAGATGATGATGAACCTGATTATAGTTATATGACATGGTTTGCTATGTTATTTAGTGCCGGCATGGGAATTGGTTTGGTTTTCTGGGGCGTTGCAGAACCGTTGAATCATTTATACACACCTCCGTTTGGAGAGGGTGCAACTGAAGAGAGTGCACGTCTTGCACTTCGTTTCTCATTTTTCCATTGGGGATTACATCCGTGGGGATTATATGCACTTGTAGCATTATGTATTGCGTATTTTACATTTAGAAAAGGAAGGGCGAGTACAATTAGTGCGACAGTGGGTCCGCTATTTAAGGGCGGTGAACATGGTCGTATTGCACATACGTTTGATGTGCTAGCTGTATTTGCGACAGTATTTGGTGTGGCAACATCATTAGGACTTGGGGCGAAGCAAATCGCAGGTGGTGTTAGTTATTTAACATCCATTCCGAACTCATTACCGACACAGTTAGTAATCATCGGAATTGTAACTGTTCTTTATATGTTATCTGCACAAACGGGACTCGATAAAGGAATTAAATATTTAAGTAATGCGAATATTATTTTAGCGTTTGCACTTATGATAATTGTATTATTTGCAGGTCCAACAAACTTTATTATGAATTACTTTACTTCAACAATTGGTTCATACATTCAAGAATTGCCAAGTATGAGTTTCCGATTAAGTCCATTAAATGAAGGTGGAAATCAATGGATTCAGTCATGGACAATTTTCTACTGGGCATGGTGGATTGCATGGTCACCATTCGTAGGAACGTTTATTGCTCGTGTGTCACGCGGACGTACAATTCGTGAGTTTGTAGTTGGTGTGTTACTTGTACCAACAGTAATCGGTGCACTCTGGTTCTCAGTTTTTGGAGGAACGGGTATTCATATGGAGCTATTTGATGGTGCGAATATATATGGACAAATTAAAGAGATGGGCACAGAAGTAGGATTGTTTGCTATGTTAGACCATATGGGTGGCATGGGACCGGCATTATGTGTTCTAGCTATTTTACTTATTTCAACATTCTTTATTACATCAGCAGATTCTGCTACGTTTGTTCTAGCGATGTTAACGACACATGGTAGTTTAAACCCACCAAATCGCATTAAAATGGTTTGGGGCATTGTTCTAGCGGCATTAGCGTCGATCTTATTGTATGTTGGTGGATTAGAGGCGCTGCAAACTGCGTCAATTATTGCGGCATTCCCATTTGTATTTGTTATTTTCTTTATGATTGCAGCACTATTTAAAGAGTTGCAAAAAGAAGGGCGTCTGAAGCAACATAAATAATAGAAGGAAAGGGGCTGATTTTATATCAGCTCCTTTTTAATGCACCTATTAGGAAAAGGGTGATATCAGTAGTTCGAAAAGGAAAATCGATATGTTTCGACAATATTCGATATTATGCAAATTATGTTCATATTTTTGACAAAAATATGTCGGAAATGTGTTGTCACTTTTATGTATATATGCTATATTATTTCCTGTAAGCGATTTCAAATAGTTTTAAATCGCATTCAAGGGGGACATCTAGAATAATGAAACGTTACGAAAGAAAGTGGAAGCATATTTGTTTGAAACGTGTGGCACATCGCAATGTCCAAGAAAGCACGGAACCTAAGACTGAAACGCGCAAAGAGCAGCAAGAAAAGCAACTGGTTCTACAAAAATAGCAATCACTTTTTCGTATATAAATGAAGGTCGATCGTTCGTTGGGGGATGGACGTGAAATTACTTTCAGCTAAGGGGTATTGTCTGATATATAGTATTACGGTAAAAAAATAAGCACAGAGCTTACGGCGCTCTGTGCTTATTTTTTATTCCGTAAAAGCCCGATTGATGAGGGATAATAATCAGTGGGAAATGAATAACCCCACTGATTAAAGTTTCACTTTATTTTTCCTTTTTAAATCGTACTGTTTTATCCCAGCCAATTACTTGTTTCTTGCTCTTTGCACGTAAGTAAAGAATGAGACTGCGAATAAACAAATACGTAAAGAGCTGTGCGTACGTAAAGTACATAATGACGCTTATGAAAATGTTGGTTGGTGTAAAGGTTCGTTCGACGCTCTGGGCACTAAATAATTGAGAAACATATGTAATATATGCGACATACCACATAAATAGTAATGGAATGCTGTATTGAATTTGGAATATCCCGAGCAGTCCAATTACAAACCAAACGTTTGAAATGATTAAGAATAGCCAAAATACGACATATACTAAAACTTGCTGTAAGGAATGGACGAGTAGTTTTCCTTTAAAGAAGCTTAGCGAAGAAAACATTTTTTCTAAAATATATAAGTTTCCTTGAAGCCAACGTGTACGCTGTTTAATAAGAATTTTTAAATGTTCAGGTTCTTGTTCCCATGTAATCGATTCCGGGGCGATTGGTAAGAGATAGCCTTTTTGGGTAATTCTCAATGTTAATTCGGCATCCTCTGCAATTGCATAAGGATCATAGCCGCCAAGTTCTTCTAATGCGGAACGACGAAGAAGCATGTTTGTTCCGGTCAGTGAGCCTGTTTGGAATAATAGCCAGCGTCCAGATTGCATAAGGAGCTGGAAAATCTGAAATTCTAATGAAATCATTCGTGTAAGCCAATTTCTCTTTTCATTTACTGTACGAACGTGTCCAACTGCTCCAACAGCATCTTGGATGGTTTCAGCATGTTCTACGAGCATTCGCAGTGCATGTGGTTCAGGTTGATTATCTGCATCGTAAACACAGAAATATTCACCATCTGAAATGCTAAGACCGTAGTTTAATACACGCGATTTTCCTTTTGGTTCGCCAGGTGGTACACGAATGTGATGAATATGAGCATAAGCTTTGTCGAAATCATCGCCAATTTCAGGTGTTTCATCTTGAGAGTTATCGTTTAATAAATAAACGTTTAATTTGCCTGGGTATTCAATCTTTGCCATTGCTTCTAATGTATCTTTAATAACAACCCCTTCATTATGGGCAGGTATTAAAATATCTACACTTGGATAATGTTCTAGCGTACGATCTTTTCGTTTCCTATTCCGATGAACTAAGCCTGCGAGTGTTAAGAGAGAGTAGTAAACGAGTAGGCCAGAAAATAGAAAGGCAGTAAAAATAAGTACATATTTAATTGAAAATATGATACTAATCCAAAAAACGAGTACGCAGAACAGAAGGAATAAAAGGAGTATAACGAGTGTCATCATAATAATGTCGGTCCTTTTTGTCCAATTTGCTCTCGTGAAATTTTTATATCTTGGATTGCTTCAACTGCAAACCATTGCTCCATTTTTGGTTGTAGGCGGTTCATTACAAGATTAGCGCCTGCATCATTTGTGTTTTGCAGTAGAATGACCAGTGTATTGCTATCGTATTCAGCAGCAAGGTCAAAGTTAGCTCTTACTGTATCAACTAATAATGAAGCTACACGATCCATGACGCTTTCCTTTGTATATTTACTAAAGGAAGTGAAATCAAAGAAAATAATAATGCCTGTTTCATTGCGACGATTCATCGCAGTCCTTAATAATGCTTGTCGTCTTTCGAATTCTTGTCTTGTTAATAGTTTGGATTCTCCGATGTATTGCTCCAACACTCGCACTTGTTCAGTTAACTCTCTATTTTTAAGGATAACCTTTTTTAATAAGTGGGTTGAAATATAAACAAGGAAGAAGTTAGCTACCATCAGGAAGTGAGTAATGATATATTCCCATTGATCTGATGTACTCCATAAGTGAAGCCACGCTTCATAAAATAAATAGAATACTGAAATAATGGTTCCCAGTATAAAGAAAATAAATGCTGTTTTATCAGCTAAAAATAGGAATAGTACATTTATGATGACATATATAATTGTAAATATGAGCGCGTGCTCATATTTCGTCACATGTACAGTAGTAAAATAAAATAAAATTTGTAAAATCCACATAGAGAGGACTTTATAGGACTTATCTTTCACGAAACGTTCCTCCTTAAAGCTAATTCGTGCTGGATATTTGTAGTATGCACAATTATTAAGAAATGGATCGTGTAGCTGGAAGTCTTTTTTTAGCGTGCGATATCAAATAGTATCCCTTTTGTTGTTTGTTGCAAGAAAAAATAAACAGACATACTAATTGTTGTAACATATCATCTAGATATCTAGACATTTAGTGTTTGGTATATACGAAAATTATATTTATAGTATACAAAAAAGTCTCCTCTTTTAAAGAGGAGACTTTACATTAATTTATAGGAACATCATACCTGCAACTGCTGCATTTAAGAAGTTCGCTAGTGTACCAGCGATAACTGCTTTAATCCCTAATTGTGCAATTTGTTTACGGCGAGTAGGAGCTAATGTTCCTGTTACACCTAACTGAATTGCGATAGAAGAGAAGTTTGCGAATCCACAGATTGCGAATGTTAAAATTAAGTTTGTTTTTGCAGAGAACTCTGCCATGTGTGGTCCTAAATTTGCGTATGCAACGAATTCGTTGATTGCAAGTTTTTGTCCGATAAAGCTTGCTGCTTGTACAGCTTCACCAGGAGAAACCCCGATTAAGATTGCAAATGGTGATAGTAAGTAACCGAAGATTAAATCAAGGCTAAGTTTAATATGGAACAGAGAGCCAATTAATCCTAATAGACCATTTAATAAAGCGATTAATGCGATGAAAGCCATTAACATTGCTGCTACGTTAATAACAAGTTGCATTCCTTCAGACGCACCACGTGCTGCTGCATCGATAACGTTTGCGTCTTCACGTTCTGTAGAAAGTTCAACATTATTATCCACTTTTTCTGTTTCTGGCATAATTAGTTTCGCAATTAATAAACTTGATGGAGCTGCCATAATTGCTGCTGCTAATAAGTGTTCTAACGGAATCCCCATTGCTGCATAGCCGACAAGAACTGATCCGGCAACGGCTGTCATACCGCTTACCATAATAGTAAAGAATTCACTATTTGTTAAACGTGCTAAGTAAGGTTTAATTAAGATTGGAGCTTCAGTTTGTCCTAAAAATACAGTTGTTACAGAGTTTAAACTTTCTGCTTTCGAAGTTCCAAGAAGTTTACTTAATGCGCCACCAACGACACTGACAAACTTTTGCATAATACCGAAATGATATAAGATTGCAACTAATGAACTAATAAATACGATTGGAAGTAGTGCTTGAATGAAGAAAACAAATCCCCAAGGGCCTTTTGCGTTGACTAAATCCCCAGCAACGAACTTAATTCCCTCGTAAGAAAAATTAATTAATCCTTGAACGCCATCTGCAGCGTATTTTAAACCTGCTTTTCCGGCATCCCATCGTAATACGATAAATGAAAATGACATTTGTAATGCTAGCGCGATTAAAATTGTGCGCCAATTAATAGCTTTGCGGTTGGAAGATAATAAGAAAGCGATTGCTAATACTCCAATCACGCCGCCAATTCCCCATAAAACATTCATGCAGTGTATGCTCCTTCCTCATAGTAAAAAAGTGTATAAACCAGTTGTCTATACTTTTGCGAATATAACATCTTAAGTAACTTATCATAATGGACATCGGAGGTCAAACGTCTAACGAAAAGTTTAAATAAAAAGAAAATTCTTTGAAAAAACACATATAAAATGAATCGACATGAAATAGGTTATGTTTTTTGTTGAAATATATTCATTGTGATAACATTTTGGACAATTTTTATAGAGTATGGTGTACGAAATAGGAGAATGAACGCATAATTTTTTCGTGAGAAAGAGAATAAGAGGGATTCATATATTGAAACCTTAAAAAAAGAGGCTTCTAGTAAACTAGAAGCCTCTGAAACTATCACTTAAGGTGCTTTCGTATACCCTAAGAAATGGCTTTTCCAATAAGAGTTGCTTAATGAAGCGATTGCTACACCTTTATCTCCAGCTTGGATAAACGATCCACCTCCAAGGTAAATACCCATGTGAGAAGGACCTGCTTTATAAGTATTTTGGAAATAAATTAAGTCGCCTGGCTGTGGACTTGAAGTTTTTGGTAAGCTACTCCAATATCCTGCAACACTTTGGCGGCTAATGTTATGGCCAAATTTCTTAAATACGTGGTAGATGTAACCACTGCAGTCGACACCATTAGCAGAAGAACCGCCCCAAACGTATGGCACGCCTTGCATAGATTTCGCGTATGCAAGTATAGAAGAACTGTCACCGCTATTATTGCTTGTATTGTTATTGTTGTCGTTGTTGTTGTTGTTGTTGTTGTTTTGATTTTCATTAGGCTTATTATCTACTGCGCCCCCAACTGGTGTTTTAGATAGGAAACGTGTTCCGATGTAACCAGTTTGACCATTGTAGTTAATTTTGCTCCATCCAGAGTTTTCAGAGATTACTTGAACCTTCTGTCCTTGTGGAAGTGCGCCTATGATTCTATAATTTGTACCTTCGCCGCTACGTACATTTAGTGCAGAAGCATTAATGTAGTAATCGCCAATTGCACCTTGGTTAGGTTGCTCAGGTTGTTCAGGAGTAGTAGTGCCACCTTTAACGAATTTTACGAATTCGCTGCTAACGTAGCCTGTTTTTCCCTGATAATTAACTTTAAACCAGCTACCTTCAGATCCAACTACGTTTAATTTCGTACCATTTAATACGCCACCAATTACGCTATGGTAAGTAGCAGGGCCCGTACGAACACGTAGTGATGTTGCGTTAACGACGTAAGTGCCACCAGTTTGAACAGTTACATTATTGTTTTGTTCCTGGTTGTTACCTTGCGTGGCGTTTTCGTTAGAACCGCCTTTTGTTACGTAGTCTTTGCTTAAGTAAGCTGTTTGTCCCGCATAATTGATTTTGAACCAATCTTGAACTTCGCCTACAACTTGTACTACTTGTCCTTTTTTCACAGAACCTATAGTTGTATGAGAAGTGCTAGGACCTGTACGAACGCGAAGGGAAGATACGTTTACTGTATAATTTCCGCTTGCTGGCTGTACATTTGTTTGGTCGTTATTGTTTGTAGAGCCCCCATTTGAAGAAACGCCAGATACAAATTCGTCACTCACATAACCTACTTGTCCGTTATGTTTGATTTTTACCCAGCCATTTTCTTGACCGATAACGTTTAAAGTTTGTCCTTCATACACACGGCCTGAAATAGCACTAGAAGTGTTAGGAGCTGTGCGAACACGTAATACATCAGCAGTAACTTTATTGTTTCCACCTGTACTTACATTGTTATTTGTTGTTGCTCCATTTTTTGATACAAATTCACCACTCACATAACCTGTTTTCCCATTTAGGTTAATTTTGAACCAACCATTTTCTTCGCCAATCACGTTTAATGATTGACCGTTATAAACACGAGAGATAATGTCATGAGAAGTGCTAGATCCTGCACGAACATGTAATACGTCAGCAGTTACCTTATAAGATGAGTTGTTTGATGCGGAAGCTTGGACAGTTTGTGTAGCAGCTTTTTGTGTGTTTTGTTCTGGGGCAGCTTGAACGCTATCAAGTGTAGGTGCTGCTCCTCCTGCTACAGACACTGCCGCAAGACCGGCAAGGTATTTTTTCATAATTTGTCGATTCCTTTCTGTCTGTAATGTAGTGAAGAAATATTTACCAACTGTTAAAAATTCTAAAGAGCATGTCGATTACTGTCAAGACTTATGCGGGAATCTGAATATGACAAAAAGATTACAAGAAAAAATCAAGGTATAAATCTACACCTTGATTTTTATTTAAATACATATGTTGGATGTGGAGAGAATAGAAATTATTCGTGTTTAAGAAGATGACATGTTGGATTGTAACAAGCTTTGAGAAAAGGATTTTTGTAGCATTTTTGTGATAGGGCCAACTTGACCATCTTGAATTGCAGTTCCATCAAGGTGGGTCATCGGTAAAATTTCAATAGTCGTTCCCGTAAAGAAGCATTCATCTGCTTGATACACATCGCGAATGCTGAACAGTTCTTCTTGTACAGGAATACGAAGGGTTTTCGCTAAGGAAAGGACATATTGACGAATAATGCCATTTAAAATAAGGTGATTGGCTGGATGTGTGTAAAGAGTTCCATTTTTTATGAGAAAGAAATTAGAACAGCTCCCCTCAGTTACAGTACCGTTTCGTACGAAAAGAGCTTCTTTACAACCTTTGCGTTCAGCTTTTGTAGCAGCTAATACATTGGGTAATAAATTTAAAGATTTGATATCACAGCGTAGCCAGCGCGTATCTGGTTCTGATATAGCACGTACACCATATTCAATCCATAAAGCTGGTCTTTCCTTCTTTGTAATATAGGCATAGATTGTCGGAGGGATGTCATATGAGAATGCATGGGTACGAGCTTGTACACCACGAGATACTTGCAAATAAATAGTACCATCTTCGTGGAAATTATTACTTTCAATTAGTTTGTAAAGTAGGATAATAAGCTCTGCTTTTGAGAAAGGAAGTGATAATTCTATTTCTTCCATGGAGCGATATAACCTTGTGATATGCGGATCTAATAAGTGAAAGTTCCCTTTATATAGGCGAATAACCTCATAGACACCATCTCCAAACTGCAAGCCTCTTTCTTCAAGTTCTATGTACGCGCTATGTTTTGTTGTATCAATAACTGCATCATTCCATAGTACAAATTTTTCGTATGCCAATTTTCGTCCCATCCTTTCGTTAGTACATGAATAAAAAGCACTCTAGTTATTTTTATGTGAGCAATTCTCTTCATATGACGTATATGTATTTGAAAATTATAGAGAAGTAGTGGTGATTTATAGCATTTTGTATATACAAATTCGAAAATGAGAAATAAGAATCCTGCTTTTTGAAATAAAAAAAGCAACATTCGTATTGAATGCTGCACAAGGAGGGTAGCTATCTTTCGTAGGGACATCGTCTTATTAAAAGTTTTAGTAAGACAATTATAAGAAAGTTGAAAACAAATGGTGCACATATTTCTCTAAGGGATCTTATCACAGATGAGAGATAAGAAATATGTGAAACCTCGTTTGCATATTTTATTATAAAGATACTTCATTAATGTAGTGTAAATATTCGGTGAAGGTTATGTAATTTTAAAGTTAATGAATAGGAGAGGAAGGATAGTAGAAAATAAAAAAAGAGGCTGAGATTACTCAGCGCTCTTCTTTTCTTCTTTAATAGCTGTCTTTACTTCACCAGTTTTGATCTTGTTACTTTCAGAGAAGCGAAGTAAGTCACCTTCAATGATTTTGTCAGACATGTTCAATTCATTTTGGGCACGATCAATAAGTGGTTGAGATTCTTCTTTCGGCAATTGTACAACTTCGCCAGTGTTACGGTCGTAGAATGTACTGTTCGTGTACATGTACTTATCTGTAACGAAGCTACCGTCACGAAGAACAACGAATCCTTTATTATCAGGTGAGAATACATCATGACCGAATTGAATTTGATTCGTAGAATCTACACCAAGTAAGTTTAGAATTGTTGGTTTAATGTCAATTTCACCAGTTGGTTTTGAAATTGTTTTACCTTCTTTTTGACCTGGAACGTGAATAAACATCGGTGTTTTTTGTAAGTTCATATGGTCAAATGTAGTGATTTCTTCTTTTCCTAAGAACTGTGCCATTGCACGGTTATGGTTTTCAGAAATACCATAGTGATCACCGTAGAATACGATCACAGAGTTGTCGTAGATGCCTTCAGCTTTTAGACGCTCAATAAAGTGTTTCATTGCTTCGTCTAAATAGCGAGCAGTTACCATGTAACGGTCAAATACGCCATCACCAGAATTGTATTCATCGATTAATTTCGTACTGTCATCATAAGTGAATGGGTAATGGTTTGTTAAAGTAAGGAAGCGAGTATAGAACGGTTGCTTCACTTCTTTTAACATATCGACAGACTGATCAAAGTATTCGATATCTTTTAGTCCCCAGTTTAGTTTTGTTTCTGGCGTAATCTTGTAGTCAAGTTCGTTGTAGTAACGATCATAACCAAGTGCCGGATACATAATGTTACGGTTCCAGAATGTTGCGTTGTTTGCGTGGAATACTGATGTGTGATACCCTTGCTGACGCAAAATCTCTGGAGTTGCTGTATATTCGTTGTTACCGTGTGTGAAGAATACAGCACCACGGTCTAGTGGATATAATGAAGTATCTACTAAGAATTCAGCATCAGATGTTTTACCTTGACCAGTTTGATGGTAGAAGTTATCGAAGTAATAACTTTCTTTCGCAAATTGGTTTAAGAATGGTGTAACTTCTTGTCCGTTAACTTGCGCACCAATTAAGAATGTTTGTAATGATTCAAGAGAGACAACAATTACGTTTTTCCCTTTTGCAGTACCAAACATATTTGGATCTGGTTTACTTTGTGTTGTTTTCACATAGTTTTCTGCTTCTTGCAATTTACTACTATCAGCAAACGCTTTTTGTGAACTTGATTTTGCTTGTAAGCCAAGATCGTATGCTTGGTGTACATATAATCCTAAGTTTTTAACAAGCATAACGCGATCGAATGAACGTGTTAATAGTTCTGGACGCTCAGCTTCTGCAAATCCTAGGTTTACGAAGAAAATAGCAATTGTTGACACGAAGTATAGGGAACGCATCGGACGTGCTACACGCTCTGTCGGTGCAAAATTTTTCTTCTTCTTCAATAGAACGAAGAATACGATAATATCCGCAAATGCAAGGATGATTTTGAAGTTAAATAATTCTTTCACACTAGAACCTAAACTTCCGAAATTAGATGTTTGTCCTAGTACTGGTAAAGTAACGAAGTCATTGTAGAATCCGTAGAACATTACGTTACCAACAAGGATAAACGTTAAGATAAAGTTGATTCCTAGTGCTATATAGTTACGTTTTTTCCCTTTTGCAAATAATGCAAGACCCACAAACAGTAATGATGCTGCTAATGGACTAATGAATAAAATGAATTCTTGCATAAAAGATTCAAGTTTTAAATCGAAGCTAGTGCGTGTAATAATGTAGGTTTTTAGCCATACGGCCAAAGCTACGAATAAAGTGAAACGCACATTTTGAAATTGTGATTTCATGGTTTCTTTCATTCATTTCCACCCTTTCTCTATCAGGCTTGGTCGATTTTGGAGCGAAAAATGTTAAAATAAAAAATACATAGTTTTCTTGGCCATAATTAGAGTTTCTATATTCACCCATATACGACTTTAACTATGCATACCCTTTTTGGTTTCTTGTGCTGCTCATAAGCATAACGTCATTTCTGTATTATACAACAAAATTCATTTCTGAGAAACACTATAACATTTTACATTTTTTGTATGTTATTTGTCACTACCAGAGAAAACTTTAACATTCGTTTATATGCTCGTCAACTAGAAAATATAATAAATATAGAAAAGAATGTTAGGTGGAATCGAAAATTTTAAGGTTGAGAAATATGAAATGCAAAGCTTAAATTGGCTTTCTAGAAAACTATTATATGAAGGGAAATACGAGAAAATAAACGAACACTTGTTCTTTTTAGGTTTGTTTGTTACAATGAAATTTATTGATAAATTTTGTGTAATTTTGATGAACTTTTACTGATAACATAAAGTAGCTTATTTCTTTTGAAAATAGGGAGGCTTTTAAATGAAACAAAAATTTTCAGTGGAGGCGTTTTGGAAGAAAATAAAACATGTTGCAAAGCAAGCTGGTCAGTCTGTAATTTATGTGAGTTTATTGTTGTTTTACGTTTTGCAAAGACCGGATGTTCCAAAACGAGTGAAAATTATTGTAATTGGAGCACTTGCTTATTTTATTGCACCGATTGATGCAATCCCAGATTTCATTGCGGGAATTGGTTATACGGATGATTTAGGTGCGTTAACGGCCGCACTATTACAAGTATCGTTATACGTAAATGAAGATGTGAAAGATAAGGCACGAGTGAAGTTGGCAGAATGGTTTGATTCGGAGATAGACACATCATTTATCGATCAAAAATTAGATCAATAGGTGAGAACTGTCATATGGTGACAGGGCGAACGTAAGCGAGGAAGTGCATTATGCCATCAGGAAAAACGCATACGAAAATAAACTTAATATCTCTTCCAGTTGTTTTGTTTATGCTCTTTTCGTATGGATTAACAAATTTTGATTTTTTATTAACTTTTGCAATTGGCTTTTTAGTAGGTACTTCATTTTTAACACCGGATTTAGATACGTATAGTAATGCGTATAATAAATGGGGATTCCTCCGCATTTTTTGGTATCCATATAGGAGCGTAATGCCCCATCGTTCCTTCTTCACACATACGATTATAATTGGTGATATTATTCGTATTGCATACATGTTAATCGTGTTTTCTCCGTTTTTATTCCTATTAAATGTAATCGCATTCGATGGAAATTTAATAGAAATTGCGAAGAAACATGAGGTTGAAATTGTAACGTTCGTAATGGGCATTGTAGTGGCGAGTACGCTCCACATTATAGCGGATAAAGTGAACACACGCCGAAAGAAAATGATGAGAAAAAAGAAGAAACGAAGAAGATAAAGAAACCGTCCCAAAAGGTATTTTGGGACGGTTTCTTCTTATTAATAGGTAGGTTATGCTTGTCGCATCGCCGATAAAATTTCATTTACCACCATGCGACAGTTTCTTTTTAATCAAACGTTTGTTTAAAGTTAAGCTTTCAGTACTTTAATACCTTTTACGATGTTCCAAATGAAGTAGTATAAGCTAATGATTCCGCAAATACATAAGACAATCATTGCGCCAATTCCAAGTGTTACATCTGCCTGATCAGATCCGATGCCCATAATTCCTAAAATAGTTAAGCCAATGAATGTAGCGATACTTGGGATAATGTGTGTCCATAGCGCACGTTTTGCATGTGGTTTTGTTTCAGCATCGCCCACAATCCACACGATAATTGGGAATAAGATAGGGGCAAATAGTACACTAAAGTATGATAAAGCAGCTAGTATTTTGTTTCCGTTCATATATATCACCTCATAAATAATGTCCGTTGTTATACTATTATTATGCAATAATTTTTGCAAGCTTACTATCGATGAACATTACAAGAACGTGACGATTTTGTAAGATTTTCGCATTAAATAATATAATTTTCAAAAAAATCTTTTTTAATGGAAAATGATGTGATAAAGTATAAATGGAAATAGATGAAAACGTTTTCTCAAACGTTTTTTATTTTTAGACTTAAAGGTATGATGACCTGATAGTCTATTGATGGGGTTATGTTTATTTAAAAGGGGATTATTGAGGGGGAGAGAACAATGAACACATGGACACAAGTTTATGATCCGTTCGGGAACATTTGGATTTCTGCAGCGGTCGCACTTATTCCGATTATCTTTTTTTTCTTAGCTTTAGCAGTTTTCCGCATGAAGGGGTATGTGGCAGGATTTATTACAGTTGTACTTACAATTTTGGTGGCTTTATTTGCATATAAAATGCCATTCACAATGGCAATGGCAGCGACGGGATACGGTTTCTTATACGGATTATGGCCAATTGCGTGGATTATTATTATGTCAGTATTTTTATATAAAATTTCCGTGAAAACAGGTCAATTTGATGTTATTCGTGCATCTGTATTATCAATTACGAATGACCATCGTTTACTTGTTATTTTAATCGGTTTTTCATTTGGAGCATTTTTAGAAGGGGCAGCAGGATTTGGTGCACCAGTAGCGATTACGGCAGCACTTCTTGCAGGTCTTGGCTTAAATCCTTTATATGCGGCTGGTCTTTGTTTAATCGCAAATACTGCACCAGTAGCATTCGGAGCGATGGGAATTCCGATTACAGTAGCTGGACAAGTAACTGGTATTGATCCGCATAAAATCGGGCAAATGGCTGGACATCAATTACCGTTCTTATCATTATTTGTTCCGTTCTTTATCGTATTTTTAATGGATGGATTTAAAGGGGTAAGACAAACATGGCCTGCTCTATTTGTAGCGGGTAGTTCATTTGCAATTACACAGTTTATTACAGCGACATTTTTAGGACCAGAACTTCCTGATATTACGTCAGCACTTGTAAGTTTAGTGAGTTTATCTCTATTCTTAAAAGTTTGGCAGCCGAAAGAAATTTATCAATCTAAAGAAGCGAATAGTGAAGTAGCTGCGGCGACGACGGTGACATCTATGCCGAAACTAACAGTAGGAAAAGTCGTAAAAGCATGGTCTCCGTTCATTATTTTGACTGTGATGGTAGTCATTTGGAGCCAAAGTTTCTTTAAAGCGTTATTTGCTCCGGGCGGTGCTTTAGAAAGTCTTGTGTTTAAGTTTGAAGTTCCGGGCTTGCACAATTTAGTAATGAAAGCAGAGCCAATTGTAAATAAACCAACGCCGTATGGAGCAATCTTGAAATTAGATATTTTATCAGCGACGGGAACAGCAATTTTAATTGCTTGTATCATTTCTATCTTTATTTTGAAAATGAGTGCAAAAGATGCAGTAGTAACATTTAAAGAAACGTTAAACGAACTGAAGATGCCAATTCTATCTATCGGATTCGTATTAGGATTCGCATTTATCGCAAACTATTCTGGTCTATCTTCTACATTAGCGTTAGCACTTGCTGGAACTGGCGGACTATTCCCGTTCTTCTCACCATTCTTAGGTTGGATTGGGGTATTCTTAACAGGGTCTGATACGTCAGCGAATGCACTGTTCTCGAATTTACAAGCGATTACAGCGCAGCAAGTCGGTGTATCTGAAGTACTTCTCGTTGCAGCAAATACAACGGGCGGTGTAACAGGAAAAATGATTTCTCCGCAATCGATTGCAATTGCTTGTGCGGCAGTTGGACTTGCTGGAAAAGAATCAGATTTATTCCGCTTTACAGTGAAGCATAGTTTGTTCTTCGTAATTATTGTTGGTATTATGACGTATGTTCAAGCATATTATTTAACGTGGATGATTCCATAAAGTGAAACTTTAATCAGTGGGGGTTTTGTTCATCCCCCACTGATTATTAGTTGAACCAATCGGGCTTTTACGGGCAGTTGATCCCCACCTAACTTCTTTGCTTCCGCTGAATTTTGAGGTGGGGTCTTACGGCCCGTTAATGCGGGATAAACAACAAAAGAAATAAACTTTGCATTTTTCAGATTATCGTGTATGATGGGAAAGTATTGAAAATTAAATCAGTGATAAACTAGGGGTGCCTAACGTATGCGTAGGCTGAGAGAGAAGCGCGTGATCTTCTTAACCCTTTGGACCTGATCTGGCTCGTACCAGCGTAGGGAAGTTAACGGCTTTACATAATGATGTCTTTTATGAGCCAGGTCCTTATTTTTTTATGGACCTGGCTCTTTTTATTTTGGCATACGCTGGCCATATCTCGTCCTTGTCACGTACAGGGGGGCAACATAAGTTATGAAACAATCTGTTTCAGTTGAGCAAATTGAATTGAAATCGAGTTTACCAGGAAGTAAGAAAGTATATGTGGATGGACCACGCGAAGGTATGAAAGTGCCGATGCGTGAGATTGAACAAAGCGATACAAACGGCGTTCCGAATCCGCCGATTCGTGTGTATGATACGAGCGGTCCTTATACAGATCCTGCGTATAAAGTGGAGCTGGAAAAGGGGTTGCAGGCGCCACGCCACTCTTGGATACTGGAGCGTAGTGATGTAGAAGCATACGAAGGGCGCGAAGTGAAACCGGAGGATGACGGTGTAAAGGTGGCTTCGAAACATACACCTGTTTTCCCGCAAATGGATCGCAAACCGCTTAAAGCGAAGCAAGGTGCAAATGTTACGCAAATGCACTATGCGCGTAATGGCATCATTACGTCTGAGATGGAATATGTCGCGATTCGTGAAGGAGTAGAGCCTGAGTTTGTTCGTAAGGAAATCGCGGAAGGTCGCGCTATTTTACCAGCGAATATTAACCATCCAGAAGCAGAACCGATGATTATCGGACGTAACTTCCACGTGAAGGTCAATGCAAATATCGGAAACTCTGCTGTATCGTCTTCTATTGCAGAAGAAGTAGAGAAGATGACATGGGCAACGCGCTGGGGGGCAGATACGATTATGGATTTATCTACAGGTAAAAACATTCATACGACGCGTGAGTGGATTATTCGTAATGCACCTGTACCAGTTGGCACAGTGCCGATTTATCAAGCGCTTGAAAAAGTAAATGGAATTGCAGAAGATTTAACGTGGGAAGTGTATCGTGATACGTTAATTGAGCAGGCGGAGCAAGGCGTTGATTACTTTACGATTCACGCTGGCGTATTACTTCGTTACATTCCGATTACTGCAAAGCGTACGACAGGTATTGTTTCGCGTGGTGGTTCGATTATGGCGCAGTGGTGTTTATTCCATCATAAAGAAAACTTCCTATATACTCATTTTGAAGAGATTTGTGAAATTATGAAGCAGTACGATGTTTCGTTCTCTCTTGGAGATGGATTACGTCCAGGTTCGATTGCAGATGCAAATGACGAAGCACAATTCTCTGAGCTTGAAACGCTTGGTGAATTGACGAAAATTGCTTGGAAACATGATGTGCAAGTGATGATTGAAGGACCTGGGCATGTGCCGATGCATTTAATTAAAGAGAATATGGAGAAAGAACTTGATATTTGTCAGGGCGCGCCGTTCTATACACTTGGGCCGTTAACGACAGATATCGCACCAGGTTATGACCATATTACATCAGCAATTGGAGCTGCGATGATTGGTTGGTTTGGAACGGCGATGCTTTGTTATGTAACGCCGAAAGAACATTTAGGATTGCCGAATAAGGATGATGTCCGCGAGGGTGTTATTACGTACAAAATTGCAGCACATGCGGCTGATCTTGCGAAAGGGCACAAAACGGCTCATCAGCGTGATGATGCACTTTCAAAAGCTCGTTTTGAATTCCGTTGGCGCGATCAATTTAATTTATCTTTAGATCCTGAACGTGCGATGGAATATCACGATGAAACATTGCCAGCAGAAGGCGCGAAAACGGCTCATTTCTGTTCAATGTGTGGACCGAAGTTTTGTAGTATGAGAATTTCACATGATATTCGTGAATATGCGAAAGAAAATGATTTAGAAACGACAGAAGCAATTGAAAAAGGGATGAAAGCGAAAGCGAAAGAATTTAAGGACACTGGTAGTCATTTATACCAATAACACGTTACACCTCTTTACTTGATTGATCACACTGTAGTACCTAACTTAAATATAGAAGAAGCCCGCTTTGCTAAGACGGTAGCAAAGCGGGCTTCTGTCGTTTATAAGGCGAAGAAGAGGTGTACCCAGTAGTATAAGAGGAATAATGTGACGACTGTTGTGAGAGGAATAACGATAAGGGATACACTTAAATAGTCTTTCCATTTTACTTTAATTTTGTTTTGTTTCAGGATATACATCCAAATGAGGGAAGCTAGCGTACCGATTGGTAATAATAGTGAACCGATGTCACTACCAATAATGTTTGCGAGGTAGATAGTTTTTAATGTGACTGGGTCTAGTCCCATTTCCGTTAATGTGATTGTACCAATCATAAGTGCAGGGTGGTTATTGAAGACGTTAGAGAGGAGGGAGACGAGTCCGCCCATTGCAAAGCTAGCATAGAGTAGATGTTGACTTACAAGTGGCTCGAGCCAGTGAACAAGCGCCGCTGTTAATCCTGCGTTGTGAAGCCCGTAAATAATGACATACATAGAGAATGCGAAAATTAAAATGTGCCACGGTGTCTTTTTCAAAATATCGACAGGGTTTGTTCGTAAGTAGTACCATCTCCAGATGAGAAGAACGAGTGAACCGAGTCCGGCAACAATTTCGATTGGAATCGATAAGAAGGATGCAACGAATAGAAGACAGCGCATAAGGAAGACGAAGCCTAATACTTTTAACATGAATTTTGTACGTTTTTGTTTTGTATCAACAGAATTTTTTCCTTTTAACGGATGGAAGTTTTTTGTGAAGAAAATTTCTTCAATATCATAAGAAGAAACAGGTAGTTTTTTCGGAAGTTTTTTCTTTAAAACTGTATACATGAGCCATGACATAAACAATAATCCTAATGTTGCAGGTACAAACATCATAGCAGTATGCATATAAAGGGTCATATGGACGATGTTTAATGCGATTAAGTTTACGATATTGCTTACACCGATTGGTGCACTAGATGCAGTAGCGATTAAAGCGCCACTTAATAAATAAGGAATTTGTTGATGAGGCTTTAATTGAAGATTTCTCAGAAGAAGAATTAAAATTGGAGTTGTAATCAAAATACTACCGTCATTATTAAATAAAAGAGTCATAAGGAAGCATAGTAATTGAATATACCAGTATAGGCGGTGTCCGGAACCTTTCGCTAAATTTGCGAGTTTTGCTGCAGCCCAATGGAAGAAGCCGAAGCTTTTTAATATAACTGCCATAACGATGGTCGCTAATATCGTTATGGAGGCGCCTCCAATTTTACTTATAATGTCCATGACGTCTGGTTTTGATACAAGTCCAGTAATGAGGATAATACCAGCGCCGATTGCTGCCGGCCACGCCTCATTTAAACCACGAGGTCGCCAAAAGATAACAATCATCGTTAAGAAGAATACAATAATAGTAATCCATATTTCAATGCTCATATTTAACCTACCTTTCTATTTTCCCTTGAAAATGTAGCTTGTCTCAAGTTTATATTGGTAGTATATTCAGCAGGAAATAAGAAGAACTAGACATATAATGGAATAGAGTGAATATGTGTTTTTTGAGCTATAGGACAAGTATACATACTAGTGTAATAACTATTAGGATAGATGTCTAATAAATGAGGGGCATTCTATGTACGAATGCCCCTCGTTTATCCCGCTATTTGCCGGGCAGTAAGACTCCCACCTCAAAATTCGGCTGGAGCAAAGAAGTTAGGTGGGAGCCCTGCTGCCCGTAAAGACCCCACTGATTAAAGTTTCACTTTATTATTTTTCCTTCAAAAAAGTTCGATCCTTCAAGAATAAATTCCAGAAGAAAATGAATCCGGGTAGTAAAATTGCAATTCCGATTGCGTAAAGAATAAGAAGTGCATAGAATGTTTCGACCGTCGTAAAGCTTGTAAATACAGTTACATCCGGGTAAATGATATACGGTAAATGGGCGACGCCGTAAGCGTAGCTTGCAAATGCATATTGAGCGACGACAGCTAAAACTGCAATGCGAGGAAATCCTAGTGTGCCATACTTCTTATTTGTCCACCAAAGGGAGGAATATCCGATAACAAATAAAACGATAGAGACTGTAAACCATGGGAATTGCTTTATTAAGCCTTGCATAAGCCAGTGTGTTTTAGGGTCCATTACAACGAGAGCGATAATAGCAGTCACGAGCGTTGCAGGACCAAGTATGATGGCATTTCTTCTATAGATTCTATATGCATCTTCTGAACCTTGTTCTCTCGCAAAATCAGCAAGAAAGAGAGATGATAGAAATAGTTCCGAAGTTAGTCCAAAGAGCATATAACAATAAATAACAGGACTAGAAAGAAGCTTTCCATAAAGGAGCACTTCTTTTCCTTCAGACATCGTAATATAGGCACCTTCTGTAACAGGTAGAACGGTAATTAATAGAGCTGGGATTAAGAGCCCAGTAATACCTGAAATAATCCGAAGAAGGTGTTGGTACTTTGGCAGGGAGTAAGCAAATACCATAAATGTACTGCGAATCGCAACGAGTACTAAAATTAACATAACGGGTACGAACATAACGGTTGCAAGTGTAAAGGCCGCTTTTGGAAAGAAACCGAGAAAAGCGACAACGACAAAGACAAGAAACGTATTTGTTACTTCCCAAGTTGGTGATAAGTACCGATTAGCAAGCTTGGCAGCGAGCGTTGGATGTTTAGCATATACCATGCCCCAAAAACCTGCGCCAAAATCGATGGACCCTAATATACTGTATACGAAAATAAGAGCCCATAAGATGATGATTGCAATGCTTTCCTCATGCACGAGAATCGCCTCCTTGGTGGTGTAAGTCATTCTTTAACGGATGTCTCTTAAAGAATGTCCGTAGTACGAAGACTGTTAAAATACCGAGTCCGATATATAAAATGATGAATAGAATAAATAAAGGACCGACGAAATCAGCGCGTGTAGAAGCATCGACTGTACGTTGCATACCATAAATTGTCCACGGCTGACGACCACTACAGCTGAAAATCCATCCGAATTCAATACCGAGCATCATAACTGGCCCGCATGCGGCAGCTCCCCAAAGAAGCCACTTCGGTAACTCTGCTCCTTTTTTCCGGTAAACAAAGTACCAATATAAGAGAGCGATCGCTGCAACTGCAAAGGTAAAGGCAGCAGTGCCTACCATTAAGTTGAACAGAGTATGTGTGTAAAATGGTGGCCATGTTTCTTGAGGAAATTCATTTAGCCCTTTTACAACAGTGCTAGGATCGAGTCCAACTAGTAAGCTGAGCATGTTCGGAATTTCGAGTGCATAGTTTAGTTCAAGTGTATTAGGATCCACAACCCCGCCAATCGATAAAGGAGCGTGTGATGTCGTTTCAAATAAAGCTTCAGCAGATGCTAGTTTTTCAGGTGAGTGCTTATGTAAGGCAATCGCTGATTCATGTCCCGAAATCCACATCGTAGCACCTGTAATAAATGTAACGACAAGCCCTAACAGTAATCCTTTTTTATGATAAGCAATTTCACGCGCACTTAAATTTTTCTTTAATAATTTAAATCCAGCGATGGAAGCGATGACGGCTGCTCCGGCTGCATAAGCTGTAATAACGACGTGGAATGCACTTGTGCCAAAGCTTGGGTTAAAGAAAGCTTTCCAAGGATCAACGTTAAAAACTGAGCCATCTGGTCCCATTGAAAAGCCCGCAGGTGTATTCATCCATGTATTTGCTGATGTAATAAGCACGGCGGATGCAGTGGCGCCAATCATAACGAAAAATAACGAGATTAACCTCATAAATGGAGGTAATTTATCAGCTGCATATACATAAATAGACATGAATAAAGCCTCTAAAAAGAAGGCGAAAATCTCAATTTGAAACGGAACGGAAATAACTTGGCCAACAATTTTGGCGAAACCAGGCCAAAGAAGTGAAATTTGTACACCAACAATTGTTCCAGTTGGAATTGCTACACCGAGAAGGATAGCAAAAGCCTTCGTCCATCTTTTTGCCATAATGGCATAGTCGGAATCTTTCTTCCAGTGATAGAGTATTTCACTTATAAAAATCATCAATGAAAGCCCGACTCCAAGTGTTGCAAAGATAATGTGGAATGCTAGTGAAGAACCAAAAAATGCTCTTGCTAATGTTACGGTATCCATATGTATACTCCTCTTCTTTTTTGCCATTATTTTCTGATTGAATTGGAAGATTTATTCAATAAAATGCCAAAAATATATATGCATTAAAAAAAAGGAATGTGTTAATATGGTTTTGAATATTCGAAAAAGAAAGAAATGTTTATTGTGTAATATTTTGTTTGTTTTTTAGAGAAGAATATTTTATAATCTTTTATGCGAACATAAGTTCTTTTTTGGCGTGTTACGTTTATGAAATGAAGAAGTTTATGTGAAATGGAGAGGGTGTCTTATGTATCCTGAAGTCATTAAAAAGATGGCATTTTCAAAAGAGCATAGAGATTTATTATTAAAGTTATATAATAAAGAAATTACGCGTCGTGAATATGATCGACTTGTGGAATCGCTATATAGACCTTCTAAAGAGGTTTGTGAGGGGTAATATAAAAAAGACAATCTAAAGGATTGTCTTTTTTATATTCGCGTATGTTCTGATAAATTTAGGTTAGCCTTACTAAGGAGGTGAAAAGTTTGCGAAAACGTTTATATATAGGGATTGGGGTTATTCTCTTAATCGCTTTAGGAGGAATTGTATTTTGGTCGGCTTTACAAGGAAACCGTACGGAGCATTTTATTTTAAGGCATATGGTAAATGAAAATGGAACACTTGCAACGTATCGTTTAGCAGATACAAAGGCAGGAACAGGTGAGGCGAAGGGTCGTGAAGCTTTATCAGAATCGGCAGGACTATGGCTACAATATACTCTTGATAAAGATGATCAGTCACTATTCGATGAACAAGTAAAGGTTATTCAAAATAATTTTGTACATAAGGATCACATCGTTTTATGGAAAATCTCTGAAAAGGGAGAAATGCAGTCAGCAACCAATGCACTTATAGATGATCTTCGTATTATTGAACAATTATATCGTGCTTATGAAATGTACAAGGAAGAGCGCTATAAAAACCTTGCTGATCAATTGAGCAATGCTGTACTTCGTTATAATAAAAAAGATAATTATTACGTGGATTATTATGATGCAGATACAGGTAAACAAAATAAATTTACAACAACATCTTACATAAATCCTCATGCATTCTCTTATATGAAAAAGTACGGAAAAATTTCTGCACAGCAGTATCAGGAAGTTGTGCAGTTTTTAGCAGATTATCCGAGAGAGGGTTGGGCATTTCCGAAAGAGTATAAAGAAGATGGTACATTTACATACGATAAAGAAGTGAATCTTATTGATCAATCCTACGTTGCGTATCATCGTAGTTTAGGCGGTCTTTCATCAGATGCTTATTTGGAGTTTATAAAGAAAAAATTCCATGAGGATGGAAAGTTATACGGTCGTTATAACTTAGAAACGGGAAAACAAACGGTAAACTATGAATCACCAGCATCTTATGGATTAACAATTTTGTACGTATTACAAACAGGTGATACAAAGTTTGCGAAGGAATTGTATGAACGGATGACTACATTCAGAAGTGATAATGTATTTAGTAGATATTATGGTGGATATGTAACAGGTGAGAATAACAATACGCATATTTTCGATAATGTATTACCACTTTTAGCTGAAATGGAATTAGAGAAGAGCAAGAAATAGAAGGTGCCATTCCTTTAGGAATGGCACCTTCTATTTGTGGCGTTATTTGTTTATAAATCGATATTCCTTGTCGATATAATTTTACGTCCTAATATTGGAGAAGTAATCAATCACGAATTCACGAAATTGCTGGGCAGTTTTTGATAAGTAACGTTTCTTCGACCAACTTAAGCCAATGGTTCGCTCGCAATTAGGTTCAATAATACGTAACTTATTTGGTGCTAAAGTAGAGTTTTTTAATAAAGTTAAGCTTGGAACAAATGCGATGCCAAGACCTTGCTTAATGAGGTCGCTAATCACGGTTGGTTCATCTACTTCAAAAGCGATATGTGGAGTGAAACCAGCTTCTTTACAAAATTCATCTGTTAAGTGCCGAAATCCGTAACCAGTGTTCATACTAATGAACGGTTCGTCTTTTACTTCATGCAGATGGATACTTTCGCGGCTTGATAACCGATGGCCTGAAGGAACGACTAAGAAAATTTCTTCTGTAATAAGTGGCTCCCAAACAATCTCTTCTCCTTCAATTGGCACAGAGGAGATACAAAAGTCAATTTCCATATTATCTAGTTGTCTTTTCATAGAAGGAGTAGATGCGAGAAATTGCTGGAATCGAACGTTAGGATGTTCTAGTAAAAAAGAACCGAGTAGTTCTGGTAATATTCTCGGAATAGAAACTGCCAGTGTAATAGAGCCTTGTTGTAATTCAGCTAGGTCTTTAATCTCTCGTTCCCCTTCACTTAATTCATGAAAAATACGTTCTACTCGTTTTAAAAATACTTTCCCGAAAGAGTTTAATATAATCTGTCGACCTTGGCGATCAAATAATGGGACGCCTAAGTCCTTTTCTAGTCTAGCAATTGTTTTGCTGAGTGAAGGCTGCGCGATATGTAATTCTTCAGCTGCTTTTGTCATATGTTCTAGTCGTGCGACTGTCTGAAAGTATTTTAATTGAAGAAGTTCCATTTCGAATCTCCTTTCTATAGACTAAAAGGAATGAATTTATAATTAAAGATGTATTATACAGTATGGAAAGTGACGTGTATAGTGAATCTGTTAAACCATTCGAAGGGTGTTAAATTAGGAGAAGGAGTATGTTTCATGAAGGGAATTCAACTTATATTTAAAGATTGGAAGGCGATGTGGAACCATAAACATGGACGTATTGCTTTAATTTTTTTGTTAATCGTTCCTTTAATTTATTCAGGATTTTTCTTAGCTGGATATTGGGATCCATACGGACGACTAGATAAATTACCTGTTGCAGTTGTGAACCTAGATAAGGGTGCTGTGATGGATGAAAAAACAATTCATGCAGGAGACGATTTTGTTAAAAATTTAAAAGAGAATAAGGAACTGGCTTTTCATTTCGTATCAGAAAAAAATGCTGATGAAGGGCTAAAAGAAGACAAGTATTATATGGTTGTTACGATTCCAGAGGATTTCTCTAAAAAGGTAAGTACACTTATGGATGAGAAACCAGAGCCGGCGAGGTTACAGTATAAAGTAAACCCAGGTAAAAACTTTGTAGCAGCTCAAATTGGAACGACAGCTGTTGAAAATATGAAAACAAAAATCTCAAATAGTATTACGAAATCTTATACAGAAGGTGTCTTTTCAAAGTTTCAAGATTTGGCACAAGGGTTGAGTGATGCAAGTAACGGTGCTGGGAAGTTACATGAAGGAACGACGGATGCGAAAAATGGGGCGAATCAGCTTGCAGATGGTATTAATCGTTTAAGTGACGGGACAGTGAAGTTGAAAGAAGGAAGTGGTAAGCTTGCCTCTAGCCAATCGGCGTTAACAGGGGGAGCAAATGAGCTTAGTCAAGGAGCGACATCACTTCATAGTGGTATGGAGTTACTAGTGCAAGGTGGGAAATCTTTACAATCGGGAGTTAGTGAATTAAGTTCCGGTACAAATGAATGGGTGAACGGAAGTGAGAAACTTGCTGAGGGACAAGTAAAAGCAGATGATGCGGCAAGTAGTATGAAGAAGCAATTAGAGGAGTACATGAAAAGTCATCCAGAAGCACAGCAAGATCCTGCTTTTCAAAAAATCGTTGCTACTTCTAATGGATTAGCTAAAGCAACAAATACTTTAAATAATAGCCAACAACAATTGACACAAGGTGCGAAGAAGCTTACTGACGGTCAACATAAGATTGAAGAAGGCATAAATACATTCGGAGTTAAGTTAAATGAAGCTACTGCTGGAACGAAAAAGATAGCGGATGGTGCATCGAATTTGGCTGATGGATTTACGAAGTGGGGAAATGGATTTACATCATTGCAAGAAGGTGTAAATCAGCTTGCGAGTGGTGGAACGGAGCTAAATAACGGTGCTGAGAAGTTAACGAACGGACTTGTTAAACTTGACGAGGGTGCGAAAGAACTTTCCACAAAATTGGGAGAGGGCGCAGAGAAGATAGCGGATGTTCGCAATGATGATATACGCAATACAATGTTCTCAGAACCAGTTCAATTAGTGAAGTCAACAGTTTCTGACGTGCCTAACTACGGTTCAGGTATTGCGCCATATTTCTTATCGCTTGCATTTTATGTTGGCGGAATTATGGCATCGAATATTTTACCTCTTGGCCGTAGACAGAATATGAAGGTAAGCGGAACGGTACATTTTGTTAATAAACTAGGGTTGGTATATTTAATTGGACTTATTCAAGCATTACTTGTGGATGTGGTTGTGCTAGGAGTTATGAAATTAGAAGTTGTAAGTGTACCACTGTTCGTTTTATCAAGTATTATTATTTCCTTTACGTTCATGACATTTATTCTTATGTTAGTAACGGTATTCGGCATTGTTGGGAAGTTCGCAGCGGTAACGCTTCTCGTTCTTCAATTAGCGACGAGCGGAGGTACTTTCCCAGGAGAGTTAAATATAGCTGTGCTTAGCAAAATTGGACAGTTTCTCCCAATGTCTCATTCTCTTAGAGGATTACAGGATGTTATCTCTTTAGGAGATTGGTCGCAATTACGAATGCAAATTTTAATATTGTTATGCTACCTCGTTGTTGCCGGCGGAATTGCTTGGATAACGAGTCATATACAGCATAGAGAAGCGAATACAGAACAAGTGTCTTAAAATGAAAGAAGCTAGCCGATTTTTTCGGATAGCTTCTTTTTTATTTGCGTTCCATTACCGCAAAGTAATTGTTTTCATTATCAGCAAAATTAAATGCTCTACCAGTAGGTAAATCTACAACTTGTCCAACTGTAACATTTTTCTCAGAAAGATCTTTATACAGTTGATCTAAGTTATTAGAGAAGAACATAAGTGAGGGCGTATTTAAGTTTAATTCAGGTTGCATCTTCGCAATTAACGCTTTATCGTGAAGGACGATGCTTGTGCCTCCTTCTTTCGTTGGTGCAATTTCAATCCAGCGAAAGCCTTGTCCGTTATTTTCTTCCGCAATAATTTGGAATCCTACTGTTTCTGTCCAAAATTGTACTGCTTCATCTTGATTATTTACATATAACATAATTTGTCCAATTTGATTAATCATAGGTGTGTCCTACTTTCTTTTCTTGTATGGAATTCTATTATATCAAAGATATGGTTTGAATACCTTTTCGTGATTTTTCCGAAGTACAATCTTAACCCATTTCACATTTGTAGTAGGAGAAGGTCCTGTAATCCACGTATGAAATGGTAGTGCACTGCAAAGGACCATTGCTGAAATAGAGATTGTGGCCGTTAGTATAAATAATAATAGGCTATATAATATTGTGTTTTCTTGCAATGTGAATAAAGAAAGAAATTTTGTACATAGTTGTAAGAAGAAAAAATGAGCTAAATAAGCACCATACGTGTAATTTCCGATAAATCGTAAAGCTTTATATAAGAAACCGCGTCGCTGTACAATTGTAATAGATAGCACGTATAGTATGATAATTTCGCATACAATATATAGAAACATAGATGGTTTTAAATAAGTAGAAACAGTTAAATGAATAGAGTTCACACCGTAAAAACTAAATAACTCATAATTGATGAATAAAAATAAAATAAAGAATAAGATTGTTATAAGCGGGATATGTTTCATGACGAATAAACGCCAAGTTTTTAGTGCTACAGCGGCAATGCCTCCCATAACGAAATAGAATGAGTAGAATAGAAATGATCGATCTGTATAATGTAAAATTGTTGAACTTGTTAATTTTTCTCCATTAAAAATATAGTGAGAAGAGAACCACATTAATAGGAAATATAGGCAGGCGAAAAAGGTCATATATTTATATATGTCTTTTTTATTTTCTGTACGCTTTTGAAACCAATAAAAAAGTGTGCATAGTAAAGGGAACAATAAGTGAATTTGGAACATCATAATAACATACCAAAGGTGAGGTGCAGCTGTTCCGAGTAATAAGCTTTTTATTCCGCTTTGTAATGTAATAAGATCGTTTGTTGTTAATAAGTAAAGAATAGACCAAAAGAAATAAGGAATGAGTAAGTGTGTCGCTTTTTCAGAAATATATTCTTTATATACCAATTGCTTTGTATAGTGACGAATTAAGTGAAATCCAACGATAAATATGAATGCAGGTGCTGAAAATTTTGCAAGATTAAATAGCATGCCCATAATGAGGGATTGCTCGAGTAAGACATTTCCTTGATTCATTGTATATAATAAGGCACTTTGCAAAACGACAGCAAGAAATGCAATGCTTTGCAAAACTTTGAATTCTGGTGCGCTTTGAGTCATTTTATACATCTCCTTTTCCATACATGATTATAGTACGGAGAATGGATGACAGGTGTGGAATATTTGTGAAGATTATAACAAATTTGTGGCGGAATGGGATTATATTAACGTTTTTGCTAATCTATCTATCGTAACTTGAAATGTATCAACGATTTTCCAAATATATTGATTCACTGACAAATAACGATAAAAAGAGGATGCTCCAAACGAGCATCCTCTTTCTATATATTAAGCAAATTTATTTTTGATCCAGTTCTTACCTTCTACAAGGCGAGCTGTCATTACAGCACAAGCGTTATCTGCTGTTACGTTTAACATGGTTGCAGGAGGATCAATGATTGTACTAATTGCTGCGATAATTGGTAATGCTTCTGGCGGGAAGCCGTATAGAGAAACGATTAACATTTCACCAATCATACCGCCGCCTGGAATAGCACCCATTACTGTTCCTACTAATAGAGAAACGACAAGTGCGATTGCCAATGTTTTCGGTCCTTCGAATTCCATGTTGAAAATACCGAATAAGAAAGCAATTTTTAATACGCCACCTAAAACAGATCCATCTTTATGAAGTGTAGATCCAAGAAGGACAACTGTTTCACGAACGTCAGAAGAAATACCCATTTTTTTCGTTGCTTCTAAGTTAGCTGGAATACTTGCGGCACTACTACAAGTTGCAAGAGATGTAACTGTAGGAGAGACCATGTTCTTCCAAAATACTTGTACACCTTGTTTGCGACCTGCAAGGTACGCATAGAAGGTAAAGAATACAAAGAAGTAAATAAGAGAAGCTGGATAGTATACCATTGCTGCTCGGAAGTAAGTTCCAAGAAGTTGCGGTCCGAATTCACCAACTAATGCTGCGAAGTAAGCAGCTAGTCCGATTGGAGCGTAGTACATAATGAAAGATACAACTTTCATTGAAATTTCTGCACCAGCTTGTAGGAATGTAGCGAATGGTTTTCCTTTTTCGCCAACTGCTGAAGTTGCAATTCCCATTAAAATAGAGAAGAAAATAAGAGCTAACATATTTTCACGAGACAGTAACTTCGAGAAGTCTGATACTGTTAGGATACCGACAATTTGATCAGCGACGCTAACAGCTTTTTCAGCTTTATCAGGCTGTGTTAGTTCTAATACAACACCTTGTGCTGGCGGGAATACTTTCACGATGATAATCATAAAAATAGCAGCTAAAATACTTGTAAATAAGAAAGTCCCAGCCATACTAGACATAATTTTACCGAAACGTTTTAATCCATCCATATTGGCAATAGATGACGCGATGCTAAAGAACACTAAAGGTACAACAATCGTAAACATTAAGTTTAAGAAAATGTCACCAAGCGGCTTTAAAGCAATTGCATCGGCACCCATGAAATAACCAATGAAACCACCAATTAGGATGGAAGATAATAAAATAAGTGGAAAGCGATATGCCTTCATAAATATATCCTCCTATCAATTGTAAAAAAATCATACTGAATCATTATAGCGAGTTAGAGTACTCTTTACTAGGAAAATACAGATAGATGGAATAGCGTGAAAACCGAGAAATTTTTGTGTTTAAGCTCGGCATACAGCAAGAAATCTAGACATATATATTTGTAACCTAGTGGTGGTAAGGGATGGGCCATAACTTAGGTTTAGAAAAAGGGGAGGGAAGTGGAATGAATATTTTGCTTTGCTGTGCAGCGGGAATGTCTTCCAGTTTGATAGTTACAAAAATGGAGAAAGCAGCAGAGGCAAGAGGGATAGAGGTAAAGATTTTGGCAGTATCAGGTTCTGAAGTAAATAGTCACATAGATGAAGCTGATGTACTTTTACTTGGACCGCAAGTACGTTATTTATTACCGAAAATGAAAGAATTATGTAAGGTGAAGGGAGTACCTGTGGATGTCATTCAATCCGTCCATTACGGGCTTTGTAATGGAGAAGCTATCTTACAAGCAGCTTTGTCAATGAAACCATGAGGAGAGTGGGATAGATGATACGGTTTTTAGAGAAGTATGTGATGCCGGTTGCAGGGAAGGTTGCAGAGCAGAGGCATTTATTAGCAATTCGTGATGGGCTTGTATTGACGATGCCTTTCTTAATTATAGGATCAATTTTTCTTATTATTAGTACATTACCAATCCCAGGGTATAGTGAATTCATGGCGAGTTTGTTCGGGAAAAACTGGAACGTAGCATTAGGGTATCCAGTTAGTGCAACTTTTAATATAATGGCTTTAATAGCTGTTTTTGGAATCGCTTACAGACTTGGTGAGTATTATAAAGTAGATGCTTTAGCATCTGGGGCATTGTCACTTGTAACATTTCTACTGGCAACTCCATTTCAAGTTGCATATATCATGCCGGGTACGAAAGAAAGTATACTGGTAGATGGCGTAATTCCAGCGGCATTAATGGGAAGCCAAGGTTTATTTGTAGCGATGATTATTGCAATTATATCTACTGAAATATACCGATTTCTTGTGCAGAAAAAGATGATTATAAAGATGCCTGAGACCGTTCCACCAGCAGTAACACGTTCATTTGCAGCGCTTATTCCAGGATTTATTGTTGTGACAGTTGTTTGGATTATTAGATTAATTTTTGAACATACGACTTTCGGAAGTATTCATAATGTTGTAGGGAAGCTATTGCAAGAACCACTTAGTGTACTTGGTGCTAGTCTTTGGGGGGCAGTTATAGCGGTTATTCTCGTTCATGTCCTTTGGGCATGCGGAATTCATGGGGCTACAATTGTAGGTGGTGTAATGAGCCCGATTTGGTTATCGTTAATGGATCAGAATCGAATTGCTTTTCAGGCTGGTCAGGATGTACCGAATACAATTACCACACAGTTTTTTGATTTATGGATTTATATGGGTGGTTCCGGGGCAACTTTGGCTTTAGTTGTCGGAATGTTATTGTTTGCTCGAAGTCAGCAATTAAAAAGTTTAGGCCGTTTGTCGATTGCACCTGGTATTTTTAATATTAACGAGATGGTGACTTTCGGTATGCCAATTGTCATGAACCCGCTGTTACTGATTCCATTTATATTGGTTCCAGTTGTATTAACGGTTGTTTCTTACTTTGCGATGGAATGGGGGATGGTTGCCCGTCCGAGCGGAGCTGCTGTAACATGGACTACACCTATTCTATTTAGTGGATATTTAGGGTCGGGTGGTAAATTCTCGGGAGTTATTTTGCAACTTGTGAACTTTGCACTAGCATTCTTTATTTATTTACCATTCTTAAAAATATGGGATAAACAAAAATTAGCGGAAGAAAAGGGGGCGTAAAGAACTAAAATGGATACGGTAGAAACGAAAGCTTTTCATTTAATTTTGCATGGAGGAAATGCGAGAAGTTGTTCAATGGAAGCAATTGATTGCGCAAAGCGTGGAGAGTTTACAGAAGCAGAAGCGAAATTACAAGAAGCGTTAGAGGAATTAAAAGAGGCGCACCGCTTACAAACAGAGCTCATACAGAAAGAGGCTGCCGGGGAAAAAACCGAGGTTACCCTGCTGATGGTGCATGCACAAGATCATTTAATGAACGCAATTACAGTGAAGGAATTGGCGAGTGAGTTTGTAGAATTATATAGGAAGATGTCAGAAGCGGAATGAACCTTGCTTATGCAAGGTTTTTTTATTTTATTAAATAATAGTGGATTAAAATAATAAATTATTTTTTACTGAAAAAAGTTTTTTCAGTGTTTTTTTATTTTAAACACAACTAGACAACTAAACACTAATCTATTTTCATACAGTTATGTGTTAAAAGCGTGTTGTTTTATAACACACTGTGTGTTTTTTGAGCGACACACTAATTGAAAGCGTTAACACACAAAGAAAACAGTCGAAAAAGTGCTGATTTTAGTGGTTTTAAAAAGTTGGCACGATAATTGCATTAATAAATAGCGTAAAGAAAAATAAATAAACATAAATTTTTTATACTACACAAGGGGGATTTTCAAATGAATATTTTATTATGTTGCTCAGCAGGGATGTCTACAAGTTTACTAGTTACAAAAATGGAAGCGGCTGCAAAAGCTCGCGGTCTAGAAGGAAAGATTTGGGCTGTATCTGGGGATGCAGTAAAAAACAATATCGATCAAGCAGATGTACTATTATTAGGACCACAAGTTCGTTACATGCTCTCTTCAATGAAAACGCTTGCTGATGAGAAAAACGTTGGAATTGATGTTATTAATCCAATGCACTACGGCATGATGAATGGAGAAGCAGTTTTAGAACACGCATTAACACTTAAAAAATAATTAGGGGGGAAGCGAAATGCAAAAGTTTATTGCATTCATGGAGAAGTATATTGTTCCTGTCGCTGGTAAAATCGGATCGCAACGTCACTTAGCTGCGATCCGTGACGGATTTATTGCAGTTATGCCACTTATTTTAGTTGGTGCACTGGCATCACTAATTAATGGTTTTCCATCTGAAGCTTTCCAAGATTTCATGAAAGGTTTGTTTGGTGAAACGTGGAAACAAGTTGGCGGTGGAATGTGGACTGGTTCTTTCGCAATTCTAGCACTAATCATAGCATTTACAACAAGTTATAACTTAGCAAAATCTTACGGCGTTGATGGTTTGTCAGCAGGTATTATTTCATTTGGTGCGTTAATTATTCTTACGCCAACAACACCGAAAGAAGGCGGATTGAACTTAGCTTGGACAGGTGCACAAGGGTTATTCGTAGCAATTATTGTGGCACTCCTTGTTACTGAGGTATTCCGTTTCTTTGTACAAAGAAACATTACTTTTAAAATGCCTGATGGAGTACCACCAGCAGTTTTAAGATCTTTCGCAGCTATAGTTCCAGCATTTGTTATCTTAACAGTAGTTGCAGGTATTCAATTAGCAGTGAAATTAGCTGGTACAAGTGTTCATGAATTTATCTTTAATACGATTCAATCACCACTGCAAAGTTTAGCGGGGACATTACCAAGTGCAATTGTCATTGTAATCCTTGTTCATCTTCTTTGGTTCTTCGGTTTACATGGTCCAAATATCGTTGGTGGTATTATTGAGCCATTATACTTACCGGCATTAGAGAAAAACATGAAGTTATTCCAAGGTGGTACATCTGCATTTGATGTTCCAAACATTATTACAAAACCATTCTTTGATACTTTTGTATATCTTGGTGGTTCTGGTGCAACATTAGCGTTCTTAGTAGTGGTATTACTTGTAGCAAAAAGTGCACAATTACGCGGTGTATCTCGTTTATCAATTGGTCCAGGTGCATTCAACATTAATGAACCCGTAATCTTTGGTACACCAATTATCTTAAATCCGATTTTATTCTTACCGTTTATTCTAGCACCAATTGTATTAGTAATTACTTCTTATACAGCTATATCTATTGGTTGGGTACCAAAAACAGTTGTGATGATTCCATGGGCAACACCACCAATTATTAGTGGTTATCTTGTAACAGGTGGACATATTTCAGGTGCAATTCTACAGTTATTCAACTTTGTAATTGCGATGGTAATCTATTATCCATTCGTTGTGTTATGTGACCGTTCAGTTGTTCGTACTGAAAAAGCAGCAACGCAAGGAAATAACAACTCTGTACCTATGTAACATAAAGATTGTTCTCACAGACAATATTGTCTGTGAGAACAATCACCTTTATATCATGTTCAAAAAGATGAAATACATCTATAAGAACACCAAACTATCATTAATAAAATAATAATTTAATAGACATGTTCAAACTGAAGGGGTATTTAAATCGGTTGAACCTTATAGAGAGGGCGGTAATTATGATGACTACAGCAGAACAAATTCCATTCCAATTGATTTTAAATAGTGGTAATGCACGAAGCTTTGCAATGGAGGCACTTCAATTTGCCAAACAGGGGAAAATGGCAGAAGCTGATGAAGCGATGGTAAAGGCGAAAGAAGCGATTAATGAAGCGCATCATTTCCAAACAGAGCTCATACAATCAGAAGCAAGAGGAGAAAAAACAGAGATTAGTGTTCTTTTAATTCATGCACAAGATCATTTAATGAATGCGATTACAGTGAAAGAATTAGCGGCAGAATTTATTGACCTTTATAAAAAGTTAGAAGCGAAAGGGGAATAAAGCATGACTGGAATTAAAATTGCTACAATCGGCGGTGGATCTAGTTATACACCAGAGTTAATTGAAGGATTTATTAAACGTTATGATGAGCTTCCTGTTCGTGAAATTTGGTTAGTAGATATTGAGGCAGGAAAAGAAAAGTTAGAAATCGTTGGTAACTTAGCGAAACGTATGGTGAAAAAATCTGGTTTACCAATCGAGGTACATTTAACGCTTGATCGCCGCGAGGCATTAAAGGATGCTGACTTTGTAACAACGCAGCTTAGCGTTGGTTTATTAGAAGCTCGTGCAAAAGATGAAGCAATCCCGTTAAAATATGATGTGATTGGTCAGGAAACGAATGGTCCTGGTGGTTTGTTCAAAGCGCTGAGAACGATTCCTGTTATTTTAGATATTTGTAAAGATATGGAGGAGCTTTGTCCGAATGCGTGGTTAATTAACTTTGCGAACCCAGCAGGTATGGTAACAGAAGCTGTTCTTCGTTATACAAATATTCAAAGAGTAGTTGGTCTATGTAACGTTCCAATCGGAATTCGCATGGGTCTTGCGAGATTACTTGAAGTAGATGCAAGTCGTGTCCACGTTGATTTCGCAGGTTTAAATCACATGGTATACGGACTAGATGTATACTTAGATGGCGTAAGTGTAATGGATCGTGTGTTAGAGCTTGTAACAGATCCAGAAAAGCAAATTACGATGGAAAATATCGCTGCGCTTAACTGGGAGCCAGACTTTATTCGTGGCCTCCGTGCAATTCCATGTCCATACCATCGTTACTACTACAAAACGCGTGAAATGTTAGAAGAAGAGAAAGAAGCTTCGATTGAAAAAGGTACACGTGCAGAAGTAGTAAAACAATTAGAAGATGATTTATTCGAGTTATATAAAGACCCGAATTTAGATATTAAGCCACCACAATTAGAAAAACGTGGCGGAGCTTATTATAGTGATGCGGCATGTAGCTTAATTACGTCTATTTACAATAATAAAGGTGATATCCAGCCTGTTAATACACGAAACAACGGAACAATTGCAAGCTTGCCACATGATTCAGCTGTTGAAGTGAACTGTATTATTACGAAAGAAGGTCCAAAACCAATTGCGGTTGGAGATCTTCCAGTACCGGTTCGCGGTTTAGTACAGCAAATTAAATCATTTGAGCGCACAACAATTGAAGCTGCTGTTACAGGGGATTATCATAAGGCGCTGCTTGCTATGACAATTAATCCACTTGTACCATCAGATAAAGTTGCAAAACAAATTTTAGATGAAATGTTGGAAGCACATAAAGAACATCTTCCACAGTTCTTCAAAAAGGTAGAGAAATAAAGCGGCGCTATTTAGCCCGCTTTTTTTATTCTATTAGGAGGTATTACGATGATTAAGTTAATTGTAAATGCAGATGATTTCGGTCTTACAGAAGGTACAAATTACGGCATTATTGATGGACATAAAAATGGACTTGTAAATTCAACGACGATGATGATGAATATGCCAGGGACAGGGCATGCGGTACGTTTAGCGAAAGAGTATAACACACTAGGAGTAGGCGTACATCTCGTATTAACCGCAGGGAAACCACTTCTTGGAGACGTACCATCACTTGTAAGTAGCGATGGATTGTTTCATAAACAAAGCGTCGTATGGGAAGGGAAAGTAAATCCAGAGGAAGTTGAGAGGGAGTGGACTGCTCAAATTGAGAAATTCCTCTCTTACGGATTAACACCAACTCATTTAGATAGTCATCATCACGTGCATGGATTACCGATTTTGCACGATGTTCTTGAGAGATTAGCGGCTAAATATAATGTTCCAATTCGTCGTTGTGAGGAAGATAGAGCGGTACGCCCGTTTTCTGACGTGTTTTACAGTGACTTTTACGCGGATGGTGTGACGGAAGATTACTTTGTAAAGTTACAAGAAAGGGTGCAGGGTGAACAAACGGTAGAAATTATGGTGCATCCAGCTTATATTGACCCAGAGCTTGTGAAACGTTCTTCTTACGTAATGGATCGTGTGAAAGAATTGCGTATTTTAACGGAGAGCGAGTTGCCTGAAGGAATAGAGCTTGTGAAGTTTTAATAGGAAAACGACGGCTAAATAGGGCCGTCGTTTTTTTAGGTTTATAAAATGGATAGAACATATCCACCAAAGGCTCCGAGTATAACGATAACCCAAGGTGGCGTTTTCCAAAAAGCGAGTAAGCAAAATAGAAGAGAAGCAAAAACGAAATCTACAGAATTCATAATTGTACTCGTCCAAATTGGATCATAAAAAGCTGCTAGTAAAATACCGACAACGGCTGCATTCACTCCAAGTAGTGCGCCTTGTATGTAGGATACTCTCCTTACACTGTCCCAAAATGGTAAGACGCCAATAACGAGCAAGAAGGCAGGAAGAAAGATCGCGATTGTTGCAACAATTGCTCCGGCGGTTCCATTTAGCACTGCGCCTATATAAGAGGCGAATGTAAATAGTGGTCCTGGTACGGCTTGTGTTAATCCATATCCAGCTAGGAACTGTTCTTTTGTCATCATGCTGTTTTGTACGAACTCACCTTCAAGAAGGGGAAGTACGACGTGTCCGCCTCCAAATACAAGTGCGCCAGAGCGATAAAAACTATCAAATAAAGCGATGTAATAAGAGAATGGTCTTAATATTGGTAGCAGTAGTAATAGTCCGAAGAATAAGACGAGACAAGAGACTGCTATCGTTTTTGAAATAGGTACTTTTATATTTTGAGATTGGCTAATTGGTTGATTGCGATATAAAAACCAACCAATAAAGCCAGATATTATAATGAGAATGACTTGTGTCCAGCTGTTTGGCCATAGTAAGGCGATTGCGGCAGTTACAATCGCAACGGTCGCACGATTTCGGTCGGGTGTTAATTTTTGTGCCATTTCCCATATGGCATGAGCGACAATAGCGACTGCTACAAGTTTTAGCCCGTGAATCCAGCCAGCACTTCCAAGATCGAACTGATTAAGGAACGAGGCGAAGAAAACCAAAACAAGCACAGACGGTAGCGTGAATCCAATCCATGAAACAATAGCTCCTAATAAACCACCTCTTAGTAATCCAATCCCCATACCGACTTGACTGCTAGCAGGGCCAGGAAGGAATTGGCATAGTGCTACTAAATCTCCATAGCTTCTTTCATCCATCCATTTTCTTTTTTGTATGTATTCGTGGTGGAAATAGCCGAGATGGGCGACGGGGCCACCAAATGAAGTAAGTCCTAATTTAAATGAGACGAGAAAAATCTCTAATAATGTGTGAAAAGTGTATTTGTTATTTTTCAAAAGTACCTCCTAGAATGTTTTTCTATGTGCATTATACAAGAGGTAGTAAAGCAAAAGGAACGATTCTAATGTAAAGATTGTGTGAATCTTTTCTTCGTAATTAAAACTTGAAAAAGTCATAAATGATTATGTATAAACCATAAAGTAGTAGAAGTAGTGCTGGGAAATTTATATAAGGAGAATGCCCGTATGACAACACATTTCTTTGCGAGGTTAACAGGTAAGAGGGAAATACCTCCTGTAAATACAGAAGCTTATGGTGTAACAGAGTTTATATTTAGTGATGATTTAAAGAAATTACAATATCGGGTCATATTGAAAAATATCGAAAAAGTTACATCATGCCAAATTCATTTAGGGAAAGCGGATCAAATTGGTCCAGTTGTTTTAAAATTGTTTGGTCCGCTAAAGCAAGGTATTAGTGTAAGTGAAGGAGTCGTGACCGGTGTAGTCAATGTAGAGGATTTTGAAGGACCTTTACAGGGGAGAGCGTTTGATAGCTTACTTCAAGAAATAATTCAGGCGAATGTATATGTAAATGTTTATACGAAGTCCAATAAGAAGGGCGAAATCAGGGGGAGAATAAGGAAAGTAAAGAAGTAGAAAAAAGGCTGTCCATATTTTGGAGCAGCCTTTTCTGCTATAAGGTGCAAATTTTAGCGATTATTGTCGATAAATCGATATATTTAAAAAATCGCTGATATAATCCAGGTTACGGTCGATATATTTAAAAACTGCCTAGATCAATTTTTTACAGGTTGATTTTTGATGAAGAAGTCCATTACATAAAATACTTCGTCATCTGGTATTTGTATTTCAAATGTATTTTCAATAGGTTGCAATGCTTTTTTTACTTTCATGTACATCCAGTACTCATCTTGTCTTCGTTTCTCTTTATCAGGATGAGGGAGGAGACTTTCGCCTTTTTGAAGACGGTCAACCATGCAGCTCATATGCAAAATCACACCCATTAAACTGTCAGGAGTTAGCTGTAAAGAAATTAATTCTTGAATTGTATTTAATGCATAACGAATTGTTTTAATAAGTAATGCGCCATCGTTACGCTGCATTTGTTGTTCAAGAATATCAGCCATTTTCGCATATGTTTCTTCATACGTAATTAATTCTTGAATTGGCTGAATCGCTGTGTAGTTCACAATGTCTTGGAAGTGGTATGTTAAGCATGGTACTTGCACATCGAAATTCGTGACGATACAAATGATATTACGCTCTTTTTTTATGTTCTCGATCATTTTTGTTAAATCTTTTTCGTGAACGATACTAATCGGAATAATTTCAATTAAGTCTTTATCAAAGCGTAAATAGTTCTCTAACATTTTTTGAATTGCTAAAGCACTTCCCTCTCCAGTTAAGCAAGCTGTTAAAATAACAGATTTCATTGGTGACAGCGGCTTTTTCTTTTCTTCTTGTACATTTAAATAGAACGGCGTTAAGTTCTTCACTGTTTCATATAGTGCATCTAAGGAGTAGCCAAGCTGAGCTTTTCGAGCTGCTTCTAGTGCGTGTGGTGTGCTCGTCATGGAAAGAACACGTACAGGAATTTTGAATTCAGTTTCTAATATATCACCAATATAAGCGAGAGATCCCATATCAACAAGTAAGAGAAGCCCGTTTACATTTTGAAGTGTTTTCATATACACCTTAACACGCTCTAAGAAATCTTTCGGTGATTCATGCAAGGGCATATCGATACCAGTTACTTCATCAATACCGAGAAGTTCGTTTGCGACGTTTGCCATTTCTGTTGCGATGCCATTACCATGGGCTAATATTAATACTTTTACTTCTGTTTGTGAGGCAGGAATTGGATCAACAACGAAGAACATTGTTAAGAAGCCTGCTTCATCAATAGGCATTGTTATTTGTAATTCTTCTTCTAACAGTTGAATACATTGCATAGCTACGGAAAAAGCTTCTTTATATTTCGTACGAATTTGATTCAATTGTGGGTGATGAATTTGCTTCCCGCTTTGTAAACGTTGTAGAGTTGTCTGTACATGTAAACTTAATGCAAGAAACACTTTTTCATCAAAAGTCTTAGATAAATGTTTTTCAGCTAGTTCTGCAATTTTTTCACATACGGAAACGATATTACGGTCCACAATTTTAAAAACATTTTCATGATTTGTTTTTTTAGACATTTGGTTAAAATATTGAACGAAAAAGCTTTGAATATCATTTTCTATTAGTAATTCCAATTCTTCCTCTTCAATGCCGCGTGCTTGAAGTTCTTCATATTTATAATCAATATAATCGTAAATAGAAGAACGTTTTTCATCTTCTGTTTTATGCTTGCTCCAGCCTTCATCACCTGTAAATACAAATGTTTCATTTGGTATTTGGTATAGGTGACGGCTCTTTCTTTCGATAAACAGTCCTTCTTTCATATACCAAGGTAAATCTGTACTTGAAACACCGACAGAATCACGTTTTTTTGTTACGAAATCAGAATAAGCTTTCGCGCAGGCAATTTGTACATCTGTTTTCAATTGACCAATGTTATTTGGGCAATTGTAAAAGACGAAGGATCGCATTGCGTTTGGACTAACATGAATCTCTTTTCGTAGCCGAATCGCTTCATTTGTGAAAAATAGTTGCAACAAAGCAAAGCGTTCTTTATGCGTTCGCTCACGAAGTGGTGGAAGCGTAACGGTCATTGGAATACGTCTTGTAAATGTTTTTAATAAAAATGAGTTTGGTTCTTCTGTTGTTGCAGTAATAATTAATACTTGTGCCTTACGTTCATTTTCTGTTTCTCCAAGGCGGCGATATACTCCGCGATCAATAAATGTGAAGAGCATTTCTTGTCCTTCTGGAGGGAGACGATGTACTTCATCTAAGAAAAGGATTCCTTCATGGGCCTTTTCAATTAAACCTTTTTGATCACTGGCACCTGTATAAGCTCCTTTTTTTATCCCAAATAACTGTCCAAGTAGTAGTTGTGGATTGTTTGCATAATCAGCACAGTTAAAGACGATAAAAGGCGCATCTTTTGGAAGTTGTTCCACTTCAATTGCATATTCGTGCATTAAAGAAGCGAACATCGATTTTCCGACACCTGTTTCTCCAAGTAGTAAAGTATGCATACCGTTTGGAGGATAGAGAATAGAAGCTTTTGCTTTTTCAATTGCAATTTTTAGGCTTGTATTTTCAATTGCAAATGTATCTAATGAAGTACTCTTTGTTGAATGCGTTTCCAATGAAGTATTCGTTTCTATATAAAAACGGACAGGACGTGTACTCGTTTTTAATAAACGATTATCTTTCACGAGCTTGTTTAAGTCGCTACTAACATTTGCACGGTCTAACTGTAGAAGTGTGGCGAGTTCTGATGCTGTTACACCTTCTGTATAACTCCCTTTTTGTATTGCGTTAAAAATGAGATCTATTCGTTTCATTTCTATTCACCTCGAAACTTCATCACTATTTAAAATTTTACACAAAAATGGGAAGTGTGGGAAGAGAAAAATAAAACAGCTTTAGTATATAAGCACTAAAGCTGTTACAATCTTGTGTCTTTCCAAAAATTCACTTCGAGATGTGAAGATGGATTGTAGGGAAGTAGTTGATATCCTTGTGATTGCAAATAATCAATTACTTTTGGAAGTATTTGCACTGTGACACTAGAATCATGCATTAAAATAACCTCTACTTGTTCATCGCTTTGATTCCGCACTCTTTCTAGTATTGCGGAAGGATTATCATAGCTTTTCCAGTCATATGTATCAATTGTCCAATCCCACATTTTATACTTGGAAGATACGAGTGCGTCGCGGTAATTCTTTTTTAAATAAGGCATGCTACCGTATGGGACACGAACGAGATGTGTATTTAGATGTGTAACTTGCCAGACAATATTCTGGGTTTGATCCATTTCTTCAATTAAAATTGATGGATCGCCAGTATAAAGACGTTTTACATCATGTGACATACTATGGAGACCAATATAATGTCCATCTTTAATCAATCGCTCCATCGTTTTTTTATAATGTGGCACTTTTCCGCCAATAACGAAGAAAGTTGCTTTTCCGTTCTTCTCTTTTAAAATATTTAAAATTTGTGGTGTGTATTTATTCGGTCCGTCATCAAATGTTAAGTACGCAATTTTTTTTGTAGGAGAGGTAGTTTGAGTGCTTTGTTGATCTTCTGCTTGAATGTCTGTAGTTGCTTCCGTATTAGATGATGCGTACATAGTAATAGTTAAAAATAAAATTATACATTGAAGTAATCGCTTGATCATAACATTCACCCTCAGTTTGACAATCAAGATGTAAAAACGAAAATTTGATGCTTTTTTCGTTATACGTATATCTTTCTCCAATAGAGGCACTCTCAAACAATCTATATTTTGGAAATGGGGAATAAGGATTAAAAAATAAAAAATAGCATCCTCTTATGAAAAAGAGGATGCTATTTGAATAGTTCATAAAAGTAAAGGCTATACTACAATTAGTCTTCGCGTTTTTTCACTTTTTTATAGAAGGAAATAATTGGTTTGTAACGTTCATGTACAAGACCGATTACTTCAGCAATAATTTCTGTAAAGAAGATTAAAACGAAAAGAAGAATAATGGATAACCATAATGTCGCACTACTGAAAATGATTGCATTTACGCTAAAGAAAATACCAAGTGCGTAAATAATTAGTACCGTTTTACGATGAGAGAATCCCATTGCAAGCAAACGGTGATGTAAATGCGACTTATCTGGTGCTGAAATAGGCTTTTTATTGACGATACGGCGGATGATTGCAAATGTCGTATCAAATACAGGTACACCTAAAATGATAACTGGAACGATAAAGCTGAATAACGTTACGCTTTTGTATAATCCAAGTAACGAAATAACAGAAATACAGTATCCTAAAAATAGTGCTCCTGTATCTCCCATGAAAATTTTTGCTGGATGGAAGTTATAGAATAAAAATCCAATTGTACTTGCTAATGTAATCAGTGCTAGAGGTAATATAATAGCCGCTCCAGTACCCCACGGACTAACGAAGGCCATATATGCTAGCGTTGCAAGTACGATAGATGAAATCCCAGCGGATAATCCATCTAATCCATCAATTAAGTTGATGGCATTTGTGATACCTACAATCCAAAATACTGTAATTGGATAAGCAAGCCATCCGAGTTCAGTATCTCCAAGGATTGGAATATATAATACTTGCACTAATAATCCACTTTTTACAATCATGATGGCAACTAATAGTTGTCCACCGAATTTTACCTTCGCAGATAGTTCGTACATATCATCTAAAATCCCGATGATAACAATAATGATAGCACCTAAAGTTATCGATAGCATTCTTTGTTCGTACAATCCACCGACAACAAATCCTACAGCTACACCGATAAAAATTGCTAACCCGCCAAGACGAGGCATAATTTTTTGGTGTACTTTACGTGCGTTTGGTTTATCTGTTGCTCCTATTTTGAAAGCTAATTTAATAACTAAAGGAGTAACGACGAGTACAGTGATGAAAGATGCCAAAATGGCATAAATCACTTGTGAGTCCATTAATACCCCACCTTTTATAGTTTAACGTAATTTTTCTAATTGTATTTATCTGAAAATTATGATGTTTATTTACAGGCTCATAACATATGGTATCACAAAAAGATTAGAATTCAATCTTTTTTTCTTTTAGCTGTAAATGGAAGTGCATAGAATATATGACAACTGTATATAGAATGTTGGATCGTTTGAGAAGGTTGTTCATATTGCGACTTGAAATATGACAGTGTATCTGCCTCGTATATAACAAGTATTTTATTATAAGTGTTGCACGTAAAAATGAGTAAGTTCCGTGTTAAAATGTGGGAATTTACATTTTATATATATTGCATCATTTAAATTTACAAAATCTTAAAAATGAATAAAAAGACAATTCATATAATAAAGAAGAAAAGAAGTTTTCTTATTTTTAGTGAGAGAGGGGGAAGCACAGGGGAGGCTTCTATGTATTCGTATATTCTCTTATATATATTCCTGTGCGAAAGGAAAATGAAAATTACGATAATAGGTACCGGATATGTTGGATTGATTACAGGAGTAGGATTGGCGAAATTGGGACATTCAGTCACATGTTTTGATATAAATAGTGAAAAAATTGAACGGATCATACAAGGCGAGTTACCTATTTATGAGTGTGGATTAAATGAATTAATAAATGAAGAGTATGAGAACAATCATTTAACTTTTACAGCAAGCAGATCAACTGCATTTAATGATGTAGAGTTTATATTTATTGCAGTTGGAACGCCATCTTTATTAGATGGAACAGCAAATTTAACGTATATTCGTAGTGCTTGTGATGATATTGGAGCATATGTGAATAACGATATTATTGTTGTTACGAAAAGTACGGTTCCAGTAGGTACAAATGATGTGATGAGAGAATGGATTGAGGAAAAACTACAAGGTAGACACGAATTACATATCGTATCGAATCCAGAATTTTTAAGGGAAGGTTCTGGTATTTATGATTTTTTTCATGGTGATCGCATCGTAATTGGAGCATGTAGTGAGGAAGCAGCAAGGAAAGTAGAGCATTTGTACAGCAAATTAAGCTTACAAACGTATATTACGGATATTCGAAGTGCTGAGATGATTAAATATGCATCTAATGCTTTTTTGGCTACGAAGATTAGTTTCATTAATGAGATTTCCAATATATGTGAGCAGGTGGGTGCAGATATATTAGATGTATCTACAGGGATGGGGATGGATAAGAGAATTGGTGCATCTTTTTTAAATGCAGGTATTGGATATGGAGGGTCTTGTTTTCCAAAAGATACGAAAGCACTTGTGCAAATTGCAGGGAATGTTTCTCATGATTTTCACTTGTTGAAAGCAGTCATTGAAGTGAATAATAAACAACAGTTGTTGTTAATTGAAAAAGCGAAGAAAATGATAAATATGAAGAAGAAGAGGATTGCGGTTCTTGGTGCAGCATTCAAACCGAATACTGACGATATTAGGGAAGCGCCATCCCTTATTACAATACAAGAATTAATTAATATAGGTGCGGATGTGGTTGTATATGACCCGCAGGCTATTCAAAATGTAAAAGGTATATTTGGAAATGCTATACGATACGCTGAGTGTATAGATGAATCGATTAGAGCGGCAAATGCAGTTTTTATCGTAACAGAATGGGAATCAATTCGAAATTATCCGCTAGAGAAGTATGTACAGCTTATGAGGGAGCCTATTCTATTTGATGGGAGGAATTGTTATACTAATGAGGATGCCGAGAAGCAGGGGTTAGATTATTACTCAGTTGGGCGAAAAGGCGTCTGTAATAGTAATGTTTCTCGAGTACATTAAAAAGTGTATTTTCACATGCATATTTTTATATGCGATAATAGAAGTTGTAACTAGTGAAAGAAAAGAGGCAATGAAATGACTGAACGTTTAAAAGTAATGACAATTTTCGGGACACGACCAGAAGCAATTAAAATGGCACCTCTTGTATTAGAGTTGCAAAAGCACCCAGAAAAAATCGAATCGATTGTGACTGTAACAGCACAACATCGTCAAATGTTAGATCAAGTATTAAATATCTTTGGAATTACACCAGATTTCGATTTGAATATCATGAAAGATCGTCAAACGTTAATTGATATCACAACACGTGGTTTAGAAGGTTTAGATAAAGTAATGAAAGAAGCGAAGCCTGATATCGTACTTGTACACGGTGATACAACGACGACATTTATTGCGAGCTTAGCTGCTTTCTATAATCAAATTCCAGTAGGGCATGTTGAAGCTGGGCTTCGTACATGGGATAAGTATTCTCCATATCCAGAAGAGATGAATCGTCAATTAACAGGTGTAATGGCAGATCTTCATTTCTCACCTACAACAAAATCAGCAACGAACTTACAAAAAGAAAATAAAGATGAGTCACGCATTTTCGTAACAGGAAATACAGCAATCGATGCACTGAAGACGACTGTAAAAGAAACTTATAGTCATCCGGTGCTCGAGAAACTTGGAAACGATCGTCTTGTACTTATGACGGCACATCGTCGTGAAAACTTAGGAGAGCCAATGCGCAATATGTTCCGTGCAATTAAGCGTCTTGTTGATAAGCACGGAGATGTACAAGTTGTATACCCTGTACATATGAATCCTGTTGTTCGCGAAATAGCGAATGATATTTTAGGCGAGCATAGCCGCATTCATTTAATTGAGCCGTTAGATGTAATTGATTTCCATAACGTAGCAGCTCGTTCATACTTAATGTTAACTGATTCTGGTGGTGTACAAGAAGAAGCACCATCACTAGGTGTACCGGTTCTTGTTCTTCGTGATACGACGGAACGCCCAGAAGGTATCGAAGCGGGTACACTGAAATTAGCAGGAACAGATGAAGAAACAATCTTTGGTCTTGCTGATGAGTTGTTATCAGATAAAGAAGCTCATGATAAGATGACGAAAGCATCTAATCCTTATGGCGATGGTCGTGCATCAGAGCGTATTGTAGAAGCGATTTTACAACACTTCAAGAAGTAAAGTGAAATTTTAATCAGTGGGGGATATCCCCCACTGATTATTAGCCCGCACCAATCAGGGTAAATGAAAAGAGAGCCAAATCGTATGTGATTTGGCTCTCTTTTATTATTGTTGATTCCTCATAATCCACTCTGCATGAGCATTTGTAGAAGGGGGAGGAGGCGGTGGTGTTTTGTTCTCACTCGACTCCTTCTTTGCTTTTGCGCTGGAGTTAGAATTTGAATCGGAATTTGTATTCTCATTTTTCGTAGTCTCTGTTGGAACTTTTGCTTTTTCTCCTATTTCCTTTTCAATTTCGTTACGTACAGTCTCTACACTGATTGGATCTGGAAGGAAGTAATAAATACCGCCAATTTTTCTGTCTTCTCCTTCAAGTTTTAACGTTTGTATTGTAGAAGGATCGAATCCAGAAATTTTATTGTAAAGAGCAAGTCCGTCTGAAATAGGAATATCGGTTTTTATATATTTTCCAACTACCTTTGTTAAATCTTTAATTTTAAATACGGTAGAAGCAGAGTTTAGCTTTTGGGCAACAGCAGCCAGTACTTGTCTTTGTCTAGCAGCTCTACCATAATCACCGTTAGGATCTTGCTTTCGCATACGGACGTATGCGAGTGCTTCTTCACCATTTAAGTTCTGTTGACCTTGTTTAAATTGGATTTTTTTATAGTAATCCACGTCAGAGCGTTCCCAAAAATCGAAGGGGACATCAACGGTAATACCGTCAACAGCATCAACGATACCTTTAAATCCTTGGAAATCAATTTTAATATAATGATCAACAGGAACTTTTAAAAACTCTTCGACGGTGTCGATTGTCATTTTTTCTCCACCGTAAGCATGAGCAGCGTTAATTTTGTCTTCTTTATTTTTGCCAACAATCTTAACACGAGAATCGCGCGGGATACTCATAAGTGAAACCTTTTTTGAGTTTGGATTAACTGTCGCGAACATAAGTGAATCTGTTCGACCGTTTTGACCGTCAGTTGCATAATCTTCAATACCCATAATGAGTATTGTGAAAGGTTTTTTTGTGATTTCCACATCTTCTGCTCGTAATTTAGATTTTTCACGGCTAAATCCACTGTACATCCCCATGAGAGAAGTGTAGGAATTTAACATATAAAGTCCTACGCTACCAAATAAAAATGCGAATATAAGGAAGTAGAAAAATTTTCTTCTACGTTTCTTTTTTATTCTGCTATTTTGGAGATGATAATAACGTTCTTCCATATATAATCTCCTTAGTTTATCTGTAGGGAATTAATTCACTACATTAATCTTTAAAGGGGATAAGTTAGCTATTCTTAGTTAACGTCTTGTTCTAAGTACAACATATCTCCTTCTTTAATTGTACATTTCCCGTTTGTTAATTCAATCATCCAATTTGTAAATGTTTGTTTTTGATTTTCTTCTACATACGTATCAAATGTGACATTTTCGAGATAATGTATATCTTTAATGGTATATTCTGAATTGCGTAATTCATTTTCAACTTTGCCAAGCAATGTATAATCAATTTCTGTTTGCATAACGCGCATTAGTTTTCGCTCAACAATGCCTACGTGATTAAGTCCTTCACTTGTACATTTTCCGTATGCACGAATTAATCCACCAGCACCAAGCTTAATACCACCAAAATAGCGCGTGACGACAACGACAGTATCTTTTAGACCTCGTTTTTTTAATACCTCTAACATAGGTACACCAGCGGTACCACTTGGTTCTCCGTCATCGTTTGCTTTTTGAATTTGATCTTGTTCACCGATTAAATATGCGGAACAATTGTGTGTTGCATTCCAATGTTGTTTTTTTATTTTTTGTATAAATTCTTGGGCTTCCTCTTCAGTTGTGGCTCGACTTACATAGCAAATGAACCTTGATTTTTGAATGACAATCTCGTGCTCACCGTAGTCTTTAATTGTTAAATATTGTAATAACAATGGTATACGCCCCTATCTTTCAAAATGACTAGTACTTTACATTTTAAAAGCGGTTGTTTTTATATTCAAACATTTTTTGCAAATATGTTGAAATTTTTGATGAGTATTTTATCTTTTTGTTGTAATTTGTCGAGTGGGTGATTGTAGTTTCTAACCGGCATTTTTATGTATGGATGCACCTTTTCTAGTTTTCGTGTAAAATTAGGGGATAAAAATTTTTTATAAGGCAGGTACGAAAATGAAAACAGCTATTGTTACTGATAGTACAGCATATATACCGAAGCATATTCGTGATGAACTCAATATATATATGATTCCATTAAACGTTGTGTTTGGAACGGAATCTTGTCAAGAAGAGGCTGAAATTTCAGCAAATGATTTTTACGTAAAAGTACGTGAACAAGAAGAACTTCCGAAAACTTCGCAACCAGCAATTGGAAAATTTTTAGAGTTATATGAAGAGTTATCTAAAGAATATGATGCAGTTATTAGCATTCACCTTTCCAGTGGAATTAGTGGTACATACCAAACGGCAACGACAGCTGGACAGATGGTAGATGGTATCGATGTATATACGTACGACTCTGAAATTAGTTGTGAAGTACAAGGGTTTTACGTGCGTGAAGGTGCGAAATTAGCAGGTGAAGGGAAAGCTCCAGAAGAGATTATCGCTCGCTTTGATGAAATGAAAAAAACGATGGATGCTTATTTTGTAGTAGATGATTTACATCATTTACAACGCGGTGGAAGATTAAATAGCGCGCAAGCTTTCATCGGCAGTTTGTTACAAGTAAAACCAGTATTATACTTTAGAGATAAAATAATTATTCCATTCGAAAAAATTCGTACGCGTAAAAAAGCGTTAAAGCGTATCGTTGAAATCTTTGACGAGCAGGCAAGTAAAGGTGTGCCTATGGAGGCTGTTATTATTCATGCGAATCGTGAAGAGGAAGCTAATGAATGGAAACAAGAATTAGAAGAGATATACCCTCATGTTACAATTCGTACGAGTTATTTCGGAGCTGTAATTGGGACGCATTTAGGTGAAGGTGCGCTTGGTTTAGGCTGGTATACGAAGTGATAAAGATGTAAAAGCTCTCTTGTTAAAGAGGGTTTTTTTACGGGTATTTTACGAAGATTTGACAAGTTAATATTTGGAAATGGTAAAATGTACGTAAAATTAAATAATGAGGAAAGTTTTATTACTTACTTTTTACAAGAAACTATCTTATAATAGAAGAGAGGTGAAACATATGGAGCATAATTCTTGTTTATGTCCAAAGTTTGAGTCAGCTTTTACAATGCTTAGTAAGAAATGGACTGGCTTAATTATTAAATCTTTGCTTGAAGAGCCAAAACGTTTCAGAGAAATCGCAGATATTATACCGAATATGAGCGATCGTATGTTGTCAGAACGTTTAAAGGAATTAGAAGGTGAAGGTATTGTAGTTCGTAATGTTTACCCAGAAGTACCAGTTAGAATCGAGTACGGTTTAACTGATAAAGGGAAAGCGTTGGAAAGTGTTATGGATGAGGTCCAAAATTGGGCTGAGAAATGGATGAAGTAACGTTTCTATCTCATTCATATTGGAGTATTTTCAAAACGTAAGGGAATCCCTTACGTTTTTTTCAATTCTATAAAAAACGGCGTAAGGCTCTTGAAATTCTACATATATATACAAATTTAGATATACTTTGCTATAGAGATAAATGTAATATTACATTTATTTTACAAAACCGTAACATTAGCAAAAAAACTCCCGAATTATGGTATAAATTTTAATAGGTTATATACGGAAAATGACAAAAGAAAGCGGTGTAAAAAATAAAATGAAAAAGCTAAAAATGGCATCTTGCGCATTAGTTGCAGGGTTAATGTTTTCAGGGCTAACACCAAATGTATTTGCGGAAGATAAAATTTCTGACGTGAAATCACAAATTAACACACAAAATGATACTTTACATAAACAACAACAAGAACGTGATGAACTACAAAAACAAATGAATGATTTAAACAAAACAATTCAAGGTTTAGATAAGTCTGTTCAAGAGAACGCTACAAAACTTGATGAAACAACGAAAAAAGTTTCTGACACTGAGCAATTAATTGAAAAGAAAAATAAAGATATTGCAGAATTACAAACAAAGATTGCAAAACGTGAAGAGTTATTAAGAAAACGTTTAGTTGCACTACAAGAACAACCGAACACGAACGTTGTAACAGAAGTTCTTGTAAACTCTAAAAACATTGCAGATTTAGTGGATCGTTTCAATTCTATGTCTAAAATTCTTGAGTCTGACGAAGATATCATGAAAACTCAACAAGAAGATCAAACGAACGTGAAAAAAGATGTTGAGACAGTAAAAGAAAAACAAAAAGAATTAAAAGAAGCACAAGCTCAAATTGAAACTGCTAAGAAAGAACTTGACGCTGAAAAAGAGAAAAAAGAAACAGCGGTAAACGATTTAAGCGGTAAAATGGATACAGTTGTAACTACGATGACAAGCACGGAAAGTCAATTGAAAGATCTTGAGAAACAAGCACTGCAATTACAACGTATTGCGGAAGAAGAAGCGCAAGCAAAAGCGGCACAAGAAGCTGCTGCTCAAAAACAAGCAGAACAAGCTGCTAAAGAGGCACAAGCTCAGCCAGCACAAGCACCTGCAGAGCAAGCTGCACCGGCAAACAATGGTGGACAAGCTCAAAAAGAAGAACCTAAAAAAGAAGAGCCTAAAAAAGAGACACCTAAACCAGAAAACAAAAAACCAGAGCCAGCACCAGGTCCAACTCCAACTCCGGTTCCTGGCGTAATTGGTAAAGCACAACAATACTTAGGTATGCCTTATGTTTGGGCAAGTGCATCTCCATCAAACGGTGGTTTTGACTGTAGTGGATTCATTTCTTACATCTTTGGTGTAGGACGTCAAGACGTTGCAGGTTACTGGAACTCAGTTTCTAAAGTAAGTAGCCCACAACCTGGAGATTTAGTATTCTTCCAAGGTACTTATAAAGCAGGTCCATCTCACATCGGTATTTATGTTGGGAATGGACAAATGATTCATGCGAGTGATAAAGGGATCGCGTACGGTGATATTAACAGTTCGTACAACCAAAAACATTTCTTAGGATACGGTAGATTCTAGGATTTATAATTGAATAAAAAACGTGTATAAAGTCGATAGCTTACTATTTTATAAGTAGGTTAGCGGCTTTTTTGAGTTTTTACGAGATAAAGAGAAGGATTTATAGTAGTGCTGGAGGTGGTTATTGATGATGTTAGCTGGTAGACAGTTATTGTTAGAAGAACTTTCTTCAGATTTGCAGAATAAATTGGATCATTTGAAAAGGAACCGAGAAGTCGTTTGTGTGCAAGGTGTAATTAAGAAATTTTCAAAATATACGTGCCAGCGTTGCGGAAATATAGAGCAACGACTATTTGCATCATTTGTATGTAAAAGGTGCAGTAAAGTATGTGCGTATTGTCGTAAGTGCATAACGATGGGCAGGGTAAGTGAATGTACTGTACTTGTTCGCGGTATTGCTGAAATAAGCGGAGAAAATTATTTGAATCCGTTACAGTGGGAAGGCGTTTTGTCTGATGGTCAGGAGTTAGCTGCGCAAAGTGTCGTTGACGCTGTTAAGCAGAAAGAATCATTTTTTATTTGGGCGGTGTGCGGGGCTGGAAAAACAGAAATGTTGTTTCGCGGAATTGCAGAGGCACTACAAAAGGGAGAGAGAGTTTGTATTGCAACACCGAGAACGGACGTTGTACTTGAATTAGCACCAAGATTACAAGAAGTGTTTCCAAATATAAATGTAGCAGCTTTATACGGAGGGAGTGTGGACCGAGAAAAGGGTGCGGCGTTAATCGTTGCAACTACACATCAATTGTTACGTTATTATAGAGCATTCCATGTCATGATTGTAGATGAGATAGATGCTTTTCCGTATCATGCGGATAAGATGTTGCATTATGCAGTAAACAAAGCGATGAAAGAGGAGGCAGCACGTATTTATTTAACTGCAACTCCAGATGAAAAGTGGAAGCGTAAATTGCGGAATGGTAAGCAAAAAGGGGTTATTATTTCAGGACGTTATCATCGTCATCCATTGCCAGTTCCACTATTTCGGTGGTGCGGAAATTGGAAAAAGGGTCTTATGCGTAAAAAAATTCCTCGTGCTTTATTACAATGGTTAAATATGTACTTATCTAAACAATATCCCATTTTTCTATTTGTTCCTCATGTACGATATGTAGAGGAAATTAGCCAGTTATTAAAATCATTAAACAACCAAATTGATGGTGTGCATGCAGAAGATCTGGCGAGAAAAGAGAAGGTAGCAGCTTTCAGAAAGGGAGAAATCCCTTTATTAATTACAACGACGATTTTGGAACGAGGAGTAACTGTGAAAAATTTACAAGTGGCAGTTTTAGGGGCTGAGGAAGAAATATTTTCAGAAAGTGCTCTCGTTCAAATTGCAGGGCGTGCTGGTAGAAGTTCTGATGAACCGCATGGAGATGTCATCTATTTTCATTATGGAAAGACAGAGGCGATGGTGCGCGCGAAAAAACATATTCAAAGTATGAATAAAAATGCTAAAGAACAAGGGTTGATAGATTAATGCATTGTCTACTTTGTGATGAATATATTTCGTGCGCAATTAGTTGGTGCACTTTTTTTGTTAAGCTTCAAAAAAAGTATATATGTGATAGATGTGAACAAAATCTTTCCTATATTATAGGAGAGATTTGCAAGGAGTGTGGTCGGCCTTTAGAACTTGTACAAGCTGAATATAAAAACGTGGATATTTGCATGGACTGCATAAGGTGGACGAACGAGCAGAGGTTTCCGTCTCTCATAAATCGTTCGTTGCATGTGTATGATGAAAGGATGAAAGAAATATTAGCACAGTTTAAATTTCGAGGAGATGCTGAATTAGTGCATATTTTCCATCAGTCTTTTCGAAGTCTTTTTCAAAAATATTTTGCGAATGTTTCAGTTGTCATTCCGGTTCCCCTTAGTGAAGAGCGAGAATACGAACGTGGTTTTAATCAAGCTGAGTTATTAGCCTCTTGTTTGCCTGTCAAAATATCTGGTACATCATTAAGAAGAATAGAAACTGAAAAACAAAGTAAGAAGAAGCGTAAAGAAAGGATATCGGGAGTTAATCCTTTTTATTTTCAGGGAGGAGAGATGTTTCATGAGCAACATGTTTTAATTGTGGATGATGTGTATACGACAGGAATTACTGTTAGGCAAATTGGAAGCCTTTTGTATGATCGAGGAGCGAAAGAAGTTTCTTGTTTGACGCTTTGTAGAGGGTAATATGTGAATGTCGAAAGGAGTAATAAAAAGACGACAGGTCTTCTTTGACTTACAGTCTTGTCATTCGTTATAGTCAGAATATGGGGCGAATGCCCTGATTTTAAGAGTGAAGGGAATGGAATGAATATGCAAGGACGAGTAAAATGGTTCAATGCAGAAAAGGGATTTGGGTTTATTGAGCGTGAAGATGGTGACGATGTGTTTGTTCATTTTTCTGCTATTCAACAAGATGGGTATAAGTCGTTAGAAGAAGGTCAACAAGTGGAGTTTGATATTGTTGATGGAGCACGTGGACCACAAGCAGCTAATGTTGTGAAACTGTAAAAATTAAGTTTTTGGAAAAGATAGAGCTGTATTTTTAGCAGCATTATATAGATGGTGAAAGCTCTTGCTCGTAACAAGGGCTTGTTTGTTTTGGGGAAGTTGTCAAAAAGTTGTTTCTTTTCTGTAACCAATTGTCCACAGTTACACTCGTTATTCACGATGTTAATAGGATAAAATAAAGATAGAAACGATGCATCTTTTCATTTCAACAAAAAACGATAAAAAAATCGCAATTCCACTAATTTTTTAAAAAATTAGAAGGAGTTTTTAAGCCAATGTCGAAATTATAGTACATAGGCTTGAAAGGAGGAATTCATCTATGAAATTCAACATTCGTGGTGAAAATATTGAAGTAACTCCAGCATTAAAGGAATATGTAGAGAAAAAACTAAGTAAATTAGAGCGTTATTTTGATACATTCCCAGAGATTAAAGTTAATTTAAAAGTATACTCTGACAAGCAACGTATCGAGGTAACAATTCCATTTACAGATTTATTACTTCGTGCAGAAGAAACAAATAGCGATATGTACGCTGCGATTGATTTAGTAGTTGATAAACTTGAGCGACAAATTCGTAAACATAAAACAAAAGTAAACCGTAAATTACGTGAAAAAGGTTCTGTGAAAACTAACTTTATCCTTCCAGAAGCAGTAGCTGTTCTGGATGCGGTAGAAGAGGATGAATTAGAACTTGTACGTACAAAACGATTCGATTTAAAACCGATGGACGTTGAAGAAGCGATCTTACAAATGGATATGCTAGGACATAATTTCTTCGTCTTCACAAATGCTGATACAAATGAAACTAATGTTGTATATGGTCGTAAAGATGGGAAATATGGTTTAATCGAAACAAAATAATCATTCAAAAGCGTAGCCAAAATGGCTACGCTTTTTTTAGATGTTTTTTTACTTCCTTATCTTGTAATGTCGATATGAATTTTAATGGCTAATTCGTAATGAAATTTAGAAGTCATGTTTTGTCACGGTTAATTGTATTACTATTCCAAAAGGATCTCGCACAATGGCATAACCCGGGCTGAAGGAGTTTTTTTCAAAAGGTGTTAAAATATAAACCTCATCATGTTGAATTAGATTGTGATAGAGTGTTTCAATGGTTTGGAAATCTTTAGATTGAATGCATAATGATGAGCTATTACTTAATTGCCAAGGGCGTGTGGAATCCACTGCCTGTTCTGCAATCATAATTTTATTAGTACCAATTTGTAAAACGGAATGAGTAATATAATGTTCTTGGCTTTCTTTATATATGAAATTCGGATCTATTTCTTTCATTTCTTTATAATTCTTTTTAAATAAAACTTTTGCACCTAAATACTGTTCGTAAAATGCGATTGCTTTAGCACCTTGCCCATTTAATGATAAAAAAGTGATTACTTCAAAGTTCATTGTATTGCCTCCTTCATATATGTTTACACTTATTACTATACAAATATAAGGTGCCACGCGTTGGCACCTATAGGGAGAGTTTATGAAAAAAGTTGAACGTTTAAATCAGATGCTACGCTTTATTAATCAAAAACAAACATTCACATTGAAAGATTTAATGGATGAATTTCAAATTTCAAAAAGGACAGCTTTACGTGATATTGCATCTTTGGAGGAAATGGGTGCGCCTCTTTTTGCGGAGTATGGTCGGTATGGAGGGTATCGTTTAATAAAAACGATGACATTACCACCGATTTCATTTACAAATCATGAAGTTTTTGCGCTTTATTTTGCAATGCAAGCACTAAGTAGTTTTGTAAGTATTCCCTTTCAAGTCTCGTTTCGTTCCATCAATAAGAAGTTTTTAGATAGTGTTTCATCAAAACAGCGTGAGCAAATTGAAAACTTGCAAAAAAGAGTTTCCTTTTTTCATTCGGAACAAGCACATGAATGTGGTCATCTAGAAGAGATTTTGTTAGCTGCTGTTCAAAATAGGGCTTTAACTATAAACTATGTAACGCCGAAACAAACGACAATGCGCCGTATTCAGCCGATTTCGATTTATGCAATGAAAGGTTATTGGTATTGTCAGGCTTACGATTTAGATAAATCGGCTTATCGAGTGTTTCGCTGTGATCGTATTAGGTCGTCAGAAATGGTAGATGCTCAGGATAGTCTGGATTTGGAAAATATAAATATACATAACGCACATAGTCTTTGGAAAGCAACCGAACAAGCTATTCAATTTAAATGCTCAATTACTGCGAGGGGGATAGAGATATTTAAGCAACAACAATATCCTTCGATGAAATTATGGGAGGAACATGAAGGGACATATTTAATAGGAACTTATGAGCCTGCTGAAATCAACTTTATCATCTCGTATCTAGCTAGTTTTGGTAAAACTATAAAAATAATTGAGCCATCTTCTTTAAAAGAGAACTTAAAAGAATACTACTTAGATTTAATACAAAATTTGTAGCGAAGAGAAATTAGTTTTTTGGAACAAATAAAATACAAACTTTTTCTGAATATAGGGCTAGACATTTGGACGATTGTTGTCATAGTTATAAGACAAGTGTTACAATTATCATTAGGTTTATACATTTTAGTTTTTTTAATTAGGAGAAAAATTGGCATAACATATATTTGATTTTTATAACGACTGATTGTAAAGAGAGAAAGAAAAAAGCAATCGGAAGTTTTATTTTAATAAAAAGAGGAGCGTATTCCCTATGATCGGTATTTTAAAAAAGGTGTTCGATGTTAACCAACGCCAAATTAAACGTATGCAGAAGACAGTTGAGCAAATTGATGCATTAGAATCATCTATTAAGCCACTAACTGATGAGCAATTAAAAGGAAAGACGCTTGAATTTAAAGAACGTTTAACAAAAGGTGAGACAGTAGACGATCTACTTCCTGAAGCTTTTGCAGTTGTTCGTGAAGCAGCAACTCGTGTTCTTGGAATGCGTCCATATGGTGTGCAGTTAATGGGTGGTATTGCCTTACATGAAGGGAATATCTCTGAGATGAAAACTGGTGAAGGTAAAACGTTAACGTCTACTTTACCTGTATATTTAAATGCTTTAACAGGAAAAGGCGTTCACGTTGTTACAGTCAATGAATACTTAGCGCAACGTGATGCGAGCGAAATGGGACAACTTCATGAGTTCCTTGGCTTAACGGTAGGAATTAACTTAAACAGTATGTCGCGCGAAGAGAAACAAGCTGCTTATGCTGCTGATATTACGTATAGCACAAATAACGAGCTTGGATTCGATTACTTACGTGACAACATGGTGTTATATAGAGAGCAGTGCGTTCAGCGTCCACTTCATTTTGCTATTATCGATGAAGTCGATTCTATTCTAGTCGATGAAGCACGTACGCCGCTTATTATTTCTGGACAAGCTCAAAAATCAGCAGAGCTATATATGTTTGCAAATGCATTCGTTCGTACATTAGAAAATGAAAAAGAATATTCATTTGATGTGAAAACGAAAAATGTAATGTTAACAGAAGATGGTATTACGAAAGCTGAGAAAGCTTTCCATATCGATAACTTATTCGATTTAAAACATGTAGCACTTCTTCACCATATTAATCAGGCGCTTCGTGCACACGTTGTTATGCACCTTGATACAGATTATGTTGTACAAGAAGGCGAAATCGTAATTGTAGACCAATTCACTGGTCGTCTTATGAAAGGTCGTCGCTATAGCGAAGGTTTGCACCAAGCTATTGAAGCAAAAGAAGGCGTAGAAATTCAAAATGAAAGTATGACACTCGCGACAATTACGTTCCAGAACTATTTCCGTATGTATGAAAAGTTATCTGGTATGACTGGTACAGCGAAAACGGAAGAAGAAGAATTCCGTAGTATTTACAATATGAATGTTATCGTAATTCCAACGAACAAAGATATTATTCGTGATGACCGTGCTGATTTAATCTTCAAATCAATGGAAGGCAAATTCAATGCAGTTGTTGAGGATATTGTAAATCGTCATAAACAAGGGCAACCTATTCTTGTTGGTACAGTTGCAATTGAAACGTCAGAGCTTATTTCAAAAATGTTAACACGTAAAGGTGTACGCCATAACATTTTAAACGCGAAAAACCATGCGCGTGAAGCAGATATCATTGCAGAAGCTGGTATGAAAGGTGCTGTAACGATTGCGACGAATATGGCTGGTCGTGGTACGGATATTAAGCTTGGAGACGATATTAAAAACGTTGGTCTAGCAGTTATCGGTACAGAGCGTCATGAAAGCCGTCGTATTGATAATCAGTTACGTGGTCGTGCTGGTCGTCAAGGGGACCCTGGTGTAACGCAGTTCTACTTGTCTATGGAAGATGAACTAATGCGCCGCTTCGGTTCTGATAATATGAAAGCGATGATGGATCGTCTTGGTATGGATGATTCACAGCCGATCGAAAGTAAAATGGTTTCTCGTGCGGTAGAATCTGCACAAAAACGTGTAGAAGGAAATAACTATGATGCACGTAAACAGTTACTGCAGTACGATGATGTACTTCGTCAGCAACGTGAAGTTATTTACAAACAGCGTCAAGAAGTAATGGATTCTGAGAACTTACGCAGTATTATTGAAGGTATGATGAAATCTACGGTAGAACGTGCTGTTGCGCTTCATACACAAGAGGAAATTGAAGAAGATTGGAACATTAAAGGTCTTGTTGACTATTTAAATACAAACCTTCTGCAAGAAGGAGATGTAAAAGAAGAAGAATTACGTCGCCTTGCTCCAGAGGAAATGAGCGAGCCAATTATCGCGAAGCTAATAGAGCGTTACAACGACAAAGAAAAGCTTCTGCCAGAAGAGCAAATGCGTGAGTTCGAAAAAGTTGTTGTATTCCGTGTTGTAGATACGAAATGGACAGAGCATATTGATGCGATGGATCATCTTCGTGAAGGTATTCATTTACGTGCTTACGGTCAAATTGATCCACTTCGTGAGTATCAAATGGAAGGATTCGCAATGTTCGAGTCAATGATTGCTTCTATCGAAGAGGAAATTTCTCGTTACATTATGAAAGCTGAAATTGAACAAAACTTAGAGCGTCAAGAAGTTGCTCAAGGTGAAGCTGTTCATCCATCTAGCGATGGCGAAGAAGCGAAGAAAAAACCGGTTGTAAAAGGTGACCAAATGGGACGCAATGATTTATGTAAATGCGGTAGTGGCAAAAAATATAAAAACTGTTGTGGCATTGGGCAGTAATAGGAAACTGTAGTTCAGACTGCTTTGCAAACTTTTACATCAAAAATGTATAATAAAAAGGATTAAACTCTCTCCGTAATAAGCGGAGAGAGTTTCCCTTGTTTTCATATGAAAGTAACAGCAATTACATAGAGGTGAAGGAAATGGAATTAGTAGAAATTAGGCAAGAATTAGAAAAAATGGCTAAGAGATTAGCGGCTTTTAGGGGGTCTCTTTGACCTCCCTACTAAGGAAAAGCAAATTGCAGAGTTAGAAGAAAAAATGATGGGCACAGGATTTTGGGATGACCAACAAGGCGCACAAGCTGTAATTAATGAAGCGAATGCGTTGAAAGATATGGTTGGAAGTTTCCGTCAGTTAGATGAGACGTTCGAAAATTTAGAAATGACGCATGAACTGTTAAAAGAAGAGTATGATGAGGATTTACATGAGGAATTAGAGTCAGAAGTGAAAACTTTAATTCAAGAGATGAATGAGTATGAGCTTCAGTTACTGCTAAGCGATCCTTATGATAAAAATAACGCTATTTTAGAATTACACCCAGGTGCAGGTGGAACAGAGTCACAAGACTGGGGTTCTATGTTATTACGTATGTATACACGCTGGGCTGAAAAACGTGGATTTAAAGTAGAAACGGTTGACTACTTACCAGGTGATGAAGCTGGTATTAAGAGTGTTACTTTATTAATTAAAGGTCATAACGCTTACGGTTACTTAAAAGCAGAGAAAGGTGTACATCGTCTTGTACGTATTTCACCGTTCGATTCTTCAGGCCGTCGTCATACATCATTCGTATCTTGTGAAGTTGTACCTGAGTTCAATGATGAAGTTGAAATTGAAGTGCGTACAGAAGACTTGAAAATTGATACGTACCGTGCAAGTGGAGCTGGTGGGCAGCACATTAATACGACAGATTCAGCAGTTCGTATTACGCATACACCGACAAATACGGTTGTAACATGTCAGTCAGAGCGCTCTCAAATTAAAAACCGTGAGCACGCGATGAAAATGTTAAAAGCGAAATTATATCAAAAGAAATTAGAAGAACAACAAGCACAATTAGATGAAATCCGTGGGGAACAAAAAGAAATCGGATGGGGTAGCCAAATCCGTTCTTACGTATTCCACCCGTATTCTCTTGTGAAAGACCACCGTACAAATACAGAGGTGGGTAACGTACAAGCAGTTATGGATGGAGAAATTGATCCATTTATTGATGCGTATTTACGTTCTCGCATTTAATAAGAGAAAAAGCCAACAGGATTGTTGGCACATGTTGAGGTAAAAGAGGGTATAAAGAGGTTTATCTTATTTATATTGATGAAATAATGAGGAAGAGAAGTTGAAAACGACAACTTCTCTTTTTGATGAGATTATATGTAGAATACAACGCTGCATATTGTTTTGTAAAAAGTAGAGAATAGTAAAACAAAGAGGTAATAGAGTAGGACCGTATATGGAATTTTTTTGATTTACTTTGAAGAAAGAGGTTTTTTATAGAACTTTCTAAGGTGTTCACAGAATTGAAACAATTTGTGAAAGCTTTATTTTATTAGGCTTCTCGATATATTTGTAAAAAATATGAAATACACCTTAGTTTTTCTATATAAAGATAATGCTTATAATGAATATTGAGTGTGTTATGAGGACTATTGCCTAGTTATGAATGAAAAGAATATCAACAATGGGGAGCGATAGAAGTGAAAAAGAAATTGTTGGCTATTGCGTTAGGAACATCAGTCGTTTTTGCTTTAGGAGCATGTGGAAATAAAGAAGAAAGTAAACCTTCGAAACAATCTGCAAGTGCAGATAGTGCAGAACAAATTTTCCAAAGAAGTTGTGCTGGATGTCACGCGACAGATTTATCAGGGGCAACTGGACCTGATTTAAGAAAAGTAGGCGGTAAGTATGATGCTGCAGATATCGAGGAAATTATTAAAAAAGGACGCGGTTCAATGTCACCAGGACTTATTCAAGGTGAGGACGCGAAAAAAGTAGCTGAATGGTTAGCTGAACATAAATAAGAAACGTAATTAATAAACGAGCTGATTGTATAACTTGACCGAAAAGCGCTTTTGGTTAAGCAATTACATTAGCTCGTTTACCTTTTTTGGGGATGTAACATAACTGTAACAAAATTGTATCCGAACTGGAAACCGATTGATGTTACAATGAGGTTTGTAGAATTTTGATGAAATATATTACATAGAGTAGCATTGCTAATAAAAAGCATGTATGGAAGCTACCTTCAACAAGAATGGTCAAGCGAGAATAAGGTTTTCTTTTATTTTCAAATGTACAGAAAAGTATTTCGAAAAAAATCATTAAGTATTGGGTGATAAATAATGATAAAAATGACGAATGTTTATAAGGAGTACCCAAATGGTATGAAAGCCATTGCTGGTCTCACAGTTAACATTAAACAAGGTGAATTCGTATACGTAGTTGGACCGAGTGGAGCCGGAAAATCTACATTTATTAAAATGATGTATCGTGAAGAGAAGCCATCTACAGGATCAATTAATGTAAATGGACTTGTAATTGAAACATTAGCAGAAAGAGATGTTCCATATTTCCGTCGTCAATTAGGCGTAATTTTCCAAGATTTTAAATTGCTACCTAAATTAACGGTATATGAGAATGTTGCGTTTGCTTTAGAGGTAATTGAAGAAGAACCAGATGCGATTCGTGAACGTGTTACAGAAGTGTTAGGTCTTGTAGGTCTAGATGATCGTGCAGATGCACTTCCAAGTGAACTTTCAGGCGGAGAGCAACAACGTGTGGCTATTGCGAGAGCGATTGTAAATAGACCAAAGGTTGTAATTGCCGATGAGCCAACAGGTAACTTAGATATTGAAACAGCTCTTGATATTATGAAGATTTTTAAACGTATTAATGAGCGTGGTACAACGATTGTTATGGCGACACATAACGCAGATATCGTAAATACAATTCGTCATCGCGTAATTGCAATTGAAGGCGGAAAAATTGTTCGAGACGAGATTGAGGGAGGATACGGATATGAAGGCTAAGACCCTTAGTCGACATTTGCGAGAAGGTGTAAAAAATCTATCCCGTAACGGATGGATGACATTTGCTTCTGTAAGTGCAGTAACAGTTACATTATTACTTGTAGGTGTCTTTTTAACAGCGATTATGAATATGAACCATTTTGCGACGAAAGTAGAGCAAGATGTAGAAATTCGTGTGCATATTGATCCAGCAGCAAAAGAAGCTGATCAAAAGAAATTAGAAGAAGATATGAGTAAAATTGCGAAAGTAGATTCTATTAAATATTCTTCTAAAGAAGAAGAGTTGAAACGTTTAATTAAAAGCTTAGGCGATAGTGGAAAAACGTTCGAATTATTTGAGCAAGATAACCCACTGAAAGACGTATTTGTTGTAAAGGCGAAAGAGCCGACTGATACGGCAACAATTGCGAAAAAGATTGAGAAAATGCAGTTTGTAAGTAATGTTCAATACGGTAAAGGTCAAGTTGAAAAATTATTTGATACTGTAAAAACTGGTCGTAACATCGGGATTGCGTTAATTGCTGGTCTTCTATTCACAGCGATGTTCTTAATCTCTAACACAATTAAAATTACAATTTATGCTCGTAGTACTGAGATTGAAATTATGAAACTTGTTGGTGCAACAAACTGGTTTATTCGTTGGCCGTTCTTGTTAGAGGGATTATTCCTAGGAGTATTAGGATCAATTATTCCAATTGGTCTAATTTTAGTTATATATAATTCATTGCAAGGTGTGTTTAATGAAAAACTTGGCGGAACAATTTTCGAGCTTCTACCATACAACCCATTCGTATTCCAATTAGCTGGTTTATTAGTGTTAATCGGTGCATTAATCGGTATGTGGGGAAGTGTAATGTCAATTCGTCGCTTCTTAAAAGTATAAAAAGTTGCAAACATAATTCGTACAAGCTTATCATATAGTAGAAATAGGTAAAGGCATCACACATCGTGTGATGCCTTTTGCTACACCACCTGTGTGTTCTGGAAAGGGGAATTCCGCATTGAAACGTAGAGTTGCAATTATTGGAATGGTTGTTGCATTTTTAATTGGTGCTGGCGGGATGTTTGGTGGTATGTACTGGTTTGGGATAAACCCAGCGTATGTAACGCAAACAGTATCGAATGGTAATGCTGGCACAGCGCAAGGGAATTTGGCAAAAATTAATGAGGCGTATGCACTAATTGATTCACGTTATGTGGAAGACGTGAAAGACGACAAGTTAGTCGAAGGTGCAATACAAGGCATGTTGTCTACGCTGAAGGACCCTTATTCCACGTATATGGATAAAGAAACGGCAAAACAGTTTAGTCAATCACTAGATCCTGAACTTGAAGGGATTGGAGCTGAAGTGAACAAAACGGACGGTAAGCTTATTATCGTATCGCCAATTAAAGGTTCACCAGCAGAAAAGATAGGAATTAAACCAAATGACCAAATTTTATCTGTAGATGGAAATAGTGTGAAAGATTTATCACGTGAAGAAGCAGTATTGAAAATTCGTGGTAAAAAAGGAACGACTGTTGCAATTGAAATTAAGCGCGCAGGAGTGGCTGATCCGATTGTATTTAAAATTAAGCGTGAAAAGATTCCAATCTTTACTGTATTTAGTTCCGTAAAGCAAGAGAGCGGAAAAGATATCGGTTATATGCAAATTACTTCTTTTGCTGAAAATACTGCGAAAGAATTTAAGGATCAGTTAAAAGAATTAGAGAAGAAACATATAGCAGGCTTAGTTATTGACGTACGTGGTAATCCTGGTGGCTATTTAAATAGTGTAGAAGACATACTAGGAGACATCATGACAGATAAAAAGCCAATGTTGCAAGTAGAGCAGCGAAATGGTGAGAAGAAGAAATTCTCTACGGAACTGAAAGAAAGAAAGTCATATCCAATTTCAGTATTAATTGATAATGGAAGTGCTTCTGCTTCAGAGATTTTAGCTGGTGCGCTAAAAGAAGGAGAAGGATACGATTTAATTGGTGAAAAAACGTTTGGTAAAGGTACTGTCCAACAAGCTGTTCCATTTAAAGATGGCAGCAACATTAAATTAACGATGTTTAAATGGTTAACACCGGACGGTAATTGGATTCATAAAAAAGGAATCGCGCCAACTGTAGAAGTGAAGCAACCAGATTATTATCACGCGACACCAATTCAAATTGAAAAGACACTTTCATACAATTCGAATGATGTGCAAGTAAAACACGCGCAAGAAATGCTCAAGAGCTTAGGATATGTACCAGGCCGTGATGATGGATACTTTAGTAAAGAGACAGAATCAGCACTGAAAGCATTCCAAAATGCAAATGAGATGGAAGCGACAGGACAACTTGATAAAAAGACAGCTGAAGCAATTCAAAATAAGATCATTGAAAAAATCCGTTCTGGAGAAAACGATTTACAATTACAAACGGCATTGAAATTAATAGCGAAATAAGAAAGAATACAGGCACTTTGATGCCTGTATTTTTTTATGTGTTAAATATGATAAGATAAAAAGAAAGAATGATATAAATGGTGGTGAATGAATTCGTGGAGGCATGGCTTTTTGAAATACTACGAGCAGTTGGACGTTTTTTCTTACACCCTGCTGTCTATGTATTTTTAATTAGTAGTATCTTCGTTGGATACTTACGTATATTAAGAGAACGAAAAGATTTTTCTTTTAAAGTATATGATATTTGGTTTGAACTGCGAACAACTCTATTTGCAGGTATTAAGTACGGATTAATCGTATCTATTATTACGGTTGGGCTCGGGCTCGTCGTTTCAAAAGCGAGTTTATGGGCAATTTTACTTTGGACGTTATTATTTGGATTAACTGCTATGTATCGATATTTATCTGTAGCTTATACGTTCGGTATCGCTATTGCATTCGTGTTGTTATCGTCTAAGATGCCAGTTTCCTTCTTACAGCTTGGAGAAGGTGAAGAGGGTACGATTGTATCCCTTGCTATTTTACTAGGCGTTATGCTCGTTGTAGAGGGTTTATTAATCTCTAAAAATGCAGTGCGATATTCTACGCCGAAAATTAAAAAAGGTAAGCGTGGGCTACGAATTGGGCTACATGAATCAAATCGTTTATGGCTTGTACCAGTATTTATTCTTATACCAGGAGACGCGGTGACAGGATTTATTCCTTGGTGGCCTGTCGTTTCAATAGGCTCAACTACATACTCTTTATTCCTCGTTCCATTTTTAATTGGATTTATGAGAACGATTAGAAGTTATGAGCCAACGGAAGCTTTATTATTTACAGGAAGACGTGTATATGGACTAGCAGGACTCGTGCTCGTTTTAGGAATCGCAAGTTATTGGTGGCACGTATTCGCGATAATCGCGATGGGAGTCGCAATGCTTGGACGTTTCACAATCTCGATGCAAGAAAAAATTGTGGATGAGACAAGACCAGCATACTTTGCCGCACGTAATGATGGGCTCGTTGTGCTAGATACAATTCCGAATACAATTGGGGCAGAGATGAATTTAAAGCCTGGAGAAGTTATTACGAAAGTAAATGGAGTCATTCCAAGAAGTACAGAAGAGTTTTATGATGCGCTTCAAACGAAGACAACCGGAGCATTTTGTAAATTAGAAGTATTAGATACAAATGGAGAGCTTCGTCTTGCTCAAACGGCATTATACGCTGGGGGCCATCACGAATTAGGTGTTGTGTTTGTCCAGCAGGAGCATGAGTTTGATTCAGAAGCTATATAATAAAATGAGGGTGTCACCATTAGGTGACACCCTTTTCTTTTGGTTTAGATGGGATAGGTAGTAAATGAAATTTATATCAGCGATTATTAAAATATATCAGCGGTTATTCGAATATATCGACTTTCCGGCAAAAAACGACAACTATCGCTAATTTTATTTTTAGTTTCATAGACGGATAACTTGAATAATTATTTGATAATGGTTATCATTTAGGGAGTCTTTTAATTTAGAAAAGGGAGGGAAAATATGCTACGTAAATTTTTTTCTTACTATAAACCGTACAAAGGTTTATTTGTACTCGATTTTTCTTGCGCAGTTATCGCAGGATTACTGGAACTTGGTTTCCCGCTTATCGTAAATCAATTTATTGATAAGTTATTACCAGGACAAAACTGGACACTTATTTTATGGGCTTGTTTCGGTTTATTCGCAGTTTATGTGTTAAATGCAGGTTTGCAATACGTCGTTACATATTGGGGACATATGCTTGGCGTTAACATTGAAACTGATATGAGACAGAAATTATTTGATCACATTCAAAAGCTATCATTCAGATTTTTTGATAATAATAAAACAGGTCATTTAATTTCACGTCTTACAAACGATTTAATGGAAATTGGAGAAATTGCTCACCATGGGCCAGAAGATTTATTCATTGCTGTAATGACTTTAGTTGGGGCATTTTCATTTATGATGATGATTAATTGGAAATTGGCACTTCTAACATTCTTCGTGATTCCATTCTTATTATGGTTGGCACTTTATTTCAATAAAAAAATGACAGGTACGTTTAGACGTTTATTCTCAGACGTTGCTGATTTCAATGCATGCATTGAAAATAACGTTGGTGGTATTCGCGTTGTACAAGCATTCGGAAATGAAAAGTTTGAGAAAGACCAATTCGCTGTGAACAACGCTCGTTTCCGTACAACGAAATTAATGGCGTATAAAATTATGGCGCTAAATTCGTCAATTAGTTATATGCTCATGCGTCTCGTAACGCTCTTCGTATTAATATGTGGTACATGGTTTGTACTGCAAGGTGAATTAACGTACGGCGGATTTATCGGATTCGTCTTATTAACGAATATTTTCTTCCGACCAATTGAAAAAATTAACGCGGTTATTGAAAGCTATCCGAAAGGAATCGCAGGTTTTAAAAGATATGTAGAACTTCTTGAAACAGAGCCTGATATCGTGGATTCTAAAGATGCGATAGAAGTAAAACATGTACATGGTGATATTCAATATAACAACATTACGTTCGGATATGAAAATAAAGAACCGATTTTAAATGATATTAATTTGAAAATACATGCAGGTGAAACAGTTGCTTTTGTTGGGCCATCAGGGGCAGGGAAAACAACACTATGTAGTTTATTACCACGTTTTTATGAGCAATCATCTGGTTCAATTCAAATTGATGGCATTGATACGAAAGAGATGACGTTGTCGTCACTTCGTAAGCAAATTGGAATTGTGCAGCAAGATGTTTTCTTATTCTCAGGAACAATTCGTGAAAATATCGCTTACGGAAACTTAAAAGCCTCAGAAGCTGATATTTGGCAGGCGGTAAAACGTGCCCAGTTGGAGGACTTAATTTACTCGCAACCAGAGGGCTTAGATACAGTTATCGGTGAACGTGGTGTAAAACTTTCAGGAGGACAAAAGCAACGCTTAGCAATTGCTCGCATGTTCTTGAAAAACCCACCGATTTTAATTTTAGATGAAGCAACTTCTGCGCTAGATACAGAGACGGAACTTGCTATCCAAAAATCACTTGCAGAATTAGCTGTTGGCCGTACAACATTAGTTATCGCTCACAGACTTGCAACTATTAAAAATGCAGATCGTATCGTCGTTGTAAATAAAGATGGTATTGCAGAACAAGGTTCGCATGAGGAACTAATTGAGCAAGGCGGAGGGTATAGCCGATTATACGAAGCTCAGTTTAGTTCGTAAAGATAATTTCTGCTAAATTAGTGCACCATAAGTAAGTGAAAATCTTATATGGGAGGCTATAAAGCATGATTGTAACAACAACGTCTACAATTCAAGGAAAAGAAATTATTGATTATATCGATATCGTCAACGGAGAAGCAATTATGGGGGCGAATATCGTTCGTGACCTATTTGCTTCTGTCCGTGACGTTGTCGGTGGTCGTGCTGGCGCTTATGAAAGCAAATTAAAAGAAGCGCGCGACATTGCAATGGAAGAGATGAAAACTCTCGCAAGACAAAAAAATGCGAACGCAATTGTTGGTATCGACGTGGATTACGAAGTCGTTCGCGAAGGGATGCTAATGGTTGCGGTGAGCGGGACTGCTGTCCGTATATAAAGTAAAAAGCCGTGCTGATGCACGGCTTTTTATTGTTATTGTGTCTAACATGATAGGTAGGGCGATATTCTATGTCGAAGCCTCGATATTTCTTGGGAAATGTGGAAGGTCCCGTCGATATATGGGGAAGACATTAGAGTGCTTCTTTACACTGCTGAATTCGAACTAATAATTTTTCGTATTCTTGTTCGAGAAATGTGATGTCATCATGCTGATTTGGGATAGAAATCCGGCTGATGATTTCTGTTAATTTTGTTTGTAATCGTAATAACTCTTGTTCAGTAACGTTTACAGAAGCTTGGGTGGTTCTTTTTGTGTATTGCTCGTAATTGCCGTGGAATATTCTTGGTTCGCTCTCATCTACTTGTAGAATATGGTTTGCAACAGAACGAATAAAGGCACGGTCATGGCTAATGAAAAGTATTGTGCCAGGATACTCCTGTAACATGCTTTCTAATTCTTCTTGTGTTGCTAAGTCTAAATAGTTTGTCGGTTCGTCGAGCAGAAGCATATTATAGTTTCCTAAAAATACTTTTGCGAGTGCAACCTTCATTCGTTCTCCACCACTTAAGACGTGCACAGGTTTATGAACATCTTCACGGCGGAATAGGAGCCTTGCAAGAATTGTTCGAACGAACGATTCTGTATAGTTTGTTTCTTCTAGAACGTTTTCTAAAATTGTTTTATCTGTTTTTAAAATAGATAATGTTTGTTCAAAGTATCCAATTTTACAACTTTTCGAAAGCTGGATGCCACGCTCATTCGCGAGAAGTATCTTGAACAAAGTTGTTTTTCCACTTCCATTTGCCCCTAAAATAGCAAGTTTTGCACCAGGGGCAATAGTTCCATTCATATTTTTAAATAGTGTACGGTCACCTATTTTCTTTGTTGCTTTATTGAACTGTACAACCGCTTTGCTATGAATTGGTGTGTGGTATTGTACGTCAAACTGAGCTTGAGAAAAGTCTTTCGGCTTTTCTTTCTTTTCTAACTTTTCAAGGCGTGTTTCTAGTACTTTCGCTACTTTGCTAACATTTTCTTGCCCATGAGCCCCGCTTAACTTATAAAGTTTAGATTCAGATGAACTGAACCGTGTTGGGATTTTTGTCATGCTAGAAGCACGTTGCTTTCTTTGCAAAATTGACTGTTCTAACCGATTTTTTTCTTGTATATATTGATCATATTCTGCTTGCTTTTGTATTCGCTCACGTTCTTTTTGCTTCCGATAGTTTGAATAATTCCCTTTGTACTCTTGAATTATGCCGTCTTCAATTTCGATGATTTTGGTACATATGGTATTTAGGAAGTCACGATCATGTGATATTAAAACAAGTGCACCTTTATAAGATAAAAGTGCCTTTTCTAATTGCTCTGTACCAAACATATCTAAGTGACTTGTTGGTTCATCAGCAAATAGAATGCCTGCATCTTGTTCGAGGGCATGGGCGATCTTTAGGCGCATTCGTTCACCGCCGCTCATTGAATTTGCGACGTTTGAAATATTCCATTTGCCTTTAGCGAGGGAAGAAGCGGTTTCCGGTATCCCCTCGCTAAGCTGTGGAATGATGGCGATAGAACTATGATGAGTTACTGTGCCTTTGTCAGCTTCTATTTCTTTACTTAATATTTGTAATAACGTAGATTTTCCAGCTCCGTTGACTCCGACAATTCCTATACGATCGTTTGCTTGAATTTCTAGTGATGGTAACGTAAATATGGTGCGATCACCAAAGCTCTTTTCGATATTACGTGCGATTAAAATAGTCATAAAAAAAACCTCCCTAGTTTCACTAGAGAGGATAAACGTCGCCCTTCAATGTAAAATCGTACATAAATAAACGATTTTTTACATGATCGTATCGAAAGAAAGTATCGACAAATGGACAGACTAATCCTCTGCTAGTTTTCATCATTTTTGTTCACTATTTGTGATGGATGAAATAAATAAGAGAATTAGAACTTCATTGGTCAAAGTACCTTCCTTTCATAATATTATTTTTATTGTATGCGCATACAAATGGGGTTGTCAAACTTATTTCTGTTTGCTATTTTTGAATTTATTATTATAAAATTGTGCTTTTGCCAGCGCCTCAGCATCGTTCTTGATTTCATCTAGTCCATTCGCATCCCCAATAATATACCCTTCAAATGATGAGCCAACAAAATCAAAGATATATTGAAACTGGACGATAAGCGGCAATGCTTTCAGTTTTGGACTGTCTCCGCCAACGATGACAACGTACATTTTTTTGCTTTTCATTTTTTCTTTGAAATGAAGAGATGTATTGCGTAAGCTTTGTGACCAGCGATCAACGAAGTTCTTCATGTGGCCGCTCATTCCGTACCAGTATAGCGGTGTAGCGAAGATAATCGTGTCGTGCTCTAGCATGCGCTCGATTAACTGCTCGTAGTCATCGTTTACAGGTTGGAATCCTTCTGCATCATGACGTTGATCTGTAATTGGATGGACTGTATGGTCGCGCAAGTAAATTTGTTCTGCTTCAATTCCATCAATCATCATATGTGTTAAAGCTTCTGTATTTCCGTTTTGTCTGGAACTGCCGTGTATAACAAACATGTCATCATCCCTTTTCTTTTGCTTGTTTTAGGAGTGAAACGTGTTTTTGCAAATTCGTTTGAATGCTGGAAAGTAATGAGATTTGTCTTGTTACTTCATTGAGTTTATCTTCATAAAGTGCAAGGATACTGCTGCAAGGATTTTCGTACAGGTGTGGTTCAATTTCAAGGCAGCGCATCATTTTTGCCGTCTCTTCTAAATTTAAGCCAAGCTGTAAGTACATTTGAATAAGCTCTACTTTTTCAATGGCACTTTCGTCGAAATCACGATAGCCGTTTGTGAGGCGATTTGAAGGGAGCAATCCCTTTTCTTCATAATGTCTTAGTGATCTTTCGCTAACGCCAGTTTCTTTTGATAACTCTCCGATTCGCAATGTGTTTCACTCCTTTTACATGTATTGTAAACCTTCACACTAATGTGAAGGTCAATGTTGTTTTTTCGCAAAAGAATCTACATAATTTAAAAATACTTGAATGGCTTTAGATGGAATGAAATATTTGCCGCGCACGATGGAGAATGGCCGGATTAGTTGTTCATTTGGAACTTCGACGTGGAATAGCTCTTTTGCCAGTAGCTCTTTCCGTACAGTCCAATCAGAAAGGATAGCGATGCCAAGCCCGGCAGCGACGGCTTCCTTTACGCTTTGTATACTACTGAATGTAAAGAATCGCTTCATTTTTAAATGGTGTTGATGAATAAAGCGGTCACTATAAGCACGTGTCCCAGAGCCACTCTCTCTTAATACCCATACTTGGTCTTGGAGAGTAGCTTCGTTTATATCCTTGGTGTGAAGTAATGGATGGTTTGGAGGGACGACGAGCTTCATTTCATCTTGCATAAACGTTTCAACGTCTACATCGGCGTATACGACTTGGCCTTCTACTAAGCCGATATCAATTTGATTAGAGCGAAGGCTTTGCAAAACTTCTTCTGTATTTGAGATAAATGTATGAACTTCGACGTGTGGATTTTCATTGGCAAAGCGTGCAAGTATTTTTGGAAGTAAGTATTCACCAATTGTAAAACTAGCACCGATGCGAAGTGTTCCTGTTACGACGTTATGCAGTTCGTTAATTTCCTGTTTTGCGTCTTCATAAAGTGAAAGCATTTGCTTCGCATGAATGTATAATATGTTTCCAGCTTCCGTAACTTGGACATGCTTTGGGGAGCGCTGAATAAGTGTAGTTCCAAATTCATTTTCCAAGTTGCGAATGTGCATGCTTACGCCAGGTTGTGAAAGGTTTAATAGTTCCGCAGCACGCGAAAAATGTTTTTGTTCAACGACAGTAACAAAGATTTTCAAAATGTCGACGTTCATTTGTTAGGCCCCTTTATTTTTGTTTTTATTTTATCATAAGTATTTCTGATGATAGAGATTCAATATTGATATTAAACTTATTATAAAAACTCTCTTATAATGTAACTATATAAGTTGAATTAAAAGATTACAATCGAATGCATAATCGATCGATCACTTTTTCAGGTGTGCGATTTAATTCCTGAATAAAAGCCTGTACATTTTTTTGAATTTCATAAATCGATGAATAAAAAACATTATGAATGATGTCTGATTTGAGCCATTTCCATACCCCTTCAATTAAATTTAAATCGGGACTGTAGGGAGGTAAAAACACTAATTCTAAGCGATGACAGTGTTTCCTTAAAAGTGGTTGGATGAGCTTCGCATGATGAATACGCGCATTATCTAGAATAAGAGCTATTTTCCCGTTGGGATACAGTTCAAGTACATGCTGAAGAAAACGAAGAAATGCTTCGGCATCATACCGCTCCTCTTCTACACAAACTAACTCACCTGTTTCATAATTAAGTGTACCAATAAGTTTAACACCTTGGTGTTTCCCATAAGTAGGAATACTGCGTTGTTTTCCTTTTAAAAACCATGTATGCTGCAGTGCTTGGTAATCGCGGATCATGGACTCATCTTGAAACAGAAGATGGTCAATCTCCTCGTTTAAAAGTTTTTTTTTTATAGGCGGGGAAGGTAACTTCCCTAAACTCTTGTTGTTTCACCGGGTCTGCTTTCGCTAATGTATACGTCGGTTTTGTGTAACTAAGCCCTAAATCATGTAAAAGTCGAGACACCCCGCGAAGTGTGTAACTTACGTTCCATTCTCTTTTAATGAAAGAAGCGATAATGGATAAAGTCCAATTATGTTTAGCTGGAAATCCAACATCAACGGGTAGATGAGATGCAATCACTTGAACTAACTCCTGTTCTTGTTCAGGGGCTAATTTACGTGGTGCTCCTGTTGATTGTCCCATGAGTAAGCCATGCAATCCTTTTTCTTTGTAAGCATTCACATAATTATAGATTGTTTTTTCAGAACGACCAATCATGTTCATTATTTCTTTTATAGAAAAGCCTTGTACATAGAAATAGATCGTTTGATAACGTTCATACATTCGTTTCGTTTTAGTCGTTTTCATTGCTACAAGTAGGCTTTCTTTTTCGTTTTGGTGTACATGTGTCATTTTGCTCCGCTCCATTTGTCAATATATGTTACTTATTATATTTCGACAAACAGTAGCTGTAACCTTTTAATTCAACTTATATAGAAAGAACATGCATGTTCCAATATGATTATTGGGGTGGTACAAGGTGGAACAAACACTTGTTATACAAAAGAAGAAGGGCTTTGGATTTTCGCAAGGTATTGGGATTACGTTATTAATCGCCATTGTCGCGAAATATTTAGCAGAGCTTCCATTTTTAAATATTATGGGACAATTAGTAATCGCTATTCTAATCGGGATGGTTTGGCGCGCGGCAATCGGGATTCCTCAAGAAGCGATAGCGGGAACGAACTTTGCGAGTAAGAAGTTGCTTCGCTTTGGGATCATCTTACTTGGAATGCGGTTGAATCTTGTAGATATTGCAAAGGCGGGACCGAAAGTATTGGTCATCGCTGCAGTTGTTATTACATTTACAATTTTCGTTGTATATGGACTAACGAAAGTATTTAAAGTAGAGAAGAAATTAGGGATTTTAACGGCGTGTGGGACAGCGATTTGCGGTGCTGCTGCGGTGGTGGCAATTGCACCACAAGTGAAAGCAAAGGACGATGAAACGGCGGTTGGCGCCGCAATCATTGCTATTTTAGGTACGATATTTACGCTTGTTTATACGTTATTATATCCGGTTCTTGGCTTATCTCCGTACGGTTACGGTGTATTCTCGGGAGCGACGCTGCATGAAATTGCTCACGTTATTGCGGCTGCAGCGCCAGGCGGTAGCACGGCTGTAGACATCGCAGTTATTGTGAAATTAACGCGCGTAGCGATGCTTGTGCCAGTAGCAATTTTAATCGGATTATGGTTTGGCAAGAGCGAGGGAAGCAAAGAAAAAAAATCGTGGCGCGACCTTCCGATTCCTTGGTTCATCTTCGGATTTTTAGCGATGAGTGCGGTGCATTCGCTTGGAATTATCCCGGAAGTTGTTGCCGGATATATTGTAGTCATTGCGTACATGCTTATCGCAATGGCGATGGCAGGACTCGGTTTAAATGTAGAGTTTAAAACGTTCCGTAAATTAGGAAGCAAAGCATTTGTGGCAGGGCTGATTGGCTCGGTTTGCCTATCGGTACTTGGGTACGTTCTTGTATATGCATTGGGCTTCATGTAATAGCGAAGAAGGAGGTATCTCTTTAGATGCCTCCTTCTTTTTCGTGTTGCAGTAAATCCAGCATAGTAGATAATTCCCTTTCCACATCAGTAAATCGCTTTTCATTCATAAGCTGGATTACTTTCTGAGTTCGTCTAAAGCGAAATGGGCGCACGACTTGTATGATGAGAGATAAAGTTTCTTTTTCGAGTTTAGAGAGAGGTCGTTCCTTCATATAAGCGGATAAAAATTCGTAAAAGCACTCATCTTTATCATCACCCATAAGTTCATATGCTAAAAAAATTCCTTCTCCGGCAAGGTGGTTAATAAACACCTCATTTCCAGCAATATTGAAGTCAATTAGGGATTGGAATGCACCATTATCGTCTAATAAAATATTGTTTGGAGAGAGGTCACCTTGTACAGCTCCTTTTGGGAGTTCGCTCCATACTTTATATAATTGTTTGCGTTTTTCATTAAAAACTGTGAAAACTTCATCTACTAATGTTTGATTGATTACACTCTCTTGTAAACATTTTTTTAAGTTATTTGCTTCTAATTCTATATCATCATATATTCCTGGTTCGTCGGAAGTATTTCCACCAAACATTCTCCAATATGTACCGTAATCGAAATGAATATGGTGTTTTTCAGAAACCGCATGTGTTGTACCTAACAGTCTTCCTAACGTGTGTAATAGCGATTTAGTTACTTCTTGATCTTCCATCTCTCTTCCTGGCAGCCATTCTTCCACCGTAATAGGAAAGGGAATTTCAAATGAATGAGCAGGTAAGTAATAGTGTCCACCAGTTGTTTGGAATCGTTTTGATACTGGTATGCCATTTTTAATAAAAGCACGGCAAAGTTCCCCTTGTGTTTGAAGCCCTTCTATTGTTGTGAAAGAGTCTCTATAAAGCCGGATTAATAGTTTATATGTAGTTGTAGAACATGCGATAAGTATATCTTTATCTTTTGAAAAACGTGTGACCTCGTAGTGAAATGGCTCGTGTATATGGAATTCTTGTAAAATACGTTGGATTGTAGTGTTTTCAAACATAATAGTTTCCTCCGATAAAAGGTGCTTGAATGTATATTTCCATACTGAGAATTATTTACCTTTTTTTGTAAAGATATCTTTACTTATATTTGGAAAATATTTATAATTAAAGTAAAGATATCTTTACTTTCGAAGGTGGAGCCTATGGGTGTAAAAAATAAAATTAAAGAATTACGAAAACAACATCATATAACGCAAATTGAAATGGCAAAGGCGATGCAAGTGACGCGGCAGACAATCGTGGCAATTGAGAACCATCACTATAACCCGAGTCTAGAGTTATCCCTAAAAATCGCCAAATATTTTGAGATGAAGGTGGAAGAAATATTTATGCTGGAGTAAGGGGAGAAGAAATGAACGATACTAAAAAGTTGTATATAGCTACTGTCTTAGGATTATGTGGAGGAGACGTTTTAGTTCGGCTAATGGACCCATCTATACCAATGTTACCGCTAATAGTTAGTAACATTTTAGCAATTCTACTTTTAACAGTTTATGTGTATTACAAAAAGCATAAGTACAGAAAAGAAGAAATTCCAGATATAGATGAGCGAGTAAATGAAAATATAAAAAAGTATGTAAATGTCTCATTTATATTCGCGTTTATTCTACTTATAGTTTATATTGTTGCGAGCAAAGGAATAGGAAGAGCTGTTATACCGATTCCAGAAATATTCACTGTATGTAGTTTCTTATTTGCTGGTAGTCTCATCATAGGAGTAATGGCGGGGAAACGAGCATAGCGATAGGAGGAATGAAAATGCAAGATGAGTTTGAGAGATTTCAGTCGGATAAAGCGTTTAAATATTTAGGGTTATTTTTAACAATTAGTTTAGCGGTATGGAGTTTGTACAATTTAATTGTTTATGGAAATGCGGGCATGCCATTTGTTTTATTTGTATTAGGACAGTTTGTTTATTTCTTTGTGAACTATTGGCCGAAATGGAAATATAGAAATCAAAAAGAGGCTGATCATGTATGAGGAAGCGGTTTGTAGGGAGCTTATCTTTAGTGGGGCATCAACGAGTGTATTAGCAACAAGGGAAATCAAATAAATACATAAAGGGGAAACGGGATGGGATTAGCGGTATTATGTGTTGCGACGGCTATATTTGCACTTTTGTGGGGGATGCAAAATTTCTCTCGTAATCCAGTACCAAGTGTATGTATTATGATTGGTGCTGTAGGTTTATCATACTATTTATTAGTTTTAGCCCATTATCATAAAACGGCAACAAGTGTTGTTGTTGGGGCGATTATTTTATTTTGTGGGCGTGCCGTGCAAAAGGGGTTATTTCCATAAAAGCTGTTTATACAAAAGGTATAAACAGCTTTTTGTATTTTTTTTACAAACTACTTGAAGATTACGTTACGTCACCTTTTATAATGAAGGAGAAGAGGTGATGGAGTTGATTTCAATTCAAGAACTAACGAGGGAAACAGGGGTTACAGTAAGGACGCTACGATATTATGATCAAATCGATTTATTAAAGCCGAGTGGGAAAACTGATGGGGGACATCGGTTATATAGCGAGAGAGACGTTGTTCGTTTGCAGCAAATTTTATTTTTAAAAGAAATGGGTTTTTCATTAAAAGAGATTACGAATATGTTAATAACGGATGAGCTCAATTTAAAAGTATCGCTTGAAAAGCAACTTAAGTTTGTACAAGAAGAACAGAAAAAATTTAATCGAATGGAACGTATTTTACAAGCAGTTGTTTATTCAGTAGATGTGGAAGGGGAACTGGATTGGAAAGTTATGTTTGAACTCATTCAGCTTTCGAAACAGTCTCCGCGAATACGTGAGATGTTTCAAAATGAAGTTTTTTCTAGGGGAGAACAAAAGTTGCTTCATAATTTGCCGAACATGAGTGAAGAAGATTCAAATGTTTTAGAGTGGGTAGATTTATTAAAACAATTGCGTAACTTTATGAAAGACGGTAAGGAAGCATCATGTGATGAAGTACAAGGTGCAACAAAGAAACTAATGCAGAAGTGTTTGGAGATGGCAAATGGTGATGAAGCATTTTTAGATAAATTGTGGGAAGTAAGAAAGTCAAAAGAAGATTCACAGAAAATGGGTATGTATCCAATTGAGGAAGAGCTTCTAGTATATATGGATGAGGCTTTTCGTATATATGATGAAAGGGAGAGGGATAAATGAGTATACTCGCAGAATATCGATGGTACTTTTTAATTGGTGCAGAGATTGTATTTTGGCTATCAGCTATTGGATTCTTTTTACTAAGGTATGGATTTCGCTTGAAAAAGGCGAGCATTATTATGGGGATTGTGCTACTCATAAATGAAGTGTTTATTTTAACCTTAGGGGTAGTGGACTATTATCAAACAGGGAAGTTCTCTAATTTTCAAATCATTACGGTAATCATTTTATTATATGCAGTTTTTTATGGAAAAAAGGATTTGAAGAAATTAGATATATATGTACAAAAATTAGTTGCGAGGTGGCGGAATGAACCGGCGCCTATTATCGAAGAACCACTTGAAGTAACAGGCATGGCGCACGCGAAGCAGGAAATAAAAAATTGGGCTTTACATCTTATTTTGTTTGTTGCGGTTCATATATTCTTTTTCTTCATGTATGGGCTTATTCCAGTGGAACAGTGGGGAAATTGGTTAGAGTCAGGAATCGTTTTAAATAAAACAGCAAGCCGTGTAAGCAAAGTATGGGTTATTATTCTTTTAGCGGATACTGCGATTTCATTTTCATATGTTATTTTTCCGAAGAAGGAGAAAGGAAACAAGAAGCTACTTTCATAGAGGAAAGTAGCTTTTTCTAGTATACCAATAGTTTGTATAGGAGAGGATAACAATAGGAAAAAGCACAGGTTTTATATGCTTATTTCTCTTTAGTTTAGTAGCGTGTTCACAACCTAACAATGCAATTGATAAGAAGAATGATGTCGTTGCAAAGGGGGCAGAAATTTCTAATCTAGATAAATTCGAGAAGTTCGTTTGGAATGTGGAACAAGGGAAAGTTGATAAAATAAGAATTGTACAGTATACACATGAAGGTGACCCGATTTTTCAAACGTTACAGCATAGTGAGAAAGATATACTTTATGTGTTAGATAATAGACAAGACCAATTTGCTGGTGACCATAAAGGGTTACATAAAGGTAGTTGTAAAAGGATTGTTAAAGAGCAACGTGAATCAGAAACGGCATATAGGTTAATAGATTGTACGAATGAAAATGGGCGCAATGGATATGACTTATTATATGTACTTAAAAAATAGAGTTAGTAGAGGAAGGAAGTATTTATTCCTTCCTTTTTTATGTATATATTGTCGAAAGTTTTACCGAATATCTGTTCGTTTTTTTAGGTTTTTTATGAGCATTCGTGGTAAAATAATAATACAGATTTTTATGAGGAGGTCGGTTTTTAGTTGGAACATCCATTTGAAATTATCTCAGAGTATTCCCCGCAAGGTGATCAGCCGGGAGCGATAGAGAAGCTTGTAGAGGGAATTAATAGTGGTAAGAAAAAGCAAGTGTTGCTTGGAGCAACAGGAACGGGTAAGACATTTACGATTTCAAATGTCATTAAAGAAGTGCAGAAGCCAACACTTGTAATGGCTCATAATAAAACGTTAGCGGGACAGCTATATAGTGAGTTGAAAGATTTCTTTCCTAACAATTCTGTTGAGTATTTTGTTAGTTATTACGATTATTATCAGCCGGAAGCGTACGTACCACATACGGATACATTTATTGAAAAAGATGCGCAAATTAATGATGAAATCGATAAATTACGTCACTCGGCAACGTCTTCTTTATTTGAACGAGATGATGTTATTATCGTTGCGAGTGTGTCATGCATATACGGTTTAGGTTCACCGGAAGAATACCGCGAGTTAGTTGTTTCACTTCGAGTTGGTATGGAAAAGGACCGTAATCAATTGCTTCGTGAACTTGTTGATGTACAGTATGGACGTAATGATATTGATTTCAAGCGTGGTACATTCCGTGTACGCGGAGATGTAGTTGAAATCTTCCCGGCATCACTCGACGAACATTGTATTCGAATTGAATTTTTCGGTGATGAAATAGATCGTATTCGAGAAGTAAATGCATTAACGGGTGAAGTATTAGCAGAACGTGATCATGTAGCAATCTTCCCGGCATCTCACTTCGTTACACGTGAAGAAAAGCTGAAGGTCGCTATTGAAAATATTGAAAAAGAATTAGAAGAACGTTTAAAAGAATTAAATGATAACGGTAAGTTGTTAGAGGCGCAGCGTATAGAACAGCGAACACGTTATGATTTAGAAATGATGCGAGAGATGGGCTTTTGTTCAGGGATTGAAAACTATTCCCGTCAATTAACACTTCGTCCAGCAGGTTCAACACCATATACACTGTTAGACTATTTTCCAGAAGATTTTTTAATTGTTATGGATGAGTCGCACGTATCGGTGCCGCAAGTAAGAGCGATGTATAACGGAGACCAAGCGCGTAAGCAAGTACTTGTAGATCATGGATTCCGTCTGCCATCAGCTTTAGATAATAGACCGCTCACGTTTGATGAGTTTGAAGAGAAAACGAATCAAGTTATTTACGTTTCGGCAACGCCAGGACCATACGAGTTAGAGCAATCACCAGAAGTAATAGAACAAATTATTCGTCCAACAGGTCTGTTAGATCCACCAATTGATATACGACCAATTGAAGGGCAAATTGATGACTTGTTAGGAGAAATTCAAGATCGTATTTTGAAAAATGAACGTGTATTAATTACGACTTTAACGAAAAAAATGTCAGAGGATTTAACGGATTACTTGAAAGATGTAGGAATTAAGGTGAACTATCTTCACTCTGAAATTAAAACGTTAGAACGTATTGAAATTATCCGGGACCTTCGCCTTGGTAAATTTGATGTACTTGTCGGTATTAACTTATTGCGAGAAGGATTAGATATTCCAGAAGTATCACTTGTAGCTATTTTAGATGCTGATAAGGAAGGATTCCTACGTTCAGAGCGTTCATTAATTCAAACAATTGGTCGTGCGGCACGTAATGCAAACGGCCGCGTTATTATGTACGCAGATCGCATAACAAGATCAATGGGAATTGCAATTGAAGAAACACAGCGTCGTCGTAGTATACAAGAAGCTTACAATGAGGAGCATGGTATTACGCCGAAAACGATTCAAAAAGGAGTACGTGACGTTATTCGCGCGACAACAGCAGCTGAGGATACGGAAACATATGAAGCAACACCAGCTAAGAAGATGACGAAAAAAGAACGCGAAAATACAATTGCGAAGATGGAAGCAGAGATGAAGGAAGCAGCAAAAGCGTTAGACTTCGAGCGTGCAGCTGAACTAAGAGATTTACTATTAGAATTAAAGGCGGAAGGGTGAAAAGAGTGAGCATGAGCAAGGATTTTATTGTTGTAAAAGGTGCCAGAGCACATAACTTGAAAAATATTGATGTAACCATTCCAAGAAATCAGCTTGTTGTTGTAACGGGATTGTCTGGTTCAGGGAAATCATCGTTAGCATTCGATACGATTTATGCAGAAGGGCAGCGCAGATACGTAGAATCGTTATCTGCGTATGCACGTCAGTTTTTAGGGCAAATGGATAAACCTGATGTGGATACGATCGAAGGATTGTCACCAGCGATTTCGATCGATCAAAAAACGACGAGTCGTAATCCGCGTTCAACTGTCGGAACAGTGACGGAGATTTATGATTATTTACGTTTATTATTTGCGCGAATTGGTACGCCAATTTGTCCGAATCATGGAATTGAAATTACATCGCAAACAGTAGAACAGATGGTAGACCGTGTTCTTGAATATCCTGAACGTACGAAATTACAAGTGTTAGCTCCTATCGTGTCAGGACGCAAAGGTGCACATGTAAAAGTGCTTGAAGATATTAAGAAGCAAGGTTATGTTCGTGTACGTGTCAATGGTGAAATGCTTGATGTATCTGAAGAGATTACGTTAGACAAAAATAAGAAGCATTCTATAGAAGTTGTAATTGACCGTATTGTTGTAAAAGAAGGAATTGCGAGTCGTCTTGCAGATTCACTCGAAAGTGCTTTAAAGCTTGGCGGGGGCCGAGTTTTAATCGACGTTATGGGAGAAGAAGAACTTCTCTTTAGTGAGCATCACGCATGTCCACATTGTGGTTTTTCAATTGGTGAATTAGAGCCGCGTATGTTCTCGTTCAACAGTCCGTTCGGCGCATGTCCTTCTTGTGATGGACTTGGCTCAAAGCTAGAAGTAGATTTAGAGCTTGTTATTCCGAATTGGGATGTATCATTAAATGAACATGCGATTGCTCCGTGGGAACCGACAAGTTCACAATATTACCCGCAACTTTTACAATCTGTATGTAATCACTACGGCGTTGATATGGATACGCCTGTGAAAGATATACCGAAAGATTTATTTGATAAAGTATTGTACGGAAGCGGGGAAGAGAAAGTTTATTTCCGCTATGTGAATGAATTTGGTCAAGTAAAGGAAAATGAGATTTTATTTGAAGGTGTTATTCCGAATATCGAGCGTCGTTATCGTGAGACGAGTTCTGATTATGTTCGTGAGCAAATGGAGAAATATATGGCAGAGCAAGCTTGTCCGAAGTGTAAAGGCGGACGCTTAAAGCCTGAGAGTTTAGCTGTTTTCGTTGGGGATAAAACGATCGCCGATGTTACAAAGTATTCTGTTCAAGAAGTACAGGAATTCTTCTCGAATGTTGAGTTAACGGAGAAACAACAAAAAATTGCTCATTTAATTTTAAGAGAAATTCAGGAGCGCGTTGGATTCTTAGTGAACGTTGGTTTAGATTATTTAACGTTAAGTCGTGCTGCAGGAACTTTATCAGGTGGTGAGGCGCAGCGTATTCGTTTAGCGACACAAATTGGTTCTCGTCTTACGGGTGTGCTTTACATTCTTGATGAGCCTTCTATCGGTTTGCATCAACGTGATAATGATCGTCTTATTCGTACATTGCAGGAAATGCGTGATTTAGGAAATACGTTAATTGTCGTTGAGCATGATGAAGATACGATGATGGCTGCTGATTATTTACTTGATATCGGACCGGGTGCAGGTATTCACGGTGGTCAAGTTGTATCAGCGGGTACACCAGCTGAAGTGATGCAAGACGAAAATTCATTAACTGGGAAATATTTAAGCGGTAAAGAGTTCATTCCAGTACCACTTGAAAGACGTAAAGGTGACGGACGTAAAGTGGAGATCGTCGGTGCGAAAGAAAACAACTTGAAAAACGCGAAAATGTCATTCCCTCTAGGTACATTTGTAGCGGTAACAGGTGTATCTGGATCTGGAAAAAGTACGATGATTAATGAAGTGTTATATAAAGCGTTAGCTCAAAAGCTATATAAAGCAAAAGCGAAGCCAGGGGCTCATAAAGAAATTAAGGGTCTTGAGCAGTTAGATAAAGTTATTGATATTGATCAATCACCAATCGGGCGTACACCACGTTCCAACCCAGCTACGTATACAGGTGTATTCGATGATATTCGTGATGTGTTTGCGCAAACGAATGAAGCGAAAGTGCGCGGATATCAAAAGGGACGTTTTAGCTTTAACGTAAAAGGTGGCCGTTGTGAAGCGTGCCGCGGTGATGGAATTATAAAAATCGAAATGCATTTCTTACCAGACGTGTATGTACCGTGCGAAGTTTGTCACGGTAAACGCTACAACCGTGAAACGTTGGAAGTTAAATATAAAGATAAGAACATTTCTGAAGTATTAGCAATGACGATTGAAGATGGGGTAGAGTTCTTTGCTAATATCCCGAAAATTAAGCGTAAACTTCAAACGCTTGTAGATGTAGGGCTTGGTTATATGAAATTAGGGCAACCAGCTACAACGTTATCAGGTGGCGAGGCGCAACGTGTGAAATTAGCTTCTGAATTGCACCGTCGTTCTACAGGGCGTACATTATACATTTTAGATGAGCCAACGACTGGCTTACATGCCCATGATATTGCGCGTCTTCTAGAAGTGTTGCAACGTCTTGTTGAGAGTGGCGAGACAGTACTTGTAATTGAGCATAATTTAGATGTTATTAAAACAGCTGATTATATCATTGACCTTGGACCAGAAGGCGGGGACAAAGGCGGACAAATCGTTGCTTCCGGAACGCCAGAGCAAGTAGTGAAAGAAGAGCGCTCGTATACAGGTAAGTATTTAAAAGAGATTTTAGATCGTGATAAAGCAAGAATGAAAGAGAAAATAAAAGAAGTAGAGTTATCGCAATAAGTTTATAGATGAAAACCGAGTGGAAATGACACTCGGTTTTTATTTCACTAAGGAAAATTGGTAAGGTTGTTAGTAGGTATACGAGTATAAAGAATAGAATAAATTGGTATAAGAGTTTGTATGATACTTGCGTTTCTTATCTATTAGCGTATGATGAAATATATATGTCAAAAGGATGTGTAAAGAAATGAGATGGATTGTATCACTTCTTGTAAATAGCGTTGTGTTAATCGCTGTGTCAGGACTTTTAAAAGGGGTTGCACCAGACGCATTTTACATAGCAAATATACAAACTGCAATTATTGCGAGTATTATATTGGCGATTTTAAACGTATTTGTAAAGCCACTTTTAATTTTAATTACGCTACCAATTACTGTTGTAACTTTCGGTTTCTTCTTAATTGTTATTAATGCGATTACGTTAAAAATGGCAGATTCATTATTAGGAGATGCTTTTAATATATCAGGATTTGGTGTAGCGATTATTGCGGCAATTTGTATTTCGATTTTTAATATGATAATTGAAAAGGCAATTGTTGAACCGTTATATGAAAAAAAGAGAAAATGACAAAAAGAAAAACATTTCATGATTCGTATGAAATGTTTTTTTCTATTTATTAGAAACCGTATTTCTTGTTTCCAGAAAAAAATGGTACAATATCCGGTAGAATGGAATTTTACATCAAATGAGACTGAACCCGCAGCGGAGTGGAGGTTTATACATATGCCAAAAGTAAGGACAAAAGATTTAATTGAACAATTTCAATTGGAGTTAGTAAGTGGTGAAGAAGGAATTCATCGTCCAATTGATACAAGTGATTTATCACGACCTGGAATTGAAATGGCAGGATTTTTTACATATTATCCAGCTGATCGTGTACAGCTTCTTGGAAAAACAGAGCTTACGTTCTTTGATACGTTAACGACAGAGCAAAAGCAAGAGAGAATGAAAGCGCTTTGTACTGAAGAAACGCCTTGTATTATTGTAACTCGTAATCAAGATGTACCGGATGAGTTATTACAAGCATCACGTGAATCAGGCGTGCCTTTATTACGTTCTGCTCAAACGACGACGAGATTATCAAGTCGTTTAACAAACTACTTAGAAGGTAAGTTAGCGCCAACAACAGCTGTTCATGGTGTGTTAGTAGATATTTATGGCGTTGGTGTTTTAATTACAGGTCAAAGTGGTGTCGGGAAAAGTGAGACAGCGCTTGAACTTGTAAAGCGCGGTCACCGCCTTGTTGCGGATGATAGCGTAGAAATTCGTCAAGAAGATGAAGACACATTAGTAGGAAGCTCACCTGATTTAATTGAGCATTTATTAGAAATTCGTGGTCTAGGTATCATTAACGTAATGACGTTATTCGGTGCAGGGGCAGTAAGAAATTATAAACGTATTACACTTGTTATTAATCTTGAAATTTGGGATCAAAAGAAAAATTATGATCGCTTAGGTCTTGATGAAGAGAAGATGAAGATTATTGATACAGAACTTACGAAGATTACACTTCCAGTTCGTCCTGGTCGAAACTTGGCTGTTATTATTGAAGTAGCAGCGATGAACTTCAGATTGAAACGTATGGGAGTCAATGCGGCACAGCAGTTCTCTGAACGATTAATGAGTGCGATTGAGTTAGGAAATCAAGAGTAGACTCTGGAGAGGGAGGTCATACATATGCTGTTAGGTTCCGTACCACAGCTTGACCGTGTAGCAATTCAGCTCGGACCGTTCCCTGTTTATTGGTATGGGGTTATTATCGGTACAGGTGTGCTATTAGGTCTTTGGCTAGCGACTCGCGAGGGAGAAAGGCTTGGTATTCACAAAGATACATTTATCGATCTTGTATTAATTGCAGTACCAATTGCGATTCTTTTTGCGAGAATGTATTATGTCATTTTTGAATGGGAATATTATTCGCAAAATCCGAGTCAAATTATTAATACTCGTCAAGGTGGTTTGGCGATTCATGGTGGTTTAATCGGGGCTGTTATTACAGGGATTCTTTTTGCGAAACGACGCGGGCTTTCATTCTGGAAGTTAGCGGATATTGCTGCGCCAAGTATTTTACTAGGACAAGCAATTGGCCGATGGGGAAACTTTATGAACCAAGAGGCACATGGTGATGAAGTAACGAGACAGTTTTTAGAAGGTCTTCATTTACCAGATTTTATTATTAATCAAATGTACATTGATGGTGTGTATTATCACCCAACGTTTTTATATGAATCATTATGGAACTTTGCAGGTGTTATTTTACTACTCGCGTTACGAAAAGTGAATTTACGCCGCGGGGAACTATTCTTCACATATTTAATTTGGTATTCAGTGGGACGCTTCTTCGTAGAAGGTTTGCGTACAGATAGTTTAATGTTAGGACCACTTCGTATTGCACAAGTAATGTCTATTGGAATTGTTGTTATTTCTATCATTTTCATTATTGTGAGACGAAAGATGGGGCAAGCTGATAAAAGATATTTAGAAAATTAGAGAAAAGTAGCATCTTATATAAGATGCTGCTTCTTTCATATTCAGGTAATGAAAGGATTAAGGACGATGAAAATAAATACAGTGTTATTTGATTTAGATGGAACGTTAATTAATACAAATGAACTTATTATCTCTTCTTTTTTGCATACGTTACATACATATTATCCAAATCAATATAAGCGTGAAGATGTATTGGCATTTATCGGTCCATCTTTGCATGACACTTTTAGTAAGATGGATACAAGTAAGGTTGAAGAAATGATTGCATGTTATCGCCAATTTAATCATGAGCATCATGATGAATTAGTGGAAGAATATGAGACTGTATATGAAACTGTTCAAGAATTGAAGAAGCAAGGCTATAAAATCGGTATCGTTACAACGAAAGCGAGACAGACGGTTGAAATGGGATTAAAGCTTTCAAAACTTGATCAATTTTTTGATGTTGTCGTGACGATTGATGATGTGGAACATGTGAAACCACATCCAGAACCACTTCAAAAAGCATTGAAATTATTAGATGCAAAACCAGAAGAAACATTGATGGTTGGTGATAATCATCATGATATCGTCGGTGGACAAAATGCAGGTACGAAAACAGTAGCGGTTTCATGGACATTGAAAGGTAGAGCGTATTTAGAAGCGTATAAACCAGATTATGTGCTAGATAAAATGAGTGATTTACTACCGATTTTATCTAGTATAAACCGCTCATAAAGGTCCAAGTAAGCAAGTAGGGGATATGTTTCTCTACTAACTTCAAGTTTCACTTTTTTTAATAGAGGAGAGAGTTAAGTGCGACGGACAACGCGCTATCCTGTTTCAGGAGAAAATTCATTGTGGAATGTGTATAAAACAGTTTCTTTTTGGAAGGTAATGAAAAACTTTATTATTATCCAAATCGCACGTTACACGCCCGTTTTATCCGTGAAGAATTGGTTGTATCGCACGTTTTTGCGGATGGAGGTAGGAAAGAAAACGTCGTTTGCACTTATGGTAATGCCAGATATTATGTTTCCAGAAAAGATTACTGTGGGAGACAATTCAATTATCGGCTATAATACAACGCTTTTAGCGCATGAATATTTAATTCGTGAGTATCGACTCGGAGAAATCATCATAGGGAATGAAGTTATGATTGGAGCGAATACGACAATTTTACCAGGTGTAACGATTGGAGATGGTGCTATTGTTTCTGCTGGCACACTTGTCCATAAAGATGTACCAGAGGGCGCTTTCGTAGGCGGAAATCCGATGCGTATTATTTATACGAAAGAGGAAATGGCCACTAGAGAAGGTTGATGTTAAAAATGTAACATTTCCCTTCTCTTTTTATGAATAAAAAGGAAATAATTGATTATAATATACTGTTTTGTTTTTTACGGAATCGTTTATACTTATAGATAGAAGAATGTGTGAACGAAGAAAACAAAAAACTGGAGGATATATGGGGAAAAATCAAAGAATATATAAGGAGAACGGACAAGTTATCTCTTTTAATCAATTAGCGGACTTCTTTTATAAAAAAGGGATGAGGGCTTATAAAGGGCAAAAATTGCAAGATGCAATTAAATATTTTCGAAGAGCGGCACAAAGCGAGAAGGAGCCGTTTATTTTATGCCAACTAGCAATAGCATTATCTGAATCTGGTGAATATCAAGAGTCGAATCAGATATTTCTAAAGCTTGTTAGATCCAATCCTGAACTTGAGCAATGCTATTATTTTATTGCAAATAATTATGCATATATGGGCTTGTTTCAACAGGCGAAGAAGTATGCAGAGCAATATTTAGAAGTTGCGGAAGAGAAGGAATTTGTAGAAGATACGTTAGATTTGCTTGAGATTATGGAAGAAGAAGCAATGGGTGCGGAAGAGATTGAAGATGAAGATGAGTTAATTGTTATGCAGGAAGAAGCGAACCGCTACATTCGTAACGGACAATTAGAAGAGGCGATTGCTACACTAGAAGTTGTTACGAAAGAATATCCAGAATTTTGGTCGGGTCATAATAATTTAGCGATTGCACATTTCCAATCAGGTAATGTAGATCAAGCGCTTAAGTTAACAGAAATGATCCTAGAGGGAAATCCTGGTAACATTCATGCGCTTTGTAATACGCTTATTTTTCTATATTCAATTGGAGAACATAAACAAGTAGAAGCATTAGCGGGACAGCTCGTTTCAGTATATCCGATTTCATTTGAACATCGTTTGAAACTTGCAACGACGCTTGCAACAATTGGTCATTTCGAGTGTGCCTATAAATGGTTCAAAGTATTAAAGCGTCAAGGATACGAGGGAGACGTTAGTTTTTATTATTGGTTTGCATATTCTGCCTATATGATGAAAGACCAGCAAGTGGCTGAAAAAATGTGGCAACATGTTGTAGAATTGCATCCTGATAAAAAAGGAAAAGAACCGTGGAATGCACTGAATTTAGCAGATGAAGGACAAAATCTTTTATTTGAAGAGTTACGAAAATCATTTCAGAAAAGTACAACGCTAGAAGAGAAGATGCTAGCTTTATATTTAATGAATGAGTTGTCAACACCAGAGAAGGTTGGATTCTTCTTTGATGTAACGCAAGCGAAAAATGGTGTTCCAATCGTATCGCAGCTTGCAAAATATTTCTTTTTACTTAATAGTCATAAAAGCATCCCAGCTGATTTACAGCAATTTGAACAGTGCGTACGAATTGCGGATGCATTATACAATTATACGAAAAAAGACGATGAATTAATCGAAGAGTGTTTAAACTTTTGGTTTTGTACGTTCATACGTTTATATACATCGGGAGCGACTTTTACAAATGTGTACGGTTGGTCAGCGGCAATTGAATACATTGTGCGCGGCGAACAAAGAAATAAGATGACACAGGCAGAGCTTGGTGATGTATATAATGTATCTGTAGCAACTGTACGAAAGTATGTGCAGGCTGTTAAGCGCACGCACACGTAGGATAGGCAAATCATTGGGAAAAAAGTGATGCTAACAGTATAATGAGGGTAACTTAATGTGTATGAATGAATGGGAGTGAATAGTGTGTCAGAAGAAAAAATTTATGATGTCATTATTATTGGTGCAGGACCAGCTGGTATGACAGCTGCGGTATATACATCTCGTGCGAATTTAAGCACATTGATGCTTGAGCGTGGGATTCCAGGTGGACAAATGGCAAATACAGAAGATGTAGAGAACTATCCAGGTTATGAGTCTATTTTAGGACCAGACTTATCAAATAAAATGTTTGAGCATGCGAAGAAATTTGGTGCTGAATATGCATACGGTGATGTAAAAGAAATTATCGATGGTAAAGAGTACAAAACAATTATTGCTGGTAAAAAAGAATATAAAACACGTGCAATTATCGTTGCAAGCGGTGCAGAGTATAAAAAGATTGGTGTGCCAGGTGAAGCAGAACTTGGGGGCCGCGGTGTATCATATTGTGCAGTATGTGATGGTGCATTCTTTAAAGGTAAAGAACTTGTTGTTATTGGCGGCGGAGATTCTGCTGTTGAAGAGGGTGTGTTCTTAACACGCTTCGCATCAAAAGTAACGATCGTTCACCGTCGTGACACTCTTCGTGCACAGAAAATTTTACAAGATCGTGCTTTCCAAAATGAGAAAGTGGATTTCATTTGGAATCACACGATTAAAGAAATTAACGATGCAAATGGTAAAGTAGGAAGCGTAACACTTGTAGATGTAAACAGTGGAGAAGAACAAGAAGTTAAAACTGACGGTGTTTTCGTATACATCGGTATGTTACCATTATCAAAACCGTTTGTTGAGTTAGGTATTACAAATGAAAATGGTTATGTTGAAACGAACGAGCGCATGGAAACGAAAGTTCCTGGTATTTTCGCAGCTGGTGATGTTCGTGAAAAAATGCTTCGTCAAATTGTAACTGCAACAGGCGATGGTAGTATTGCAGCGCAGAGTGCACAGCACTACGTAGAAGAGTTATTAGAAGGATTAAAAACTGTAACAGAAAAATAAGGGGATTTTTCCTTTTGAGAAGAAAGCTACCGATAGGGGCTTTCTTCTTTTTTTGTGTAAATGTCAAAGTTTTGTCAAAAATAAGTAGGATTATAAGCTTTCTTATTGATATACTGGACTTTACGGAAAAATCACTATAAGAAATGAGGAATTTATTCAGTATGGAATGGCGTAATATATATCGTGGGTTTTGTATGGGCGTTAGTGATTTAATTCCTGGTGTGAGCGGCGGTACAATCGCTGTTGTGTTAGGGATTTATGAACAATTGCTTGCGGCAATTAGCGGGTTCTTTAGTCGTGAATGGAAAAAACATTTAGGATTTTTAATTCCCCTTGCTGCTGGTGTAGCGGCAGCGTTTTTGACGCTAAGTCATGTTATTAAATATTTACTTGCAAATCATTATGAACCGACTCAATTTTTCTTCCTCGGTTTAATTATTAGTATATTACCGGTGTTAATGAGGGAAGCTGATGCAAAGGCGTCGTTTAAAGGTAAGCACATTGTTTTATTAATAGTTGCAGCAATTCTTGTTGCAATAACAGCGTTCTTTAAGCCAGATAAGGCAGCAGATCCAATTACGACGTTAACAATTTTAAATGCAATTGGTTTGTTTTTCGCAGGATGGATGGCTAGTATGGCTATGCTTCTTCCTGGAATTAGCGGATCGTTTATTTTATTAATTATTGGTGTGTACCCGACAGCAATTAACGCTTTAACTACACTCAATTTACCGTTAATCGCGGTTATTGGTGCCGGCGTTATGGTTGGGTTTGTTGTAAGTAGTAAAGGAATTAGCTTTTTATTAGATCGTTATAAAAGTATGACATTTGCGGCAATTATTGGACTTGTTATCGGTTCAATTGTCATTGTGTTCCCTGGCATTCCGACTGGTGGAATTTCAATTGTAAGTTCAATTATTACTTTTATTTTAGGATTTGCGGTTGTTACTTATTTCGGTAAGAAATAAGGATTTTTTGTCCCCTTAACGGTAAAAACGTTAAGGGGATTTTTATGTGCTATTCATGGGAAGTAAGGCATTTTGATTGCTTGTTATAGAAAAAATTTTTACAATTGCTTAGCGAAAGGGGACTGGCACCTTCGTTGTAGCAAACTGTTTTTGATAGTATAATGAAATGAGTATGCAGTGAGAAATTTTGCTGCAAGTAGCTGAGGTGAAGAAACATGCAAAGAGTGACAAACTGTGTGTTAATTAGAGATAATGAAGTACTCTTACTCCAAAAACCTCGCCGAAATTGGTGGGTTGCACCAGGCGGAAAGATGGAGCGTGGTGAGACGGTAAGAGATTCCGTTGTTCGCGAGTATCGTGAAGAAACAGGTATTTATTTAAAGAACCCAGCATTAAAAGGGGTCTTCACCTTTGTCATCCAAGAAGGTGATAAGGTTGTTTCTGAATGGATGATGTTCTCCTTTTTAGCAACAGATTTTGCAGGAGAAAACAAATTAGAGAGCGAAGAAGGCATCATTGGTTGGCATACATTTGATAAAATTGATGATTTAGCAATGGCACCAGGAGATTATCACATTATTGATTATTTAATTAAAGGGAATGGTATAATCTACGGTACATTTGTATATACCCCAGATTTTGAGTTGCTTTCATATCGATTAGATCCGAGTTAAACCTGCAAGGAGAGGATACGATGACAGAGAATAATGATATAAAAATGGTAATTATTACAGGGATGTCTGGAGCTGGAAAAACGGTAGCGTTACAAAGTTTTGAAGATTTAGGATATTTTTGTGTAGATAATTTACCACCAATGTTATTGCCGAAGTTTATTGAACTTATGGCGGATTCAAAAGGTAAAATGAATAAAGTGGCACTCGGTATTGATTTACGTGGCCGAGAGTTTTTTGAGTATTTATGGGGAGCACTTGATGATTTATCAGAACGCACATGGATTATCCCTCATATTTTATTTTTAGATGCGAAAGATAGCACGCTTGTAACTCGTTATAAAGAAACGAGACGTTCGCATCCACTTGCGCCAACTGGCTTGCCGTTAAAGGGGATTGAAGCTGAGCGCGGTTTATTAACTGATATGAAGGCGCGAGCGAATATTGTGCTTGATACATCAGATTTGAAACCGAAAGAATTAAGAGAAAAAATTGTTCACATATTCTCAACAGAAACTGAGCAAGCGTTCCGTGTAAATGTTATGTCATTTGGATTTAAGTACGGAATTCCAATTGATGCTGATTTAGTATTTGATGTTCGTTTTTTACCAAATCCATACTACATTCCACATATGAAGCCATTAACAGGACTGGATGAAGAAGTTTCGTCGTATGTGCTGAAATTTAATGAGACACATAAGTTTTTAGAGAAATTGACGGATCTTATTACTTTCATGCTGCCTCATTATAAAAGAGAAGGTAAGAGTCAACTTGTAATTGCGATTGGATGTACAGGGGGACAACATCGTTCTGTTACGCTTACAGAGTACCTTGGGAAACATTTGAAACCAGAGTATAGCGTTCATGTATCTCATCGTGATGTGGAGAAGAGAAAGGGCCATTAAGGGATGAAAATAGAGAGAAAACCTAAAATTGTCATCATGGGAGGAGGAACTGGACTTTCTGTTTTATTAAGAGGATTAAAACAATATCCTGTTGATATTACGGCAGTTGTAACAGTAGCCGATGATGGAGGCAGTTCAGGTAGACTACGTGATGAGCTAGAAATTCCACCCCCAGGTGATATTCGTAACGTACTTGTTGCGTTATCGGATGTAGAACCATTAGTGGAAGCTTTATTCCAGCACCGTTTTACAACTGGAGACGGACTGAAAGGTCATGCGTTAGGAAATTTATTATTGGCAGGTATGACTTCGATTACAGGAGACTTTTACCACGCGATTACGGAGACAAGTAAAGTATTAAATGTCAGAGGACGTGTATTGCCAGCAGCGAATCAAAGTGCGGTACTTCATGCAGAGTTAGAAGATGGGGAGATTGTAACAGGTGAATCAAAGATCCCTTATTTCGGGAAGAAGATTAATCGTGTCTTTTTAACTCCAGAAGATGTAGAACCGCTATATGAAACGTTGATGGAAATTAAACGGGCTGATTTACTTGTTTTCGGTCCAGGAAGTCTGTACACGAGTATATTACCGAATTTAGTTGTTAATAAAATTGGGGACGCTGTTCTTGCTGCAAAAGCGAAGAAGGTATATGTGTGTAATGTTATGACGCAAGCGGGTGAAACGATGGGGTATACTGCGTTCGATCATGTGCAGGCGTTACATGATCATTTAGGTAAACCATTTATCGACACTGCAATTGTAAATAATCGTGATATTCCTTGTGAATTACGTAAGTTATATGAGGAAGAAATGTCGGGACCAGTTGTAGTGGATACAGATCGTTTTGCTGCAAATAATATCGAAATCATTCAAGATCAATTAGCGAAGTATGATGAGCGTGTTGTAAGACATGATACATTAAAGTTAGCTTCGATTTTATATTCACTGCTATAAATGTGCGTTGCCTCGTTTGAGGTAACGCTCCTCATTCATATAGGACAAGATTTTTGTTCCAAAATAATCGTATAAGGAGGTGTTGACTGTGTCATTTGCATCGGAAACCAAGAAAGAGCTGACCAATCTTGAGATGAAGGAATGCTGTGAGAAAGCTGAATTATCGGCGTTGCTTCGAATGAACGGATCGCTTTCTTTTTCAAACCGTCGCTTATCTATCGATATTCAAACGGAAAATGCAGCAATCGCAAGAAGGATTTATACGCTTTTGAAAAAAGGATATGATGTGACGGTAGAATTACTTGTGCGTAAAAAAATGCGATTGAAGAAAAATAATGTATATATCGTGCGGCTTGTTGAGAAGTCTCGCGAAATATTAGCAGATCTTCATATTGTTCGAGATGACTTTTCGTTTATTCGAAATATATCGCAGGAATTAATCGAGAAGAAATGTTGTAAACGATCGTATTTACGCGGTGCATTTTTAGCAGGTGGTTCAGTAAATAACCCAGAAACATCATCTTATCATTTAGAGATCTTTTCGTTATATAAGGAACATAATGATGCTATATGTGAACTGATGAACGGATTTGATTTAAATAGTAAGACGTTGGAAAGAAGAAAAGGGTACATTACGTATTTGAAAGAAGCTGAGAAAATTACAGAGTTTTTAAATATTATAGGTGCTCATAATGCACTTTTAAGATTTGAAGATATTCGAATTGTTCGCGATATGCGTAATTCAGTAAATCGTTTAGTTAACTGTGAAACAGCTAATTTAAATAAAACAATTGGTGCAGCGCTAAGGCAGATCGAGAACATCCGCTATATTGATGAGACGGTTGGACTTGATATTTTGCCAGATAAACTACGAGAAATTGCGCAACTACGAAGAGATTATCAAGATGTAACATTGAAAGAGTTAGGTGAGATGGTATCCGGGGGGAAAATTAGTAAATCGGGTATTAATCATCGTTTGCGTAAAATCGATGAAATTGCAGAGAAATTACGCGCGGGGGAAACAGTAGCAAAAAAATAAGAGGTTAAAGGGGAAATGGAGCTGTGGTTCAAAAACTGGTTAAAGTTTCATTAAAAAACGGCTTACAAGCACGTCCGGCTGCGTTGTTTGTGCAAGAGGCAAATCGTTTTCATTCTGATATTTTCATCGAGAAAGATGGAAAGACAGTTAATGCAAAGAGCATAATGGGGATTATGAGCTTAGCAATCGGAACTGGTAGCATGATTACAATTACAACAGAAGGTTCAGATGCAGAGGAAGCTTTAGAAGCATTAGCTGCATATGTACAATAAAAGGCTATCGCGAATGTGCGATAGTTTTTTTGTTTTGTTACTTGCGGGCATTCTGATTGGTGCGAGCTAACAAAAAGTGGGGGTATGTTGGTGGTTCGTACTTGTCGGGAATTGTCGGTAAGTCGATATGTTGTGTCGAAACGTCGATATATTTAAAGAAACGCCGATATAATTTGAGTTGTGTTCGATATAATTGAAAAATCGCTGATATATCTCGGTAAATACTAGACGGGGTATGTGCGCGGGAGTACATGATAAAAAAGCGCCCTGTAATAGGGCGCTTCCGCTTTTAGTATATCTAGCTTCAGCAGCTAGAATCTCCGGTCGTTTCGCCCCTTTATTCGAGGCAAAAAGCGCCTCGGAATCAGGGGCTCCATCGCCCTGCGATTCTGAACGAGCCGCTTCCGCTTTAAATCTATTAACGATTTGTAAAGATCTTATCGATTAAGCCGTATTCTAGAGCTCTTTCTGCTGTCATGAAGTTGTCGCGGTCTGTGTCGCGTTGTAGAACTTCAAGTGGTTGACCTGTACGGTCAGCAAGAATTTGGTTTAATTTTTCACGTAAGAATAGGATGCGTTTTGCAGCGATTTCGATTTCAGTCGCTTGACCTTGTGCACCACCAAGTGGTTGGTGAATCATTACTTCACTGTTTGGAAGTGCATAACGTTTTCCTTTTTCACCTGCTGCAAGTAAGAATGCACCCATAGATGCAGCCATACCGATACAGATTGTTGATACTTGTGGTTTAATAAACTGCATTGTATCGTAAATTGCCATACCTGCTGTGATAGAACCACCAGGGCTGTTGATGTAGATGTGAATATCTTTTTCTGGATCTTGAGATTCCAAGAATAAAAGCTGGGAAACGATTGAGTTTGCTACGTTGTCATCAATTGCGCTACCAAGCATAATGATGCGGTCTTTTAATAGTCGAGAGTAAATATCGTAAGCGCGTTCTCCACGATTTGTTTGTTCAATTACTGTAGGAATTAAATTCATCTGTTATTTCCTCCTTTGAAAGCTTTCTTAGTTTATAATACAATTATGGTCAATAAAGGTCAAACGAAACCACTTTAAATCAAAAAAATATGTAGTTGTATCATGATTTATTCGCTATGTTTTTGGAATTCCCTGCTTATGTATCTTCAACATCATAACCGATTTACATAAATTTAAACGTGATTAAAGGTGTAGAAAAGGTAAAAGAACGCCTTTTTACTGAAGCGTTCTTTCGGTATTTATTCTTTTAAAAGATAGGTTACTTTATTTAAAATTGTTTCGACTTGTTTCGCGTTTTTACTATACATGTCACTTGCTGATTTCGATTTTGTTTCCAAAGAAAATAGTTCAAGATCAGCATGACATTTTTTTAAAGATGCCAATAACAAAGGTTTATTTTGAGGAGAAGGCATTTGGAGTTTGTCATTATAAATGTCGATAGTAAGTTGTCCGTATGAATCAACTTGACCGAGAAAGACATTTTCAATAACAACACCGAGTTTTTCTAGTTCAGCATGTAACCAAGCGCGGTTATGTCCACTAGAGGATAGAGGTTCATCTAAGACATTGCCATCCATAATAACAGTTTGTGGTTCTTTTTCGTTCGGCACTTTTAAACCGATATCTTTTGCTGTAAGTGGTTGGCGATCTTTCTTCAGTAATACATTTAATTCTCCGCTCGGTTCTAATACTGCAAATTCAACATCAGCTACGCTGAACGCATCTTTTCCGCGGAGAAGTTCTAATAATTCGTCACTTGTATATTTTTCTTTCTTTAAGTTATCTTCGAGTATCTTTCCATCTTTTATTAATACGGTAGATTTCCCTTCAAAAAAATCCCGGGCTGTTTTGTTCTTTAAGGAGAGGATTCCTGTGAAAAAAGGAACCACAGCGAAAATGAGTATCGCAAAGACGCCGTGGAAAAATTTTGAATCGAGCCCTGTAGATACTTGGGCAGCGATGTCACCGATTGTCATTCCGGCTATGTATTCAAAAAAGGAGAGCTGAGAGATTTGTCTTTTCCCTAACCATTTCGTAATAGCGAATAAAATGATTAATATGAATACAGAGCGGAGAATAACGAGTGTCCATTCGGGCAGGTGAGACATAGTCATTCCTCCAGTTTACTTAAAACCCTTTATATTGAGGTTCTTCACGTTCTAATACTGAAACTCTATCCTGTAAATCAGCGATGACGCTGTCCATTTCTAACATACATTCATGAAATACGCGTTTTGATTCTTCGTCTTGTGAATTTAATGAAAGGGAGCTTAAACTTGCTTGAGCCCCTCTTACACTGGCAAGGCAAGTTTTTACGCTAGCGATAACAGTCATGCAGACACCTCTTATCCTTTCGGTTTAAATAGTAATGCTCCGATGAATCCGAAAATGATAGCAGCAGAAACACCAGCACTTGTTACTTTAAACATACCGGTAATAACGCCAACAATTCCGTGTTTTGCAGCTTCTTCCATAGCGCCGTGAACGAGGGCGTTACCGAAACTTGTAATGGGTACTGTTGCCCCAGCTCCAGCGAAATCAATTAATGGTTCATACAAATTGAATCCATCTAATATAGCTCCGGCAACAACGAGTGTTGCCATTGTATGAGCTGGTGTTAGCTTGCCGACATCAAACATAAGTTGTCCGATTACACATATGAGTCCGCCAATGACGAAAGCCCAGAAAAAAATCATTGTGTTGCACCTCCAAATTCGATCGATACAGCATGAGCGATACATGGAATTGTTTCTTCTTGTTGGAATGTAAGGGGAGATAGTAAAGCACCTGTCGCAACAACTAGTATCTTTTTGAATTCTCCTTTTTTCATTCTATTTAATAAATGTCCGTACACGACTGTTGCTGAACAGCCTGGGCCACTTCCGCCGGCTATTACAGGTTGACCTTCTCTATAAATGATGATTCCGCAATCTTGAAATTGCTCGCTCTTTACTTTTGTCCCATGTTTATGTAGTAAGTCATAAGCAATTTCGCGTCCAACATGTCCGAGGTCGCCTGTTACGATTAAATCGTAGTGAGATGCATCGAGATTTCTTTCTCTTAAATGAGCTTCAATTGTATCGACAGCAGCTGGAGCCATTGCGCCTCCCATATTAAATGGATCAGTTAATCCCATATCAACAACTCGCCCAATCGTTGCAGATGTAACCCTTGGGCCATGTCCAGTATCGCTCAAAATAGCGGCTCCTGCTCCAGTCACTGTCCACTGGGCGGTAGGAGGTTTTTGTCCCCCGTATTCAGTTGGATAACGAAATTGTTTTTCCACGGCAGCGTTATGGCTTGAAGCTCCAGTTAATAAATATTTTGCGCCTTTTGCATTTACAATACTTGCACCGAGCGCTAAACCTTCCATAGAAGTAGAACAAGCACCAAATAATCCGAGATAAGGTGTGCCAAGTGTGCGGCATGCAAAGCTTGTTGGAGTTATTTGATTAATTAAGTCTCCAGCGAGGACAAATTGAATATCATCTTTCCTAAGTTTGGCTTTTTCTGTAGCGCGGCTACAAGCCTCTTCAAACAAAATTTTATGTGCTTTTTCATAGGAGTCTTGTCCGAGCCATAAATCTTCATGCAGGGTATCGAAATCTTCAGGGATTTTTCCATTTGCTTCAAATGGGCCGCCGACTACACCTGTTGAGATGATAACTGGTTTGTTTTCGAATACCCATGTTCGGTGTCCTTGTAACATTTACAGCCCTCCCCATTGAAAGAGAATCGTTTTAATAAGTGCGATGACGAAAGCGGAAAATACGCCAAATAAGATGACCGATCCTGCTAGTTTAAACATGTTACCACCAACGCCGAGAACGAATCCTTCTGTACGGTGTTCAATACATGCGGCAATAACAGAGTTACCAAATCCAGTAACGGGCACCGCAGTACCAGCACCAGCGAATTGCCCAAGGCGATCGTAGACGCCAAATCCCGTCAGTAGCATGGAGATAAAAATAAGAGTTGCAACGGTAGGATTTCCAGCAGATCTTTCAGTGAAATCGAAATAAGTAATATAAAAGGTGGAAATCAGTTGGCCTATTAAACAAATTAATCCCCCGACGAAAAAAGCTTTTATACAATTTTTTAAAACGGGTCGCTTCGGTTCGCGCTGTTGTTCAAATTTTTTATATTCTTGTTGTACAGGTGTTAAATTTTTATCTTTACTAGACATTTGAATCCTTCCTTCTCTTTTAGAAAGCTTAAATATTAGATCCCATTTCTGATTGGATGAGTTTCAATTGTTTTTTGATGCCATCCTTGCTTACTTTCTTTTTCTTGATTTTGTTTTCAAGTTCTTCTATGAGCATAAAAATCTTTTTGTCTGTACTTACACGAATATCGAAAGTAGGATTTTCATCACTTAGCTTCTTTTTTAATTTACTTCGTAACGGTTTTAAACCCAACCTTTCGTGATGTTCAGGTTTGATAGCTATGTAAAGATCTAAATTTGTATTAACTGCGGTAGCTTCTATAATTCCATCCATAGCGAGAGCTTTTTTCTTAGCTTCTTGCGATATAGATTGATTAAAGGATTCTGTACTCATTTTTGTTAACTTTGGGCCCTTTTCTTCTTTCGTTCGTTTTGCTTCTTCTTTCTTTACCTTTTTATCTAACGGGCTATTATCACATCCGGTAAGTGAACCGAATAGGAGCATAAATAACGCGGTTATGATTCCGAGTTTTCGCATTATAATCATTCCATTTCTATTGCATTATGTAATGTGAGAGAAAAAGGATGATTGCATATCATCCTTTTTCTCAAATTGTGTACCATTAGATGAAATGGTACTTTCGGTTATTGCTGTGTGTATTGTGGTTCTTCTTGCTGGACTTCTTCAACACGTGGGTTTAAAGAATCGATAATTGTTTGTGTTTGTTGCGCAGCTGTTTGGAAAAGTTGCTTAGCTTGTTGGTTATCCGTATCAAGAGCGAATCCCTCTAAGCTAGCTTGTGCACTTTTTAATCCAGAAACAGTTTGCTTTAGTTTTGTAATTACAGTCATTGAATGAAGCCCCCTTTGGAATATCAATTCAAAGATTATAATTTGTGAGTTGGGGTGAATTTATGATTGGAAAATTTAGGTGTGCTACATGTTTAGATTACAATTTTGTAATGAACATGTAAGGGAAAGCGATAGTGGAAAAAAACTTTTTCTCCTAGAATAAAGAAAGTAAAGCAAGTTAAAAGGACATTTGAAGGAGAGAAAAATGAATAAATTATTATTAGGTTTAATTGGACTTTTTATATTAGTTATTGGTGTGGCAAGCTTTTCTCATAATGAGGTGACTGATAGATATAATCCGCTTGTGAAAGAAGACTTTGTATATGTAAAAGCGAAAGAATCTGGCCGACTATCTACAGTTGGAGAGGTAGCTGGAGACTATAAACTTACTGGTTATTATGCTTCAGGTGAAGGAAGAGACGTTAAGTTTTATGCGCCTCGTGGGCTTAGAGAGGGAGCGTATGTTAAGGTTAAAACGAAAGGTGAATATATTGAAACATACCAAGAAGTACAGCCGGATGAAATTCCAAAAGAGATTAAAGAGAAACTAGATAAATAAAACCGTTAAGAAATGCCTCCTAAATGTAGAAGTTAGGGGGCATTTTTATGCGGAAAATAGCGTATATACAATGTGCTATCAAAGAGTTTTTATTGATTTAAATGGTTTTTATTGCTATTATTATGGAGAGAAAATGAAGTATATTTTATAATCATGCGCCCATAGCTCAGTCGGATAGAGCGGTGGTTTCCGGTACCACGTCTGCCGGGGGTTCGAATCCCTCTGGGCGCGTAAAAAGGTCCTAACTTACATTTGTAAGTTAGGACCTTTTTTTATTTCTCTCTTGTTATATCTGGTTATAAGATTTACTATTAGTATGTGGTAATAATTTTTGTGCGTTATTATTTTCTTTCAATATTATTCAAATTTCGGTTGTAAGTTGTAAATCTCATTAATACATATAAATTAATAATATTTTGGAATGGGTGTCTGTGATAGCATTCTCCTTTTACCAAACTTATTGTACAATAGAAACAAGGGGGAGATTAGTTTGAAGGCAAGTCTTTTACAAGAACAAAGCTTACGTTTGGCAATGACACAAGAGTTAAGGCAAGCGATTACAATGCTCCAGTATAATGTACAAGAATTATCGGAGTTTTTGTATGAGCAATCGTTAGAGAATCCCCTTATTGAGTTAGGTGGTTTTGAGAGGGAGAAGAAAAAGAGCTCTAACACAAGTAAAAGTACCAGCAAACAAGTCGAGAATCAGATGGAAATCTACAGTGTGGATTCTACAACGATTCAGCAACATTTATTAAATCAAATACAGTATTATAAAATAGAGGAAGAAGAGCGAAAAGTAGCTTCTTTCATTATTATGAACATGGATGGAAATGGGTATTTACAAGAAACGAATGAAGAGTTAGCAAATCTTCTTTCCGCACCGATTTATGTAGTCGACCGTTCTGTAGAGCTTGTCCAATCACTTGAGCCAGCAGGGGTAGGAGCGCGTAATATTCAGGAATGTCTAACTTTGCAATTGAAGCGCTTACAAAGACGGAATGGATTGGCAGAAGAGGTTATAGAAGATCATTTCGCTTATTTCGTGAAGAAAGATTGGCGAAAGCTTGTTCAAGTGTTGAAGTGTAGCAATGAAGAATTGCAGGATGCGGTAAATTGTATAACATCATTGCAGCCAAAGCCAGGTCTTGCGTTTTCTTCTGATAAACCACTTTATATTGTGCCTGATATGGCAGTGAAAAAAGATGGTGATCGTCTTGTTTTACAGATGAATGAGAGAAATATGCCAAGAATTGAAATTCATTCTGAGTATAGTGCGCTTCTTAATAATAGTGAGAGTGAAGTAGCATCTTACGTATCAGAAAAGTATCAGCATGTGCAGTGGATTATGCGCAGTTTGAAACAGAGAAAACAAACGCTTCTGCAAGTGATGACCATTATTATGGAAAAACAACGTGATTTCTTCTGGGAAGGTCCAGCGTATTTAAAGCCGCTTGCTTTAAAAGAGGTGGCGGAAGAGCTAAGTGTGCATGAATCTACAATTAGTCGTGCAACGCGAAATAAATATGTGCAAACACCACACGGTTTGTTTGAGATGAAATCGTTTTTTAGCAATGCCGTGTCGACTACTGAAGATGAAGCAGTTTCTACAAAGCGTGTAAAACAATTTATTCAAACACTTGTTGAAGCGGAGAATAAGAAGAAGCCACTTTCAGATCAAAAGATTTCAAAATTATTAGAAGAAGAGCATGAAATCGTTATTTCTCGAAGAACAGTTGCTAAATATAGAGAACAGATGCATATTCCAGCTTCGTCTCTAAGAAAAACAATTGGATAGGTGAAGAAGATGAAAGTTGTACTATATACAAAAAAAGATTGTGGTCTTTGCGTGCAGGCGAAACAAGTTTTACAGGAAGTACAATGTGAATATTCTTTTCAAATCGAGGAAATAGATATATATGAAGATAATGACCTTTTGGAGAAATATCATTTAATGATTCCGGTTGTAGAAATAGGCGGGAAACAGGTGGAATATGGTAACATTCACAAAGGTGTCATAATAAACTATATAAAGAATGCAGTTAAGAGTTGAATAAGTTTCTATCTCCTGTTACAATAATACACGTAGCAGGGATTATTTTTTTAACCTATGTGGGACATAAAATGTCACTACGGGACACAAAGTGACCACAAGGGAAAATGAACCAATGTAGTGAGGAGAAAAGATATGCGCTCATGGATTCAGAACACAAAAAAATTATTACCTGATCTGCTACCTGTTATGCAAACGAGAATGCAAGTTCTTCAATACATTAGGCTCATGCAGCCGATTGGAAGAAGGAACTTATCAGCAAGTCTCGGTATGACAGAACGAGTATTGCGAAGTGAAGTTCAAGTTTTGAAAGAACAAAACTTAGTTCACGTCGCTTCTTCTGGAATGACTTTGACAGAAGAAGGAACAGCTTTAGTTCTTGCTTTGGAAGACTTTATGAAAGAAATTTCCGGGTTAAAGGTTTTAGAAAAACAACTTAAGGAAACATTAGACTTGGATGAAGTTTTCGTTGTCCCTGGTGATAGTGATGAATCACCTTGGGTCAAACTGGAGATGGGCCGTGCTTGTGTGACTTGTATAAAAGACCGTCTGACAGTGAATAATATCGTTGCTGTGGCTGGAGGAACTACGCTAGCTGCTGCTGCGGACATGATGCAACTTGATTGCAAAGATTTACATATGCTATTTGTCCCAGCACGTGGTGGAATTGGAGAAGGTGTTGAGTTAGAAGCCAATACTATTTGCGCCAAAATGGCACAAAATACGATGAGTAATTATCGCTTATTGTATGTTCCAGATCACGTTAGTAGCGAAGCGTATGCGTCCATTGTAACAGAGCCCTCCGTGAAAGAAGTTCTTGAGTTGATTCGATCTTCCAATATCGTCATTCATGGAATTGGTGATGCGTTAACAATGGCACGTCGCAGAAATACTTCAGAAGCAGATTGGTTAAAGATTCAGGCAAGCGAAGCAGTTGGCGAAGCTTTCGGTTACTACTTTAATGAACAAGGAAATGTTGTTCATAAAGTAAGAACGGTTGGTATGCAACTTGAAGATTTACAAAATGTATCTCACGTTGTTGCGGTCGCTGGAGGTTCTTCAAAGGCAAAGGCAATACAGGCTGTAATAAAGCAAGGGCACACTTCAATTCTAATTACAGATGAAGGTGCAGCAAAACAGTTAACAAAGGGTATTACCCTTTAAATATAATCCCCCAAGGAGGAAATTCAAATGACTAAAATTGGTATTAATGGATTTGGACGTATCGGACGTAACGTATTCCGCGCAGCTCTTAACAACTCTGAGGTAGAAGTAGTAGCAATCAACGACTTAACAGATGCTAAAACATTAGCTCACCTTTTAAAATATGACACAGTTCACGGAACTTTAAATGCAGAAGTATCTGCTAACGAAAACAGCATCGTTGTTAACGGTAAAGAAATTAAAGTTATCGCTGAGCGTGACCCAGCTCAATTACCATGGAGCGACTACGGAGTAGAAGTAGTAGTAGAATCTACTGGCCGTTTCACTAAAAAATCAGACGCTGAGAAACACTTAGGTGGATCAGTTAAGAAAGTTATCATCTCAGCTCCAGCTTCTGACGAAGATATCACTGTAGTTATGGGTGTTAACCACGAACAATACGATGCAGCTAACCACAACGTAGTATCTAACGCTTCTTGTACTACAAACTGTCTAGCTCCATTCGCTAAAGTATTAAACGAAAAATTCGGCGTAAAACGCGGAATGATGACAACAATTCACTCTTACACTAACGACCAACAAATCTTAGACTTACCACACAAAGATTTACGTCGTGCTCGTGCAGCAGCTGAAAACATGATCCCAACATCTACTGGTGCTGCTAAAGCTGTAGCATTAGTATTACCAGAACTTAAAGGTAAATTAAACGGTGGCGCTGTACGTGTTCCAACTGCTAACGTTTCTCTTGTTGACTTAGTTGTTGAACTTGACAAAGAAGTAACAGTTGAAGATGTAAACGCAGCATTCAAAGCAGCAGCTGAAGGCGAATTAAAAGGTATCCTTGGATACAGCGAAGAGCCATTAGTATCTATCGACTATAACGGATGTACAGCTTCTTCTACAATCGATGCATTATCTACAATGGTAATGGAAGGTAACATGGTTAAAGTACTTTCTTGGTACGATAACGAAACTGGTTACTCTAACCGCGTAGTAGACTTAGCAGCATACATGACTTCTAAAGGTCTTTAATTCTTAAGTATATAAGCAATCAATGACAAAACGAGGGAGAGGGTTTGTTCCCTCTCTCTCTTCTTTCGTTTTAGAAGCAAATGTGTTAAGCTTTTGAATGGGTTTTGTCAATCCTAACTAGTAGTCGGAGGGAAATCCAATGAACAAAAAATCAATTCGTGACGTAGATTTAAAAGGTAAGCGTGTATTTTGCCGCGTTGATTTCAACGTACCTATGAAAGAAGGCAAAATTACAGATGAAACTCGTATCCGTGCAGCTCTTCCTACAATTCAATATTTAGTAGAGCAAGGTGCGAAAGTAATTTTAGCAAGTCATTTAGGCCGTCCAAAAGGTCAAGCAGTAGAAGAATTACGTCTTACTCCAGTAGCTGCACGTTTAGGTGAGCTTCTTGGTAAAGATGTTAAAAAAGCGGACGAAGCATTCGGACCAGTTGCACAAGAAATGGTTGCAGCAATGAACGAAGGCGACGTATTAGTTCTTGAAAACGTACGTTTCTATGCGGGCGAAGAAAAGAACGATGCAGAACTTGCGAAAGAATTTGCAGCTCTTGCTGATATCTTCGTAAATGATGCATTCGGTGCAGCTCACCGTGCTCACGCTTCTACAGCAGGAATCGCAGACTACCTACCAGCAGTATCTGGTCTATTAATGGAAAAAGAGTTAGATGTATTAGGTAAAGCACTTTCTAACCCAGAACGTCCATTCACAGCTATCATCGGTGGTGCGAAAGTAAAAGATAAAATCGGTGTAATTCGTCATCTATTAGACAAAGTAGATAACTTAATCATCGGTGGCGGACTTGCTTACACATTTGTTAAAGCTTTAGGTCATGAAATTGGTCTATCTCTATGTGAAGACGACAAGATCGAACTAGCTAAAGAATTTATGCAACTTGCAAAAGAAAAAGGCGTAAACTTCTACATGCCAGTTGATGTTGTAATCACAGAGGAATTCTCTGAAACTGCAACAACTCAAATCGTAGGTATCGACTCTATCCCTTCTACTTGGGAAGGCGTGGACATCGGTCCTAAAACACGTGAAATTTATGCAGATGTAATTAAAAATTCTAAGCTTGTTGTATGGAATGGACCAATGGGTGTATTCGAAATGACTCCATTCGCAGAAGGTACAAAAGCAGTAGGACAAGCATTAGCAGATGCAGAAGATACATACTCTGTTATCGGCGGTGGTGACTCTGCAGCAGCTGTTGAAAAATTCGGTATGGCTGATAAAATGAGCCACATTTCTACTGGCGGCGGTGCGTCATTAGAATTCATGGAAGGCAAAGAGCTTCCAGGTGTAGTTTGTCTTAACGACAAATAAGTAGCAGCCAAAGAAAAAGGACGGTGTAAAGCATGCGTAAACCAATTATCGCAGGTAACTGGAAAATGAATAAAACTCTATCTGAAGCAGTTAGCTTCGTAGAGGAAGTTAAAGGTCAAATCCCAGCAGCTTCAGCTGTTGATGCAGTAGTTTGCTCTCCAGCTCTATTCTTAGAGCGCTTAGTAGCTAAGGCTGAAGGAACTGACTTACAAGTAGGTGCACAAAACATGCACTTCGAAAAAAATGGTGCATTCACTGGCGAAATTAGCCCAGTAGCACTTAGCGACTTAAAAGTAGGCTATGTAGTACTTGGCCACTCTGAGCGTCGTGAAATGTTTGCTGAAACAGACGAGTCAGTAAACAAAAAGACTCTTGCAGCATTTGAACATGGTTTAACACCAATCGTATGTTGTGGTGAGACTTTAGAAGAGCGCGAAAGCGGAAAAACATTTGATCTAGTAGCAGGTCAAGTGACAAAAGCACTTGCAGGTTTAACAGAAGAGCAAGTTAAAGCAACTGTTATCGCTTATGAGCCAATCTGGGCTATCGGTACAGGCAAATCTTCTTCTTCTGCAGATGCAAATGAAGTATGTGCGCACATCCGTAAAGTTGTTGCAGAAGCTGTTTCTCCAGAAGCTGCAGAAGCTGTTCGTATTCAATACGGCGGTAGCGTAAAACCAGAAAACATTAAAGAGTATATGGCACAATCTGACATCGACGGCGCTTTAGTTGGCGGTGCTAGCTTAGAGCCTGCTTCGTTCTTAGGTCTTCTGGGGGCGGTAAAATGAGAAAGCCAACAGCTTTAATCATTCTTGATGGTTTCGGACTACGTGAAGAAACTTACGGGAATGCTGTAGCGCAAGCTAAGAAACCTAATTTTGATGGTTACTGGAACAAATTCCCTCACACAACGCTTACAGCTTGTGGTGAGGAAGTAGGTCTTCCAGAAGGTCAAATGGGTAACTCTGAGGTTGGTCACTTAAATATCGGTGCAGGCCGCATCGTATATCAAAGCTTAACACGCGTAAACGTTGCAATTCGTGAAGGTGAGTTCGATCAGAATGAAACTTTCCAAAATGCAATTAAAAGCGTAAAAGAAAAAGGTACTGCTCTTCATTTATTCGGTTTACTTTCTGATGGTGGTGTGCACAGTCACATGAACCATATGTTTGCTCTTCTTCGCTTAGCAGCAAAAGAAGGCGTGGAGAAAGTTTATATCCATGCATTCTTAGATGGCCGCGATGTTGGACCACAAACAGCAAAAGGTTATATCGATGCAACAAATGAAGTAATTAAAGAAACAGGTGTAGGACAATTCGCGACTATCTCTGGTCGTTATTACTCCATGGACCGTGACAAGCGTTGGGATCGCGTAGAAAAATGTTACCGTGCTATGGTGAATGGTGAAGGACCTACTTATAAATCAGCAGAAGAGTGTGTAGAAGACTCTTATGCAAATGGTATCTACGATGAATTCGTATTGCCGTCTGTAATTGTTAACGAAGATGACACGCCAGTTGCAACAATCAATAATGATGATGCAGTTATCTTCTATAACTTCCGTCCAGACCGTGCAATTCAAATTGCTCGTGTATTTACAAACGAAGACTTCCGTGAGTTCGATCGTGGTGAAAAAGTACCTCACATTCCTGAATTCGTTTGTATGACACATTTCAGTGAAACTGTAGATGGTTACGTGGCATTCAAGCCAATGAACCTTGATAACACATTAGGTGAAGTTGTTGCGCAAGCGGGATTAAAGCAACTTCGCATCGCGGAAACTGAAAAGTATCCGCACGTTACATTCTTCTTTAGCGGTGGTCGTGAGGCTGAATTCCCAGGAGAAGAGCGTATCTTAATTAACTCACCAAAGGTTGCAACGTATGACTTGAAACCTGAAATGAGCATTTACGAAGTAACGGACGCTTTAGTAAATGAAATTGAAAATGATAAACATGATGTTATCATTCTTAACTTTGCAAACTGTGATATGGTTGGCCATTCTGGGATGATGGAACCAACAATTAAAGCAGTAGAAGCAACTGACGAATGTTTAGGAAAAGTTGTAGAAGCGATTCTTGCAAAAGATGGTGTAGCACTTATTACTGCTGACCATGGTAATGCTGATCAGGAGTTAACTGCTGATGGTGGACCAATGACAGCTCATACAACTAACCCGGTTCCTTTCATCGTTACAAAAAATGATGTAGAGCTTCGTGAAGGTGGTATTTTAGGAGATATCGCTCCAACAATGCTTACACTTTTAAATGTGGAACAACCGAAAGAAATGACAGGTAAAACGATTATTAAATAATTTGCTTATATAAAAAGGAGAGAATTTATTATGTCAACAATTATTGATGTTTATGCTCGCGAAGTCCTTGACTCTCGTGGTAACCCAACTGTAGAAGTAGAAGTTTACACAGAAAGCGGCGCTTTCGGACGCGCTATCGTACCAAGTGGTGCATCTACTGGTGAGCACGAAGCAGTAGAATTACGTGACGGTGACAAATCTCGTTACCTTGGAAAAGGTGTTATGAACGCAGTAAACAACGTTAACGAAGCAATCGCTCCAGAAATCGTTGGTTTCGACGTAACTGACCAAGCTGGTATCGACCGTGCTATGATCGAATTAGATGGCACTCCAAACAAAGGTAAACTAGGCGCTAACGCTATCCTTGGTGTATCTATGGCAGTAGCTCACGCAGCAGCTGACTTCGTAGGTCTTCCATTATACCGTTACCTTGGTGGATTCAATGCAAAACAATTACCAACTCCAATGATGAACATCATCAACGGTGGTTCTCACGCTGATAACAACGTTGATTTCCAAGAGTTCATGATCTTACCAGTTGGTGCTCCAACATTCAAAGAATCAATCCGTATGGGTGCTGAAGTATTCCATGCACTTAAAGCTGTATTACATGACAAAGGTCTTAACACTGCAGTAGGTGACGAAGGTGGATTCGCTCCAAACCTTGGTTCTAACCGTGAAGCATTAGAAGTAATCATCGAAGCTATCGAAAAAGCTGGTTACAAAGCTGGCGAGAACGTATTCTTAGGAATGGACGTTGCTTCTTCTGAGTTCTACAACAAAGAAACTGGTAAATATGACCTTGCAGGCGAAGGCCGTACTGGCTTAACTTCTGCAGAAATGGTTGATTTCTACGAAGAGCTTTGCAAAGACTTCCCAATCATCTCTATTGAAGATGGTTTAGACGAAAACGACTGGGATGGTCACAAATTATTAACTGAGCGTATCGGTGATAAAGTACAATTAGTTGGTGACGATTTATTCGTAACTAACACTCAAAAACTTGCTGAAGGTATCGAAAAAGGTATCTCTAACTCAATCTTAATTAAAGTTAACCAAATCGGTACTTTAACTGAGACTTTCGAAGCAATCGAAATGGCTAAACGTGCTGGTTACACAGCAGTTGTATCTCACCGTTCTGGTGAAACTGAAGATGCTACAATCGCTGACATCGCAGTTGCAACTAACGCTGGCCAAATCAAAACTGGTTCTATGAGCCGTACTGACCGTATTGCTAAGTACAACCAATTATTACGCATCGAAGACGAACTAGGCGAAATCGCTGTTTACGATGGTTTAAAATCTTTCTACAATATCAAACGATAATTGCAGAAAATAACGACAGACCGTGAGAAATCACGGTCTGTTTTTTTGTTTTCCGACAGAAGCCTCCCATCTAACTTCTTTGCTTTACAGGCGGATTTTGAGGTGGAGTCTTACTGCTCACAAATAGCTGAGCAAAAATGGAGTGAAGTTTTGTTTTATTGAAATAGTAACCATTAAAATTCAGAAAATATAAACTTTATAAATTAGGTCAATGTTTTTGACGTAATTTAAGTTCGGAAATGCAGTCATATCAAGGGTGTAAGCGTATAATATGATGGAATTTTGCTGTTGATTTGATAAATTGCAGCTTTTTACAATTTATACTATGATAAAGATATTAACAGAAGATCGTATAAACATGAGGGATGATGAACATGAAATTTACAAAGATTCTTGTCCAAATTGCTGCTCTTTACGTGTTTTATATGGTTGGAAATTGGGTGCAAGAAATATTGAATATTCCGATTCCAGGAAGTTTGATTGGGATGTTTTTCTTACTTGTTTTACTTAGCCTAAAAGTACTTCCAGTGAAATGGTTTGACTTAGGAGCAGAAACACTCGTTGCTATTATGCCGTTTTTATTAATTCCGCCAACGCTTGGCCTAATGAATTACGGTGCTTTTTTTATGAGTAAAGGAATTTCTCTTTTCATTACAGTTATAGCGAGCACGTTTTTAATTATTATTGTCGCAGGACATACAGGACAATATCTTGCGAATAGAAAGGAAAAAGAGACACAATGAGCCAAATATTAATCGGAATCGGCTGGGTTCTTTTTACGGTGCTATTATATCAATTATCTAAAAAAATCTATAAATTATTTCCAACACCATTCACCATTCCAATGCTTGTAGCGACAGGATTAATGGCTTTCTTATTTATAGTGCTTGATATACCATATCAAAATTACATGGAAAGCGGTGGTGGCTGGATTGCGAAGCTACTTGGACCAGGTGTTGTAGCATTTGCAATCCCGCTTTATAAACAACGTCATGTTCTGCAAAAATATGTTGTACCAATTGCTGGTGGTGTATTAGTAGGTACAACGGTTGCTATTGCAAGTGATTTCGCTATTGCCTCACTTATGGGAACAGATAAAAGCTTAATTTTATCTTCTTTACCAAAATCAGTGACAATGCCAGTTGCGATGAGTGTATCTGAACAAGTTGGTGGTGTCCCGTCCTTAACAGCAGCCTTTGTCGTTATCGCAGGTATTACTGGAACAATTACAGGACCAATTTTATTAAAATGGAGCCGCGTTACAAACTCAGTTGGTAAAGGTATTGGCTTTGGATGTGCTTCTCATATTATGGGTGTTATGAGAGCGATGAAGAATAATGAGCATGAAGGTGTTATTGGATCGGTAACAATGACATTAACAGCAATTTTGACATGTTTGCTCGGACCGTTATTCGCAATGGTGTTTATGTAATAGAAGAAAAGCGAGAGCGACACTATAGGCTCTCGCTTTTCTATAGGATTTATGCTAACATTTAAACTAACTGAATCTTTGTAGGAGGTACGCCAAGTGCATACGTTATTATCAGTTTTACTTATTATTGTATCGATTTTAATGATTGTTATGGTACTTATGCAGTCTAGTAATAGCTCAGGCCTTTCAGGCGCTATTTCAGGTGGTGCAGAGCAATTGTTTGGTAAGCAAAAGGCACGTGGAATTGAAGCGGTATTAAACCGTATTACAGTTGTTTTAGCTGTATTATTCTTCGTACTAACAATTGGTGTTACGTACTTAAATTTATAGAGTTAAAAAGAAGAAGCGTTAGCTGATTTGTGCTAATGGTTCTTCTTTTTTAATTTGTTATTCGAAAAAAGTTTCTAATTAGATTATAGAATTATAAATATGGTACACTAAGAATAGAAAGAATACGACTAGATTACAGAAGAGAAAGAGGAGAAATACATGATGAAATTAGCATCTCCAAAACCATTTACATTTGAAGGTGGAGACCGCGCTGTTTTATTATTACATGGATTTACAGGGAACTCAGCTGATGTACGTATGCTTGGACGTTTTTTAGAGAAGAAAGGCTATACTTGTCATGCACCAATTTATAAAGGACACGGTGTACCGCCAGAGCAACTTGTTCATACAGGTCCTGAAGACTGGTGGAAAGATGTAATGAATGCCTACCAGCATTTAAAAGATCAAGGTTACGAGAAAATAGCTGCGGTGGGATTATCATTAGGCGGAGTATTCTCATTAAAACTTGCTTATACATTACCGATTTTAGGTGTTGTACCAATGTGTGCACCGATGTACATTAAAAGCGAAGAAATTATGTATCAAGGTATATTGGCATATGCACGCGAATATAAAAAACGTGAACAAAAATCACCAGAGCAAATTGAAAAGGAAATGTTTGAATTTAAACAGACACCGATGAATACATTAAAAGCATTACAAGAGTTAATTCGTGACGTACGCAATAATGTTGATATGATTTATGCACCAACATTCGTTGTACAAGCACGCCATGATGAAATGATTAATACAGATAGTGCTAACATTATTTATAACGGTGTAGAATCTACGTTAAAAGACATTAAATGGTATGAAGACTCTACGCATGTCATCACGCTTGATAAACAGCGTGAAGAGCTACATGAGGATGTATATAACTTCTTGGAGCAACTAGATTGGTAAGGTCTAGTTGCCTCTTTTTTTCATAAGGGAATTTTTTATCCCGATGGTTGTGGGCTAATAATCAGTGGAGATGGATAACCCTTTACTGATTAAAGTTTCATTTTATGAAAACTGTAAAAAATCATTGGGAGATGATTAAAGTTTCGCTTTATACATCCCCCATCTTTCGGATACACTAAATAATATAAGGGTTTAAAGGAGGTATTTCTGCTTGGAAGAAATCATACAAGAACATATTGATAAGTTGTTATTATTTATGAGAGAAGAAGCGTATAAACCGTTAACAATACAAGAGTTAGAAGCGGCATTTGGAATTGAAGGTTCTGAAGGCTTTAAAGATTTTGTAAAGGCACTTGTAATGATGGAAGAGAAGGGGCTTGTTGTTCGTACACGTAGCAACCGCTACGGTCTTCCAGAAAAAATGAATTTAGTACGCGGTAAGTTAATTGGACACGCACGTGGCTTTGCTTTCGTCGTTCCAGAAGAGAAGAAAACGGGCGATGATGATCTTTTCATCCCACCTACAGAATTAAATGGCGCACTTCATGGTGATACAGTATTAGCACGTGTTAGCTCGCAATCAAGTGGATCACGTCAAGAAGGCTCAATTGTTCGTATTTTAGAGCGTGGAACGAAAGAACTAGTTGGTACATATACAGAATCAAAGAACTTTGGGTTTGTTATACCTGATAATAAGCGTTGGACAAGTGATATTTTCATCTTGAAAAGCGCATCAATGGGTGCTGTAGAAGGCCATAAAGTTGTTGTTAAAATTACGAGCTATCCAGAGAATCGTTTAAGTGCGGAAGGTGAAGTTATTCAAATTCTAGGTCATAAAAATGATCCAGGAGTAGATATTTTATCTGTCATCCATAAACATCATTTACCTTTAGCGTTCCCTGAAGAAGTGATGGAGCAGGCAAACAGTGTACCAGAAACGATTTCAGAAGAAGACTTAAAAGATCGCCGTGATTTACGTGACCAAATGATTGTAACGATTGATGGTGCAGACGCGAAAGATTTAGATGATGCTGTTACAGTAACGAAGCTTGAGAACGGTAATTACAAGCTTGGTGTTCATATTGCGGATGTAAGTCATTACGTTGAAGAAGGTTCTCCAATTGATGTTGAAGCAGCGGAAAGAGCGACGAGTGTATATCTTGTTGATCGTGTAATTCCAATGATTCCACATCGTCTATCTAACGGTATTTGTTCATTAAATCCGAAAGTAGACCGTCTGACACTGTCTTGTGAAATGGAAATCAACAACTTAGGTGATGTTGTCAAACACGAGATTTTCCAAAGTGTGATTAAAACGACAGAGCGTATGACATATGCTGACGTAAGAAGCATTTTAGAAGATGAGGACGAAGAGTTAATCAAGCGCTATGAACCGTTAGTACCAATGTTTAAAGAGATGGGTCAATTGGCACAAATTTTACGTGAAAAGCGTATGCGCCGTGGTGCAATCGACTTTGACTTTAAAGAAGCAAAAGTATTAGTAGATGAAGAAGGAAAACCGACTGATGTTGTCATGCGTGATCGTTCTGTATCAGAAAAGTTAATTGAAGAATTTATGCTTGTTGCGAACGAAACAGTAGCAGAGCATTTCCACTGGATGAACGTACCATTCATGTACCGTGTCCATGAAGATCCGAAAGAAGATAAGTTAGAGCGTTTCTTCGAGTTTGTAACGAACTTTGGATATGCGGTAAAAGGACGTGCGAATGAAGTACATCCTCGTGCGCTACAACAAATTCTTGAAATGGTTCAAGGACAGCCTGAAGAAGTAGTAATTTCAACGGTTATGCTTCGTTCTATGAAGCAAGCACGTTACGATTCGGATAGCTTAGGACATTTCGGTTTATCAACTGAGTTCTATACGCATTTCACATCGCCGATCCGTCGTTACCCAGATACGATTGTTCATCGATTAATTCGTGAATATATCATTAACGGTAAAGTTGATAGTGAAACACAGGCAAAATGGCGTGAAAACTTACCCGAGATTGCAGAGCACTCTTCTAATATGGAACGTCGTGCTGTTGAAGCAGAGCGTGAAACAGACGAAATGAAAAAAGCAGAGTATATGGTCGATAAGATCGGTGAAGAGTATGACGGTATGATTAGCTCTGTAACAAACTTCGGTTTATTCGTAGAGCTTCCAAATACAATTGAAGGTCTTGTACACGTTAGTTACTTAACGGATGATTACTACCGTTACGACGAGAAGCATTTCGCAATGATCGGAGAACGTACAGGTAACGTATTCCGCATCGGTGACGAAATTACAATTCGCGTTATTAACGTAAATAAAGACGAGCGCGCAATCGACTTTGAAATCGTTGGTATGAAAGGCACACCTCGTCGTAAGTTCAAAGATCGTCCAGTCGTGATTGAACAGCCAAGAACAGGTAGAAAGAAACGCGGTGGACGTAGCGAGCGTAGTAATGAGCGCGGTGGCGAACGTGGCACGGGTAGAAAATTTGACCGTGACGGCAAAGGAAAAGGCAAAGGAAGAGGATCCGCATCCGCATCAGGGCCAGCATCCGCTAGTCAGCCAGGGAAAAAAGATGGTAATGGCAAGAAGAAAAAAGGATTCTTCGAAAATGTACCAGGATTCAAGAAGAAAAAGAAAAAGCGTAAGTAAGAAAAGGGTGGCTTCGCTTTGATGAAAAGCGGGGCCTTTTTCTTTTTTGCTGGTGGCTTGAGAGCGAGCCACTTTCGCTTTTTATGGAATCTAGCTACAGTGGCTAGAATGTTCGGCGGCTTCGCTTCTTCCCAGGAGGCAAAGAGCACCTCAAGGTCAGAAGCTCCATCCACCTCACATTCTAAGCGAGCCACTTTCGCTTTTTGTTTACATTTGTTACAATAGTAAAAATAGAGGAGGGACGTTATATGCCAAAAGGTACAGGTAAGGTTATTGCACAAAATAAAAAAGCATTTCATGATTATTTCATCGAAGAAACATACGAAGCAGGGCTTGTCCTTCAAGGAACGGAAATTAAGTCGATTCGCGCTGGTCGCGTGAACTTGAAAGATGCGTTTGCACGTATACATAATGGTGAAGTATGGGTTCATAATATGCATATTAATACGTACGAACAAGGGAATCGTTTCAACCATGATCCGCTTCGCACGAGAAAATTACTTCTTCATAAAAAAGAAATTGATAAACTAGCGGGAGCTGCAAAAGAAACAGGTTACGCATTAGTTCCACTTAGAATCTATTTGAAAAATGGATTTGCAAAGATGGCACTTGGTTTAGCAAAAGGTAAGAAGCAATATGATAAACGTCACGATTTAAAAGAGAAAGAAGCTAAACGTGAGATTGCACGCGTGTTCCGTGATCGCCAAAAGATGTAATACAGATATTTACATTTGTAAAACGGCGCGCGTATGATATAATAACTTATGTAAGGTTGTTGCACATTGAAAAACAGCTCTTAGTAGCTATCACGATATTTTCTTCGTATGCTCCATTTTTATCATGGGGACGTTACGGATTCGACAGGGATAGTTCGAGCTTAGGTTGCGAGTCGAGGGGATCGGCCTCGTTAAAACGTCAAAGCCTATAATTGGCAAACAAAACAATCTTTCTTTAGCTGCTTAATTGCACTAAAGGTTCCTCCCTCCATCGTCCATGTGGTAGGGTAAGGGACTCAAACTAAGTGGACTACGCCGGAGTTCGCCGTCTGAGGGCGAAGGAAGAGAACAATCAGACTAGCAACTTGGAAGCCTGTCGATAGGCCGAAGAGTTCGCGAAATGCTAATATATCGACTACACTCGTAGAAGCTTAAGTGCCGATATTTTTGGACGTGGGTTCGACTCCCACCGTCTCCACCAATACATATTTGGTGGTTTTTTTATTTTGTATGATATGAACCATAACTTTGCCAGGTTGGCGAGGTTATGGTTCTTTTTGTTTGTGGCAAAGTTATGGTTCCTCTAAGTCTTCGGTTCTTTCGATTCCATTCTAAATGCATCTTGTATGTTATCACTTAAAAATCACAATCTTATCTAAATAAACAACAAAATCACTTCTACACAAGTATTTATAAGTGGAAAAATAGAAAGACTACCTTTTTTTATTTTGTGGTTTTATAAAATGCTTAAGTTGATGGGGATGGGGCGGTACCCCTGAGACAGAAAATGAAGAAATAGTTATTGATGATATGCAGGTAGATACTATAGCTGCCCCTTAATGATTAAATAATATTTATTTAAATCTTCATATATTTTGTGTTTTTACCCATATCTATTGTAAGATTATATAGAGTTCTCCTAATAAGCTGTTATAATTACTTTTTTTAGGAGTTTAATACTTATAAATCTTAAATTATTTTTTGGGATAATTTTTTATCTAACTAAGTTATATTGAAGTAGAGGTGAACCATCGGTGAGGCAGGTGTTAGTAATTAAAAATGAACGGTCTTTAGCGAAGAAAATCGTAAGCGGTCTAACGCAAGAAGGCTCTTTCATTTTAAAACTTCACAATGAAAACCAGGGTTTAAATATAATATATGAACAAGATTGGGATATTATCATATTGGATTGGGATTCATTAAGTATATCGGGACCAGAAATTTGTAGACAAATACGACTTGTTAAAACGACACCGATCATTATTGTGACCGACAATATTTCTAGCAAGGATTGTATAGCAGGGTTACAAGCAGGAGCAGATGATTATATAAGAAAACCATTTGTGAAAGAAGAATTAGTAGCAAGGGTTCAAGCTATTTTAAGAAGAAGTGACTGTATTCAGCAAAATGAGATAAACTTTTTTCAGTTTAAAGATCTATTTGTTGATGCATCTAGCAATATTGTAAAAAAAGGTGGTAAAAATCTGACGCTTACTAAGCGCGAGTACGATTTACTTGTATTTTTGATCAAGAATAAAAATACAATATTGAGCCGTGAAATGCTTTTGAACCAGGTTTGGGGATATAACGTAGTAGTCAATCCCAATGTAGTGGACTTATATATTGGGTATGTAAGAAAAAAGTTAAAGTGCGAGAAGAAAGATAGATATATTGAAACGATACATGGCAGGGGCTATTCAATGATTGAATGATAAAAATAAGTTGATAGGGAAAGTGTAGTTTGTCATAATAGAAAAAACGAGTAAAACTGTTTCTTTCAGTTTTACTCGTTTTTTTGTATTAAATTTGATAATCAAATAGTTTCTGAGAAATATTAAAAGACGAAAACTATAAAAAGAATATTTCTATCAGGCAATGGATTATGAAAAAATTAGCTATTAATGGGCATTTTTTTTGCAGTAGAAATCATGGTTTATAAGGTGCCCAATCTATTGATTAGTACGTGTGGGGGATGATTCTGTTGCGCATTAGATGAGACTGTATCTAATTTATGTTTAATTTTATTAACTCACACCATTCACAAGATTTTCACAGAATTAATGACTATACTAATTAACAGGATGTTCAAATGAAAATGATTATCAATAGCGATTTGGGTGAATAAAAGTTACTATTTAATTCAATCTATGGACTTTATCATTTTCGAACTAAATTACATTATAAGGAGTATACGTATGAAAAAATCTATGCTTTTAAAATTAGTGAGTATTCTAGCAATCTTCACTTTAATGTTAGTAGCTTGCTCAGATTCAGGTAAAGAAACTTCGAAAGCTAATAAAGGTAATAGTAGTGATAAGCCGAAGACGGTTGAAATCACTGATGCCCATGGAACTGTTAAAGTCCCTGTAAATCCAAAGAATGTAGTTGCTTTAGATAATAGAACTTTTGAAACTTTAGCTGATTGGGGAATTAAATTAGCGGCAGCTCCAAAGGATGTAATGCCTGCAGATTCAGCATATGTAAAGGATGAAAAAGTTCAAAATATTGGAAATCACCGTGAACCAAATCTTGAAATTATAGCAGCTGCAAACCCTGAACTTGTAATCGTTGGTCAAAGATTTGCTGGTCATTACGAAGAAATCAAAAAATTAGTGCCAAATGCAGCTGTTATTGATCTTAATTTTGATGTTTCTGAGAAATCTACTACGCCTGGGAAAAATTTAGTAGATGGACTTAAAAATTCTACAATTACTTTAGGAAAAATCTTTGATAAAGATAAAGAAGCTAAACAATTAGTAGCTGATTTTGATAAATCTATTGAAACTGCAAAATCTGCTTATAATGGAAAAGATAAAGTTATGAGTGTTATCGTTACTGGTGGGAATATTGGTTTTGCTGCTCCACATTCTGGTCGTGTTTGGGGACCAATGTATGAAATTTTCGGTTGGGTTCCAGCACTAGAAGTTTCAAATTCTACTGCAGGTCATAAAGGTGATGACGTTTCTGTTGAAGCTATTGCACAAACAAATCCTGATTGGCTTTTCGTATTAGATCGTGATGCTGCAACATCTGATGCAGCTACTTCAACACCTGCTAAGGATGTTATTTCTAAATCACCAGCTCTTCAAAACACAACTGCTGTTTCTAAAAAACAAGTTGTTTATGCACCAGAAGATACTTACACAAATGAATCAATTCAGACTTATATAGAGTTGTTTGAAAATCTTGCAAAAACTTTAGCTAAGTAGTGTAAAGGAGTACGAAACAGTGTCAAAAAATATAATTTCTAGGGTTGAGAATATTTCTCAACCCCAGTTTTATAATCACAATAAATTATGGACAAAATCTTTTATAATAGCGATTATAGTTGTTATAATTTTAGGGATTATATCACTGTTTACTGGAGTTTATGATATACGTGGACAAGAGGACGGAATGGAGATGTTTTTCATAACTCGTGTTCCGAGAACAGTTGCATTAATGCTTACTGGAGCTGCAATGGCGATGGCAGGGCTCGTAATGCAACTCATTACACAAAATCGTTTTGTTGAACCTACTACAACGGGGACTATTGAATGGTCAGGCTTAGGCCTGCTTTTTGTATATTTATTATTTCCTGCCCCGACTTTAGTGCAAAGAATGACTGGTGCAATCATTTTTTCTTTTATAGGAACTATGATTTTCTTTCTATTTTTAAGAAGAGTTAAACTTCGTTCGTCTTTAATTGTCCCGATTATTGGATTGATGCTTGGAGCAGTTATTTCTGCAGTGTCTACTTTTTTGGGACTCCTTTTCCAAATGACACAAAGTATTGAAACTTGGTTTGTAGGTTCATTTGCTAACATTCAGGTAGGAAGATATGAATATTTATGGCTGATTGTTATCATTACTTTGCTTATTTTTATGTATGCTAATAGATTGACTTTAGCTGGACTAGGAGAAGATGTCGCAACAAGCCTTGGAGTTAATTACAATAGAATTGTTCTTTTTGGGACTGGCCTTATCTCTGTTGCAGTTGGAATTGTTGCAGCTGTTATTGGACACTTACCTTTTTTGGGATTAATTGTTCCAAATATTGTTTCAATGTTTAGAGGTGATGATCTTAGGAGTAATTTACCTTGGGTGTGTGTGATCGGAATGGGGACAATAACTGCCTGTGACATCATTTCTCGAACAATTATAAAGCCTTTTGAAGTACCTGTTTCTTTAATACTTGCAACAGTGGGAGCAGTCGTGTTTATTACTATTTTATTGAGGCAAAGAAAACCAAGGAGGCTACGATGATCACATTAGAATATAAAAATAAAGAAAATGTCGAAATCGATTCTAGCCTTCATAATGAAAATAGATCAGCTAGTGCTTTTCGTTCTAAGAAGGAAGCAAGACGTTATTGGATTTTACTGATAACATTGATTGCTTTAGGCCTTCTTTCTTCATATGGACTTTTAGTTTATAACAATCCAGTTCCGATAGATTCACCTTCTTTTATCCCAGTTGTTAAGAGAAGGATAGTAGCTATTGTTGCAATGATTATTGCTGCAGTTTGCCATAGTTTGTCGACAGTTGCTTTCCAATCTATTACGAATAATAAGATTATTACTCCTTCGCTTTTAGGTTTCGAATCACTTTATTCAGCAATTCAAACGAGTACAATATTCTTCTTTGGTGCTAGTGCATTGATAAATTTTAATGGAATTGGATCATTTTTATTTCAAGTCGTTGTTATGGTCTTTATGAGTTTGATACTTTATGGATGGTTACTTTCCGGTAAATACGGGAATTTACAACTTATGCTTTTAGTTGGAATTATTATTGGTACCGGGCTAAATTCTGTGTCAACTTTCATGAGGAAACTACTTGCGCCTTCAGAATTTGATATTTTACAAGCGAGATTATTTGGTTCTGTTAATCATGCAGATCCTGCATATTTTCCTATTGTAATTCCTATGATCATAATTGTAGCAGTATTAATTTTTGCTCATTCTAAGAATTTGAATGTTTTGTCACTAGGAAAGGATGTTGCTACTTCTTTTGGAGTTAAATATCAACCTAGTGTAATTTATACGCTTGTATTAGTTGCTATTTTGATGTCCATTTCAACAGCTCTAATTGGGCCACTTACTTTCTACGGCTTTTTAGTAGCAACTTTGAGTTATCAGGCGGCGTCAACTTATGATCATAGATATATTTTTCCAATGGCTTTTGCAATCGGATTTTTAATAATGACGAGTGCATACTTTTTAATGTATCATGTATTCCATGCTCAAGGTGTGGTTTCAGTTATTATTGAATTATTTGGTGGAATCATATTCTTAACTATAGTTTTAAGGAAGAGGGCTTTATGATAAAAATTGATAATGTTAAAAAGTTCTATACTGATAAGGTAAAAATAGGACCTTTGGATATTGAAATACCAAAAGCAGGCTTTACTTCTTTAATTGGACCAAATGGCGCTGGAAAGTCAACGACACTTTTGATGATTGGCAGACTTTTAGATATGGATGAAGGTCAAATTCAGGTAGCGAATATGGATGTTTCTGAATCCAAATCAAAAGACTTAGCGAAGGTTTTGACTATATTGCGACAAGAAAATCATTTTGTAACTAGGCTTACTGTTAGACAATTAGTTGGATTTGGGCGCTTTCCTTATTCAAAGGGAAGATTAACTAAAGAGGATGAAGTTATTATTTCTAAATATATCGATTTTTTAGATTTAACTAATTTAGAGAATAGATATTTAGATGAGCTTTCTGGTGGTCAAAGACAAAGGGCATATGTAGCGATGGTATTGTGCCAAGAGACGGAATATGTACTTTTGGACGAGCCTCTAAACAACCTTGATGTTGCTCGTTCTGTTCAAATGATGGAGCATTTGAGACGTGCGGCTAATGAATTTGGAAGAACAATTCTGACTGTTATGCATGACATAAATTTTGCGGCTAAATATTCTGATAAAATTTGTGCTATGAAAGATGGACAAATTGCTGCTTTTGGAACAGTAGAAGAGGTTATGGACCCAAAAATTTTGACTGATATTTTTGAAACAAAAATAGAAATTATCAATGGTCCTTATGGGCCAATCGCTGTTTATTAGTTACAAAATGTGAAAAATGACTATGTCAAAAAAATACTGTAGCTTGCGTAAATCATGCCAGCTACTCTAGTTGAAGTTGCTGTCTGTATTTTATGGGCAGCAGCTTTTTTTATACGATTGCCCATGAGGACTCTTAATGTTTCTGGATGCTCGTAACAGTCCTACAGGTATCTCATTACTTCTAGTCCTGCGATGCTTCCAACAATAAACTTGTAAATTGCTCATAAAATGCAAAGGAATGCTTCGCTTTTTCAAGTATTTACCAAACGGAAAATTTATCTCTGTATAACTTTTTATAAGAATTCAGCTTGTTTTTTTGTATGTAATATTGCATATAAGAGTGTATTGATAAAAGTGTAAGGGGTCACTATAATGAGGGCATAAAGATAAATCACATTTTCGTAGCAATAAAAAGGGAGGAAATAATATGGAAATCGCAATGGCAGTTTTGAAATTTGTAGGTGGCGTAATCCCGTTAATTCAAGAACTTTTAAAAGCATTTATGTAGGTTTATTAGTTAGCTATCATTTATCAATCATTATCATATCTTACTAAAAAAAGAACGGGGTGATTTTTCTGAATATTAAGAAAAACACTAAAAGAAGAAAGTTCCTTACATGTTTATTAGTTAGTCTATGCACTATTAATTATTCATCTATTTCCTTCGCAGAAACACAAGTAGGTAATGCAACTGATGTAACCAAAAATGCTAGTGGCATTGATACTGGTATAGCAAATCTTAAATATAATAATCAAGAGGTTTTAGCTGTAAATGGTGATAAGGTAGAGAGTTTTGTTCCAAAAGAAAGTATCAATTCAAATGGTAAATTTGTAGTAGTGGAACGCGAGAAAAAATCACTTACAACTTCACCAGTCGATATTTCGATTATTGATTCTGTGGTGAATCGTACGTATCCAGGAGCGGTACAACTTGCAAATAAAGCTTTTGCAGACAATCAACCTAGTTTATTAGTGGCTAAGAGAAAGCCTTTGAATATTAGTATAGACTTACCTGGCATGAGAAAAGAAAATACAATTACTGTCCAAAATCCGACATATGGTAATGTGGCTGGAGCAGTAGATGATCTAGTATCTACTTGGAATGAAAAGTATTCTAAAACACATACGTTACCCGCAAGAATGCAGTATACAGAATCTATGGTTTATAGTAAATCACAAATCGCAAGTGCCCTTAACGTTAACGCCAAATATCTTGATAACAGTCTAAACATTGATTTTAATGCGGTTGCAAATGGAGAGAAAAAAGTGATGGTAGCGGCATATAAGCAAATATTTTATACCGTAAGTGCTGAACTACCTAACAATCCATCCGATCTTTTTGATAATAGTGTTACTTTTGGTGAGTTAACTCGTAAAGGTGTAAGTAATTCGGCTCCACCTGTTATGGTCTCAAATGTAGCTTATGGTAGAACTGCTTATGTAAAATTAGAAACAACATCTAAGAGCAAAGATGTACAAGCTGCCTTTAAAGCCTTACTTAAGAATAACAGCGTCGAAACGAGTGGACAGTACAAAGATATTTTTGAAGAAAGTACCTTTACCGCTGTAGTATTAGGCGGAGATGCGAAAGAGCATAACAAGGTTGTTACTAAAGATTTCAATGAAATCCGAAATATCATTAAAGATAATGCTGAATTAAGTCTTAAAAATCCAGCATACCCAATTTCATATACAAGTACTTTTTTAAAAGATAATGCAACTGCTGCTGTTCATAACAATACAGATTATATCGAAACGACAACTACAGAATATTCAAGTGCTAAAATGACACTGGATCATTACGGTGCTTACGTTGCGCAATTTGATGTATCTTGGGATGAATTCACATTTGATCAAAATGGTAAAGAAGTACTAACACATAAAACATGGGATGGTAGCGGCAAAGACAAAACGGCTCATTACTCTACAGTTATCCCTCTTCCACCAAATTCAAAAAATATAAAAATCGTAGCAAGAGAATGTACTGGTCTTGCATGGGAATGGTGGAGAACAATTATTAATGAACAAAATGTTCCATTAACAAATGAAATAAAAGTTTCAATTGGAGGAACAACATTATACCCAACTGCTAGTATTAGTCATTAGGTATAAAAAGGCGCCCTGTAAGCAGGGCGTTTTTTTACTTAGTCACAAGTTTTACTCTTTCCAAAACTGTTCCAATAGAATGACAAGCATGGTACCCACAAGCAATCCATTACTTAAAACATATTGTAAGGAAGAAGGAATTCCGCTAAATGCACTTTCTGGAAGAAACATTATTCCCAAACTGATTAATAATGAAATTCCTAATATAGTTAATCGGCGTTGATTTAATTCTTCACGTAAAATTGATTGAAATGAAATTCCTATTACTTGGACAAATGTTGCTAAAAGTGCAGCATTAGCAATAGGACCTGGTAGCAAGGATATAAAGCTTACAATTGAGGGAATAAAAGAAATTCCTGCTAATATAAGACTTGCTATAAGGAACGACTTCATTTTTCTTTGTCCTGTTAGTTGAATAAATCCTGCTGATGCAGGTAATGGTACAATTCCAATTGTAGAGAACAACGACGAGATAATATGTGATATACCTCCTGCCCACACACCACGGTTCAGTGTTTGCTTTTCATGTTCTTTAGATAACGGAGCCACTTGTTTTACAGCTGAAACAGCAGCAATCGTATTTGCAACTAAAAGAAATGTAAATAAAGTTGCAGTTAGAGCCATTCCAATATCGAATCTAGGTGTGCCCCAAGAAAATAGCTCTGGTAACTTAACTAACGGTGTGTGTGAAGGCATATGAGATGATTTTCCTAATACAGCATACAAAAGCCAACCACATGAAATTCCAAGTAACACAGCGTAACTTTTCATCCATCCTTTCCCTTTAATTGATAAGAAAGTAATAAGGGCAAAAACAAAGAGCGCAATAGTAGCCGTTGTATAATCAGGATGAGTTACAGCTCCTTGTAATCCCATCATTCCTTTTAGTAACACACCACTAAGCTGAAGAGATAATATTAAAAGAAAAGTTCCTGTAACCAAAGGTGTAAATAAACGTAGAATTCGATGAACAAGCCCTGTTATACCAAGAACGAAGAGTAATATACCTGTAATAATTAACCCGCCTTCTAAAAGTTGCAACACGCCTTTTGCGCTTTGGCCCTGATGCATAGCTACTTGTCCCAGTATGACAAATATACTTACCCATGAACCGGCTGGACCATCCGCTATGGGATAGCGATGCCCAAACCATGCTTGTATAAATGAACTTACTCCCACGACTAAAAAAGTTCGCTGCATTAATGTTGAGATATCTTCTATTGATAAATAGAATATGCCACCAATAATGATAGGCAATGCAATTGCATTTGCTAATAAAAACACAAACCACTGTAGAATACTAAAGCTCGTATTAAAGTATTTTTTATTCATATTAGTCCCCTTTGCCGAAAAAGAATCTCATAGTAAAAATCCACCCTTTCTATACAGTTAGATTAAAAAGGATGGATTTTGTAAATCTATAAAATCATTTTAATTATATAGATAGATTTTTAATTGATTACCATGTACGGAACGGTAAGAATTTCCCGTTAAGTGTAATAACGATACGAGGATCGCCACCTTTTGGATCTTCTTGTGTATCCACACCTAGATTGAAGTTAATTGCACTCATTACACCTTCGCCAGCTTTTTCTAAGATTAATTCTCTAAGAGTTGGTGCGTATTGTAACATCATTTCATATAATCGATATAAGATTGGGTCAGTAGGAGGCATTTGCATTACTTGACCTCGAAGTGGAACTACTGTTAATGCCTGAACTACTTCTTCATCTAATTCTAATAGTTTACCAATTTTTTCTGCTTCCGGACGTGTCATTGTAGCTTGTCCTAATAATGCTGTTACAACCCAAGTCTCAGAGTTTTCACTTACTTTTGAAATTTCTTCCCATGTTAAACCTTTTGTGATTTTTGCTTCCATAATTTTTTGCGTAGCTTCTTGTCTATTCATATTTAATAACTTCCCTTCATTTAAGTAATAATTAATTTTTCATACCATGTAATGTTTTATATCCATCAACTACTAAATCTAATTTACCTGTGTGAGGATCAATAACTAAACCATGTACAGGAACATCTTTTGGAATAAGTGGATGATTTCTTACTAAATCAACATTAGCTTGAGTTGAATCGCAGACATCATCGAATCCAAATAACCATTTTTCAAGGTCAACACCAGCATATTCAATTGCTGATAAAATTTCTGGTGAAGCTACTCCGCGATCTAATATTTTTTGAAGTGTTCCTTTTGGATTAGTTTGGCTTGCACCACATCTATGGTGTCCGATAAGATAGATTTCATCTGCATTTAGATCATATACTGATGCTACAACACTTTGCATAACACTATCAAAAGCAGAAGCAATTTTACCACCTGCATTTCTGATAACTTTTGCATCACCATCGTGTATATCTAAAGCTTTTGGAAGTAGCTCAATTAAACGAGCATCCATGCAAGAAACAACAACCATACGTTTTTTAGGCATTTTTGTCGCTTCACAAGGAGCGTATTCCTCATTTTCTACAAATTGTTCATTGAACGATAGGATTTCTTGTAATAACATATTTGTAACCTCCTTTAAATCTAGATGTATTTTTTTGTTGCGTCCTCTATGTTATAGGTGAATATAACTGATAAATAATGTGATGTAAGAGGATAAACTAAGTATAGTGAATTGTATCGATAAGCAGAATAAGCTGGCGAAACACTTTCTGGCTTTCTACTTTCACGGTGAAAGGATTGGTTTATATCATTGATCAAACGGATTTTGAGATACTAAAATTATTAGGAGAAAACTCAAGAATACAATGGAAAGAACTTGGTCAGAAAATACATATGACGGGGCAGGCTGTAGGAAATCGAATTCGGAGATTAGAGGATTTAGGAATTATTGAACAATATACAATCGCAATAAACCGAATCAAATTAGGACAAGTAGTGACTGCATTTGTTACTTTGTTCGTAACAACAGCTAATCATCAAGAGTTTATGAATTTCTTTCAAGGAGAAGAAGGGATTTCTGAAGTACATCGTATAAGTGGTGATGGATGTTATTTATTAAAAACACATTTTGCTTCCAATGAAGAATTAGATAACTTTCTAGGACGATTATTAAAGTACGGGAATTACCGTGTTAACCTATCAATAGGGAAGTTAAAATAAACTTTCTGCAAGTTTATGGTTCTTTTTGCTTGTGGGAAAGACATGGTTCCAAAAATAAAAGGAGTATCTCTTATTAAATAAGAGATACTCCTTTTATTTGTTTTTAATAATTATTGATTATTTCACATCTGATTTTTCTTTTTTCATTATTTGCTTTTGACTAGTGAAGGGAACTTTTTTAACATCAAAACCCCTGTGCTGTATGCAACAGGGATTCTATTATTACTTATCTGACGGTATGATCCTATTTCATTTTATAGCTTATTTAGAAGAATCATGTGCAGGTTTTGATTTAGTGTCCTCAGGCATTTCAAAGGTTTGATTATGGTTAGATTTCGCTTCTTCGTTAGGAATTGCTGGCACTGCGTCTTCAGGTGAATTATGGATTGGCGAAGAAGTTGTTGTTCCATCTACACTTGTTGTAACTGACATTGGTTGATTTTGATCAATTTTTGTACCTTTGTCCATCTTTTTTGCAGATTCTTTTTCACTTTTATTTGTTTGTCTCCATTCTATTTTTTCATTCGATTCTAGTTTGTTCGTTTTCATATCTTCTGTATCTACTGCACCACCCGCTAATAATCCTGTACTTAAAAGTGTTCCTGCTAATAATGTTTTAAACATTTTCCATTACCTCCTTGTTTAAGATTACATTTAGCATAAAACAAGTATCTGGAGTTTATTTGGAGTTCATCTAGATTTTATGTAAGTTTTGCATGTAGGGGCACCATACGAAAAAAGAAAATTGTGCGTTTGGACAAAAAGTAGCCGATTCCCTGTATGTTAAGGAACCGGCTACTTTCTATACTACCTTTTTATGTTTATGAAATTAAAAATGATAGAGTAGAAATCATGTATGAAATAAATGTAAGTAACACAAGGAAGAATATAAGCATGGTATTGGATATACATCGTTCTATTCTTTTTTTCATTTAAATTTACTTTATTTTTTCAATTTGGTAGGATCAATTTGAATTTGACCTTTCCAAGAACCAGATAATTTTCCAATCCTGCTTATATTTACATCTAATGTAAGTGGTTGTTTGAAAGAATCTTTCCCTTCAGGACCTTCGATAAATGTAATGACACCTTCTGGTCTATCCTTAAAACGAATACCTATATGCTTTAATTCTTCACCGGATGCTTTTAGTTCTAATGGTCCACCGTTTGCTCCTTGAATAAATGCTAATTGTCCGAAGTACCCATTTTCCTTATATTCTGGGTTTTTTTCTTGTTGACCATTTACTTTGCCGTCATCTTCAAGTTGTAACCCCGTTGTATCAAATTCAAACGGTACTACATTTCCATTTTCTTTTTCAATTTTGTAATGAACGGATATACGTGCATCCGCTACATATAATTCTTTCAGATGTACTGTAACACCTTGATCTGTAATCTTTTCATCAAGAGGAATAAATTGCCCTTTTGTAACGTCTCTTCCTTCATCAATAATCGTATCATTTGAAATTGCATTGGAAAAATAAGAGGCAACATCTGTAGCTGCCACTCGAACTTGTGGAATCATGGCTGTTGAAAAAAGCCCTGCTACCGCTACTGCTATATACATGAAACGTTTTGATTTTTTATTCATATTTGTAAATAATCCCTTCTTCTGTTCAGGTTTTTGATTGATATAAGAAACATCTTCTAATTTTGCGCGATTTTCAAATGCTTTCCACGCTTGGTCTACATCAATTTTGATTTCCTTTGATGAATGTACTATTTCTTCCTCTAACATGACATTTTCCCATTGATTTAATTTACTAATTTCTAGTAATAAGTCTTGGCATGCGTTACACGTATCTAAATGTTTTGTGAATTCTTTTCTTGTCTCATAAGGTAATTCCCCATCCATATATGCTTGAATAAATCCCACATCATAACAATTCATTTATTACGCCTCCTCTAACTGTTTATAAATCTTACGAAACTTTTGTTTGGCTCGGACTAATAATGTTCCAATAGAAGATATGTCAATTTGAAGCACTTCGGCAATTTCCTTATATTGAAAGTCAGAAAACCTCATTAATAAAATGGTTCGATCCCGTTCATCCATGTTACTGAGTACCATTTGTACCTTTGTAATTTCTTCTTGTCTAATCCAGTCATCATCTAATGATGAAATATGCTGTACTTCATGATATTGTATGGTTTTATCTACTCTCGCCTGATGTCGTTTTTCAGATCGTAGATATTTATACGCTACATAAGTAGAAGATTTTATTAGCCATCCAGGTAAGTGTTCAATTCTCTTCCAATCGTTGCGATATAGCTGTAAAAATACTTCTTGGGCTAATTCTTCAGCGATAGTCTGATTTTTGACAATCCATACGATCTGTTTCACAACGTAAACATAGTTTTGTTTAAACAAATCTTCAAATGTCACATCCGAAACAGGCCTTTCTTCCTTTTTTATTTTTAACATGTCAGTTAAAACCTCACTCTCATTTGATGCCTGTATTATAGAGAACCCGGAATAACGAGTTTTGTGACAGGAATTTTTTATTTTTTTTATTATGCACGAAAAAACATTCATCGGTTAAGGTGAAAAAAGGATGGCAGTGTTCAAGTTGTAATAGTGTTTCTAACTATGCACATAAGTGTATTTTACAAGATTAAACACGTCTTATTGAAAAGGCGATTAATAATAGTGAGTTGGAAGAGCTTCTGAATGTGCAATCAAGCTCAATCGTGAAAAGGTTACTTCAAGTATTGGAAGTGCTATATACCGGTGAGAGTAAAGGAAGGAAGTATGATTTAACACTTTATCACTAAGGAAAGTAAAAGGATCATCAATTAATTGATGATCCTTTTACTTTTAGAAATTTATTTTACACCTAAATTTTCTTTTGTTTTTGCAGGTAAATAAGCTTTTCTGTACTTCTTCATAAGATTTAATTTCTGTGTCTGGTATATCTGTTTTCTTTTCGTCCTCTTGCTTAATAAGAAAAATCCTGCAGCTCAGTACAGGATTTTTAATCAAACTTTATTAAAAACTAAATTGTGGTTTAACATCACCTTTATAAGGTTCATGTTCAACAAATATCGTTATGTCCTTACCAGCTTGGTCTTTACCAGTTCTTTTATACGTAAATTTATTATTATTCAGTTCGGTAAGTTCAAGAGCGGCACCATATTTGTTATTACCAATCGATACATGAGCTCTTATTTTATTTTCATGTAAAACATCGAAGTAGCCATAGTCACCGCGGCTTTGACCTGTTTCACTATTGAAGAACTCATATTTATTAGACTTGTCATCGAATTTTGCTAGACTTATAAAATTCGAATTAAATTGTGTTACATCATTACCAGCCTCATCTAATACCTTTGTTCCATGCCAAAGGGTTCCACCTAAAATTTTATCTCCGTCAACGTTTTTAACGATATCGCCTGTAGTAGAGTTCAATTGCTTGTCCGGATCCGTGAAAGAAAGTTCTTTTTCTTTATATGGAACATGTTCAACGAAAACTTCTACATCTTTACCGTTAGCATCTTTCCCCATTCGTTTATACGTAAATACATTTTTATTTAGCTTTGTCATGTCAACAACAGCTTGATACTTCATTGATTCTGAAATTAATATTCTCTTCTTCCCATCATTTGTGACAAAGAAAGTTCCTTTATCGCCACGACTTGAACCTGTCTTCGCATCAAAAAATTCATATCTTCCTGACTTCGCATCATATTTTGCCAGACCAATGAAGTTTGCATTTTCTTTTGTTAAGTCATTCTTATCTTTGTCATACACTCTTGTACCTTGCCAATTTGTCTCGCTAAGAATGTTAGCCATTTTTTGCCCTTTAGTTAACTTATTTTCCTTTTTTGTCTCTTTAGCAGTTTGTTCTTGTTTTTGTTTACTATGATTTTCTTCGGCTTTAGTATCAGCGCAACCTGTTAATGCTAATGTGAATCCGAGCAGTATGGATGATAGTGCTTTCGTTTTTTTGTTCATTTTGTATCGTCTCCTCATTTTATGAATTTAAGTAGTACGGTTTGCGATTATAGTAATAGTTTGTCTTTCTGAAAGTAGTTACTACGTTTATTATGTTAATAGCCGAGTATAAACTCCCTCTAAATAAATCATTAAAAAAAGATAAACTAATTCCTAAAATTTTTTCATATTTATAAAAAGGAATTTTACATGCGGTGAATGTTACTCTTTCATTTTGAAAATGCCATAATCAAATGGGGGGATTAACATTATGAGTACAGTGCGATTTTTGATGTGATGCTATACTGTGTATAGGCTTTTGATGTGTGTGTCGTTTTTTGTCGGTAAGTCGATATATTTCGAAAATCGCTGATATATTTGGAGTTATGCCGATATATTTGAAAAATCGTTGATATATTTTGGAGGGGGAATAAAAATGATTGTGAAAGAGAGGAAAATGCCCGTATATTTGCTCCAGTTAGACGCTCTCCTTAGAAGATTGCCTACCCATCATCCCAAAAGGAATATGGTGGCTGAAAATCTAGCAAAATTTATGGCTGGTTATAAAGGAGAGCAGGCGATTGAATATCCGCTTAGTTTCTTATCTGAAACAGAATACAGTATTTTACATGATATTAGGTTGTTTGATCAGAAACATTATTTCCAAATTGATACCCTCATAGTTTCCTCACGTTTTCTTCTTTTTCTTGAAATAAAAAATATTATTGGTACATTAATCTTTGATGCAAAGTTTAATCAGCTCATTCGAATAGCAGATGGTACTTCGGAAGAAGGTTTCCCAGATCCGATTTTACAACTGAAGCGGCAAGAGGTGCAGTTGAGAAAATGGCTGAGTTTGCATGGTTTATATAATATCTCGATTGAATCCCTCGTTGTAATTAGTTCACCTCGTACAATTATTAAAACTTCAGATGAAATACTTCCTAGTAAAATTATCCACGGTGCAAATTTACCTAATAGAATCAAACAAATTGAAAATCAATATAAAGAAGAAGCAATTGGTAATACAAAAGGACTTATAAATCAAATTATGAATGAGAACTTTCCACAGCGACAAAATATTCTTGCACAATATAAAATTAAAAAAGAGGAATTGCTCAGGGGAGTACAGTGTGAGGAATGTTTTACAATGGCAATGTTAAAAGAAAAACAGGGATGGCGTTGCTCAAACTGTAATAGTACGTCTAAACATGCTCATTTACGTGCTTTACAAGATTACACACTTCTGATTGACATGATAACTACTAATAGCAAATTGAGGGACTTTCTTAATATGCAATCTAGCTCTGCGGTTAAAAGACTCCTCCAAACAATGAATATCCCCTACACAGGGGAAAACAAAGGACGAATATATGATTTAACTTCTTTCCAATGATAATTTTGCTATAATAAATAAGTACTTATACGAAGGAGAGTCTAAAGAGAAAATGAAGTCATTTAATATCGATCATGTTATAGCTAGTGTTTTGCAGTGGATATTAAATATAGCGCTAATTATATTGTCCATTGTTTTATCTATCTTTTTAATTAATGAGACAATCACGTTTATTCAATACATATTTTCGGCGAAGAAGTATACATCTTATAAATTAGTTGAAAGTATCATTGTCTACTTCTTATACTTTGAGTTCATCGCATTAATTATTAAGTATTTTAAATCGAACTACCATTTTCCGTTACGCTATTTTATTTATATAGGGATTACGGCTTTAATTCGACTGATTATTGTATCTCATGAGGAACCGATGGAGACGTTATTATATGCAGGATCCATTCTTGTTTTAGTTATTGCTTTATACATATCAAATATGAGAGATTTGAGAAAAGAGTAGTAGTGCAGACATAAGTTTGCACTACTTTTTCATCTTGACCTTCAAGTTACTTGAAAGTTTACAATGTAAATAGGGCGTTTGAAATCGAAAAAAATTGAGAAATTAAGTGAAGAGGTTATTTTACTTGGAGGTTATAGAAATGAGTCAGGAATTAAAGTTGCGTCCTTTAGAACGGGAAGATTTAAAGTTTGTACACGAACTTAATAATAACGCACATATTATGTCTTATTGGTTTGAAGAGCCCTATGAGGCTTTTGTAGAACTACAGGATTTATATGATAAACATATACATGATCAAAGTGAACGCCGTTTTATCCTGGAGAAAGATAATGAGATGGTTGGATTAGTCGAGTTAGTGGAAATCGATTATATTCATCGAAGAACTGAATTCCAAATTATTATTGATCCGAATTATCAAGGACATGGTTATGCAGCGGAAGCGACGCGTTTAGCGATGGATTACGCTTTTTCAGTATTAAATATGCATAAACTTTACTTAGTTGTTGATAAAGAGAATGAAAAGGCTGTACATGTTTATAAAAAAGTTGGATTTATGGTGGAAGGTGAGCTTTTAGACGAGTTTTTCGTTGATGGTAACTACCATAATGCGATAAGAATGTGTATGTTCCAAAAAGAATATTTTAGAGTGAAATAATGGAGTGAAGAGGCTATAGACGATGATTGTCTATAGTCTCTTTTTTATTTTAAACAACAATTATTTATTGTAAAACAATAAATAATTGTTGACTTGTAATGTTGTTGGATTTATTATGATGGTAGTAAGAATAGTGAAAAGGAATACAAAAAATTAATTATGAAATTGAAGGAGAATATATTATGAAAAACAAATATTTATTAGCGGCTAGTCCGATATTTTTAGGAGTGTTATGTATAATTATGTTTAATATAATTGGTTCGGAAGTGAAGCCGGATGGAACTTTAGTGGAACCATTTTTCTTAATTCCATTAGCTTATTTATTTGTTTTTACTGGAATTATTGCGATTTTGTTCATGGCTATTTTCTCGATGCTTCAAAAAAAGAAAGCATGCTAAAGTGAAAAGACCGTATATTTACGGTCTTTTCACTTTAGTATGGAGTAGGAAGCGGGGATCCTGGTGGTCTCCACCAAGATTCAACGGTTTTCCAAGCGGTGTTATAATCGTAACCTCTTCCAAGTAAGTAGCCGATAGCGACAGCTTCGGTTAATGCGTGTTGATAGCCGAGATGAGCAGCTTCACGTAATCCGTGAGAAACAGCAGGACCAATTATAGCGATTGTTTGGTGTTTTAGTGGATTTTGGGGATGCCAATGTTGATCTCGATAATAGTTATCTTGAGTAAAAGGCTGTTGTTCGTAGAAACTCATATTCTCACTCCTTTTCATATATTTGTGGGCATTTATATACTCTATGAAGGTGTTTGATGTATGGGTTGGGCTAAAAACATGTTTTATGTAAATTTAAAACACTTGCATTGTATGTGAACATAACATGTAAGAGGAATTCATTCTGTATAAAAAGTGAGCTGAATAATGATGAACCATTATTTTTACACTGAAAGACAAGTAGGGCCGGCTATTACATTGGCCGGGGCACAGGGGACAATTCAGGCAGTGCATCAGGCTATTCAGATGCAACAACAAGCGCAGGTAGAGCAAATGATGCAGAGTCAGTATATGCCGTATACACAGCCTCCGATGCAAATCGTACATTATAATGTGTATCCAGCTGGTTTATTTTCAATTCCATATGGGGCAACATACTTTTTATGAAAGAAAGCGACCGATAAGAGTCGCTTTCTTTTTTATATTCCGCCTAACTTCATCCCAAGGAATGCGAATGTGATACCGATTATATAAGTAGTGCTTAAATATAGAAGTAGTACGCGATAGTTTTTACGGTTGAAAAGCTGAATGGATTCTAATTTAAACGTTGAGAATGTAGTAAAGGCACCCATGAATCCAGTGCCTAATAATAGTTGCCAACTTGTAGTTATCCCTTTGCCAATTATATATCCGAGTAAAAATGCTCCTGTTATATTAATGAGAAATGTAGCAATTGGAAATGAAGTTTTATTTCTTTCTTTAAACCAATTACTAATTGCAAATCGTGTAATAGCACCGAAGAACCCTCCTGTTGCTACTAATAAAGCATTAATCATGATAGTTCACCTTCCTCAAGGTGTTTTTGTAGTAAAAAATCTCCAAGTTTATAGCCAAGCCCAGACATAATTAGACCACCTAACATGCTGCATAATACATATAAAAAGGCGATACCTAGCTCAGAATGATTGATTAGTTTTACAGTTTCGACGCTAAATGTTGAAAACGTCGTAAATGAACCGATAAACCCTGTTCCAATCCCTGTAATAACTTCGGAAGATAAGATGTTTAACCGGGCGATATAGGTGGTCAACAAAGCGAGTAAGAAACAGCCAATTAAGTTAATTGTTAATGTAGCAAGTGGTAATGAATGATGCCAAAGCGTATCGATAGTAAAACCTAAATAATAACGGGAAAGAGCTCCTAATATACCGGCTATGCCAACAATAATATATTTCAATTTCTTCACCTCTCTAATAGTTTACTCAAAAAAAATAGACTCCTACCAGTAGTTGTACTGGTAGGAGTCATTAGCTACATAGCAGTTATGGCGAACTCCATCGCCTATAAGTTCTATTTACAGTGTACTAAATATTATTTTGGATTACCAATAAATATGTTAATGAAAAGTTCAGAAAGTAGGATCTGTTATATTCTCTGAAGGTGTAATTTCTCTGTTGTGGGTTGTAATTACATTCCAGTCTTGCTTTCGTAAATGTTATGATTGAATTTCAAGATAATTGCAGTGAGGGATACAACGATTATTTGTTAGCTAAATATAATGATAACAAGTTTTCTTTATGGTAAAATATTTCTTGTGTCTTTAATTTATCTTCATTTAACTGAAAATACAGATAAATAAAACGTTATTTAATAAAAAGGGGTCATGTGTGTTGAAGAAATTTTTAAAAATAGTATTAATCTTTATTTTAATAATAGCTGGTATTCTAGGTGGCTTTTTAGCTTATATGACACTTACAAAAGAACAGCCAGCAAATGTTTTAGACGTAAAGGTTGAAAACAATAAAGAGCGTGTACTGCAGCCAGGAAATGAATTTAAAGTTACAACATTTAATATTGGATACGCTGGATTAGATAAAGACCAAGACTTCTTTATGGACGGAGGAAAGGGTTCTGGTTCGAGTAGTAAAGAACAGACTGAAGTAAACTTAAAGAAGATGCTTTCATTTTTACAAAATGAGAATAGTGATTTTACGTTATTGCAAGAAGTTGATATAAAATCCCACCGATCATTTGATGTAAATGAACATGAGTTTTTGAAAAAAGGATTACCTGATTATGCTTCGTCATTTGGGAAGAACTACGATACTAAGTGGGTTCCTGTCCCAGTCACAAAGCCGATGGGATATGCTGAGGGCGGATTAAGTACATTTTCTAAATACACAGTTCAAACAGCAACGCGGTTCCAACTACCCGGAATGGAGCCTTGGCCGAAGCGTTTATTCGATTTAGATCGTGCGATTGTTGAACATAAAATCCCTGTTGATAATGGGAAGTATGTTAGGCTCGTAAACATACATTTATCTGCTTATGATGAGGGCGGAAAAATTAGAAAGCAACAAGCAGAGTATTTAAAAGAATATATGAACAAGTGTTATCAAAACGGTGATTACGTAATATTAGGTGGAGATTGGAACCAGTTACTTTCTAATGTCCAACTAAGTGATCCTAAGTTTGTGAAAGAGCGTCCTGAATGGCTAGTAGAGTTACCGAAGGGCTTCGCAGATGGAGGATTCCAATGGGCTGTAGATCCATCTGTTATGACGGTAAGGGATGATGTGAAGAAATATGTGGAAGGTGAAAACTTTGTCACTATTATTGATGGCTTTATCGTTTCGCCGAATGTTGAAATTGTAAATGTACAAGGGAAAGACTTAAAGTTTGAAAACAGTGATCATAACCCAGTTAGTGCGGTATTTAAGTTGAAGTAATTGATACGTGGGGCTTCATAGAATATCTTCTAACGGGTGAAGTTGTCGTTATAAGATATTCTAGAAAATAATATCACATAAAAAGAGCACAAATAATGTGCTCTTTTTATACTTGGTAGGAATTTAATTGCTTTTCTCCGCGTTTTCTGCCAAGCTTAAGGAGAAAAATACTTCGAAGAAAGAAATATATAGGTGACGCATATGATTGAAGTTAAGACTTCTGAACTTAGTGATGGAGAATTTAATAGAGGTGTATTTGCAACTCGTGATATTAAAAAGGGTGAGTTGATACACTCAGCACCAGTTATCTCTTATCCGAATGAACAGCATGAGCACATTGAGAAAACGTTACTTGCTGACTACGCATTTGAGTATGGGGTAAATCATACGGCATTCCTTTTAGGATACGGCATGTTATTTAATCATTCATATAAGCCGAATGCAACGTATGATATTGTCTTTGAGAATCATATGTTTAACTTCTTTGCTTACAAAGATATAAAAGCGGGAGAAGAGATTCTAATCAATTATAATGGTGAAGTTGATGATGATGAGCTGTTATGGTTTGATAAGGAAAAAGAAGAGAACGAAAAATAAGTTAAAAAGTATAGAAAGGGCACATTCTGTTGGATGTGCTCTTTTGTATGGAATAAAAGGTATCGCGGATTATCTAATAAGTGAAGGGAGGGGGAAGGTGGACGAGATAAAATTAGTTAAAGAGGAAATGAAAGGGATGCTCTTACGTAGGTAAGAGCATCTTTTTTATTGAAGAAAATAAAGTAAAGATTACAAAAAAATACCACTTTATTTTCGTGTGGTATAGTAAGATATTGAAGGATATTACTTTGTAAAACCTATATATTTTACAAATTGTTGTCTATATGATTACATGTCGAGTTTAGTAGTCCATTTGGGTTGCTTTATTATGCGATATATATTTTAATATGAGTGGCACCTCTTATAATTTAAGAGGTTTATAGGTGTCTCGAATTGATTTTAGGTACACTGTATCCACCACTTTAGCTTTGGATTTGTATTGTATTTTTTATGTGGGGATATTATGGGCCCGTTGCTAGCGGGATAAAAAGATTATAGAAATAGAGGAATCGTAAAATGAATATGCAAGAGGTTTATAAATATTTAAGTACGGTATTGCCTGAAGGTCATGTAAAGAAAGATGAAATGCTAAAAAATCATACGCACATTAAAGTGGGTGGGAAAGCAGATGTATTTGTTGCGCCTACTAATTATGATGAGATTCAAGAAGTGATAAAGTATGCTAACCAATATAATATTCCAGTTACGTTTTTAGGAAACGGATCGAATGTTATTATTAAAGACGGTGGTCTTCGCGGGATTACAGTAAGTTTAATTCATATTACAGGTGTTACTGTGACAGGAACGACGATTGTAGCTGGGTGTGGTGCAGCAATTATTGATGTGTCACGAATTGCGTTAGAACATGCTCTAACAGGACTTGAGTTTGCTTGTGGTATTCCAGGTTCAGTTGGTGGAGCGTTATATATGAATGCTGGTGCATATGGCGGTGAAGTAGCTTATGTATTAACAGAAGCAGTTGTAATGACAGGTGATGGAGAGCTATGCACTTTAACGAAAGACGAATTTGAATTTGGATATCGTAAGAGTGTGTTTGCGAATAATCATTATATTATTCTTGAAGCGAAGTTTGAACTTGAAGAAGGTGTACGTGAAGAGATTAAGGAAAAAATGGATGATTTAACGTTTAAGCGTGAATCAAAACAACCGTTAGAGTATCCTTCATGTGGTAGTGTATTTAAGCGTCCACCAAATAATTTTGCAGGTAAGCTTATTCAAGAATCAGGACTGCAAGGTAAGCGAATTGGCGGAGTGGAAGTTTCTTTAAAACACGCTGGATTTATGGTGAATGTTGATAACGGAACTGCACAAGATTATATCGATTTAATTCATTTCGTACAAAAAACTGTTGAAGAAAAATTCGGTGTGAAATTAGAGCGAGAAGTAAGGATTATTGGAGAAGATCTACAATAATCTTTGAATAAAAAGCGTATAAAGTATGAATTATTTCGAAATAATATTTGGGTATTGTTGACATTTTGTTTTTAATTCAATATAATGGCTAATAATTTAACAAATAATATACGTTGAAAGAGCCCAGTAGCAGTTTGTCACTGTTATCAAAGAGAGCTAGGGGTTGCTGGAACCTAGCACAAACAAACTTGTGAATTACACTCTGGAGTATCTTAGGTAACGCTAAGCGGAGTAGCAATCGATATTATTGCTAAGAGTGGTATGAGTAGCTATGCTATTTATGCAAACTGGGTGGTAACACGGTGAATAATCGTCCCTATGTCTATCGTAGACATAGGGGCTTTTTGTTTTTAAAAAATAAAGGGGATGACAAAAGATGAATATCATTGATGAATTAGAATGGCGCGGCGCTGTGAATCAACAGACAGATGAAGAAGGTTTACGTAAACTAGTAGAAGAGAAAAAGATTTCACTATACTGCGGAGTGGATCCGACTGGTGATAGTATGCATATCGGACATTTGATTCCGTTTATGATGATGAAGAGATTCCAATTAGCTGGTCATCATCCTGTTATTTTAATTGGCGGGGCAACAGGAACAATTGGTGATCCGAGTGGACGTCAATCAGAGCGTCAACTGCAAACGTTAGAAGTAGTCCAGCATAATGTGGATGCGTTAACAGCACAAATGAAAAAGCTATTTGATTTCGGCGGGAATAGCGAAGTGAAGATGGTAAATAACTACGACTGGACACATGAAATAAACATTATTGAGTTTTTACGTGATTACGGAAAAAACTTTAGTATAAATAGCATGTTAGCGAAGGATATTGTAGCAAGTCGTTTAGACACAGGAATTTCTTTCACAGAATTTACGTACCAAATTTTACAAGCGATGGACTTCCATCACTTATACACGAAAGAAGATGTTCAACTGCAAATTGGTGGTAGTGACCAATGGGGAAATATTACGAGTGGTTTAGATTTAATTCGTAAGTTAGAAGGGCATGAAGCGAGAGTATTCGGATTAACGATTCCGTTATTATTGAAATCAGACGGTACGAAGTTTGGTAAATCAGCAGGCGGCGCTGTCTGGCTTGATCCCGAAAAAACAACACCATTTGAATTTTACCAGTTCTGGGTGAATACAGATGACCGTGATGTAGTTAAATACTTGAAATACTTTACGTTCTTAACGAAAGAGCGTATTGATGAATTGTCAGTGAAGGTAGAAACAGAGCCGCATAAACGTGAAGCACAAAAAGTATTAGCGGAAGAAATGACGAAATTCGTTCATGGGGAAGATGCATTTTCGCAAGCTGTGAAAATTACAGCAGCGTTATTTAGCGGAGATATTAAATCGTTAACAGCTGATGAAATTGAACAAGGATTTAAAGAAATGCCAACATTCGAGTCTTCAAAAGAGACGAAAAACATCGTGGAATGGCTAGTTGATTTAGGAATTGAGCCATCTAGAAGACAAGCACGTGAAGACATTAATAATGGAGCTATATCTATGAATGGTGAAAAAGTAACAGATGTGGGTACGGATGTAACTGTAGAAAATTCATTTGATGGACGATTTATTATTATTCGTAAAGGGAAGAAGAACTACAGCCTTGTGAAGTTAGGAGAATAGTTTGTGTGAAAGGATGGGAGTAGGAAGAATACTTCCATCTTTTCGTATACACAATTTGGACATGAAATAATCAGTAAATTTAGATAATTAAAAGGGTTATATTATTCTTCTGCCGAATAAATAAGTTAGAGAAAATTACGGATAAAGTGAAACTTTAATCAGTGGGGGGATGTTCATCCCCACTGATTATTAGTTGAACCAATCGGGCTTTTACGGGCAGTTAATCTTCCAACTTCATCCCTGTATTCACTGGATTTTAAGGTGGAAGTTTTACAAGCCCGCAAATAGCGGGATAAAAATAGCCCGAACCATGCAGGGCATGATTCGGGCTTATATTCAGATTAGTAAGCTAAGCTGAATAGACCTTTAATGTGTGATAAGTAACGAACGTTACTTGCTTCTTTCATTAATGATGCTGGTAGGCCTTTAAGCGGAGTATTGCTTGCTCCGATTGTAGCAACAGCATCTTTACGTCCTAGACTAGCAAGTGTTCCAGAGTTTACAGGTGCGAACTCTTCGAATGCTTTGCCTTCTAGTGCTGCGTATAAGTTGTATCCAATTAACTCACCCATTTGCCAAGCGATCTGTGCAGTTGGTGGGTATGGACGACCGTCTTCAGCAAAGACAACAGCGCTGTCTCCAGCAACGAATACGTCTTTGTGAGAAGTAGATTGTAGGTGTGCATCAACTGTTGCACGGCCACGGTTTACTTCAAGACCTGATTCACCGATTAGTGGGTTACCTTGTACGCCGCCCGTCCAAACGAATGTGTTAGCAACAAGTTTTTGACCGTCTTTTAAGTCGATTTCATTGCCAGCAACGTTTGTTACAGGAAGACCAGTTAAGAATGTAACGCCGCGTGCTTCTAGGCTAGTAGTTGCACGTTCGATTAAGTGGTCTGGTAATACTGGAAGGATTTTAGGACCTGCTTCAACAAGAAGAAGTTTAACTTCTTTTGGATTTACGCCGTGGCTTTTTGCAAGTTTAGGCATAATGTCAGCAAGCTCACCAACTAGCTCAACGCCAGTTAATCCGCCACCACCGATTACGATTGTAGCATCAGCTTCGTTTTTCGTTTTCGCGTATTCACGAATACGGTCTTCAACGTGTTTGTAGATTTTATTTGCATCAGCAGCAGATTTTAATACCATGCTGTTTTCTTCTAGTCCTGGAATACCGAAGTAAGCAGTTTTACTTCCTAAAGCAACTACAAGTGCATCGTAAGATAAAGTAGTGCCGCCAGCTAGTTTAATTTCTTTGCTATCAACTGAGAATGACTCAACTGTTGCAATTTTAAGATCGATATCTTTACCTTTGAAAAGCTTTGTAAGTGGCATTGCAATTGCTTGCTCAGCTACGTTACCAGCTGCAAGGCGGTGTAGTTCAGTGATGATTTGGTGTGTTGGGTATTGGTTAATCACTGTAACTTGTGCTTCTGATTTACTGTAATATTTACGTACGTTTAAAGCGGCAAGAAGACCGCCATAACCAGCGCCTAAGATGACAATTTGTTTTGACATAGTATGATATCCCCCGTCTTTACTAATTGTTGTTATAAATTAAATTATTTATTGTTACGTTCTGCACTAATTTGAAGATATGCGTTCACAAAGCGGAACATTTTTTGTGCTTGTGGGTCTTTTAATAATTTTAACAGACCGAATAGGCCGATAACTTCGTTGCTTTCGTCAGCACGATCTTTCGCTTCGATTGCAGTTGCAGCCATGCTTTTCACTGTATCTTTTACAGGTTCTACAAGCTCTGTGATTGCACCAACAGTGTCGCTTTTTAATACTTCATCAGTAGCAACAGTTTGAGCGAAGTCATAAGACTTAGTTAAAATGTTAACAAGCTCAGTTAATTTTGGAAGCTGTTCTACTAGTGTAGTTAATGATTCTTGTACCTCAGGTTTTAACAACTGATCAAGTACATCAAGTTGTCCTTGGCTAGCAGAAATTTGTACAGTTTCTTGTTTTGGCTTTGTTTGAGTCATAGTTTCTGGCATCTCCAATTCTCCTTTACGATAGCAATACTCTTATTTTTTATAAGTAAGATAGTAAACGGTTACGAAACTTTATACAAAGTTTCACAAAACACAATAAAATGCCTTTAAATTTATGACAGCAAGTAAGCTGCAAACATAAATCTAAAACCATAACGTCTTACCTATTATTTATGAACTGTCCGATATATGGCTTGTCCGCATAATGGAAAGCTCCGTTACCGGAAAGTGTATATAATATATATCCTATATTATATACTATATACACCTATGTTAACATAAAAATGATTCCTAATTATTTGATATTGAGCGTATAACGTAGTACTGACAAGGTATGAAAGCGTATAAAATATTTTGTTTCAGTTAGAAATATACATATATAATAAGAAAAAAAGGAAAAAATGAACAAATTCATGTTCGTTTTTTCCTTTTTCCTATTATTCACCTTCTGCAATTAGCATTGATGTGTTACCTTCCTTTTCAAGATGGCATTCGCCCCAAGAACAAAGAGAATCAAGAATCGATTCTAAAGACCAACCGTAATCAGTAAGAGAATATTCTACTTTTGGTGGGACTTGATTGTATACTTTTCTTTGAATAACGCCGTCGTCTTCTAATTCACGTAATTGCTGCGTTAACATTTTTTGTGTAATACCAGGCATTGAACGTTTTAGTTCACTCGTTCTCTTTGTACCTTTCGTTAAGTGACAAAGAATAACAACCTTCCATTTGCCGCCGATAACTTCTAAGGTCGCCTCTACAGGAATATTGTATTTCTTCATATGAAACCCTCCTTTTGTGAGTAAAATAAGTTAAATCATACAAATGTTACTTTTTAGTACCTATAGCACTTTAAAGTACGTACTTTTTATCATGTTAAATATGTTTCATAATAGCACATGTGAGAAGCAAATGAGTAGTACGGTACCAAAAAGTGACTATGTTACTTTTTAGTGCCTATCGTACTTTAAAGTGCGTTCTTCAAAAAAAGAATGAAACCATTCATAATAGCATTTGTAGAGATTAAATATATTTTTTAGAAGATAAAAGGGCCTTTTTATCGCACTATTATGATTGGATTTCTTGTAATAAGGAGGAATTCAATTGAGTTCATATACAGTACCATCTTCCGAAGTCCAGACGAATCGAAGAAGTATGTTTGCTTTATTAGCACTAGCAATTAGTGCGTTTGGAATTGGGACAACTGAGTTTATTAGTGTCGGTTTATTACCATCCATTTCAAAAGATTTAAATGTTTCGGTGACAACAGCGGGTTTAACTGTTTCCCTATATGCGTTAGGGGCAGCGGTAGGAGCTCCTGTCTTAACAGCGTTAACGGCTAGTATGTCGAGAAAGACATTATTAATGTGGATTATGGTTATTTTCATTATTGGTAATGGCATTGCGGCAGTAGCAACAAGCTTCACTATATTAATTATCGCAAGGATTGTATCTGCATTTGCACATGGCGTGTTTATGTCGATAGGATCTACAATTGCAGCTGCAATCGTACCAGAGAATAAACGTGCTAGCGCCATTGCGATTATGTTTACTGGATTAACAGTTGCGACTATTACAGGTGTGCCAATTGGAACATTTATCGGTCAACAATTTGGCTGGAGAGCGTCATTTATGGCGATTGTTGTAATTGGAATTATTGCTTTTATTTCAAACAGCATACTGGTCCCATCTAATTTAAAAAATGGTGTACCTGTATCGTTTCGTGATCAATTTAAACTAATTAAAAATGGAAGACTGTTACTGGTTTTCATTATTACTGCACTAGGATACGGTGGAACATTCGTAACATTTACGTACTTATCACCGTTATTACAAGAAGTAACAGGATTTGAAGCAAGTACCGTTACCATCATTTTATTAGTGTATGGAATCGCCATTGCGATAGGGAATATGGTTGGCGGAAAATTATCGAATCATAATCCGATTCGAGCGCTATTTTACATGTTCTTTATTCAAGCGGTTATATTATTTGTTTTAACATTTACAGCGCCATTTAAAGTAGCTGGGTTAATCACAATTATTTTCATGGGACTATTCGCATTTATGAATGTTCCGGGGCTACAAGTATATGTAGTTATATTGGCAGAGCGCTTTGTTCCGAGTGCGGTTGATGTTGCTTCAGCAATTAACATTGCCGCATTTAATGCAGGGATTGCTCTAGGTTCTTATATAGGTGGCCTTGTAACGAATTCGTTAGGATTAATCCATACTGCTTGGGTAGGTGGCATTATGGTAGTAGGCGCTGTTATTTTAACAGCGTGGAGTATGACATTAGAAAAAAGAGATCAAGTAAAATAAAGTGAAACTTTAATCAGTGGGGGTGTTCTTCCACCAATGATTATTAGTTGAACCAATCGGACGTTTACGGGCAGTTTATTTCCCACTTAACGTCTTTGCTTCAGCCGAGTTTTGAAGTGGGAATTTTACTGCCCGTTAATGCGGGATAAAAGGAGAGAAAATAAAATGAAAAACTTACAAAGTAAAGCAGTATTAAATAATGGTGTAGAAATGCCTTGGTTCGGTTTAGGTGTATTTAAAGTAGAAGAAGGACCAGAACTTGTAGAAGCTGTAAAATCAGCGATTAAAGCAGGATACCGCAGCATCGATACAGCGGCGATTTACGGAAATGAAAAAGCTGTAGGTGAAGGAATTCGTGCAGGTATCGAAGCAACTGGTATTTCAAGAGAAGATTTATTCATCACTTCAAAAGTATGGAACGCAGATCAAGGATATGAAGAAACAATTGCTGCATACGAAGAGAGCTTAAAAAAATTAGAACTAGATTATTTAGATCTATATCTTGTTCACTGGCCTGTAGAAGGAAAATATAAAGATACATGGAGAGCGCTAGAAACACTTTATAAAGAAGGACGCGTGCGTGCAATTGGCGTAAGTAATTTCCAAATCCATCACTTACAAGATGTAATGAAAGATGCAGAAATTAAACCGATGATTAACCAAGTAGAATACCACCCTCGTTTAACGCAAAAAGAATTACAAGCTTTCTGTAAAGAGCAAGGTATTCAAATGGAAGCATGGTCACCACTTATGCAAGGTCAATTATTAGATAACGAAACATTACAAGAAATTGCTGATAAACACGGCAAAACAACAGCGCAAGTTATCTTACGTTGGGACTTACAAAATGGAGTGATTACAATTCCAAAATCAACGAAAGAACACCGTATTATTGCAAACGCTGATGTATTCAACTTTGAATTAACGAAAGAAGATATGGAAAAAATCGATGCTTTAAACGAAAATCACCGTGTTGGTCCAGATCCTGATAACTTCGATTTCTAAGATTAAAGTAGAGAAAAAGAGTGCAAATCATTTGCACTCTTTTTTTTGTTGTGTTTATGTATAAAAAAATTTTCTAACTAAATACTACTTATTAGTAAATTGTTATTTCATAAGGGGTTGTAAACATGAATATAAAGCAATCGTTCAAACTTTTAGCTGTTTTTTTAAGTGTTTTATTTGTGTTATTCCCGCTTCAAAAAGCATTCGCAGAAGTTATGGATCATACAAAGTATGAAATGGATTGGAGTTATAGTAAGTCAAAGAAGAAACCAATCCGAACAGAGCTTATTAAAACGGCAGATGGAAAAATTGCATTTTGCTTAAATGTAGATTTGAAATCTCCAAGCGGTCAAGATTTACCGGAAATGGGAAAAGTGGATGTTAACGTGTACCGTGTACTATTAAATGGATATCCACAAAAGAGCCCGCAAGAATTAGGTGTTTCCGATTGGAGAGAAGCACATTATGCAACACAGCTTGCAGTATGGAATGCATTAAAACAAATCGATATTAACGATTTAGATTTCCGTAATAAAAACGTAGAGAAAGTAACGAAAGATATAGTTGCAAAAGCAAATGCGAGTGAAGAGTTACAAGAAATTACGATGAGTGTAACTCCTACAGAAGAACAAGAAGCAGTATTGAAAAATGATTTCTTTGAAACAGGTTTATATACAGTAGAAACAAACGCGAAAAGTGGAACGTATAAAGTACAAGCTACAGGTGCACCACAAGGCGCGAAGTTTGTAAATGAAAAAGGCGAAGCAAAAACTGAATTTAATGTAGGAGAAAAATTCCGCATTTTAATTCCGAAACAAACACCAGCTGGTGGATTTAGCTTTAAAGTATCGGGGAATTTAACGAAATTACAAGGTATTGCACATAAAGGAACGCCAACGATTCAAAATGCGGTTGTATTACTTGAGCGTAGTGAAGAGAAAACGAGCCCAGAGTTAGCGGTAAGTTGGAAAAAAGCAAATGGTCATGATAATAAACCAAATAAACCCTATACACCAAATGAACCACATAAACCGAATCAATATAACAGATGATAAAAAAAGCTCGTAAACATTATGTTTACGAGCTTTTTCTATTATTCAGCTTCAGAAACAACTGTGAAGCGTTCGTTCACATGTTTTGGATTTTCGATTTCATCAAGTGCTGCAACTGCGAAGTCTTCGTAACTTACGTAGCTATCACCTTTTGAGTTCACAAGAAGGTTGTCTTTTCCGGCTGTATAAGAGCCAGTGCGTTTTCCTAATGCGAATAGTGCAGAAGGGCTGATAAATGTCCAAGTGATGTCATTTATTTGTTGCAAGATTTCTAAGTTTTTACCTTGGTTTTGAGCAGTTGCAAGGTATTCATTTGGGAAACCTGGTGTATCAAATACACGTGTTGTTTTCTCTTCGTCTACAAATAAGCTACCAGCTCCACCAACTACAAGTAATTTTGTATTTGGTGCACCTTTCACAGCTTCAATAAGTACGTTTCCTGCATCTACGTGAAGGTGTTCTTGACCTGCTGGAGCACCAAATGCATTTACAATTACATCAAATACTTGTAGGTCGTTAGATGTAAGAGCGAATACATCTTTCTCTAAAACTTTCACATTTTCTTCTGTAATTTTTGCAGCGTTTCTTACGATTGCAGTTACTTCATGTCCACGATCTAATGCTTCTTTTAAAATGCGACTTCCTGCTTTTCCGCTTGCTCCGATAATTCCGATTTTCATAATAAATCCCTCCAAAGTGTTTTGTTAAAGTGTATATCTAAAAATAAATAAATTTAGTGTAATTAGGTTTGTTACAACCTGTTGTAATCATTATAGTTACAGGTTTGTATTTTTGTCAATGGCGTTGTTTATGAAATTATTTTTTGTTTTAGTATGCGCAGCTAGTGAATGTGAAGTCATAAAAGAGCATTGAATCCGCCTTGTGGACCCTAATATTTGGAAGTTGTAAAGTGTCGAAAAATGTTGATTTTTGAATATTTTTTGAATATAATTCGGTTTATGGATAAAAGGAGGGGGATAATTGTATGAATATGTTAGAACAATTCGTTTCATCAACGAATACAATTCTTTGGTCATATATTCTTATTGCAATGTTAATTGGTTTAGGGCTTTATTTTTCTATTAAATTAAAATTTGTACAAATTACTCATTTAGGGGAAATGGTTCGATTAATGAGTGATGGTTTAACTGGAAAGACACGTAAAAAGGGAAGTGTATCGTCATTCCAAGCGTTTTGTATGAGTTCAGCAGCTCGTATCGGAATCGGGAACTTAGCTGGTGTAGCACTAGCTATTTCTATGGGAGGACCTGGAGCAGTATTTTGGATGTGGGTTATTGCGATTATCGGGGCGTCTTCAAGTTTCGTAGAAAGTACGCTTGCGCAAATTTATAAAATAAAAGATGGCAGTGGCTTCCGTGGTGGTCCTGCTTATTATATGGAAAAAGGTTTAAATAAACGTTGGATGGGAATTTGGTTCTCTATCCTTATTACAATTAGTTACGGTTTAATTTTCAACTCAGTACAAGCAAATACAGTTACATTAGCATTTAAAAATGCATTTGGTATTGAGCGTTATGTTGTTGGAATCGTATTAGCGGTATTAGTTGCGGTTATTATTTTTGGTGGTGTGAAAAGTATTGCGCGTATGTCAGAAATGATTGTTCCGCCGATGGCGATTATTTATATTGCAGTAGCTGTTTTCGTTGTTATTAAAAACTTCTATTTAATACCGGATGTTTTCACAGAAATCTTTAAAGGTGCATTTGGTTTAGATTCAGCTGTAGGTGGCGGTATTGGTGCTGCAATGAAGTTTGGTATTCAGCGCGGATTATTTGCGAATGAAGCAGGTATGGGTAGTGCACCGAATGCGGCTGCAACAGCGGATGTAACACATCCAGCTAAACAAGGATTTATTCAAACAATTGGAGTATTAGTAGATACATTTTTAGTATGTACATCAACAGCATTTATCGTACTATGCTCTGGTGCATATAAAGCAACAAATTTAGAAGGTATTGAATTAACACAAAATGCATTAAGTTCACAAATCGGTCCATGGGCGAGTAGTTTCTTAGCGATTATTATCTTCCTATTTGCTTTCAGCTCACTTCTAGGAAACTACTATTATGGTGAAACGAATATTGAATTCATTAAACAAAGTAAAACTTGGTTAACAATTTACCGTATTGCGGTAGTGGGAATGGTATTATTCGGTTCTGTTGCGACGCTTCAAGTTGTATGGAATATGGCAGATTTATTTATGGGTCTAATGGTAATTACAAACTTAATTGCGATTACACTTCTTGGGCGATTCGCGTATGCAGCATTAGTGGACTATGTGAAACAAAAGAAACAAGGGAAAGATCCAGTATTCAGTGCAGATTCTATCCCTGGTTTAACGAACACAGAGTGTTGGGATAAGCCGGCGGTAACTGATAAAGAAAAAGCAGTATAATAAAAAAACGAGCATCGAGATGAATTCGATGCTCGTTTTTTTGTTGTGATTAATGATATTAAGGCTAAAAGATGATTGAGATAATGTCTATAATAAATGCGTATGTTATAATTGTTGACATTACCATGTTATAAAATCTAACATGTTTTTGTCGAAAATTCTTGATTACTAAAAGTTTTTAGAATATAATTTTCTTATTGTTAGGAAGAGGGGGCAATACAAGTATGGATTTTTTAGCTAAGGTAATTGGGGATGTGAATAATGTCCTTTGGTCATATATCATTATTGCGATGTTAATTGGATTAGGACTTTACTTTTCGTTTCGTGTGAAATTTGTCCAAATTCGTTACTTCGGAGAAATGATTCGCCTACTTGGGGACGGGGCGAGTTCAAAGACAAGAAAAGCACAAAAAGAAAAAAGTGGTGTATCATCATTCCAAGCATTTTGTATGAGTACAGCTTCTCGTGTAGGGACTGGTAACTTAGCTGGTGTAGCTATTGCAATCTCAGCGGGTGGTCCAGGTGCTGTATTTTGGATGTGGTTAATCGCGGTAATTGGGGGTGCCTCTGCATTTGTAGAGAGCACATTAGCGCAAATTTATAAAGTAAAAGATGGGAATGCATTCCGTGGTGGCCCAGCGTATTATATGGAAAAAGGGTTGAAAAAACGCTGGCTAGGGGTTGTCTTCTCTGTTTTAATAACAGTGAGTTTCGGATTAATTTTCAATGCCGTGCAGTCAAACACAGTAGCGGCGGCTTTTGATGGAGCATTTAACACAGATGGTAAGTTTGTAGGTCTGTTTATGGCTGGTTTACTTGCAATCATTATTTTTGGTGGGGTTAAGCGAATTGCACGTGCGGTTGAAATGATTGTTCCAGTAATGGCAATTATATATGTAGCAGTTGCATTATTCGTTGTTGTAACAAACATTACGGCAATTCCATATGTATTTAAAGAAATTTTCTTACATGCTTTCGGAATTAAAGAAGTAGTAGGCGGGGGATTAGGAGCTGCGATTTTACTAGGGGTAAAACGTGGATTATTCTCAAATGAAGCTGGTATGGGTAGTGCGCCGAATGCAGCTGCGACTGCAAACGTAACGCACCCAGTTAAACAAGGTTTCATTCAAACTTTAGGGGTATTTACAGATACATTATTAATTTGTAGTTGTACAGCATTTATTATTTTATTATCAGATGTGCATAATGCAGCTGATCTAAATGGTATTCAATTAACGCAGCAGGCGTTAAGCCAACATATCGGCCCATGGGCTTCTATATTTGTAGCAGTGGCAATCTTCTTATTTGCATTCAGTTCATTAGTAGGTAACTACTACTATGGTGAAACAAATATTGAGTTCTTAAATGGAAGTAAAGTGCTATTAAATGCATACCGCATTGCTGTACTTGGTATGGTTATGTTAGGGTCTGTAGCAACAATTCAAATCGTTTGGGATTTAGCAGATTTATTCATGGGGATTATGGCTATTATTAACTTAGTGGCGATCGTATTCCTTTCTAAGTACGCTTTCGCGGCGTTATCAGATTATATTAAGCAAAAGAAACAAGGAAAAGATCCAGTCTTTTACGCAAATTCTATTCCAGGCTTGAAAAATACAGAGTGCTGGGAAGAGCAAGTAGCAGATAAAGAAAAAGCGGTATAATGAGGTGAGCATCAAGTGAAACTTGATGCTCATTTTTTATTGGTTCAGCTATTTGTGTGAAGTAAAACTCTCGCTCATTAAAGTTTCACTTTATAATGCAAAAGACGAACATTAATGAATGCTTTATAATAAAATGTATTTTTTTTAAGAAAAGTGCGGATATGAGTTGTGATTTATGTTAGAATGGAAAATGCCTTTGAAATAAGAGGTTTTATGATCTTTTCTATCCGATTAAAGCTTTCGGAGGAGAAATGGAAAGTTCGGATTATTTCTTATTTTGAGTGGTCAGACGTTCAACGTTAATGAAGAGTTAAATGGAGGATTTTATTAATGAAGTTTGTTATGTTTCTTGTAGGATTACTTGTTGTATTTGTACTCGGTTTTCTTATAAGTGCCGATCGAAAGAAGATTAAGTATAAACCAATCGCAATTATGCTTGTTATTCAGCTAGCGCTATCTTATTTCTTATTAAATACGCAAGTTGGTTATATTTTAGTAAAAGGAATTTCAGATGGATTTGGCGCGCTTCTTGGATATGCGGAAGCTGGAATCGTTTTCGTATTTGGTGGCCTTGTTAATAAAGGAGAGGTTTCATTCTTCTTAACAGCACTATTACCAATCGTATTCTTTGCCGTTTTAATCGGAATTTTGCAACACTTTAAAATTTTACCGATATTTATTCGCGCTATTGGTACTTTGTTAAGTAAAGTAAATGGTCTAGGAAAACTAGAATCATATAATGCAGTAGCAGCTGCCATTGTTGGGCAAGCAGAAGTATTTATTACAGTAAAAGATCAATTAAGTAAAATCCCAAAACACCGTTTATATACATTATGTGCATCTTCCATGTCGACAGTATCAATGTCAATCGTTGGTTCTTATATGAAAATGATCGAACCGAAATATGTAGTAACAGCACTTGTATTAAATTTATTTAGTGGTTTCATTATTATTCATATTATTAATCCGTACGATATTACGGAAGAAGAAGATACACTGAAGTTAGAAAATAAGAAAAAGCAGTCATTCTTTGAAATGTTAAGCGAATATATTATGCTTGGTTTCACGATTGCGATTACGGTAGCAGCAATGTTACTTGGGTTCGTAGCATTAATTACAGCAATCAATAGCTTGTTTGATTCAATGTTCGGTATTACATTCCAAGCTATTTTAGGTTATATTTTCTCTCCATTAGCATTCGTAATGGGCATCCCGCAATCAGAAATGGTAACAGCGGGACAAATCATGGCAACGAAATTAGTATCGAACGAATTTGTTGCGATGCTTGATCTAGGAAAAGTAGCTGGTGATTTATCAGCTCGTACAGTTGGTATTCTTTCGGTATTCCTTGTATCATTTGCAAACTTCTCATCTATCGGAATTATTGCAGGTGCAACGAAAGGGATCGATGAAAATCAATCAAACGTTGTTTCATCATTCGGATTACGACTTGTATACGGTGCGACATTAGTAAGTCTTTTATCAGCGATTATCGTTGGTGTTATGTTATAAAGAAGGATGGTCCTAGTTCATAGCTAGGGCTATTTTTTATGGTTAAATTACATAAAAAAACCAATTAATTAGGAATATATTAACATATAAAAATCTTTTAAAATTTATATTGCATTTCGCCTAGATAACGCTTACAATTTGATTTGTAGGTGGTATCAATTTCAGGCTTTCAAGTATGGTAGGAGAGAAGAGGCTACCTTTTATAAATTGCAATTTATGTAAACGCTTACTGATTTTAGTTAACAGTTTAATAGTATTTAGGGGTTTTAAATTTTTTTAACAATAATGGTCAGACGTCATTCGTTATACGTTATACGACCGATAACTCGTGGGAGAAGTGGAGGATTCACACATGAAGATAGTAATGTTTCTAGTCGGTTTACTTGTAGTATTTGTACTAGGTTTCCTTATAAGTTCAGATCGTAAGAAAATTAAATATAAACCAATTGCACTTATGCTTGTAATTCAATTGGTACTTGCGTATTTCTTACTAAATACAAAGATCGGATTTGTATTAGTAAAAGGGATTGCAGATGGATTTGGCGCTATTTTAAAATTTGCGGAAGCTGGGGTTAATTTCGTATTTGGTGGTCTAGCAAACGATGGACAAGCACCATTCTTCTTAACAGTATTATTACCAATTATTTTCTTAGCGGTATTAATTGGGATCCTGCAACATATTAAAGTTTTACCGATTATCATTCGTGCAGTCGGTTTCTTATTAAGTAAAATTAACGGTTTAGGAAAATTAGAATCATATAATGCGGTAGCAGCTGCAATTGTTGGTCAAGGTGAAGTATTCATTACAGTAAAAGATCAACTAAGCAAATTACCGAGAAATCGTTTATACACACTTTGTGCATCTTCAATGTCAACGGTATCGATGTCAATCGTCGGTTCTTATATGAAAATGATTGATCCAAAATATGTAGTAACAGCACTTGTACTAAACTTATTCAGTGGATTCATTATCGTTCATATCATTAATCCATATGATGTGAAAGAAGAAGACGATATTTTAGAATTACAAGAAGATAAAAAGCAAACATTCTTTGAAATGTTAGGCGAATATATTATGCTTGGTTTCTCTATCGCTGTAACAGTAGCGGCCATGTTAATCGGTTTCGTAGCATTAATTACAGCAATTAACGGTGTATTCGATTCTATTTTCGGAATCACATTCCAAAGCATTTTAGGATATGTCTTCTCACCATTAGCATTCGTAATGGGTATTCCAACATCAGAGATGCTACAAGCAGGACAAATTATGGCAACAAAATTAGTAACGAACGAATTCGTTGCAATGCTTGATTTAGGTAAAGTAGCTGGTGATTTATCAGCTCGTACAGTAGGTATTTTATCCATCTTCCTTGTATCATTTGCGAACTTCTCATCTATCGGAATTATCGCAGGTGCAACGAAGAGTATCGACGGAAAACAAGCAAACGTTGTATCTTCATTCGGATTAAAACTTGTATACGGTGCAACGTTAGTAAGTATATTATCAGCGATTATCGTTGGGGTTATGCTTTAAATAAAATAATAAAGAAGTCGTTTATCTTTCACTTAGAGGATGAACGGCTTTTTTATTTTGGTATGATAAATAATACAGAGAGGGGGAATTAGGTTGAAAGAACAGGATATTTTAAAGGAACTTGATGAGGTTATAGATAACATTAATCGTTTAACTGGAGAAGATGCTAGGGCGTTTTTGAAATTCATACATGGATATTTAAGCATAGTAGAAGAAGGATTTGGCTAAGCTTATTAAGCTTAGAGAAGAACAAATTAAAAAATCACCTTAATTCATTCATTAAGGTGATTAAAAGTATTATTCAGCTGGAGGCGTAAATGTACGTTTCTCTAATTCAGCATCTAGCATAAATAGTGCGTTTGAATCGCTTGTAATACGTTTTAATTTTTGAATGATGCTATCGAATGAAGCTTCTTCTTCTACTTGCTCATCAACGAACCATTTTAAGAATGTAATTGTTGCGTGCTCACGCTCATCCCAAGCGATATCAGATAAGTTGTAAATACGCTTCGTTACTTCACGCTCGTGCTCAAGTGCAACTTCAAAAGCGTTCAGTACAGATTCATATTCGTTATTCGGATTATCAAAGCCAGTAATAATAGCGCGCTCGCCGCGGTCATTAATGTAGTTGTAAAGCTTCATTGCGTGGAAACGCTCTTCTTCAGCTTGTACAAGGAAAAAGTTAGCGAATCCATCATAGCTCTCAGCTGTACAGTAAGCAGCCATTGCCATATAAGCATGGGCAGAGTAAAATTCAAAGTTCATTTGATCGTTTAGTGCGTCGTGCAATTTTTTAGATAACATAAAATCCCCCTTATTATTGTGACAAGAATATTATATCATAATTGATAATATTCTCATTTAGATGTTTCGAACCTTTTCGAAAGCTTTGTGACGTGTGCTTCCATAATGTCTTGTAAATCTAAATCATATTTTTGTGAAAGAATAATAAGATTAGATAGTACATCACCAAGTTCTTCTTTTAGTTCTTGTTTTAACTCTTCTTCTGTTTTCGCGTCTTCATCAGGGCGATCACGGCCAATTTCAATAGCGCGAACAACTCGTGAAACTTCCCCAACTTCTTCAGTTAAGAAATTTAAGCGAATAAAGGCATTATACTGTGACCAGCTTCGTTTTTCGTAAAATTCCTCAACCCATCTTTGAAATGCAACGATATCCATTTCTTCCTCATCCCTTCAATATGTTGTACAATGTCAATTGTATCATAACAATATATAGTTTCGGGGTGTAGGAATGAGAAAGATTTGTGTGTTTGCAGGTTCCAATTTAGGGGAGAGAACAGAGTTCAAAGAGCAGGCGATTGAATTAGGGAAAATGTTTGTTGAGAACGACTATGAGCTCGTATACGGTGGTTCATGTGTTGGATTAATGGGAGAAGTAGCAAATGAAGTTCTTCGCTTAGGTGGACGTGTAACAGGTGTTATGCCACGCGGTCTATTCCGAGGAGAGATTGTGCATACAGGATTAACAGAACTAATTGAAGTAGAAACGATGCATGAGCGCAAGGCGAAAATGGCAGAGCTTGCGGATGCTTTCATTGCATTACCAGGTGGATATGGAACGTTTGAAGAGCTATTTGAAGTTGTCTGTTGGTCACAAATTGGTATACATAATAAGCCGGTTGGTTTATTGAACATAAAAGACTTTTACGGACCAATTTTGCAAATGGTTGAACGTGCAGCAGAAGAAGGCTTTATGAATCCATCGAATAAAGAGTTAATTGTTTCCGCTGAGACGGCAGATAAACTAATTCATGAAATCCAAAATTACGAACGTCCTGTCTTGGGGACGAAGTGGAAGCAATTATCATAGTACGTTTTTATAGCGATTTATAGAAACACATGTCTTTTTTATCGTAAAAAGACATGTGTTTTTAATTTAGTTAAATATATTAATGTTAGGATATAGTGTTTTTGGGAAAGGAGAAATAGATGGAGGAGTTTGTGTATTTACATCCTGTTTTTAAAAGTATTTTAGCAGCGTCTATTCTTGTTATGCTAATTGTTTTAAGGCAGAAGAAAGAGTTGATTAATGAATTTTCGCTTTGGTTTATTTCGGTTATATGTATTGGTGTTTCTGCGATAACACTTGTTATGCTAGGATTTATTGCTGATGAATATAGTTTAGGTGGCGATGTGCAGTCTTCTAATATGTTTATTGGGATTGTTTTGATCAGTGGTCTAAATTTCGTTATTTACTATAGACGGAAATAAAAAGGAAGGCATTCCATATTACTTTGGAATGCCTTTATCATTTTGATTACTTTGTTTTTTATACAGGTACCAGCCACCCCAGCCGCCACCAATCGCTACAACAACGAGGAACGCATAGTCTTTAACCTCGACACGTATATTGAAAATATTAGCTATGAGTAAGAGAATCCCAACTGTGATTAATGCAAAAAATGCTCTAATTAAGTAGTCTTTCAACTGAACCACTCCCGTCATTTAAGTAGTAAATGATGAATTTGGAAAAGCTTTTTGGATCTATTTTACTAAAGGGTGTTTCCTATATTTTAACATAAAAGAGATTGTAATATATTGATAAAAGTAGGAGAGAAGGGTGCTATTATTGTCGTGAATTGTCGGTAAATCGATATATTGGAAAAATCGCTGATAAATTTGACGGAATCGCCGATATAATTGGAAAATCGCTGATATATTTAATGGAATCGCCGATATAATTGAAAAATCGCTGATATAAATTTCATGTACTGATACGCACAACAACTCCATAAAAAAGAAGCGACTCTAAACGAGCCGCTTCTGCTTTAACTTTATTATCTAGCTCCAGCGGCTAGAATCTCCGGTCATTTCGCTCTCTCGCTCGAAGCAAAAAGCGATTCAAGGTCGAGAGCTCCAATGTCCTGCGATTCTGAACGAGCCGCTTCCGCTTTTAATCTTATCCAGCTCCAGCGGCTAGAACAGTCGGTTGTTTCACTCCTTCATTCGAGGCAAAAAGCGCCTCGTAATCAGGAGTTCCAACACCCTCCTGTTCTGAACGAGCCGCCTTCGCTTTTAATCTATTATTGATTCAAGAACGCACGTAGCATCCAAGCGTGTTTTTCTAGTTCTGTGTAGATGCCTAGTAGTAGGTCAGATGTCATTTCGTCGTCAGATTCTTGAGCGATTTCCATACCTTTTTTCAGTTCGCCTAGCATCATTTCGTAGTCTTTCATGATTGCTTCGACCATCCCTTCTGCAGTTTCTCCGTAAGCTGCTTCTTGGATAGAAGATAGTTCTAAGTATTCTTTCATTGTTGCTACTGGTTTGCCGCCAATTGCTAAAATGCGTTCTGCAATTTCATCGATGTGAGTAGCTGATTCTGTGTAAAGCTCTTCAAATTTCTCATGTAATGTGAAGAATTGAGGCCCTTTTACGTACCAATGGAAGTTGTGTAGTTTTGTGAATAAAACGCTCCAGTTTGCTACTTGTTTGTTTAATGCTTCGATTACTTGTTTGTTCATTATGATCAATCTCCTTTTGAGTTATTATGTTATATCAATTACTAATTTATAATAATTATAATCTAGTGATTTGTATAAATCAACCCTTTTGCTGGAATTAATTTGAACAAATTATGAACTGTTGTAAATAAAAATCCCTATTACGTTGAAGTAATAGGGATTTTTATTGATATCTAGCTCCAGCGGCTAGAACGTTCGGTGGCTTCACTTTTTCCTGCGAGGCAAAGGGCGCCTCGCAGGAAAAAGGCGCCTCTACGTCAAAAGCTCCATCCTCCTCACATTCTGAACGAGCCACTTGCGCTTTTATTTACTACACAGCCTGCTGTTTTTCTGCTGAATCCTGTCCATCCCAGCACTCTGTATTCTGTAAGCCAGGGATAGAACTTGCAACGAAAACAGGATCTTTTCCTTCTTTCTTTTGCTTTATATAGTCTACTAATGCCGCGTAGGCAAACTTGCTAAGGAATGAGATGGCAATTAAGTTTGTAAATACCATTAGTCCCATAAAGAAATCCGCTAAACTCCAAACCGTTTGAAGGGCAGCGATAGATCCGAAGAAAACCATTCCGACAACTGCAACACGATAAATCAGTAACCATGTTTTGCTTTCTTTAATGAATGCGATATTTGTTTCACCATAATAGTAGTTTCCTAGTAAAGAACTGAAAGCGAATAGGAAAATAATAATCGCTAAGAAAGTACTTGCCCACGGCCCAATTTGTGAACTTAATGCTTGTTGTGTTAATTCAATACCTTCTAAATTCGATCCTTTGTAAAGTCCAGAACATAATACGATAAATGCTGTTGATGTACATACTAAGAATGTATCTACGAAAACACCTAATGCTTGAACAAGTCCTTGTTTTACAGGGTGAGATACATCTGATGTTGCTGCTGCATTAGGAGAGCTACCCATACCTGCTTCTGTCGCGAATAAACCGCGCTGAATTCCGAATTTGATTGCTGCTCCAATACCACCAGCGATAGCTTGGTCTAAACCAAATGCGCTGTTAAATATTTCTGTAAAAATGCTTGGTAACATATTGAAGTTGTTAATAACGACAAAAATAGCCACACCAATATAAACAATCGCCATTGGAGGAACAATCATTTCTGTAATACGTGAAATGCTCTTGATACCCCCAAAAATAATAACTGCAACTAATAAAGCTAATAGAGCTCCTACGATTGTTCGCTCTAGTCCAAAAGCATTTTCAAATGCTATTGTTACCGTGTTTGCTTGTACAGAATTGAAAATTAATCCGTACGCAACTGTAATAAGAAGTGAAAACCAAACACCCATCCAGCGTTTGTTTAACCCTTTTTCCATGTAATATGCTGGTCCACCACGGAATCTGCTTCCATCTTTTACTTTATAAATTTGCGCGAGAGTACATTCTACAAAACTAGTAGCTGCTCCAAGGATAGCGATAAACCACATCCAAAATATTGCGCCAGGTCCACCCATTGAAATGGCTAATGCTACACCAGCTAAGTTCCCGATACCAATACGTGCTGCTGCACTTAAGCAAAATGCTTGGAATGGAGAGATGCTATCTTTCTTTTTTTCTTTTCGATTAAATCCTTTACTAATTAAACTGACCATCTCACCGAAATGAGTAATTTGGACAAATTTTAATTTGAAAGAGAAATAAAGACCGAAGCCGATTAACATTGCAATAAGAATATATGACCATAAAATATTATTCGTTACCTCAAGGAATCTGCTAAAGATATCAACCATATAATACACTTCCTTTTTTTCGTAATAAGAAAATTATATGCAAAAAATATACCAGAATCAATTTTTCTAAAAAATTATGTTACTTAAAAGTATTTTATGTTATGATTATGTTACATCGTAATATTTTTAGAATTATTTACATTTTAAAAAACTAAATTTAAAGCGAAAAAGAGGGGATAATTTGAAAGAAGAATCTTTATTGAAAGTAAGTCTTAAGAGTTTGAAAATGAGAAGTAATTTATTTTTCATCATTACATCTTTAAGTATCTTTTTAGGAGCCACTTATTATTACAATAAAAGATTTCCAAATCACAGGTATCCTGAATGGTTAGAATTTCTAAAATTGATTGGATGAATAAAAGACAGAAAAACAGAAAATTCAAATAAAAATTGTTATGGAGGAGCTAAATATGAATATTAGAGAAAGTGAACTTCCGGGTATTGGTTACAAATTTCAAATCGTTACGAAAGGTAACGAAAAGATGGTGATTGTCATTCATGATGATGGGCGTAGAGAAATGTATCATTTTGATTCAGACCATGAAGAAAGCATCTCAAGTATTTCATTACGTGACTCAGAGGCAAGACAAATTGCAGCAATATTAGGTGGAATGGTATACAAGCCTAGAGCATTAGAAAATGTTGAAATGGTCTTTGAAGGTTTAGCGATTGAGTGGTTTAAAGTAGAGAATACAGCTCCAGCAATCGGAAAAACAATCGGTGATCTTGAAATAAGAAAAACATATAGCGTAACGATCATTGCAGTTATGAAAAAGAATATGAAAAAGCTATTTAATCCAGGACCAGAAACAGTAATTGAAGAAGGAGATATGCTTGTAGTTTCGGGTGAGAGAGAAGAAATTAAAAAAATTATTAATGAGTTACTTTCGAATAGGGGGACTGACTAGATGGATACTTTAATTTTTGAAGTTGGTACAGCTTTAGTTTTAGTAGCAATTGCGGCAGTAATCGCTGGAAAGTTTAAATTCTCAGTAATACCTTTTCTAATTGTTCTTGGCATGTTAGTGGGACCGCATGCGCCGACAATAGGTGTTATCGATCTCAAATTTATTGAAAGTGCAAGTGTAATTTCCTTCCTTGGAAGGATTGGAGTTCTGTTCCTTCTGTTCTATCTAGGCCTAGAGTTTTCGATGAAAAAACTAATTAAATCTGGACGTTCTATTGCGATTGGCGGAACGATTTATATTTTAATTAACTTTTCACTTGGATTATTATATGGATTTATAATGGGCTTCCCTTTACTTGAAATCTTAATTATTGCGGGTATTATTACGATTTCTTCTAGTGCCATCGTTGCTAAAGTGTTAGTGGATTTAAGAAGAACTGGTAATAATGAGACCGAATTAATATTAGGAATTATTATGTTTGAAGATATATTCCTTGCTGTATATTTATCAGTTGTTTCTGGTTTAGTTCTAGGGGATCATGCTTCCTTCTTAGGTGCTCTCACTTCGATTGGAATTGCTTTAGGATACATGCTTCTATTCTTTATTGTGGCTAGAAAGGCTACGCCGTTATTAAATAGATTGCTCAATATTAGTTCAGATGAAATTTTCATTATTGTAGTATTTGCTTCGTTGTTCTTTATCGCTGGTTTTTCAGAAACAATTCACGTTGCCGAAGCAATTGGAGCACTTCTTTTAGGATTAGTTTTCTCTGAGACAGAGCATAGTGACAGAATTGAACATCTCGTTGTTCCATTTAGAGACTTTTTCGGAGCTATTTTCTTCTTCAGTTTCGGATTAAGTATTGATCCGTTTTCATTAGGCGGGGCGATATGGTTAACGTTAGGTGCTGTCCTTCTTACAATCATCGGAAACTTTGTAGCAGGAATGATTGCAGGAAGACAAGCTGGATTATCTCATAAGGCGTCAACAAATATTGGATTAACAATTGTTTCAAGAGGAGAATTCTCCATCATTATGGCTAATATCGGTATTGCTGGTGGTTTAATGTCAGTATTGAAACCATTCTCGGCACTATATGTGCTTATACTATCCATTTTAGGTCCACTTCTTACGAAAGAGTCAAAGAATGTATATAAATTTTTAAATAAAATCTTTAAGTGGGATACGAAGACTAGATAAATTTTAAAAAAATAAAAGTACAAGATATTTACTGCTTGTACTTTTATTTTTTGCAATGAAAACAGTAAAGAGAGGTAAATGATGTTAGGAGAGTTGATTCATTCAGTTTTAGTTTTTCTAGAAGGACTTGGTTATTGGGGAATTATGCTTGGATTAATGCTAGAGGTTATCCCAAGTGAAATCGTATTATCTTATGCAGGTTATTTAGTATCAACAGGAAGCATTACATTTTGGGGCGCTGTCGCGTTCGGTACAATTGGTGGTGTAATCGCACAACTATTCATTTATTGGATCGGTCGATACGGAGGAAGACCTGTTCTTGAGCGATATGGAAAATATATTTTGATTCAGAAGAAACATATTGATTATGCTGAAGCGTGGTTTAATCGTTACGGAACTGGTGTTATTTTTACAGCCCGTTTTATTCCTGTTGTGCGTCATGCTATTTCGATACCAGCGGGTATTGCGAAAATGTCACATGCTAAGTTTATTACGCTAACTACACTAGCTGTTATTCCATGGTCAATTGTATTTGTATATTTAGGATTTAAATTAGGATCAGAGTGGGAAAGTATTAATAAAGTAGCTGGGCCATATGTGAAATATTTTGCGCTTGCTGCTATTGTTTGTGCAATTGGTTACTTTGTATTAAAAAAAGTGATGAAAAAAAAGTGATTACGGAAAAGGAATCTATGTCGACATAGATTTCTTTTTTTATTGGCATTTTTCCAAGGGGAAAAGAGTATGTTTAATATTTTACAGATTGTGGCATACATATAGGAAAAGGGAATTTGGAAAGGGGATTATAGAAAAATGGAACTCCAGTTTCAAAATGTATATCAACAGGTGGAGAATTGGTATGTGTTGGATTCGGAGCTTCCTTGGGATGTCAAAAAGCTTAGAGATGATTTGTTTTCACTTATTGAAGTATGTAAAACGCCAGTTATTTTTTGTGATACATGTGATGCAAATCATGTACTTCTATCATTAGGAGAAGAAGAAGAAGAGTTTCTATTCCAAATAGGTGGTTTTTATCATAAAGAAAAACAATTAATTTTTGTTTGTATGTGGGAAGAGTATGAGCAAGTGCTTAAAACACTACTGCATGAATTTCGTCATGCGATGCAGCATAAGAGCGAAGTATTGTATGTTGGAAGTGAAGTGTACGAAGATAGATGGATTGAGAAAGATGCGAGAAAGTTCGCGGAGAGGAAGTTAGATGAATATAAAAATAGAAAGTTAATGTAAAGCATAGTGGAGAAATAGCGCTGTGCTTTCTTTGTTTCTTACTAAAAATAAGTAATTGACTTTTATAAAGTTTAGTTCTAAACTAATGGTATGAAACGAGCGAGGTGATGAAATGAAAACAGAAGATAGACTAGGTTTACTACTATGGTTTCGTTTATCACGTTTTTATAACAAAAGTATTCGTGAGACGAATCAGCATTTGAAAGAATGGAATGTATCTGCCGCTCAATTTGATGTGCTAGCTCAAGTTGGAGGACATGATCGTTTAACGCAGCAAGAGCTTGGAAATAAGTTATTTGTTACGAAGGGAAATATCACACAGCTTTTAAATAAAATGGAGCAGCTGGAGTGGATTCATCGTGAACAAGAAGGTACTACAAAATATATTTCGTTAACAGAAAAAGGAAAAGATTTATATGAAGAAATCGTTCCGCCTCAAGAGACATTCCAAGCGGAGCAGTTTCAAAATTTAAATGTAGAAGAACAAAATCAATTATTACAATTACTAAAAAAATTACAGTGAGAAAAAATTTTAAAATAAATCTCGAATTCGAGATAATATGAGGTGAAGGATATGTTTAGAAAAGTTGATCATAAAAATATGGGAAGAGCAAATCACGGCTGGCTAAATACACATTTTCATTTTTCTTTTGCAAATTACTATAACCCAGATAACATGAACTTTGGAGCACTGCGTGTAATTAACGATGATCTAGTAGCGGCACAAACTGGTTTTGATATGCATCCGCATCGTGATATGGAGATTATCTCTTACGTTATAGATGGTGAATTAACACATGAAGATAGTATGGGGAACCGAGGGACAATTGAGCGTGGGCATGTTCAATATATGAGTGCAGGTACTGGTGTATTTCACAGTGAGCATAACTTAGGAAGTGAAACATTACGTTTATTGCAAATTTGGATTTTACCGGACCGTGATGGTCATAAACCGAACTATGGTGAGTTTAAATTTGATTGGAGTAAACGTGAAAATGAGTGGTTCCATATGGTATCTCCTTCTGATGGAGATGCACCAATTCATATTCACCAAGATGCAAATTTATATTCTTTATCATTAGAGGCTGGTAAAGAAATTCATTTTCCTGTTCAAGAAGGACGTCAATTATACCTTGTACAAATTGAAGGTAGTGGCGTTGTGAATGGTGAAACACTCGTAACGCGTGATGCAGCGGAGGCTGTAGAAGAGGATGTTCACATTCAAGCAAAAGAGAAATCTCACTATTTAGCAATTGAAATGAAAATACAATAAAGTGAAACTTTAATCAGTGGAGAGGTATTCATCCCACACCAATCGGGCTTTTACGGGCAGTTAATGCGGGATAAAATAAGATTTTAATTTGTGGTGATTTTTCAGTATATGAATAACGGGATGAAAAGTTAGAGGAAAGAGGACATCGAAAAAAGATGTCCTCTTTTTTATACGTTGAATTATCAGAAAAAACTTTCTCAATTTTTGGAAACAGGTATTAGGAGGAATATTCAGAAATCTATAAAGGTGTCAAAAACTTTTAGGGGAATGGGGAGTGTTAGATTGAAAAAGCAAGTAGTTTCATCAGCATTAGCGTTATCCGTTGTTATTGGGGGATTTGGGGCATTTGGAGCAACAAAAACACAAGCGGAAGAGCAAAAAATCCAGTATCACCAAGAGTTTAAAACGCCAGCTTACATAGGTGAAGAATGGAAAGCACCGGAAGGACTAGATAAAAAAGAGACGGTCTTTCAATATTTAGAGAGCAAAAAAGATATGTTTAAACTAGCGGGAAACATTGACAAACATTTCAATGTCGTTGGGGAAGAAAAAGATGCTGAATCTGGTACGACACATGTGAAGTTAGTTGAGAAACATAATAACATTCCTGTGTATGGTTCAGACCAAACGGTTACGCTAGATAAAGAGAATAATGTAAAGGCATTCTTCGGGCAAGTTATTCCTAATTTAGAGGGTAAAAATATTCCTGCATCTGCAAGTATTAGTGCGGAACAAGCAGAAACGATTGCCAAAGCTAATATTGAGAAAGAGATTGGTAAAGTAAAGAATTATGATGGTGTGAAAAAAGATTTATATGTGTATGAAAAAGATGGTCAATACTATCTTGCATATCTTGTAAAAGCATCGGTTTCAAAACCAGCTCCAGGATATTGGCATTACTTTGTTGATGCAACAAATGGAAATGTTATTGAGAAATATAATGCGGTAGATAACATTACTGGATTTGGTTACGGAGTATTAGGCGCTAGACAATCATTTGAAATTGCTCAAGATAAGAAAACAGGAGCGTTCAACTTATTTGATGGTACACGAGGACAAGGTGTCCATACATTTGATGCAGAGAATATGGATGAAAACTGGTTTAATTTATTCTCACAAATTCTTGGATATACAGGAGAAGAAATTGCAAGTAAATCTAAGTTCTTCGAAGATAAAGCGGCAGTTGATGCGCATGTGAATGCAGGTAAAGTATATGATTACTACAAAAAGACATTTAACCGTAACTCTTTCGATGATAAAGGTGCGAAACTTATTTCTACTGTTCACGTAGGTGAATCTTGGAATAACGCAGCTTGGAACGGTGTTCAGATGATGTATGGTGATGGCGATGGCAAGACATTCATTCCATTATCTGCTGGACTTGATGTTATCGGTCACGAATTAACGCATGCTGTAACTGAGCATACAGCAAACCTTGTATATAAAAATGAATCAGGTGCGTTAAATGAATCGTTATCTGACATTATGGGTGTCATGGTTGAGAAGAAGAGCTGGGACTTAGGTGCTGATATTTATACACCTGATAAGCCTGGTGATGCACTTCGTTCTCTGAAAGATCCAGCATCTATTCCAAATCCATTAAAACCTGGTGAAGGTTACCCAGATCATTACAATAAACGTTATACTGGAACAGCTGATAATGGCGGCGTTCATATTAACAGTAGTATTAATAATAAGGCAGCGTATTTAGTATCTGATGGCGGCACTCATTACGGTGTGAAAGTAACTGGAGTGGGCCGTGAAGCAACAGAAAAAATTTATTACCGTGCTCTTACTAAATATTTAACTGCAAACTCTGACTTTAAAATGATGCGTCAAGCAGCACTTCAATCAGCAGAAGATTTATACGGTAAAAACTCTAAAGCTGTACAAGCTGTAACAAAAGCTTATGACGCTGTAGGAGTAAAATAATAAGAAAAAAAAGACCTGACTGGATTGTCAGGTCTTTTCCTTATTTAATCACGAACACCTAATGCGATTTTTGCCATTCGTGACATACGTTCTTTTGTCCACGGTGGATTCCATACAACATTTACTTCTATTTCATTTACTTCAGGTATGTTCGTTGATAATACTTTCTTAACGTCGGATACGATTTGGCCAGCCATTGGACAACCGATAGAAGTCATCGTCATTGTAATGACAGCATTATTATTTTCATCCGCTGTAACGTCATAAACTAATCCGAGATTGATAATATCAACACCTAATTCAGGGTCAATAACAGCTTCTAAGTTGGCATATAACTTTTCTTCAAATGCTTGTTGTGACATGTGTAGCACCCCCTAAATATTAATGATATCGGTTCTCATTATAACGGATATGCGGGATAAGTGCAGGAAATGAGCTCAAAAAAATATTCCTCCCTGAGAAACAAAAATTATAGCGGATAATGGAAAAGGGCAGATGAGTACAAGTGAATGTTATTAAAATGTATACATTTACATATCAAAAATTCTTAAATAAAAATAAGAAATCCTATTGTAATTTGAAATAACATCATGTATACTTCTAATTAGTTGATAACGATTATCAATATCAACTAAAACATTACTCTTCGTTATGTTGGTCATACCCCTTTTTGACGACGTAAGTCAGAGACAAAATGTTGAAATATCTTGTGTCCTATTCTACAGAATTATGGTAATCTCCAACCTCAACTTATATGCGTAAGCATGCAAAAAAGGATCCTATCCGTTAAGGGATCCTTTTTTGCATGTTGTCGCAATTAATGTATATAGACCGGGTATACGTTCTTCAATTCCTTCAGGTGCAGTAGAGGGGAAGACCCACCTTTGATGAGATCCGTGTTCTTCAACTAGTTTTTCAATTTTAAAATTCTCTTCCGCGAGCGTTGTAATAATTTCTCCTAACGTCCAGCGACGGATGGTTGTTTTCGGTAAAGCCTCTTTCTGAGTTTCTGTAAGAAGAGTGCTGTAAGCAACATCATCTTCAATCAGTTCTTTATCGAAATAATTTCCATTTGCTCGAAATGATGGATGATCTACTCCTAATAATTTTGTATAAACGGGATGATAGTCACGCAGTATAAATGTCCCATCTTGTTTTAGTAAGTGAGAGATTATATGAAAGAGTGGCTTTAAGTCTAAGAAGTAATGGAGTACGCCAAGTTCCAGTAATACGATATCAAATGATTGGGATAGATTTAAATCTAGTACATCGGAAACGATATAATGAATAGAGACGTCAGCCGCTTCGGCTAGTTCGGTTGCGTATTTTTTATTGCTTGCTGAAATATCAACAACTGTTACATCGGCTCCTAAAAGAGCAAGAGCAACTGCTTTGTTGCCTTTTGATCCGAGCAAATTAATAATACGCTTTCCTTTTGGAGATTGTATGTAAGGTAAATAGTAGGAGACTTCATGAACAGGATCTTGTATGATTTTTTTTGCATATTCTGTCGGTGTGCCGTGACGATTCGTCCAAGCTTCATAAGCAGCTGTATTCCAGCTTTTTTCATTAATCGTGCTTAGTTGTTTTTGATTCAATTTTATCACTCCTTTTGCGGACTTATACTTATTCGGCGGGAGGATGAGATTTCCTGTTCTTTTTGAATTGAAATTTGATTTTGTATGGTGTGATGAAGTGGAAAAGAAGGGGTTTTCGAATAGTCTCCTTTTTGTTGTTAAATTGATATAGTTGAAAAAATATCGATATAACCGCATATATTGCATAAAAAAAGGGATGCTCCTGATTCATGGAACATCCCTTTTCTATTATGCTGTATATCCCTCTTTCTTATCTTTCAAAAAGAAAAGTACAGCAAGGATTACGAGAATAATAGCTGCAATATCATATGTTATTTTAAATGTATCGTTAAAGTTTAAGTACTCTACTAAAGGAGTTTTCACGGCCCCTGCATATATGCAAATAGGAATTAAGAGCAAATCATAAAATTTCTTTTCTTTCAGGTATCGTATTAGGAAGAAGATACACATAATAGAAAACCACACTATGCTTAAAATAGTCATTGCTACCTCCCCAAAAAATTACTTACTTTAAATTATACACCATATTTTAACTTTGCTTGTATTGTTCACTATGCATCGTACGCTGCTTTTTTTCTTTCCTAGCAGTAAGCAGTTGTGGTGTGAAAATACCGAGTAATATAAACACAATTCCTATCCACTGCATGAGCGATACAACTTCATGAACAAGTGTAATAGAAGCGATAATTGCTGTTGGTAATTCAGCTGCACCTAATATTGTACCAAGCCCCGTTCCGACTTTCGGTACACCAATTGAAAAACAAATGACAGGTACAATAACTCCAAACAGTCCAAGGAAGAAAGCATATTTCCATAGGCCTGCTTGTAAAGCGCCGTCCGTTAAAAAGGTAGGCGGGAAAAATAAACATACAATAAGAGTAGCACTGGTTGTCATAAGAAAGCTTTTCGTATAAGGCGGAACATCTGTAGCGACGCGCCCGCTTGCAAATACATAGAATGAGAAAGAGACGGCAGCTAATAGCCCGAAGATAATACCTTTCGTCGAAAAGTTTTGTCCAAGTCCTTCAAATACTCCACCAGCAAACAATGTACCAGTAAACAAAATAATAATAGATATAACTTTTTCACGGCTTGGGAATATTCGATTGGCAATCGCTTCGATGACTACACCAATCCAAGTGAACTGAAAGAGTAAAACGACAGCGATAGAGGCTGGCAGTTCTTCTACCGAAATAGCATAGAAAATACCTGTCATACTCATGGTTGTGCCGACTGTTAGTAACGAAAAGAATTGTTTTTTTGATACTTTATGACGTGAAAAGAAAAGAACGAGTAAAAGTAGGCCAATCCACCCGAAGACATATTGTCCTCCTAGTAGTTGGTGTGCTGAAAATCCGTCGATGAATCCGAGTTTAAAAATAGTTGAAAGTACGCCGTAGCTACAAGCGCCGAATAAAACTAATAATGAATACTTAAATTTCTCCATGAGAAACCCTCCTTATATAAAGTGAAACTTTAATCAGTGGGGGTTTTGTTTATCCTTCACTGATTATTATCCCGCACTAATCGGGATAAATAAAAAACGCCCGTTATCCTAATAAGGACAACGGGCGAACGAAACAGAGTAAGAGACTCTACAAAATTCCGCCACTCATACGAAGTATGAGTTTGGGTTATGAAATTATAGTAGTAGTTTACATTGCTTTTGGAAAGACAATTGAGCATTTTACACCTTGAGGTGTGTTTTGTATTCCATAAGGAAACTGATGTTTATCTAGTATTTGTTTTACAATATATAATCCAAGACCGCTACCTTGTACTAAACCGCTGTTTCCAGGATTAGCGCGATAGAAAGGTTCAAATAAATGAGCGAGTTTGTCCTCATCAATTTGTGAACCTGTATTTAAAACCTCTAATGCGTAACCGTTCGGCTTTTCATAAAGCTTTATATATACATGCTGATGATCGATTGTATATTGAATTGCATTTGAAATAATATTAAAAATAGCAGTTTGAATAAATTTAGGATCAGCTAAAATTTTTACATCTTGTTTAATGTTAGATTGAACAGTTAATTGCTTTACAGATATAAAATAATCTACTTTCCTCATAACGTCCTCAATGATGTTAGATAGTGAAATAACTTCTAAATTCGGTTTGAATTGAGGATTTTGCATTTTGGATAATTCTGACATCCTTTCCGTTAATACGTTAATATCTTGCATCATCTCGTAGGATCGTTTTAGATATTTGTCTCTATCTTTGTATGCACCGATTCCGTGAATCATGCCATCTAGTTGTCCCATAACGGCTGCGATAGGTGTTTTTAATTCATGGGATACCATAGACATAAATTCTTTACGAGATTGTTCTAATTGTTGTTCTTTCTTGAGCTCATTTTGTAAATCTTTATTTGTTTCATGTAGATTCTTCACAATAGTTGGGACTTGTGAAGCCGCTACTTGCAAGTTGAAATCTGTTTGATCTGTATTTTTGTTAGGTGATTGTTTAGCTGAAAAGTCCAGATTTATAATATCTTTTAAAGTATCACTCATATATTGAAAAGGTTTGGCAATTAGTTTGGCATAAATTAAAGAACCGAGTAGAGATAATGCAAGCATTGTTGCAGCAATATTTGGAGCTAATTGTTGCAAGGCATCTGCTAAACTTGGACTATCATGTGCTTCATTTGTTTTCTTTGCTGCATTTTGTGTATGTAAGGAAGTAGTGTTAGCGGCTGTTTGTTCCGCCTTAGTATGTAATTCGGTTTTGTTACTTTCCTCCGAAAGATTTGCTGCATTTTCTTTTGCGGTTGCAGTTTGGCTAGGTTGCAAAAGATGATTAATAGCTGTAGAGAGTGTTTTGAAATCTATAATAGATGACTGGAAATTTGAGATGCTATCCTCTGAAACAACTTTATTTTCTTCTCTTTTATTTTGTTCATTTTTCGTAACTGAATCCGCATGTTCCGCAGTTTGAGTTTCAGGTTTTTTCGCATAATGCTCTTTATCATAGTTTAAAGCTAGAAAATAAATAATTTGATACAGGCAAAGTGATAAAAGAACACAAAACAATAAGGTTTTGATGAAAATATTTTTGGTGATGTTATCCTTACTATGCTTCGATTTTGTAGCCAATGCCTTTCACCGTTTTAATATAAGGGATCCCCAATTTTTTTCTTAAATTTTTAATATGTGTATCTATAACTCTTACATCACCATAATGCTCATAGCCCCATACCTTATTTAACAAATCACTTCTTGATAATACTTTTCCTCGATTTTGTAACAAAGTATATATAATCTCAAATTCTTTAGTTGTTAGTTCAATTTGATTGCCATGAACATAAGCCGCATATGCTGTAGAATTTAACATCAATTCATGGAATTGTAGTATGGTTGCAGTTTGGGCTTCCTTTGTTGTTGTCCTTCTTAATACAGCTTCTACGCGTTTAATAAATACCGTGTAATGGAACGGTTTCGTAATATAATCATCAACGCCCAACTCAAACCCTTTAATTTCACTTTCTTCATTATGTAAGCCTGTTAACATAATGATTGGTACATCAGACTGGCCTCGCATAATTTTACAAATACTATAACCATCTATATCTGGTAACATTACATCGAGGAGGACAAGGTCGTATGAATTTTTTTGGAAAAGAAGAATTCCTTCCGTTCCAGCGCCAACCACATCAACGGTGAAATTTTGGGCAGTTAAAAATTCACGAATAAGTTCTTGTATATCTGGGTTGTCTTCAATCACCAGTATATGCGTCATAGTAACACCTCCTAAATAACGCTTTTTATTGCAATATTCAAATTCTTCATTTTTGGATGACTCAAGTTATATATACATATAATAAGCCCCCGCTATAAAGTAATCATAAAAGTAGCAAGGGGAATTGTTTATTGGAACTGAATATTTCAGAATCACAGTAGTTTTATTATAGTGTGCAATGGAAAATTTATAAATGTATAATTTTAATATCCGTTTTTATCAATGTTTCGATGCTATTTAGTGCAGTCTACTTTCATTATATATGCAAGTATAGTTGTTTCGCTACTGTAAATGAATAAATAAAATAAGCCAAGATATAAAATTCTTGGCTAAATGTAAATCTGGTTCATAGGTTATTTTACAGTGACAGTGGCACGATCGTGGATGCGTTCAAATAACCAATGTATATCATTGTTATACATGCGAATGCAGCCAAGTGTTGTAGCTTTACCAATCGCCTGATTATTATTAGTGCCGTGAATTGCATATGTTGTTCCGTATGTTCCTGCCATATTTAATCCGAGCCAACGATCACCGAGTGGATTACGTGGATCGCCGCCTTTAATATGTCCTGTATAATAAGGACGGTTTTTAATTTTGTTTACGACTTGAAAAGTACCTGTTGGTGTAGGCGTTGCAACTTTGCCGGTAGCGACAGTGAAGCTTTTTATAAACTTTCCATTTTGATAGAAATCCATTTTATTTAATTTCGTGTCAACGATAAGTTGTTCGTTAGTTGAAGCTGCTTCTGCAGACATATATGGAACAGTTAAAAAACCTAACGATAACATTATAGTTACTAGTAATTTTTTCATTATATTCTCCTTTTACTATTTTAGTAGTATTATATACAACGAATTTGTAATCCACGTAATGCTTGATGTACGTTTTCATTTAGTGATTCAAAAAAATTGGTGATTTTTGCATTATATTTGTTGTTTTTATCAATAAGTAATCTTTCATTTAGTAGAAGCTCGCCGTATAGTCCAAAGCTCTGTACTTGAATGTTCATTTCATATTCTGTTTCAGAAATGATAGGTAAGAAATAATGAAAGGCTTTAGTTGGAATGATATAACTTTTTCCAATCATGCTTTCGTGATTAGAATTAATCCATTTTTTCGTGATAATCTTAATATTCTTTTTAGAAATGATAAAGGATAGCGTTGTAGATTTTTTTAAACTTACGTCAAATTCATTTGTTTCACATATGTGTAAGTTAAAAATCGTTTCATTTGGATGAGATTCAATATTGGTATTAATAAAATCGTGCATTTTATAAGCTTCCATTCCTATTCTCCCTTTTTTCATTTTCAGAAAACGATCTATATTCATTCAATTTAATGTTTAGGTAATATAGTAGTAAAAGTATTCAACAAATTCCGATATAATCTTACAATACGTATATGAAGCTAATATGAAGTTTGTATGAGTTTGTTATGGTTTTTTATAGAGAACAAAATGAGGCGATTTCCGGATGCTAAAAATTGGTATATTAATGACACCTATCCAGTGTAATAGATAGGTGTCATCTCATTTTAAAGTGATAATTTATATAATTAAGTAAAGAACAGAAAACTTTAGTGTGACCCTTACAAAAATGTAATAAAAATGTAAGCTATTGTGATAGTTATTTCGACAATTTTTTTATACAATAATAGTAAGAAGTTGTACGTGATTGAAAGGAGAGATGACATGGAATGGGTTCATGAATTATTTCAGCAATACGGGTATTATGTAGTGCTTGTAGGCTTGCTGTTAGAATATATTGCGCTTCCGTTTCCGGGAGAGCCAACATTAGCATATGCGGGATTTTTAGCACAGAAGGGTGATCTAAGTTTACCTATTTTAATTATCTTATCCTTTATTGGGACAAGTGTAGGAATGACGATTCAATATTTTTTAGGGAATAAGCTTGGTATGCCTTTTGTTCAAAAGTATGGGAAGTATGTATTTTTAACACAAAGAAAAATTGATTTAACGAGAATGTGGTTCGATAAATATGGATATTTCCTTATCTTTATCGGTTTCTTCATTCCTGGAGTACGTCATTTTACAGGATACTTTGCAGGTATCATTAACTTACCGTTTCGCCGTTTTGCGATTACAATTTATTCAGGTGCGTTATTCTGGGTATCATTCTTCTTAATCGGTGGCTACTGGTTAGGTGGTAACTTACATGATATTTTCGGATTATTGGAAGATCATATCGGCAAAATCATTTTCGGAGCCATTGTCATTGTAGCAATTACGTTAAGCGTTCGTTTCCGCAAACAACTAAAACGAGTATTTTTACAAAACGCAAGTTAATATGGAATCCATTCTATGTCAGATTTTAGAAAAGGCAGTGCTTTAGGGCACTGCCTTTTTTATTTTCCAGTTTGTTTTTATTTTTCCTTCGATACCGTAACCGGTCACTACTATATAATATGTTCCCGTTTTGCTAGGGGAAAGTTCATACGTACCGTCGCTTAGTTCGGAAAGGGGTTCATATTTATTAAATTCACTAGAAAAGTAAGTGCTATAACCTTGGTAGGCGCTATTTTCAGTAATAAGAAAGTTTACGTTAACCTCAATTGTTTCTCCTTTTTTGACATGAATGGGTATTTTATGTGCACCGTTAAAATACGAGAAATTCGCCTCAAATGTATTTTTTGTACTGTGCTCAACCCATTGCTCTTTTTGGGTAAAATCAATAGAGCATATTGCAATGAGTAAAATAGGAATGATAATAGCGGTCGCATATCGAAACCATTTTGATTTATTTGCTATACAAGTACATAAATAAAAGAAAAGTGAACAAATTGCCCCAACCGATCCCATTATGAAAGTTACGATTACATCTCCTCCATTGTATATATGCAATGGAAGAAAGAATAAGTAGCCACATAAAATATAAAGCAAAATTTTTCTTGGCGTGCTATTATGTTTTGCATTTAATTTGTCAATGACAAGCGAGCACAAAATCGCGTAGAAGAAAAGAAGATACAACCAAAAATTATATAAAAATCCAGTTAAGTATGAGGAAGTTTTAAAGAAGTTCATATCACTTCTAATAAAGAAAAATAATACAAAAGAAAAAAGAAGAGAACAGGCCGCTGAAAATTTAATAATAGCGTAAGAAAAGACCGTTTTTTTATCCATGAGACACCTCAATTATGTAGTTCTTAAAAATTATTATATACGTTATATTTAGTATAATATATATGTATTTTTGACATGTATCCACGTCAAAATGACAATGATAATTGACAATTGACAGGATATTATTTACAATTTTAATTAAATAAAAGAAAAAGAGGTAAAATATGAAGCTTCAAAATCGGGTGAGAGAATTTCGAGCAAAGCACCGTTTATCACAGGGTGAGTTAGGTAAAGCGATTGGCTCATCACGGCAAACCATTAGTTTAATTGAGCGTGGGGATTATGCGCCATCTATTGTGTTATCGCTAAAAATCGCACAAATTTTTGGAGCGCCGGTGGAGGAGATATTTATGTTAGTGGAGGGGGAAGATGGAGATGGGGAGTAAGGGAAATGGGAAAATGAAGGCTATATTGAAGTTGTTAGTAGGAGCAATTTTTGGTGGGTTTATAGGGTATGCAGTAGGAGATATTGCAACAGCGGGTACTAGCAAAGTATCTCCTGTTATTAGCGTTGTTATGATGAGTGTATTTGGCATAGCGGCCATGTATTATATTTGGAAGCGTACAAGAGAGCTCGCACAAACGAAAGATGAAGAGGAAAATGTTAAGGGACGAAGATTAGGAATAGTACTTATTTATCTTCGAGTAATGGAAATTGTTATTCCATCATGGTTTGTTTGCTCAGTTATTGCTTTTTACCGAACGTATACAGGTGAGGGAAACTTGTTCTTTGTTAGTGTAAGTATTGTGGCATCTACAGTGTGCTTTATTGCTATAACTTGGTTAGGATTTGTAATGAGGAAAAAGTATAACAATTTATATCCAGAACAGAGTGTCACGTATTCTCAGTCAATGGAAATGTGGGCAAAGAATGCAGATGAAGGGCAAAAGCAAATCGTTCATGAAGCGGGATATAAGGCATATCAATATACAAATATGACACTTGTTTGTGCGTGGTTTGCGGCGATTGCGTATGCACTTTTAGATGGAAAAGACTTCTTTATGGTCATTATGATTTCGTTCGTTTGGGTATTACATGTTGGGACATATATGTATGAAATGCATAAAAAGATGATTTATTAAGGGGAGAGAAACGGTGGATATTCTAAGAAGACCTGCTTTTTCATTATTAGTTGCCTTCATTTGCTCCGCTTTATACGAATTCATTCGAATAGAAAGAGTACAGCAAATTATAGAAATATGGGCCTTTTTCGGGATTGCATTGCTAGTGTTAGCTATTCATGAATTAGGGCATGTAATATTCGGTTTGATGGGCGGTTTGAAATTTAAGTTTATGACAGTAGGACCTATTACTGTTCAAAAAGAAAAGGGGAAAATACGAATTCGAGAAAATAAAATGTGGATGTATGTAGGTGGCGTAGCGATGTTAGTGCCGCCTTCCACACAAACACCGAACCTTTCAAAAAAATGGGCATGGATGACTTTAAGCGGACCGTTAACGAGTTTCGTATTTGGCATTGTATCAGGTTACATATATATGGTGAGTTATTACCACATGCTTTTATACTTTTCTGTGTTACACTTTGCAATCTTTGTCGTCACAGCAATTCCAATTAAGGGAACGCTATTAAGCGATGGCATGCAATTCCTCATTTTAATTAAAGATGATGAAAAGGCTAGGGAGCACTTATACAAGATTCAAGTATCGAGTGAGTTATTTAGTTACAAAAGACCGAAAGATTGGGATGAGAGATTAGTAGAAATTAGTGAAGAAAAAATAAAAGAGGATAAAGATATTAGGGACATAATGAGTGGACTTATGCTCGTCTTTTATGCCCGAGCTGATCAAGAGGGAATGGAAAGGGCGATACCGTATGTAGAACAAATTGTTCAACTACCTGTAACGAAAGAAAATAAATATTTCGTTAGTAGTTTTCATAGTTGGTACCTTTTATATAAAGTACTGTATCAGGAGGAAAGTCTTTCCCTGCAATACGTAAAGGAGCATGCAAAGGCAATTACAAGGCTGGACTTACATGGGTATTACCGTACACAAGGAATTATCAAATATTTAGAGCAAGACATGGAAGCATGCCATATTTATATGAAGAAAGCGGATAAAGAATTGAAGACTGCTGAGAAGAGTGAAATGGGATATTTACAATTGGATAGAGAGTGGTTCGAGCAGTTGAAGGAGAGGGTATCTTACGATGGATGAGGTATCCTCTTTTTTCTATGTCGCCTTATGCCGTTCCATAAAAAGTCTGGGGCGAGTAAAATAAGATAAGAAGAGCAAATCTTGGAGGAATTCTAGATGGAAATTTTAACGATTATTTTAATAGTCTTGCTCATTTATGCTGTTTTTAAAGTAGCGTATGTAGCATTAAAAATACTCGCGATCTTATTAGTTATCTTTTTAATCGTAGAGTTCGGCAGTAAGTTGCTTGGGGGATAGGGTATGTTGTGCGTTTTGAGTTTCGAAGCGTCGATATAATGAAATAAATATTAAGTAGGGTATGTGGAAAAGAAGTTGCCGTGGGGGTAACTTCTTTTTATTTGTTTATAAATTGTTTATTTTTACCGTCTATTCTAGTAGCAAGGAGGCGATAAAAATGAAAAAAGAGGTTTTAGAAGTAAGAGATGTGACGAAAAGAGTGAAGGGAAGAACGTTGTTAAGTCACATGTCTTTTTCTGTTTATAAAAATGAAATTTGTGGTTTTGTTGGGCCAAATGGTTCAGGGAAGACAACTCTTATTCGAACAATTATGGGGTTAATTCGACCAAATGAAGGGGAAATCTTAATTAATGGAATTAGCGTACAAAAAAATCGAAAAGAGGCTCTTCAGCATGTAGGCGCAATTGTAGAAGCTCCAATTTTCTTTCCTTATATGTCAGGACGAAAAAACTTACGGAATTTAGGTAGGATTACGTTACGTACTGGTGGAGAAGTTCTTGAAAAAAAAGTTCAGCAAGTATTAGAAATCGTCGGTTTAGAAAACCGTGCGGACGATAAAGTTGGTACGTATTCATTAGGGATGAAGCAGCGTTTAGGGATTGCACAGGCCCTTCTTGGCGATCCAAATTTTATTATTTTGGATGAACCGTCGAATGGATTAGATCCAGTTGGAATTAAGCAACTTCGTAAAATTGTACTCGACTTACAGCGTGAGAAGGGAATAACTTTTTTCATTTCTAGTCATTTAATTCGTGAATTGGAGCTTATGTGTGATTCATGGGTCATGATTCGTGAAGGATCACTAATATGGCGGGGAACGACGGAAGAGTTACAAGGAAGTGATAAAGAATTAGAAGATATTTTCGTGGAGATGATGAGCTCATGATGATGTTAGTACGTTCTGAATGGGAGCGGCTTTGGGCAAAGAAAGTAACATGGCTTTGTTTTTTGATGATACCGGTGATGTTACTTGGGGCTGCGAAGTACTATTTGAAACATAATCAAGAGGTAGAAAGGACAGCAGTTGATTATACATATGCGAATTCATTCCCCGTACTTGCATTATCTGAAATGCTTATGAGTATATGTAATCTTGTTTTACTCGTTTTGATTGTCCTTGTGTTTGCTCAAGAGTATCATAGCGGTCAAATTCGGATGGTAATACAAAGGTCATACACGTATTCTGAGGTTCTTATTGCGAAAATAATTACGATATTAGCAGTAAGTTTGCTATTTATAGGTGCCTATTTTATTTGTAGTTATTGTATTGGCTATATTTTCTTTGAGCATGAACCAAATATTCTTTTGTTTTATTTCACAGAAAAAATGAATGCACTTGGCGTTTTCTTATACTGTATTTCTTATTATGGAATTGCTTATCTTACTTTAATAGCGATGGCTAGCATATTAATTATGCTATCGGTTGTAAGTAAATCGACAACAAGTGCAACACTACTTGGTATGGGATTTATTATATTTTCTTTTGGATACCCAGCCATGGCGTTAGTGATAGGGAAATCACCGGCTTTTCTTTATATTAATTATTCTTCTTTAATTAAATTACAACATGAAGGAATTGCTATATCTTTATCTGGTAGTTCAAGAATGATTCTTTTTGGATCTGTAATTTTACTTATATACATTGTTATTTGTAATGCTGTAACAGTTTATTGGATAGGAAAAAAAGATAATTTTGTGTGAGGTGTGAAGAATGAGACAAATACTTATAAGTGAATTAGAACGGATTTTTGATAGAAAGAAGACGAAAGTATTAATTGTTATTTTTGTACTGCTACTTATTTTACACAGTGTATGGGTTCATACTTTTGGAGTTGCTATTTATAATACAAAAGGGACAGAAGCAATCTTAAGTAATTTAAATTTTCCTGTTGCAGTTACAAGAGAATGGTATTTTACTCTATTCTTATTAATTTTTCCAATCTTATTTATTGATAGCTTTAATAGTGAAATTTCATCTGGCGCATATCGTCTTGTCATGATCCGTCCGGTAAGTAGGTGGGAATTATTATTGGCAAAATGGATGACTCAAATGAGTATCGTAAGTTTGTTTTTGTTAATGGCATTTATAGAGAGTTATATATATGGAACATTTTTTATAAGGCACGCAGAGGAGACATTCTTTTTGGATAAACAAGTCATTTATGGGACGGGTGCCTCTATTTTATATACTGTAAAATATTATTTAATACTATGGTTTATTGCAAGTGCTTTAACAATGTTGAGTAGTTTTGTAAGTCTTTGGTTTCAAAACGCTATCATTACGTATTTTATGATAGTCGGTTTATTAGTAGCTAGTTTGTATGTGAGTGAAGAAATAAGTTATTTTGTAATTGGAAGCGAATCGATTCTAAGAATATTAAGTGAAGGGAAAGGAACATTTTACCTAATAAATGGTACAATTTTAGGAGGATGTGCAATAGCGGCTATGTTTAGTTGGTGTAAAAAAGATGTATTTAATTAGGAGGGATTTACCGTGGCAGACAAAATATTACTTGTAGATGACGAACCGGATATTCTTACATTTATTGAAGATAGTCTTGTCATGGAAGGGTATGAAGTAAGAAGTGCATTAAGTGGTGAAGAAGCTTTGAAAAAATTAGATAGTAGCGTGGATCTCATTATTTTAGATGTTATGCTGCCGAATATGAATGGATTTAAAGTGTGCGAGAAGATGAGAGAGTCTTATGCATGCCCAATATTATTTTTAAGTGCGGATAGTAGTGAACGCTCTCGTATAGAAGGTTTATTGATTGGTGGAGACGATTATATTAATAAGCCGTTTAGTTTAAAAGAGTTGAAAGCTAGAATTGTTGCTAATTTGCGCCGTACGACAGAATTGCAAATGATGGGGCAAAAGAATTTACTGCGTTATGGCAATTTAGTAATAGATTTGCAGAGTTATGAAATACTATTAGGTAAAGAAAAAATTCACTTTACAAAAAAGGAGTATGAAGTTGTGAAAATGTTAGCACTTCATGCTGGCCAAGTTTTGACGAAAGAGCAGATGTTTGAAAAGATTTGGGGATATGATAGTGAAAGTGATGTCTCTACTGTAGTTGAGCATATAAAGAAAATTAGAACAAAGCTTAGTGTATATGATAGAGAATATACATATATTCAAACTGTGTGGGGAATTGGATATAAGTGGAGTGTACAGAATTGATGCAAAGGTTAAGGATTAAACAACAGCTAGTAATTGGCTTTTTAATAGTTTTAATTGGTAGTTTAATACTGACAGTTTTAACGGCAGCTAGTGGTTGGTATTGGCTAACGAAGAGTGGAAAAGTATTTCCTGCAAATTATTATGAACAAAAAATTCCTATGATAAAAGAATATGCAAAAGATAAAGGAGCCCTATTGTTAAATGAGAAAGAGCGAAATGAATTAGAGAAAATTATCCCTAAAGAGGGAATTAAATATCAAATTGTTAATAGGCAAGGAGATATTGCTTATGGTACATATAAAAAGAAATTAATAACAAATGAGAGACCAATTTTGAGTGTTATTAATACGAATATTCATGAGGAAGATGATGATACTGAAGTTACGACATATCTGCCTTTAGTGGATAAGACTGGGGATCTACAGGGAGCGATAGGACTTAATTATCATTTGACAATGTCTACTGCTTCGGCAGTTGATTCCTTGTTTGTAATCTTATTTTTAGCTTCGCCCTTTATATACATTACAATTTTATCTTATATTGTTTCAAACCAAATGGGAAAAAGAATAAAGAAACCACTCGCTGAATTATCAGAGGCTTCAAAAAGAATTCAAGAGCAGGATTTAGATTTTCATTTAGAATACAACGCGAAAAATGAAATTGGTGAGTTAGTCGGTTCGTTTGAAAATATGCGCGCAGCATTAGCAACTAGTTTATCACGGCAATGGGAGTTAGAAGAAGAAAGAAGAGAATATATTAGAGCTATTTCTCATGATTTGAAAACGCCGCTAACGATTGTACAAGGTCATACAGAAGGTTTGCAAAGTGGCTTATGGAAAAATGAAGACTTGTTACATCGGTATTTACAAACGATTGAACGAAATACAAACAGAATGACAAAACTTCTTGAGGAGTTCCAAACAGTAAATGAGTTAGAAAGTTTCTCGTTTCAATTACGTTTAAATAAAGTGCATATAACCCCATTCTTTCTTAAAAAACTAGAAGAATATGAATGTATAGCTAGGAAAAAAGAGATTGAGTGGGACGTTACCTTTGAAAATAATGAGGGTGTACAAAGCTTAGTATTTGATCAAGAGCGGATCAGTCAAGTAATGGATAATATCGTGATGAATGCAGTTCGGTTTACGCCGGTGTCAGGGAAGATGCTTGTTAAAGTATGTGCTTGGCATGGCGCAATAGAGTTTCATGTATATGATTCAGGACTTGGTTTTCAAGAAGGGGATTTGAAGAAAGTATTGCAGCGTTTTTATCAGGGAGATCAGTCGCGTTCAGGAAGCAAGGAGCATTTTGGGCTCGGGTTATATATTGCCAAGACAATTGTTGAGAAGCATGGCGGCATAATACAGGTAGAAAATAGCAAGGTGCGAGGTGGGGCACATGTTTCATTTCGAATTCTGAGTGGGGTATCCAAAAGTAGTCAGTAAAAATAAAAAAGCTGGAAGAATATCTTCCAGCTTAAGAGTTACTTTCAATTTGGCGACTGCTATCTTCTTCAGTGTCTTGTAATAGGTTGAATACATCTGCTAGGCAGAATGCAATGAACCAAGTCCAAAGACCGTGGAAGAAAGCTGAGCTTAATTGAAGTGGTAATGTATAGTTTGTCATTGAGTAGGAAATACATCCGCCAACGATTCCGATCATTGTTAATAACATTGTTTTTTGAGCATTTTCTTCTGGATTGAAGAGGAAGAAAATGTAGCCACCTAGAATTGAAGCGCTTACAAGTGTTTCGATTCCATTAAAAATGATGTTCTCTCCAAGCTGAGTGTTTGTCCAGAAGCAAATCACACCGCCGATAATGGCAAACAGGATAGCTATTGTATATCGTATATATTGATTCATATGTTCATCTCCCTATGTAATAAGATGATTTGGAAGTCAAAAAGGTAGGTATAATTGAAGTGGATTTTAGTTGTACGCATCTTTTTATAAAAAGATCAGTGAAGAATAACTAAGATGATCGGTTTTTTAAACCGTTACGTGTATGATGTCTGAAATATACCCGACTTCTCGTTTCTTTTTGTTTATAATAATAAGAGAAACTTCCAAGTCTATATACTCTTTTTTGTAAGTCTGCTTTTATTATAACATATTTAGCGCCACAATAATAGAATTATCTGATTTTGTAATAAGTGTAAAAAATAAAAAGCGCAAGGAATTGTAGTTCCTTGCGCTTTTTTATATACGTTTGAAACGGCCGACAATTTCAACTGTTTCAGTAATGTTCATAAATGCTTTATTATCCACTTGGCGAATAATACGTTTCATTTCGCCTAACTCGTAGCGAGTTACGACAGTGTAAATCATTTTTTTCTTATGGTTTGTATAGCCGCCGACAGCATCTACCATTGTTACGCCACGTATGCCGTGATGTAGCAGTGAGCTTTTTATTTCCTCACCTTTTTCTGTAATTGTCATTATCGTTAATTTAATATGTTTTGTATGCACGGCATCAATTACTTTGCTGACCACAAACCGACTAATTAACGTATAAAGCGTAATATCCCATCCGAAAATAAATCCTGCTGCAACAAGTAAGATTAAGTTGAATCCAAAGATGATTGCTCCAATTGAAACATCGCGATGTTTCGCTACAATCAATCCAACAACATCAAAACCACCTGTTGAAGAAGCAAATCGGAATATGATTCCTGAGGCAGCACCGCAGATGACACCACCGAATACAGAAGACAGTAAAATATCGTCTGAAACTTGGTGTACTGGGATAATGTTCATCGCTAAAGATGATACAGCTACAAAGTATGCCGTTAAAAAGGTTGTCTTCTTTCCTAAGTAAAAGTGACTTAAAATAAGAAGCGGAATGTTTAGTAAAAAGATAAGTGCTCCGATATTGTAGTGCATTAAATAACCGATAATCATCCCTACACCAGCGAATCCACCGCTAATCATATTATGCGGGATAAAAAACATATTCATAGAAATTGCATACAAAATAGAAGCTATAAAAATAACAACCAACTGTATAATGAATTCTAAATGAAATGTTTTAGCTGCTGGGAAGGATAAAAAGGCGGTGTCGGGAACGTAATCGGCGTCTCCTAGTTGACCCATAGTATGTTTCATCTCCATATTCATTTTTGATTACAAGAAGAGAATAAAGCTTTTTTCAAAAACTGGCAATAGTTTTATTATAATGCAAAAATTTTATAAATTTCTAAAAAATTAAACCTATTCAAAGATACGTGTGAATATACTAAAGAAAGCGAATACATTAGTTTTATAGCATAATTTTTTGAGAAAATATGCAAAATTCTTTTTTGAAAATAAAAGGAAATAGAGAATGTTTGTTGAATGTGCTAAAATGACTTTATTAAGGATGTGAAGCGATGGAATTTTTATTGCAGGATGCACTTCTGTATATATCGTTTGTAACGACAGCGCTTTGTGTATTAGAAGTCTTTTTTCTTGCTAACGTTTCTCGTTTCGTACGTCAGCAAGCATCGAGCGGTAGACAGAGAGCTTTTAAACTAGTTGATACGTGTGAAGAGGGTATCGGAAATGTACCGCTTTTCTCTATTTTTTATAAATATGGAATGATTCGCTCTGTCCGCAGACAAGAATCAAGTGGAGAGAGTGACGAGGTAGGTCCGTATACACCAATGTTTCGCTAATTAATTACGAAACATTGGAGGAATGAACATGTTAAAATCATACCGAGCTGCGCTCATTAGTTTATCATTATTACTTGTTTTTGTTTTATCTGGCTGTAGTAATGCAGGCACAATAGATTCACATAGTACGGGAATTTGGAACCATTATTTCGTATATCCAATATCGTATATGATTCAATTTGTTGCTCATCATATATCTGGTGGAAGCTTTGGGATTGCTATCATTGTCATTACGCTTGTTGTTCGTTCAGCACTGATTCCATTAGCTGTTTCGCAATATCGTAGTCAAATGAAAATGAAAAAAATGCAACCTGAATTACAGAAGCTGAAAAAGAAACACGGTGATGTGGGTAAAGATCTTGAAAAACAAAAGCAGTATCAAAAAGAAATGTCAGAACTAATGAAATCAGGTGGTTGGAATCCGTTAGCTGGTTGCTGGCCAATCTTTATACAAATGCCGATTTTCTCTGCTTTGTATTATGCGATTAGCCGAACTGAAGAGATTCGTACATCTTCATTTTTATGGGTGAACTTAGGACATGCAGATCCATATCATATATTACCGATTATTGCAGCGTTAACGACATTTATCCAGATGAAGGTGTTCCAATCAAATATAACACCAGGAGAGCAAGTACAGATGCTGAAAATACAGCAAATAATGATGCCGGCGATGATTTTATTTATGGGAATTGCGGCACCGTCAGGACTTGTATTGTATTGGATTACAGGTAACTTATTTACAATGACACAAACAATTGTATTAAGGAAAGTAATGGAACGTGAAGAATTACAATTACAAAAAGCTTAGAAAAACACCGCTCGTGATGAGCGGTGTTTTTTTGTTAAGTCGTTAAGGGAATTTTAAGAAATCAACATTACTATAGGCATTGTATACGAAAGTGTACATGCTTTAGAAATGTGAAGGAGGAAATTTCCTATGAAGAAGAAAACAGTTGGGTATTTAGCAATTGCAGGTGCTTTATCATTTGGAATTATAGGAGGAGTGGGTGTACCAGCATTTGCGGCAACGAATACTCCAGCAGCAGATCAGCCTACAAAAACGGCGAAAAAAGATTTAGATGCCGCTACAAAACAAAAAGTAAAAACGATTATGGATGATACAAAGAAACAATTAGAGGAACTAGGTGTAAAGCTTCCAGAGAAAGAGAAACGTAAAGATATGTTTACGAATCTAGATGAGGCAACAAAAGAAAAAGCGAAGTCGATTCTAGAACAAGAAAAATCCGGGAAACTAACTCGTGAACAGGCAAAAGAGGAATTGACAAAACTAGGTGTGAAATCCCCAGAAAAGGGTAAGCACAAGGATATGTTTGCAGGGTTAGATGAGGCAACAAAAGAAAAAGCGAAGTCGATTCTAGAACAAGAAAAATCCGGGAAACTAACTCGTGAACAGGCAAAAGAGGAATTGACAAAACTAGGTGTGAAATCCCCAGAAAAGGGTAAGCACAAGGATATGTTTGCAGGGTTAGATGAGGCAACAAAAGAAAAAGCGAAGTCGATTTTAGAGCAAGAGAAATCTGGGAAATTAACGCATGAGCAAGCAAAAGAAGAATTACCAAAATTAGGTGTGAAACTTCCAGAGAAAGAGAAGCATGAAGACATCTTTGCGAACTTAGATGCAGCAACAAAAGAAAAAGCGAAAGCGATTCTAGAAAATGAAAAGAAACAACTAGCAGAATTAAATGTGGATCTTCCGCACCATAAGTTTTTTATGAAAAATGAAGATAAATAATTGAACTATGTCGTATCTTCCGTGTGGGCAACCGAAAGATACGTATGCGAGGAGGCTGTCTTTGGAACAGCCTCCTTTTAATATTTGGAGTGCTATCATTGTCCCTTTTGTCGAATTATCGATATAATTTCATTTACGATCTTATGGCGTTCGTGGAAGAGGAGATTAGAGAAATAAAGTAGCTTCTGTTATAATATAAGAAGAGAAATATTTCTTATGTTATATAAAAAATATATTGATTTTTTCTAACAATTCAATATAATGGGAAATAACTACAAAATTCGACATCAAGAAGTGATGATGAGGACATGATCAATTTTTTACGATTCTCAGAGAGGGAAGCCTTTGGCTGTGAGCTTCCTAATACGGGAAAATCGATTACCCCCTCTGAACTGCAGCAGTGAACGGATATCTAGTAATTGCTTGCCGGCAAAAACCGTTATTTAGACTTGAGAAATTGGTGAAGTGTGTCACTTTGCGAATTGAAACAAGGGTGGAACCACGAATACAACACTCGTCCCTTTTTTAGGGAGGAGTGTTTTTTTATTTCATTTTTGCATCACACTAGAATTGGAAGGAGGATACGCAGCATGCATCATGATGAGAAAAACAAAATTGGTTTAACAGTGGCACTTTCTATCGTAGTAGGAACTATTATTGGGTCTGGTGTGTTTATGAAACCAGGGAGCGTATTAGATTACTCAGGGAGTTCTAATATGGCTATTTGGGCTTGGGTAATTGGTGGTCTGTTGACGTTAGCAAGTGGTTTAACAGTAGCCGAAATTGGAGCGCAAATTCCGAAAAATGGTGGGTTGTATACGTATTTAGAGGAGATCTACGGAAGTTTTTGGGGGTATTTATCTGGCTGGATGCAAACAATTGTTTATGGACCAGCTATTATTGGAACATTAGGTTTGTATTTTAGTTCTTTAATGATTAATTTTTTCTATTTAGATAAAGTATGGAATTTACCAATCGCAATTGGAACAGTTGTGTTTCTAGGCGTTATAAATAGTATAGGAACAAAATATGGGGGTATCGTCCAAACGGTTACGACGGTTGGGAAGATGATACCAATCTTTTTAATTGTTGTGTTAGGGTTTTGGAAAGGGAATAGTGATATCTTTAACGTAGTTGTGCCGATATCAGAAAATCAAAGTATCGGGATGGCGATTTTGGCAACTTTATTTGCTTATGATGGTTGGATTTTACTCGCTTCTATTGGCGGAGAAATGAAGAACCCAACAAAATTATTACCGAAGGCAATGACAGTTGGGATTTTAATTGTAACAGCTGCTTACGTATTAATTAACTTAGCGTTATTAAATGTATTACCAGCAGCGAAAATTGTGGACCTTGGAGAAAATGCAACAGCGACAGCTGCGGGCATGTTACTTGGAGAATATGGCGGGAAAATTATTAGTATCGGTATTATCATTTCTATTTTCGGCTGTTTAAATGGAAAGATTTTAACGTTCCCACGTATTCCGATGTCGATGGCAGAGCGTGGACACCTTCCGTTTTCTAAGTTTATTGCAAAGGAAAGCCCAAGATTTAAAACACCAGCAAATGCGATTACTGTTGAAATCATATTAGGAATTATTTTAATGCTTATTAGTGATCCGAATAAGCTATCTGAGATTTCCGTATTCATTATTTATATTTTCTACGTAATGACGTTTATTGGTGTCTTCATTTTAAGAAGACGTAACAAGGATAAAGAGCGTGCATATAGTGTACCGTTATTCCCGATTGTACCAATCGTTGCGATTTTAGGGTCATTGTTTGTACTTGGAAGTGCGATTATTAACGATCCGGTAAGTTGTTTCTTATCGATTGGAATGGTATTTACTGGACTTCCGGTGTATTGGTACTTGAATAGGAAGAAAGAAACTGGAGTTTAATCATTAGAAAGCAGGCGTATAATACGCCTGCTTTTTTATGTAAAAAAATTTGAAAGTATCAAATTAGAATTAGGGGGAATTACATTAACCTATTTTATAACCTAGAAACAGGTAATTAAGTATATTTAATCATCTGTTTTGGATAGTAACATTTTAAAGTCATAAGCATAAACTTTCTTTCCACCCTTCACAGTAGCGAGTATAGATTCTATACCTTGTATTTCTTGTTCGGATATTCTTTTTCCAGTTTTTAAATTGTATCTTTCTATATAGTATTTGTTATTGCGCTTTTCATCATAACGTAGAACATATAATGAATCATTCTCGAAATAGGTTTGTTCATTATACCTAACGCCATCTTTAACATGATAATCTATGCTGAATTTATGGCTCATTGCATCATTTTTAGGGTTATATGTATACACATCACCAAGACCGTTTATAAAATACAACTCGTCATTATATATATATGCGGAATTATTTAATGAAAATGGGCTGGTTGCAGTTGAGTTTTTTTCATTATACATAAATATTGTGTTTTGTTCTAAAGTGGTTTTATTAGTACGTAACAAGAATGTCTTCCCTTTTAGCGGATCATCCTTATCAATTGTACTCATAACCATGTAGTAATTCTCTGAATCTACTAAAATAGGTGATAGATTAGCATGGTCCTCTTTTCCATTTACATTAAGCTCTGTAATATTCTCTATATTCATTATTGCATCATTAAACGATAATCTTTTTAATTCGTATTTATTAGTAACTAGGTCTTGAGTGGCTACTAAAATATATTCCCCATCTAATCCAGAGCTAATAATGAAATGAGGAATATTACTTTTATGAATAACTTTTTCATTTCCGAATAAAACATTTGAATCGTAGTTCCCGTTCTCTTTGTTCATTCCTGAATTGTAAATATTAACAAATATCTTTTGATTTGCTAAATATCCATTAAAATCACCGGTATGCTGATATTTTATTTTATGAGTAGTAGGAGTTTCGCCTAGAAATTTTATAGTATCTTTACTCTCTAATAGAACTTGTTTTTTATCGTCAGATACACCAATACCGCCGAGTTCTAGACCGCCCATTTTATATCCGCTAGCAATGCCTTGTTTATTTATAAATATGGCATAACTAATGCCTTTACCATCTAAATCTTGATCGGCAGTGGATGAGAAGTAAAGCATAGCTTTTTTATCATCTAAAAAATTTTTATTTTGTATATCTTTATCTGATATTAAGTTTGCATTCTTATCTTTTATACATAAATAGTAGGCTAATACTGTAATCGTTATGATGCTTATAAAAAATAGAATTATTTTCCGATTATTTTTCATTTTCACTTCTGCTCCTCAAATAACCAAAAAGTGAAACAAATAAATTGTTTCACTTTTAGTTGTGAAATTAAATATTACGAATTAACGATGTTTGGTTCGCATCTCTAACATCTCGAGGATATACACCTGCTCCACCATCTTTATCTAAATCTAAACCACCATGTAGTTTATAAGTAGACCATATTAACTTAGAACAATTCTTTGCGCCATAATGACTAGTATTTCTATTATTTGCAAAATTATAAGAATACTCATCCTTTCCTACACGATCTTTTGCCCACCAGGCTGCATCATTTTTATTTTGCCAAGAAGTCTTTACAGATTTAACAACTGCATTCCCTTTATCAACTAAGCGTTTATTAGTAGCAATTGTACGTACGCCTGTGCTTGGTACAGATTCAACAATCAATTTTTCACTATAATACATACCGACATGTCCATGATTCATATAAGCAGTTGTAGAACCAGTATAATAAAAGTCGCCCATATTAGAATTTCCGACTTTTACATTTCCACCGCTAGCACCATATTGAACATTAGGAGCATATTTATTATTTCGTTGAGTAGCTTCTCGTTCTCCTTGTTCATGATTTGCTTTTAATTCTTTATAAATTTGTTCTGCTAAAGCATCTTTTGTATTGCCAGTATTTTTAGCAACTTCAATAATACCTGAAATTAGCTCTTCAGTACTTACGTCTGGCTGCAATTTCTTAATCTCATTTAAATATGGAAGATCGTTGCTTGCCGCGAAAGATGCTGTAGGTACAAGCCCAGCTGAAGCTAAAATACCTGCTGTTAAAGTTAGTGCGGTTAATTTTTTCATTTCTTTTCCCCCTAAGTTTTTTTTGATATTCCAAACTATTGTGTGCTTGTAAAGTTTATTATTCACTCTACAAGAAAATAATAATTTTTCTGTAATTTTAATACAAGTCTAGTAAAGAAAAATCTTATTTGGTACAATTTCGTTGTAAATAATAGGGAATTTAATCAGGTTTATAATTTGTTTAATTTATATATTTTAATTTTGTAATAATAAAGTTTGTTTTTTATTCTTATACTAATATTTCTTAATTTGACTACAGATAGGATAGAAGTAGTGATAATTTTTCAGATAAGGATTTTTATTTAAATATTGGAGGCATATCATAATAGGTTAGATTTTTATTATAAAAAATTGTACTTGCTTACACTTTCTTTTTTGGTTACTATAGTCGTAGTAACCAAAAAAGAAAGTGTGGGGAAAGTCTTGAATTTTCGTGTATATATTTTAGCTATTGCGGCTTTCGTAGTCGGAACGGTTGAGCTAATTATAGGAGGAACGCTTGATTTAGTTGCCAATGATTTAGGGGTGTCGATTAGTGCAGCTGGTCAGCTTATTACAATATTTTCAGTAGTATGCGCTCTATCAGGGCCAGTTTTATTAGCATTAACAGGCAAGTTTGAAAGAAAGAAATTGTATGTTGTGGCACTATCAATTTTCTTAATTGGAAATATCGTTTCGGCATTTAGTGTGAATTATGGGATGTTAATGTTCTCGAGAGTAATTTGTGCAGCGAGTGGATCGCTTATTATTGCACTATCGGTAACACTTGCTTCTAGTGTAGTAGAACCGCATTTTCGTGCGCGTGCAATTGGAATTATTTTCATGGGGATTAGCGGATCACTCGTACTTGGAGTACCGCTAGGTCTTGTGCTTGGAAATGCATACGGATGGCGTGCGCCATTTGTATTAATTTCGATATTAACAGTTATGGCAATTGCTTGTATTTCATTGTTCTTAACGAAAGTACCACCGACATCGGTACTATCAATAAAAGAACAAATTGCTACTTTAAAAGATAAAAAAATTGTAAGTGCACAGTTAACATCATTTTTGTTTTTAACGGGGCATTTAACATTGTATGCATATTTAACACCGTTTTTAAAAGACGTAATGCATGTTGAAGCAAACTGGATTAGTGTGTTTTACTTTATTTTCGGAATCGCAGCAGTAATCGGCGGCGGATTTGGTGGATGGCTTGCTGATAAATGGGGATCGAAGAAAAGTATTATTTCCATTATTATCGTATTTGCATGTGCAATCTTTATGTTGCCGATGATGACATTCTCATTCCCGCTCTTCATTATTATGATGGGACTGTGGAGTATGCTGAGCTGGGCAATCTCGCCAGCGCAGCAAAACTATTTAATTGAAATTGCACCGGAATCAGCTGGTATTCAGCAAGGTTTAAATAACTCTGCACTTCATCTAGGAATTGCGCTCGGTTCAACAGTGGGCGGAGTTGTTATTGAGAAATCATCTGTTATTTATAACGCTTGGGTAGGCGGCGGTTTTATTATATTGGCGCTACTTTGTGCGATTTTCTCAATTACGAGAGGACGCTCGAATCAGTTTGCGAAAGAAGAATCTATCGTTTGATAGGTTCTTTTTTTATTTGTAAAAAATTGCAGGGGTTAGTAGAGAAATGGAGAAGGGAGTATATAGCGAGGTGATGGTATATGGATTATTCAATTATTGGTTTTATATTCACAATGCTTCCGTTATTTGTGGTTGTTTTTGTTTTTAGATGGATTCGTTTCATCTATCAAAATTCTGAGAAACAAGTAGAACAAAATGAGAAGATTATTGAGCTTTTGATGGAGATAAAGGAGAAAAATGAAAAGGAGTCTAGGTGAAGAACTAGACCCCTTTTTTATCATTCAATTAATACCTCAACTTCATCAACAAACTCTTAATTTCCTCATCTTCCATAAAGAGATCATGGTGTTTCTGGGTAATCTTTGCAAGTGCAACGTCATGATAGAAGAATTCTGTAAAGAACTTCACGAAAGGTTGTGACATTGTTTTCATTGCTTGCCATGACTCTTGCTCTACACCAGCAAATAAAATTTCACGATCGTCAACGATGAGTAGTAAGTACCGCTCTAATGCGTTAGGCTCTTCAGTTGGGATTAGAAAATGCATGTTTTCTAAGTCTGTTTCTACTTTTCCAACTATGAGGGACTCGATTCGGACGCCTTGTTTTGCTTTTTGTTCTAGTAAAGGAAGGTATTCTAAAAGGGTATCATTCCATGCAGAGATGCGTATAGATTCTTTCGCATCTTCTACAAGTTGCCTACTTTGTACTTTAATAGAAGACTGCATTTTTAAACTCCAAACGCGGTCATCTGTAAATGACTTTTTAGAAATATTATTTTCAAGTTCTTTAATATTAGATTGGAATTCTGTCGTTAATTTTTCAATTGCTAGCTTGAGTGGTAATGCTGTATACAACTTTTTCTTTTCTGAAACAGAATCCATTACCATCCCTTTATCAACTAGGCGTGCTAACACTTCGTATATTTTTGCTTTTGGAACACCTGAATGTTTAACGATAGTTGTTGCATCTAATGGTTCGATGCTTGATACGACAACTTCATAGGCCTGGCTTTCATATTGTGAGAAACCGAATTTTTGTAACATAGTTCCCTCCGAACGAATGAGATTATATGTTAAGGATAATGAACTATTTGTTTTTGCACAAGTGTTGAGAAGTTTACGTTTAAAAATTGCGGTAGTATTTTCGGTGCTTATTTCTATGATGTTTGTAATATTAGGTACAGCTGTTTCTGAAGAGGTTAATGTAGCGACTGAGTCACAAGTTAATCATTTAGAAAAAGTGGCTCATACGATGGAAAGTTTGATAGAGAATATGCAGGACTTAAGAAGATTGGTTGAGCAGTTTAAAGTAGAAGAAAACATATTAGTAAAGTGATGAGGATTTCGGTAAAATAGGAGATGGATATATAAGAAGCAGTTTTAGGAGGTAAGTTACTATGGCAATTGTTGACGTATCGATTATTCCAGTAGGAACAGGTAATCCAAGTGTTAGTGAATATGTAGCAGAAGTACAAAAGGTGCTAGAGAAAAATGCTGATCGCGTGAAGTATCAATTAACACCGATGAATACAGTAATTGAAGGAGATCTTCCTGTCATTCTAGAAGTAATTCAACAAATGCATGAAGTTCCATATACGAAAGGTGCACAGCGCGTTGCGACAACAATTCGTATCGATGATCGTCGTGATAAAGTAAGCACAATGGAGAAGAAATTAAACTCTGTTCGATCAAAATTATAAGAAAAAGCAGCGATCTTCGCTGCTTTTTTCATATAGGAGGAAATGAGATGAGTGAAAAATTTAACGAGCAATTTGACGGATTGCTAGAGAAATACACGGAGCTATTACTTGGAGAGAGCAACGAAGAGCGAAAAGAGCAGGTGCAAAAATGGGCGCTTTATTCTTATATGGCTAAGACGATGCCAGCTTTAGTGAAGCATTGGAATGAGACGTATCCAGATGCGAAAGAAGAGATGGTACAGTTAATTACGAATATTAAAAAGCTGAATGATGAGAAGCGAAATGAGAAGTAAAAAAGCTTGAGATAATGTTACCTCAAGTTTTCTATATTAATATCCTTATATAATTTACATGGAATATAAAGGGTTTTATAAGCATGTCGAATATTTTCGACATGCTTATTTTTTGCCTAGTAAACCCGTTTTTTATAAATGTCGAAAAATATTTCCGGCATATTTGTAAGCGAGAATATGGGGTTTTAAATGTTTTTATAGTATTTTATAAATTATCTAAATAATTATTTGTATCAAATAATTTTAAACAATGATATAATTCCGAAGAGGGGTAAAAAACAGATAAAGTACAGTCATAGGGGTGAATTACATGGAACAATTAATGCGAAATTCGTTTCTTTTCTTATCTAAAAATAAAGCGCTAACAAAACTGGCTAAAAAGTACGGTTTGCGCTTTGGTGCAGGTCGCTTCGTCGCAGGGGAGACGATTGAATTAGCGACAGCTGCAATTCAACAATTAAATAAGCAAGGTCTTTGTGTAACAATCGATTATTTAGGTGAATTCGTTGATAATGAAGCAGAAGCAAATGAAATGGCTACCCAATCGATTGAAGCGATTCGTGCAATTGGAAGAGAAGGTCTTGATTCACAACTTTCTTTAAAAATGACTTCTATGGGATTAGATATCTCTGATGAAATCGTAATGAACAACATGCGTCGTATTTTAGAAGCTGCAAAAGAAAACGGTGTGTTTGTTACAATTGATATGGAAGACTATACGCGTTGCGGAAAAACAATTGATATCTTTAAACAATTAAAATCTGAATACGATAATATTGGTACAGTTATTCAAGCTTATTTATATCGTACAGAAAAAGATATTGAAGATTTAAATGCTTATAATCCTAATTTACGTCTTGTAAAAGGGGCTTATAAGGAACCAGAAGAAGTAGCGTTCCCAGACAAGAAAGATGTAGATGACAATTATAAAAAAATTATTAAAATGCACTTATTAAATGGAAATTATACTGCAATTGCTTCACATGACGAAGCAATTATTGAATATACGAAAAAACTTGCCGAAGAACACAATATTTCAAGGGATCAATTTGAATTCCAAATGCTATTTGGTATTCGTACAGAGCGTCAACTTGAGCTAGTAAAAGAAGGCTATAAAATGCGTGTTTACGTACCGTATGGAAACGACTGGTATGGTTACTTCATGCGCCGTCTAGCAGAGCGTCCAGCGAACGTTGCGTTCGTATTAAAAGGTATGATCAAAAAATAACCAAGGAGAAAATTCTCCTTGGTTATTTTAATTGCTGAAATGCATAGTGTGCCATTTTCTTCGTATCAGGGTATAGCTGTGTACGAGTAGAAGATAATACGACATTGATGACACGTTTACCGTCTTTTTCATCAACAGTTACGACTGTATATTTTCCGAGTGCAGATAAACCGCTTTTACTTCCAATTGCATATGGATCGTTATATAGTTCTTCTCGTCCATAGTTTGCGATTTTTGGAGAGCGCTCTGAGGTATGTAGTGTTGTATGTATTGAATTCATATATTCTAAAACAATCGGATACTTCAAGGCTTCTTTCGTAATAATAGCAATGTCATAAGGTGATACTTTATTTCCAAGTGCATCAGCACCGCTTGCGTTTTTGAAAGTTGCATGCTTCGTCCCAAGTTCCTTCGCTCTAGCATTCATCATTTTCACAAACTCATTTTTTGATCCTGCGATATGTTCTGCAATTGACTCAGCGATCGGGTCTGCACTAATGATGAGCATAAGTTTTAATGCCTCATCACGTTTTAATTTTTCACCAGCACGAAGCTTAATCTTCTTACTTTGACTTTCTGTTTTAATTGCGTTTTCTGTAACTGTAATTTCTTCATCTTCTTTTACATTCTCAAGTAAGAGAAGAGTTGTCATCATTTTGGCTATACTAGCCGGATAAGAGCGCTCATCCTCGCGTTTTCCATACAAAATTTCACCTGTGTCTGCATCGATTGTAATTCCATATTGCCCAGTAATACTAGGTTGATCCGCTCTTACGGCTTGTTGCCTGTGAGCATAAGAGAAGAAAATCATCCCTGTAAACAGTGTAGCAATCATTACAATCATAACTATTGTTCGTTTCATTATAATTCCCTCTTTTGTTCCAAATAAATTGGGCAGAAAAAGCAGCCATTAATCATTATGCCACGTTCTCTGCCCAAAAATATAGCGTTATTTTTCGCCCATATTATGCTTCTTATATTGTTGGTTATTACCTTGACGCCCTTTTTCAACACCGTGATTATGCGGACCTGCATTTCCAGTTACGCTTGCTGCGCTAATTCCAGCTTTCGAAGGGTTCTTCTTAAGTTTTGCCATATAAATTCCTCCAGTTTCGTCAGATTATAAAAAGGAAAAGTGCATTTTAATGAAGAAAATACACATGTATAGCATAGCCAAATGAAAGAAAAATATTTATTTCAGAAAATTTTATCAATAAATATATTGCGAAAATTCAAACTGTATCATATATTTATTAGTAGAGGCTCACTCATTGATTGCGACTTATGTCGAAAAATTGAATGAGCATTCATTCAAGAATAGGGGGAGAAATGGATGTTCCAAATTAAAAAGGCTGCTGTTCTAGGTTCAGGCGTAATGGGTTCAGGAATTGCGGCACACTTAGCTAATATTGGTATTCCGACATTATTGCTTGATATTGTACCACCTGCGCTTACGAAAGAAGAAGAAGCGAAGGGACTTACATTAGAACATAAAAGTGTGAGAAATCGTTTTAGTAATACGGCTGTGCAAAAACTATTAAAGCAAAAACCAGCTCCTCTGACAGTGAAAGGAAATTTAGCACTGATTGAAGCAGGTAACTTAGAAGATGATCTTGAGCGTCTAGCTGATGTAGATTGGATTATTGAAGTAGTAGTTGAAAACTTAGATATAAAGAAGAAACTATTTGAAAAAGTAGATGCTGTTCGTAAACCAGGCTCAATTGTGAGCTCAAATACATCAGGCATTTCCGTTGAAAAAATGGCAGAGGGTCGTTCAGACGACTTCCAGAAACACTTCTTAGGCACACACTTTTTTAACCCACCACGATATTTAAAACTTCTAGAGGTAATACCGACGAAAGAAACTGATCCACAAGTATTAAGCTTCATGAAATTATTTGGCGAAGACGTTCTTGGAAAAGGCGTTGTTATCGCAAAAGATACACCAAACTTTATTGGAAACCGCATCGGTACGTATGGCTTGCTTGTAACATTACAAGAAATGATTAAGCGCGGCTATAGCGTTGGAGAAGTTGACTCTGTAACAGGTCCATTAATTGGCCGTCCGAAGAGCGCAACATTCCGTACATTAGATGTTGTTGGTTTAGATACATTCGTACACGTTGCAAATAACGTATATGAAAACGTACAAGAAGAAGAGCGTGATGTATTTAAAGTACCAGCTTTCATGCATGACATGCTTGATAAAAAATGGCTTGGAAGCAAAACAGGTCAAGGCTTCTTCTTAAAACAAGGAAAAGAAATTTTAGAATTAAATCCTGAAACGATGGAATACGAAGCGCGCAAAAAATTAAAAGCTGCATCCGTAGAGTTAAGTAAGCAAGAAAAAGGATTAGCGAATAAATTGAAAGCGCTTGTATACGCGAAAGACCGTGCAGGGGAGTTGTTATGGAACATCATTACACCAACTCTTTTATACTCTGCAAAACTTCATAAAGAAATTGCGGACGATATCGTTGCGATTGACCAAGCGATGAAATGGGGCTTCGGATGGGAGCAAGGGCCATTTGAAATTTGGGATGCAATCGGCGTTGAAAAGTCTGTTCAAAAGATGGAAGAAAACGGTGCAGTTGTTCCGACTTGGGTGAAAGAAATGTTAGAGAAAGGTTTCACTACTTTCTACAAACATGATAACGGAGATAGCTACTATTACGACAATGGCGAATATAAGCTAATCGAATGTAATAAAAAGGCAATTTCTCTTAAACAATTAAAAGCGAAAAATGGCGTATTAAAGAAAAATAGTGGAGCGAGCTTAATTGATTTAGGTGACGGCATCCTTTGCTTAGAATTCCATTCGAAGAGCAATGCAATTGGTATGGATATTACGCAAATGATTAACTACGCTGTTGATGAAGTAGAGAAGAATTATAAAGGTCTTGTTATCGGTAACCAATCGAAGAACTTCTGCGTTGGTGCGAACCTTGCAATGATTTTAATGGAAGCACAAGATGACAACTACTTTGAAATTGAGTGGGTTGTGAAAAATTTCCAAGATGCAATGACGAAAATTAAGTACTCTTCTAAGCCAGTTGTAGCAGCACCATACGGTATGACGCTTGGCGGAGGTACAGAAGTTTGCTTACCAGCAGCTAGCATTCAAGCTTCTAGCGAAACGTATATGGGCTTAGTAGAAGTTGGTGTTGGCTTAATCCCTGGCGGAGGCGGTAATAAAGAGCTATACATTAAACACTTAAATAAAATGCCAAACGGTGTAGAGTTTGATCTACAAAAAGTTGCGAATAAAGTATTCGAATCTGTAGCGATGGCGAAAGTTTCTACATCAGCACAAGAAGCTGTATCGAACAACTTCTTAGGCGATAAAGACGGTATTAGTGTGAATGGTGATCACTTACTATATGATGCGAAACAAAAAGCACTTTCTTTATATGAAGCGGGTTATAAAGCGCCGATTCGTAAAAAGATACCTGTTGTTGGTGAAACAGGCTATGCAACGCTTGTACTTGGTGCAGAAGCAATGCATTTATCAGGTTACATTTCTGAACATGATCTTCACATTGCGAAGAAACTTGCATATGTCATTGCGGGCGGAAAAGTGCCGTACGGAACAGAAGTTGATGAGCAGTATTTATTAGATGTAGAACGTGAAGCATTTATTAGCTTAGTAAGTGAGATGAAATCACAAGCAAGAATGCAGCACATGCTTGTAAAAGGAAAGCCATTACGTAACTAATAACGAGGGGAGATATCGTTCATGAGAGAAGCTGTCATTGTTGCGGGAGCAAGAACACCAATTGGAAAAGCAAAGAGGGGTTCATTAAAAACAGTTCGTCCTGACGATCTAGGGGCGTTAGTAGTAAAGGAAACGTTAAAGCGTGCGAATTATGAAGGACCAATCGACGATTTAATTTTCGGTTGTGCGATGCCAGAAGCAGAGCAAGGCTTAAATATGGCTCGTAATATCGGCGGATTAGCAGGACTTTCTTACGATGTTCCAGCTATTACAATTAATCGTTACTGTTCTTCAGGTTTACAAAGTATCGCTTATGGAGCAGAGCGCATTATGCTTGGTCACTCTGAAGCTGTGTTATCAGGCGGAGCGGAATCAATGAGTTTAGTTCCAATGATGGGACACGTTGTTCGTCCAAATAGTCGCCTTGTAGAAGCGGCTCCAGAATATTATATGGGTATGGGACATACAGCAGAGCAAGTTGCTGTGAAATATGGAATTTCTCGTGAAGAGCAAGATGCATTTGCAGTAAGAAGTCATCAACGTGCTGCGAAAGCATTAGCTGCAGGGAACTTTGCTGATGAAACAGTATCTGTAGATGTAACGTTACGTACTGTTGGATCAAATAACAAACTGCAAGAAGAAACAATCATTTTCGCACAAGACGAAGGTGTAAGAGCAGAAACGACGCTAGACATTTTAGGTAGATTACGTCCAGCATTTAACGTTCGCGGTTCTGTAACAGCTGGTAACTCTTCACAAATGAGTGATGGTGCAGCATCTGTACTATTAATGGATCGTGAAAAAGCAGTGAGCGATGGCATGAAGCCACTTGCGAAATTCCGTTCATTTGCAGTAGCTGGCGTACCGCCAGAAGTAATGGGAATCGGTCCAATCGCTGCAATTCCGAAAGCGTTAAAATTAGCTGGCTTAGAGCTATCTGATATCGGTCTATTCGAACTAAACGAAGCATTCGCTTCTCAATCGATCCAAGTTATTCGTGAACTTGGTTTAGATGAGGAAAAAGTAAACGTAAACGGCGGTGCAATCGCACTTGGACATCCACTTGGCTGTACAGGAGCAAAACTAACACTATCTCTTATTCACGAAATGAAACGCCGCAACCAACAATTCGGTATCGTAACAATGTGTATCGGCGGCGGAATGGGAGCAGCAGGAGTGTTTGAATTACTATAAAAAGTGCAGGTGGCTTGCTCAGAACAGGAGGGCGTTGGAGGCCCTGACGAAGAGGCGCTTTTTGCCTCACAGGAAGGGGTGAAACGACCGACTGTTCTAGCCACTGGAACTGGATTATGAAAAAAAGTGTAAGCGGCTCGTTCAGAATGTGAGGGGGATGGAGCTTCAGACGTAGAGGCGCTTTTTGCCTCGCAGGAAGAAGCGAAGCCACCGAACATTCTAGCCGCTGGAACTGGACTATAAAAAAAGTGTAAGCGGATCGCTCAGAACGAGACGACGCTAATGCAAAGAATGGAAGCAACAAAGGTTTATAAAAAATAAACGGGAGAGCCAGCTTCTTTCAAAATGAGAGAAGCGGCTTATGAAAATATGAAGGAGGAAATTTTCATGGAAAAAACAGTAGGAAGTGCGGTTAAAGGCGGTAGCTTTTTAGTAGATGAGATTACGATTGATCAAGTGTTTACGCCAGAAGATTTTTCATCTGAGCATAAAATGATTGCAAAAACGACAGAGGACTTTATCGTAAATGAAGTTCTTCCGGAGCTTGAATATTTAGAGCAACACGAGTTTGATCGTTCTGTTCGTCTTTTAAAAGAAGCTGGCGAACTTGGTTTACTAGGCGCTGACGTACCAGAAGAGTACGGCGGAATTGGCCTTGATAAGGTAAGTTCAGCGTTAATCGCAGAGAAATTCTCTCGCGCTGGTGGTTTTGCAATTACTCACGGTGCTCACGTAGGTATCGGATCATTACCAATCGTATTATTCGGTAACGAAGAGCAAAAGAAAAAGTATTTACCATTACTTGCAACTGGTGAAAAATTAGCTGCATATGCATTAACTGAGCCAGGTTCAGGATCTGACGCATTAGGTGCAAAAACAACTGCGCGTTTAAATGCAGAAGGTACACATTACGTATTAAACGGTGAAAAACAATGGATTACAAACTCTGCATTCGCTGACGTATTTGTTGTATACGCAAAAATAGATGGCGAGCATTTCTCAGCGTTTATCGTAGAGAAAGAGTATCCAGGCGTATCTACAAGTCCTGAAGAAAAGAAAATGGGTATTAAATGTTCTTCAACTCGTACGTTAATTTTAGAAGATGCATTAGTACCGAAAGAAAACTTACTTGGTGAAATCGGTAAAGGTCATATTATCGCATTCAACATTTTAAATATCGGTCGTTATAAATTAGGTGTTGGTACAGTTGGATCTGCGAAACGTGCAGTAGAAATTTCAGCACAATATGCAAACCAACGTCAACAGTTCAAACAACCAATCGCTCGCTTCCCATTAATTCAAGAGAAACTTGCGAATATGGCAGCAAAAACATATGCAGCTGAAAGCTCTGTATATCGTACAGTAGGTTTATTCGAAAGCCGCATGAGCACATTATCTGAAGAAGAAGTAAAAGACGGTAAAGCAGTAGCAGCTTCTATCGCTGAATATGCAATCGAGTGTTCTTTAAATAAAGTATTTGGTTCTGAAGTACTAGATTATACAGTAGATGAAGGTGTTCAAATTCACGGTGGTTACGGATTTATGGCAGAGTACGAGATTGAAAGAATGTACCGCGATTCTCGTATTAACCGTATTTTCGAAGGAACGAACGAAATTAACCGCCTAATCGTACCAGGTACGTTCTTACGTAAAGCGATGAAAGGTGAATTACCACTTCTTCAAAAAGCACAAAAATTACAAGAAGAGTTAATGATGATGATGCCAGAAGAAGTAGGCGATGAGCCATTAGCACTTCAAAAATATTTAGTAACTAACGCGAAGAAAATCGGTTTAATGGTAGCTGGATTAGCTGCTCAAAAATACGGTAAAGCATTAGATAAAGAGCAAGAAATTCTTGTGAATATCGCTGACATTGTAAGTAACTTATACGCAATGGAGTCAGCTGTTCTTCGTACAGAAAAAGCAATTAAAACAACTGGTCTTGAAAAGAATAAACAAAAAGTGTTATACACTGAAGTATTCTGCCAAGAAGCATTCAACGAAATCGAAGCAGATGCGAAAGAAACGCTTATCGCAGTTGAAAACGGCGACATGCTGCGCATGATGTTATCATCATTACGCAAATTAACACGCCACACGCCACTTAACGTAATTCCGAAGAAACGTGAAATTGCTGCGAAAATTTTAGAAGATGAGCGTTACACAGTTTAATAGCTGTAAAGAACAGTAGTCGTATAAACGGCTACTGTTCTTTTTTTTTTTTGCAAAAATGAAATTTTTAGTGACATAAAACTAATGCCATTAGTATAATAAAACTAATAGCATTAGTTTTATTCGGAAAGGGAGCTGGAAATATGAGAGTGATACATGAAAAAACGGTATATCAATTGTCATTTTTGCCAAGAGTGTTTCCTGTGAATTGTTACTTTGTCGAGGAAGAAGATGGTTTAACTTTAATTGATGCGGCTTTGCCATATAGCGCAAAAGGAATTTTACAGGCGGCTGAGAAAATAGGGAAACCAATTACTAAGATTGTATTAACACATGCGCATGATGATCATATTGGTGCATTAGACGCATTAAAGGAAGTGATTCCTAATGTTCCAGTCTATATTTCTAAGCGGGACGCAAAGCTTTTAGAAGGAGATACGACGTTACAAAAGGATGAACCGAATATACCAATAAAAGGCGGTGTACCTAAAAAGGTAAAAACAGTACCTGATGTTTTATTGGAGGATGGCGACCGAGTTGGATCGCTTCTTGCGATTATGACACCGGGACATACGCCAGGTTCCATGTCGTTTCTTGATGTACGAAATAAAGCTCTAATTGTCGGGGATGCCTTCCAAACAAGAGGAGGTATGGCTGTTTCGGGACAAATGAAATTTTGGTTTCCGTTTCCTGCAATGGCAACGTGGAGCAAAGAAATATCATTACAAAGTGCAGAGAAGCTAAGCGAATATGAGCCTTCCTTGCTTGCGGCAGGACATGGGGAAATGATAAAGGATCCAAGCACTGTCATAAAACTTGCTATTAAGGAAGCTAAGCGAAATATAGAAAGTATGAAAGAGGGTTAAATTCATGTCACCAAGAATCGGACTTACATTACAAAAAATTGTAGATACAGCGGTAGAAATTGCAGATACAAATGGGATACAAGAAGTAACGTTAGCATCGTTAGCGCAAAGGTTAGGGATACGTTCGCCCTCGCTATATAATCATGTGAAAGGGCTACAGGATGTCCGGAAAAATCTTGGTATTTACGGCATAGAACAGCTGCATAACAGACTGGAAGAGGCGGCCTCGGGTAAAAGCGTGGATGAAGCAATTCATGCATTAGGAGAAGCGTACGTAGCATTCGTCCGAAAACATCCTGGGTTGTATGAAGCAACCTTTTCACGAGATGAAGAAGTAAGAAAAGCAGGTGACGGAATTGTAGAGCTTTGTCTTCGGATTTTACAACAATACGGCTTAGAAGGAGAGAATGCACTTCATGCGACACGCGGATTCAGAAGTATTTGTCATGGATTTGCGTCGATTGAACAGCAGGGGGGATTTGGTTTGCCGCTAGATTTAGATATAAGTTTACATTTATTATTGGAAACGTTTATTAAAGGATTACATGTAATGAGAGATTGAATAAGAGGAAACCTTAGAAGTGATTCTAAGGTTTTTTAGTGCATATAACCAAAAAAGAAATAAATACTCAATCGTGAATGAGCAAAGAAAGATAGGAGTATTCTATGCAAAATTTAACAGGGCTTGAAAATGAGAAGGAGCCCCTACTGATTTAGAGGCTCTTTCTTGCTAAATAATATTATTTAGCAGGCTTTAGAAAAATATATATTGCTAAGAAAAAATTGAAAAACGTAAATACGAAAGGGTCGTGGCTTGACTCAGAATCATAAGCTTCTTGGCTTTTTGTAAGAAAATCGTGGATTTTCATAGTCATTGCTCCTTTGTTATGTAGAGTTTATAAAAGGTAGTTTTTTTAAAAAAACTACCGCTTACTAATTGAGTTGTATTAATAAATAATAAGAAAAATGTAGTGTTACGATTTTTATAGTTGTTAAGTGCAATGAACAAAAGATAAATGAGAAATAACATATGCAAAGGTATAGAAGTGAATAGTGGTTTTAAAGTTAATACATCGATTAAAAGTTTTACATATAAGATTGCATAAACGATAAAGAAGATAACTTTAAATTTACTTTGCATAAGTACATCTTCTTAATATGATTTGTGCGTTAATTATGTAGTTATCATAAGGGGATATTTTTAAAAATTGTATTTTTCTGTAATTATAACATTTTTCTGTTTTTATAAATAGATGTGTTTGGTTTTAGTATGAAGGAAATTTTAGAAAGTTTTTAATGAATATGATTTGAAAAGAATCAAATAATAAATGGTGAATGAAAGAAGAAAGGTAGGAGTATTCTATGCAAAATTTAACAGAGCTTGAAGTAGAAAACTTACGTCATTTAATTGGTGGACACGCAACAATTATTAACAAGTTAGACCAGTATGCACAGGCTTGTACAGATCCACAGTTGAAACAAATGCTACAAAAAGATGCGCAAGATGCACGAAATACGAAACAGCAATTAATGACTTTCCTAGGATAGGAGGAAGCAACAGATGAATGAAAAAGATATGGTAAATGATTATTTAGCAGGATTAAATGCAAGTTTAACAAGTTATGCAAATTATATTTCTCAGTCTGATAATGAACAGTTACATCAAACGTTAATCCAAATTCGTAATCAAGATGAGATGCGCCAACGCAATATGTATGAGTACGCAAAGCAAAAGAGTTATTACAAGCCGGCAGCACCTGCTAATCCAATGATTGTACAACAATTAAAAAGCCAATTAAGTGCGGAATAGTGTGATGAATGAAACGAGCGAATGGATTCGCTCGTTTTTTTTGTTTGGTATATGTCAATAAATATATAATAAATATTTTTCCAGTTGTAACAAATATGACGAAAATTGAATATAACAATTCACAAAAAGGACAAAAGTTTGTTCAATATTTCACAAAGTATCCATGGTTTCTATCGTGGGAATCTCTATAATTAGGAGTGTAAAGAACAAAAGAAATAGACTACATAATCAATTGGGAGAGATTGCTATGAATAGAAACACAAGAAAAATTGCAATTATCGGTACTGGATTAGTTGGATCAAGCTGTGCGTATTCCATTGTAAACCAAGGGATTTGCGAAGAGCTATTGTTAATTGATATAAATCATGAACGTGCAGTTGGAGAAGCGATGGATTTATCGCACTGCATTAACTTTACAAATACAAGAACAAAAGTATATGCAGGAAGTTATGAAGACTGCAAAGATATGGACATTGTTATTATTACAGCAGGACCAGCACCGAAGCCTGGACAAAGCCGTTTAGACACTTTAGGAGCAAGCGCTAAGATTATGGAAAGCATTGTTGGCGGCGTAATGGAAAGTGGATTTGATGGCATTTTCTTAATCGCATCGAACCCAGTTGACATTATTACATATCAAGTTTGGAAATTATCTGGTTTGCCAAGACATCGTGTACTTGGTACTGGTACATCACTAGATTCTTCTCGCTTAAGAACAATTTTATCTGAAATGTTACATGTAGACCCTCGTAGTATTCATGGGTATTCTTTAGGAGAACATGGTGATTCTCAAATGGTTGCTTGGTCTCATGTAACTGTTGGTGGAAAACCAATTCTGCAAATTTTAGAGGAACAAAAAGAACGCTTAGGTGAAATAGATTTAGATGAAATTGTTGAGAAGACTGCAAAAGCTGGATGGGAAATTTATAAGCGCAAAGGAACTACTTATTACGGAATTGGAAATTCTTTAGCTTATATTGCACGCTCAATTTTCAATGATGATCACCGTGTTATCGCTGTTTCAGCTATTTTAGATGGTGAATATGGCGAATACGATATTTGTACAGGAGTACCGGCAATTATTACTAGAGACGGTATAAGAGAAGTTGTAGAACTAAACTTATCAGAAGATGAAGAAAGTCGCTTTGCAAAATCAAACGATGTTTTGCGCGATTATATGAAAACAGTTGGTTACTAACTTATAGGAGAAGGTGAAACAAATGAAGGAATATATAATGTCTCGTGTGTTTAAAGCTTCTGCCGGAATCGCACAGGGTATTTTCGTATCCCTCGGAATTGGTTTACTAATCGAAAATATAGGAAGAATTGTTGATATCCCATTACTTATTACAATCGGAGTTGTTGCAAAATCACTTATGGCACCAGCAATTGGAGCCGGGATTGCTTTTATGCTCGGTGCAAACGGACTCGTAATTTTCTCAGCGATGGTAGCTGGAGCAATTGGAGCTGGTTCAATTTCAATTACTGAAGCCGGTCTCATCATTAAAACAGGTGAACCAATCGGTGCATTATTAACAGCGACTTTAGCAGTTTATATTGGTAAACGATTAAGTGGAAAAACTGCTTTAGATATGATGCTCGTTCCATTTGCAGCAATATTAGGTTCTGGTTTAGTCGGTATTTGGTTAGCTCAAAATATTAGCCCAGTTTTAAATACAGTTGGAGCATTCATTAAAGATAGTTCAGCTGGTAGCCCATTTATCGCTTCTATCGTGATTGCTGTAGTTTGGGGACTATTACTTATCTCTCCAGCTTCATCAGCTGCTTTAGCGATAGCGCTTAGCTTAGATGGCGTTGCAGGCGGTGCAGCACTTGCAGGATGTGTTGCTCAATTTATCGGATTCTCTGTTATTTCAGCGAAAGAAAATAATTTAGGCGGCATATTAGCTCAAGCACTCTGTACTCCAAAAGTACAGTTGCCTAATATTACTAAAAATCCAATGATTCTCGTCCCAACTGTCGTCGCCAGTGCTATAGTAGGCCCAGTATCAGCATTAATTTTCCAACTGGAAGCAGGGAAAGAAATTGCAGGTCTCGGATTAAGTTCTCTTATCGCACCAATTAATTTAATTTCCAGCCAAGGATGGGAAGTTGTCCCAGCGATGGTAATCACTTATATCATCATTCCAGTAGCTGTTTCTTATATACTTTACATTGCTCTTAAAAAAGCAGGTCGTATTCATTCTGGTGATATGACTGTACCGCAATCTTAAATTGAAAATCTCCTTAATAATAGAGAAAAGCAGACTGAAGAAGCCACAGTCTGCTTTTTACATTTTATGATTGTGTTTTACTGGAACACGTACGGTTTCTTTTGCTAATAACAACTGAACGCCGAAGTAAAGTATGCTTGCAAGCGTCATTCCAGAAACGGCATCTACAAAAGCATGTTGCTTCGTAAATAGCGTTGATAAAATAATAAGCGTACCGAAGAACGTAAGGATGTAATACTCAAAAGCATGCTGTTCTCTACGCTTAAAGGCAGCTAACATAATTACAAATGTTGTAAGGACATGAATGCTTGGGAAACAGTTTACTGGTTGATCAATACTATAAATATAGCGGACTAGTTCGGAAAATACGTCTGTTCCAACGACTGTTGGACGTGGTACAGTTGTCTGCCAAAAATAATAAATAGAAAAACAAGCAAGCTTTCCAAGAATAACACTACTTAAAGTGACATAATATTGCTTTCGATCAGCAAAGCAGTAATAAATAAGTGCGCCGTATAAGTAAGGAAACCAAAGTAAATAAGGAATAATAAATGCTTTAACAAATGGAATCCAATCATCTACTACAGTTGTGACATCCACTGCGTGTACAGTAGATTTATTTAATACATCGTAAAGGGGACTTACGAGTACGAGTAGAAGTATATAACTTAACGGAAGAAAAGATGAAAGTTTAAAATTCTTCATGATAAGCTCCTATGTTTTAGTAATGTAAGTAAATTCAATTGATTATAATATAGAAAATCCAATTGGGCTATCGATTTCACTTACATTTTCTTGAATTTACCTTACACTTTTGTCACTTGACTTAAAAGAGGGAGAGGGTGCTAAATGAAGCGTTCATTTTATTTCTTAGTTTTTATATTGTTATGCCTAGTGGCTACTGGGTGTGCCAAAGATAAAGAAGGAGAGAAATTAGAATATAACGGGAGAGCACTCGTAATTGGAGTTGTTGGTGAAAAACCGAAAGATACGTTTAGAAATATAAAGTTTGAAAGTGTAAAATTAGAAGAGATGCAGGAGAAATCAGCAAAGGTTGATGGTTTTCTCGTCATGAAAGAATATTTTCAAGAAGCATCAAAGGAACAGTATACGGACTTATTTTTATCATTAAAGAAACCAGTGTTTTTTATCGGTTTAAAGGATAGACCATACTTGATTTTTACTAAAAAGGATTTAGATTATGACAATGCCCCGAGGGATGAAGCAATGATGTATACGCAAGGATTTGTAAACATGGGAAGCCCTGAAGGACAGTATTGGGGTATGGGGTTATATAATGATACTGTTTCCAATCAAAATATTCGCAATATGTATATCATAGTATTTCAAACAATTTCGGACTATTTAAGTCGATGATGAAGGAGCCTGTAAAAGGGCTCTTTTTATTTTTAAATAAACGTTTGTTTAAGAGGTATGTTCGGTAGGGAAAAACCTATGTATTCCAAAGGTTGAGGTAGAAAAACATGAAATTAATCAAACGTTTGTTTAAGATATATGTTCGGTATGAAAAAATATATGTGTTTCAAAGGTTGAGGTAGAAAAATCGGAAATTAATCAAACGTTCGTTTAAGATATATGTTCGGCGTGGGATGAGAAAAAAGTTTTTAAAAAATTATATATTTATTTTTTCTTGATAAATGGCGGAAAAATAAGAAAAATTAGCAGGATTATTAAAAATTATAACGAAATAAGTAAAAGTTTAGCGAATAATCGTTTGAAATAATAAAACGTTTTCTATATGATAAAGGTAAAGGTTAGTAAAAAAGTAGGTGAATTTATGACAGTAACATTTTATTCATACCCAAAGTGTGGCACATGTCAAAAAGCAAAAAAATGGTTTGAGGCAAACGATGTAGCATATGAGATGATTCATATTGTTGAAAATCCACCGTCAAAAGAAGATTTACGTAATTTACATGAGAAAAGTGAATTGCCATTAAAAAAATTCTTTAATACAAGTGGAATGCGTTACCGCGAACTTGGTTTAAAAGATAAGTTGAAGGATGCAAGCGAAGACGAAATGTACGAGCTTTTAGCATCTGATGGCATGTTAATTAAACGTCCAATTGTAACAAATGGAACGAGTGTAACACTTGGTTTTAACGAAGAGCAGTTTGAAAGTGTGTGGAAAAAGTACCAATAAGGTATTTTTACATAATTAATACATTCACTGGAGGTACAGTCATGAGCATTCCAAATAATTTACGTTACTCTGAAGAACACGAATGGGTAAAAACAGAAGGTAATGCGGTTGTTATCGGTATTACTCATTTTGCGCAAGGTGAGTTAGGCGATATCGTATTCGTTGAACTTCCTGAAGTAGGTGCAACAATCCAAGCTGACGAGCCATTCGGAAGCGTAGAATCTGTTAAAACAGTTTCTGAATTATACGCACCTGTAAGTGGTAAAGTTGTAGCAGTAAACGAAGAATTAAGTGACCAACCAGAACTTGTTAACGAATCTCCATACGAGGGTGCATGGATGGTTAAAGTTGAACTTTCTGATGCAAGCCAAGTTGAGAAGTTATTAACTGCAGAAAAATATGCAGAAATGACAAACCAAGACTAATTATAGTCGACTAAAGGACAGCCTTTGTGCTGTCCTTTTTTATGTTGTGTTACATAATGAATTTGAAAGCACATATATATTAATTATCATATAGGAGAAGATTTTTGAAAAACTTTTTCGCAGATGTTTCATGTTGATTGAGCGGGTTCTGCTTTTTATTGTCTAGCTCCAGCGGCTAGAACAGTCGGTCATTTCACTCCTTCACCTGAGGCAAAAAGCGCCTCTAGTTCAGGAGTTCGGGTGCCCTCTTGTTCTGGTCGAGCCGCTTGCGCTTTTCTTTGTCTAGCTCCACCTCCTAGCCCTTCATGTCTAAGAACCTTCCGCACGAGAAGACAAAAAGCGTCTTCTGTGCGAAAGAACCTTAGCCAACAGGGCTAAGCAGTCGGTTCCGCTTTTCTTTTGCAAAAATAAACAGGAAACAACATGAAAATAACGAATATACTATATACTAAGTTAAAGGTTGTATAGTATATGGTGATCGGGTGATGACATATGATTTATGTGGAAAAAGTCATTATTGTAGAAGGTAAGTCAGACAGAAGAAAGATTGAATCTATTATTCGTGAACCGGTGGAAATTGTTTGTACAAATGGTACAATTGGTTTGTCGAAAATGGATGAGCTCATTGATCAATTTTTTGATAAGGACGTATATGTGCTAGTGGATGCTGATGATGCAGGGGAAAAGTTAAGGAAACAATTTCGAAAAGAATTTCCGCAAGCAGAGCATATTTATATTGATCGCTCGTATCGCGAGGTGGCGACTGCGCCTTCTTCACATTTAGCAAATGTATTATGGGGAGCTGACATTGACGTTTATACAGAATATTTACGGTAAGGAATGATAGAAGTGATTGACTGGACAGGTACCGAAGCTACAGCCCTAATAGAAAACGAAGAAAAAACAGTGCTATATGTATATACACCAATGTGTGGAACATGCCAATTAGCAAAAAAGATGTTAACGGTTGTCGAGATGACGATTGAAGATTTGAAAATTGGAATGTTAGATTTAAATTATGCTCCGCATTTAGCGAAAGAGTATGGAATCGAAAGTGTACCGTGTTTACTTGTTTTTGAAAATGGGACACTAATGAAGAAGATATATGCATTTCATTCGGTGGAATATTTATATACGGAATTAAAGTAGGCGGCAAAGTTTTTGCCGCCTCGACATATTTCTTGGGAAATATGTCGAGATGCAGGGTGGTTACAGTATTTGTCGAGCGAAAGTTACAGGATTGCTCTTTAGTGAGAGGGAATGGTATGTGTAATAGAAAGTGATATGAAGGATGTGATTTAGGGTGAAATTATATTCTTTGCTACAATCATTTGTAAATTACGCTAATGGTCAATATCATTTAGAGCCGCTTTTAAGACAAGGAGAAAAAACTGTTAATTTTCGCTTTGGGGATGAATGCTGTTCATTACAAATTTCAAGGGATTATATTGAACTTTTGAAAGAGGAAAGAGGAACAGAACAAATCGTGTGTTTAGGGGAAGAGGATGTAAAACGTTTGGTGAATGGAAATATAAGGTTGCAGACGTTAATGAGCGATGGGCGTGTGCAATATTCGGGAACGTATCGAACGATGTTGTTAATTGAATCAATGTTTCATATATGTAAGCCGATGTCAGTGGGTGCTTAAAAGTCTGAAGTTTCTTTTTTTACGAAAATTTCTGTTGACATGGCGTATGGATATTGATACAATTCAATTCATAAAATATAGACAATTTAATAAATTTCAAATCAGACGAAAATTTAATCTGATTTCTCTTATCAAGAGAGGTGGAGGGACTGTGCCCTGTGAAGCCCGGCAACCGTCAACTTATGTTGAAATGGTGCCAATTCCTGCAAAGCAAATGCTTTGAGAGATGAGAGAGAGGGATAATGTTGTTATATACGCATATAAACCTTTCTGCTTCTCTAAAGCGGAAAGGTTTTTTTGTTGTTTGAATGTGGAGGACATTCAAATAATAAGAGGAGATATACCGATGGACTACACGCATCAAAAATAAAAAAATTGCGGAGTCTATCTAAAGTTTTATGAAATCCAGCTCCAGCGGCTAGAACAGTCGGTCGTTTCATCCCTTCCTATGAGGCAAACAGCGCCTCTACGTCTGGGATTCGGGCGTCCTCTTGTTCTAAACGAGCTGCTTGCGCTTTTTATTTAAAAAAGGGGTGAACATCATGATCTTATTAGAAAATGTAAAGAAAATATATAAGGCAAAAAGCGGTGATGTCACTGCTGTAGATAACGCCAACTTACAAATAGAGAAAGGCGAAATATTTGGTGTTATCGGATATAGTGGCGCTGGGAAAAGTTCTTTAATTAGATTGTTTAATCAGTTAGAGAAACCAACGTCTGGTCAAATTACAATCGCAAATCGTGTAATTTCAGCAATTACAGGAAGTGAACTTCGTAAGGCAAGACAAGAAATCGGAATGATTTTTCAGCACTTCAACTTACTTTGGTCACGAACTGTACGCGAAAATATCGAATTCCCACTTGAAATTGCGGGTGTGGATAAGGCGAAGAGAAGAAAACGTGTTGATGAGTTAATTCATCTCGTTGGATTAGAAGGAAGAGGAGACGCATATCCATCTCAGTTAAGTGGTGGACAAAAGCAACGCGTTGGGATTGCAAGAGCGTTAGCAAATAATCCACAAGTACTTTTATGTGATGAAGCAACGTCAGCTCTTGATCCAGAAACGACGGATCAAATTTTAGATTTATTATTAGACATTAATAAGCGTCTCAACTTAACAATTGTATTAATTACACATGAGATGCACGTGATTCGGAAGATTTGTAATCGAGTTGCTGTAATGGAGAAAGGGAAAATCGTAGAAACAGGTCCAGTACTTGACGTATTCCGTAATCCAAAGCAGGACATTACAAAACGATTTGTACAGCAGTTAACGGATTCTGAAGATACGAATGAAACGATTGAAAGCTTAATAGAAAAGTATCCAGATGGAAAAGTAATTCGCTTGCAGTTTGTCGGTGAGGCTGTAGAAAGACCAGTACTTCAAAGATTAATGCAACGCAGCGATATAGAAGTTAGCATTTTGCAAGGAAATATCGCACAAACGAATAACGGTTCTTATGGAAGTTTAGTTGTTCATTTAAATGGTGAGGAAACAGCGATCCAGCAAGCGATAGAAGGAATTCATCAAGATCAAGTAGAGCTGGAGGTGATTGCACATGGATAAGTTAATCGCAAATATTGATTGGAATCAAATGTTAGAAGCAACTGGTGAAACGTTATATATGACGGCAATCGCAGCGCTTGCCACATTTGTGTTAGGACTTATTTTAGGACTATTACTCTTTATGACAGCGAAAGATAATTTATGGGAAAATAAAGCGATTAATACGGTGATTGGAGCATTCGTAAACATTTTCCGTTCTATACCGTTCATCATTTTAATTATTTTATTAATCCCATTCACAAAAATCCTTCTTGGAACAATCCTTGGAGCGAGTGCAGCACTGCCAGCTTTAATTATTGGCGCAGCACCGTTTTACGCGAGAATGGTTGAAATCGCACTTCGTGAAATTGATAAAGGTGTAATTGAAGCTTCAAAAGCAATGGGAGCAAAAACAAGCACAATTATTTTGAAAGTGTTAATTCCAGAATCGTTACCAGCGTTAGTATCTGGTATAACGGTTACGACTATTGCTTTAGTAGGCTATACAGCAATGGCAGGTGTTGTTGGTGCTGGTGGTCTTGGAACGCTTGCTTATTTAGAGGGATTCCAGAGAGGGAATAACGATGTAACAATCGTTGCGACAATTTGTGTATTACTAGTTGTATTCTTCATTCAGTGGATTGGTGATAGTTTAACGACTCGGATAGATAAAAGATAATGAAAACAGGGGGATATTTCAAATGAAAAAATTATTACTTACAGCACTTATTTCAACTTCAATTTTTGGGTTAGCTGCTTGCGGGGGGAAAGATAAAGATGAAAAGAAACTTGTTGTTGGTGCTTCTAACGTACCGCACGCTGAAATTTTAGAAAAGGCAAAACCGTTACTTGAGAAAAAAGGAATTGAGTTAGAAATTAAAAAATTCCAAGACTACGTGTTACCGAATAAATCGTTAGCAGATAAAGAATTAGATGCGAACTACTTCCAGCACATTCCGTATTTAGAAAAAGAAATTAAAGATAAAAAATATGATTTTGAAGTAGCAGGAAAAATTCATTTAGAACCGATTGGTGTATATTCTCAAAAATATAAGAGCTTAAAAGAACTTCCAGACGGGGCGACAATTATTATGAGTAATTCTGTTACTGATCATGGTCGTGGTTTAGCAATTTTACAAAAAGAAGGCATTTTAAAAATTAAAGACGGAGTAGAACCAGTTAATGCAACTCCAAAAGATATTGCAGATAATCCGAAAAACTTAAAGTTCAAAACAGATATTGAGCCTGGTTTGTTACCACAAGTGTATAACAATAAAGAAGGCGACGCTGTTTTAATTAACTCGAACTATGCAATTGATGCGAAATTAAACCCAGAAAAAGATGCAATTGCAATTGAAGGCGATGATTCTCCATATGCAAACGTGTTAGTGGTTCGTAAAGGTGATAAAGATAAAAAAGCGATTAAAGAGCTTGTAGAAGTATTGCATTCTAAAGAAATCGAAGACTTTATTAATAAAGAATATAAAGGAGCAGTTGTTCCTGTAAAAGAATAATTGCTGTGAAAGGGCTGGTGTATGCCGGCTCTTTTTATAACTACATAACTATAGGGGAGAAGGGGACATCATATGAAAAAGATTCTACTGTCAGTTGTTACAGCGCTGTCTGTATTTACATTAGCTGCTTGCGGAGGGAAAGAGGAGAATAAGCTTGTTGTGGGAGCTTCTAACGTGCCGCACGCTGTTATTTTAGAGAAAGCACAACCGATATTAGAGAAAAAAGGCATTAAATTAGAGATTAAAAAGTTCCAGGACTATGTGTTACCGAATAAAGCGTTAGTGGATAAAGAAATTGATGTGAACTATTTCCAGCACATTCCGTATTTAGATAAAGAAATTCAAGAAAAAGGATATAAAATTGTAAATGCAGGAAAAATCCATTTAGAGCCAATGGGCATTTATTCTAAGAAATATAAAAGCTTAAAAGACTTGCCAGATGGCGGAACAGTTATTATGAGTAATAACGTTGCAGAGCGCGGACGTATGTTAGCACTATTGCAAAAAGGCGGAGTTATTAAACTAAAAGACGGTGTAGATGTTGTTAAAGCAACAGTAAAAGATGTTGTAGAAAATCCGAAAAATTTAAAGTTCAAAACAGATGTAGAACCTGGACTTTCACCGAAGCTATATGAAAATAATGAAGGTGATGCTTTATTTATTAATTCAAACTATGCAATTGATGCGAAATTAAATCCAACAAAGGATGCAATTGCAATTGAAGGATCAGACTCTCCTTATGCAAATATTATTGCAGTTCGCAAAGGGGACGAGAAGAAAAAAGAAATTAAAGAGTTAGTAGAAGTACTGCATTCAAAAGAAATTCAAGACTTTATTAATAAAGAATATAAAGGTGCTGTACTTCCGGTAAGTGAATAAGTACAAGGAAAGGATTGGGAATTTCCCAGTTCTTTTTTCTTTATATAAATAAGAAGAAAGGTGTATCATATAAGGATGCAAGGGAAATACTTATATACATTTGTGAAAAAATTGTTACATTTTTTCATCGTTTGCGATATCATTTTATTTGATATAAGATTAGAATGAGAATAAAATGAGAATATGAACGTTTTAGTAATTTTTAAAATGTATATATAGGATTAATGGAGGTATTGAGATGGCTGGTTCTACATTAACGGTTAAAGACTTACACGTATCAATTGATGGCAAAGAAATTTTAAAAGGTGTAAACCTTGAAGTAAAGGGTGGAGAAATCCACGCAATTATGGGACCTAACGGAACAGGTAAATCAACTTTATCTTCTGCGATTATGGGTCACCCAAAGTATGAAGTAACAGAAGGTAGCATCATCATCGACGGTGAAGATGTATTAGAAATGGAAGTAGACGAGCGCGCACAAGCAGGTCTATTCTTAGCAATGCAATATCCAAGTGAAATTAGCGGAGTAACAAACGCTGACTTCTTACGTTCTGCAATTAATGCACGTCGTGAAGAAGGCGATGAAATTTCTCTTATGAAATTTATCCGTACTTTAGATAAAAACATGGAATTCCTAGAAATGGATCCAGAAATGGCACAACGTTACTTAAACGAAGGTTTCTCTGGTGGAGAGAAAAAACGTAACGAAATTCTTCAATTAATGATGATTGAGCCAAAAATCGCAATCTTAGATGAAATCGACTCAGGTCTTGATATCGATGCATTAAAAGTTGTATCTAAAGGTATTAACCAAATGCGCGGCGAAGAGTTCGGTTGCCTAATGATTACGCATTACCAACGTTTATTAAACTACATCACTCCAGATTTCGTTCACGTTATGATGAACGGTCGTATCGTTAAATCTGGTGGCCCTGAGCTTGCACAACGTCTAGAAGCTGAAGGTTACGACTGGATTAAAAAAGAATTAGGTATTGAAGACGAAACAGCAGAGCAAGAAGCGTAAGAGAGGAGCATAAACATGACAATCGGTACATTACCTTTCGATCAAGAAACAATCCGTCAGCGCGCAAGCGAAGTAAACGAAGCTGCTTGGTTGACTGAGTTCCGCTTACAAGCTCTTGCACAAGCAACTGAACTTCCAATGCCAACGCCTGATAAAACGAAAATTGAAAAATGGGACTTTATCGGGAAAGGCGACGCTGCTAAGCAAGAGCCTGTAAGTTCTTTAACAGAGCTTCCAGAAGCAGTGAAAAACTTAATCGATGAAAATAACAGCGTATTAGTACAACGTACTGGTACAACTGCTTTCGTTTCTTTAGCAGACGAAGCAAAAGAAAAAGGTGTTATTTTTACAGACATCGTAACAGCTGCAACAGAGCATGCTGAACTATTACAAAAGTATTTAATGAAAGATGGCGTGAAAGTAGACGAGCATCGTCTAACTGCACTTCATGCTGCATTAATCAACGGCGGTGCATTCGTATATGTTCCGAAAAACGTTGTTCTTGAAACTCCACTTCAAGCTGTATTCTTAGTAGACGGCGAAGAAGCTAACGTATATAACCACGTATTATTCGTAGCTGATGCGAACAGTACTGCAACTTATGTAGAAAACTACGTTGCAAATGAAAATGCTAAAGGTATTGCAAATATCGTAGCAGAAGTAATCGTGGAACAAGGCGCACAAGTGAAATTCGGTGCGGTTGATCTATTAGCAAAAGACGTAACAACTTACGTTAACCGCCGCGGTGTTGTTGGACGCGACGGCCGTATTGATTGGGCTTTAGGCCTTATGAATGACGGAAACACAATTTCAGAGAACGTTACGAACTTAATGGGCGACGGTTCATATGCTGATACGAAAACAGTAACAATTGGCCGTGGTAACCAAACACAAAACTTTACAACTAAAGTTGTTCACTTCGGTAAACACTCTGAAGGTTGGATCTTGAAACACGGTGTACAAAAAGATAGTGCAACATCTATCTTTAACGGAATTGGTAAGATTGAACACGGTGCATCTAAATCAAATGCACAACAATCTTCTCGCGTTCTTATGTTAGACGAGAAAGCTCGTGGGGATGCAAACCCAATTCTTTTAATTGACGAAGATGATGTAATGGCAGGTCACGCAGCTTCAGTAGGCCGCGTAGATCCGTACCAATTATACTACTTGATGAGCCGTGGTATTCCAAAACGCGAAGCAGAACGTTTAGTCATCCATGGATTCTTAGCACCTGTAGTAAATGAGCTTCCAATTGAAGGAGTAAAAGCACAGCTTGTTGAGGTAATTGAAAGGAAAGTTCGCTAATGAATATTCATGAAATACGCAAACAGTTTCCAATTCTTGATCAAAAAGTGAACGGCAAACAACTTGTTTATTTCGATAGTGCAGCAACTTCTCAAAAACCAATTCAAGTCATTGAAACGTTAGAACGTTACTATAAAGAATATAATTCTAACGTGCATCGCGGTGTTCATACGCTCGGTACGAAAGCTACCGACGCGTATGAAGGTGCACGTGAGAAAGTTCGCAAGTTTATTAACGCGAAATCAATGGAAGAGATTATTTTCACGCGCGGAACGACAACTGCATTAAATACAGTAGCAGCTAGCTATGGTCTTGATAATGTAAAAGAAGGCGATGAAATCGTCATCTCTTACATGGAGCACCATAGTAACATCATTCCGTGGCAACAAGTTGCGAAGAAAACTGGCGCAACTTTAAAATACCTTCCGCTTCAACCAGACGGTACAATTTCTTTAGAAGATGTTCGTCAAACAGTTACACCGAATACAAAAATCGTTTCTATTATGCACGTGTCAAACGTACTTGGAACGATTAACCCTGTAAAAGAAATCGGAGCAATCGCACATGAAAACGGTGCAATCATGATCGTTGATGGAGCCCAAAGTGCACCTCATATGAAAGTGGATGTACAAGATTTAAACTGTGATTTCTACGCATTATCTGCTCATAAGATGTGCGGACCAACAGGTGTCGGCGTATTATATGGTAAGAAAGAATTGCTAAACAATATGGAACCAATTGAATTTGGTGGTGAAATGATCGATTTCGTAGACTTACAAGAGTCTACGTGGAAAGAGCTTCCGTGGAAGTTCGAAGCAGGTACACCGATTATCGGTAATGCAATCGGACTTGGTGCGGCAATTGATTTCCTAGAAGAAATCGGTCTTCATAATATTGAAAAGCATGAACATGAATTAGCGCAATACGCTTTAGAAAGACTATCAGAAGTAGATGGCGTTACAATTTATGGTCCAAAGCATCGCGCTGGTCTAGTTACATTTAATATTGAAGACGTACATCCTCACGATGTAGCAACTGTATTAGATGTAGAAGGCATTGCGGTTCGCGCAGGACATCACTGTGCACAGCCGCTTATGAAGTGGCTAAAAGCTTCTTCTACAGCACGTGCAAGCTTCTATTTATATAATACAAAAGAAGAAATTGATACATTTGTTGAATCGCTAATCAAGACAAAGGAGTATTTCACAAATGTCATTTAATAATTTAGATACGTTATATCGTCAAGTTATTATGGATCATTATAAAAATCCTCGTAACCATGGCGTGCTAGAAGATAGTGTTACCGTTAACTTGAACAATCCAACTTGCGGCGATCGTATTCAACTTACGATGAAAGTAGAAGAGGGTATTGTACAAGAAGCGAAGTTTGAAGGCGAAGGATGTTCAATTTCAATGTCTTCAGCTTCAATGATGACACAAGCAGTAAAAGGAAAGAAAATTGAAGAGGCTCTTAAGCTTTCTAAAATTTTCTCTGACATGATGCTAGGAAAAGAGTATGATGACAGCATTGATTTAGGAGATATTGAAGCATTACAAGGCGTATGCAAGTTCCCGGCACGTATTAAATGTGCAACATTAGCGTGGAAAGCGTTAGAAAAGGGCTTAAACGAAGATAAGTAATGTTAAAGGTTCCTAAAAACGAGGTTATATAAGGAGGGACACACCAACATGGCGAAGCAACTGCCAGATATCGGCGATTATAAATATGGTTTCAAAGACAAAGACGTTTCGATTTTCCGTGCTGGACGCGGTTTAACAAAAGAAATCGTAGAAGAGATTTCACGTATGAAAGAAGAACCACAGTGGATGTTAGACTTCCGTTTAAAATCACTGGATAAGTTCTATGAAATGCCAATGCCACAATGGGGCGGCGACTTAAACGACTTAGATTTCGATGAAATTACGTACTACGTAAAACCATCTGAGAAATCTGAGAAGTCTTGGGATGAAGTACCTGAGGAAATTAAGGCTACATTTGATAAATTAGGTATTCCTGAAGCTGAGCAAAAATATTTAGCTGGTGTATCTGCACAGTACGAATCTGAAGTTGTATACCACAACATGAAAGAAGACCTAGAGGCTCTAGGAATCGTCTTCAAAGATACAGATAGCGCATTAAAAGAGAACGAAGATATTTTCCGTGAGCATTTCGGAAAAGTAATCCCACCAACAGACAACAAATTCTCTGCATTAAACTCTGCAGTTTGGTCTGGTGGATCATTCATCTACGTTCCAAAAGGTATTAAAGTTGATACACCACTTCAAGCGTATTTCCGTATTAACTCTGAAAATATGGGACAATTCGAGCGTACGCTTATCATCGTAGACGAAGGCGCACACGTACACTACGTAGAAGGTTGTACAGCACCTGTTTACACGACTAACTCACTTCATAGTGCGGTAGTAGAAATCATCATTAAGAAAGATGCATATTGCCGTTATACAACAATCCAAAACTGGGCGAACAACGTATATAACCTAGTTACAAAACGTGCGGTTTGTGAAGAAAACGCAACGATGGAATGGATTGACGGTAACATCGGATCTAAATTAACGATGAAATACCCAGCAGTTATCTTAAAAGGCGAAGGCGCTCGTGGTTTAACATTATCTATCGCGATTGCTGGTAAAGGCCAACACCAAGATGCTGGTGCGAAAATGATTCACTTAGCACCAAACACGTCTTCAACAATCGTTTCTAAATCGATTGCGAAGCATGGTGGTAAAGTAACTTACCGTGGTATCGTACAATTCGGACCAAAAGCGAAAAACTCTCGCTCTAACATCGAGTGTGACACGTTAATCATGGATAACCAATCTACATCTGATACAATTCCTTACAACGAAATCAAAAACGATTACGTTTCACTTGAGCACGAAGCGAAAGTATCGAAAGTATCAGAAGAACAATTATTCTACCTAATGAGCCGTGGTATTTCTGAGCAAGAAGCTACAGAAATGATCGTAATGGGCTTCATCGAGCCATTCACTCGCGAACTTCCAATGGAATACGCAGTTGAAATGAACCGCCTAATCAAGTTTGAGATGGAAGGTTCGATAGGGTAATGAGATTATAAGTGTATCAACGGCTAATTGTAAATCGTTATTTTTATGATACCGATATGATACCAATTAGTCGTCGAATACGCTCATAGCTTTTTGTTTCCGTTCAATATATAAATGTCCATAAGTATCAGCGGTTTCTTTGATATTTTCGTGACGCATTAATTCTTTAACAAGATAAATGTCTACACCTTTATTGATAAGATAAGCTGCATAACTGTGACGTAATGAATGAATACGTAATTCAGGAAACACTTCTTTATATTTCTTATGATAGTGGCTATAGTGGTATGGAGTAATGCCACCAAATACAAAATAATTTTCATCGAATCCGTATGTTTTTTCAGCGGATTCTTTTTTTATTTCATCCAAAATTTCTACTAATAATTTAGGGATTGGAACAATCGCTTCACTTGCAGTTGTTTTTACTGATGTTAAAACCTTCTCATTTAAGCTCCAAGATTTATTAATGTTAATTTGATGTTTAGCCACATCAATATCACTCCACTTTACAGCAAGTGCTTCTCCTACACGTAATCCTGTATAGAACATGAGAATAGTTAACTCTTTATAGTAATGCATATTAATTTTTTGTACGCGTTTATCAAAATCTTCTCTTTTAATAAAATCAATTCGTTTTTTTCCTCTAGGCATAGTTGGTACTTGCAGTGTTGGATCATACCGAAGGTTATAGAATCTCTTAGCATGATTCATTAATACTTTGAAATTGCTATAAACTGTTCTTGCACTTTCAGGAGAATTTAATGTACTGCTTAAATGCTTTTGGAATTCCAAAACTTGTTGGGTATTAATATCTTTAACTTTAATGTGACCAAAACGTGGTTTGATGTGTAGATCATACTCATTAGTACGACGACGAATAGTCTTAGGTTTGTAAGTTTTGAAAGTAATATTATGTTCAAATACTTCGCCAAAGGTCACTTCATCTGTGAATGCATCTTTAATACTTGCAACAAATTCAGCTTCAGCCAGAATAGCATCTCCACGTTTTTTAAAACCTCTTTTTAATTTTTGTTTATTTCTACCGTACATATCTTTATATCTAACTTTAAAATACCAAGTTTTTCTCTCTTTATCTTTATAAACAGGCATTAAGATTACTCCTTTTGTAGATATTTAAGAGCAGCAAATGTATATAGATTTGCTGCTCCTTCTGTATAACTCTTTTGCGCAAAAGAATTACAAATCTTGAGTAAATCTGATTGCTTTTCCGATGATCTTAGCTGGGTTATTTTCATCTATAATCATTGGATTGTGCGCTGGATTATCTGGCATAAGCATAATGATATTCCCTTGCCTTTTAATTCTTTTTAAGGTGGCTTCTGTATCTCCATTCACAAGAACAGCAGCTATTTCACCAGATTCTACGTCCGCCTGTTCACGAATCATTACATAAGCACCATTAGGTATTGTCGGTTCCATTGAATCGCCTTTAGCCTTAAGATATACCAATTTTCCACTTGGAAGGTCAGTTGCTTCAAATCGATATTCGTCGTAATTTTGTTCTGCTAGTACAGGAGAACCACAAGCAATTTCACCTAAGACTGGAATTCTAACACTTATTGGTGGACGTTCACCTGTATAATTTTGTTCCGCTTCTGTTAAATCGGATCGAGTAATTTGGAAGTAATCAGCCAACATTTGAATTTTATCTGGTCTAGGATAAGTTTTGGCTTGCATCCAATTAGAAAAAGTAGTTTCTGGTATATTTAGCTCGTTAGCTAAATCTGTTTGAGAAATTCCGTTACGATTTAAATATTTTTTTAAGTTATTCGAAAAAATTTTTTTTAAATTTTTAGTGTCCATGTTCTTGCGCTCACCTCACTTTCTAATACCACAATACCGAAAAACGGTAGAAATGTAAATAGTAAAACTACTTTTTAAAGGAATGTATTTGTATTATTTCCGTTGACAATTCGGTAAAACGGTAGTAAATTAAAATCAGAACTTGTCGAAAGGAGTTGAAAAATATGTTTCAAATTACATTAGCTGCAGCGAGGGTGAATGCTGGATTTAAACAAGAACCAGCAGCCCAAAAGATTGGTGTCACTGCAAAAACACTTAGTAATTATGAACGGGGAATTACTGCTATTCCTGGTCCGGTTTTGAAAAAAGCATCTTTAGTATATGACATACCTTCAGATATGATTCGTTTACCGCAAGTAGATGATGATATTTATGATGATGATTTTTTTTTGAAACATAATACCGTTTAAAGGTATTGGGATTGGAGGTGTTGAATAATGGATAAAAAACTGTTCTACAATTCAAAAGATGTTCAGTCAATGTTGGGACTTGGGTGTATAAGAACCGCTCAAATAAGAATTAAAGCTCTGAATGATGAGCTTAAAGCAAAAGGGTATTGGGTGGAGCGTGGAAAAGTACCAGTTTCCTTTTTCCATGAAAAGTACCCATATGTTGAACGAGGAGGAGGTAAATCTGCATGAACGGAGTATTATCCGCAAGTAAATTAATGAATTTTTAGATGGTTTCTTGATAAATTTCACGATGAATTGTAGGTATGTCCAAAATACAAGAAACAAAATATTTAATCACGCATCATCGAGGATAAAATGTAAACGCTTACTAACGTGAGACGAAAGAGAAAGCAAAATTGAAAATGGTTGAAGGAATATTTTTTACTTAATATGTCGAAAAATGCGGTAGATAATTGTCGGATATCAGTGATTTTTGTTTGAGAATATGCGAGTTTGCGAAAAACATTCAACTTTGTATTTCATCAATAAATTTTAGGAGGTTTTATCATGGCGAGACAAACTATTGTAGATGTAACAGGACAAAAAGTAGTTGCGGTAGAACAACAGCTAGTAAATTTTAATGGTGCAGAAATCATGGCAGTGAAAGCAAATGATGAAAAAATTTATGTTGGCGTTAAGTGGGTATGCAAGGGAATTGGACTGTCAGATGATCAAATGCGGAATGAACGTAAGAAGATTCAATCGGATTTAGTCTTAAGGAGTGGCGGGTCAAAGTTAACCCTCCCTACAAATAGTGGACTTCAAGAAGTTTTATGTATTGAACTTAATTATCTTCCATTATGGTTAGCTAAAATTTCAATTACACCGAATATGCGATTGAATCAACCTGAACTCACGCAAAATTTAATTACGTATCAGTTAAAAGTTAAGGATGTATTAGCGGATGCATTTCTTAAGAAGGAAGCTAAACCTAAACAATCTAAACCACGCAAAAAGTCAGTCAATCTCGTATTCCGCCAAGAAATGGATATGGCAAGAACACTAGCAAGCATAGCGGGTGTAAAAGAAGGTATCGCTTATGCCGTAGCTATCGAGCGTGCAGAAAAGAAAACGGGGGAGGACTTCACAGCGTATAAACAATTGTTACCTACTGCTATACACGAAACAGGATTTCTGAATCCAACTCAAATAGGTAAGCAGATCGGATTGAAAGCACCAGCTGTAAATCAACTACTCCTTGAAAAAGGATTACAAGTCAAAGAGGATAAAGAATGGCACTTAACTGATGAAGGAAAGAAATACGGGGAGGAAATGCCGTTTACACGAAATGGGCAGGGCATAGCGGGTATCAAATTAGATGGAATGAAAGTGTGGTAGATGTATTGAAAGGTAAGTGTGACTAAATCCACAACTTATTAACAGGTTATCCACAAAATCCACATGAAGTAGAAAAATGTAAATGAGAGTGTGGAGGTTTGAACGGGGTGCAAAAATGAATGAAGTGATGAACTTATCAACTGATATCAACGTAATTACAGCAGAGATAAAAAGTTATCAACAAATTGCAGGTCAATCGATATTTGAGATTGGAAAACGATTAAAGTATGTGAAAGAAAAGAATTTAGTGCATGGTGAATGGGAAAAATGGTTACAATCTGTTGATGTTGTCCCACAAACAGCTAGGAAATTAATACAAGCATATGACCAATTTGCAAAGCACGCGACGTCGAGCGTTTTACCGACAGGAAAAATATTTGAAATGTTATCTCTACCACAAGAAATAAATCGTCAACAATTCATCGAAGAACCGCACACGATTCCCTCCACAGGAGAAGAGAAGACAGTTAATGAAATGACTGTTCGTGAACTAAGGGAAGTCAAAAAGTCACTTAAAGAAAAGGACAAGCTCCTTCAACAAGCCGAAGAAAAAGCGAAGCTTGCCCAAAAAGAAGCCACACAAGCCCGTAAATCCGAAAAACTTACACGTAAGCAAATCGAAGAGTTAGAACAACAAGAACCGCAGATTGTGGAACGGGAAGTTGTGAAAGAGGTACAAATCGAGTCCGAAGAACATATTAACATTATAAATGAATTCAGGGATAAAAATGCAGAACTCAAGGATACAGCGGATTTCTATAAGCAAAAGGCGGATGCGCTGTTGAAAAATCCAGAGGATTTAAGAGAAGAAGAGTCCTCGTTGAATTATCTAGCAAACACCAATGTACACACAATCATTGCTCATATAGATAGTTTCATTCAAGACGTATCCATATCAGCTTTAATGCGTGGTTCTATCGCCAATGCAAACGACGCTACTAAAGAAAACTTACGTCAACGTATACAGGCGATGCGAGAGTTAACAAATGATTTAGAAATTGCTATGACAGGTAGAAAAATTAATTAATGGAGGAATGAATGTGGAGAACGTTAGAAACTTACCAATCACAATGGATGAAAATGGAGACCTTATTATCAAACGTGGAGAGAATGGAGAAGCAGTAAGGCATTTGATGAGAATGTGTGAAGTGTTTACGCAGAATTACACGCTGGATACAGAAAATACGAAAAAAGAGTTGCGTAAAAACAGTCATATCATAGGCGAGCTTGGCGAGGTAGTAGGAATCCAAACGGAAAAGGTTGCAGGTTTAGACCAAACAGTTGGAAGTTTTGATAATCGATTAACGGAAACCCAGATATCTAATGTGGCTTCTAAAATCATTCGAGACCAACTACAACAAGAACGCCATGCAAAGGCAAAACACTTTGTAGAAAATACGGTTCAACTGAAGTTTGAGGCGATAGAAGGGACAAAATTTGATCTAGAACAAGCGGTTCGAGAGTTAATCAAAAAGGATGCTACAAGGGTGATGCGTCAGATTACATCTTATATGCAGCGACAGTTAGGACTGAAATCGATAGATGACATTCCGAATTGTTTCGTAGAGAAGCATAAGCAATTGCTGAAAGAACTCACGTGGAAACAGTTAGAGCCTGTTTATAGTCTTATCTTTTTATTAAAATAGCGAGAAATCCTAGGACAACCATTTGTTTACTTGTTTCTAGTTTTCTCTCTACATTTTTGAACAATCGTCTGTATTTTTCTAACCAAGCAAATGAGCGCTCTACGATCCATCTTTTAGGGATCACTTGAAATTGATGCAATTCGGACCGCTGGGCAACTTGTACTTCAGCATTCAATAGCTTTTGAATTTCTTTTTGAAACTTTTCTCCTGTGTACCCACCATCCGTGAGGATGGCTTCTATGGTTTCTTTCAATTCAGGATATTGCTCGTACATTTCGAGTGCGCCTTTTCGATCTGTGACATTGGCAGTGGTAACATGGATTGCATGGGGAAATCCAAGAATATCTACACTGATATGTCGTTTAATACCAGAAACTTTCTTACCACCATCATAACCTTTTTGTTCAGCCGTATCTGCATTCTTAACACTTTGGGCATCGACAATATTAAAGCTAGAGCTTTTGGGGCGATTCACTGCTTCCCTTATTTGCCCAACAATTTTTTTAATAAGGTCTCTAATAGACTACTACCTTCGGCATTGGATTTACTCCATTTTGCATAGTAGCGGTAAACATTTTGCCATTTGGGATAATCTTTTGGTAAAGCACGCCACTGGCAGCCTGTACTCAGAACATAGAGTAGTGCATTGAACACATCATAAAGGTCATACTTTCGCGGACTTGTGCGTTTGCTAAACGTTTCTAGTTCCTCACGAATGATCTCGAATTTTTCACGGCTGATATCACTTGGATAAGACATACACTCATCTCCTGTTTTTGCATACATCCTAACATATTTATAAGACTATAAACAGGCTCTTAGCTGCTTTCATGAAAAAAGAGAGTCGTTAGGATGATGGAGGAAAGCACAATATCATTAATGATCGTAGCGGCAACAATTTGTACAGTCATGTCACTTGCATGTTTATTAGATAAACCAATTAAAAAGTTTTTGGAAAAGTAATGAAAGGAAGGTCAAAGAAAATGACACCTGAAGAGTTGTTCGAAGAAAAACAGCATCTAGTATTCGCAGCGATTAAACAAAGGTTTGGAAGTATAGCAAGAGCCACACAAATTGCAGAAATGAACAATATGGAGCTAGACGATTTAATTCAAGTAGGTCGTATGCATGTATGGGCGTGTTGTGTGAAATATGATGCAGAGAGAGCGAAAACATTCAATGCATATGTCATGAAAGGTATGAAATGGGCAATGAGTGATGAGCTTCACATGAAAGGAACGCCTTTTAAGGTAAGTAGAAAAGTGAGTCATGAGGAAAGAAACAAAATCAATCTGCATTCGATCGATTTGCATCGAGATGAGGAATCAGTAAATGAATTTTACGCAGTGTCTCCTAGTAATGTGGAAGAAGACATCATGTCATCCATTGAATTTGAAGAAGTAACGAGTGTGCTGGAAGAAAAAGAAAAATCAATCATTTTGCATATTGGCGAGGGATATACCACAAGAGAAATTGCAATGAAATTTGAGATGGGGAAATCCACAGTGAATAAAAAGAAGAATGAAGCATTTTTAAAAATCAATCCAGATTATAAATCGATGAAACAAAAATCATTTTTCTTAGGTAAAAGGACATTAAAAAACCACCTGCGCCAACAGGTGATCTAATTTAAAAAAATTCAAAGTTAGTATAGCACGAAAATCAAGAATGTAAAGGAGGGGCTAAAATGAATGAACAATTGGGAGTGAAAACTGCATATGTAGTGATGGTGGGGAATTTATTTATAGGTAATGAAACGCCATTAGTGATTTCTAAACATGTGAAAGGTGCGAAAGAATTTCCATACGACTTAGCAAAGAAAACTGCTGCTGATTTTGATGGCGTAGTAGTAAGAAAAACTGTGGAATATGAAGTGGTAATCAATAGATAACAGGGAGGGATTTAACATAATTGAAAATGCAATGGTTATAGGGAATCCACATGATTCAATGATAAATAACGTGATGGACTACTGTCAAAGTTGTGGGAAAGAAATATATTTCGGTGAAGAATATTATGATTTTGACGGTGATTCCATACACGACGAAACAGAATGTATCACAACATATGTAGAGTCACATTCTAAAAAGAAGATTGCAGGTGAGTGAAGTGAACGTACAACAAAAGATTGAAAATGAAATGCAAATCATCATGAATATAATAGAACGCTATAAACAAAGCGAAGTTCCAGGTGCAGCTTCCATCATTGTTGCTTATGAATATGGGCTACAAGCGTTGATGGCTGTGTATGAAGTAAGTAAACAAGAAGAGATGATACCGTTTTGAACGCTGCAATTGAAGAATTAGAACAGGCATTAACTGTCATGAATAGAAAGTTGCGTGAACATAAGGGTGAATTAGAAAGGTTAATAGAAAAGAAGCCAATCGTTGAAAAAAATATTCGGGACACGGAAAGCAAAATTCAAGATTTTGAAGCTTCCATTTTTGTTTTGAAAAGCATGGTCAGGGGGTGATTCTATGTTTCAAGTGACAGAAGCGCAACGTGAAAAGATGAAAGCGGTCATTGGCTTTATTGGTTGTAGTGGATCAGGCAAAACAGGTAGTGCATTGCTCACAGCCTGCGGAATGATGCAAGAAGCTTATCCTGATTTATCAGAAGAAGAATTGTGGAAGAAGATAGGTGTCATCGATACTGAACACAATCGCTCTAAATTACATGTTGGTCTTGTGTATGGTGAAACGAAAATTGGAAGCTTCCTTCATGTGGATTTTCCACCTCCCTATACAACAGAACGATACAATGCAGCTGTTGGTGTCATGAAACAGGCAGGAGCGGAAGTCATCATCATAGATTCCCTATCTCATAATTGGCAAGGTGAAGGCGGTATTGTAGAAACTCACGGTCAGATGTCAGGTAACTCATTTCAAAATTGGGGTAAATTATCTTCTGAAACGAACAACTTAATCAAAACATTAACTCAGAATGACGTTCATATTCTAACAACTCTTAGAACAAAGACTGAGTATGTGGTAGAAGCGGATGCAAACGGAAGAATGGCTCCACGTAAAGTTGGTACTAAGCCTGTACAAAAAGATGAAATGGAGTATGAGTTTATGCTGAATTTTGTCATCGATATTGACCATGTGGCTGATACATCTAAGGATAATACGCAACTGTTTGAAGGAAGTCCACAGAAGATTACAGCTGATGTAGGGCGCAAATTATACCAATGGCTGGAATTAGGGATTGATGTGAAAGCTGAGGAAGAATCAAGACGGACGAGCCTAATTAATCAAGTAATGGAAATGGTGAATGGGAATCCAGAAATGCAAATGAAGGTACAAGAATTTGAAATGAAAGCAAATAGGAAACTTGAAAACTTCACGATTAGGTTAGCTCAACTAGCTCTAGATAGATTAAAAGATTTAAAAACTAAGGAGGAAAAATAAATGTTTACAGTAGACCCAACGCAAGCAAAAGGATTTGACCAAGTAAAGCCAGGTGAGTATGAAGTAACGGTGGTGAAATATGATCAGACAACATCACAAAATGGGAACCCACGCATTATCGTTGATTACGAGATTCGCAGTGATGTAGCACAACCGCATCAAGGGCAACAAATACGTTTCGATAACTTCGTTGTAACAGAGAATTCAATGTGGAGATTACATGCATATAAGTCCTCTTTAAAAAATCGACATGTCTGCACGTTGAATACGACTGAGGATTGCCTCAGGATTTTTATCAATAGATTCTATAAATTGATAGATTGAATCCATCAAATGATCCATCGTTTCATGATAACAATTTGCTAATACATTTTCTTTCATTACCTTCCATACACGTTCAATCATATTTAAGTTCGGGGAATATGGAGGTAAAAACAGCAAAGTCAGACGGCGGTTATTTTCTCGCAAAAAAGATTTCAATAGCTTAGCATGATGATACCTTGCGTTATCTAACACAAGCACAACGTGCTTATTTTTATATTCTTTTAACACATATGTTAAAAATTGCTGAAACGTTTCAGCATTACAGCACTCTGCTTTTGTACAGAGAAATTTACCAGTGATTGCATCAATCGTACCGAATAAAGACGTTGAAATACGCTTTCCTAACACTGCAATTTTCTTTTGTTTCCCTTTTGCAAACCATGTAGCATGAACGGTTTGACTATCTCTAAAGTGACATTCATCTTGATATAAGAGTACAGTATTTTCATCAATTAAGTTTTTTTTATCATATCTAATTGTTTTTGAAACTGTATTTGTTTTTCTTTATTCGCTTTTTTCAATACATAAGTAGCATTTGTATAGGAAAAATTCATCCGATGTAACATTTTACGGATGCCTTCACGCGACATACAAATAGCAAATTTCTCTTTGATGACGTATTGGATATTGCGTGTATTCCAGAAAGCTTCTTGACCGAATTGCAACTCCGCTGGAGTTGTATTTAAAATGAGTTGCTTCAATTCTCCCTGTTGTTGCTTAGTTAAATACGGCTTTTTACCTGGGATTTGTTTGCGAGTAAGTAATCCTTCTAGTGCATGTTCTTTGAATTTTTTCACATAACGAGCAACGCTTTGACGATGCATACCAAGTATGGCCGCTACGTCCACCATTGTATATCCTTCCATTACCATTCGAACAGCTGTAATACGTCGTTGACGAGAAGTTTGTTTTTCTTTTTTCTCTAATTTTCGTAAATCTGATATTGTTAAAGGTTGTGATTTTTGTATTTTATGTGGCATAGCGTATCTTTCTCCCCTTATGCTTTTTACAAACATTATCGGGTATCCGGAAACGATTTATACATGATGATATTTTATAGTGGACTTATACAGTATCTACAGCGGTAGGATTGGCTGGTATGCATTTTAGAAGCTATAAAGAATGGGCAGATATATTAATGAATAAGTCGTTAAAAGTAGTAGTTGGCGATCGTGAATACAACGGGAAGACGTACCCACAAGTAACTGGATTTAAACCGTCAGAAGTTGTACCACCTCAAAGTATCCAGGTCTCCGATTCAGACGTGCCGTTTTGAGAATAAATCGAATGCAGGTAGGAGAGAGTTCATGTGGTTCTCTCTCTAGCCTGTTATGTAATCAGTGTGGGAGGGTGAGAATGTGCCGCATAAAATGCCAAGTTATACAAAACGCATCCAGGAAGTACTTCCGCATGCAAAAATTATTCAGTTAATTGGATATGCAAATGGAAATAGAGAGTATCAAAAAGCGAAATGTGCAGTGGGAAAGTGGCAAACAACAGGAACATTACAAGACGAACGAATTCACGCATGGATACAAAAAGGTGGATGGATTGGCGTTAGAATTCCAGAAGGAAGAGTTGTCGTTGATATCGATGATAAAACAGAAGGTGCCTTATTACGTGAGCTTCTAGACGGGGAGCACATTCATCATCATGCCATGCAAACACCAAATGGTTGGCAGTTTATTTTTTGTAGTGAAACAGAACAGTCACGTGCACAAGGGCAATACCAAAAGTATGTGAATCGATTAGGGCTTACACAGGATACACGGGCTGCGGAGAAAGGTTATATTGTTTTTCCAACTGAAAATACAGAGGGGCGTTATTTGGTTACGCAAAGCTTAAAAGGAGTGGATGAACTGCCCTCTTTTTTATATAAGGCTTGGAATGGTGCGAAAACCCCTTCACCAATGGCATATCCGTATGAAGGAAGCGGATCGCGTGACGGTGATTTTTATGATATGGCGAGAAGGTTATTGACATGTGGTGTGAGTAAGCAAGATGTATTAGGAAGCTTACAACTCGCTTATCAATATTTTGTACCGCACAAGAAAGACTTCCCTTTCCAAACCGTACAGGAGAAAGTGGAATCTGCTTATAGAAAGGTCAGTGAGGGGGGAAATACGGCGCCTAATGATATAAAAACCCCTGAATCCTATGTGAAAGGTAGTAGCAAAAATACAGTGATTCCGAAGCCGTTTAAAGTAGGGACAAATGCTACACTTTTTGAGGAAAAAGAGGATAAGGATGGAAATGTAATCACGAAACTCGTTTCGCGTAAAACGCCCTATATAACCAAGGAATTTCATAACATAGAACGTTCACAAGTGTTGTATGAAATCGAATGGAAGGAACAAAACGGGGCCGTGAAAGAAGTCATACCAGCTTCCACGATTGCGATTAGGAAAGAATTATTAGAATTAAGCGATAGGGGCTTTTCTGTTCATGATAATAATGTGAAACAAATCATTACGTACTTTGACCAGTATTTAGTGATGAATGATATAGGCCAATATCGAGCAGTAGAACGTTTAGGACATGTCAAGGATAGTTTTATTCATCCATCTGTAACAAAAGATGTTGAAATCATGGCGATTGATTATGGTGAGAAACAACTATTGGAAGCATTTGAAGTGAAAGGGACCGGCGAAAGTTGGAAACAAGAAGTGTTTGCACGTATCAAACAGAATCCGAAGGCAGTCTTTTTCATACTTGCTAGTTTTGCGAGTGTTATTATTCAAGACTTGCGTCTACAGCCCTTCATTGTTGATTTAAGTGGTACAACCTCACAAGGGAAAACGACGACACTCAAAGCGGCTGCCAGTGTATGGGGAAATGAAAGGTTGATGAGCGAATGGAATGCCACAAAAGTATCGATTGAAAGAAAAGCGGCTTATTTAAATAGTTTCCCTTTACTGCTAGATGACACACGAAAGGCCAATGAACGCATATTAAAAGATATCATTTATCAATTTAGCGGAGGGCGCTCCAAGGGGCGTGGTTCTCTAAAAGGAAGTCAGAGGGAATTCACGTGGCACAACATTCTCCTCAGCACAGGTGAAGTATCTTTAAATGAATATGCGAAGAATCAAGGGGGAGCGGCTGCTCGTATTATTCCTCTTATTGATGAACCGCTTGGGAAGAATCACGGAAATATTATGAGCCTTCATGAAGGGATGGAAAAAAATTATGGAGCGATTGGGATTGCATTCTTGCAAGTATGGCTCGCAAATAAGAAGACCTTGCTCTCGGAGTACCCTACATTCAGGAAATATTATGTAGAGAAAGCAAAAGGGAATGAAGTGCTAACGAGACTTGCGGGATACTATGCAGCCGTTCACTTCACTGGGAGCATATTGAAGGAAAAACTACGACTGGATGTGGATTTACAAGCAATATCTGATTTGTTTGATGAAATCGTCAAGGAAAATAAAGCAATAGACAAGCCGATGCAGTTTTTAGAGGAAATCCTTACTGATTTGGATAGTAGTAGACAGGATATCTTTTACACGTGGGAACCAACGCTGAATAAGGCTATTTATAAAAAAGATCAGCTATATTTCATGCCAGCCTTCATCTCTCGATTCTTAGGTGTAGAAGAGAAACCGACCCGTCGAGAGTGGTTAAAGCGTGGGATAACGGTAGGGAAGAAAGAGAAAGGAACATATGTAGATTATGTTGCGATTAAACAAAAGGGAAAAACGTATCGGGCGATACCCGTTAATATGGATTATGTAAAAAAATTAGGGTTTGATTTTGAAGAAATACCGGGAAAATATGTTCAAGGATAACAACTTGTAACCTTCATAAATGCAGTCATATCAATGGTTTTGAAGTAATGGGGTTACAAAGGTTACAAGGGAAAATACAAGCTTGTAACCTCATTCATCCCTAGAGCCACAAGGTATAGAAGGGTAAGGGTTACAAAAGTTACAAGTATAATACATATATACGTATGGAAAATGTTTTATCATTAAAAAGTTTTTCTTACATTATATATAGTGTTTTTTTTTCGGAAAAGCTGTAACTTTTGTAATCGATGAGCCTCAATCCCTTGGGAGAGTAAGGATGAAGAGGGTTACAAGTTAGTGGAATTGCTTGTAACCTCTTGTAACCTTTTAACACCTTTGAAAGCTAAAGCCCTTGGGAGAGTAAGGGCGAGAAGGATAACAAATTAGAAGTAGGCGTTGTAACCTTTTTTGTAACCCGAAAGGCTAAAAATCGTCGGGACAGTGAAAATGGACGTTCTTTTTTGGGGGAAATTAACTGTGATAGGAGATTGAATATGAGAGAGAGTAAGTTTCGAGCATGGGATTTAGGTGTTGAGCAAATGTATGGTTGGGACACTATAAAACAATTTTTCAGGGGACATGTTGAACATAAATTAGTAGTGGTGATGCAATATACGGGATTAACAGACAAGGACGATAAGGAAGTCTATGAGGCGGATATCCTTCATATTTGTAGTGGAAATGTTAAAAATATTGCCGAAGTAACCTTTGATGATGGTTGTTTTTGTGTAACTGGACATCTGGGTGATCAGAGAACATACCCACTGAAAGATTTTTTATGGAGGGGTTATGATGTTGAAGTAATTGGAAATAGATTTGAAAATCCAGAGTTAATGGAGCAATTTATATGAGTGCCATTCATTATCGCTACTCAGAGTCGGAATTAAAGAAGATTCTCCATACACTTGAAATTATCGTAGACACGCGGGAACAAAAGAATCAACATGTACTGGAGTATTTTCGTAAAAAGAAAGTACCTTTCAAAATACAGACAATGAAAACAGCTGATTATTCAGCAATGATTCCAAGTAATCCAGCAATGGGAGTTACACGTGATGTTTATTTAAGTGCCGGATTAGAACGGAAAAACGGTGTAGATGAACTTGTGGAGTCCATTAAAGACCGTACCAGATTTGAAAATGAATTAATACGTGCTTCTAAACACCCATTTGTTCTTATCGTGGAAGATTTGGAAGGCTATCAAAAAATATTGAAGGGTGAGTACAGGAGTAGATACAAACCCGAATCGTTGTTAGGTAGTCTGAAAACATTCGAAGTGCGATATGGATTTTCTACTGTGTTTCTTGCACCTGCTACTACCGGAAACTATATTTATCACCATTTCTTATATATGGCTCGTGAGCTACTGAAAAGAGGGTTTATATGATTGAAACAGTTTCTATTCATCAAATAAATAAAGCGATTGAAATTCAAAAGGAGTTCTACCAATCTGAGTTAATTCAAATGGGATATTTTAAAACACCAGAAGGGCTACAGTTATATGAACTTTCGTTGAATCAATTAGAAGATATATATAGAAAAGAAAGGAGGGCGAATAGGGAATGAGTGATAGAAGTTTTACAATACAAAAAACAGCTAGCATAAGCTAACTGCTCTCTGTGGCCCAAGGTAAGAGGAGAGTTTTACTAACGATTTCAACTTAGGAAGTTCAGCCATATTGGCTCATAGATAGTATGAATCAAACGTAGAATTTTATGCAGGAGGGATAAAAAGTGAGAGCATCCACAGATTTTCTATTAGTACTATCTACAAAATTGCAAGAGATTGCGGACAATACGGCAGATATGGAAACAGAAAGTGAATTAAATGAGTTAATTGACAAAATCATTGAAAGTGTGTAAGGGATTTTCATTTCTTAGTAAAAACGACGTCATAAAACAGGGGGAATAGGCGTTTGAATTTCTTTTGAATACCATAGGTATCTAAAGTTGTAAAACCTCTTAAAACGAATTCTACACGCTTATAAAGAAAGTAGGTGAATCATCAAGTGTTAGACTGGTTAAAAGATTATCGAAAGTTAGAAGATGAAATTATCTATTTGGAAAGTGACTTATACCGAAGCAAGCGAGAACTAAAACGATGGGTCAGTGGTGATTTGCGAGAGGTACGATTAACCGCTGAGTCAGAAGGAGCAAAACTTGAAGATCGTATTGCTGTACGGGAATATGATTTAGCTCATAAGATGAATGACATGTTTGATTTCAAAAAGGTAATTAGTACATTCTACGGTTTGGAACATAAAATTATGTATGGTAAGTATGTGGAGGGCAAGACATTGGAAAAGCTTGCTGAAGAGTTAGACTACAGTCCACGTTATATCTATAATAAACACTCGCAAATAAAGCGTATGATTGAATATGCTCAAAAGTTAGGTTAACAAAGTATTAAGTTCACTTCAGTTCATGTTAACTATTGCAAAAAGGGTTTATAGTAATAACATAAAGAATTGACGAAAGGGCAACTGATGATGCACGGTTGCTCTTTTGTTTATGTGTGGATAATAAAATATCACGTACCGGATTATTTATTGAATTGTGGAAGACTGAAGTAGGAGGTTTACAAGTGAATCTAAAAGACATATCAACCAAAGATCTAAGTGATGAACTGGAGAAACGTGAAGGTATTTCAACCATTTCTGTTGAGCCTTACGAAAAAAATTGAAGTCGGTGGATTTGTCGTTAGTGGTCCTGCGATTATTTTGATTAATAAGGATTAGGGGTGAAAGTATGAAGAGAGCTGTATTAAAAACTGTTAATGGTGATGTTCATGTTATGAAGGGCCCATCTTTATTAGCTTTATATAGACAACTTGGCAATAAATTATTCACTACAGATATCGTTATAGATATCAAAGATGATAACGGGGAAATTATGGCGATGTTAAATGCAAAGTATGTTGTTTCGGTTGTATTTGATAACAACTAAACAGTTGGAATTTTACATGTAACAGCCGATAAAATCCAGTCTGATACGAAACCATACATTTCACTGGAAATGCGCTCATGCTTGCTATAGAGCGAAGGGGTGGATATGCGAGTGTGGAAGGGATTAATTTACCCTCCCATCGATGCGCTTGACCATCTAATAAGGAAATACAGAAATGAAATTTGAGGAGGTGATTCTCATGAAAAAACACGAGAAAATGCTTATTCAAAAACTAAAGAACGATGCTCTTGCGGTTGCTAATGAGATTAACGACATGTCTTATGATACGGCCCGTAAAAAGAAAGCTGAGTTTCTAAGAAAGCAACTCCAAGATGTGAAGGTTATATGCGGCGCTATAAACAAATCAACCGGAAAGATATGTACGAAACCTCCTGTAGAAGGCTCGGCTAGATGCGCTGGACATGGAGGACTGTGTACTGGACCTGTTACGGTAGAGGGTAAGGAGAGGGCGTTAGCTAACTTATCTCCACAGGCCAATATGATATACGGTTTATATGCGCGCTTTGTTATGACTGACGAAGAGAGGGTGTTTTATGGTTCTATGATGGAAAGCTATGAAGCTAACTATGAACTAGACCTGGCAAACCTTATGTTATTAGACCGAGCATTGCGTAACTTCATACTCAATCAACGTAAGGAGATAGCTGAAGCTGGTGAACAAGTAGACGAAAGCAACAGCTACAATGACTATGACACGAAGTTTTTACGATACATGCAGGCACTTGGATTTGATCGTAAGTTTAATGTAAGTAAAGAGCACAAAGATAATGATAAAGGAATCAACCTTAACATGTTATTCGATATGGGTGATGAGTCATAAAACAAATGCATAAAAACATGTATAAATGATGGGAAACGTTAGTAAATAGGCTTTCGAGGAGATTTCAAGAATGTTGTTATATCAACGATGTATACTTATACACTACCTACTTTTTGTGTATGTATTAAGAACGTTGATATATCAGTGCTTGAGGGAGATTGATAGTTTACATAACGAGAGTTATCGGAAGTCATTTTAGTTACTGTATACAAATCCTATACATCGTGGTGTTCTTACCTCTCGAAGCCCCGTCATTACTACATTTATCGCTAATATTATGAGGGTAGGGGGGCTTTTCCGCTCGCATGGTGACATTTTTCGAAACTATAAATTTACTAAAAAAAATTTTTCCTTTAGAAAATTCGGAAGCTTCTACATGTTAGAGAAGGCTAGGATTCACGATATACTTTGGTTGCTCTTTTGGAGAATATTTTCTAATGGATGCAATTTGATCTACAAAGTGATCCTGTCCATTCTTCCTAAATGTTTTACGCTTGGTAGTTGAAGAATATTTTTTAGTCCCTAAAAGTGTCTTATGTTTGCGGCCCTTTGTAACTTTGATTGTATTCGTATCGATGAATACAATTTCGATTGCTTCCATTTGTAGAATTGAACCATTTTTCATAATAATCTCTGTTCCGTTGTATAAAGGGTTAAGCATGGCATTAGAAAATCCAGCTTTTTTATCTAGTTTATTCTGGAATCTTTTTTGGTTTGCTTCTTTTATAGCCTGATACCTATCGGATTCTTTTCTTATCCAGTTTTTCAGTGAAGATAGCATGTTTTTAACTCCTTAAATGGATGTGTTGATTTAACAGTACATGATGAAGAATTAAAAGGTCAATAAAATTTGCTGTGAATTTTTAGAAATGAGGTGGTTCAGATGAATGACCTCACAGCCAAACAATTAAAACATATGCGGAATGTAATGAAAGACCCTATAGGATTTACTGAAACAACTGGAACTGTAAAAGGTAAGCCGTTTCGTTTTGCTCATAGAGGACATTTACATGATGTGTATCGGGATAAGCACCCTCGTATTGTTATCGTTGCGGGTCGCCAAGTAGAGAAATCGGAGACAGTTGACCGCGTGATGAAATACTCAGGATATCAGCGAGCCTATACAACAATCACTTACACAGCCCCACGGCAAGAACAAACGACACGTTTTGTGAATGACCGATTTAGGGCTTCTATTAAAGCGAGCAATCAAGGAATACTTGAGGGAATGGTGGACCCAAAAGGAGATGCCAAAACTCGTATACGATTGCTTAACTCTACAGTTTACTATTTTGGTAGTGCATGGGCTGATGGTGATGCATTACGTGGTATCCCAGGAGATATGGTATTTTTTGATGAGGTCCAGGATATTACGCAGACGGCCATCGAATCAATTGAAAAATCCGTTTCTCACTCGGAAATGAAGGACCCTAAGACAGAATTAAATGGGAAGTGCTTCTATACTGGCACACCTAAACAAAAAGGTTCTTATTATGACAGAACACTTTGGGGACAGTCGGACCAAAAGAAATGGAACGTCGTCTGCTGCAACTGTGGACATAATCAATTCATGACGATGAAAAATATCATGGTTCAAGATGAGGGAGAAGAAACAGAGCGTAGGTATTTCGGTTGTTTGAAATGTAAAGAAGAGTTAGACCGAGAAAATGGCCATTGGGTTGCAACTAAACCAGCTAACAAAATGTATAGCGGCTATTTGTTTAATCAGCTCAACATGACCTGGATTAGCGCTAATCAAATTTGGCGTGACTTCCTTACGATGGATTCTATGACATTCCACAATGAGGTACTTGGTGAGTTTTATTCTGGTGAGGAACAACCAATTACACTCGAGGATGTACTTGCTTGTACGGATAAAACGCTAACTTTGAAGAAGCAATCTGAATTCCAAACAGTAATGGGTATTGACTATGGTAGTGGAGAGAAATCCAAAACAATCATAACGATTGGTCACAGTTATAACGGGAAAATTTATATTGTTTATTTAGAAAGTTGGCTTCCGGATAAAAACGATAAGCGTAATCACCATGATCAACTTATTGAACATTTGTGTAAGCTACAAGGGCGCTTCAATGTTGAAAAAATCGTGGGTGACATTGGTTATGGTAGCTATGAGTCTCAGAAACTATATGGTATCTATGGGCGAAATGCTATCAGCTGTCGCTACGTAACGTATGCTAACGACCCACGAAAACGCGAATACAAAGGATTTAATGATTCTACATTACAAGTGGATCGTACTTTTTCAATGGATAAGCTTATTGACATGTTTCATAAACAACAAATAGTTATTCCTTACAAAGAACCGGATAAAGTCGAGTTCTTTTTTGATCATTATACAGCCATTGAAAAGATATTCACTGAGTCCACTACTTCAACGGGGACGAAACGCTACGACCACAGAACACCAGACGATGCCTTCCACAGCTTGAATTATGTTCGCGAAGCAATATATGAGCTTTCGAACCGTTTTGAGTGGGCTGTAGTAGAAAGAGAGGATACATTAGATCATCTCTTTGGAGACAATGACGACTTACCACAATGGTAATTATTTCTGTAGTAAGGGGGTGGGAAAATGGGACTTTTTACAGGTCTACGCGACAAAATGCCTTGGAATTATGCTCAAAAGAAGCAAGAAAAGGAACTTTTAGAGTTAGCACGAGAGATTGGTCTTTATAAAGATGATACGTATGAAAGAGATAATCAAACCGACTTTAATCCTTCTGATTTTGGGCTTGAGGTTTACGACAGAATGTTGACAGATGGGCAAGTTAAAGCTGGATCTGAAATGATTAAACTTTCTAGTACAGCAAAAGGATTTACTGTTACTGGAGATGATGAAGAAACTCGTAAGTATGCTGAGTTTATACTTGAAAACTTTGAATCTATACAAGGTAATATGGAAGATTATATCAGGGAAATACTCTCAGCTATTGATTATGGATATAGTTGTACTGAAAAGGTATTTGCGTATCAAAACGGTCAGATTAGACTAAAAAAGTTAAAAACATTAGACCCTTACAAGGTTAGTATGAAAACAAATGGCTTCGGGGATATCGAATACATTAAGCAATCCATTGGTACAAAAGAAATTAAAATACCAGCAAACAAGGTATGTTGGTATGCTTACGATAAAAAGTTTGGCAACTTGTATGGAAACTCCATGTTGAGAACAGCTTATAAACATTGGCTCATCAAGGACAAGTTATATCGCTTTGCAAACATAGCTTACGAGCGTTATGGTACACCTCTGTTGGTTGGTAATGTACAAGATGCAAAAGACGTAGGGAAAATGGAAAAAATACTGAGAAGTATTAATGGAATGACTGGTCTAGCTATCTCTGGAGGCGACTCTATCAAGGCTGTACAGATGAGCAATGCCGATTTTATCGGTTATATCGAGCATCATGATCGTAAAATTATGGAGTCTATGTTAATTCCACCAATGTTATTGGGGCTTTCTCGTGGACAATCTGGCAGCTATGCTTTATCGGGTAACCAATTTGATATCTTTATGATTCGTCTGGAGTCACTTCAGAGGGATGTAAAGTCATTAATTGAAGAAGAGATTATAAGACCGTTGATAGATTTGAATTTTCCTAACGTAAAACGATATCCTTCTTTTCAATTCAGACCATTGGCTGATAAGGATACCGAGAAAATGGCTCGTGTGTTCCAAATGATGATTGACAAAGAAGTAGTTGCACCATCTGAGGACTGGATTCGTGAAGAACTTGGGATGCCAGCAATAAGTGAAGAAGCGAAAAGAGAGATTCAAGAAAATAAAACTTTACAAAGTGCGTTACATAAAGCAAAAGAGGATAAGAAAAAAGAAGATCCAGGAGCAAAAGATACAGAGGGAAAGTAAAAGCTTCTGAGATGTTTCCAAGGAAGCATGTAACATATGGCGAGAGACGAAAAAGGCTTAACACAAAGTTAATTCTCAAAGATATGGAAGAAATTGAATCAGCCTTCCTTACTGAATCTCAGAAGCTAAACAAAAAACGTCACGAGCAACTTATGGAGCGGACTAAAAAGTTGATTCCAGAGCTTCAAAAGGCTCATCAACAAGGTGATTTCAATGAGGTTGAAGGTCTTTTAGCAACTCTACAGATGCCATCTCATAAGGAATACAAAAAGTTAATGACTAAATTAATAAAATCATCTGTGGAAGCTGGAGTTTTACGAGCACATTCTGAATTGGAGAAAATACAGAAGTTATATTCCTTTTCAGAAGATATTTTCGAACAAATAACAGGCCATTACGCTTATGAGGTTGTATTTCCTCCAGAAGCTCAAGTGTTTTTGGAAAATTATTCACTTGAAATCACAGCTATTACTGAAGCTACAGTGCTCAATGCTATCCGAGAAGTATTCATGCAAGGGTTAACTTCCGGAACAGCACTAAAAGAGCTTATTCAGCTCATTAGGGAATGTTCTGAGAGATGGCTAAGCCAACATCACGCTGAAACAATAGCCAGGACGGAAAACGGTAAGATGTACAACGCAGGAAGACTTGCGCGTTATATGTCACCGGAAAATAAAGGGTTCGTAGTTGCCTTACAATATGATTCTATTGTGGATGGTCGAACAACTAAAATCTGTAGACACCTTGACGGAATGATTATTTCAATCGGGAACGCTTCAGTAATTGCCGAGTATACGCCACCTAATCATTTTAAGTGTCGTGCTACTTGGCTACCTGTATCAAAATTTGAGGAGTGGGAAGATAACTTTGATATCTCTATGAAGCCAGAAAAAGGTTTCGATTTTACAGCCCCATTACCGAGGTTACTAAATGGTATAAATCGGGAACCACTTGTTAGGCCAAGACCAGAATAAAGCTCACCTCAATATGAGAGTGGGTTATTTGTGTTGCCTGATAATACGCTCCAATTGTGATTATCTCCACTGCGTCGATGAGGTCATTATACCTGGGGCGTATTTAATTAGATGGTTCCAGTACCTCTTTGCTCCTCAAAAATACATTAGGAGGTGAGAAAGATGAGTAAAGTTAAAAATTTGTTTTATGAAGGGAAACTTACAAAGTCATTTTCAGAAGGTGGCGAAGGAGAAGATCTCATCAAAGAAGCTGAATTGTTCTCTACTGGTATTCATCGAGGAACTGCGTACACTGTGGAAGACTTAAATACACTAGCTAATAACTTTGATGTTACCGAAGAAATCCCAATTCAACTTGATCACTCTAATAGTGTCCGTGACACTGTTGGATATCTTGAAGAAGTAAGTGTGGAAGGCGATAAATTATTAGGTAAAGTTCGTATTATTGACGAATCCACAAAAGAACGTATCGAAAAAGGATTAATGAAAAAACTTTCTATCTCATTTTACATTCAGTACAACGAAGAGGATGACACGATTAGGCCTCATAAATTAAGAGAGGTCTCTTTAGTTGCGTTTCCTCAAGTAAAGTCAGCTCGTTTATTCAGTGAAAATGGTTATATTTCGGAAATTGATGAGACTAAGGAGGCTGAAACAATGCCAGGACAAAACAATCAGCAACCGCAAAATTTCAAACAGTTGCAAGAACAATATAAACAGTTAGAAGAACAAATGAAACAATTACAAGCTCAAAATCAATCATTCTCAGAAGGGAAAATGGATTCAAAAATAGAGAAATTCCAAGAAGAGAGCAAAATTGTACCAGCTCAAGCTGTTTCATTAAAAAATTTATTATCTTCATTTTCTGAAGAACAAACTCAAATGTTTGATGAGTTTATGAAAAATGCTACACAAATCGACTTCCAAGAACAAGGGGCAGTTGCTGGAGAAGGAGATCAAGATAAACGAACTCAAGAGCAAAAAGAATTTGATAAATTCTATGAAGAACACGAAGCTAAATTCGGCAAAGATTTATAAAACTATAAAAAGGGAGGTCCGAAACTATGAGAAATAGAGTTGAATTAAATATTCCTGAAGATGGTATTTTCACTTTCAAAGTAAAAGCTGGTCAAACTGTTAAGGTTGGCGAGTTAGTTGAGATTACAGGGGATTTTGAGGTGCAACGTGCCAGCGCTGATTCGAAGAAAGTTTTTGGAGTAGTATACTCTGGAACTGTTGCAATTGATGGTGTCAATGTAGGATACCAAGGTGACAAAGGAGATTCCGTTTCAATTGCTTTCAAGGGGTTACTTTACGTAATAGCAGGTGGAACTATTGTAGCAGGTGACAAAGTTAAAGCTGGTGCAAATGGTGCAGCAGTAAAGCAAGTAGCTACAGCTACTTATGTTGCGGATGAGGAAAAACAAGTAGTTGGCACAGCACTTACAGGGGCTACTTCCGGAAACAAATTTATTGTAGCGTTAGGCTAATAATTTTATAACCAAGGGGGTCATATAAATGGCTGATATTATGTTAGGACAACATCCACTTTTAAAGAAAGAATTTATTGATAAACGTGTTAGGGGACTTATTGGACATCAATTTGTAGCTGATCAATTGTTTACAGCTTCCACAGTGGATGCTTTAGCAATTAAATATTTACAGGATGCCGATAAGGACTCAAAAGATCGTCAAGCTTATGACGGAGTACCAGAAGTAGGGGAAGGCTCTACTTTCCAACGTATTGGATTGAACGAAGAGGAAAAGACAGCAATGATTAAAAAATATGGTCTTGAAGCTGTATTAACTTACGAAATGCAAAAATGGGGTTCTGATGGTGTTTTTGAACGTGCTATTCGCAAATTAGCTCTTAATGTCAAGAAAATGGTTGATACAATGGGTTACGATGTAGCAACTAACAAGTATACTATCGGAAATGGTATTCAAGGTTCGACTTCAGGGGGCTGGGCAGCAAACGAAACCAATGTGATTAACGAGCTTGTTGATGCAAAAACAGCAATTGCTGACTTTGGTTATTCGGCTGACACAGCTGTTGTTCATCCAAAAGTTGGAGCTACATTATTGAAAAATAAAGGTATTCGTGATGCATTACGTGTAAACAACACTGACGTAGCTTTATTGCGTGGATATATTGGCGACTTTATGGGTCTTTCCATTATTCAAGATGACAACTTCAAGGATGGAGATGTTGTAGTCCTTCAGAAGAAAATCATCGGTGATATTGCTGACGCTGAAGGGTTACGAACTGGTACGTATAACGAGGAGAAAAATATGAGAACTGTTGCACGAGCTACTCGTTTTACTCAAGCGTACGTAACAGATCCTAAAGCAATCTTCTTACTTAAAACTGTTAAATAAGAATAGAACAGCAATACCAGGGGAGGTTCATACATATTGTGTGAGTCTCCCTTAATTTTTGATATGGAGGCAATACGATGAAAGTCAAAACGTTAGTTGAGCATGTACTTGAGTATCAGCGACCAGTAGGTGAAACCTTGGAAGTTGATGAGGCAGTAGGTAATCACTTAATCGAGCATGGTTATGCCGAAGAAGTAAAAGAAACTCGTAGCAATGCAAAGAAAAGTACAGATCCAAAGAAAGAAGATAAATAAGGGAGGTTGACAGAATGGCATACACAACGCCTACAAACATTAGAACGACTGTAAGGGATTTATCTCCAAATATCACTGACTCAGAAATACAGGTCTTTTGTGAGAAAGCTACTATTTACCTTGATGCTAGACTAGGAAGTTTGTATGCTGTTCCATTCAACCCAGTACCACCAATGATTAAGGAACTAGCTACCGATTTAGCTGGTTACTACTTGGGAAAATGGTTGTATTCTTCTCAGAAACCAAACTTAGACGAGAAGGTTGCTAACAAGTTTGTTGAAATTAAGAATACAATTACTGAAATTATTGCTGGTGACATGGACATTGGAGTACCGCTTTTAAACGGAAAACACTCTGGCTTTGCTACTACAAACAACAGAGATCCTATATTTAACTTGGATACGGAGTGGTAGGTTATGCCAGGAGTAGACTACAGGGTAACTGTAAGACCTAACGGAACTGATTTGCGCCTCAGAAATATAGGCAATCGTTTAAAAGATTTGAGGACGCCAATGACTCGCTCGGCTACCTATATGGAGCGCTCTGTTGGGAATCGTTTTAGAGCAGCACCTTGGGTTCCACTAAGCGAGAACACTATCAAATGGCATCCAAACCGAGCAGGTGGAAAACCACTGAATGATACAGGACAGTTAAAAATGAGCGTAACAGGTGGAGCTATCAAACGCATTGATAAACTGGAAATGTATTTTGGAACAGCTTTACCAAAAGCGAAACTTCATAACTTTGGAGGCCGCACAAAGTTTGGCTATGTGCCAGCTCGTAAATTTTTATACTTTGATACGCAAGATGAATCCATGATTAAGCGTATCTTTCAGGATTATATAGAGGAGTTGGTAGACTAATGGGTCTATACCTAACTATCAAAAATGCATTATATGACCAATTAGTTGCTGGTCTTACTACTCAGTCAATCAAAGCAGACGTACACAAAGTACACTATCAAAATATAGCATTCTTTCCAGCTCTTGCTTTTGAGCTACAGAAACGCAGAAAAGTCAAAAAGGGACTTGGAGTTTCAGAGGTGGAGTTTACTATATTGGTTTGGGTGTATTCAAACATACTTGATGCTGAGGATGCTGAGGAAGAGTGTATCGAGCTCTTGAACGTTGTAGAGAAAATCATCGAGAGTGATAAAACTCTTGGTGGTACTGTTGCGTATCTTTCCATAGACGATGAGGCCGAATTTGGACAAGTTGAAACTGGGGAGGCTAATTTTCTACAAGGTGCAAGACTTCCAGTTTTGATCCGCTCAAAACCAATACCAAAGGAGGTATAACATGAAGCTCAAAAATCCTTTCAATTTTGACCTCAAAATAATTCAACCTTTTGATCAACTAGTCAAAGCTGGGGAAACCATTGAGGTAGACAAGAAAGAAAAACAACTTATAAAAGACCTTAAAGCCGTCGGATTTGAGGAAGTAAAGGAGGTTGGTGAATAATGGCACACGGATTTGACCACACAGTTGTAGTTGGTAAGGAAACTACAGCAGGTACAAAAGTAACTGCTTTCTCATGGCTTACGATTCTTGAAAGTTTTGAGCCAGAAGAGAATTTTAATGTTGATCAACGTAAAGGTCTCGGACAGCGGTCTCCAATGAAATTACGTACAAAAGCTAAAGAGTTCGATGCAAGCTTTGGAGGCGTACTACAAAACGCTCGGCCAATCTTGATGGCTCTTGGTAAAGAAGTAAAAACAGGAGATGCTACAGCGGGTTATACACATACACTTACTCCAGTAGGCAAAGGAGAAGTTCTTCCAAGCTTCACTTTCCAACATAATATTGCAAGTGGCTCGCTATTGCGCAACTATCTTGGTGGCAAAGTTGATACGTTAACTCTTACAGCAACAGCTGAGGAAGCGGTTGAGATCGAAGGGGATATGCTTTTCTTAAACGTTGATACGACTGGCACAGCGTCAGCAGTTACAGCTGAGTTGAATAACTATTACATGTTCTATGAGGGCACTGTGAAAGTGAACAACGCCACTGTATCGAATATCTCTGAGTTCGAACTTGAGATTAGTAACAATTTAGAACGTCGCTTTTATGTCAACGGTAAAGACACAGCTGGGAAGGTTCAAGAAGGCTCACTTGATCTTGCTCTCTCAATGACAATGGATTACTTAGATAAAACACACTGGGATTTATTCCAAAGAGGTGCGGATATTGCGGTTGAGTTGAAACTTCAAGATGTTGGCGAGCCAAAGAACTCAATTACGATTACGCTTACTGGTGGTAAGTATGATACGAACGCTATTGGTGCTGGCGCTGAGGACGTAACAGAACAAGAACTTGAAGCAGTATTCACTGATATCTCAGTAGTTGCTAAAGACGTAATTAACAACTTATTCGCTTAATAAACTGAGGGTCTTAGTCCCCTTTCAAAATAAAACGATAGGAAAGTAGGAAACTATAATGACAAACTCTAAACCTTGGCTACGTAAGAAAGAAGAAGAACTTGTAACATTACATGGAGTGAAAATTCACTATAAAAAGTTGAGTTATGGTGAGTCTCGTAAAATCGCTGAACAAGCTACTACTTTTGACAAAATGGGACGTCCAATTAAAAACGATGTATCACTTGCAATGACACTTCAAGTAGTCCACTCAATTACTGATTGGGAGCTAACTAACGATGTTGGGGAGAAGTTACCAATTATGTTAGATACGTTTGATAACGAATTAGATCCAGACTTTGTAGGGGAAATTATTCAAGCTGTACACACGAAAATTGATAACGGGGTAACAGAAAAAGAAAAAAAGCAATAGAGCAGGCAACAAAAAGAATGTTAGAAGGCAAGTCTGTTGCCAATCCTCCTCGTTCTCTTTTGTATTACGAAATAGGAAAGATCTTCAAAAAGTTACCCGACGAGATTGATCGACAAGAGAACAAGATTATGCAGGAACTTCTCATTGTTCACAATACCATCAGTGAGTTTGAAGCTAAAGAGTCACGAAAAGCGAAACGTCAACAGGCTAAGCAAAAACTAGGAGGAGGTGCTAGGTAATGGCTTCAATAATAGACATCATCGTTAAAGCGAACGACAATGCTAGCCGAGTGCTCGATAATGTTGCTGACAAAGCTAATTCAACAGGAACAAAAATAGCTGCTATTGGTGCTGTAGCTAGTGCCTCCATGCCAGCTTTACTTGCAGGGCTTGGCGGTGCGGTTGCACTTATGGGTACAGCTGGGGTAGCTGTGGCAGGTTTTGGAGCTTTGGCTATGACGAGTATCACTGGAGTAATAGAAACCACCGGAGAGCTTGAGAAGGCTCAAGAGAAGATTGACAATGCTAGTAATGCTAAGGAGCGTAGTAAAGCGCTACAAGAGCAACAAGTAATCTTAAACGGTTTAACAGCCGAGGAGCGCAAAGCAGTTACAGCAACTATGGACTTTAAAGCTAACTGGAAAGATATGCAAGATGAGATGAGCCCTACAACATTTACTATGATGGCTAACGGTATGGACTTGACTAACAATGTCATGACCAAAATGTTTCCAGCTATGAAGGGAGTAGGCAACTCGTTTGCAGGTATGCTAGGTCAGATGAACCAAGCAATTGAAGGCGGTAAAGCAGACGCTTTCTTTGAGCATATGAACACCTTTGCAGTCCTGATGTTCGAAATGGCTATGAAATCAGTAGGAAACATACTAAAAGGACTGAGCAATATTATGATAGCTTTCACACCTTTGGGTATGGATATGAGGAATGGATTAGTTGATTTGACAGCTAAGTTTGCATCCTGGTCAGCAGGTCTACAGAGTTCAACCGCATTCCAGTCATTTGTAAGCTTTGTACAAACGAGCACGCCTATCATAATGAACATCATAGGTCAACTATGGGGTATACTCGTTAAGCTAGTTACCGCATTAGCACCGCTAGGATTGGCTGTATTAACACTGGCTAGTAATTTCCTAACGTGGGCTAACAACTCAGGATTCGTACAAGCAGCATTAGATTTAGTCTCGGCAGCAGGTACTTGGCTATCTCAGAATATGCAAACTGTACAGCAAGTCCTGGTAGCGGTAGTTGCTGGGTTTGTAGCTTTCAAGGCGGCACTCGCTATAGGTAGTGTTATTACTACAGTAGTAACAGCTATTAATGGATTCAGACAAGCGATGGTGCTTGCTCAGGCAACAACTACAGCAATGAGATTGGCAACAACACTTCTGAATGCAACTTTATTAGCTAACCCCCTCATGTGGATAGCTGGTTTGATCGCTCTCGTAGTAGCGGCTGGTGTGTTGCTTTATATGAACTGGGACACTGTGAAGGCTAAAGCTATTGAACTGTGGAACAAGATGAAAGAAATGTGGGAAGGCATCAAGCAAGCTTGGAACGAGGGAGTTGAAGCTACTAAGCAATACTTCGCTAACTTATGGTCAGATGCTACAGCTAAAGCGAATGAGATAAAAACCAATGTGTCTAACAAGTTCAATGAGTTGTGGAATACAGCTAAGACGATCTGGAACACTGGAATCGCTCAAATGAAAGCATTGTTCCTCAATTTAGCTATGGAGGTAGTACAAAAAGCACTACAGCTCAAGAGTGATGTAACTAATACGTTCAACGAACTATGGAACTCAGCCAAGCAAGTATGGAACACTGGAGTTCAACAAATAAAACAGTTCTTTACGAACTTGTATAACGACGCAAAAACAATCGCTGGCAATATCAAACAAGGTATTGTCGACAAGTTTAATGAGCTTTGGAATCAAGCCAAGAATCTATGGAATACAGGGATTAACGCTTTGAAGTCTATTATTAGTAACTCTGTGAGTGCGTTCACTTCAGCGGTGTGCTCAATTGTAACTGGAATTGTGGACGGTTTCCGAAACGGTTTCACTACAGCAGTCAATACGGTACAAACGGGAGTTAAAAACTGTTGGAGTGCTATTAAGAACTTTACAGGTGATTTCCTAAGCGCTGGTAAGGGACTACTAAGTGCATTCGTTGACGGTATGAAGTCTGGTATTGGAAACGCTGTAAGTGCCGTATCTGATGGGATGGCTAAAGTACGTAGTTACTTACCGTTCTCACCAGCTAAGAAAGGACCCTTAAGTGATCTTGATAAGTCTGGTAAGTCATTCTTTCCAACTTGGTATGAGTCAGCTTTAACACAAGTGAAACCAATGACGAGAGCTATCGGTGGAGCTATGAATGCAGTAAGTGACCAAATGGAAAATGGCTTTGCAGGTGAGTCGCTGAGAGCATTCACTGGAGGCAAACCAACCGTAACAGTTAACCACGTTGTAACAGTGGACGGAGCAGTTGACTTGGACGGTCGAGGACTACAAAGTATCGAGCAGAAGTTGAACCAACAAGTTAACGATAAGGTTGCAGGTTACGACAATACACCAGAGTATCTGAAAGATTTACGACAAGCAATGAGAAAACGATAAGGAGGTCATAACATGGCTATAGAACAAAGAGCGTTCCCCTTAGAATGGATGGAACAATATAGACTAAGTGACAACTGGTGGAATGGAAGCTACTCTCCTATTCGTGCTGGTAGTAATGAAGGCTATATTTCCTTTCTAGGTACACCAGCTGGAGTCCGTGAGGCAATTGTGACCTCCAAAACTCCAGCGAAAGTGTACTTGCGATTGTATTTTTACTATGGAGGAGACTTTTTAGTTGGTAAGCACCAGCTTTCGAGTCGTCCTACTCAGTCAACTAAACCATATCATTTGGCGCTGACTGGTTGGGAGTTCACTCCAGATGTAAACCAATATCAAGATTATAACTTTACAGGTATTATTCGAGATGACCTCGTTAGTGGTAAATATCAAGGTGTTACTATATGGAATAACAAAGGCACACCAGCGAGTGAATGCTGGGGAGTTATTGACAATCCATATAGAGCTTATTGGGTTGTGGAGGGAGATTGGAACGTTCCACCAGAAAGACCACGTTTGGACTATCCGACATTTGGCATCTCAGTAAACCAAGAGCTTACCGTGAGATGGACACCACCAGTCAACGAAACGAATCCAAACAGTTTAAGTTATGATGTTGCTATCTCAGATGATAACGGGACGACTTGGAAGAACTACCCTAAAGCTACTACGAATGGTATTACAAGCTACAAGATTAATACCTACAATATGAGTCAGACAAGAAAAGCAATCGTAGCTATTCGAGCGTTTGACGGAGAGTTTTACTCAGAGTGGAATTATTCAGACTGGTTTATTATCTTCCACGATGTAGCACCAAAAGCGCCAACTGGAACGACTCCAGTAGTTGGCTCTACGATTGATCGAACAGCAATTAACACGTTTAGCTGGAAGGCTGACCCTAAAGCAATTCAAATGGGTTATCAGTTCCGTTGGCGTACCGTTTATTCTGGTGGTAACCGAGGAAGCTGGAACTACGTACCGAACTCAACGAGTTTTGTCAACTCTACGAGTCAGCATTACAATATGCCATCCAGCACATTGCCGCTTGGAATGTTCGAGTGGTCTGTTAAGACAACGGACGATTTTAACTTGCAAAGCTCCTGGACGACAGAGCAGTTGGCTATCTCAGCTAATCCTAGTAATGCTCCTAACATGGTGTATCCAACTTACGCAGTTGTTCATCCACAGGCTACTATGGTAGTCGAATGGACTTCTGTGGAGCAATTACAGTTTGAACTATTCTTAAAGAACCCTGGAGGAGTCACTCTTTGGAGTACTACTGGCACTACTGAGCGTAGTGTAAGGCTTAACTACACGTTAATAACGAACGAGGCTTACTACATTCAACTACGAGTCAACTCAAGCGGTGTCTGGTCTAGTTTTGTGAGGACGGACTTCTCCGTCAACTTTGCAACTCCAGCTATTCCAATTATTCAACGAGTTGAGGAAGCTGGCTCTGGTGTTACTAACGTAGTATACAACCAAGGTGAGCTTGGCATTAACTTACCACCTATCACGGAGGACGGAGTTACTTTTGCAAATGATTGGGAGCGTCGAGGCAATGTATCGCTTTCTCGTATTGTCCCGGTGGATGCAACAAGCTACAAAGTGAATGTGAGCGACCTAACAGCTGGTAATAACTTTGCTGGAGTATCTATCTATCTTGATGCTACTCAGATTCCAATCGTTGCAGGTGCTACTTATGAGGTAGTTGGTTTTTCTGATAACAATGGATTACGAGGCATTGTCTGGTTTTATGATGCTAACGGAAATGACATAGGAAGCACGGCAGATCCAGCTGGTCAAGTTGCTGGCAGTGGTGCAAAGTCAGAAGTTTATGCAAGTCGAGTAGCTCCAGCTAATGTAGCAAAAGTCAGAGTAGTATTTGACAATGTGTATGGAACTCCTATGAGTGGAGGGGCTAACGTAACTGTGAGTGGTATTCAGTTGAGAATTACATCTCCAGTAGCTACTAACTTAATAGATTGCTATCGTCGAGAGTATACACTTACTGGGAATGCTGAGTGGGAACTAATCGCAGGAAACCCAGTGGTTAGCTCAATTGACACTGGCAACTTAGTGCCACGCTTTACAGACTCAAGTTGGGTTAGACATGCTCAGACAACTATAATGACCCCTTACAAAATGAGGATTCAAGCACCTGCAGCAACATTCCTTGAGAGCTATGTCTACATTCCAGTTAAAGCTGGTCAACAATACACTCTCATTGGTTTAAGCTCTGGTTGGTATATCCGACCTCAGACGAACACAGGAGCGAGTACTGGAGCAGAGATGGTTGGCGGTGTTCAGTATAAAGTATTTACTACTCCAACTGGTACTGAGAGGCTAATGTTTGTAGCTTCAAACAACTCGACAAATGACACCTACTTTATTCAGCCAATGTTGTTGAAAGGTAACTTCCCACAGAGTGCGCCTTTCCAGCCAAGGCCACTAGACGGTATTCGAGGAGGATTCCTTGACTATACGCCAGCGAGTCAAACGCTTTATGAGTACAAACTCGTAGCATGGAATTTGGTAAATAACACCAAGTCAGAAAGTCCACCTCGCCAGTTTATGCACACATTCAATGAAACTATTGTTCAAGATGTAGACAGTATAACTGACTTGCATTTTCTGACTATGGTAACTGATCGAGATAGCTCTACTGAGGTCGACTCAGCGCTACAACGATTTGTTGGACGTAAAGACCCAGTAAGAGAGTACGGTGAGAATGAAACGACAGAGTTGAGTATCGAGTGGGAGGTTGACACTTGGTTCGAGGCTAAGCAGGTGAGCGACTTGTTGAACAAGCGAGAAGTTTACTTGTACCGAGACGGATCGGGTCGTAAGATGTTCGTCTCAACGGATAAAGTCAATATGAAAGATAAGCAAATTAGTGGTTTCGTAATGAGTTGCGAGTTTACCAAGACTCACTATGATACTGATAATATAACAACATAGGAGGAGAGAGAATGCAACCATTAGCACAGAAAGGTTATTCTGATGAGCAGGTTTATGATGTATTACACGCTAAAACCAAGGCTCGTAACATTCGGTTTAGATATGACTTATTAGATAAGAACTTAAACTTCAAGCGCACACTTGACAACATTCTTGACGGAGAGGTTGCTTTCTCAGCCTTCTCCGCTATCAAGAGAACCGCTAAGTTTACATTAAGAGAAGAATACATGCCAGCTCATATTGAAAGACGATCACGCTCAGTAAACTTCTACACAGGCCTTGCGTCAAATGTGGCAAACTTGAAATTTGAATCTTGGAGTAAGACCAATGTAGCTATGGATAATGGCGAGATGAGATTACAACCTTACAGTGGAACAATTACAAACTCAAGATTGGAAGATGGTTGGCGAACAGTAACAGACAATCCAGAGCAAGCTCACGGGTGGATGGCTGGAGAGTTCAAGCCTTGGGCTAACGGAGTTAATTACTACACGGTTTCACAAGGAGGCGGTTGGCAAGGTAGCTACGCTCAAGAGGTCAAACGTGACACAGCTAACACACAACCCGTCGGAATGCAAACAATAGGTAACGGATTGGTAGTAGTTAGTGGAGGTCAAAAGATATACGTCTCGTTCTTTTATCGCTTGTTTAACGGAGAGATTCACCCTAACTATGTATACGCTATGAGCTCAGCTGGAAACATTCGACTCAATGAAAATGTAACTATGACCAACACGGGATTTAACAACTGGTATCGCTGGGAGGGAGAAGTAACTGTTCCAGCTGGCCGAGCTAGTGCTGGTTACGGTTTGTTAATGGCTTGCGATTCAGGAGTTCTCAATGGTATTTGTAACTACGATAATGTTTATTTTAGTGGAACAGCTAAAGCGATCTACTCTGGTATTGCTACAAGCCCTGTACTTGATATGAGCAATAGTACGTACCAGGGAGTTGACATTCCACGAGTTAAAGAAGCTAAGCTGTCATATGACAATG
>NZ_JBNGVC010000014.1:0-20149 GCF_050524305.1 Bacillus silvicola
ACGTGATGTTTATTTAAGTGCCGGATTAGAACGGAAAAACGGTGTAGATGAACTTGTGGAGTCCATTAAAGACCGTACCAGATTTGAAAATGAATTAATACGTGCTTCTAAACACCCATTTGTTCTTATCGTGGAAGATTTGGAAGGCTATCAAAAAATATTGAAGGGTGAGTACAGGAGTAGATACAAACCCGAATCGTTGTTAGGTAGTCTGAAAACATTCGAAGTGCGATATGGATTTTCTACTGTGTTTCTTGCACCTGCTACTACCGGAAACTATATTTATCACCATTTCTTATATATGGCTCGTGAGCTACTGAAAAGAGGGTTTATATGATTGAAACAGTTTCTATTCATCAAATAAATAAAGCGATTGAAATTCAAAAGGAGTTCTACCAATCTGAGTTAATTCAAATGGGATATTTTAAAACACCAGAAGGGCTACAGTTATATGAACTTTCGTTGAATCAATTAGAAGATATATATAGAAAAGAAAGGAGGGCGAATAGGGAATGAGTGATAGAAGTTTTACAATACAAAAAACAGCTAGCATAAGCTAACTGCTCTCTGTGGCCCAAGGTAAGAGGAGAGTTTTACTAACGATTTCAACTTAGGAAGTTCAGCCATATTGGCTCATAGATAGTATGAATCAAACGTAGAATTTTATGCAGGAGGGATAAAAAGTGAGAGCATCCACAGATTTTCTATTAGTACTATCTACAAAATTGCAAGAGATTGCGGACAATACGGCAGATATGGAAACAGAAAGTGAATTAAATGAGTTAATTGACAAAATCATTGAAAGTGTGTAAGGGATTTTCATTTCTTAGTAAAAACGACGTCATAAAACAGGGGGAATAGGCGTTTGAATTTCTTTTGAATACCATAGGTATCTAAAGTTGTAAAACCTCTTAAAACGAATTCTACACGCTTATAAAGAAAGTAGGTGAATCATCAAGTGTTAGACTGGTTAAAAGATTATCGAAAGTTAGAAGATGAAATTATCTATTTGGAAAGTGACTTATACCGAAGCAAGCGAGAACTAAAACGATGGGTCAGTGGTGATTTGCGAGAGGTACGATTAACCGCTGAGTCAGAAGGAGCAAAACTTGAAGATCGTATTGCTGTACGGGAATATGATTTAGCTCATAAGATGAATGACATGTTTGATTTCAAAAAGGTAATTAGTACATTCTACGGTTTGGAACATAAAATTATGTATGGTAAGTATGTGGAGGGCAAGACATTGGAAAAGCTTGCTGAAGAGTTAGACTACAGTCCACGTTATATCTATAATAAACACTCGCAAATAAAGCGTATGATTGAATATGCTCAAAAGTTAGGTTAACAAAGTATTAAGTTCACTTCAGTTCATGTTAACTATTGCAAAAAGGGTTTATAGTAATAACATAAAGAATTGACGAAAGGGCAACTGATGATGCACGGTTGCTCTTTTGTTTATGTGTGGATAATAAAATATCACGTACCGGATTATTTATTGAATTGTGGAAGACTGAAGTAGGAGGTTTACAAGTGAATCTAAAAGACATATCAACCAAAGATCTAAGTGATGAACTGGAGAAACGTGAAGGTATTTCAACCATTTCTGTTGAGCCTTACGAAAAAAATTGAAGTCGGTGGATTTGTCGTTAGTGGTCCTGCGATTATTTTGATTAATAAGGATTAGGGGTGAAAGTATGAAGAGAGCTGTATTAAAAACTGTTAATGGTGATGTTCATGTTATGAAGGGCCCATCTTTATTAGCTTTATATAGACAACTTGGCAATAAATTATTCACTACAGATATCGTTATAGATATCAAAGATGATAACGGGGAAATTATGGCGATGTTAAATGCAAAGTATGTTGTTTCGGTTGTATTTGATAACAACTAAACAGTTGGAATTTTACATGTAACAGCCGATAAAATCCAGTCTGATACGAAACCATACATTTCACTGGAAATGCGCTCATGCTTGCTATAGAGCGAAGGGGTGGATATGCGAGTGTGGAAGGGATTAATTTACCCTCCCATCGATGCGCTTGACCATCTAATAAGGAAATACAGAAATGAAATTTGAGGAGGTGATTCTCATGAAAAAACACGAGAAAATGCTTATTCAAAAACTAAAGAACGATGCTCTTGCGGTTGCTAATGAGATTAACGACATGTCTTATGATACGGCCCGTAAAAAGAAAGCTGAGTTTCTAAGAAAGCAACTCCAAGATGTGAAGGTTATATGCGGCGCTATAAACAAATCAACCGGAAAGATATGTACGAAACCTCCTGTAGAAGGCTCGGCTAGATGCGCTGGACATGGAGGACTGTGTACTGGACCTGTTACGGTAGAGGGTAAGGAGAGGGCGTTAGCTAACTTATCTCCACAGGCCAATATGATATACGGTTTATATGCGCGCTTTGTTATGACTGACGAAGAGAGGGTGTTTTATGGTTCTATGATGGAAAGCTATGAAGCTAACTATGAACTAGACCTGGCAAACCTTATGTTATTAGACCGAGCATTGCGTAACTTCATACTCAATCAACGTAAGGAGATAGCTGAAGCTGGTGAACAAGTAGACGAAAGCAACAGCTACAATGACTATGACACGAAGTTTTTACGATACATGCAGGCACTTGGATTTGATCGTAAGTTTAATGTAAGTAAAGAGCACAAAGATAATGATAAAGGAATCAACCTTAACATGTTATTCGATATGGGTGATGAGTCATAAAACAAATGCATAAAAACATGTATAAATGATGGGAAACGTTAGTAAATAGGCTTTCGAGGAGATTTCAAGAATGTTGTTATATCAACGATGTATACTTATACACTACCTACTTTTTGTGTATGTATTAAGAACGTTGATATATCAGTGCTTGAGGGAGATTGATAGTTTACATAACGAGAGTTATCGGAAGTCATTTTAGTTACTGTATACAAATCCTATACATCGTGGTGTTCTTACCTCTCGAAGCCCCGTCATTACTACATTTATCGCTAATATTATGAGGGTAGGGGGGCTTTTCCGCTCGCATGGTGACATTTTTCGAAACTATAAATTTACTAAAAAAAATTTTTCCTTTAGAAAATTCGGAAGCTTCTACATGTTAGAGAAGGCTAGGATTCACGATATACTTTGGTTGCTCTTTTGGAGAATATTTTCTAATGGATGCAATTTGATCTACAAAGTGATCCTGTCCATTCTTCCTAAATGTTTTACGCTTGGTAGTTGAAGAATATTTTTTAGTCCCTAAAAGTGTCTTATGTTTGCGGCCCTTTGTAACTTTGATTGTATTCGTATCGATGAATACAATTTCGATTGCTTCCATTTGTAGAATTGAACCATTTTTCATAATAATCTCTGTTCCGTTGTATAAAGGGTTAAGCATGGCATTAGAAAATCCAGCTTTTTTATCTAGTTTATTCTGGAATCTTTTTTGGTTTGCTTCTTTTATAGCCTGATACCTATCGGATTCTTTTCTTATCCAGTTTTTCAGTGAAGATAGCATGTTTTTAACTCCTTAAATGGATGTGTTGATTTAACAGTACATGATGAAGAATTAAAAGGTCAATAAAATTTGCTGTGAATTTTTAGAAATGAGGTGGTTCAGATGAATGACCTCACAGCCAAACAATTAAAACATATGCGGAATGTAATGAAAGACCCTATAGGATTTACTGAAACAACTGGAACTGTAAAAGGTAAGCCGTTTCGTTTTGCTCATAGAGGACATTTACATGATGTGTATCGGGATAAGCACCCTCGTATTGTTATCGTTGCGGGTCGCCAAGTAGAGAAATCGGAGACAGTTGACCGCGTGATGAAATACTCAGGATATCAGCGAGCCTATACAACAATCACTTACACAGCCCCACGGCAAGAACAAACGACACGTTTTGTGAATGACCGATTTAGGGCTTCTATTAAAGCGAGCAATCAAGGAATACTTGAGGGAATGGTGGACCCAAAAGGAGATGCCAAAACTCGTATACGATTGCTTAACTCTACAGTTTACTATTTTGGTAGTGCATGGGCTGATGGTGATGCATTACGTGGTATCCCAGGAGATATGGTATTTTTTGATGAGGTCCAGGATATTACGCAGACGGCCATCGAATCAATTGAAAAATCCGTTTCTCACTCGGAAATGAAGGACCCTAAGACAGAATTAAATGGGAAGTGCTTCTATACTGGCACACCTAAACAAAAAGGTTCTTATTATGACAGAACACTTTGGGGACAGTCGGACCAAAAGAAATGGAACGTCGTCTGCTGCAACTGTGGACATAATCAATTCATGACGATGAAAAATATCATGGTTCAAGATGAGGGAGAAGAAACAGAGCGTAGGTATTTCGGTTGTTTGAAATGTAAAGAAGAGTTAGACCGAGAAAATGGCCATTGGGTTGCAACTAAACCAGCTAACAAAATGTATAGCGGCTATTTGTTTAATCAGCTCAACATGACCTGGATTAGCGCTAATCAAATTTGGCGTGACTTCCTTACGATGGATTCTATGACATTCCACAATGAGGTACTTGGTGAGTTTTATTCTGGTGAGGAACAACCAATTACACTCGAGGATGTACTTGCTTGTACGGATAAAACGCTAACTTTGAAGAAGCAATCTGAATTCCAAACAGTAATGGGTATTGACTATGGTAGTGGAGAGAAATCCAAAACAATCATAACGATTGGTCACAGTTATAACGGGAAAATTTATATTGTTTATTTAGAAAGTTGGCTTCCGGATAAAAACGATAAGCGTAATCACCATGATCAACTTATTGAACATTTGTGTAAGCTACAAGGGCGCTTCAATGTTGAAAAAATCGTGGGTGACATTGGTTATGGTAGCTATGAGTCTCAGAAACTATATGGTATCTATGGGCGAAATGCTATCAGCTGTCGCTACGTAACGTATGCTAACGACCCACGAAAACGCGAATACAAAGGATTTAATGATTCTACATTACAAGTGGATCGTACTTTTTCAATGGATAAGCTTATTGACATGTTTCATAAACAACAAATAGTTATTCCTTACAAAGAACCGGATAAAGTCGAGTTCTTTTTTGATCATTATACAGCCATTGAAAAGATATTCACTGAGTCCACTACTTCAACGGGGACGAAACGCTACGACCACAGAACACCAGACGATGCCTTCCACAGCTTGAATTATGTTCGCGAAGCAATATATGAGCTTTCGAACCGTTTTGAGTGGGCTGTAGTAGAAAGAGAGGATACATTAGATCATCTCTTTGGAGACAATGACGACTTACCACAATGGTAATTATTTCTGTAGTAAGGGGGTGGGAAAATGGGACTTTTTACAGGTCTACGCGACAAAATGCCTTGGAATTATGCTCAAAAGAAGCAAGAAAAGGAACTTTTAGAGTTAGCACGAGAGATTGGTCTTTATAAAGATGATACGTATGAAAGAGATAATCAAACCGACTTTAATCCTTCTGATTTTGGGCTTGAGGTTTACGACAGAATGTTGACAGATGGGCAAGTTAAAGCTGGATCTGAAATGATTAAACTTTCTAGTACAGCAAAAGGATTTACTGTTACTGGAGATGATGAAGAAACTCGTAAGTATGCTGAGTTTATACTTGAAAACTTTGAATCTATACAAGGTAATATGGAAGATTATATCAGGGAAATACTCTCAGCTATTGATTATGGATATAGTTGTACTGAAAAGGTATTTGCGTATCAAAACGGTCAGATTAGACTAAAAAAGTTAAAAACATTAGACCCTTACAAGGTTAGTATGAAAACAAATGGCTTCGGGGATATCGAATACATTAAGCAATCCATTGGTACAAAAGAAATTAAAATACCAGCAAACAAGGTATGTTGGTATGCTTACGATAAAAAGTTTGGCAACTTGTATGGAAACTCCATGTTGAGAACAGCTTATAAACATTGGCTCATCAAGGACAAGTTATATCGCTTTGCAAACATAGCTTACGAGCGTTATGGTACACCTCTGTTGGTTGGTAATGTACAAGATGCAAAAGACGTAGGGAAAATGGAAAAAATACTGAGAAGTATTAATGGAATGACTGGTCTAGCTATCTCTGGAGGCGACTCTATCAAGGCTGTACAGATGAGCAATGCCGATTTTATCGGTTATATCGAGCATCATGATCGTAAAATTATGGAGTCTATGTTAATTCCACCAATGTTATTGGGGCTTTCTCGTGGACAATCTGGCAGCTATGCTTTATCGGGTAACCAATTTGATATCTTTATGATTCGTCTGGAGTCACTTCAGAGGGATGTAAAGTCATTAATTGAAGAAGAGATTATAAGACCGTTGATAGATTTGAATTTTCCTAACGTAAAACGATATCCTTCTTTTCAATTCAGACCATTGGCTGATAAGGATACCGAGAAAATGGCTCGTGTGTTCCAAATGATGATTGACAAAGAAGTAGTTGCACCATCTGAGGACTGGATTCGTGAAGAACTTGGGATGCCAGCAATAAGTGAAGAAGCGAAAAGAGAGATTCAAGAAAATAAAACTTTACAAAGTGCGTTACATAAAGCAAAAGAGGATAAGAAAAAAGAAGATCCAGGAGCAAAAGATACAGAGGGAAAGTAAAAGCTTCTGAGATGTTTCCAAGGAAGCATGTAACATATGGCGAGAGACGAAAAAGGCTTAACACAAAGTTAATTCTCAAAGATATGGAAGAAATTGAATCAGCCTTCCTTACTGAATCTCAGAAGCTAAACAAAAAACGTCACGAGCAACTTATGGAGCGGACTAAAAAGTTGATTCCAGAGCTTCAAAAGGCTCATCAACAAGGTGATTTCAATGAGGTTGAAGGTCTTTTAGCAACTCTACAGATGCCATCTCATAAGGAATACAAAAAGTTAATGACTAAATTAATAAAATCATCTGTGGAAGCTGGAGTTTTACGAGCACATTCTGAATTGGAGAAAATACAGAAGTTATATTCCTTTTCAGAAGATATTTTCGAACAAATAACAGGCCATTACGCTTATGAGGTTGTATTTCCTCCAGAAGCTCAAGTGTTTTTGGAAAATTATTCACTTGAAATCACAGCTATTACTGAAGCTACAGTGCTCAATGCTATCCGAGAAGTATTCATGCAAGGGTTAACTTCCGGAACAGCACTAAAAGAGCTTATTCAGCTCATTAGGGAATGTTCTGAGAGATGGCTAAGCCAACATCACGCTGAAACAATAGCCAGGACGGAAAACGGTAAGATGTACAACGCAGGAAGACTTGCGCGTTATATGTCACCGGAAAATAAAGGGTTCGTAGTTGCCTTACAATATGATTCTATTGTGGATGGTCGAACAACTAAAATCTGTAGACACCTTGACGGAATGATTATTTCAATCGGGAACGCTTCAGTAATTGCCGAGTATACGCCACCTAATCATTTTAAGTGTCGTGCTACTTGGCTACCTGTATCAAAATTTGAGGAGTGGGAAGATAACTTTGATATCTCTATGAAGCCAGAAAAAGGTTTCGATTTTACAGCCCCATTACCGAGGTTACTAAATGGTATAAATCGGGAACCACTTGTTAGGCCAAGACCAGAATAAAGCTCACCTCAATATGAGAGTGGGTTATTTGTGTTGCCTGATAATACGCTCCAATTGTGATTATCTCCACTGCGTCGATGAGGTCATTATACCTGGGGCGTATTTAATTAGATGGTTCCAGTACCTCTTTGCTCCTCAAAAATACATTAGGAGGTGAGAAAGATGAGTAAAGTTAAAAATTTGTTTTATGAAGGGAAACTTACAAAGTCATTTTCAGAAGGTGGCGAAGGAGAAGATCTCATCAAAGAAGCTGAATTGTTCTCTACTGGTATTCATCGAGGAACTGCGTACACTGTGGAAGACTTAAATACACTAGCTAATAACTTTGATGTTACCGAAGAAATCCCAATTCAACTTGATCACTCTAATAGTGTCCGTGACACTGTTGGATATCTTGAAGAAGTAAGTGTGGAAGGCGATAAATTATTAGGTAAAGTTCGTATTATTGACGAATCCACAAAAGAACGTATCGAAAAAGGATTAATGAAAAAACTTTCTATCTCATTTTACATTCAGTACAACGAAGAGGATGACACGATTAGGCCTCATAAATTAAGAGAGGTCTCTTTAGTTGCGTTTCCTCAAGTAAAGTCAGCTCGTTTATTCAGTGAAAATGGTTATATTTCGGAAATTGATGAGACTAAGGAGGCTGAAACAATGCCAGGACAAAACAATCAGCAACCGCAAAATTTCAAACAGTTGCAAGAACAATATAAACAGTTAGAAGAACAAATGAAACAATTACAAGCTCAAAATCAATCATTCTCAGAAGGGAAAATGGATTCAAAAATAGAGAAATTCCAAGAAGAGAGCAAAATTGTACCAGCTCAAGCTGTTTCATTAAAAAATTTATTATCTTCATTTTCTGAAGAACAAACTCAAATGTTTGATGAGTTTATGAAAAATGCTACACAAATCGACTTCCAAGAACAAGGGGCAGTTGCTGGAGAAGGAGATCAAGATAAACGAACTCAAGAGCAAAAAGAATTTGATAAATTCTATGAAGAACACGAAGCTAAATTCGGCAAAGATTTATAAAACTATAAAAAGGGAGGTCCGAAACTATGAGAAATAGAGTTGAATTAAATATTCCTGAAGATGGTATTTTCACTTTCAAAGTAAAAGCTGGTCAAACTGTTAAGGTTGGCGAGTTAGTTGAGATTACAGGGGATTTTGAGGTGCAACGTGCCAGCGCTGATTCGAAGAAAGTTTTTGGAGTAGTATACTCTGGAACTGTTGCAATTGATGGTGTCAATGTAGGATACCAAGGTGACAAAGGAGATTCCGTTTCAATTGCTTTCAAGGGGTTACTTTACGTAATAGCAGGTGGAACTATTGTAGCAGGTGACAAAGTTAAAGCTGGTGCAAATGGTGCAGCAGTAAAGCAAGTAGCTACAGCTACTTATGTTGCGGATGAGGAAAAACAAGTAGTTGGCACAGCACTTACAGGGGCTACTTCCGGAAACAAATTTATTGTAGCGTTAGGCTAATAATTTTATAACCAAGGGGGTCATATAAATGGCTGATATTATGTTAGGACAACATCCACTTTTAAAGAAAGAATTTATTGATAAACGTGTTAGGGGACTTATTGGACATCAATTTGTAGCTGATCAATTGTTTACAGCTTCCACAGTGGATGCTTTAGCAATTAAATATTTACAGGATGCCGATAAGGACTCAAAAGATCGTCAAGCTTATGACGGAGTACCAGAAGTAGGGGAAGGCTCTACTTTCCAACGTATTGGATTGAACGAAGAGGAAAAGACAGCAATGATTAAAAAATATGGTCTTGAAGCTGTATTAACTTACGAAATGCAAAAATGGGGTTCTGATGGTGTTTTTGAACGTGCTATTCGCAAATTAGCTCTTAATGTCAAGAAAATGGTTGATACAATGGGTTACGATGTAGCAACTAACAAGTATACTATCGGAAATGGTATTCAAGGTTCGACTTCAGGGGGCTGGGCAGCAAACGAAACCAATGTGATTAACGAGCTTGTTGATGCAAAAACAGCAATTGCTGACTTTGGTTATTCGGCTGACACAGCTGTTGTTCATCCAAAAGTTGGAGCTACATTATTGAAAAATAAAGGTATTCGTGATGCATTACGTGTAAACAACACTGACGTAGCTTTATTGCGTGGATATATTGGCGACTTTATGGGTCTTTCCATTATTCAAGATGACAACTTCAAGGATGGAGATGTTGTAGTCCTTCAGAAGAAAATCATCGGTGATATTGCTGACGCTGAAGGGTTACGAACTGGTACGTATAACGAGGAGAAAAATATGAGAACTGTTGCACGAGCTACTCGTTTTACTCAAGCGTACGTAACAGATCCTAAAGCAATCTTCTTACTTAAAACTGTTAAATAAGAATAGAACAGCAATACCAGGGGAGGTTCATACATATTGTGTGAGTCTCCCTTAATTTTTGATATGGAGGCAATACGATGAAAGTCAAAACGTTAGTTGAGCATGTACTTGAGTATCAGCGACCAGTAGGTGAAACCTTGGAAGTTGATGAGGCAGTAGGTAATCACTTAATCGAGCATGGTTATGCCGAAGAAGTAAAAGAAACTCGTAGCAATGCAAAGAAAAGTACAGATCCAAAGAAAGAAGATAAATAAGGGAGGTTGACAGAATGGCATACACAACGCCTACAAACATTAGAACGACTGTAAGGGATTTATCTCCAAATATCACTGACTCAGAAATACAGGTCTTTTGTGAGAAAGCTACTATTTACCTTGATGCTAGACTAGGAAGTTTGTATGCTGTTCCATTCAACCCAGTACCACCAATGATTAAGGAACTAGCTACCGATTTAGCTGGTTACTACTTGGGAAAATGGTTGTATTCTTCTCAGAAACCAAACTTAGACGAGAAGGTTGCTAACAAGTTTGTTGAAATTAAGAATACAATTACTGAAATTATTGCTGGTGACATGGACATTGGAGTACCGCTTTTAAACGGAAAACACTCTGGCTTTGCTACTACAAACAACAGAGATCCTATATTTAACTTGGATACGGAGTGGTAGGTTATGCCAGGAGTAGACTACAGGGTAACTGTAAGACCTAACGGAACTGATTTGCGCCTCAGAAATATAGGCAATCGTTTAAAAGATTTGAGGACGCCAATGACTCGCTCGGCTACCTATATGGAGCGCTCTGTTGGGAATCGTTTTAGAGCAGCACCTTGGGTTCCACTAAGCGAGAACACTATCAAATGGCATCCAAACCGAGCAGGTGGAAAACCACTGAATGATACAGGACAGTTAAAAATGAGCGTAACAGGTGGAGCTATCAAACGCATTGATAAACTGGAAATGTATTTTGGAACAGCTTTACCAAAAGCGAAACTTCATAACTTTGGAGGCCGCACAAAGTTTGGCTATGTGCCAGCTCGTAAATTTTTATACTTTGATACGCAAGATGAATCCATGATTAAGCGTATCTTTCAGGATTATATAGAGGAGTTGGTAGACTAATGGGTCTATACCTAACTATCAAAAATGCATTATATGACCAATTAGTTGCTGGTCTTACTACTCAGTCAATCAAAGCAGACGTACACAAAGTACACTATCAAAATATAGCATTCTTTCCAGCTCTTGCTTTTGAGCTACAGAAACGCAGAAAAGTCAAAAAGGGACTTGGAGTTTCAGAGGTGGAGTTTACTATATTGGTTTGGGTGTATTCAAACATACTTGATGCTGAGGATGCTGAGGAAGAGTGTATCGAGCTCTTGAACGTTGTAGAGAAAATCATCGAGAGTGATAAAACTCTTGGTGGTACTGTTGCGTATCTTTCCATAGACGATGAGGCCGAATTTGGACAAGTTGAAACTGGGGAGGCTAATTTTCTACAAGGTGCAAGACTTCCAGTTTTGATCCGCTCAAAACCAATACCAAAGGAGGTATAACATGAAGCTCAAAAATCCTTTCAATTTTGACCTCAAAATAATTCAACCTTTTGATCAACTAGTCAAAGCTGGGGAAACCATTGAGGTAGACAAGAAAGAAAAACAACTTATAAAAGACCTTAAAGCCGTCGGATTTGAGGAAGTAAAGGAGGTTGGTGAATAATGGCACACGGATTTGACCACACAGTTGTAGTTGGTAAGGAAACTACAGCAGGTACAAAAGTAACTGCTTTCTCATGGCTTACGATTCTTGAAAGTTTTGAGCCAGAAGAGAATTTTAATGTTGATCAACGTAAAGGTCTCGGACAGCGGTCTCCAATGAAATTACGTACAAAAGCTAAAGAGTTCGATGCAAGCTTTGGAGGCGTACTACAAAACGCTCGGCCAATCTTGATGGCTCTTGGTAAAGAAGTAAAAACAGGAGATGCTACAGCGGGTTATACACATACACTTACTCCAGTAGGCAAAGGAGAAGTTCTTCCAAGCTTCACTTTCCAACATAATATTGCAAGTGGCTCGCTATTGCGCAACTATCTTGGTGGCAAAGTTGATACGTTAACTCTTACAGCAACAGCTGAGGAAGCGGTTGAGATCGAAGGGGATATGCTTTTCTTAAACGTTGATACGACTGGCACAGCGTCAGCAGTTACAGCTGAGTTGAATAACTATTACATGTTCTATGAGGGCACTGTGAAAGTGAACAACGCCACTGTATCGAATATCTCTGAGTTCGAACTTGAGATTAGTAACAATTTAGAACGTCGCTTTTATGTCAACGGTAAAGACACAGCTGGGAAGGTTCAAGAAGGCTCACTTGATCTTGCTCTCTCAATGACAATGGATTACTTAGATAAAACACACTGGGATTTATTCCAAAGAGGTGCGGATATTGCGGTTGAGTTGAAACTTCAAGATGTTGGCGAGCCAAAGAACTCAATTACGATTACGCTTACTGGTGGTAAGTATGATACGAACGCTATTGGTGCTGGCGCTGAGGACGTAACAGAACAAGAACTTGAAGCAGTATTCACTGATATCTCAGTAGTTGCTAAAGACGTAATTAACAACTTATTCGCTTAATAAACTGAGGGTCTTAGTCCCCTTTCAAAATAAAACGATAGGAAAGTAGGAAACTATAATGACAAACTCTAAACCTTGGCTACGTAAGAAAGAAGAAGAACTTGTAACATTACATGGAGTGAAAATTCACTATAAAAAGTTGAGTTATGGTGAGTCTCGTAAAATCGCTGAACAAGCTACTACTTTTGACAAAATGGGACGTCCAATTAAAAACGATGTATCACTTGCAATGACACTTCAAGTAGTCCACTCAATTACTGATTGGGAGCTAACTAACGATGTTGGGGAGAAGTTACCAATTATGTTAGATACGTTTGATAACGAATTAGATCCAGACTTTGTAGGGGAAATTATTCAAGCTGTACACACGAAAATTGATAACGGGGTAACAGAAAAAGAAAAAAAGCAATAGAGCAGGCAACAAAAAGAATGTTAGAAGGCAAGTCTGTTGCCAATCCTCCTCGTTCTCTTTTGTATTACGAAATAGGAAAGATCTTCAAAAAGTTACCCGACGAGATTGATCGACAAGAGAACAAGATTATGCAGGAACTTCTCATTGTTCACAATACCATCAGTGAGTTTGAAGCTAAAGAGTCACGAAAAGCGAAACGTCAACAGGCTAAGCAAAAACTAGGAGGAGGTGCTAGGTAATGGCTTCAATAATAGACATCATCGTTAAAGCGAACGACAATGCTAGCCGAGTGCTCGATAATGTTGCTGACAAAGCTAATTCAACAGGAACAAAAATAGCTGCTATTGGTGCTGTAGCTAGTGCCTCCATGCCAGCTTTACTTGCAGGGCTTGGCGGTGCGGTTGCACTTATGGGTACAGCTGGGGTAGCTGTGGCAGGTTTTGGAGCTTTGGCTATGACGAGTATCACTGGAGTAATAGAAACCACCGGAGAGCTTGAGAAGGCTCAAGAGAAGATTGACAATGCTAGTAATGCTAAGGAGCGTAGTAAAGCGCTACAAGAGCAACAAGTAATCTTAAACGGTTTAACAGCCGAGGAGCGCAAAGCAGTTACAGCAACTATGGACTTTAAAGCTAACTGGAAAGATATGCAAGATGAGATGAGCCCTACAACATTTACTATGATGGCTAACGGTATGGACTTGACTAACAATGTCATGACCAAAATGTTTCCAGCTATGAAGGGAGTAGGCAACTCGTTTGCAGGTATGCTAGGTCAGATGAACCAAGCAATTGAAGGCGGTAAAGCAGACGCTTTCTTTGAGCATATGAACACCTTTGCAGTCCTGATGTTCGAAATGGCTATGAAATCAGTAGGAAACATACTAAAAGGACTGAGCAATATTATGATAGCTTTCACACCTTTGGGTATGGATATGAGGAATGGATTAGTTGATTTGACAGCTAAGTTTGCATCCTGGTCAGCAGGTCTACAGAGTTCAACCGCATTCCAGTCATTTGTAAGCTTTGTACAAACGAGCACGCCTATCATAATGAACATCATAGGTCAACTATGGGGTATACTCGTTAAGCTAGTTACCGCATTAGCACCGCTAGGATTGGCTGTATTAACACTGGCTAGTAATTTCCTAACGTGGGCTAACAACTCAGGATTCGTACAAGCAGCATTAGATTTAGTCTCGGCAGCAGGTACTTGGCTATCTCAGAATATGCAAACTGTACAGCAAGTCCTGGTAGCGGTAGTTGCTGGGTTTGTAGCTTTCAAGGCGGCACTCGCTATAGGTAGTGTTATTACTACAGTAGTAACAGCTATTAATGGATTCAGACAAGCGATGGTGCTTGCTCAGGCAACAACTACAGCAATGAGATTGGCAACAACACTTCTGAATGCAACTTTATTAGCTAACCCCCTCATGTGGATAGCTGGTTTGATCGCTCTCGTAGTAGCGGCTGGTGTGTTGCTTTATATGAACTGGGACACTGTGAAGGCTAAAGCTATTGAACTGTGGAACAAGATGAAAGAAATGTGGGAAGGCATCAAGCAAGCTTGGAACGAGGGAGTTGAAGCTACTAAGCAATACTTCGCTAACTTATGGTCAGATGCTACAGCTAAAGCGAATGAGATAAAAACCAATGTGTCTAACAAGTTCAATGAGTTGTGGAATACAGCTAAGACGATCTGGAACACTGGAATCGCTCAAATGAAAGCATTGTTCCTCAATTTAGCTATGGAGGTAGTACAAAAAGCACTACAGCTCAAGAGTGATGTAACTAATACGTTCAACGAACTATGGAACTCAGCCAAGCAAGTATGGAACACTGGAGTTCAACAAATAAAACAGTTCTTTACGAACTTGTATAACGACGCAAAAACAATCGCTGGCAATATCAAACAAGGTATTGTCGACAAGTTTAATGAGCTTTGGAATCAAGCCAAGAATCTATGGAATACAGGGATTAACGCTTTGAAGTCTATTATTAGTAACTCTGTGAGTGCGTTCACTTCAGCGGTGTGCTCAATTGTAACTGGAATTGTGGACGGTTTCCGAAACGGTTTCACTACAGCAGTCAATACGGTACAAACGGGAGTTAAAAACTGTTGGAGTGCTATTAAGAACTTTACAGGTGATTTCCTAAGCGCTGGTAAGGGACTACTAAGTGCATTCGTTGACGGTATGAAGTCTGGTATTGGAAACGCTGTAAGTGCCGTATCTGATGGGATGGCTAAAGTACGTAGTTACTTACCGTTCTCACCAGCTAAGAAAGGACCCTTAAGTGATCTTGATAAGTCTGGTAAGTCATTCTTTCCAACTTGGTATGAGTCAGCTTTAACACAAGTGAAACCAATGACGAGAGCTATCGGTGGAGCTATGAATGCAGTAAGTGACCAAATGGAAAATGGCTTTGCAGGTGAGTCGCTGAGAGCATTCACTGGAGGCAAACCAACCGTAACAGTTAACCACGTTGTAACAGTGGACGGAGCAGTTGACTTGGACGGTCGAGGACTACAAAGTATCGAGCAGAAGTTGAACCAACAAGTTAACGATAAGGTTGCAGGTTACGACAATACACCAGAGTATCTGAAAGATTTACGACAAGCAATGAGAAAACGATAAGGAGGTCATAACATGGCTATAGAACAAAGAGCGTTCCCCTTAGAATGGATGGAACAATATAGACTAAGTGACAACTGGTGGAATGGAAGCTACTCTCCTATTCGTGCTGGTAGTAATGAAGGCTATATTTCCTTTCTAGGTACACCAGCTGGAGTCCGTGAGGCAATTGTGACCTCCAAAACTCCAGCGAAAGTGTACTTGCGATTGTATTTTTACTATGGAGGAGACTTTTTAGTTGGTAAGCACCAGCTTTCGAGTCGTCCTACTCAGTCAACTAAACCATATCATTTGGCGCTGACTGGTTGGGAGTTCACTCCAGATGTAAACCAATATCAAGATTATAACTTTACAGGTATTATTCGAGATGACCTCGTTAGTGGTAAATATCAAGGTGTTACTATATGGAATAACAAAGGCACACCAGCGAGTGAATGCTGGGGAGTTATTGACAATCCATATAGAGCTTATTGGGTTGTGGAGGGAGATTGGAACGTTCCACCAGAAAGACCACGTTTGGACTATCCGACATTTGGCATCTCAGTAAACCAAGAGCTTACCGTGAGATGGACACCACCAGTCAACGAAACGAATCCAAACAGTTTAAGTTATGATGTTGCTATCTCAGATGATAACGGGACGACTTGGAAGAACTACCCTAAAGCTACTACGAATGGTATTACAAGCTACAAGATTAATACCTACAATATGAGTCAGACAAGAAAAGCAATCGTAGCTATTCGAGCGTTTGACGGAGAGTTTTACTCAGAGTGGAATTATTCAGACTGGTTTATTATCTTCCACGATGTAGCACCAAAAGCGCCAACTGGAACGACTCCAGTAGTTGGCTCTACGATTGATCGAACAGCAATTAACACGTTTAGCTGGAAGGCTGACCCTAAAGCAATTCAAATGGGTTATCAGTTCCGTTGGCGTACCGTTTATTCTGGTGGTAACCGAGGAAGCTGGAACTACGTACCGAACTCAACGAGTTTTGTCAACTCTACGAGTCAGCATTACAATATGCCATCCAGCACATTGCCGCTTGGAATGTTCGAGTGGTCTGTTAAGACAACGGACGATTTTAACTTGCAAAGCTCCTGGACGACAGAGCAGTTGGCTATCTCAGCTAATCCTAGTAATGCTCCTAACATGGTGTATCCAACTTACGCAGTTGTTCATCCACAGGCTACTATGGTAGTCGAATGGACTTCTGTGGAGCAATTACAGTTTGAACTATTCTTAAAGAACCCTGGAGGAGTCACTCTTTGGAGTACTACTGGCACTACTGAGCGTAGTGTAAGGCTTAACTACACGTTAATAACGAACGAGGCTTACTACATTCAACTACGAGTCAACTCAAGCGGTGTCTGGTCTAGTTTTGTGAGGACGGACTTCTCCGTCAACTTTGCAACTCCAGCTATTCCAATTATTCAACGAGTTGAGGAAGCTGGCTCTGGTGTTACTAACGTAGTATACAACCAAGGTGAGCTTGGCATTAACTTACCACCTATCACGGAGGACGGAGTTACTTTTGCAAATGATTGGGAGCGTCGAGGCAATGTATCGCTTTCTCGTATTGTCCCGGTGGATGCAACAAGCTACAAAGTGAATGTGAGCGACCTAACAGCTGGTAATAACTTTGCTGGAGTATCTATCTATCTTGATGCTACTCAGATTCCAATCGTTGCAGGTGCTACTTATGAGGTAGTTGGTTTTTCTGATAACAATGGATTACGAGGCATTGTCTGGTTTTATGATGCTAACGGAAATGACATAGGAAGCACGGCAGATCCAGCTGGTCAAGTTGCTGGCAGTGGTGCAAAGTCAGAAGTTTATGCAAGTCGAGTAGCTCCAGCTAATGTAGCAAAAGTCAGAGTAGTATTTGACAATGTGTATGGAACTCCTATGAGTGGAGGGGCTAACGTAACTGTGAGTGGTATTCAGTTGAGAATTACATCTCCAGTAGCTACTAACTTAATAGATTGCTATCGTCGAGAGTATACACTTACTGGGAATGCTGAGTGGGAACTAATCGCAGGAAACCCAGTGGTTAGCTCAATTGACACTGGCAACTTAGTGCCACGCTTTACAGACTCAAGTTGGGTTAGACATGCTCAGACAACTATAATGACCCCTTACAAAATGAGGATTCAAGCACCTGCAGCAACATTCCTTGAGAGCTATGTCTACATTCCAGTTAAAGCTGGTCAACAATACACTCTCATTGGTTTAAGCTCTGGTTGGTATATCCGACCTCAGACGAACACAGGAGCGAGTACTGGAGCAGAGATGGTTGGCGGTGTTCAGTATAAAGTATTTACTACTCCAACTGGTACTGAGAGGCTAATGTTTGTAGCTTCAAACAACTCGACAAATGACACCTACTTTATTCAGCCAATGTTGTTGAAAGGTAACTTCCCACAGAGTGCGCCTTTCCAGCCAAGGCCACTAGACGGTATTCGAGGAGGATTCCTTGACTATACGCCAGCGAGTCAAACGCTTTATGAGTACAAACTCGTAGCATGGAATTTGGTAAATAACACCAAGTCAGAAAGTCCACCTCGCCAGTTTATGCACACATTCAATGAAACTATTGTTCAAGATGTAGACAGTATAACTGACTTGCATTTTCTGACTATGGTAACTGATCGAGATAGCTCTACTGAGGTCGACTCAGCGCTACAACGATTTGTTGGACGTAAAGACCCAGTAAGAGAGTACGGTGAGAATGAAACGACAGAGTTGAGTATCGAGTGGGAGGTTGACACTTGGTTCGAGGCTAAGCAGGTGAGCGACTTGTTGAACAAGCGAGAAGTTTACTTGTACCGAGACGGATCGGGTCGTAAGATGTTCGTCTCAACGGATAAAGTCAATATGAAAGATAAGCAAATTAGTGGTTTCGTAATGAGTTGCGAGTTTACCAAGACTCACTATGATACTGATAATATAACAACATAGGAGGAGAGAGAATGCAACCATTAGCACAGAAAGGTTATTCTGATGAGCAGGTTTATGATGTATTACACGCTAAAACCAAGGCTCGTAACATTCGGTTTAGATATGACTTATTAGATAAGAACTTAAACTTCAAGCGCACACTTGACAACATTCTTGACGGAGAGGTTGCTTTCTCAGCCTTCTCCGCTATCAAGAGAACCGCTAAGTTTACATTAAGAGAAGAATACATGCCAGCTCATATTGAAAGACGATCACGCTCAGTAAACTTCTACACAGGCCTTGCGTCAAATGTGGCAAACTTGAAATTTGAATCTTGGAGTAAGACCAATGTAGCTATGGATAATGGCGAGATGAGATTACAACCTTACAGTGGAACAATTACAAACTCAAGATTGGAAGATGGTTGGCGAACAGTAACAGACAATCCAGAGCAAGCTCACGGGTGGATGGCTGGAGAGTTCAAGCCTTGGGCTAACGGAGTTAATTACTACACGGTTTCACAAGGAGGCGGTTGGCAAGGTAGCTACGCTCAAGAGGTCAAACGTGACACAGCTAACACACAACCCGTCGGAATGCAAACAATAGGTAACGGATTGGTAGTAGTTAGTGGAGGTCAAAAGATATACGTCTCGTTCTTTTATCGCTTGTTTAACGGAGAGATTCACCCTAACTATGTATACGCTATGAGCTCAGCTGGAAACATTCGACTCAATGAAAATGTAACTATGACCAACACGGGATTTAACAACTGGTATCGCTGGGAGGGAGAAGTAACTGTTCCAGCTGGCCGAGCTAGTGCTGGTTACGGTTTGTTAATGGCTTGCGATTCAGGAGTTCTCAATGGTATTTGTAACTACGATAATGTTTATTTTAGTGGAACAGCTAAAGCGATCTACTCTGGTATTGCTACAAGCCCTGTACTTGATATGAGCAATAGTACGTACCAGGGAGTTGACATTCCACGAGTTAAAGAAGCTAAGCTGTCATATGACAATGTATTTGGCACACTTACCAGAGAAGGCTCTTGGAGTCCAGAAAATATAGTCAAAACTCGCTACTCGCTGAATGGTGGGACTACTTGGTCTAGTTGGGTCACAACTGTTCCATATGGTTCTCTTGGTATACCAGCTGGTTCAGACGCTCGAAAGTTGAGAGTGCAACTACAATGGAGTGCTGGAAGGCACAACTCAGCTGACAATGTTCGACTCAAGTATGTTAATGTAGCAGTCACTTACGAAGAGGACACTCTCATTCCAAAGCGTGATGTGATTAACTATTTGAGCGATCGAATCAAGCCCTACATGGAAATTGAAATGCCAGACGGCAACTGGTTAGAGTTTCCGCTAGGAGTATTTCTTCTTAATTCGCCTACTCGTTCCGACCAAGTAAAAGGGGTCTACAGGGATATTGAAGCTTATGATCAACTTGTTATACTTCAAGAAGATAAGGCTCTTTGGAATCGTACTTTCTGGGGCTATCCACATGAGGAAGTAGCTGACTTGCTAGAGTCTCTTGGATTCAACCGTAAGTTTATT
>NZ_JBNGVC010000015.1:0-24922 GCF_050524305.1 Bacillus silvicola
GAGCACATTCTGAATTGGAGAAAATACAGAAGTTATATTCCTTTTCAGAAGATATTTTCGAACAAATAACAGGCCATTACGCTTATGAGGTTGTATTTCCTCCAGAAGCTCAAGTGTTTTTGGAAAATTATTCACTTGAAATCACAGCTATTACTGAAGCTACAGTGCTCAATGCTATCCGAGAAGTATTCATGCAAGGGTTAACTTCCGGAACAGCACTAAAAGAGCTTATTCAGCTCATTAGGGAATGTTCTGAGAGATGGCTAAGCCAACATCACGCTGAAACAATAGCCAGGACGGAAAACGGTAAGATGTACAACGCAGGAAGACTTGCGCGTTATATGTCACCGGAAAATAAAGGGTTCGTAGTTGCCTTACAATATGATTCTATTGTGGATGGTCGAACAACTAAAATCTGTAGACACCTTGACGGAATGATTATTTCAATCGGGAACGCTTCAGTAATTGCCGAGTATACGCCACCTAATCATTTTAAGTGTCGTGCTACTTGGCTACCTGTATCAAAATTTGAGGAGTGGGAAGATAACTTTGATATCTCTATGAAGCCAGAAAAAGGTTTCGATTTTACAGCCCCATTACCGAGGTTACTAAATGGTATAAATCGGGAACCACTTGTTAGGCCAAGACCAGAATAAAGCTCACCTCAATATGAGAGTGGGTTATTTGTGTTGCCTGATAATACGCTCCAATTGTGATTATCTCCACTGCGTCGATGAGGTCATTATACCTGGGGCGTATTTAATTAGATGGTTCCAGTACCTCTTTGCTCCTCAAAAATACATTAGGAGGTGAGAAAGATGAGTAAAGTTAAAAATTTGTTTTATGAAGGGAAACTTACAAAGTCATTTTCAGAAGGTGGCGAAGGAGAAGATCTCATCAAAGAAGCTGAATTGTTCTCTACTGGTATTCATCGAGGAACTGCGTACACTGTGGAAGACTTAAATACACTAGCTAATAACTTTGATGTTACCGAAGAAATCCCAATTCAACTTGATCACTCTAATAGTGTCCGTGACACTGTTGGATATCTTGAAGAAGTAAGTGTGGAAGGCGATAAATTATTAGGTAAAGTTCGTATTATTGACGAATCCACAAAAGAACGTATCGAAAAAGGATTAATGAAAAAACTTTCTATCTCATTTTACATTCAGTACAACGAAGAGGATGACACGATTAGGCCTCATAAATTAAGAGAGGTCTCTTTAGTTGCGTTTCCTCAAGTAAAGTCAGCTCGTTTATTCAGTGAAAATGGTTATATTTCGGAAATTGATGAGACTAAGGAGGCTGAAACAATGCCAGGACAAAACAATCAGCAACCGCAAAATTTCAAACAGTTGCAAGAACAATATAAACAGTTAGAAGAACAAATGAAACAATTACAAGCTCAAAATCAATCATTCTCAGAAGGGAAAATGGATTCAAAAATAGAGAAATTCCAAGAAGAGAGCAAAATTGTACCAGCTCAAGCTGTTTCATTAAAAAATTTATTATCTTCATTTTCTGAAGAACAAACTCAAATGTTTGATGAGTTTATGAAAAATGCTACACAAATCGACTTCCAAGAACAAGGGGCAGTTGCTGGAGAAGGAGATCAAGATAAACGAACTCAAGAGCAAAAAGAATTTGATAAATTCTATGAAGAACACGAAGCTAAATTCGGCAAAGATTTATAAAACTATAAAAAGGGAGGTCCGAAACTATGAGAAATAGAGTTGAATTAAATATTCCTGAAGATGGTATTTTCACTTTCAAAGTAAAAGCTGGTCAAACTGTTAAGGTTGGCGAGTTAGTTGAGATTACAGGGGATTTTGAGGTGCAACGTGCCAGCGCTGATTCGAAGAAAGTTTTTGGAGTAGTATACTCTGGAACTGTTGCAATTGATGGTGTCAATGTAGGATACCAAGGTGACAAAGGAGATTCCGTTTCAATTGCTTTCAAGGGGTTACTTTACGTAATAGCAGGTGGAACTATTGTAGCAGGTGACAAAGTTAAAGCTGGTGCAAATGGTGCAGCAGTAAAGCAAGTAGCTACAGCTACTTATGTTGCGGATGAGGAAAAACAAGTAGTTGGCACAGCACTTACAGGGGCTACTTCCGGAAACAAATTTATTGTAGCGTTAGGCTAATAATTTTATAACCAAGGGGGTCATATAAATGGCTGATATTATGTTAGGACAACATCCACTTTTAAAGAAAGAATTTATTGATAAACGTGTTAGGGGACTTATTGGACATCAATTTGTAGCTGATCAATTGTTTACAGCTTCCACAGTGGATGCTTTAGCAATTAAATATTTACAGGATGCCGATAAGGACTCAAAAGATCGTCAAGCTTATGACGGAGTACCAGAAGTAGGGGAAGGCTCTACTTTCCAACGTATTGGATTGAACGAAGAGGAAAAGACAGCAATGATTAAAAAATATGGTCTTGAAGCTGTATTAACTTACGAAATGCAAAAATGGGGTTCTGATGGTGTTTTTGAACGTGCTATTCGCAAATTAGCTCTTAATGTCAAGAAAATGGTTGATACAATGGGTTACGATGTAGCAACTAACAAGTATACTATCGGAAATGGTATTCAAGGTTCGACTTCAGGGGGCTGGGCAGCAAACGAAACCAATGTGATTAACGAGCTTGTTGATGCAAAAACAGCAATTGCTGACTTTGGTTATTCGGCTGACACAGCTGTTGTTCATCCAAAAGTTGGAGCTACATTATTGAAAAATAAAGGTATTCGTGATGCATTACGTGTAAACAACACTGACGTAGCTTTATTGCGTGGATATATTGGCGACTTTATGGGTCTTTCCATTATTCAAGATGACAACTTCAAGGATGGAGATGTTGTAGTCCTTCAGAAGAAAATCATCGGTGATATTGCTGACGCTGAAGGGTTACGAACTGGTACGTATAACGAGGAGAAAAATATGAGAACTGTTGCACGAGCTACTCGTTTTACTCAAGCGTACGTAACAGATCCTAAAGCAATCTTCTTACTTAAAACTGTTAAATAAGAATAGAACAGCAATACCAGGGGAGGTTCATACATATTGTGTGAGTCTCCCTTAATTTTTGATATGGAGGCAATACGATGAAAGTCAAAACGTTAGTTGAGCATGTACTTGAGTATCAGCGACCAGTAGGTGAAACCTTGGAAGTTGATGAGGCAGTAGGTAATCACTTAATCGAGCATGGTTATGCCGAAGAAGTAAAAGAAACTCGTAGCAATGCAAAGAAAAGTACAGATCCAAAGAAAGAAGATAAATAAGGGAGGTTGACAGAATGGCATACACAACGCCTACAAACATTAGAACGACTGTAAGGGATTTATCTCCAAATATCACTGACTCAGAAATACAGGTCTTTTGTGAGAAAGCTACTATTTACCTTGATGCTAGACTAGGAAGTTTGTATGCTGTTCCATTCAACCCAGTACCACCAATGATTAAGGAACTAGCTACCGATTTAGCTGGTTACTACTTGGGAAAATGGTTGTATTCTTCTCAGAAACCAAACTTAGACGAGAAGGTTGCTAACAAGTTTGTTGAAATTAAGAATACAATTACTGAAATTATTGCTGGTGACATGGACATTGGAGTACCGCTTTTAAACGGAAAACACTCTGGCTTTGCTACTACAAACAACAGAGATCCTATATTTAACTTGGATACGGAGTGGTAGGTTATGCCAGGAGTAGACTACAGGGTAACTGTAAGACCTAACGGAACTGATTTGCGCCTCAGAAATATAGGCAATCGTTTAAAAGATTTGAGGACGCCAATGACTCGCTCGGCTACCTATATGGAGCGCTCTGTTGGGAATCGTTTTAGAGCAGCACCTTGGGTTCCACTAAGCGAGAACACTATCAAATGGCATCCAAACCGAGCAGGTGGAAAACCACTGAATGATACAGGACAGTTAAAAATGAGCGTAACAGGTGGAGCTATCAAACGCATTGATAAACTGGAAATGTATTTTGGAACAGCTTTACCAAAAGCGAAACTTCATAACTTTGGAGGCCGCACAAAGTTTGGCTATGTGCCAGCTCGTAAATTTTTATACTTTGATACGCAAGATGAATCCATGATTAAGCGTATCTTTCAGGATTATATAGAGGAGTTGGTAGACTAATGGGTCTATACCTAACTATCAAAAATGCATTATATGACCAATTAGTTGCTGGTCTTACTACTCAGTCAATCAAAGCAGACGTACACAAAGTACACTATCAAAATATAGCATTCTTTCCAGCTCTTGCTTTTGAGCTACAGAAACGCAGAAAAGTCAAAAAGGGACTTGGAGTTTCAGAGGTGGAGTTTACTATATTGGTTTGGGTGTATTCAAACATACTTGATGCTGAGGATGCTGAGGAAGAGTGTATCGAGCTCTTGAACGTTGTAGAGAAAATCATCGAGAGTGATAAAACTCTTGGTGGTACTGTTGCGTATCTTTCCATAGACGATGAGGCCGAATTTGGACAAGTTGAAACTGGGGAGGCTAATTTTCTACAAGGTGCAAGACTTCCAGTTTTGATCCGCTCAAAACCAATACCAAAGGAGGTATAACATGAAGCTCAAAAATCCTTTCAATTTTGACCTCAAAATAATTCAACCTTTTGATCAACTAGTCAAAGCTGGGGAAACCATTGAGGTAGACAAGAAAGAAAAACAACTTATAAAAGACCTTAAAGCCGTCGGATTTGAGGAAGTAAAGGAGGTTGGTGAATAATGGCACACGGATTTGACCACACAGTTGTAGTTGGTAAGGAAACTACAGCAGGTACAAAAGTAACTGCTTTCTCATGGCTTACGATTCTTGAAAGTTTTGAGCCAGAAGAGAATTTTAATGTTGATCAACGTAAAGGTCTCGGACAGCGGTCTCCAATGAAATTACGTACAAAAGCTAAAGAGTTCGATGCAAGCTTTGGAGGCGTACTACAAAACGCTCGGCCAATCTTGATGGCTCTTGGTAAAGAAGTAAAAACAGGAGATGCTACAGCGGGTTATACACATACACTTACTCCAGTAGGCAAAGGAGAAGTTCTTCCAAGCTTCACTTTCCAACATAATATTGCAAGTGGCTCGCTATTGCGCAACTATCTTGGTGGCAAAGTTGATACGTTAACTCTTACAGCAACAGCTGAGGAAGCGGTTGAGATCGAAGGGGATATGCTTTTCTTAAACGTTGATACGACTGGCACAGCGTCAGCAGTTACAGCTGAGTTGAATAACTATTACATGTTCTATGAGGGCACTGTGAAAGTGAACAACGCCACTGTATCGAATATCTCTGAGTTCGAACTTGAGATTAGTAACAATTTAGAACGTCGCTTTTATGTCAACGGTAAAGACACAGCTGGGAAGGTTCAAGAAGGCTCACTTGATCTTGCTCTCTCAATGACAATGGATTACTTAGATAAAACACACTGGGATTTATTCCAAAGAGGTGCGGATATTGCGGTTGAGTTGAAACTTCAAGATGTTGGCGAGCCAAAGAACTCAATTACGATTACGCTTACTGGTGGTAAGTATGATACGAACGCTATTGGTGCTGGCGCTGAGGACGTAACAGAACAAGAACTTGAAGCAGTATTCACTGATATCTCAGTAGTTGCTAAAGACGTAATTAACAACTTATTCGCTTAATAAACTGAGGGTCTTAGTCCCCTTTCAAAATAAAACGATAGGAAAGTAGGAAACTATAATGACAAACTCTAAACCTTGGCTACGTAAGAAAGAAGAAGAACTTGTAACATTACATGGAGTGAAAATTCACTATAAAAAGTTGAGTTATGGTGAGTCTCGTAAAATCGCTGAACAAGCTACTACTTTTGACAAAATGGGACGTCCAATTAAAAACGATGTATCACTTGCAATGACACTTCAAGTAGTCCACTCAATTACTGATTGGGAGCTAACTAACGATGTTGGGGAGAAGTTACCAATTATGTTAGATACGTTTGATAACGAATTAGATCCAGACTTTGTAGGGGAAATTATTCAAGCTGTACACACGAAAATTGATAACGGGGTAACAGAAAAAGAAAAAAAGCAATAGAGCAGGCAACAAAAAGAATGTTAGAAGGCAAGTCTGTTGCCAATCCTCCTCGTTCTCTTTTGTATTACGAAATAGGAAAGATCTTCAAAAAGTTACCCGACGAGATTGATCGACAAGAGAACAAGATTATGCAGGAACTTCTCATTGTTCACAATACCATCAGTGAGTTTGAAGCTAAAGAGTCACGAAAAGCGAAACGTCAACAGGCTAAGCAAAAACTAGGAGGAGGTGCTAGGTAATGGCTTCAATAATAGACATCATCGTTAAAGCGAACGACAATGCTAGCCGAGTGCTCGATAATGTTGCTGACAAAGCTAATTCAACAGGAACAAAAATAGCTGCTATTGGTGCTGTAGCTAGTGCCTCCATGCCAGCTTTACTTGCAGGGCTTGGCGGTGCGGTTGCACTTATGGGTACAGCTGGGGTAGCTGTGGCAGGTTTTGGAGCTTTGGCTATGACGAGTATCACTGGAGTAATAGAAACCACCGGAGAGCTTGAGAAGGCTCAAGAGAAGATTGACAATGCTAGTAATGCTAAGGAGCGTAGTAAAGCGCTACAAGAGCAACAAGTAATCTTAAACGGTTTAACAGCCGAGGAGCGCAAAGCAGTTACAGCAACTATGGACTTTAAAGCTAACTGGAAAGATATGCAAGATGAGATGAGCCCTACAACATTTACTATGATGGCTAACGGTATGGACTTGACTAACAATGTCATGACCAAAATGTTTCCAGCTATGAAGGGAGTAGGCAACTCGTTTGCAGGTATGCTAGGTCAGATGAACCAAGCAATTGAAGGCGGTAAAGCAGACGCTTTCTTTGAGCATATGAACACCTTTGCAGTCCTGATGTTCGAAATGGCTATGAAATCAGTAGGAAACATACTAAAAGGACTGAGCAATATTATGATAGCTTTCACACCTTTGGGTATGGATATGAGGAATGGATTAGTTGATTTGACAGCTAAGTTTGCATCCTGGTCAGCAGGTCTACAGAGTTCAACCGCATTCCAGTCATTTGTAAGCTTTGTACAAACGAGCACGCCTATCATAATGAACATCATAGGTCAACTATGGGGTATACTCGTTAAGCTAGTTACCGCATTAGCACCGCTAGGATTGGCTGTATTAACACTGGCTAGTAATTTCCTAACGTGGGCTAACAACTCAGGATTCGTACAAGCAGCATTAGATTTAGTCTCGGCAGCAGGTACTTGGCTATCTCAGAATATGCAAACTGTACAGCAAGTCCTGGTAGCGGTAGTTGCTGGGTTTGTAGCTTTCAAGGCGGCACTCGCTATAGGTAGTGTTATTACTACAGTAGTAACAGCTATTAATGGATTCAGACAAGCGATGGTGCTTGCTCAGGCAACAACTACAGCAATGAGATTGGCAACAACACTTCTGAATGCAACTTTATTAGCTAACCCCCTCATGTGGATAGCTGGTTTGATCGCTCTCGTAGTAGCGGCTGGTGTGTTGCTTTATATGAACTGGGACACTGTGAAGGCTAAAGCTATTGAACTGTGGAACAAGATGAAAGAAATGTGGGAAGGCATCAAGCAAGCTTGGAACGAGGGAGTTGAAGCTACTAAGCAATACTTCGCTAACTTATGGTCAGATGCTACAGCTAAAGCGAATGAGATAAAAACCAATGTGTCTAACAAGTTCAATGAGTTGTGGAATACAGCTAAGACGATCTGGAACACTGGAATCGCTCAAATGAAAGCATTGTTCCTCAATTTAGCTATGGAGGTAGTACAAAAAGCACTACAGCTCAAGAGTGATGTAACTAATACGTTCAACGAACTATGGAACTCAGCCAAGCAAGTATGGAACACTGGAGTTCAACAAATAAAACAGTTCTTTACGAACTTGTATAACGACGCAAAAACAATCGCTGGCAATATCAAACAAGGTATTGTCGACAAGTTTAATGAGCTTTGGAATCAAGCCAAGAATCTATGGAATACAGGGATTAACGCTTTGAAGTCTATTATTAGTAACTCTGTGAGTGCGTTCACTTCAGCGGTGTGCTCAATTGTAACTGGAATTGTGGACGGTTTCCGAAACGGTTTCACTACAGCAGTCAATACGGTACAAACGGGAGTTAAAAACTGTTGGAGTGCTATTAAGAACTTTACAGGTGATTTCCTAAGCGCTGGTAAGGGACTACTAAGTGCATTCGTTGACGGTATGAAGTCTGGTATTGGAAACGCTGTAAGTGCCGTATCTGATGGGATGGCTAAAGTACGTAGTTACTTACCGTTCTCACCAGCTAAGAAAGGACCCTTAAGTGATCTTGATAAGTCTGGTAAGTCATTCTTTCCAACTTGGTATGAGTCAGCTTTAACACAAGTGAAACCAATGACGAGAGCTATCGGTGGAGCTATGAATGCAGTAAGTGACCAAATGGAAAATGGCTTTGCAGGTGAGTCGCTGAGAGCATTCACTGGAGGCAAACCAACCGTAACAGTTAACCACGTTGTAACAGTGGACGGAGCAGTTGACTTGGACGGTCGAGGACTACAAAGTATCGAGCAGAAGTTGAACCAACAAGTTAACGATAAGGTTGCAGGTTACGACAATACACCAGAGTATCTGAAAGATTTACGACAAGCAATGAGAAAACGATAAGGAGGTCATAACATGGCTATAGAACAAAGAGCGTTCCCCTTAGAATGGATGGAACAATATAGACTAAGTGACAACTGGTGGAATGGAAGCTACTCTCCTATTCGTGCTGGTAGTAATGAAGGCTATATTTCCTTTCTAGGTACACCAGCTGGAGTCCGTGAGGCAATTGTGACCTCCAAAACTCCAGCGAAAGTGTACTTGCGATTGTATTTTTACTATGGAGGAGACTTTTTAGTTGGTAAGCACCAGCTTTCGAGTCGTCCTACTCAGTCAACTAAACCATATCATTTGGCGCTGACTGGTTGGGAGTTCACTCCAGATGTAAACCAATATCAAGATTATAACTTTACAGGTATTATTCGAGATGACCTCGTTAGTGGTAAATATCAAGGTGTTACTATATGGAATAACAAAGGCACACCAGCGAGTGAATGCTGGGGAGTTATTGACAATCCATATAGAGCTTATTGGGTTGTGGAGGGAGATTGGAACGTTCCACCAGAAAGACCACGTTTGGACTATCCGACATTTGGCATCTCAGTAAACCAAGAGCTTACCGTGAGATGGACACCACCAGTCAACGAAACGAATCCAAACAGTTTAAGTTATGATGTTGCTATCTCAGATGATAACGGGACGACTTGGAAGAACTACCCTAAAGCTACTACGAATGGTATTACAAGCTACAAGATTAATACCTACAATATGAGTCAGACAAGAAAAGCAATCGTAGCTATTCGAGCGTTTGACGGAGAGTTTTACTCAGAGTGGAATTATTCAGACTGGTTTATTATCTTCCACGATGTAGCACCAAAAGCGCCAACTGGAACGACTCCAGTAGTTGGCTCTACGATTGATCGAACAGCAATTAACACGTTTAGCTGGAAGGCTGACCCTAAAGCAATTCAAATGGGTTATCAGTTCCGTTGGCGTACCGTTTATTCTGGTGGTAACCGAGGAAGCTGGAACTACGTACCGAACTCAACGAGTTTTGTCAACTCTACGAGTCAGCATTACAATATGCCATCCAGCACATTGCCGCTTGGAATGTTCGAGTGGTCTGTTAAGACAACGGACGATTTTAACTTGCAAAGCTCCTGGACGACAGAGCAGTTGGCTATCTCAGCTAATCCTAGTAATGCTCCTAACATGGTGTATCCAACTTACGCAGTTGTTCATCCACAGGCTACTATGGTAGTCGAATGGACTTCTGTGGAGCAATTACAGTTTGAACTATTCTTAAAGAACCCTGGAGGAGTCACTCTTTGGAGTACTACTGGCACTACTGAGCGTAGTGTAAGGCTTAACTACACGTTAATAACGAACGAGGCTTACTACATTCAACTACGAGTCAACTCAAGCGGTGTCTGGTCTAGTTTTGTGAGGACGGACTTCTCCGTCAACTTTGCAACTCCAGCTATTCCAATTATTCAACGAGTTGAGGAAGCTGGCTCTGGTGTTACTAACGTAGTATACAACCAAGGTGAGCTTGGCATTAACTTACCACCTATCACGGAGGACGGAGTTACTTTTGCAAATGATTGGGAGCGTCGAGGCAATGTATCGCTTTCTCGTATTGTCCCGGTGGATGCAACAAGCTACAAAGTGAATGTGAGCGACCTAACAGCTGGTAATAACTTTGCTGGAGTATCTATCTATCTTGATGCTACTCAGATTCCAATCGTTGCAGGTGCTACTTATGAGGTAGTTGGTTTTTCTGATAACAATGGATTACGAGGCATTGTCTGGTTTTATGATGCTAACGGAAATGACATAGGAAGCACGGCAGATCCAGCTGGTCAAGTTGCTGGCAGTGGTGCAAAGTCAGAAGTTTATGCAAGTCGAGTAGCTCCAGCTAATGTAGCAAAAGTCAGAGTAGTATTTGACAATGTGTATGGAACTCCTATGAGTGGAGGGGCTAACGTAACTGTGAGTGGTATTCAGTTGAGAATTACATCTCCAGTAGCTACTAACTTAATAGATTGCTATCGTCGAGAGTATACACTTACTGGGAATGCTGAGTGGGAACTAATCGCAGGAAACCCAGTGGTTAGCTCAATTGACACTGGCAACTTAGTGCCACGCTTTACAGACTCAAGTTGGGTTAGACATGCTCAGACAACTATAATGACCCCTTACAAAATGAGGATTCAAGCACCTGCAGCAACATTCCTTGAGAGCTATGTCTACATTCCAGTTAAAGCTGGTCAACAATACACTCTCATTGGTTTAAGCTCTGGTTGGTATATCCGACCTCAGACGAACACAGGAGCGAGTACTGGAGCAGAGATGGTTGGCGGTGTTCAGTATAAAGTATTTACTACTCCAACTGGTACTGAGAGGCTAATGTTTGTAGCTTCAAACAACTCGACAAATGACACCTACTTTATTCAGCCAATGTTGTTGAAAGGTAACTTCCCACAGAGTGCGCCTTTCCAGCCAAGGCCACTAGACGGTATTCGAGGAGGATTCCTTGACTATACGCCAGCGAGTCAAACGCTTTATGAGTACAAACTCGTAGCATGGAATTTGGTAAATAACACCAAGTCAGAAAGTCCACCTCGCCAGTTTATGCACACATTCAATGAAACTATTGTTCAAGATGTAGACAGTATAACTGACTTGCATTTTCTGACTATGGTAACTGATCGAGATAGCTCTACTGAGGTCGACTCAGCGCTACAACGATTTGTTGGACGTAAAGACCCAGTAAGAGAGTACGGTGAGAATGAAACGACAGAGTTGAGTATCGAGTGGGAGGTTGACACTTGGTTCGAGGCTAAGCAGGTGAGCGACTTGTTGAACAAGCGAGAAGTTTACTTGTACCGAGACGGATCGGGTCGTAAGATGTTCGTCTCAACGGATAAAGTCAATATGAAAGATAAGCAAATTAGTGGTTTCGTAATGAGTTGCGAGTTTACCAAGACTCACTATGATACTGATAATATAACAACATAGGAGGAGAGAGAATGCAACCATTAGCACAGAAAGGTTATTCTGATGAGCAGGTTTATGATGTATTACACGCTAAAACCAAGGCTCGTAACATTCGGTTTAGATATGACTTATTAGATAAGAACTTAAACTTCAAGCGCACACTTGACAACATTCTTGACGGAGAGGTTGCTTTCTCAGCCTTCTCCGCTATCAAGAGAACCGCTAAGTTTACATTAAGAGAAGAATACATGCCAGCTCATATTGAAAGACGATCACGCTCAGTAAACTTCTACACAGGCCTTGCGTCAAATGTGGCAAACTTGAAATTTGAATCTTGGAGTAAGACCAATGTAGCTATGGATAATGGCGAGATGAGATTACAACCTTACAGTGGAACAATTACAAACTCAAGATTGGAAGATGGTTGGCGAACAGTAACAGACAATCCAGAGCAAGCTCACGGGTGGATGGCTGGAGAGTTCAAGCCTTGGGCTAACGGAGTTAATTACTACACGGTTTCACAAGGAGGCGGTTGGCAAGGTAGCTACGCTCAAGAGGTCAAACGTGACACAGCTAACACACAACCCGTCGGAATGCAAACAATAGGTAACGGATTGGTAGTAGTTAGTGGAGGTCAAAAGATATACGTCTCGTTCTTTTATCGCTTGTTTAACGGAGAGATTCACCCTAACTATGTATACGCTATGAGCTCAGCTGGAAACATTCGACTCAATGAAAATGTAACTATGACCAACACGGGATTTAACAACTGGTATCGCTGGGAGGGAGAAGTAACTGTTCCAGCTGGCCGAGCTAGTGCTGGTTACGGTTTGTTAATGGCTTGCGATTCAGGAGTTCTCAATGGTATTTGTAACTACGATAATGTTTATTTTAGTGGAACAGCTAAAGCGATCTACTCTGGTATTGCTACAAGCCCTGTACTTGATATGAGCAATAGTACGTACCAGGGAGTTGACATTCCACGAGTTAAAGAAGCTAAGCTGTCATATGACAATGTATTTGGCACACTTACCAGAGAAGGCTCTTGGAGTCCAGAAAATATAGTCAAAACTCGCTACTCGCTGAATGGTGGGACTACTTGGTCTAGTTGGGTCACAACTGTTCCATATGGTTCTCTTGGTATACCAGCTGGTTCAGACGCTCGAAAGTTGAGAGTGCAACTACAATGGAGTGCTGGAAGGCACAACTCAGCTGACAATGTTCGACTCAAGTATGTTAATGTAGCAGTCACTTACGAAGAGGACACTCTCATTCCAAAGCGTGATGTGATTAACTATTTGAGCGATCGAATCAAGCCCTACATGGAAATTGAAATGCCAGACGGCAACTGGTTAGAGTTTCCGCTAGGAGTATTTCTTCTTAATTCGCCTACTCGTTCCGACCAAGTAAAAGGGGTCTACAGGGATATTGAAGCTTATGATCAACTTGTTATACTTCAAGAAGATAAGGCTCTTTGGAATCGTACTTTCTGGGGCTATCCACATGAGGAAGTAGCTGACTTGCTAGAGTCTCTTGGATTCAACCGTAAGTTTATTAGTATTCCACCGACTACAAAGTCAAGTGTGTGGAACTTTCCTATGGGTACTCCAATAATAGATATTATTAATAAAATGCTTGATACAGCAGGATATTGACGTTGGAACAGTTTTATTGAGCGTGTGCAAAGGGCATATAATGGTGGCAGTAATCTAGTAACACCGAAGCCTATTCTCCCTTCAACTAATGAAACAGGGATTGTTTATATTGAGGGGGATCGCGTTAACCTTCGTAAAGGTCCAGGTACTGGATACGAGGTTATTCGTCAATTAGGGAAAGGAGAGTCCTACAAAGTGTGGGGACAATCAAATGGTTGGTTAAACCTCGGTGGCGATCAGTGGATTTATAACGATCCATCATACATTCATTATACTGGAGGAAATGCACCAGCGCCTTCGAAACCTTCAAATGATGGTGTAGGTGTAGTTACGATTACAGCAGATGTATTACGAGTTCGTACTGGCCCAGGGACTAACTATGGCATCGTAAAAAATGTGCACCAAGGTGAAACGTATCAATCTTGGGGGATTCAAAATGGTTGGTATAACGCCGGTGGCGACCAATGGGTATCAGGGGAGTATGTAAGATTTAAAGGGGGCGTTATATCATAATCAGGTGCACAATTCGAAAGGTAAAACATATTATGTAACAGAAAGCCCAGCCTATGTAGATGTGCGATAGAAATACACATGTTACATGGTAGGCATATCCAAAAAGGAGTATTTTCCAGAAAAAGAGGAAGGTATTCCTTTTTTGTAATCATTCAGATTAACATATTTAACAAGGTCTTGGGCAATTTGATACGACAGATACCGCATTAATTCTATCAATCGCTATATAGGTAACCCAAAAACAATCATCAAAGCCATCGAGCCCACTTACGGAAATGGTATCTTCACATGGGAAGATGTCATGAAATAAAGCAGTGACAGGTGGTTGACAATCAAACTGGATGGTGATGCAAGTCCACAGGCTTAGTCTCTCTAGTAAACCTAGAATGCTGTGACGAAACGGACGGCGGTGCTAAAATCTTCTATGGCAACGAAAACCATCTTCACAGAATCTTCTATGGCAACGAAAATCATCTTCACAGAATCTTCTATGGCAACGAAAATCATCTTCACAGAATCTTCTATGGCAACGAAAATCATCTTCACAGAATCTTCTATGGCAACGAAAATCATCTTCACAAAATCTTCTATGGCAACGAAAATCATCTTCACAAAATCTTCTATGGCAACGAAAATCATCTTCACAAAATCTTCTACTACGACACATTTCATTTTCCCCCTTTGCTTTTCTATTTTTTAAACTCTGTACATTGTATGAGCTAGGCACACAAACGGCATAGGTACTTGCGTAAAGGGAAAAGCCTGATTTATTTTTTGTTCTAACATGTTGCATACCACATATATTTATCTTGTATCTCCCTCATAAAAACTGATGCGAAAAATAGCAAAAAATAGAATTATTTCGACAAAGGGAAGAGCAATTGAGTAGGGAATACTAAAGTGTGAGGAAATAATTTCTATACATATATTCCAGTATCCTTTACGTAAGTGACGATTCGTCATTTCACTCACTTCAAACGTGTTTACAGAAATAGGGGAACATACAGTAGGAGGTGAACGTGTTGAAACAAGGTGAATATAGGAGAGATCAACCTATGATACATACACCACGTGCCTATCCACTCGAAGGCGTCTTGCAGTCTGCGGCAACGATAGACGATCCAGAACAAGTTCAATCGAGCGTGTCATTTTGTTCAATGGTACAGGTGCCACATGGTTTTGTATACGTACCGAACGGTACTCGAAAACTTGTATATAACCTGTCTGGTTTATCTATTGTAAAAGAAACCGCTCAGAAAACCATTACAGTAGACAATTGTGGACCAGTCGATGTTACGCTGAATCTTTTGAAAGTAGTAGGAAGCATCCCTTATATGGTCAATGCACAAGTGCAGGGAGAATGTGGGGAGAAATATAGTGCGTCCTCAGGGCGTGATAACCAAATTGAACTGAGTCATACTGTACATATTCCAGTGAATACGGTGCTGAAATTTAGCGTAGCAAATCTTCCAGACTATCAAATTGAAGAAAAGAATATTTTGATTTCAGCATTTGACGTCACACCGGTGCAAGAGCAAGAAAGTCAATTTCTTCGGTTTACAGGAACACTGACCTTTCAGAATATCCCGAAGTAAGAAACTCGAGGGCATGATTTATACGGACAGAGCGTTACACACAGAAACAGAATGGAGGATTGTCAATGAATCAAAATTGCAATAACAATGGATATGAAATACTGGATAGTGGTAGCATGTCTTGTCCACCAAGGTACCCTTTTGCACAGGCACCAGGTTCTGAACTACGAAATATGGGTTACAAAGAGTGGATGAATATGTGTACCAATGGAAATTCTACTGTCCTGGAAGAAGGATATAGCAAAGATGTAAGGGATGCAGTTATTACAAGTATAAATATCGCGTCCTATCTTCTTTCAGTCCCATTCCCTCCAGCTGGAGTAGCCGCTGGAATCCTAGGTGCACTACTTGGTCTGCTTTGGCCTACAAAAAATTCACAAGCAGTGTGGGAATCATTTATGAATGCGGTGGAGAATCTGATCGATCAAAAGCTTGATCAAAAAGCAAGAGAAAAAGCAATTTTAGAATTACAAGGCCTCCAAAATGTTTTGGAATTATACCAACTCGCAGCTGATGATTGGAACAAAAATCCAAATAGTATCCAAAACAAAGAGCGGGTATTGAACGAGTTTCGTGGTGCGAATAGGCATTTCGAATCAGCTATGCCATCATTTCAATTAGCAGTAAATGTGTATGCAGAAGCTGCGAATCTACATTTACTCCTATTACGAGACGCGGTTAAGTTTGGGAAAGAATGGGGTATGTCTTCTCTACCTGGTGAAGAATGGGATGATATGTATACTAGGCTCCAATCACGTACAGCAACATATACAGATTACTGTGTGAATACGTATAATAATGGGTTACAACAAGCCAAAAGCTTACAAGCAAACGTATCTGACTATAATCGTTACCCATGGACGCAGTATAATCAATCGGGCGGAACACCTGTTCGTTTCCGTGATGCTAAAGGAGAGTACCGAGGTACAGAAAATTGGAATTTATACAATGCGTACCGAAGAGACATGACTATTATGGTATTGGATATTATTACGCTATTTCCAACGTATGATCCGGGCCTTTATAGTACCCCAGTCAAATCAGAGCTCACACGAGAAGTTTATACGGATATACGGGGAACAACATGGTGGAGCGATGCCGCCCTCAATACGATAGATGGCATAGAAAATCGCATGTTAGGAAATCGACAATCACAGTTATTTACTTGGCTAACAGGGATGAATTTGTATATAAGGTATACGGGAAAGTCAACTAATTTTACACATGGTGATCTGATGGTAGGGTTGGAGAAAAAAGTTCGAAAAACGAATGCCAGTGACCAATGGCTTCCGGTAGAGGGTCAAAAAACAAATTATACGAGGGTTGATAGGCCTGGAATTGAGTTTGGAGAGTATTATTGGAATTATGCACGGACGCAACAGTGGTTTGAAACGAGATTGTTACAATTATGGGTGAATTTTGGCACTCTTTCATTAAATGCAGGAACGATAGGTGTTGGTGGTGAATTTTGGCAGCGTGATTTGCCACAATACAAAGATATATATGCAAGAAGTACGCGGGATCATTCTATTGAGAATCATCGATTATCTTGGATTAAATTTGAGCCTGTACGGGATGGCTGTCCTTTCGCATGGCCTGAGTATAAACAATTAAGCGCCTTGTTATTTGGCTGGACTCATAACAGTGTAGATCTATTCAATACAATAGCATCGGGTAGAATCACCCAAATTCCAGCGGTGAAAGGGAATGGACTAGAAAACATTGCGACGGGAACTGCTACTGTCAGGAGAGGAACTGGTAGTACAGGAGGAGATTTTGTACAGTTGATTGGAAATACACCTGCTGGGGAGGGGCGGTTGCATATTAGTTTTACTTCCTCAGGAAGCCGAAATTATCGAGTTAGATTCCGTTATGGGAGTACAACTGGTGGTAGGCTACGGGTATCTACTCCTACTGGTGATAAGTATACTAATATTCAAAGAACTTATGGTGGAGGACTTCCAACAGCATATAACGAATTTCAATATGCGGACTTGGGCGTACAGACAGTATATGCGAATCACTGGTTCGTGATTGTAGCTGAAACTGGAACAAATGTAGTCATCGATAAAATCGAATTTATTCCGGCATAAGATTCATTAGAAATATTTAAAGGGGAACGAGATTTAGAAAAGACACGGAAGGCAGTGAACTCCTTGTTTATGAATGGGTTCTGTACATTAATTGAATATATAAATTCTGTTTAATATCTTAACATAATCTAAAATAAACGACTGAGTAGTTACGCCTACTTTCTTGACGTAACACTCATATAGCGGGAGGATATTCAATGAATCAAAATGTGACAAAAGCGCGAGAGGCAGTTCATGCCTTGTTTTCGAATTCTACTACGCTACAATTGAAAGTCACCGATTACCAAGTAGATCAGGTGGCTAAGTTAGTAGAGTGTTTGTCGGATTGGATCCATCCAAAAGAAAAAATGTGTTTGCTAGATCAAGTAAAATTAGCGAAACGTTTGAGTCGAGAACGTAATCTATTAAACTATGGTGATTTTGAATCATCGGATTGGGCTGGTGTAGATGGATGGCACATAAGCCCTCATGTATACACGGTAGCGGATAATCCCATTTTTAAAGGTCATTATCTAAATCTGCCGAGTGCAAATAATCCTATATTAAGTGATAAAATATTTCCAGCGTATGTGTATCAAAAGATAGAGGAAGCAAAATTAAAACCATATACCCGCTATATGGTACGAGGGTTTGTAGGAAGTAGTAAAGATTTAGAAATTCTTGTTGCAAGATATGATAAAGAAGTGCACAAAAGAATGAATGTACCAAGTGATATCATATCAACCAATCCATGTACAGGAGAACCTGTATCACAACCAACTCCATATCCTGTTATGCCAAGTAATACGATGCCACAAGACATGTGGTGTAATCCATGCGAGAATGGGTATCAGACTGCAGCGGGGATGATGGTCCAAAGTACGGGTATGATGTGTCAAAATCCACATGAATTTAAGTTCTATATTGATATAGGTGAGCTCGATATGGAGCGAAATCTGGGCATTTGGGTTGGCTTTAAGATTGGGACGACAGATGGTATGGCGACATTGGATAATATAGAAGTAGTAGAGGCTGGGCCATTAACAGGAAATGCATTAACACGTATGCAAAAACGCGAGCCAAAATGGAAGAAAAAATGGGCAGAGAAACGAATGAAGATTGAAAGGGCTGTGCAAACAGCAAGAAATGCAATTCAAACGTTATTCACAGATTCAAATCAAAATCGTTTGCAATCAGCTATCACATTACAAAATATTTTGCGTGCGGAAAAATTGATACAAAAAATTCCATATGTATATAATCAATTTTTACAGGGCGTTTTATCAGCAGTACCAGGAGAAGCATATGCTTATAATATCTTCCAACAATTTTCCGAAACAGTTGCAATGGCAAGAGGATTATATAATCAGCGAAATGTACTGGTCAATGGTGAGTTTACTGAAGGATTGTGGAATTGGAATGCCTCAGATGGTACGGCTGTACAACAGATCGGAAACGCATCTGTGCTAGTGATTTCAGATTGGAGTGCAAACCTTTCGCAATATGTGTGTGTGAAGCCAGAACATAGCTATCTCTTACGTGTAACGGCAAGAAAAGAAGGTTCAGGAGAAGGGTATGTGACAATCAGCGATGGTACGGAAGAAAATACAGAAACATTGAAGTTTACAGTGGGTGAAGAAGAAACAGGTGCGACAAGGTCGAATGTTCGTTCTAATATGCGTGAACGTTATCATAAGCGCAATATGGCGACACCAGAAGCCTATGGTACAAGTGGATATGCAAGTAATCAAAATATGATGAACTATCCGCCAGAAAATTATGAAACAAATGCATATCCTGGTAATAATATGAATTACCCATCAGAAAGTTTTGGAATGAATCCATATGGTGATGAAAATAGTATGATGAACTATCCATCAGAAAATTATGGAGAAAATGCATATTCAGGCAACAACACTATGAATGACCTATCCAACGATTACGAAATGAATGGATATCCTGGTAATACTAATATGTCAATGAATCAAGGGTCGGATTGCGGTTGTGGATGCAGCAAACATGCATATTCGAGCGAACATATGATGAATAACTATCCACCAAATCAGTATGAAACGGGTGCATATCCTAACAGCACGAACATGATCAATCATCAGGGAATGGGCTGTGGATGTTCTTACAGTACAAATGAATATCCGATGGTAGAACAAAATACTCTTGACCTTTCTGGTTATGTAACGAAAACGGTTGAAATCTTCCCAGAAACGAATCGTGTCTGCATTGAAATTGGAGAAACATCTGGAACATTTATGTTGGAAAGCATTGAATTCATTCGAATGGATTGCGAATAATCCGATAAATAGAAGGCTCCCTCAGTAACATAATAGGGAGTCTTCTTTGTATGATATAAATATTGAAACAATTCTTATGTGCAGAGATAAAGATTTCTTCTATGGATGTTTCTTACAATTAATAGCGCTCGCATTCTCTTGGAATGTCACATGGAAGCGCTCCAAGTGTAATGACATTAATTTTATCAACCACAAGATGCGCAAGTCCTGGGAAACAGTCAAAATCAGATAAAATCACAAGCCCATTTTGGAATCCTTGAAACGTTCCTGTTGTTGGTGGTTGACAGTCATATTGTATCACAATACACGTGCCGGGACTTAATCTTCTTAAAAAGTGTAGAATGCCATTCTCATAATAACCTGCATTGAAATCTTGATAATTTTCATTCTCGAACGGTCTGTTGTCACATCCACAATGATTGTGTTCATTTTTCATTTTTTCATTCCTCCTTTGGTTTACAATGCATCCTATGTGTGGAGGAAGAATTGGGTGTATGTACCGTAAAAATGATGGAAAAAATTTTTGAGTACGCGTTACATAACATTTGCATACTTCATTCTCTTTTTTTATCGCAGTTTCCAATATGAACACTCCCTCACCTAATTGATAAGGGAGTGTTGTGAACTGTAATGGCTAGGTTAGTAATCATTTTTGTAAAATCTGTCGCTTAGTTAATAACGTCTCCATCTACGATGGCGGCGACGGCGAAAAGGATAAGGGCGCCAAGGGGGATAAGGGAAATATCGAGGTTCATAAAAAAAATCAGAATCATAGACGCTGTATATATCATCATCGTATCTTTCAGGTAAGTAAGCCAATAGAATCGCTCCTTTTTATTCATGATAAAAATGGTTAATTAGCCCTGCACAATCATAATATATGTGGGGAGAAATAGGATTGATCTGGACGTATGCCCAAAAAGTAAGCCTATTTTTAGGTGCCTAACCTGAAAGACAGTTTAGGAGCAGGGGAGAATAGTGTACGTACATGTGTTATTTCGGTAAATGCGACGGAAAAATATCATAGGAATGATTGGAACCGATCTAGTTTCGAACTGATATTAAATGTTTTAAAAATCGAAAAGCCTAGTTCATTAAGCTGGGTGTTTTTTATCTGGCCATAAATTCTTTATCGAAGTAGAACTTGTCCATTAAGTTATTTACAATCCCGTTGAAATAAGCGAATTTATACATCTAATGAGTTTTTATATGCAAAAGCCAATTTCCTGTAAGTCAAGGGAATTGGCTTTTTTTTCATTGTTATATATATATGCTTATCGAATCAATCTTGTCAGATACAAACACGGTAAGATTAGTATTTTGGTTTTTTTCTGGAAATTATTACATCGGAATGAATTCGATTTTGTCGATGATAATCTTATTATTACTAGAGTTGAAACTACTAGATACATATATCTCAGCTACCCTTTCATTCGTTGTCGCAGGTAGGAGTAGAGTATCTTGGTATGCAAAAGCATTGTATGTTAAATTCCCACCTGTATACGTAGCTGGAATATCATATTGATCTGATTCGAGTGTATTTCCGGGGAAGTGACAATCTACGCCCAGTGAAGCAGGAGAGTTATTAGCATAACGAATCCGCATACGATAGGCTGGTCCATTAGTAGGTAGTGTTACTTTTATACGTACGAGGCCACCAGAGCGCAACTGTACTAGATCTCCGCCTGTACTGCCAGGTCCCTTTATGACATCGGCGTCGCCAGTCAACATATATCCCTTCACCGCTGGAATTTGGGTAATCTTTTGAGTGTCTATCAAATTGTTGTGATCTGCGCTTACATGGGTCCAGCCGTAGCTGTAATATATGGGGGCTAGACCAGAATTCTGTAAACCGAATCCGATTCCAGTCCCCATATGTGAAAATCGATGACTATATAGATTAGAGTTTTGATCTATATAAGTTGAATTAAAAGATTACAATCGAATGCATAATCGATCGATCACTTTTTCAGGTGTGCGATTTAATTCCTGAATAAAAGCCTGTACATTTTTTTGAATTTCATAAATCGATGAATAAAAAACATTATGAATGATGTCTGATTTGAGCCATTTCCATACCCCTTCAATTAAATTTAAATCGGGACTGTAGGGAGGTAAAAACACTAATTCTAAGCGATGACAGTGTTTCCTTAAAAGTGGTTGGATGAGCTTCGCATGATGAATACGCGCATTATCTAGAATAAGAGCTATTTTCCCGTTGGGATACAGTTCAAGTACATGCTGAAGAAAACGAAGAAATGCTTCGGCATCATACCGCTCCTCTTCTACACAAACTAACTCACCGGTTTCATAATTAAGTGTACCAATAAGTTTAACACCTTGGTGTTTCCCATAAGTAGGAATACTGCGTTGTTTTCCTTTTAAAAACCATGTATGCTGCAGTGCTTGGTAATCGCGGATCATGGACTCATCTTGAAACAGAAGATGGTCAATCTCCTCGTTTAAAAGTTTTTTTTTATAGGCGGGGAAGGTAACTTCCCTAAACTCTTGTTGTTTCACCGGGTCTGCTTTCGCTAATGTATACGTCGGTTTTGTGTAACTAAGCCCTAAATCATGTAAAAGTCGAGACACCCCGCGAAGTGTGTAACTTACGTTCCATTCTCTTTTAATGAAAGAAGCGATAATGGATAAAGTCCAATTATGTTTAGCTGGAAATCCAACATCAACGGGTAGATGAGATGCAATCACTTGAACTAACTCCTGTTCTTGTTCAGGGGCTAATTTACGTGGTGCTCCTGTTGATTGTCCCATGAGTAAGCCATGCAATCCTTTTTCTTTGTAAGCATTCACATAATTATAGATTGTTTTTTCAGAACGACCAATCATGTTCATTATTTCTTTTATAGAAAAGCCTTGTACATAGAAATAGATCGTTTGATAACGTTCATACATTCGTTTCGTTTTAGTCGTTTTCATTGCTACAAGTAGGCTTTCTTTTTCGTTTTGGTGTACATGTGTCATTTTGCTCCGCTCCATTTGTCAATATATGTTACTTATTATATTTCGACAAACAGTAGCTGTAACCTTTTAATTCAACTTATATATATAAGGTAATACTGTTTCTGACCAATGTCTATATGCTGAGGTGATTGTAGTTGCAGTTTGAGGATTTGATTTCGCAAACTCAAACTGAAAATCACAGACATTCATCCTTGCTGGAGGGATAGGACCGAAAACATGCTGGGCGGTCCAAATCCGCCGAATATCGTCATTATTTTGCGGCGAGGGAATCGTAATGTTCGTCGGAGCCCCCTCCCCGTGTGTACCTTGCAGTTCTCCTGTTATTATATTGTTGTTGAGCGTGTACTGATAATGTGTTCTGATGCCACGAAATATAGTCCAACCCAAGTCAATGTAGGGAGCTGTATAAATATTCATCTCACGTAACCATGTAAATAAACGTGGACTAGCAATTACATTAGACTCTACCTGCGCCAAAGTATGATCAGTCGGACGGCCAAAAGCAGTGCTATGCACGGTTCGTGTAAATTGTGACTTTGTAGGGACTGCATAGTGTGTTGGATCATACGTTGGCCATAATGAAATAATATCTAAGAGCCTGTTTATAGTCTTATCTTTTTATTAAAATAGCGAGAAATCCTAGGACAACCATTTGTTTACTTGTTTCTAGTTTTCTCTCTACATTTTTGAACAATCGTCTGTATTTTTCTAACCAAGCAAATGAGCGCTCTACGATCCATCTTTTAGGGATCACTTGAAATTGATGCAATTCGGACCGCTTGGCAACTTGTACTTCAGCATTCAATAGCTTTTGAATTTCTTTTTGAAACTTTTCTCCTGTGTACCCACCATCCGTGAGGATGGCTTCTATGGTTTCTTTCAATTCAGGATATTGCTCGTACATTTCGAGTGCGCCTTTTCGATCTGTGACATTGGCAGTGGTAACATGGATTGCATGGGGAAATCCAAGAATATCTACACTGATATGTCGTTTAATACCAGAAACTTTCTTACCACCATCATAACCTTTTTGTTCAGCCGTATCTGCATTCTTAACACTTTGGGCATCGACAATATTAAAGCTAGAGCTTTTGGGGCGATTCACTGCTTCCCTTATTTGCCCAACAATTTTTTTAATAAGGTCTCTAATAGACTACTACCTTCGGCATTGGATTTACTCCATTTTGCATAGTAGCGGTAAACATTTTGCCATTTGGGATAATCTTTTGGTAAAGCACGCCACTGGCAGCCTGTACTCAGAACATAGAGTAGTGCATTGAACACATCATAAAGGTCATACTTTCGCGGACTTGTGCGTTTGCTAAACGTTTCTAGTTCCTCACGAATGATCTCGAATTTTTCACGGCTGATATCACTTGGATAAGACATACACTCATCTCCTGTTTTTGCATACATCCTAACATATTTATAAGACTATAAACAGGCTCTTAGGTTGTTTTCTTCTCTCTAGAGATAGGATAACAATTTCATTAGCGAGTATCATGCGGTAGTTTTATGAGTGAAATCTGGAATAGTTATTTTCTATGCATACATGCATAGTCAAAGAAATGCTTGTCCATCAAGTTATTTTCAATACCGATCAAACATGCAGACTTATCCTTCAATCATTTGCTTAAAAATAGCTAGAGGGCCAGTGTATGCATTTTCTTTACGTTTAGCAATAATATGAATTTCTCTAAAGCTATCAATGTAATCATAGACCATGCTTTTAAACGTTCTTGTAAAGTATCCAATCGGATTTTTCATCAGAGTCCCGTTATGCTCAAATTCATGCGTATTTTTACGCAAAACAACAGATGCATTCGCAAGAATGTTGTGGAATACATCTTTATCCGCTAGTAAACTACATTTTTTTGCAGCCTTCTTTGCAATGTTTACGGCATTTTTGAAAGACTTATTAATAACTTTTGAATCGAATGCAGTTGCTAATTTCATACGCATGGATTGTGGTACACGATAATCGATAAAATCTGAATCATGTTTAAGAGATTGAATGTCGTCTTCTTTACGTTTGTTTATATCTTTTATATTTTGTTTTAAAGAAATAGTAGTTGTTTTATTGGTGTGACAAAAATCATCATCTGTAGCTGGTTTAGGTGTGACAACCTGTTCTTCCACAATGTTT
>NZ_JBNGVC010000016.1:0-17968 GCF_050524305.1 Bacillus silvicola
ACAAGGCCTCCAAAATGTTTTGGAATTATACCAACTCGCAGCTGATGATTGGAACAAAAATCCAAATAGTATCCAAAACAAAGAGCGGGTATTGAACGAGTTTCGTGGTGCGAATAGGCATTTCGAATCAGCTATGCCATCATTTCAATTAGCAGTAAATGTGTATGCAGAAGCTGCGAATCTACATTTACTCCTATTACGAGACGCGGTTAAGTTTGGGAAAGAATGGGGTATGTCTTCTCTACCTGGTGAAGAATGGGATGATATGTATACTAGGCTCCAATCACGTACAGCAACATATACAGATTACTGTGTGAATACGTATAATAATGGGTTACAACAAGCCAAAAGCTTACAAGCAAACGTATCTGACTATAATCGTTACCCATGGACGCAGTATAATCAATCGGGCGGAACACCTGTTCGTTTCCGTGATGCTAAAGGAGAGTACCGAGGTACAGAAAATTGGAATTTATACAATGCGTACCGAAGAGACATGACTATTATGGTATTGGATATTATTACGCTATTTCCAACGTATGATCCGGGCCTTTATAGTACCCCAGTCAAATCAGAGCTCACACGAGAAGTTTATACGGATATACGGGGAACAACATGGTGGAGCGATGCCGCCCTCAATACGATAGATGGCATAGAAAATCGCATGTTAGGAAATCGACAATCACAGTTATTTACTTGGCTAACAGGGATGAATTTGTATATAAGGTATACGGGAAAGTCAACTAATTTTACACATGGTGATCTGATGGTAGGGTTGGAGAAAAAAGTTCGAAAAACGAATGCCAGTGACCAATGGCTTCCGGTAGAGGGTCAAAAAACAAATTATACGAGGGTTGATAGGCCTGGAATTGAGTTTGGAGAGTATTATTGGAATTATGCACGGACGCAACAGTGGTTTGAAACGAGATTGTTACAATTATGGGTGAATTTTGGCACTCTTTCATTAAATGCAGGAACGATAGGTGTTGGTGGTGAATTTTGGCAGCGTGATTTGCCACAATACAAAGATATATATGCAAGAAGTACGCGGGATCATTCTATTGAGAATCATCGATTATCTTGGATTAAATTTGAGCCTGTACGGGATGGCTGTCCTTTCGCATGGCCTGAGTATAAACAATTAAGCGCCTTGTTATTTGGCTGGACTCATAACAGTGTAGATCTATTCAATACAATAGCATCGGGTAGAATCACCCAAATTCCAGCGGTGAAAGGGAATGGACTAGAAAACATTGCGACGGGAACTGCTACTGTCAGGAGAGGAACTGGTAGTACAGGAGGAGATTTTGTACAGTTGATTGGAAATACACCTGCTGGGGAGGGGCGGTTGCATATTAGTTTTACTTCCTCAGGAAGCCGAAATTATCGAGTTAGATTCCGTTATGGGAGTACAACTGGTGGTAGGCTACGGGTATCTACTCCTACTGGTGATAAGTATACTAATATTCAAAGAACTTATGGTGGAGGACTTCCAACAGCATATAACGAATTTCAATATGCGGACTTGGGCGTACAGACAGTATATGCGAATCACTGGTTCGTGATTGTAGCTGAAACTGGAACAAATGTAGTCATCGATAAAATCGAATTTATTCCGGCATAAGATTCATTAGAAATATTTAAAGGGGAACGAGATTTAGAAAAGACACGGAAGGCAGTGAACTCCTTGTTTATGAATGGGTTCTGTACATTAATTGAATATATAAATTCTGTTTAATATCTTAACATAATCTAAAATAAACGACTGAGTAGTTACGCCTACTTTCTTGACGTAACACTCATATAGCGGGAGGATATTCAATGAATCAAAATGTGACAAAAGCGCGAGAGGCAGTTCATGCCTTGTTTTCGAATTCTACTACGCTACAATTGAAAGTCACCGATTACCAAGTAGATCAGGTGGCTAAGTTAGTAGAGTGTTTGTCGGATTGGATCCATCCAAAAGAAAAAATGTGTTTGCTAGATCAAGTAAAATTAGCGAAACGTTTGAGTCGAGAACGTAATCTATTAAACTATGGTGATTTTGAATCATCGGATTGGGCTGGTGTAGATGGATGGCACATAAGCCCTCATGTATACACGGTAGCGGATAATCCCATTTTTAAAGGTCATTATCTAAATCTGCCGAGTGCAAATAATCCTATATTAAGTGATAAAATATTTCCAGCGTATGTGTATCAAAAGATAGAGGAAGCAAAATTAAAACCATATACCCGCTATATGGTACGAGGGTTTGTAGGAAGTAGTAAAGATTTAGAAATTCTTGTTGCAAGATATGATAAAGAAGTGCACAAAAGAATGAATGTACCAAGTGATATCATATCAACCAATCCATGTACAGGAGAACCTGTATCACAACCAACTCCATATCCTGTTATGCCAAGTAATACGATGCCACAAGACATGTGGTGTAATCCATGCGAGAATGGGTATCAGACTGCAGCGGGGATGATGGTCCAAAGTACGGGTATGATGTGTCAAAATCCACATGAATTTAAGTTCTATATTGATATAGGTGAGCTCGATATGGAGCGAAATCTGGGCATTTGGGTTGGCTTTAAGATTGGGACGACAGATGGTATGGCGACATTGGATAATATAGAAGTAGTAGAGGCTGGGCCATTAACAGGAAATGCATTAACACGTATGCAAAAACGCGAGCCAAAATGGAAGAAAAAATGGGCAGAGAAACGAATGAAGATTGAAAGGGCTGTGCAAACAGCAAGAAATGCAATTCAAACGTTATTCACAGATTCAAATCAAAATCGTTTGCAATCAGCTATCACATTACAAAATATTTTGCGTGCGGAAAAATTGATACAAAAAATTCCATATGTATATAATCAATTTTTACAGGGCGTTTTATCAGCAGTACCAGGAGAAGCATATGCTTATAATATCTTCCAACAATTTTCCGAAACAGTTGCAATGGCAAGAGGATTATATAATCAGCGAAATGTACTGGTCAATGGTGAGTTTACTGAAGGATTGTGGAATTGGAATGCCTCAGATGGTACGGCTGTACAACAGATCGGAAACGCATCTGTGCTAGTGATTTCAGATTGGAGTGCAAACCTTTCGCAATATGTGTGTGTGAAGCCAGAACATAGCTATCTCTTACGTGTAACGGCAAGAAAAGAAGGTTCAGGAGAAGGGTATGTGACAATCAGCGATGGTACGGAAGAAAATACAGAAACATTGAAGTTTACAGTGGGTGAAGAAGAAACAGGTGCGACAAGGTCGAATGTTCGTTCTAATATGCGTGAACGTTATCATAAGCGCAATATGGCGACACCAGAAGCCTATGGTACAAGTGGATATGCAAGTAATCAAAATATGATGAACTATCCGCCAGAAAATTATGAAACAAATGCATATCCTGGTAATAATATGAATTACCCATCAGAAAGTTTTGGAATGAATCCATATGGTGATGAAAATAGTATGATGAACTATCCATCAGAAAATTATGGAGAAAATGCATATTCAGGCAACAACACTATGAATGACCTATCCAACGATTACGAAATGAATGGATATCCTGGTAATACTAATATGTCAATGAATCAAGGGTCGGATTGCGGTTGTGGATGCAGCAAACATGCATATTCGAGCGAACATATGATGAATAACTATCCACCAAATCAGTATGAAACGGGTGCATATCCTAACAGCACGAACATGATCAATCATCAGGGAATGGGCTGTGGATGTTCTTACAGTACAAATGAATATCCGATGGTAGAACAAAATACTCTTGACCTTTCTGGTTATGTAACGAAAACGGTTGAAATCTTCCCAGAAACGAATCGTGTCTGCATTGAAATTGGAGAAACATCTGGAACATTTATGTTGGAAAGCATTGAATTCATTCGAATGGATTGCGAATAATCCGATAAATAGAAGGCTCCCTCAGTAACATAATAGGGAGTCTTCTTTGTATGATATAAATATTGAAACAATTCTTATGTGCAGAGATAAAGATTTCTTCTATGGATGTTTCTTACAATTAATAGCGCTCGCATTCTCTTGGAATGTCACATGGAAGCGCTCCAAGTGTAATGACATTAATTTTATCAACCACAAGATGCGCAAGTCCTGGGAAACAGTCAAAATCAGATAAAATCACAAGCCCATTTTGGAATCCTTGAAACGTTCCTGTTGTTGGTGGTTGACAGTCATATTGTATCACAATACACGTGCCGGGACTTAATCTTCTTAAAAAGTGTAGAATGCCATTCTCATAATAACCTGCATTGAAATCTTGATAATTTTCATTCTCGAACGGTCTGTTGTCACATCCACAATGATTGTGTTCATTTTTCATTTTTTCATTCCTCCTTTGGTTTACAATGCATCCTATGTGTGGAGGAAGAATTGGGTGTATGTACCGTAAAAATGATGGAAAAAATTTTTGAGTACGCGTTACATAACATTTGCATACTTCATTCTCTTTTTTTATCGCAGTTTCCAATATGAACACTCCCTCACCTAATTGATAAGGGAGTGTTGTGAACTGTAATGGCTAGGTTAGTAATCATTTTTGTAAAATCTGTCGCTTAGTTAATAACGTCTCCATCTACGATGGCGGCGACGGCGAAAAGGATAAGGGCGCCAAGGGGGATAAGGGAAATATCGAGGTTCATAAAAAAAATCAGAATCATAGACGCTGTATATATCATCATCGTATCTTTCAGGTAAGTAAGCCAATAGAATCGCTCCTTTTTATTCATGATAAAAATGGTTAATTAGCCCTGCACAATCATAATATATGTGGGGAGAAATAGGATTGATCTGGACGTATGCCCAAAAAGTAAGCCTATTTTTAGGTGCCTAACCTGAAAGACAGTTTAGGAGCAGGGGAGAATAGTGTACGTACATGTGTTATTTCGGTAAATGCGACGGAAAAATATCATAGGAATGATTGGAACCGATCTAGTTTCGAACTGATATTAAATGTTTTAAAAATCGAAAAGCCTAGTTCATTAAGCTGGGTGTTTTTTATCTGGCCATAAATTCTTTATCGAAGTAGAACTTGTCCATTAAGTTATTTACAATCCCGTTGAAATAAGCGAATTTATACATCTAATGAGTTTTTATATGCAAAAGCCAATTTCCTGTAAGTCAAGGGAATTGGCTTTTTTTTCATTGTTATATATATATGCTTATCGAATCAATCTTGTCAGATACAAACACGGTAAGATTAGTATTTTGGTTTTTTTCTGGAAATTATTACATCGGAATGAATTCGATTTTGTCGATGATAATCTTATTATTACTAGAGTTGAAACTACTAGATACATATATCTCAGCTACCCTTTCATTCGTTGTCGCAGGTAGGAGTAGAGTATCTTGGTATGCAAAAGCATTGTATGTTAAATTCCCACCTGTATACGTAGCTGGAATATCATATTGATCTGATTCGAGTGTATTTCCGGGGAAGTGACAATCTACGCCCAGTGAAGCAGGAGAGTTATTAGCATAACGAATCCGCATACGATAGGCTGGTCCATTAGTAGGTAGTGTTACTTTTATACGTACGAGGCCACCAGAGCGCAACTGTACTAGATCTCCGCCTGTACTGCCAGGTCCCTTTATGACATCGGCGTCGCCAGTCAACATATATCCCTTCACCGCTGGAATTTGGGTAATCTTTTGAGTGTCTATCAAATTGTTGTGATCTGCGCTTACATGGGTCCAGCCGTAGCTGTAATATATGGGGGCTAGACCAGAATTCTGTAAACCGAATCCGATTCCAGTCCCCATATGTGAAAATCGATGACTATATAGATTAGAGTTTTGATCTATATAAGTTGAATTAAAAGATTACAATCGAATGCATAATCGATCGATCACTTTTTCAGGTGTGCGATTTAATTCCTGAATAAAAGCCTGTACATTTTTTTGAATTTCATAAATCGATGAATAAAAAACATTATGAATGATGTCTGATTTGAGCCATTTCCATACCCCTTCAATTAAATTTAAATCGGGACTGTAGGGAGGTAAAAACACTAATTCTAAGCGATGACAGTGTTTCCTTAAAAGTGGTTGGATGAGCTTCGCATGATGAATACGCGCATTATCTAGAATAAGAGCTATTTTCCCGTTGGGATACAGTTCAAGTACATGCTGAAGAAAACGAAGAAATGCTTCGGCATCATACCGCTCCTCTTCTACACAAACTAACTCACCGGTTTCATAATTAAGTGTACCAATAAGTTTAACACCTTGGTGTTTCCCATAAGTAGGAATACTGCGTTGTTTTCCTTTTAAAAACCATGTATGCTGCAGTGCTTGGTAATCGCGGATCATGGACTCATCTTGAAACAGAAGATGGTCAATCTCCTCGTTTAAAAGTTTTTTTTTTATAGGCGGGGAAGGTAACTTCCCTAAACTCTTGTTGTTTCACCGGGTCTGCTTTCGCTAATGTATACGTCGGTTTTGTGTAACTAAGCCCTAAATCATGTAAAAGTCGAGACACCCCGCGAAGTGTGTAACTTACGTTCCATTCTCTTTTAATGAAAGAAGCGATAATGGATAAAGTCCAATTATGTTTAGCTGGAAATCCAACATCAACGGGTAGATGAGATGCAATCACTTGAACTAACTCCTGTTCTTGTTCAGGGGCTAATTTACGTGGTGCTCCTGTTGATTGTCCCATGAGTAAGCCATGCAATCCTTTTTCTTTGTAAGCATTCACATAATTATAGATTGTTTTTTCAGAACGACCAATCATGTTCATTATTTCTTTTATAGAAAAGCCTTGTACATAGAAATAGATCGTTTGATAACGTTCATACATTCGTTTCGTTTTAGTCGTTTTCATTGCTACAAGTAGGCTTTCTTTTTCGTTTTGGTGTACATGTGTCATTTTGCTCCGCTCCATTTGTCAATATATGTTACTTATTATATTTCGACAAACAGTAGCTGTAACCTTTTAATTCAACTTATATATATAAGGTAATACTGTTTCTGACCAATGTCTATATGCTGAGGTGATTGTAGTTGCAGTTTGAGGATTTGATTTCGCAAACTCAAACTGAAAATCACAGACATTCATCCTTGCTGGAGGGATAGGACCGAAAACATGCTGGGCGGTCCAAATCCGCCGAATATCGTCATTATTTTGCGGCGAGGGAATCGTAATGTTCGTCGGAGCCCCCTCCCCGTGTGTACCTTGCAGTTCTCCTGTTATTATATTGTTGTTGAGCGTGTACTGATAATGTGTTCTGATGCCACGAAATATAGTCCAACCCAAGTCAATGTAGGGAGCTGTATAAATATTCATCTCACGTAACCATGTAAATAAACGTGGACTAGCAATTACATTAGACTCTACCTGCGCCAAAGTATGATCAGTCGGACGGCCAAAAGCAGTGCTATGCACGGTTCGTGTAAATTGTGACTTTGTAGGGACTGCATAGTGTGTTGGATCATACGTTGGCCATAATGAAATAATATCTAAGAGCCTGTTTATAGTCTTATCTTTTTATTAAAATAGCGAGAAATCCTAGGACAACCATTTGTTTACTTGTTTCTAGTTTTCTCTCTACATTTTTGAACAATCGTCTGTATTTTTCTAACCAAGCAAATGAGCGCTCTACGATCCATCTTTTAGGGATCACTTGAAATTGATGCAATTCGGACCGCTTGGCAACTTGTACTTCAGCATTCAATAGCTTTTGAATTTCTTTTTGAAACTTTTCTCCTGTGTACCCACCATCCGTGAGGATGGCTTCTATGGTTTCTTTCAATTCAGGATATTGCTCGTACATTTCGAGTGCGCCTTTTCGATCTGTGACATTGGCAGTGGTAACATGGATTGCATGGGGAAATCCAAGAATATCTACACTGATATGTCGTTTAATACCAGAAACTTTCTTACCACCATCATAACCTTTTTGTTCAGCCGTATCTGCATTCTTAACACTTTGGGCATCGACAATATTAAAGCTAGAGCTTTTGGGGCGATTCACTGCTTCCCTTATTTGCCCAACAATTTTTTTAATAAGGTCTCTAATAGACTACTACCTTCGGCATTGGATTTACTCCATTTTGCATAGTAGCGGTAAACATTTTGCCATTTGGGATAATCTTTTGGTAAAGCACGCCACTGGCAGCCTGTACTCAGAACATAGAGTAGTGCATTGAACACATCATAAAGGTCATACTTTCGCGGACTTGTGCGTTTGCTAAACGTTTCTAGTTCCTCACGAATGATCTCGAATTTTTCACGGCTGATATCACTTGGATAAGACATACACTCATCTCCTGTTTTTGCATACATCCTAACATATTTATAAGACTATAAACAGGCTCTTAGGTTGTTTTCTTCTCTCTAGAGATAGGATAACAATTTCATTAGCGAGTATCATGCGGTAGTTTTATGAGTGAAATCTGGAATAGTTATTTTCTATGCATACATGCATAGTCAAAGAAATGCTTGTCCATCAAGTTATTTTCAATACCGATCAAACATGCAGACTTATCCTTCAATCATTTGCTTAAAAATAGCTAGAGGGCCAGTGTATGCATTTTCTTTACGTTTAGCAATAATATGAATTTCTCTAAAGCTATCAATGTAATCATAGACCATGCTTTTAAACGTTCTTGTAAAGTATCCAATCGGATTTTTCATCAGAGTCCCGTTATGCTCAAATTCATGCGTATTTTTACGCAAAACAACAGATGCATTCGCAAGAATGTTGTGGAATACATCTTTATCCGCTAGTAAACTACATTTTTTTGCAGCCTTCTTTGCAATGTTTACGGCATTTTTGAAAGACTTATTAATAACTTTTGAATCGAATGCAGTTGCTAATTTCATACGCATGGATTGTGGTACACGATAATCGATAAAATCTGAATCATGTTTAAGAGATTGAATGTCGTCTTCTTTACGTTTGTTTATATCTTTTATATTTTGTTTTAAAGAAATAGTAGTTGTTTTATTGGTGTGACAAAAATCATCATCTGTAGCTGGTTTAGGTGTGACAACCTGTTCTTCCACAATGTTTGGTTGAATAACAATAACATTACTTGTTTGTTTCATGTCGCTCTTCCGCTTCATTTCTAGCTGTTTAATAATACCAAGGGACTCTAGGTGTTGGCATGCACGAATAACCGTTCTACGGCTAATATGAAGTACTTCAGCAATCTTCTTTTTTGATTTAAAAGAGACACCGAAATATTTAGCAGAATAGTTGTGTAAATGATTTAATACAGCTAATTGGTTTTTATTTAACTGATCCGCAAATTTCTCTTTGTATGCTCGAACAGTATCGTTTAATTTATCAATAGTTTCGAATGTTGATAGGTTTTCGTATGTTTCATTACCTGCGATAATTGTAATACTTTTTTTCTTTTCCATTATAAATCTTGTCTCCTTTTGAGAAACAAAAAAGCAACAGAATGCCAATTGTAAGCAAACTGTTGCTAGGAGCTCTTACGTACTGTAAAATAGTCCGTAAGAGTACAGCAAGTGTTTGCCTAGTCAGGGTAGGCGGACGGTATATAGAGTGTTGGTCGCACTTTATATACACGCTGTGCTCTTTTATTTTATTGTAGTTAAATGGCGTTTGGTCAATCAAACCCAATCTAACTACAATAAATAATTATAGTTAGATTGGGTTTATTTTAATTGAAAGTCCATTACCTTAATTATAGGTAGAATAGGATTCTTTCCAACCCTTGCTGGTTTTATTACATCAATTGACATAGAAGATACAAATGAATTCACGGCAGCCTTCTTCGATTCATTATTTAAGTGGACCCACTCGTTTTTCAATTTGTTTAATAGTTCTTTGATTTCAAATGAAGAAACTGTATCCTCTTTGTTGGCAAGTTGTTTTTGTATTAAGGTTTCTTCTTGTGTGAGTGTTAGCATGTCTTTTTTATATTCATTTTTAGGAATATCTCCTTCTATAAATAAATATTTTAAACGTGACTTTTTCTCTTGAATCTTATTATATTGTTCTTGCAAGTTACTTAATTCCATCGGTGGTTCTATATTATCATCGAGATCAACAATTACTGATTCTAATATATTTAAAAATTCTTTTTCGACCACACCTTCTGGAACTTGTGGCATATCACACATTCCTTTATGATGTCTTGAGCTGCATCGATAACCCATTACAACTCTATCGTTAGTTCGCACTTGTTTATTACCTAAGAAGTGCTTTCCGCATCTTGCGCATTTTAAAACATTGGAGAATACGAAGTAATTCTGCAATCTAACTTTCCCTATTTTTCTACTGTTTTGTATTTGTTGTATCGTATACCATGTATCTCTATCGATAAATGTTTCGAAATCTTTTTGAGCTATATCTGTTAAAACATCTTCACCCCAACGGATTTTACCGATATAAATAGGGTTATTTATAATATAACGTACTGCATCATAATTAAATGCTTTTCCTTGTTTGGTTTTAATACCTCGGCTATTTAAAGATTTTACAATACTTATTACGCCTTTTGTTTTATAAGATTCAAATATGTATTTTACAATTTCAGCTTCTTCATGATTTATATATAGATTTCCGCCTTTTTGATTGTATCCCATAGGTGACTTTGCGCCATTCCTTAGACCTAATTCAGCTTTTTTCTGCATGGAATCTCGTACGCGTTCTGCTGTCGTTTCTCGTTCCCATTGCGCTAGTGTCGCGACCAATGTGATAAACATCCTACCTGTAGCAGTTGTTGTATCGAATACTTCTGTACTGCTCTTAAACTTAACGTTGTATTCATCCATTGTTTTAAGAAGAGCATGTAAATCCATCACAGATCGAGTGAAACGATCTAATCTGTAAACAAGAATAATATCATATTGATGTTTTTTCATGTCCTTTATCATTTTTTGAAAAGCAGGTCTTTCTGTATTTTTTGCGCTATATCCTTCATCACAGTAATCATTTATGACTACCCAGTCTTGTGATTTAGCGTATTGCTCCAGACGTAATTTCTGCATGTCTAATGAAATACCTTCTTCAACTTGCATATCAGTAGATACACGTCTATAAATTACACACTTCATTTGCATATACTCCTTTCTTAACTAAATTTCTATATCATATGTTTTATTGGAACTGATTAGACAAATGCATGGGTCAACTATTTGATTGACTATTGGGCCCCAGTGAGAAATTCTCACTGTTCATCCGACTGAATGAAATCATATAGTTCTTCCATATTCACATTAAGTTGAGAAGCAATATTCTTAGCGGTTTGATAAGACATAATCCTATCGTTATTTGCATAAGAATGAACTTGTTGTTTTTTCATGCCTAACTTTAATGCTAGATCTACTTGTGTTATTTTCTTCTTTTTTAAAATTTCATTCAGTCGGCATTTGCCGACTACATACACTGCTTCACCGCCTAATTACTGAATGATTGGACTCACACTGTATAAAAACTTACCTATTATTTTTATATCCTCGCAATTATCTCGTGAGAATTGTTGGTCCTTGAAACTTTCATCATGAGAAAAAGGTTCCAATATTATTAAGTCTGTAAACTTATACACTTTTTTCAGAGTTGCATAATGTCCGTTCACAATCACAGCGGCTATTTCTCCATTTTCAACATCTGGTTGTTTTTTTAGTACGGCATAATGACCATTTGGAATAATTTTATTCATTGATTCACCATTCACAACGAGACCAAATAGTTCATCGATGTTGTGTGTTTGGTATGGAGGCGTAATCCTGTCAACTACATCTTGCACTGCTTCTATGGGTGTACCAGCAGCTATTTGACCAATGACAGGTATTTCACTTTTTTCTACTTTATATTCAATAGGTTTTTCTGTTACGAGTTGAAGCTCCCCATTTATAAGTTCAACTTTAGTGTTTTTATATGTTGTATCAATATCAGCTTTTGTTACACCAAATACAGCTGCCATTTTCTCTAAAACACCTGCACCTGGTTTAGATCTATACTTCATATAATCACTCATAGTACTTCTTGCAATACCTATTTGATTAGCCAAATCTGATTGAGTCATATCATGTTGTTTTAAAAGCTTTTTAATGTTCTTCACTATAATTTCTTTTTGAAATTCACTCATGTTTTCACCTCCTATATTGATTATGGTTTTAATATATCACATTACGAATAATTCGTAAAGTGCACGTTCTGTATGTTTTTTTCGTACTTTTGTATTGATATTACTTAAATTTAGTAATACAATAAGTTTCGAAGGGAGGGGGTTACACGATGGAATATTTCAAAAGAACATTAAATGAGTTAAGGGAAAGTGCAGGATTCAATCAAGCGGAACTCGCTGATATACTAGAGGTTTCCCCTAAAACATTGTGGTTATACGAACAAGACTCTACTAACATGCCTGATGAATTAATAAAAAAATATATGTACTTATTTGATGTTCCCTATGAGGATATATTTTTTGGTAGCAAGTACGAAAAAATCGTACTGGTTAAAAATAGGGTTATGGAAAGAGCGAACAACTTAAAAAGGATAGTTTCTTGAAAGAAGAATAATCAGGAATGTCAAAATTTTAAGTATATAGAAGAAATATGAATTCAAAGGATAGTCCTACTGTCCCACTTACATATAAATGCACTGAGGTGATAGAGGATGGGGAAAGGACAAATTATTCGAGATGAAAACGGATATGTAATAAAAGTAATACCGACAAAAGAACAATGGAAGAATTTTTTAATACCGTTGATACCAGCTGCACGGGAGCTAATTATACAAAGGAAAATAGATCAAAGAAATAAGGGGAACGAAAGTAAATAATTTTTTTAATATATTTGCGAAATTTGTTGATAAATATTTGTTCTATAAATTAAAGGAGAGTGAAGAAAAATGAACGGAGTATTATCTGCAAGTAAATTAATGAAAGCATCAGAGGTTGTAAGAAAATGTGCAGAAATGAGAAATAATCCAGCGTCATTACTTATTACTGAATTAGAAGCAAAGTGTCAGTTAAGGGAAATGAACTGCAAGGTTTCAGATCGAAGGGAGGTGAGTTAATTGAAGGATGGAAATGATGTATTTACAAATTTGAAGCAAGCTTTTGAAGAAGCTGTTGAATATGCAGTGGTAAATAGTATGAGTGAATGCAATGTAAACGAGATACAACGTTCAGAACTGTTGACGGCAGTAACGAACGAAGCATCTCGAAGATTAAAAGAAAGAAATGTACCTTATCAAGATGGTCTTGCGAATGTAATTACTGGTCGTAGAAAGTATCAAGACTATTAAATTTTTTTCTGAGTACTTTCGAAAAACATTTTAAATGAGTATTCGAAAACTCTCATAAAGCTATCTGATGTAGGATTTGTTTCTAAATATTCCCGAATGCTCTCATAGTCTTTTGTATTTGGGAAATTATTATCCAATTCCACATCGACTGCTATGTCGCCGATAGGAAAATCTACACCTTTGAATTTTAATAACCATTCTTTATAAGTTAGCAACAGTATCACCTCCTATGGAGGATTATACCAGAATAATAGATTGGAGAGAGTTAATTGAAGGAAGTAACATTAGTTTTTAAATCAGGTGTCAAAGCAAGTTTTACAGTAGAGCAATTTAAAACAATTATAAATGGCTTTGGTTCTTTAACGAAAATTGAATATGAAGGTGCTACTGGAAAGGTACCATTCCACATTGGATTATGTAATGTTGATGCAATATTTGTGGAAGACATTGCTGAAAAGGAATCTAAGAGCCTGTTTATAGTCTTATCTTTTTATTAAAATAGCGAGAAATCCTAGGACAACCATTTGTTTACTTGTTTCTAGTTTTCTCTCTACATTTTTGAACAATCGTCTGTATTTTTCTAACCAAGCAAATGAGCGCTCTACGATCCATCTTTTAGGGATCACTTGAAATTGATGCAATTCGGACCGCTTGGCAACTTGTACTTCAGCATTCAATAGCTTTTGAATTTCTTTTTGAAACTTTTCTCCTGTGTACCCACCATCCGTGAGGATGGCTTCTATGGTTTCTTTCAATTCAGGATATTGCTCGTACATTTCGAGTGCGCCTTTTCGATCTGTGACATTGGCAGTGGTAACATGGATTGCATGGGGAAATCCAAGAATATCTACACTGATATGTCGTTTAATACCAGAAACTTTCTTACCACCATCATAACCTTTTTGTTCAGCCGTATCTGCATTCTTAACACTTTGGGCATCGACAATATTAAAGCTAGAGCTTTTGGGGCGATTCACTGCTTCCCTTATTTGCCCAACAATTTTTTTAATAAGGTCTCTAATAGACTACTACCTTCGGCATTGGATTTACTCCATTTTGCATAGTAGCGGTAAACATTTTGCCATTTGGGATAATCTTTTGGTAAAGCACGCCACTGGCAGCCTGTACTCAGAACATAGAGTAGTGCATTGAACACATCATAAAGGTCATACTTTCGCGGACTTGTGCGTTTGCTAAACGTTTCTAGTTCCTCCCGAATGATCTCGAATTTTTCACGGCTGATATCACTTGGATAAGACACACACTCATCTCCTGTTTTTGCATACATCCTAACATATTTATAAGACTATAAACAGGCTCTAAGGAACCTGATCATCCAATTGAAGATTTCTATGGTTGTGAAATTAAGCAAGATGATAAGTATTTTATGTTTGGACAGGATGTCGTACTTAAAGAAAATCTAACGGAATATTTAATCGAACAACAAAACGTTGAATGCTTTCGAGCAAGTTAACTAAAGAAAGGATGGTAAAAGAAAATGACAGCACAGCAGTTGTTTGAAGAAAAACAACATTTAGTAATCGCAGCGATTAAACAAAGGTTTGGAAGTATCGCAAGAGCCACACAAATTGCAGAAATGAACAATATGGAGTTGGACGATTTAATTCAAGTTGGTCGTATGCATTTATGGGTTTGTTGTGTGAAACATGATGTAGAGAGAGCGGAGACCTTCAATGCATATGTTATGAAAGGTATGAAATGGGCCATGAGTGATGAGCTGCATATGAAAGGAACGGCTTTTAAAGTAAGTAGAAAAGTTAGTCATGAGGAAAAAAATCAAATCAATATTCATTCGATTGATTTGCATCGAGATGAGGAAACAGTAAATGAATTTTATGCAGTTTCTCCTATCAATGTGGAAGAAGACGTCATGTCATCCATTGAATTTGAAGAAGTAACGAGTGTGCTGGAAGAAAAAGAAAAGTCAATCATTCTGCATATTGGTGAGGGATATACCACAAGAGAAATTGCAAGGAAATTTGAGATGGGGAAATCCACAGTGAACAAAAAGAAGAACGAAGCATTTTTGAAAATCAATCCAGATTATAAACCGATGAAACAAAGATCATTTTTCTTGGGTAAAAGGACATTAAAGGGGAACCACCAGCAGCTTCTGGTGATGTAAAGTATAGGGAAACGTAAAAAAAGACCTGTTAAACAGGTCGAAAGCAAGGGTTTTTCGTGACAATACATGATTCAATTGTATTGTAACAAATGCACAAGGAGAATACTAGTCTTTGAATGCAGAATCTTCAATCATTTCTATGTGGAGGGATGTTAAAAATGAATAATCAATTAAAAGTACAAACTTCTTATTTAGTAATGGTGGGGAACCTATTTATTAGGAACCACACCCCGTTAATGATGTCTAAAAATATTAACGGTGCAATGGAGTTTGATTATGCTATGGCAAAGAAAACTGCTGCTGATTTTGATGGCGTAGTAGTAAGAAAAACTGTGGAATATGAAGTAGTAATCAATAGATAACAGGGAGGGATTTAACATAATTGAAAATCCAATGATTATAGGGAATCCACATGACTCAGCGATAACTAATATTATGGGCCATTGTGAAAGTTGCAATAAGGAAATCTATTTCGGTGAAGAATACCGCGACATGGATGGTGATTCCATACACGACGAAATAGATTGTATCACAAAATACGTAGAGTCTCATTCTACAAAGAAGATAGCGGGTGAGTGAAATGAATTTACAGGACAAAATTGAATTTGAAATTAAGATTCTAATGGGATTAATAGAACGCTATAAGCAAAGTGAAGATCTAAGTGCATCCTCTATCATTATCGCTTATGAATATGGGTTACAAGCGTTGATGGCTGTGTATGAAGCAAGCAAACAAGAAGAGGTGAAGCCGTTTTGAAAAGATCGATAGGGGAATTGCAAAAGGTAGTAAAGGTCGAGAAAAGAAAATTGGCGGATTACGAGTTCAAGTTAAAACAATTGAAAGAACATGAACTTCTCCTTCATGAATCAATCGAAGATACGAGGGTGAATATTCTGGATTATGAAGAAACATTACAGGTATTAGAACGCATAGTAAGGGAGTGATTCGATGTTTCAGGTCACACAGGCGCAACGTGAGAAGATGAAAGCTGTGATTGGGTTTATTGGTTGTAGTGGATCAGGGAAAACAGGTAGTGCATTACTTACGGCTTTTGGAATGATGCAAGAAGCTTATCCTGATTTATCAGAAGAAGAACTGTGGAAGAAGATTGGGGTTATTGATACAGAACATGAACGTTCAAAACTTCATGTAGGTCTTGTGTATGGAGAAGTGAAAATAGGAAGTTTCCTTCATATCAATTTCACTCCACCGTACACAACTGAACGATACAACGTAGCTGTGCAAGTGATGAAGCAAGCTGGTGCTGAAGTACTTATTATCGATTCTCTTTCTCACAATTGGCAAGGAGAGGGTGGTATTGTAGAAACGCATGGAAATATGTCGGGTAACTCCTTTCAAAATTGGGGGAAATTAGCTTTTGAAACAACGAAGCTGATTAAAACTCTCACGCAGAATGACGTTCATATTCTGGCTACCCTTCGAACTAAAACAGAATACGTCGTGGAATCGGATTCCAATGGGAAGATGGCACCACGTAAGGTCGGAACGAAGCCTGTTCAGAAAGACGAGATGGAATATGAATTTATGTTGAATTTTGTTATTGATATCGACCATGTGGCGGATACATCCAAGGATAATACGCAACTGTTCGAGGGTAATCCACAGAAGATTACAGCGGATGTAGGGCGTAAACTATATCAATGGCTCGAGCTAGGAATTGATGTGAAAGCAGAGGAAGAAGCAAGGCGGACAAGCCTTATTCAGCAAGTTATAGACATTGCAAATGCACATACAGAGGCACAAATGAAGATACAAGAATTTGAGCTAAAGGCAAATCGAAAATTAGAAGACTTTACGATGAAGTTAGCACAAACAGCGTTAGAAAGATTACAAACTTTTATCAATCGGGAGGAATAAAGAATGTTTACAGTAGATCATACAAAAGCAAAAAGATTTGAAGAAGTGAAACCAGGTGAATATGAGGTAACAGTGGTGAAATATGACCAGACAACATCACAAAATGGGAACCCACGCATTATCGTTGATTACGAGATTCGCAGTGATGTAGCACAACCGCATCAAGGGCAACAAATACGTTTTGATAACTTCGTTGTAACGGAGAATTCTATGTGGAGATTGCATGCAGCGTCGGAGGCAGCGGGATTCCCAACTGGTATGGGATTTAAGTCGTATAAAGAATGGGCAGATACGCTCTTGAATAAGCACCTTAGAGTAGTAGTGGGAGAAAGAGAATATAACGGGAAAAAGTACCCGCAGGTAACTGGATTTAAACCGTCAGAAGTTGTACCACCTCAAAGTATCCAGGTCTCCGATTCAGACGTGCCGTTTTGAGAATAAATCGAATGCAGGTAGGAGAGAGTCCATGTGGTTCTCTCTCTAGCCTGTTATGTAATCAGTGTGGGAGGGTGAGAATGTGCCGCATAAAATGCCAAGTTATACAAAACGCATCCAGGAAGTACTTCCGCATGCAAAAATTATTCAGTTAATTGGATATGCAAATGGAAATAGAGAGTATCAAAAAGCGAAATGTGCAGTGGGAAAGTGGCAAACAACAGGAACATTACAAGACGAACAAATTCACGC
>NZ_JBNGVC010000018.1:0-17375 GCF_050524305.1 Bacillus silvicola
TGGTAAATATAACTTATTTAATTGTCGAAATCGCCTGACCATTAAGTATAAATGATAATATGTTTCTCCAAAAGACCACTTATCCTTATAAGGCCGTTCCCATTCTTTTTGTTTGAAACACTGTATTTCATTAGCGAATTCTTCTCTTTGTTGATAAATTTTGTAAAAGTGATTAGTCATGTAAATGCTCTGCATAATTCCCCCTGTGTATGTAAGTTAAAGTTTCTATAATTTGCGAATAGCACACTAACTTAATATTATAGTTAGTAAAGTTCTTTCCACTTAACAAACACCAACTATAATTTTCGATAACCCCACGTACATAATGAAATAATTCACCTTCAATTTCTGTTTCATCCTTAATAAAATAATTCCTTACTAAAGGTGAATTGATATTGTTTTTAATATCAAATAAACTAATTCCTTTACATTTCACATAACTTTCTTTAAAAGTCCATGCATCTGTAAAAAAATTGATTTGTTCTCTCTGTGATCGAGTTAATAAGTGTTTTAGTTCTTCTTGAGTAAAGAAGAATTGAGCTAACTCATGATTGCACCACTTATATTCCTCAATATCAGCCCCTACGGCAGCATTATCACTGTAAGTACACATAACCCATTCATTACAATTTGAAATATTAAAGAAACCTTTCGATAATAGAGGTTTCCCTCGCATATTATAGGTAATACTCAACGGATATTTCATTCTTTGTTTTGTGAACAGCACATACTGTATAAGTAAATCGCTGTACATAATATGAAGCTTTTTTTTAGGATGTGTAGTTTTTTTTAATCTCTGTATAGCTCGTTTAGTGAGAATTCTTCTTGATATAAGATTACTTGGGTTTTTATTTATCTTACAGAAGAAAATATCCATAATTAATCCTGAAAGTTCGATAATAAAATTGAGGCATTATGCCCACCAAACGCAAATGAATTATTTAAGATCTTACCACCATTATAATTAGATACCTCTTCTAGAAGAAGGTTAACTTCTATATCCTCTCCCACACTGTCTCTTGATACATTAAAAGTGGGAATTAATTTTCCTTTTTTAATCATCATACAACATAATGCTGTTTCAATTGCTCCAGCAGCCCCTAAAGCATGTCCATGTAAAGATTTAGTCGAGGATACTAAAGGATTGTGATTAAATACGTCCTTTATAGCCTTTCATTCAGTTAAGTCGTTAAGTTTAGTAGATGTACCATGAGCGTTTATGTACTCTACCTCATCAGGACTACATTTGGCATCAATTAATGCATTTTCCATACATCTTGTAACACCATTGAGGTCAGGCGCCAATAATGAAGTAGCATCTGATGAACTTCCATAACCTTCTATTTCACAATAGATATGAACCCCACGCTCCTTTGCATGATTAAGCTCTTCAAGAATAAGAAAGGCCGCCCCTTCACTCATCACAAATCCAGATCTATCTTTTGAAAAAGGGACACTAGCTTTATCTAAGGATTTAGAGTTCGTCAAAGTTCTTAACTTTCTAAAAGCTTCTATAACTTGTGGAATAACACATGCTTCTGCTCCACCTGCTAATATTATTTTTTTGCTACCATTTTGAATTTTTTTAAATGCTTCTCCTACCGCTACTGTTCCTGAAGCACAGGCAATTGAATAAGCAAGAGATTCACCTTTTATACCTAAATCAATACTAATATTTGCTGTTATCATATTAATTAGATTTCTAGGTATTACAAGCATTGTCATTTGATCTACACCTTTTACAGCTGCAGTTCCAAACTCATCTGCGAGGGCACGAATGCCCCCAACAGAACTTCCAACAAACACAGAAACATTTTCATTATTTTCATCATTAATTATTAAATCTGCATCTTTAACGGCTTCTCTTGATGCAATTACGGCCATTTGAGTACAACGATCCATATACCGCTTATCCTTTGTTGTAAGTGGTTCATTAAAAATGTCATCTACTTCCCCAACAAATTTTGTATTTTCATATTTGGAAGGAATAATACCACTTTCAAGGTTAACAATACTTTCCCAGGAACTTTCTCTGGTAATACCATTTGGTGAAACAATACCTATTCCTGTTACCACGACTCTATTCATAAACTCGTCTACCTCCATTGTCATTTCAAATGCATTTCATTTTTGACCTTATTCTTATTAAGAAGAAGGTAAATACGGCAATTATCATTCCATTACTTGCAAATATAATGTTTAGATTATCAGTAACTCTAACAAAGTTGACAAAGTCAAACATAATTTGATCCAAAAACACTCTTACACCTATTCTTGACAGAAGGTATGATCCAATAATAGTTAGGACCGCAATAGGAAAACTAAAGGCAAAATGCATTCTCATTAGTTCTTTTAATGAATAACCTTCTAATTTTAATGTCTTAATTGATTTGATACTATTTTGATAACTGAACTCAAGAAGTGAGTAAAGTAATGCAACTTGTAGAACTATAGCAAGACCTAAAATAAGTGTGATCTGTTTGTTTATAACATCTAAGATATTTTTCCCGGAAGTTATTATCTCGTTCCTAGTTAATGTAGCTTCTATCCCACCATCGTTAGAATTATCATATGGTTTTGATAGAGCTACTGCAGGTACTGAATATGTTTCATGGTTGAACATTTCTCCGTTATCGGAAACTAAATATATATTACTCACTGTAGTAACATTGTTGACTTTATTAATTTTAAATGAGTAATCTTTTTGATTAGTTACATCTTTTAGTAGTAACTTATCTCCTACTTTTTTCCCATATTTATCAGAGAATGCTTGAGTAATTATTACATCTCCATCTGCAAGTTTGAGATTATAATTATAATATTTAGAATCAGAACCGATTACATAAACACTTTGTGTAATACCGTCTTCATCATGTAAGTTATATAGTTTAAACTCTTCACCCTTGATATCATGTTGATTAGGTGGATTTAAAAACAAAATTTCTTCAAAGATATTCTCTGATGCTAAGTCATCGACATACTTAGTTACAGAGTCTTTCAATAAAAACGAAAAATTAATCAGTAAACCTACAAAGAAAATCAGTACTATAAACAAAGCCAGTTCCTTTTTATTTCTATTTATCCGCTTTAACCGATACCGGTAAGTAAAAGGAATGAATTTCATGATTTTTCTACTTCTTTTTCTTATAGATTTAACTTTATTTTTCTTCTTTTTAAATTTTATATAAAACAGATAAACTAAAACAAAGTTAATCACTAAAACAATAGCTAACGAGAAAACTAAACATTCCGTCAATAACATATAATCAATTTTAAGAATTGGATAATTATATATTTGGCTATTCATTTGCATAATCGTCTCAATCAAAAATATACCGATTGTACCACCGATTAACCATGCAATTAAAAGTGTTAAGCTCGTTTCAGTTATATAATGTTTAAAAAGCATCCATTTGTTAAAGCCTAACTTATTAAATGTTGCTAGGTTATTTGATTCTTTCTTGGATACTTCAAAATGGTAAACACTTAAAAGAACTCCAACTATCAGATATAGTAAGCATGTTAAAAGCAACGCAAGATCCCTTGGTGCTTTTGCATCACCTATTACTTGTTGTATCCTCGTGTTATTTTGAGAATCATTTATATAAGTTGGTTTAACGATTTTCGAAACCTCTTGAACATCTAGATTGCTAGTATAAGCATAATATGAAGAGAACTCATTACCAAATAGCCTTTGAAACGTTTCTTCATTTACAAATGCTATACCAAAAACTTCAGAATTAGCTTGCAACACTAGATTACTATTTTTGGTTGTAATATAATCAGGTGATATTGCAGTTCCAACTATTTTTAATTTTTCTCCATTAAAGGTCAATTCATCATTGAGCGCTAATTTATTTGCTTTTAAATAGTTATTGTCAATTAGAATCTCTTTATCATTTTGAATATCACGACCGCTGGTCACTTGATATTTATTAATTTTTTTTCTTGACTGGAATATTCGAACTGTACTGCCGCCTTCCCTCACTTCCCCATTTTTAATTTGTTCGAAAGAAATATCCTTAAATTTCTCATCAATATCGTCATTAGTTATAAATATACCGTCTTCTACGTTATATTCGCTGTTGAATTTTTCAACTGATTGTAGAACGCTACTTGTACCAACAAAAAAGCTTATAAAGATACCAGTTGTAGCAAAAACAACAAGAAATATAACTAGAAACTTTAATTTATAAGTGTTTAATCTTCTTATTGTGCGTTTTCTGAACTTTCTATTTATATTTTGATTTACCATTCTAAATTCTCCGCTAATTCAATATCTCCATTTACCATATCATTAACCTTTTTCCCATCATGAATAGTAATAACACGATTGGATATTTTCGTTATTTGTTCATTATGGGTTATAAGAACAATCGTAGTTTGATGACTTTGTTGCAGTTTTTGTAATACTGTTAGAACCTCCTTAGATGAATTCCCATCAAGTGCTCCTGTAGGTTCATCACAAAACAGTATTTTAGCTCTTTTCACTAAAGCTCTTAATATCGCAGCTTTTTGCTGTTGACCTCCGGAACATTGATTAGGAAATAGATTAATTGCTTTACGAATATCCCAATCATCGATAAGATTTTCAATTTCCTCAGTAACACCATGTTCTAAATAGATATTCTCATGCAAGGTTAGATCATCAATTAAGTTATATTCTTGAAAAATAAAAGCAATATCATTTTTTCTAAAAACATTTACTTCTTTTTTAGAGAGATTACCTATATTTCTTTTGTTTACTTGAATTTCGCCTGAAGTAACACTCTCTAGTCCCGATAAGCATTTGAGAAGTGTAGTTTTACCCGACCCAGATTTCCCAATAATTGTACAAAATTCACCCTTAGTTATACCTAAATCAATTCCTCTTAACACTTTTAATTCATTTTGCTTATTTGCATTAAAAACCTTGATAACGTTAGTAGCTTTAATCATTTGTACCTCCATATTTATGTTTAATTGTAATAAAATACGAATAATATGTATCATCTGCTGGTGCAATTTCACTTACTTCAAATCCAGATGAATCTAGTAAAGTAAGGAAAAGATTCCACTGTTCCGCTTGAGCAAAATCAATAAGCATATTATTTAATACAACTTCAGCTTGGAGAATACTATTACAGATATCAAATTTATAGCGAGATATAAGATTCCAATCCTTATTATGCTTTGCCATTAGCTCTTGATAAATCTCAAAATTAGGATAATACTGACAAATAACAATAGTACCGTCCCTATGCAAAATTTCTTTTAGTCGCTGGAAGAGCTTTTCTTTTTCGTCTTGAGTAAGATAAAATAACATGTAGCTCATATTGATCATGTCAAATTTACATTCAAATGAAAGGTCTATAATGTCCTCGTTATGTATAACAACATTCGATTTATCTTTATATTTAGTTTGTAATTTTTCAAACACCTTCTTTTGTCTTTCTACACCAACAATTTGTTTATCATCAGAGTTCAAATGAACATCAATATAGTTACCATTTCCACATCCAATATCAAGAATTGACTTAAATTGTTTTTGAGAAATAAAAGTTGCATAGTTTTCTTTTGTGTAAATATTAAACGCTAATTCTCCAAGATCTGTGTAAAAATCCTCTGAAAAGCTAGGAGATATTTGTTTAAAAAAATTTAATTTATTAATCTCTTGTAAATAAGTAAGGACCTCTTTAATATATACAAACTCTAATTTCCCCATTATTTTTCCTAATGTTGTATTATGTTCTGTATTAATTACACACTCAATGAACTTGTAATCACTTTGTATTTTACTTACAATCTTACTATAATTTGTGTCTTCAAATTCAACTAAGCTATTTCTGTCCTTTACTGCCAAAAGGTATTCTTGATTTAATGTGTATACATCCTCTTTTTGTGAAATCATCCCCAACTGGATACCTAAATCCATAAATGAATGAAATATATTATGATGCATATTTCCTTTTGTCATTTCTTGAACATTATCAAAATTTTCATGCATCTTCCTTAATACAATAAATCTTATATAGTTTTTAACTTTTGAAAACAAAAGTAATTGGAATAAAGGAGTATCTCTTATCCCTACAATTTTAGATAATCGAACTAAACTGTTTATACGAATGGACTTTTCTGGTAACTTATAACGTTTGTTTGGAGAATATGATTGATACTTGCTCATTAACAAACTGTATTGCATTTAAAAACCTCCTCTTCTTTTAAAATTAAGTGATAGGAAGCAGAAAGCTCCCTATCTATATAAATTTCCACGTAATTTATAAAGGTATTAACACGGACTCATTGTACGTAGATAAACTTTGAATGTTTTCTTTAATTACTTTTAAAGTCATATCCAGGTCTTCTCTTGAATGAGCAGCTGAAATAAAAAATCTTATTCTAGCTTCACTCTCTTTTACTGCAGGATAAATTATTGGCATCGCATTTATTCCATTTTTAAATAATATTTCTGAGAATTTAAGAGCTTCATCAGAGTTTCCAATGATTAAAGGTACTACTGGAGTGTCATAGCTTTTACCTGTATCAACTCCCAATTTCTTTATTTCATTTAAGAAATAAGTATGGTTTTCTTTTAATCTTACAAATAAACTTTCTTCACTTTCACAGATTGTTAACGACGCTACTGCCGCAGCTGCATTAGCTGGTGTCATTCCTACACTGAAAATAAATCCAGGTGAATTAAATCTTAAATATTTAATAAAGGATTTGCTACCAGCAATATATCCCCCACAACTATTAAGGGATTTACTTAATGTTCCCATTAGAATATCTACTGATTTAGGGTTAACATCATAATAACTTGTAACACCTCTACCATTCTTACCAATAGTACCGATTGAATGCGCTTCATCCACCATGAGAATAGCATTATACTTTTCTTTTATTCTGATTAGTTCTGGCAGTTTACAAATATCTCCATCCATGCTGTAAACACCTTCTACCACGATTAAAACCCTGCGGAATTTCGATCTTAGCTTTTTCAGCTCATCTTCTAGATGATCCATATCATTATGTTTAAACGGTTTTCGCTTGGCATTAGAAAGAATTGCACCTTGAATAATACTATTATGAGCCAATGCATCATGTAGAATTAAATCTTCTTGATTGACAATATTCCCTATAGTATTAACGTTAGTACTGTGTCCTCCCACCTGAATTAGAGCATCTTCTACATCTAAGAATTCAGCAATTTTTCTTTCAAGCTTTTGATGGATTTCAATTTCTCCGCTAAGTAACCTACTACCAGAAACACTCGTTCCATAACGATTTATCGCTTCAATGACGGCCTGGTTAATTATATTTGAACCATTAATACCAAGGTAATTGTAAGTGGAATAATTTATCTTCTCTTCTCCATCTATAATAATTCTATTTGATGCTATTCCATGGTTTTTTCTGAAATAAGGAATGTATTCTCTGCTTTTAAGATATTTATGAAACTCTTTAACTTCATTGAAATCATCCAGTAATGAAGCTGTCTCTTGATTCATTTCCATCCCTATTTCTTTATATATTAAACATAAAATATCATTTACAGTTGTATCCTCTTGTTGAAAAACTTCTTCCAAGTCGACTTCTTTCATCTCAGGAAAGTCTTGTACTACTAATCTATGAAAATCCATAATCATCATTGAGTCCAGGCCAAGATTATTAACTAACGAATCAGTTACAGCAATATCACTTTGATCATAACCTGTTATTTCAGCCAAATGGCTAATGATTTTATCGTATACTTTATTCATGGTAAACCTCCATTATTCTTTTATGTTATAGCGAAATGATTTATTAAGAAGTTAGCAGCATTTACTGGACCATCAATATTTTCTAAAAGTTCCTGCATTTCTTTTGCCTTATTATGCATCTCTTTATTTGTTAGCGAGAAGTCTATCAATTCACCAATTTTCTGAGTCGTAATATCTTTTCGTTTAAGTTCCAATGCATTACCAAAAAGAACACATTCATTTATATTGGCTTTTTGTTCTGCTTGCAGTCCAAGCCCAAGGAATGGTTTACCAGATAAACAAGCCGTTTGAACTGTACCTTCTCCACCATGAATAATAGATAAATCTATTATATTTCCCAATTTATGAGCGGGAAGTAAGTCACAAAGAATAATATTCTTGCTACTAGAAAAAATATTGCCACTAGACGCAAGTATTTTCTTCATTGGACATATAACTGTCACCGGAAGTTTCTTTAAAATATGTAAGAATTTCATGACAATTTCTTTACTTCCAGAGCTTCCCATCGCAAAATAAATAACAGGTTGATTTGAGGGAAGACTATATAGAAATGATGGTATGGGCATATCCAGTTTTGCATAAACCGGGCCAATATATTTATAGTTAGCAGGAAGATCGTCCACACCACTAATTTCAGGAATGGTTGTAATTAAATTATAATCAGCATCCAGTGCATCTATGGTGTATTTTGGAAGTTCTACTCCTTCTTCTTTTGCCAATTTTGAAAAAGACTTTGGTTTATAAGTAATACCTAAAGCAACCTTTTTATAGAGATTCATGGTGATTTTTTTAGGTAAGAAAGTCTTATTAATTATGGAAGGTAATTCTAGGTGTCCTTTTAATACAAAAGTTCTGGTGTATGCTAATGGTTTAATATATACAAGTGGTGTTTGACAAGCTCTCGCTGAAATAAACATACTCAATGTAGTTCCGATAACGACAACCGCCGGACAGTAAGTATTTATAATTCTTTTCTCATTCTCAATTCGTTTTTTGAGATGTTCGTATGTAAAGGGATGTTTTATACCCTTCATCTGATCGACTTTCATAAGTTGAGTGATATCGTCTTCACTTAAAACTGGTTCAAGGTGGATAAATTCAAAGTTAGCTTTTTCAATAAGATAAGCATATTTTCTAGAGTAGCCTATAAATATGCAATGAAAGTATTCGGAACATTTCTTTGCTACTTCTATTGATCTGGTAGTTTCGGCCAAGTTAAAAGTTTCTGGTGCAAAAATTATGTTTTTTTTAATTATTCTCATCCTCCTTAAACGTATTTCTAATATATATCACTTAAAAACTTCAACATGGATTTTATTAAGTCTGGAGGAACTTGAGCGGCGATTTAACTCGGCTTCTGTATCCTTCTTTACTACACTTCTACAAGCTAAAATTGGCGGATTATCTAAGATTTCATAAAAGCAAATCTAGCGATGATAATAGCAGCCATAATGCTTAAAAGGCCACCTATATAAGTTGAATTAAAAGGTTACAGCTACTGTTTGTCGAAATATAATAAGTAACATATATTGACAAATGGAGCGGAGCAAAATGACACATGTACACCAAAACGAAAAAGAAAGCCTACTTGTAGCAATGAAAACGACTAAAACGAAACGAATGTATGAACGTTATCAAACGATCTATTTCTATGTACAAGGCTTTTCTATAAAAGAAATAATGAACATGATTGGTCGTTCTGAAAAAACAATCTATAATTATGTGAATGCTTACAAAGAAAAAGGATTGCATGGCTTACTCATGGGACAATCAACAGGAGCACCACGTAAATTAGCCCCTGAACAAGAACAGGAGTTAGTTCAAGTGATTGCATCTCATCTACCCGTTGATGTTGGATTTCCAGCTAAACATAATTGGACTTTATCCATTATCGCTTCTTTCATTAAAAGAGAATGGAACGTAAGTTACACACTTCGCGGGGTGTCTCGACTTTTACATGATTTAGGGCTTAGTTACACAAAACCGACGTATACATTAGCGAAAGCAGACCCGGTGAAACAACAAGAGTTTAGGGAAGTTACCTTCCCCGCCTATAAAAAAACTTTTAAACGAGGAGATTGACCATCTTCTGTTTCAAGATGAGTCCATGATCCGCGATTACCAAGCACTGCAGCATACATGGTTTTTAAAAGGAAAACAACGCAGTATTCCTACTTATGGGAAACACCAAGGTGTTAAACTTATTGGTACACTTAATTATGAAACCGGTGAGTTAGTTTGTGTAGAAGAGGAGCGGTATGATGCCGAAGCATTTCTTCGTTTTCTTCAGCATGTACTTGAACTGTATCCCAACGGGAAAATAGCTCTTATTCTAGATAATGCGCGTATTCATCATGCGAAGCTCATCCAACCACTTTTAAGGAAACACTGTCATCGCTTAGAATTAGTGTTTTTACCTCCCTACAGTCCCGATTTAAATTTAATTGAAGGGGTATGGAAATGGCTCAAATCAGACATCATTCATAATGTTTTTTATTCATCGATTTATGAAATTCAAAAAAATGTACAGGCTTTTATTCAGGAATTAAATCGCACACCTGAAAAAGTGATCGATCGATTATGCATTCGATTGTAATCTTTTAATTCAACTTATATAGAACCATCTTTTGTTTGAAAAATTGCTTCACTATAAGTCTTTTAAATTATTCCTCCTAGCATTCGTTTAACAAACAAACAGATAGATAACGAACAATGTGTAGTTGATAATAAATTCATGTTGTTTATAATGGAATTATATCGTTTTTTCCATAAAATTCAATTTACATTTAAGGCCTAAATGTAAGATAAAAAACAAAAGGATGAAATCTGTTGTCTATAATGACAATAACGAACGGGGAGGTATAAGATGTTGAAAAAAGCGGATCTGCGGATTATTCGAACAAAGAAATTTATATATGATGCTTTTATCAAACTGATAGCGGAAAAGGGATACGATGCTATTACCATTCAAGATATCGCAGATGAGGCACTCATCAATCGGGCAACATTTTACTCGCATTACAGGGATAAACAAGATCTGTTAACAAAGCTTAGCGAGAGTGCACTAGAAGAGTTAACAAGTAAGATGGTCCTATATGCCCATGTGCAGGGACATCAAATAGATTTTTCGAAACTCGAGGAAGTTTTACAATCGATATTTGAGTGTATGGTAAAACATGCAGACTTTTATAAAACCATGTTTGGGCCTCATGGCATTCATGATTTCAACCTACAAATGCAGCAGACTATTATGGATAATCTTGAACGAAATTACATTGAGCTTAAAATTGGAGAACATGACTCAGATATTCCAAAGGATATGGTATTACGTTTCTTCACTTCCTGTGTTGTTGGGATGGCAATTTGGTGGCTTCAAAATGATATGAAATATTCACCAAAATATACTGCACAACAGTTAGTGAAGCTTATGACTAAAGGACCCTTTTGTGCAGTAGGTTTTACTTTTTTTAATGAGCGCTAGAAAGAGCAACTATACCAGGAATTGCAAAGGGTTCTGGTGCGAAAATAATCATCTTTGAAAAAATCAATAAATGATTTTTTCAAAGATGATTAATATGTTCTAAACTTTTATTCTATATAAAAGTAATTTTTACTTTTCTGTAATATTTACAAATTCAACGGCTCCCTTACCCTCAGTACCTAAAGCCGTATTCACTTTATCTATTTCCTTACTTAATTCTGGTGCTTTCCCTTGATTGAGTAAATTATGATTCCCAAAAGATTTATTAAAAGATAGAATCTGTCTAGTTTTTTCTTTCCCATTTATTTCTTTAAATAATGTATCATCTACAATTAATAGGATTGCGTTGGATCCACCACGATATGGCGCTAGCCATACATCACCTTCGTATTGAGTACTCATTTTTTTCCCATCATATATTATTTCTTTTAAGTCCTTATATTCTTTATTTGCAAATAAGATAATTTCATCTTTTTTTCTTTTTGGTAAAGAGGCAATAGGGACTGAAGATGTGAGCCCACTATTATTATCCCTTTCACGTATAAGCCCCTTTTTATTCATTTTTTCAGCAGTTGTTCTGCTTATAAATAGTAAATTACTAGGAGTATCCGCCCTAGCATCCCAAAATTGTGTCGGGAGCTTTATATTGAGTTTGTTATTATCTATGCTCCCCTCTTTTATTTTGAATTGCTCTTGTGATATGGTTATATCTTTGTATAGGTCTATTATAGAATTTCTTGTTTGTTCATTTAACTGCTCTACCTCTATTGAAAGCCCATTTGCCGGGGAGTTTTTTGCACCAAAGAATGAACATGCTCCTAACACGGTAATCGAAATACCAGCTACTATTAATAACCCAAGTCTTTTTTTCACCCTATATTCTCCTTCTTTTTATTATTTTCGAATTAAAAAATCGTTTTATACATTTTTTTCAAGTATTGAGAACGAACAAAGTAAAAGTATATAATTTGCAAAACTAAGAAACAAACCAATACTATAACGGAACTACCCAAGACCGAAAAATTAGCTAACTTTTGTAAGGTGATAAAAGCAACCGAACTATGTGTAATCGCTATTGAAATTGGTAAAAAGAATAACAATGTAAGTTGACGTGACACAACTTTCTTTAATTCCGGTTTGCTTAAACCGACCTTTGCTATCATTTTATATTGCTGCTGATTTCGTTCTAAGTCTGTATATAATCGGAAATATAAAAAGCTTGCAGCAAACGTAAAGAAAACAATGCCTATTAATACACTCATGATGGATGCAAGTCCAAAACCTTGTTTCATCATTATCCATGTAGATATTAAAGAAGAAAATTTATATTGCTCGTTGTATAATACTGGCTCATGTATACCTTCATTATCTTTCTGAAGAGTAGTCACGATTTTTCCAGCAACTTTTTTCGTTTTCTCCCAATCCTTCACAATAAAACCATTAATGGTGGATTCACCACGGTAATTCTCTGGATCCACTATCATTTGATTATATACAGCGTCTGGTATAATAATTGTCGTTATGTTTGTATCTTGTAGTTCTTTTGGCGTTAGTGTTTTATTTACATGCATATCTATTTTTATATTTCTATGCGACAATCGAAAGTTATTTTGATTCGATTTTGTATTAGAGAATTTTCTTGCAGGTATGACAAAACTATCATTTTCACCTTTTAAGCTTTCTTTTTCAAAACCAAATGCCTCAGCTAACTTATTATAATCACTTATTTTTATAACGCTTAATAATACATTACTGTTATAAAGGCTATCTGGAATTTGTTTTATTGAATAAGTTACTTGTTTAAATTTAAACCCACCATTATTGAGTTCGCTTTCTATTTTTTTTAGATGCTCTTTTTCTAAAGGATTATTATTATAGGACTGATAAGAAAATGCAAAGGGACTATTCGATTCAGCCATAGATGAGTTACCTAATCCCATACAAGTTCCAACTGCAGTGAAGGCAACGGCAGATATAATAGTGACCATAAAAAACATTTTTGCATTATCTTTTAATTGATACACTAAATCTGAGATGGTGAGTATGTTTGTTTTCTTAAAGAAAATATTTTCCCTTTTCTTTAATGCACGTAACACATATACACTGAGCTGTGTAAATAAGAAGTACGTTCCAAGTACAACAAAGCTCACCCCTGTCGCCATCATGAATAATACATATTTCATATCCTTGTATTGAATTGCATTAACACTATGGAATACAGCCGTATATCCTAATCCAATACAAATAAGTGCGAATAAAGACAGCCAAAAGGATGCTTTGGGTTCAGGCTTTGGCTTTTCTTCTGCTTTTATTAATTCTACTAATTGCTCTACATTTACTAGTCGAGAAGTGAAAAGTGAAATAAATAAAAATAATAAGAAGAAAGCTCCAAATGTTATTCCAATTGCTTTAAAGGGCATGTAAAATGGGAGTCCTTTATCAATCATTAGCAGATTGTTGCTCATAATTAAGATAAACTTAGAGAACGCCATTCCAATTGTAATTCCTGTTAAAATAGAAGTGATTCCAATTATTGTATTTTCAATAAATATTAATTTATTCAACTGTGAACGTGACATCCCATGTAGCATTAGAATTCCAAAATCTTTTTTTCTTGTTTTTAAAAATGCACTTACAGAATATAGGATAAAGAAGAATGAGAAGAAAAATATTAACCCCTGCGATATCTGTAATCCTGACTTTGCAAATGTATTGATTGTTACACTGGCAGCAAGATCGCCTTGTAAATTAGGATGAAATGCAAGTAATGCATAAGTAAAGAAAATCATAATAGCAAACGTACTACTTAAAAAATGAGCCAAATATGTTCGTTTACTTCGAATGACGTTATTAAATGCGAATTGTCGAAAAGTCATGTGCATTTCCTCCTAATAATGCTAAAACCTCTAGAATTTTTTGATAGAATACTTTGCGATTATCTCCACAATAAATCTCATTGTATAACTGTCCATCTTTGATAAACACAATTCGATCACAATAACTTGCAGCCATTGCATCATGTGTCACTAACATCATCGTTGTGCTATTTTCTTTATTAAGCTTTGTCAATAATTCCATCACATCACTAGCAGATTTTGAATCCAGATTTCCTGTAGGCTCATCCGCAAGTAATAATTTCGGATTATGAATAGTAGCTCGTGCAATTGCTGTTCTTTGTGCTTGCCCACCAGAAATTTCATACGTACGTTTATCTAATATTTCAGTTATCCCTAGTTTTTCAGCAATAGCTTCCACTTTCCTTTCCATTTCTCTAGGGCTTACACCATCAAGTGTAAGTGGAAGAACAATATTCTCTTTCACTGTCAGTGTATTAAGGAGATTAAATGATTGAAAAACAAACCCTAATTCACGTCTTCGAAATAAAGACAACTGATCTGGAGATAACAGATATGGATTTTCTCCATGAATTAATACTTCTCCTGATGTTGGAGCATCTATAGTAGACACCATATTTAATAGCGTTGTTTTACCACTCCCAGATGGTCCCATAATTCCTACAAATTCACCTTTGTTTATTTTTAAATCAATATGGGATAATGCTGTATAAGAAATTTTCCCAGGATAAACTTTCCCTAAATCTGAAACATGTAGTATCTCCACAAGTATTTCACCTTCCATTTCTCTTTTCGATACATGAAGTGTAACCTATACTTAGTATGTCTCATATCGATTTCCCTAACATTTATCTAACAAGTTTGTAAGATTCAAAAGAAAAAACCGATGAAAAGTATACCTTTCATCGGTTAACGAGATGCATACGGGAATACGATTCTAACTTTTGTTCCCTTACCTACCTCAGATTCTAGCTCAATCTTATGATTTAATTTTTCACATACTTCTTTAACAGGTTTTGTTTTCTTTAAAATTAGAATCTTTCGCGAATGAATCTACAATTCGAATTTTCTTCCAATATATCCCCATACGCCATATCCATTCTAAAGGTCCCATTCTGAAGTACTTTAACCATATGTTACTATAAATAATTTGTATAACAATAATGGATAGACCGATACCTAAATAGGTTAAGAATGAGAATTTTCCATTTTCTAAATAGTCAAAAACAATCGATGTGTGCACAATAAAGTTTGACATAGACATTCGGCCAAATGCGATTAAACATGAGAACATACTTCTTACCATGGGAATCATACTTAAAATGGTTAAGCACACAATATAAAATAGGGGCAGTACGAAAGAACTAAAATTATTCATCCAGCCATAAGAATAGTATGTTAAAAAGAATAGGAGGACTAAACCTGTTACAAGTAATACCTTACATCTTTGTAGGCGATTGAAAAAAGATACTTGTCCTAAAAATATCCCTAAAATAACCATTGAAAATCCGCTTAACATGCCTACTAAAGATACAATTTGATTATTAGTTGATTCACCTTCAATTAAAACCATGTCACGTGTGAACCAAATCAATATTGCAATAGCGATAAAAACGATAATGTTAATCATCGGTGGTATATACTGAAATACAAATCCTATTAGCCCATAAATTGCATACATAATAAATAATCCACCGGCAGGGACCCCTACAAATGTACATGTAACACCAATTAATAACAGGATAATAAAACGCCGGATATATATTAAATTTGCCCTTTCACCCCTCTTCTTTAAATTTGACATTAATAATGCAGAAGATAAGCCTAGAAGGAACATAAATATATAAATAAATTTGGATACCATGAAAGTGTAAACGAAAGAGCTAAAATAAGGATGGGCATCAGTGCTCACCATACTCGTGTTTTGAAATATATTTGTAAAAGTAATGCCTATAAGCGCAAATCCCCGTAAATAATCAACTATTTCAATACGTTGCTTTTGTATCATAATTCCTTTCTCCTTTCAGTTTTGATTCTACATACAATGTACATATTGCATAGGATTTTTCCTATCGATTTCCCTAACATTTATCTAACAAGTTTGTAAGATTCAAAAGAAAAAACCGATGAAAAGTCTACCTTTCATCGGTTAACGAGATGCATATGGGAATACGATTCTAACTTTTGTTCCCTTACCCACTTCAGATTCTAGCTCAATCTTATGATTTAATTTTTCACATACTTCTTTAACAAGATATAATCCCATTCCCGTAGACTCTTTAAATTTCCTACCATTTTCTCCAGTATAAAATGGATTGAAAACACGTGGTAAATCAGCAGTAGGAATGCCCACTCCATAATCTCTTACTTCCAAAATAATTGCTCGTCCTTTTGAATACGCCGATACTATTACTTTCTCTTTCTTACTTGATGAATATTTAATTGCATTTGACAGCACTTGATTGAGTATAAATCGAAACCATTTCTTATCTGTTTCTACAATAAGACTCGGATCTACCTTTACCTCTGGATACACATAACTACGTATAAACAGACGTTTATTTTCATGAATAACAGAATCAATCATTCCTAATATTCGCAATCTGTCTACATGAAAATCCTGTTCAAATGTTTCTAAACGAGCAACATATAAGACCATTTCCAATCCTTTTTTGATTCTTTCCGTTTCTTCATTAATACTGTCAAATCGAGAGTCATCTGCATCTTGTGTAATTAACTCAATAACAGAAAGAGGTGTTTTCATTTGATGAACCCATTGATTCATAAAAGTCATTTGTTCTTGTTGTTTTCGTTCCCATTTTTTTAATTGGTTTTGATAATATTGATATTGAGTTTGTAGTAATTTATCTAAGGCCATTGATAATGGAGTCAAATCACTATCTTTTATTGACTCATTTAAAGTTTCCATTGGTGTTGATAGACGCTTGTAGAATGAACGATGACTATAATAACGATATATTAGATAACCTATTAATAAAAAAACACCCAAAAATACAGAATATAATGCTGTCAAAATATGTGGATAACCATCAAACCAATATATAAAAAGAATGATAAGCAATTGGACAAATGTATAACAAATGAGTGGAATATGTTCTTCTAAAAATAATTTCATTATTCCTTTCCTTCCTTCTCCCAAGTAGCATGCAAACGATATCCAGCACCACGAACTGTTTCCAGTGCGTTTTCAATACCTAAATCTTGCAACTTCCTTCTAATTCTCCCTATATTTACACTCAATGTATTCTCGTCTATATATGAACTATCCCATAGTTG
>NZ_JBNGVC010000020.1:0-24755 GCF_050524305.1 Bacillus silvicola
CCTACAGTCCCGATTTAAATTTAATTGAAGGGGTATGGAAATGGCTCAAATCAGACATCATTCATAATGTTTTTTATTCATCGATTTATGAAATTCAAAAAAATGTACAGGCTTTTATTCAGGAATTAAATCGCACACCTGAAAAAGTGATCGATCGATTATGCATTCGATTGTAATCTTTTAATTCAACTCATACAGATTTCACTTTTCTATTTCTCCTCACATAAAAATCAATCGGGATTTCTTCGGCATCCACAGCGTGATACAAATACATCTATTTTTCTTTCACTTTAATATAGGTTTCATCAGTACGCCACGAGTCAGTGGTTTTCTTCAAATGAAGGTAAATTCGTTAATTTGACTTAGATTTATATGGATGGACCTAACGCATAATGGTCGTTGGATGAATCGATATGCCACGTTCTTTCCATATTTCAAATACTCCTCGATAGCGTAAAGAAAAACGACAAGTACAGGGAAGCTATTAAAATCATACCTTATTCGAACTGTCTCTCCTTCAAATGTGCCACTAGTCCGCTCCCTCCCCAAAACTTCTCTGGAATTCAGCTCACTCTGGAGAAGTTCGCAACACACTCCGCCAACCTTTACCTGCTAATTAGATAAAGCAGGTTTTTCCCCTTGCCTCATTGTGTAATCTAAAAACAAATGGTTTGTTCGTTCTCTTATTCGCTCACCTGAAAGGCTACGATCAGCACTTCATGATTAGATGAAAAGATCTTAACGTGAGAAATCTATATTTTTTTCTTTTTTACACCAGATTTTTTACGGTACATACACCCAATTGTTCCTCCATACATAAGGTACACTGTAAACAAAAGGAGGCCTGATAAAAATGGCACACAATCATTGTCAATATGAACAAAGACCTATCGAGAATGAAAATTATCAAGATTGTAATGCAGGTTACTATACAAATGGCATTTTACGCTTTTTAAGAAGATTAAGCCCAGGTACATGTATTGTCATACAATATGACTGTCAACCGCCTGTTGCGGCTACATTCCAAGGATTCCAACATGGACTCGTGATTTTATCTGATTTTGACTGTTTCCCAGGACTGGCGCATCTTGTAGTTGATAAGATTAACGTGATTACCCTTGGCTCTCTTCCTTGTGATCTTCCAAGAGAATGTGAACGCTACTAATTGTAAGAACTATCCATAGAAGGAATCCGTATCTCGGTACATCAAAATGATTTTAACATGTATATCATAAAAAAACAGGCTCCCTACTACTTCAGGGAGCCTGCTACTTATTCGATCATTCGCAACCCATTCGAATCAATTCAATACTTTCCACTAGGAATGTTCCCGCTGTTTCTCCGATTTCAATGCAGACACGATTCGTTTCTGGGAAGATTTCAACGGTTTTCGTGATATAACCAGACAGAGATTCAGAAACGTACGTAGTCATGTTATCTTCACTTGTGTATACTTTTCTATGGCAACCACATCCACAACTTGATCCGGTAGGATTAGCCCCGCTTGTGTTACCTGCATAGGCATTCATTTCATAGTTGTTAGGTGGATAACTCATCGATTCCTTTTTACTGCAGCCACATCCACAATCTGTTCCCGCATAAGGTGCTGGATCGTTCATCATATCCTCATCACCGTACGGATTGATTCCAAAACTCTCTGATTGGTAATTCATAGGATTACCAGTTGCATATGTCTGTTGTCCTCTTGGTTCTGCTGGATAGTTCGTCATATCTTGCTCATAATAGGATTCACGAGACGGCGTCATCGGTGGTACCAAACTTGTTGCACTTTCTCCCGCTATAAATTTCAGTGTTTCTGTATTTTCTTCCGTACCATCACTGATTTTCACATAGCCTTCCCCTGAACCTTCTTTTTTCGCTGTGACACGTAACACATAGCCATGTTCAGGATGGACACATACTTGTTGGGAAACGTTTGTACTCCAATCTGAGATGACGAGCACAGATGTATTCCCTATCTGTTGTACCTGCGTCCCCTCAGTTCCCTGCCAGTTCGATAGTCCTGCATTGAAGTCTCCATTTCTTAGCACGTTACGTTGTTCATATAACACCCGTGCTTTCGCAACGGCACCGGACAGTTGTTGGAAGATATCATAGGCTTCTCCTGGTACGGTTGGTAAAGCTCCGACTAAGAATGGATGATACACATACGGAATGTTTTGTACCCATTTCTCCGCGTCTATAATATGCTGTAATGTGACGGAGGCTTGCAATTGGCTTTGATCTGCATGTGTGAATAAGCCTTGAATCGCACGTTGTGCGACTTGCACAGCCTTTTCGATTTTCATGTATTTCTCGTTCCACTTTTGTTTCCATTTGTATTCTCGTTTTTTCATACGAGTTAATGCTTCTCCCGTTAACGGACCTTCTTCGATTACCTCTATATTATCTAGTGTCGCTAGGCCATCTGTCGTTCCAATTTTAAAGCCAACCCATATGCCCAGATTCTGATTGATATCAAGCTCACCTGTATCAATGTGACACTCCCATTCATGTGGATCTGCACATACCATACTTGTTTGTTGCATCATCATCTGTGAGCCATCTTCACATGGACCACAGGACATGTTTTGCGGGATAACTTGGTTTATCACCACAGGATAGGAACCTTGTTCCAATGGATATTCTCCCGTACATGGGTTCGTTGGTTTTATATCATTTGGTACGTTCATGTGTTTGTGTACTTCTTTCTCATATCGTGTGGCGAATACTTCTAACCCTTTACTGTTCCCAATAGATCCGCGAACCCTATAGCGTGTATACGGTTTTAATCGCGATTCGTCGATCTTTTGATACGCATATGTCGGGAATATCTGGTCACTAAATTGCGGCTGATTGGCACCAGGTAGCTTCAGACAGCGTCCTTTAAAGATTGGATTGTCGGATGCCACGGACACATGAGTGCTTGTGTTCCAGCCATTCTCACCAGACCAATCAGAAGATTCAAAATCACCGTAGTATAATAAATTACGAGCGCGACTCAGTTGTTTCGCACATTTCACATGATCGAGTAAGCACATTTTTTCTTTTGGATACATCTTATCAGACATATACTCTACCAATCTTGCGGCCTGATCAATCTGATAATCCGTGATATTCAACTGTAGTGTATGCTTCCCATCATTTGTAAACAAGGCGTTCACTGCCTTCCACGCTTTTGCTAAATCTTCTTTCGCTTCAAAAACTTCAACAGAACCCTCAATTGGAATGAATTCGATTTTGTCGATGATGAGAGGATCTGCATCATTTGAATCTATTCTCTCAATATATATTAGTTCATTACTTGGGAATGTAAGATTAAAGGATGTAAGATTTACATATCCAAATGCATTATAAGTTAACGCAGCTTGTTCACCAGAATATGGGGTAGATGGTACAACGATATCCTCCTCCTGTACTACCCACTCGTCATTTCTAAAGATACCAATTTTTACCCTCGTTTGTAATTTACATGCATAACGCATTCTCATACGACAAGGTTTAGTTTCTATTGGGAACATTTCGAATTGCGGGGACAGCGGCACCTCAATTCGAGCATTCGGTGCCAAGCTAACGAGATCTCCTCCTGTACTACCTGGCCCCTTGATTACGCTATATCCGCTACCACCAGATGCCTTCACCACTGGAATTTGACTAACGTAATTTTTATCTATAATGTTATATGCTTTCGCACTAGCGTGTGTCCATGCATAGATAATAGTATCAAGAGCATTAGTGCCAAATAGTCGTTCACTTCTGAATGCGGCCAGCCATGACAACCGTTCACTATATAATATTACATCCTCACAAACACTACCTATATTTGGTGTACTGCTAGGTTTACATGTATCCAAACAAGATCTTGAAGTGTCACATTGGGTAGGATTAATACAAGGGAATCCTACCTGACTTGTGTAACGCCCACCATACTCCGACTGACCACCAATCAAAGAATAAAAGCCCAAGTGCGAGACCTCATGGCGCCCCCGAAAAGTAAGTGTGTTTAAATTTTCAGGAGAAAAAGAATTATTAGTGAAACCTGGATTCACATGTGTATTATATATATTGGCCCAATCAGGAGTTCCCTGATTGGTGGTATTTCCAGGTCTAGGTCCAATCCATGAGGTTTCCATCAATTCAGCTTCTCCTGGTTCTCCATTTATGAAACCTTTAGAAGAAATATAGCTAAAACCTAATTTATAACGAGTAAGGAACGTAGACCGACTATCCGATGTCGTATCGACTCCGAATATAAAGCTTCTCAACCAGGTAAACAGATGCGGCGGCCTAACTAACCCAGATTCAATCGTCTGCATCGAAGGGCTATCGTCCAACCTTCCACATGCCTGTGTGTATACTTCACGTGTAAGTTGTGAATAGACTGGTAGTGGATATAAAATTGGATCAAATGTTGGCCATAATGCTACAATATCTAATGACATAATTGTCATACCCGTACGATACTTATTATAATTATTCCATGAAGCAGCTCCCTGAGTTCCTGTACTTAGTCTCGCTAATTCGTTGTTAAATGTCGAAATACAATATGCTGTGTAACTTGCTGTATTTTCTTTTAGGTATCGATAATATCGATTAACTGTTACCTGGTCTAGCCCCCACGCTAACCCATATTTAACCGCGTCTCTTAACAAAAGTAAATGCAAATTAGCGGCTTCAGTAAATGAAGATAATAATTCTGCTTGAAAACCTTGTTGTTGAAAAATAGGCATTCTATCATAATATATCGTATTTGAAGCAAGGAACTGTGTTCTAACAGTTTCTTTAAGTTCTGGATCATCTGGGCTTTGGCTCCAATCGCAAGCAGCATCTTGATATAATTTTGTAGTCCTTTGAAGCCCTACTAATTCTTGAAGAACCCTATTTTTCACTTCTGTCTCAATTGCTGTGTCAGTAAGTTCCTGAGCAGCATTCATTAGTTCGCTCCACTTATATTGTGTTGCTTGACTAGGGGGCGTATCGCTTTCCTGGTCTGGCCATATATATGGAACGGCTACATTTATTACGCCTGCAACTGCGGATAGTATAGGACCTGCACCTGGAATAAGCCCAAGAAGAGCCCACGCAATACCTGAAGACGTAACAATCGCCCCTTTAAGGGCAGCTGTAGAAAATACATCTCCGGATTCCCCTCGTGCACACCTATCCATCCAATCTTTATAATTCATATTTTGCACTTCAGATCCTGGTGCCTGCGCATAAGGATATCTTGGCTGCTGATACACGTCACCACTATTCATGAATTCATATTCATTGTTATAATAATTTTGATTCATCAACAATCCTCCTATCTTTCTCTTGCCTTCTCATAAAAAGAAGAACGGATTAGTTTTATCTACAGCATTCCATGTTCTTGTTTGCCATACACACAGATTTAAAATAAGAAAAAATGAAAAATCAGGACTGGTTTCAAGATAATAGAATATCATATGTACGGTAATCATTTCCTCATTCTGTACTATTCCCGATTCGTTTGCTTCTCCCTTTGTCGAAATCATTCTTTTTTTGTTCTTTTCTCTCTATTTTCATGAAAAAACATACAAAATAATTATATGTGGTCAGCAATAGGTTAGAACGGGATTTATAAAAGGACGTGCTCTTTCCATTGGTACCTATACCATATGTGCATGGGTGGCATATAATATATGGAATATACGATAGGAAGGTAGGTGTTTGCTATGAAGAAATTTCACTTTCGTGTGAGAGAAGGAACGAATCCACTCGGGCCGAGAATCGATTTTAATCTTCCGGCAGGTGAGACATTGATTGATTATCCTTTATACGAAACAGATGGTACTGCAACAGGTATACACGTCATATTATCCCTCGAAGTCGCAGAATTAGGTTCTACCGTTACCTTTAAGGCCACAAGGCAAGATGGTAGTACAGACACATTTCCTTATGTGATTACTCGCGTTCCTTACTTGTTTAATATAGGATTATGTGATACAACGAAACTTGCCATTTCTGCATCCGGTCCTTTGAAAGGGCATTATCAGATAGGTGGAACAAATTTTTGCTAGTAACAATGGTTCTGTTATCAAGTTTTGGAAAAAATGTGTACCATTTTTGACTCGCGATTGTAGGATTTCAAATCCTCGCTTTCATTCCTTTTCTATTGAGAAATAGGAATCTGATTTATGACTGATGTTTTTTCTGCATGAGGGATTTATTTTTTCGTTGAATAGGAGGTGTATGTGACATGCCTTTTACTACTGGACCGATTGAAAATCAGGGCAATCAACCGGCGAATGCAAATAATGCGAGAGTCAAAATTCTGAATCGCACCGGAAGTCCACTCACTGGGATTGTTCGGTCTTTTCGTTTGAATGGGACAAGACTATTAATTCAACAAGTTTCTTTTGCTGTACCGGCAAATGCTTCTGATTTTATCACGCTAAGCTTGGTTCACCCTAACTTAGGACAAGCAGCCCAATATGAGGTTGAAATTGTTCCGAATCAAAATGGCGGCATCTATTCTGTTTATGGAAGAAGTGTGGGGACGATTATTTCTGCACAAAGAGTTTTACATTCAGAATTGACGCAAACGCTTTAGTTTGAAACAACAGGCAAGGGATAAGATCGGGGGATTGGAAAACGCAATTACTCTCGAGATGAGAATCTGAGCCCCCTTTTTCAAATAGAAGATGGACCATGATCCTCGCCTTTCTTTTTTTTGTAGGACATGCTTTGGATTATGGTCTGTTTCTACCTATCTTTTAAAATGAAGTGATGGCTCGTATGTTTCTGGTAGGTGAGAATCTATTTTCTTCTCTTACAGAGAGAAATCTATCTGGTCAACCGTTTTTTCTATTTGATCAAAAAAAGAAAACTTTTTCAAGGAGAGAGGAAGTCTTTTCTACATCACATGTAGAACTAATACCTTAAATGATTCCACCTAAACCCTTGTCTAGTGCAAACACCTAAAAACAGGCTTGTTTTTTAGGCATCTGCTTATATCGAATGGTTCTTTCCGCATATCATACTTTTGTGACGAACAATATAAACATTTCCATTTTGGATAAAAGGAGAGATTCCATTGGTTTATCAACCTGGATCAAATGTAAACGCTAGACAACAAGTATATGAATCAAACCCTACTTATGATCAACAACAACTGTATCACCGTCCTCGACCGTATCCTCCTAACTGTCGTTGGGTTCGTGAATGTAGATGGGAGCGTCGTTGTAACCAACGATATTGACAGTTACAACGATTAGATTGCATACAATTACTTCAAACGGTATAGGTAGATAGAGAATAGGAACAGAAGTGAAATATTTCCTTCGTGACATTCCTTATTCATGTAAGGATTACATGTTTGTTCTTCTCCATGTTTGTATGAACACGTATTGCGAAATATGTATTTGCATGCTATCTATTTTTCTCAAATGATATCACCTGTGTATCCAAATAATCGCTTGGAATGTTTCTCTAGAGAGAAAAACATTTTTTTGTATATCCCCTCAATATTTGTAAAATCATTCCGATTTTCATTGATTTCCCAACTAAAATGAAAATAGTATACTAGACGTATCATTTCGTTATCTCCTGAACATGACTCGCATCCCACGAGTCATGTTTTATTTTTTCCATTTATAAACAGATGTCTCTTTCCATCAACACAGCATCCTTTAACTGAATCTATTCAAATGGAAAACACGATACAAAACACCGGTTTCGGAGACCTTTTGGTTATTCCTAGATGTGATAACTATTTTGTTCCCCTCCAGGTTCATCTTTTTTCATTATTTTTATTTCTCACATATCCATATCAAAAACATATGTTACACTAAGTACGACAACATTTCGAAAACGGTTTCTTAAATACGCCTCATGTATGGGGCGTATTTTATTTTCTAGGAAAATACGAGCTGTTCTTCCTGTACAAGCTTTTCAGTATACAATGGACCGGTCGTATTTTTTGAGAAGATCATTCAAAAAATCTCCACCTCTCCTCCATTGTATACTGAAATTCGGCAGGTGATGGTGTGTCGCCAAGCCGAACAGACCAAAAACATAGATTGAGGTCGCACGACTTAGACTATCCATTGTACCTGCCGAACCGCTTCAATCTCCTGTTCATGAATAGATGCTTATACGTCATTTTTATGACACGAGGAGGGGCTAGCCCCTTGCTTCGCTTCACCCCAGCCTTTTGCCTCACACCCAAAAACAAAAGTGAATTCTTTTTACTGTTTATTCTGATTAAAAAATATATTATTGTGTGGATATGAGAGAATATTACTTTATTCCTATCCAAAGTGATGCCTTTGAGTAATGCTCCATTACTTCATTTAAATGTTGGAAAGCAAACTTTACGAGTTGGAACAGCCCCATTGATACGGATAAAATCACTATCTATTGTGTGTTCATCTCTTTTTTATCCCTCATAACATTTCATATTTTTTTCATTTTACGCACCATTGAGGCGATGTATCATACACTGCTCATAAGTAAGTTGAGAATAGGAAGTGATATGTATGAGTATGCCTACGATTCCAGAGGGTCTGGATATTACAGTTGAACAAGCTGTAGCTATTATTTTAGCTTCTATTGGTTTGGAAGAACTTGGATTGGCTCATGTCATCAATGCCGAAGGAGAAAAAATCCAAGCGGTTGTAGCAGGTTTCACCGCTGGGAGCCTTTCTGTTGATCAATTATTAGCAGTCAATGAAAGTGTAACGGATACACTCAAAACAGTCATTAAAAAAGAAATGTTATTGCAATTTAAATTAGAAGAAGCAACTTCTCTGTTAGAAAACTTCGGAGGTCCCTTAAAAACAGAAAAATAAAAGTGTAGTACTATCTCTATTATACTACTGAAAATAAGATACCCCTAAACGAATAAAATAGGGGTATCTCTCTGTTCTATATATGTCACGATTGAATCTTTCACATATGTTTGAGATTCAAATATGTAATCCTGTTGTCTTACCCATGCATTTTTTTAAAAGCTGCATGATATGTTAGGCTATTTTACATTCTTAAACGGGACTTAACTAACTAAGTTGTTAGAGCCTTTTTATCTTGTAGTCATAAAAGATTCTTTTAAATTTTTTATCCAAATAGATTTATGTAAATCAGTATAAGAAATCCAATTTCCTGTTTCATGAGAACCGACAAATTCGTTATAGATGGGATGCCAAATAATGAGATACATCTCATTTTCGTATTGTATTTTATCAAATTGACGTAAAGGTTTTCCTAATTTATCGGATTGACCGATAGGTATCGCTCCTTTGTCTAAAATTCCTTTAAAATGTTTCAACGGCATCACTCCTTCGTACAGGTTTATATATATTTTTTTTAAAGGATGTCGTTTTTCCTCTTTTATAACTGATTAAAAATGAACACTTTATACATACATGCAAAGCAATCCATTGAGGGTGTTACAAAAATCATACATATTCAAAAATAAATGCATACAGATATCCGTTTTTCTGAAAGAATGATTGTACCTATTTGCAAACCACAAATATTCTTTGCATGATTTTTCAGATGATAAAATATAAATTGTCTTAATTTTCAGTATTATACAAGTAAACTCACGTACAAACCGTTTCATTCTTTCAAAATTAAAATGTTAAAAACTGTACCCTTATCTCCACTAAACCACGAAAAACTAGAATAAGAAAGTTTATTACAGACTAGCTTCGTATTCTTTTACTCTTCTATAAAATGTATTATTTTTCATTCCTACTCGTTTCATCGCTTCTACTGCCGTAATCTTGTGCTGTTTCCATTCTTGATATACGGATATAAATGTATGATCAATTTCAATTTTCTTTCTACCAAATGTAATACCTTTTTGCATAGCCACTTCAATTCCTTTTTTTTGCTGTTCCCGTGTTCTTTTTCGTTCATCTTCAGCCATATAACTTAATAATTGTAAAATTAAGTCTGAAATAAGGTTTTCAATTCCATTCAAATCTTTATATCTCATTGTGTTGAGAAGGGGCATATCTAAGACAACGATATCAATTTGTTTTTCTTGACTCAATTCTTGCCATTCAGCTAAAATCATTTGCTTATTTCTACCTAATCGATCTAATGATTGTATATATAAAATATCGCCCTTTCTCAGCATACGTTTCATCAGTTGATATTCAGGGCGCTTAAAGTCTTTTCCACTTGCTCTATCTATACATATATATTCTTCACTAATTTCAAGTTCTGATGCCGCTGCCAACTGTCTTTCTATCGATTGACCTTTACTACTAACTCTTATATAAAAAAATCTCCTCATATAAATTCCTCCTATCTATCTTTGAACCTGTATGCTAGAATTTGAGATGTTATAGGATAAATGTATCATATTTTCATGTCATATTCTGTACCATGCACATGACATGTTTCAAAATTCATTTTGTTATTATTATGAAGTGTAAAAGCGGTAAAGAAAGCCCCGTTTCAAAACGTATACATTTTGAAACGGTGACTTCTTTACAAAAAAAAGGGGGGGGGGCATCTCTCCTCTATTTTATTCCCATTGTTATGAAATTGCTGACTCAGAATATGCGCTCCTTTTCATATTCTGTCAACGCTCTATATTGATTATATATATAAATAACTTTGCGCCTCTTCACAAAAAAATCCCCTAACTTATTTGTTAGGGGATTTCCACGATACTTTCTAGGGATTTCGTCAAACGAAACGAAATTTTTCTCATTATAACATATGAATCCACACATACATAGTTTCAAAAGGGACATAGAACAGATTTCGTCTTTTTTTCATAATGAGTGTACATTTTTTGATAGAAAAAAAGTAACTACTCAGCTTTTTTCTATCAAAAGACATGATAAAACTGTATTCCTTTTGTGTAACCCATACATATTATGATTTCATCATAATAAACACAAAGCATAAAATCAGAACGTGCTTGACTTACCTACTTAGTAGTAATAAAGTAGCCATTCTCTTACTGATTTCAGTCAGAATGGTTCTATTCTTACATCCTTGAAAAAGCTTGTCTCTTTTTTACCCAATTTTGATTGTATTCTACTAATCATCAATCAGAATTGCATCGATTTGATCACAACCTACGACAAATACCGTACCATTATTTCGAACAAATGTCGCAACTCCAGTTTTTCTATCAAAACTTACAAACGCATCTACACTTTTATCATGTCCACCAATAATGAGTGTATCCACATCATCCCCCGCTGTTAATGTTTTCAAAAATTGACAGATGGGTGAAGACATTCTTTTATGATGAGAATCATGATGACATTGTCTGCACATATACACATTCCCTCCATTTTCATAGAATCAAATTTCTATCCTTATCCATTGATAGAAACAGATAGATAATATATTTTTTATCATTTCATTATATGTATACATCTCTTAAAGGGTGTACTTGTCTACACACATATTTGGATAAGCTGTCAAACTGATTTTTACCTGTCTATAGTCAAATCCGTTCTGGTGCAAACATTTCTTATCTGTGGAGAAACTTCTCCATAAAATCACATAAAATAATTTTATTCGAATCACTCAATTTTTAAAATTAACTTTGTAATAGAACCAAGAGTGTAACAATACTAACATGTAATCATTCAAACAAAAAAGAAAGATGAAATAAGGGGCGTGTCAGATGGCGAAATTAGGATTTACTGCAAATAGTGGTTCAAATACTGTTACCATATTTGATACCAAAACAAATACTGTAATAAACAATCTATCTGTTGGTACAGGTCCATATGGTGTAGCCATTACTCCAAATGGAAAATTTGCTTATGTAGCAAATTTTGATTCAGATAATGTATTCGTGATAGATGTAAAACAGCAAAGTGTTAGTACTATCATACCTGTTGGAAATCATCCCGCTGGTATTGTCATTAGTCCGAACGGAAAACGTGTGTATGTGATGAATAATGGTTCAGATACTGTATCAGTTATTGATAGTAAGACAAATTTGGTAATTGCAACAATTCCGGTTGGGGATGGACCTATTTTAGGCGCTGTTTCACCAAATGATCAACTTTTATATGTTCCGAATGATGGAACCGATAATATATCTATAATTAACACGAAAACGAATATGGTGATTGGTACAATAGCGGTTGGGGATGGGCCAAGACAAGTTATGTTCACACCAAACGGACAATTTGCTTACGTAACAAACAGTAATTCAAATACTGTGTCTGTCATAAATGTCCAACAAAGCATGGTTGTTGACACCATACCTGTAAACCCTCAACCAAGAGGGATTGTTATGACTCGAGATGGAAAGTTTGCTTATGTAGCAAACTTTGGGGCGAATGCTGTGTCTGTCATTGATATAAAACAAAATATTGTAATTACAACGATCCCTGTTGGCCTTCAGCCAAGAGGGATCACGATTACTTCGGATGGAAAATTTGTTTATGTAGCAAATTTTGGTTCAAATAATGTATCGGTGATCAAGGTAAAAGATAATGTTGTGGTGGATACAATCGTAGTGGAAGATAGCCCGATTGGTATAGATGTAGAATAAAAGGGTAACTACTCAGCCTCCTTTTGGAGGCTGAGTAGTTACCTTTTTTTATGGTACATACACCCAATTGTTTCTACAGACATAGAGTGCACTGTAAACATAAGGAGGCCTGATAAAATGAAAAACGAACACAATCATTGTCAATGTGAGCAAAGACCACTCGAGAATGAGATTTATCAAAATTATAGTGCAGGTTACTATACAAATGGCATTCTACATTTTTTAAGACGCTTAAGCCCTGGTACATGTATTATCATACAATACGACTGTCAACCACCAACAACAGGAACATTTCAAGGTTTTCAAAATGGACTTGTGATTTTATCTGACTTTGACTGTTTTCCAGGACTTGCGCATCTGGTAGTTGATAAGATTAATGTAATTACGCTGGGTTCCATTCCATGTGATCTTCCACGAGAATGCGAGCGTCGTTAATTGTAAGAAACATCCATAGAAGCAATTTTCCTCTCTACACATAAAAATTGTTTCACGTTTTATATCATAACAAGCAGGCTCCCTACTACTTCAGGGAGCCTGCTACCTAATGGATCATTCGCAATCCATTCGAATCAATTCTATACTTTCTATCATAAATGTTCCCGCTGTCTCTCCAATCTCAATACACACGCGATTCGTTTCTGGGAAGATTTCCACCGTTTTCGTTACATAATCAGAAAGGTCAAGGGTACTTTCTTCTACCATCGGATATTCATCGACGCTATCATCACATCCACAGCCCATTCCCTGATGATTGGTCATGTTTGTGTTGCTAAGATATACATTGGGTTCATAATGATTTGGTGAATAGTTGCTCATCGTCATATTCTCATTCGGATATGCGTTTTTATTGCAACCGCATTTGCACACCGCCCCTTGATTCGTTGGCATATTGATATTGCCAGGGTATGCATTCATTTCGTAATGGTTCGATGGATCATTCATCATACTATTTTCATCACTGTACGGAGTAAATCCAAAACTCTCTGATTGATCATTCATAGGAGTAGCGCCAGGATATGCATTTCTTCCATAATTGTCTGATGGATAGTTCGACATATCTTGATTTCTAACATACCCATTTGTTCCATATGCTTCTGTATAAGAGGTCACCATATTACGCTCAGTATAGCGTTCGCGAAGTGTAGAACGGTTATTAGATGCGGCCGGACTTGTCGCCCCTTCACCAGCTATCAACTTCAATGTTTCTGTATTTTCTTCCGTACCATCACTAATCGTCACATAGCCTTCTCCAGATCCTTCTTTTCTTGCCGTTACACGTAACACATAGCTATGTTCTGGTTCCACACACACCTGTTGCGAAATGGTTGCACTCCAGTCTGAAATCACGAGCACAGATTCCTCTCCAATCTGTTGTACGTCTGCACCTTCTGTGCGATTCCAGTTTGACAATCCCGCAGTGAAACCCCCATTAATCAGCACATTTCGCTGATCATATAACCACCGGGCTGTCGCAACGACGTCGGAAAGTTGTTGAAACATGTCATATGCATACGCTACACCCGGTACTCCTGATACATCCCCTTGTAAGAATGCATTGTATACATATGGAATGTTCTGCACCAATTGTTCCGCACGTAAAATATCCTGTAATGTGATAGCCGTTTGCAAACGATTTTGATTAGAATTTGTGAATAACGTCTGCATCGCATCTCGTGCGATTTGTACCGCCTTTTCAACCTTCATTTGTTTCTCTACCCATTTTTTCTTCCATTTTGGCTCTCGTTTTTGCATACGAGTTAAGGTATCTCCCGTTAGCGGTCCTACTTCTACCACTTCTATATTATCTAGTGTTGCCATACCATCTGTCGTTCCCACTTTAAACCCAACCCAGATGCCTAGATCTCGCTCCATATCGAGCTCACCTATATCAATAGGGAACTTAAATTCATGTGGATCTTGACACACCATATTTGTCTGTTGAACCATCATCCCGGCTGCAGTCTGATATCCATTCTCACATGGATTACACCACATGTCTTGCGGCATCCTATTGCTTGACATAACGGGATACGGAGTTGATTGCAATAAAGATTCTCCTGTACACGGATTGATTGGGATGATATCATTCGGTACATTCATTTTCTTATGCACTTCTTTATCATATCTCGCGACGAATATTTCTAAATCTGTACTATTCCCCACAAATCCTCGTACGATGTAGCGGGTATATGGTTTTAACTTTGCTTCCTCTATCTTTTGATATGCATACGTTGGAAATATTTTATCACTCAATATGGGATGATTTGCACTTGGCAGATTGAGATAATGATCTTTAAAGATCGGATTATCCGCTATCGTGTATACATGAGCACTTATGTTCCATCCATCTACGCCAGACCAATCTGAAGAGTCAAAATCTCCATAGTTTAATAGATTCCGTTCCCGACTCAAGCGTTTTGCACATTTCACTTGATCCAGCAAACACATTTTTTCTTTTGGATGGATTTGATCAGATAGACACTCTACTAATGTTGCCACCTGATCCACCTGATAATCTGTGACGTTCAATTGTAAGGTCGTTGGATTCGAAAACAAGGCATGGACCGCCTCTCGCGCTTTTGTCACATTGTAATTCATTGAACATCCTCCTTCGTGAGCTTTGCTTTAAGATGCGTGTTAAATGTATATTTTAACCAAAAATAATTACACTACATCGTTTTAACTCAACCTAGTAAGTTTGAATTTTTTATTTGTGGTGCCGTTATTAGTGTATACTCCAATATTTGTTCCATTTGCAGTACCAGAACCACTTACATCTAATACTCTAGTTTGATTAGACTTATTTTGTAAAAAAACATATTCTGTATCTACAACGCTCTGTTGAATGATCCAATACTGCTCTGGACGGTTTGCATTAGAGACTGCTCTCACATTATCTCCTTCCGACCGCTGCCAAGTTAATACTAAATTTTCATCCGCTATATTTTTAATTTGATACGCTCCTTGACCCGAATCATAAACGAACCTCCATTTTTGGTTAGCAGCATTACCATTTTGCCATAAGTGAACATTCTTAGTGCTTGGATCCATATCTACAACACTACTATTATTTAAAGCTGTCACGATTTGATAGATACCAGGAGTTACTGGTAGTTCTGGCGTTGGTGGTTCTGGTTCTGGAATAAATTCAATTTTATCAATATAGATAGGGCCACCACTATTACAACGTAGCTCTATTTTAAATTCTTCTTCATTTGCGGAAAAATTGAAGGTATCCAAGTAAGTGAAAGCGCTATATGTCATACTTCCGGAAAACGTTCGTTCAACCGGATAGTTATCGTTTTCCCGCCATCCGTAAGAATCATCATACCTCCCTACAAATAGATTGGCATTACCTTCACTTGCGTATCGGATTCGAACTTTATATCCTCTTGTTCGTGCAGTGGCGGACGGTCTTACTTTCACACGCAATTGTGTCCATTGCTGATTATACGCAGGTAATCTTACAAGATCCCCTCCCGTACTACCAGGACCTCTTACCACCGTAGCGCCATTATCTACGGCATTTCCTTTCACCGCCGGAATTTGAGTCGTTTTATCAGATACTATTGTATTTTCTGGTGTTAAGCTGTTATGCAACCAGCCAAATCCAAATAATCCTACACACTTTAACCCCTTAGTGCCACTTGCAAGTTTAGATTCCATTGCATTTCCATAGGATAGGCGATGCGTGGCTGGATAAGAACTGGAAGGAGGAGATATACTTGCCTCATGTACATACGCATACTGCCCCCCGAAGGACGACTCATAACATTTTCCAAAAGCCTTAATCCTTGCACCTATAGGATTCTTAAAATCAAATGCACACGTGACTTCATTAGTTGTTATTCTCAGGCCACCAATGTCATTAGATGTAACGTTCTGGATCGAAGAATATGCCTGAACAGGTGACAGCCCTTCCTCCCAGGTGGAATTACTGCCTGTGAGAGACAGCCTGCTCTTTATCCCTGCATATTGCTCCAAATCAAAATAGCCAGGATTTGATGACATATAAAAGGCTAAGTTTGTTAGCCACGTAACGAGATGAGGTGACCGCACAAAATTACGTTCGATAACTTCCCAATTTTGCGATTTATTTTCAACTTTACCGTACGCTGTTGAATAGACCTCCCTTGATAATTGAATATTCACACCATTGGGGTTTGTATATTTTTCTATATCATATGTTGGCCATATTGCTACCAAGTCTAATGCCATAAGAGTCACGTCTCTTCGAAAATCATTCATAAGATTCCAATGAATCACGGGAATGTAAAAATCAGTCGTAGATCCACTAGTGGTATACCCTTTTAAATATGGATATTTATTATAGTCTTTTATATTCGGTTTTAAGGCGACGGCTTTGTCTAAACCTACCTTATAGGTATTCACACAATAATCCGTGTAATCTGCTGTACGTCTTCGAAACCTAGTATTAAAATCCACAACTTCTGCCGGGGTCATCCCCCAGTCCTTTCCGAAGTTAACTGCATCTTGTAATAAGAGCAAATGTAAATTAGCTGCTTGTGCATACACGGTTAGTAAAGGAACCTCAAAATCCAGCACTCGAAATGAGGGCATAGCATACTCCATAAACGAATTCGTAATACGGAATTGTGAAAGTACCCGTGCTTGAGTAGCTGCATTACTAGGATTTTGATTCCAATCCTGGGCTGCCTCCTGATATAACTCCAGGGTAGCTTCTACACCTTCTAATTCTGAAATAGCTTTGCTTCGTACGGCAATTGTAATATTTTTATCTATAAGGTATTCTACTGCATCCATGAATTGTCGCCATTGCGTTTGTTGTTTACGTTGTTTCCAGAGGATTTTAAAAATGGCAGCAATACCTTTCGCTGCAAGTGCTACACTACTACGAGCTGTTCCGGTGTTTGAAAGAGTAGCTTCAGTAACACTTAACGCTGTAGAGACAGCCTCATTTACATTTGCCTGTTGCGCTATATTGTAGGCCCTTCCAACACTCATGTTCATCACATTTTGATCATTCATGTTTTGCAACTCAGAACCTGGTACATTCGCAAGTGGATACCTCAGCTGACAAGGCATGCTATCACTATCCAGTGTCTCATATTCATTATGATTACATTTTTGATTCATCGACAATCCTCCATTTCAGTTTTAGCCCTCTTATCCCATACCAATATAGTGGGATAAGAGGGCTATGCTAAAAAGTTAGCGTTTCTATCAATCGAAGAAATTGACTTCCTTTTGATAGCTGAGATAAACCATACATCACTTTTTTCTTTCCATCTGGCATGTTTATGCTACAACAGAAAGAAATATGAGGATTCACCTGTTCTGCGTCTTCTAAAATAGCTGCAGACTTGTTTTTTTTCTATATCTATTTTATTGACCTATCATTAAATGGGGGATTTTTTAAAATAAGTAGAACGCTTCCTATCCTCTTCTATTTTATGAACTCAACGTATACCCATATCAATTACGAAGTTCTGTCATACGATGTACAGATAGAAAAAGGAAAAAAGGGGGCCATACTATGTGCCGTTTTGATCATGATTTTGATGACGATTTTCGCCGTCGTCGCTTTGATTGTAGACATAATCATATTCGTCGTTTGCTACGAAAATTAAGTCCAGGAACTTGTATTCGCATCCAATTTGGTTTTCAAAATCCCGTAAATGCTATTTTTCAAGAGGTTTCATTTGATGGCTGCACGCTGATTGTAAGTAATCTTGATGATTTTGATGACTGTGCAGCTTTTACCTATATCGCTGTTGATCAAATTAACGCGATATCCGTTGTAGCTTCTTGTCCAAGACGCTGTCGAGATATTGACTAACCTTCTGTATGGATAAAAAACGAATGAAATGCAGGCGGAATCCTAAACTTCCAACGAACGACGATCTATAGCAGTAGGTCGTCGTTTTATTTTCCCAGCGTGTAATGCAGGCAATTATTGTTCTGTCTGTTACTCAGCATACAGGATAATATAGCGCTATGAATTGTAAGAACCCTCCATAAAAAGAATCCGTATTTCAGCACATCAAAATGATTTTAAGATGTATATCATAAAAAACAGGCTCCCTACTACTTCAGGGAGTCTGCTACTTATTCGATCATTCGCAACCCATTCGAATCAATTCAATACTTTCCACTAGGAATGTTCCCGCTGTTTCTCCGATTTCAATGCAAACAAGATTCGTTTCTGGGAAGATTTCAACTGTTTTCGTGATATAACCAGACAGGGATTCGGAAGCGTACGTAGTCATGTTATCTTCACTTGTGTATACTTTTCTATGGCAACCACATCCACAACTTGATCCGGTAGGATTGGCCCCGCTTGTGTTACCTGCATAGGCATTCATTTCATAGTTGTTAGGTGGATAACTCATCGATGCCTTTTTACTGCAGCCACATCCACAATCTGTTCCCGCATAAGATGCTGGATCGTTCATCATATCCTCATCACCGTACGGATTGATTCCAAAACTCTCTGATTGGTAATTCATTTGATTCCCGTTTGCATATGTCTGCGATCCACTTTGTTCTGCTGGGTAGTTCGTCATGTCTTGCTCATAATAGGATTCACGAGACGGCGTCATCGGTGGTACCAAACTTGTTGCACTTTCTCCCGCTATAAATTTCAGTGTTTCTGTATTTTCTTCCGTACCATCACTGATTTTCACATAGCCTTCCCCTGAACCTTCTTTTTTCGCTGTGACACGTAACACATAGCCATGTTCAGGATGGACACATACTTGTTGGGAAACGTTTGTACTCCAATCTGAGATGACGAGCACAGATGTATTCCCTATCTGTTGTACCTGCGTCCCCTCAGTTCCCTGCCAGTTCGATAGTCCTGCATTGAAGTCTCCATTTCTTAGCACGTTACGTTGTTCATATAACACCCGTGCTTTCGCAACGGCACCGGACAGTTGTTGGAAGATATCATAGGCTTCTCCTGGTACGGTTGGTAAAGCTCCGACTAAGAATGGATGATACACATACGGAATGTTTTGTACCCATTTCTCCGCGTCTATAATATGCTGTAATGTGACGGAGGCTTGCAATTGGCTTTGATCTGCATGTGTGAATAAGCCTTGAATCGCACGTTGTGCGACTTGCACAGCCTTTTCGATTTTCATGTATTTCTCGTTCCACTTTTGTTTCCATTTGTATTCTCGTTTTTTCATACGAGTTAATGCTTCTCCCGTTAACGGACCTTCTTCGATTACTTCTATATTATCTAGTGTCGCTAGGCCATCTGTCGTTCCAATTTTAAAGCCAACCCATATGCCCAGATTCTGATTGATATCAAGCTCACCTGTATCAATGTGACACTCCCATTCATGTGGATCTGCACATACCATACTGGTTTGTTGCATCATCATCTGTGAGCCATCTTCACATGGACCACAGGACATGTTTTGCGGGATGACCTGGTTTATCATCACAGGATAGGAACCTTGTTTTAATGGGTATTCTCCCGTACATGGATTGGTTAGTATACTATCATTTGGTACGTTCATATTTTTGTGCACTTCTTTATCATACCTTACGGCAAACACTTCTAAATCTTTACTATTTCCAATAAATCCTCGTACCATATATCGTGTATATGGTTTTAACTTCGCTTCCTCTATCTTTTGATACGCATATGTCGGGAATACCTGATCATGAAACGGGGAATAATTCGCACCTGACATATGGAGATAACGGCCTTTAAAGAGTGGATTGTCGGATGCAAGAACTACCTGACTACTTGTTTTCCACGCATTCTCTCCGAACGATTCGGAAGATTCAAAATCGCCAGCATTTAACAAATTGCGTGCTTGACTGAGTCGCTTCGCACATTTCACCTGATCGAGTAAACACATTTTTTCTTTTGGATACATCTCATCAGACATACACTCTACGAGTCTTGCGGCCTGATCTACCTGGTACTCCGTGATATTCAATTCCAGCGCATTTTTCGCATCATTCGTAAACAAGGCACCCACTGTCTTCCGTACTTTGTTTAAACTGTTCTCTGCTTCATACACTTCCACCCCTGTTCCAACTGGAAGGAATTCAATTTTGTCGAGAACAACCTTCCCCGTTCCAATGTTTGTGATTCTGAGCGTTATGCTCTCGAGCTGATTTAAGGTTAGGCGCTCAGTGTACGTGTACAAAAATGACTCAGGTCGCAAGAGGTTTGATTCCTGATTTGTTGTTTGGCTCATCGAGAAGGTTGGCAAGGTTCTTATTGGGTTCAGATTTGAATCTAGCACCACAACTTGTAACTGAGTAAATGTAGCAGTCGTATAACGAAATCGCATGTCATAGTTCACGCCTACAGGTTTGTATAGATGAACTTCTAATACTCCCCCTGCCCCTGTTACTAGCCCTGGTCTTAGCTCTACTAAATCTCCTCCTGTAAAACCAGGACCCCTAATTACGTAAGAATCATTAGGTCCTAGTCGATTCCCCTTGACGGCTGGGATTTGGGCAATTTTATCTCGCCTTAGGTAATTTGAGGGGTCGCATGTATTAGATTGCCAGGCAAAAGCAAAACTAGTTGCAAATGGTTTACCGGGATTTATATACGAGTACCCATCTGGGATAACCGCATTCAAGTTATTAGTACCATATTGGCTTGAAAAACAAACACCGGTTGGGTTTTCCTGCCATTGATTTGGCTGGCAAACATCAGGGTCATTAGCTTCTAAAGGAACATCCTTACAAGGAGTTCCAAAATAAGTATCGTAGCTCAAAGGACTTCCGGAGTATCCGGCATAGAAAGAACCTCCAGTATAATCAAAGAATCTCATGTAGTTTAGGCGTCCACTACTGATCCTGTTACCGAGAACGTAGTTATACCTTCCACCATAACTTCTCCATTCGATCCTATCCTCAGGTCTTGGGGAGTTCCCAGTCCCGACCGTAATATCATAAGGAGAATTGGTGGTCCGATAGATTGAGTTTACTCCAGCAAAGTGTTGAGCAACGTCGGCGTTGCGATAACCTACAACAGTGAACAGCTGCAACCACCGAAATAGCGTAGGAGCGCTATCCCATGTCATACCCATTTCGATAGGCCATTTGTCAAAATTCCCCGCTGGAACGCCAATACAAGCTGAAAATACTTTTCGCGTGAGTTGTACTTCTGTAGCTAACGGATACCTGTATGGATCATATGTTGGCCATAGCGCTACAAGATCTAACACCAACATAGTCATATTTGTACGATACGTAAAATACTCCTCCTGATAGTGGAACGACCCCTTTGTTTCTTCTTCCTTATCCCTTATCCCTCTCTCATACTGATTCATAGAATAGTTTGTATATTGTACTATTAATTGTACCATGCCTGGGTTACCTACACCCGTGTTCGTATAATATTGATCCACTCTTTGCTGTGGGAATCCCCAGCTTTCTCCAAATCTTACAACATCCTTTAACAAAAGCAAATGAAGATTGGCTGCCTGCATATAATTGAATAACAGTAGGAGTTCATACCTTGGTTCACTAAAGAGTTTTATGGCGTCTTTCAATGCATCTTCAGCATCATCAAATGCATCCCTTATTAACTCCTGATACCTTGCATCATTGGGGTATTTTTGGAAATTACAGGCTGCCTGTTGATAATCTTGAATTCGTGACTGTACAATTCTTAATTGAACATCGGCTCTACTTTTTACCACTTCTGAAATTTTCTTACCTACCATCACTTCTGCAGCATCCATGAACTCATACCATGTGCTTTGCGAATCCGCAGATGCAGGATCAGAGTCCGGCCACAACACATCTAGAAGCAAAGAAATAATTGCGAATACGCCCGCTACAACTATTAATGGTGGAAACGAAGCTGAAGCCACACCTGCGATTGCAGCAATTGTCCCCGTAACTATCGTTAGTGTCTTTCCAACAGCCTCCCATTCATCTATCTGATAGGGGCGGATTCCTATCTGTCCGAGAATTTCTCGTTTTACATCTGGACACATCTCCATCCACTCTTTATACCCCATATTTTGCAGTTCAGAACCTGATGCATTCGCAAGTGGATACCTTGGCTGGCGATACATGCTACCACTATCCATGACTTCATATTCATTGTTATGATCCATTTGATTCATTCATAATCCCCCAATCCTTCTCTCGCCTTCCCATCAAGAAGGCTGATTCGATTTCATCTGCATCCTTCCATATACTCTTCCATATTTGTTCTTCTTTTGCACTACATACAGATTTAAAATGAAAGAAATGAAAAATCAGGACTGGTTTCAAGATAATGACATATCATATGTACGGTAATCATTTCCTCATTCTGTAAGTTTCTAACATGAACTCTACTTCGGAACATTCTGAAAATTCAATATTCCTGTAAAACGAAGAAACTGATTTTCTTGCTCTTGCACCGGCGTGACGTCAAATGCTGAAATTATGACATTTTTTTCTTCTATTTGATAATCTGGAAGATCTGCTACACTAAACTTCAGTACCGTATTCACTGGAATATGCCCCGTATGACTCATCTCAATTTGATTATCACGTCCTGAAGAAGCACCCTGTTTCTCCCCGCACTCTCCCTGCACTTGTGCATTGACTATATATGCGATGCTTCCCACCACTTTCAAAAGATTCAGTGTCACATCCACCGGTCCGCAATTGTCTACTGTAATGGTTTTCTGAGAGGTTTCTTTTACAGTAGCTAAGCCAGACAGGCTATATGCGAGTTTTCGAGTACCGTTCGGTACGTACACAAAGCCATTTGGCACCTGTACGATTGAACAAAATGACACGCTCGATTGGACTTGTTCCGTATTATCTATGGTTGCTGCGGACTGGTTCATGCCTTCCAATGGAAGTGGATGATGTTTTCCAGTTTGCATCATTTCATACTCTCTACCGTACTGCCCTGCTTTCAATATCCTCGCCTCCTTGTATGATTCAGTTAGGTTTTTAGGGATGGGATGTACCTACAAACCCAAGAGTATCTAGTTTTATGAGATTCTTATATTTGTAGATAGCATGTTACCGAACACTTCCTTGCCTTTTGGTATTCGGCAGAAATATTGATACCTCTATCTCATAAGTCATTTACGAGTGAGATGGAGGTATCAATATTTGGTCATTCTTCGTATCTCTTATGAGGTAATAGCGTTTATTATGAGAAAATAAGGATTACAATCATCAGATGTAAAAACATATAAAGCAACCACCAACTCGAAACACTATGATCCTGTACATGATCATGTATGAAATTAACAATTCAAAGTAAAAAAAACCAATCAAAATCGTACAATGACAAAAGAGTTCGTGTTACAAGCTTTACAACAAGCCTATTTTTTTGTCAGAAACCGGAAGGGTTTGTCTTGCATCATTTCTTCTATTTCAACAAAAGAAACATGACACACAAGTTAGGGGTCATGCATTTCTCATACAAAATATTCTAATAATGTTTTCGATTTCCCTTCTTTATTTCATGAAACATACTACATCCTATACATCTTTATTTTATTGCCAATCCTTGCATACCATTTTTTTGTCATACAACATAATGTATGTTTTTAAAAAAAGACGTAGAACGCTCCCCATCCTCTTCTATTTTACGAACTCAACGGATACCCATACCAATTACGAGATTCTTTCATACGATGTACAGATAGAAAAAAAGGGGGCCATACTATGTGCCGTTTTGATGATGGTTTTCGCCGTCGCCGTCGCTGTGATTTTGATGATGGTTGTCGCTTTCATTGTAGACATAATAGCGTTCTTCGGTTGCTACGAAAATTAAGTCCAGGAACTTGTATTCGTATCCAATTTGGTTTTCAAGATCCCGTAAATGCTATTTTTCAAGAGGTTTCATTTGATGGCTGCACGCTGATTGTAAGTGATCTTGATAATTTTGATGACTGTGCAGCCTTTACCCATATCGCTGTTGATCAAATTAATGCAATATCCGTTGTAGCATCTTGTCCAAGACGCTGTCGAGATATTGACTAACCTTCGGTATTGATAAAAAACGAATGAAATACAGAAGTCATCCTAAACTTCCAACAAGCGACGATCTATGGTAGTAGGTCGTCGTTTTATTTTCCAGGCGTGTAATGTAAGCGATTATTTTTCTATCTGTTGATGAGCATACAGGATATCCCTATGTAATATTTTGATGCCGCTATAACCATTTTGATACCTATGCATAACCTAAATATTATAAAGATAACACGTACCATCTACCATCATGCAGAAAGGAGCTTAAAGTATGACATCAAACCATGATTTTAAG
>NZ_JBNGVC010000021.1:0-18067 GCF_050524305.1 Bacillus silvicola
AAGTCTTTTCCACTTGCTCTACTATACATATATATTCTTCACTAATTTCAAGTTCTGATGCCGCTGCCAACTGTCTTTCTATCGATTGACCTTTACTACTAACTCTTATATAAAAAAATCTCCTCATATAAATTCCTCCTATCTATCTTTGAACCTGTATGCTAGAATTTGAGATGTTATAGGATAAATGTATCATATTTTCATGTCATATTCTGTACCATGCACATGACATGTTTCAAAATTCATTTTGTTATTATTATGAAGTGTAAAAGCGGTAAAGAAAGCCCCGTTTCAAAACGTATACATTTTGAAACGGTGACTTCTTTACAAAAAAAAGGGGGGGGGGCATCTCTCCTCTATTTTATTCCCATTGTTATGAAATTGCTGACTCAGAATATGCGCTCCTTTTCATATTCTGTCAACGCTCTATATTGATTATATATATAAATAACTTTGCGCCTCTTCACAAAAAAATCCCCTAACTTATTTGTTAGGGGATTTCCACGATACTTTCTAGGGATTTCGTCAAACGAAACGAAATTTTTCTCATTATAACATATGAATCCACACATACATAGTTTCAAAAGGGACATAGAACAGATTTCGTCTTTTTTTCATAATGAGTGTACATTTTTTGATAGAAAAAAAGTAACTACTCAGCTTTTTTCTATCAAAAGACATGATAAAACTGTATTCCTTTTGTGTAACCCATACATATTATGATTTCATCATAATAAACACAAAGCATAAAATCAGAACGTGCTTGACTTACCTACTTAGTAGTAATAAAGTAGCCATTCTCTTACTGATTTCAGTCAGAATGGTTCTATTCTTACATCCTTGAAAAAGCTTGTCTCTTTTTTACCCAATTTTGATTGTATTCTACTAATCATCAATCAGAATTGCATCGATTTGATCACAACCTACGACAAATACCGTACCATTATTTCGAACAAATGTCGCAACTCCAGTTTTTCTATCAAAACTTACAAACGCATCTACACTTTTATCATGTCCACCAATAATGAGTGTATCCACATCATCCCCCGCTGTTAATGTTTTCAAAAATTGACAGATGGGTGAAGACATTCTTTTATGATGAGAATCATGATGACATTGTCTGCACATATACACATTCCCTCCATTTTCATAGAATCAAATTTCTATCCTTATCCATTGATAGAAACAGATAGATAATATATTTTTTATCATTTCATTATATGTATACATCTCTTAAAGGGTGTACTTGTCTACACACATATTTGGATAAGCTGTCAAACTGATTTTTACCTGTCTATAGTCAAATCCGTTCTGGTGCAAACATTTCTTATCTGTGGAGAAACTTCTCCATAAAATCACATAAAATAATTTTATTCGAATCACTCAATTTTTAAAATTAACTTTGTAATAGAACCAAGAGTGTAACAATACTAACATGTAATCATTCAAACAAAAAAGAAAGATGAAATAAGGGGCGTGTCAGATGGCGAAATTAGGATTTACTGCAAATAGTGGTTCAAATACTGTTACCATATTTGATACCAAAACAAATACTGTAATAAACAATCTATCTGTTGGTACAGGTCCATATGGTGTAGCCATTACTCCAAATGGAAAATTTGCTTATGTAGCAAATTTTGATTCAGATAATGTATTCGTGATAGATGTAAAACAGCAAAGTGTTAGTACTATCATACCTGTTGGAAATCATCCCGCTGGTATTGTCATTAGTCCGAACGGAAAACGTGTGTATGTGATGAATAATGGTTCAGATACTGTATCAGTTATTGATAGTAAGACAAATTTGGTAATTGCAACAATTCCGGTTGGGGATGGACCTATTTTAGGCGCTGTTTCACCAAATGATCAACTTTTATATGTTCCGAATGATGGAACCGATAATATATCTATAATTAACACGAAAACGAATATGGTGATTGGTACAATAGCGGTTGGGGATGGGCCAAGACAAGTTATGTTCACACCAAACGGACAATTTGCTTACGTAACAAACAGTAATTCAAATACTGTGTCTGTCATAAATGTCCAACAAAGCATGGTTGTTGACACCATACCTGTAAACCCTCAACCAAGAGGGATTGTTATGACTCGAGATGGAAAGTTTGCTTATGTAGCAAACTTTGGGGCGAATGCTGTGTCTGTCATTGATATAAAACAAAATATTGTAATTACAACGATCCCTGTTGGCCTTCAGCCAAGAGGGATCACGATTACTTCGGATGGAAAATTTGTTTATGTAGCAAATTTTGGTTCAAATAATGTATCGGTGATCAAGGTAAAAGATAATGTTGTGGTGGATACAATCGTAGTGGAAGATAGCCCGATTGGTATAGATGTAGAATAAAAGGGTAACTACTCAGCCTCCTTTTGGAGGCTGAGTAGTTACCTTTTTTTATGGTACATACACCCAATTGTTTCTACAGACATAGAGTGCACTGTAAACATAAGGAGGCCTGATAAAATGAAAAACGAACACAATCATTGTCAATGTGAGCAAAGACCACTCGAGAATGAGATTTATCAAAATTATAGTGCAGGTTACTATACAAATGGCATTCTACATTTTTTAAGACGCTTAAGCCCTGGTACATGTATTATCATACAATACGACTGTCAACCACCAACAACAGGAACATTTCAAGGTTTTCAAAATGGACTTGTGATTTTATCTGACTTTGACTGTTTTCCAGGACTTGCGCATCTGGTAGTTGATAAGATTAATGTAATTACGCTGGGTTCCATTCCATGTGATCTTCCACGAGAATGCGAGCGTCGTTAATTGTAAGAAACATCCATAGAAGCAATTTTCCTCTCTACACATAAAAATTGTTTCACGTTTTATATCATAACAAGCAGGCTCCCTACTACTTCAGGGAGCCTGCTACCTAATGGATCATTCGCAATCCATTCGAATCAATTCTATACTTTCTATCATAAATGTTCCCGCTGTCTCTCCAATCTCAATACACACGCGATTCGTTTCTGGGAAGATTTCCACCGTTTTCGTTACATAATCAGAAAGGTCAAGGGTACTTTCTTCTACCATCGGATATTCATCGACGCTATCATCACATCCACAGCCCATTCCCTGATGATTGGTCATGTTTGTGTTGCTAAGATATACATTGGGTTCATAATGATTTGGTGAATAGTTGCTCATCGTCATATTCTCATTCGGATATGCGTTTTTATTGCAACCGCATTTGCACACCGCCCCTTGATTCGTTGGCATATTGATATTGCCAGGGTATGCATTCATTTCGTAATGGTTCGATGGATCATTCATCATACTATTTTCATCACTGTACGGAGTAAATCCAAAACTCTCTGATTGATCATTCATAGGAGTAGCGCCAGGATATGCATTTCTTCCATAATTGTCTGATGGATAGTTCGACATATCTTGATTTCTAACATACCCATTTGTTCCATATGCTTCTGTATAAGAGGTCACCATATTACGCTCAGTATAGCGTTCGCGAAGTGTAGAACGGTTATTAGATGCGGCCGGACTTGTCGCCCCTTCACCAGCTATCAACTTCAATGTTTCTGTATTTTCTTCCGTACCATCACTAATCGTCACATAGCCTTCTCCAGATCCTTCTTTTCTTGCCGTTACACGTAACACATAGCTATGTTCTGGTTCCACACACACCTGTTGCGAAATGGTTGCACTCCAGTCTGAAATCACGAGCACAGATTCCTCTCCAATCTGTTGTACGTCTGCACCTTCTGTGCGATTCCAGTTTGACAATCCCGCAGTGAAACCCCCATTAATCAGCACATTTCGCTGATCATATAACCACCGGGCTGTCGCAACGACGTCGGAAAGTTGTTGAAACATGTCATATGCATACGCTACACCCGGTACTCCTGATACATCCCCTTGTAAGAATGCATTGTATACATATGGAATGTTCTGCACCAATTGTTCCGCACGTAAAATATCCTGTAATGTGATAGCCGTTTGCAAACGATTTTGATTAGAATTTGTGAATAACGTCTGCATCGCATCTCGTGCGATTTGTACCGCCTTTTCAACCTTCATTTGTTTCTCTACCCATTTTTTCTTCCATTTTGGCTCTCGTTTTTGCATACGAGTTAAGGTATCTCCCGTTAGCGGTCCTACTTCTACCACTTCTATATTATCTAGTGTTGCCATACCATCTGTCGTTCCCACTTTAAACCCAACCCAGATGCCTAGATCTCGCTCCATATCGAGCTCACCTATATCAATAGGGAACTTAAATTCATGTGGATCTTGACACACCATATTTGTCTGTTGAACCATCATCCCGGCTGCAGTCTGATATCCATTCTCACATGGATTACACCACATGTCTTGCGGCATCCTATTGCTTGACATAACGGGATACGGAGTTGATTGCAATAAAGATTCTCCTGTACACGGATTGATTGGGATGATATCATTCGGTACATTCATTTTCTTATGCACTTCTTTATCATATCTCGCGACGAATATTTCTAAATCTGTACTATTCCCCACAAATCCTCGTACGATGTAGCGGGTATATGGTTTTAACTTTGCTTCCTCTATCTTTTGATATGCATACGTTGGAAATATTTTATCACTCAATATGGGATGATTTGCACTTGGCAGATTGAGATAATGATCTTTAAAGATCGGATTATCCGCTATCGTGTATACATGAGCACTTATGTTCCATCCATCTACGCCAGACCAATCTGAAGAGTCAAAATCTCCATAGTTTAATAGATTCCGTTCCCGACTCAAGCGTTTTGCACATTTCACTTGATCCAGCAAACACATTTTTTCTTTTGGATGGATTTGATCAGATAGACACTCTACTAATGTTGCCACCTGATCCACCTGATAATCTGTGACGTTCAATTGTAAGGTCGTTGGATTCGAAAACAAGGCATGGACCGCCTCTCGCGCTTTTGTCACATTGTAATTCATTGAACATCCTCCTTCGTGAGCTTTGCTTTAAGATGCGTGTTAAATGTATATTTTAACCAAAAATAATTACACTACATCGTTTTAACTCAACCTAGTAAGTTTGAATTTTTTATTTGTGGTGCCGTTATTAGTGTATACTCCAATATTTGTTCCATTTGCAGTACCAGAACCACTTACATCTAATACTCTAGTTTGATTAGACTTATTTTGTAAAAAAACATATTCTGTATCTACAACGCTCTGTTGAATGATCCAATACTGCTCTGGACGGTTTGCATTAGAGACTGCTCTCACATTATCTCCTTCCGACCGCTGCCAAGTTAATACTAAATTTTCATCCGCTATATTTTTAATTTGATACGCTCCTTGACCCGAATCATAAACGAACCTCCATTTTTGGTTAGCAGCATTACCATTTTGCCATAAGTGAACATTCTTAGTGCTTGGATCCATATCTACAACACTACTATTATTTAAAGCTGTCACGATTTGATAGATACCAGGAGTTACTGGTAGTTCTGGCGTTGGTGGTTCTGGTTCTGGAATAAATTCAATTTTATCAATATAGATAGGGCCACCACTATTACAACGTAGCTCTATTTTAAATTCTTCTTCATTTGCGGAAAAATTGAAGGTATCCAAGTAAGTGAAAGCGCTATATGTCATACTTCCGGAAAACGTTCGTTCAACCGGATAGTTATCGTTTTCCCGCCATCCGTAAGAATCATCATACCTCCCTACAAATAGATTGGCATTACCTTCACTTGCGTATCGGATTCGAACTTTATATCCTCTTGTTCGTGCAGTGGCGGACGGTCTTACTTTCACACGCAATTGTGTCCATTGCTGATTATACGCAGGTAATCTTACAAGATCCCCTCCCGTACTACCAGGACCTCTTACCACCGTAGCGCCATTATCTACGGCATTTCCTTTCACCGCCGGAATTTGAGTCGTTTTATCAGATACTATTGTATTTTCTGGTGTTAAGCTGTTATGCAACCAGCCAAATCCAAATAATCCTACACACTTTAACCCCTTAGTGCCACTTGCAAGTTTAGATTCCATTGCATTTCCATAGGATAGGCGATGCGTGGCTGGATAAGAACTGGAAGGAGGAGATATACTTGCCTCATGTACATACGCATACTGCCCCCCGAAGGACGACTCATAACATTTTCCAAAAGCCTTAATCCTTGCACCTATAGGATTCTTAAAATCAAATGCACACGTGACTTCATTAGTTGTTATTCTCAGGCCACCAATGTCATTAGATGTAACGTTCTGGATCGAAGAATATGCCTGAACAGGTGACAGCCCTTCCTCCCAGGTGGAATTACTGCCTGTGAGAGACAGCCTGCTCTTTATCCCTGCATATTGCTCCAAATCAAAATAGCCAGGATTTGATGACATATAAAAGGCTAAGTTTGTTAGCCACGTAACGAGATGAGGTGACCGCACAAAATTACGTTCGATAACTTCCCAATTTTGCGATTTATTTTCAACTTTACCGTACGCTGTTGAATAGACCTCCCTTGATAATTGAATATTCACACCATTGGGGTTTGTATATTTTTCTATATCATATGTTGGCCATATTGCTACCAAGTCTAATGCCATAAGAGTCACGTCTCTTCGAAAATCATTCATAAGATTCCAATGAATCACGGGAATGTAAAAATCAGTCGTAGATCCACTAGTGGTATACCCTTTTAAATATGGATATTTATTATAGTCTTTTATATTCGGTTTTAAGGCGACGGCTTTGTCTAAACCTACCTTATAGGTATTCACACAATAATCCGTGTAATCTGCTGTACGTCTTCGAAACCTAGTATTAAAATCCACAACTTCTGCCGGGGTCATCCCCCAGTCCTTTCCGAAGTTAACTGCATCTTGTAATAAGAGCAAATGTAAATTAGCTGCTTGTGCATACACGGTTAGTAAAGGAACCTCAAAATCCAGCACTCGAAATGAGGGCATAGCATACTCCATAAACGAATTCGTAATACGGAATTGTGAAAGTACCCGTGCTTGAGTAGCTGCATTACTAGGATTTTGATTCCAATCCTGGGCTGCCTCCTGATATAACTCCAGGGTAGCTTCTACACCTTCTAATTCTGAAATAGCTTTGCTTCGTACGGCAATTGTAATATTTTTATCTATAAGGTATTCTACTGCATCCATGAATTGTCGCCATTGCGTTTGTTGTTTACGTTGTTTCCAGAGGATTTTAAAAATGGCAGCAATACCTTTCGCTGCAAGTGCTACACTACTACGAGCTGTTCCGGTGTTTGAAAGAGTAGCTTCAGTAACACTTAACGCTGTAGAGACAGCCTCATTTACATTTGCCTGTTGCGCTATATTGTAGGCCCTTCCAACACTCATGTTCATCACATTTTGATCATTCATGTTTTGCAACTCAGAACCTGGTACATTCGCAAGTGGATACCTCAGCTGACAAGGCATGCTATCACTATCCAGTGTCTCATATTCATTATGATTACATTTTTGATTCATCGACAATCCTCCATTTCAGTTTTAGCCCTCTTATCCCATACCAATATAGTGGGATAAGAGGGCTATGCTAAAAAGTTAGCGTTTCTATCAATCGAAGAAATTGACTTCCTTTTGATAGCTGAGATAAACCATACATCACTTTTTTCTTTCCATCTGGCATGTTTATGCTACAACAGAAAGAAATATGAGGATTCACCTGTTCTGCGTCTTCTAAAATAGCTGCAGACTTGTTTTTTTTCTATATCTATTTTATTGACCTATCATTAAATGGGGGATTTTTTAAAATAAGTAGAACGCTTCCTATCCTCTTCTATTTTATGAACTCAACGTATACCCATATCAATTACGAAGTTCTGTCATACGATGTACAGATAGAAAAAGGAAAAAAGGGGGCCATACTATGTGCCGTTTTGATCATGATTTTGATGACGATTTTCGCCGTCGTCGCTTTGATTGTAGACATAATCATATTCGTCGTTTGCTACGAAAATTAAGTCCAGGAACTTGTATTCGCATCCAATTTGGTTTTCAAAATCCCGTAAATGCTATTTTTCAAGAGGTTTCATTTGATGGCTGCACGCTGATTGTAAGTAATCTTGATGATTTTGATGACTGTGCAGCTTTTACCTATATCGCTGTTGATCAAATTAACGCGATATCCGTTGTAGCTTCTTGTCCAAGACGCTGTCGAGATATTGACTAACCTTCTGTATGGATAAAAAACGAATGAAATGCAGGCGGAATCCTAAACTTCCAACGAACGACGATCTATAGCAGTAGGTCGTCGTTTTATTTTCCCAGCGTGTAATGCAGGCAATTATTGTTCTGTCTGTTACTCAGCATACAGGATAATATAGCGCTATGAATTGTAAGAACCCTCCATAAAAAGAATCCGTATTTCAGCACATCAAAATGATTTTAAGATGTATATCATAAAAAACAGGCTCCCTACTACTTCAGGGAGTCTGCTACTTATTCGATCATTCGCAACCCATTCGAATCAATTCAATACTTTCCACTAGGAATGTTCCCGCTGTTTCTCCGATTTCAATGCAAACAAGATTCGTTTCTGGGAAGATTTCAACTGTTTTCGTGATATAACCAGACAGGGATTCGGAAGCGTACGTAGTCATGTTATCTTCACTTGTGTATACTTTTCTATGGCAACCACATCCACAACTTGATCCGGTAGGATTGGCCCCGCTTGTGTTACCTGCATAGGCATTCATTTCATAGTTGTTAGGTGGATAACTCATCGATGCCTTTTTACTGCAGCCACATCCACAATCTGTTCCCGCATAAGATGCTGGATCGTTCATCATATCCTCATCACCGTACGGATTGATTCCAAAACTCTCTGATTGGTAATTCATTTGATTCCCGTTTGCATATGTCTGCGATCCACTTTGTTCTGCTGGGTAGTTCGTCATGTCTTGCTCATAATAGGATTCACGAGACGGCGTCATCGGTGGTACCAAACTTGTTGCACTTTCTCCCGCTATAAATTTCAGTGTTTCTGTATTTTCTTCCGTACCATCACTGATTTTCACATAGCCTTCCCCTGAACCTTCTTTTTTCGCTGTGACACGTAACACATAGCCATGTTCAGGATGGACACATACTTGTTGGGAAACGTTTGTACTCCAATCTGAGATGACGAGCACAGATGTATTCCCTATCTGTTGTACCTGCGTCCCCTCAGTTCCCTGCCAGTTCGATAGTCCTGCATTGAAGTCTCCATTTCTTAGCACGTTACGTTGTTCATATAACACCCGTGCTTTCGCAACGGCACCGGACAGTTGTTGGAAGATATCATAGGCTTCTCCTGGTACGGTTGGTAAAGCTCCGACTAAGAATGGATGATACACATACGGAATGTTTTGTACCCATTTCTCCGCGTCTATAATATGCTGTAATGTGACGGAGGCTTGCAATTGGCTTTGATCTGCATGTGTGAATAAGCCTTGAATCGCACGTTGTGCGACTTGCACAGCCTTTTCGATTTTCATGTATTTCTCGTTCCACTTTTGTTTCCATTTGTATTCTCGTTTTTTCATACGAGTTAATGCTTCTCCCGTTAACGGACCTTCTTCGATTACTTCTATATTATCTAGTGTCGCTAGGCCATCTGTCGTTCCAATTTTAAAGCCAACCCATATGCCCAGATTCTGATTGATATCAAGCTCACCTGTATCAATGTGACACTCCCATTCATGTGGATCTGCACATACCATACTGGTTTGTTGCATCATCATCTGTGAGCCATCTTCACATGGACCACAGGACATGTTTTGCGGGATGACCTGGTTTATCATCACAGGATAGGAACCTTGTTTTAATGGGTATTCTCCCGTACATGGATTGGTTAGTATACTATCATTTGGTACGTTCATATTTTTGTGCACTTCTTTATCATACCTTACGGCAAACACTTCTAAATCTTTACTATTTCCAATAAATCCTCGTACCATATATCGTGTATATGGTTTTAACTTCGCTTCCTCTATCTTTTGATACGCATATGTCGGGAATACCTGATCATGAAACGGGGAATAATTCGCACCTGACATATGGAGATAACGGCCTTTAAAGAGTGGATTGTCGGATGCAAGAACTACCTGACTACTTGTTTTCCACGCATTCTCTCCGAACGATTCGGAAGATTCAAAATCGCCAGCATTTAACAAATTGCGTGCTTGACTGAGTCGCTTCGCACATTTCACCTGATCGAGTAAACACATTTTTTCTTTTGGATACATCTCATCAGACATACACTCTACGAGTCTTGCGGCCTGATCTACCTGGTACTCCGTGATATTCAATTCCAGCGCATTTTTCGCATCATTCGTAAACAAGGCACCCACTGTCTTCCGTACTTTGTTTAAACTGTTCTCTGCTTCATACACTTCCACCCCTGTTCCAACTGGAAGGAATTCAATTTTGTCGAGAACAACCTTCCCCGTTCCAATGTTTGTGATTCTGAGCGTTATGCTCTCGAGCTGATTTAAGGTTAGGCGCTCAGTGTACGTGTACAAAAATGACTCAGGTCGCAAGAGGTTTGATTCCTGATTTGTTGTTTGGCTCATCGAGAAGGTTGGCAAGGTTCTTATTGGGTTCAGATTTGAATCTAGCACCACAACTTGTAACTGAGTAAATGTAGCAGTCGTATAACGAAATCGCATGTCATAGTTCACGCCTACAGGTTTGTATAGATGAACTTCTAATACTCCCCCTGCCCCTGTTACTAGCCCTGGTCTTAGCTCTACTAAATCTCCTCCTGTAAAACCAGGACCCCTAATTACGTAAGAATCATTAGGTCCTAGTCGATTCCCCTTGACGGCTGGGATTTGGGCAATTTTATCTCGCCTTAGGTAATTTGAGGGGTCGCATGTATTAGATTGCCAGGCAAAAGCAAAACTAGTTGCAAATGGTTTACCGGGATTTATATACGAGTACCCATCTGGGATAACCGCATTCAAGTTATTAGTACCATATTGGCTTGAAAAACAAACACCGGTTGGGTTTTCCTGCCATTGATTTGGCTGGCAAACATCAGGGTCATTAGCTTCTAAAGGAACATCCTTACAAGGAGTTCCAAAATAAGTATCGTAGCTCAAAGGACTTCCGGAGTATCCGGCATAGAAAGAACCTCCAGTATAATCAAAGAATCTCATGTAGTTTAGGCGTCCACTACTGATCCTGTTACCGAGAACGTAGTTATACCTTCCACCATAACTTCTCCATTCGATCCTATCCTCAGGTCTTGGGGAGTTCCCAGTCCCGACCGTAATATCATAAGGAGAATTGGTGGTCCGATAGATTGAGTTTACTCCAGCAAAGTGTTGAGCAACGTCGGCGTTGCGATAACCTACAACAGTGAACAGCTGCAACCACCGAAATAGCGTAGGAGCGCTATCCCATGTCATACCCATTTCGATAGGCCATTTGTCAAAATTCCCCGCTGGAACGCCAATACAAGCTGAAAATACTTTTCGCGTGAGTTGTACTTCTGTAGCTAACGGATACCTGTATGGATCATATGTTGGCCATAGCGCTACAAGATCTAACACCAACATAGTCATATTTGTACGATACGTAAAATACTCCTCCTGATAGTGGAACGACCCCTTTGTTTCTTCTTCCTTATCCCTTATCCCTCTCTCATACTGATTCATAGAATAGTTTGTATATTGTACTATTAATTGTACCATGCCTGGGTTACCTACACCCGTGTTCGTATAATATTGATCCACTCTTTGCTGTGGGAATCCCCAGCTTTCTCCAAATCTTACAACATCCTTTAACAAAAGCAAATGAAGATTGGCTGCCTGCATATAATTGAATAACAGTAGGAGTTCATACCTTGGTTCACTAAAGAGTTTTATGGCGTCTTTCAATGCATCTTCAGCATCATCAAATGCATCCCTTATTAACTCCTGATACCTTGCATCATTGGGGTATTTTTGGAAATTACAGGCTGCCTGTTGATAATCTTGAATTCGTGACTGTACAATTCTTAATTGAACATCGGCTCTACTTTTTACCACTTCTGAAATTTTCTTACCTACCATCACTTCTGCAGCATCCATGAACTCATACCATGTGCTTTGCGAATCCGCAGATGCAGGATCAGAGTCCGGCCACAACACATCTAGAAGCAAAGAAATAATTGCGAATACGCCCGCTACAACTATTAATGGTGGAAACGAAGCTGAAGCCACACCTGCGATTGCAGCAATTGTCCCCGTAACTATCGTTAGTGTCTTTCCAACAGCCTCCCATTCATCTATCTGATAGGGGCGGATTCCTATCTGTCCGAGAATTTCTCGTTTTACATCTGGACACATCTCCATCCACTCTTTATACCCCATATTTTGCAGTTCAGAACCTGATGCATTCGCAAGTGGATACCTTGGCTGGCGATACATGCTACCACTATCCATGACTTCATATTCATTGTTATGATCCATTTGATTCATTCATAATCCCCCAATCCTTCTCTCGCCTTCCCATCAAGAAGGCTGATTCGATTTCATCTGCATCCTTCCATATACTCTTCCATATTTGTTCTTCTTTTGCACTACATACAGATTTAAAATGAAAGAAATGAAAAATCAGGACTGGTTTCAAGATAATGACATATCATATGTACGGTAATCATTTCCTCATTCTGTAAGTTTCTAACATGAACTCTACTTCGGAACATTCTGAAAATTCAATATTCCTGTAAAACGAAGAAACTGATTTTCTTGCTCTTGCACCGGCGTGACGTCAAATGCTGAAATTATGACATTTTTTTCTTCTATTTGATAATCTGGAAGATCTGCTACACTAAACTTCAGTACCGTATTCACTGGAATATGCCCCGTATGACTCATCTCAATTTGATTATCACGTCCTGAAGAAGCACCCTGTTTCTCCCCGCACTCTCCCTGCACTTGTGCATTGACTATATATGCGATGCTTCCCACCACTTTCAAAAGATTCAGTGTCACATCCACCGGTCCGCAATTGTCTACTGTAATGGTTTTCTGAGAGGTTTCTTTTACAGTAGCTAAGCCAGACAGGCTATATGCGAGTTTTCGAGTACCGTTCGGTACGTACACAAAGCCATTTGGCACCTGTACGATTGAACAAAATGACACGCTCGATTGGACTTGTTCCGTATTATCTATGGTTGCTGCGGACTGGTTCATGCCTTCCAATGGAAGTGGATGATGTTTTCCAGTTTGCATCATTTCATACTCTCTACCGTACTGCCCTGCTTTCAATATCCTCGCCTCCTTGTATGATTCAGTTAGGTTTTTAGGGATGGGATGTACCTACAAACCCAAGAGTATCTAGTTTTATGAGATTCTTATATTTGTAGATAGCATGTTACCGAACACTTCCTTGCCTTTTGGTATTCGGCAGAAATATTGATACCTCTATCTCATAAGTCATTTACGAGTGAGATGGAGGTATCAATATTTGGTCATTCTTCGTATCTCTTATGAGGTAATAGCGTTTATTATGAGAAAATAAGGATTACAATCATCAGATGTAAAAACATATAAAGCAACCACCAACTCGAAACACTATGATCCTGTACATGATCATGTATGAAATTAACAATTCAAAGTAAAAAAAACCAATCAAAATCGTACAATGACAAAAGAGTTCGTGTTACAAGCTTTACAACAAGCCTATTTTTTTGTCAGAAACCGGAAGGGTTTGTCTTGCATCATTTCTTCTATTTCAACAAAAGAAACATGACACACAAGTTAGGGGTCATGCATTTCTCATACAAAATATTCTAATAATGTTTTCGATTTCCCTTCTTTATTTCATGAAACATACTACATCCTATACATCTTTATTTTATTGCCAATCCTTGCATACCATTTTTTTGTCATACAACATAATGTATGTTTTTAAAAAAAGACGTAGAACGCTCCCCATCCTCTTCTATTTTACGAACTCAACGGATACCCATACCAATTACGAGATTCTTTCATACGATGTACAGATAGAAAAAAAAGGGGGCCATACTATGTGCCGTTTTGATGATGGTTTTCGCCGTCGCCGTCGCTGTGATTTTGATGATGGTTGTCGCTTTCATTGTAGACATAATAGCGTTCTTCGGTTGCTACGAAAATTAAGTCCAGGAACTTGTATTCGTATCCAATTTGGTTTTCAAGATCCCGTAAATGCTATTTTTCAAGAGGTTTCATTTGATGGCTGCACGCTGATTGTAAGTGATCTTGATAATTTTGATGACTGTGCAGCCTTTACCCATATCGCTGTTGATCAAATTAATGCAATATCCGTTGTAGCATCTTGTCCAAGACGCTGTCGAGATATTGACTAACCTTCGGTATTGATAAAAAACGAATGAAATACAGAAGTCATCCTAAACTTCCAACAAGCGACGATCTATGGTAGTAGGTCGTCGTTTTATTTTCCAGGCGTGTAATGTAAGCGATTATTTTTCTATCTGTTGATGAGCATACAGGATATCCCTATGTAATATTTTGATGCCGCTATAACCATTTTGATACCTATGCATAACCTAAATATTATAAAGATAACACGTACCATCTACCATCATGCAGAAAGGAGCTTAAAGTATGACATCAAACCATGATTTTAAGCAAGCCGTTGCCAATATGGAACAGGCGCTCGCAGACGCATTAAAAGCGGCTGTAGCAAGTGGAAATACGAAAACCATTGAAAAAATATTAAAGCTCGTTATCAAAAAAGAAATCATCCTGGAACTTTTAGTAGAAGAATTTTCTTCCTTCGATGACCCATGTTAATTCTCTCCATAAAATGTGGGTAACCACATTTTCCTATCCATGAAGAATCAATACCGTTATGCAACAAGTGAAATCCAAAGGAGATGTATCATGTCAAAGCGACATTCTAAAAGCGCTTGTCATCGTGATGTGAAGTCTATTATGGAACCTTCGGTACCGTTGACTCCCTTTTTTCAGAAAACGATACAAGGAGATTGTGTGGCAAAAGGTATAGGAATGCGGAATCGTGGTTTCGGAACAATCAATATGAAAGGGTCCATTCCAGAAGGTTCTACGATTTACAAAGCTTTTCTATATTGGGCTGTGCTTCGTTTGAATTTCCAGACTGTGAACGCACAGGGTGTATGCAATGGTGTTCCCATTACCGGAGAATCCATTGCCTCCTCTATCGCTCCACCTTGTGGGAATGCGGGAAGTATGGATGTATTTCGTGCGGATGTGACAGAAATCGTCACAGATGGTCTCAATATATTAACTGGATTTCCTTCAGGAGATACCGACAGTTCCTCTCCATTTGTAAAAGCAACTTTTCCACTTTTGGAAGGTGCTTCCCTTATCCTGATCTTTACCAATCCCAATTTATTGTTAAAAACCGTTATCATCCACGATGGGGGGGTTACTTTCTATAATCATACCGTCTCGACAACCTTTTCTGGTTTTCAAATAACGGAATTTCCAGAGGCCAAAACTTTTTATATCGTCGCAGACAGTCAAGCTACTTCTCCTGGAAATCAGGCGATATGTAACAGCGTAGTCGTCGCAGGTCCCACGGCTACACTCCGCTCTACAGATGCGTTTCATGAGCAAGATGGTATAGAGGGAATGGATGCAGTAAGAGGATTCTGGGATACACTAGAGGTGGATGTGAGTCCCTTCGTTCGTCCAGGCGATAAAAGTGCCACAACATCCGTTGTGGCATCCCCTGCCGGAGGAGGGGGGTTGACTTATATCGCACAAGTTTTCTCGGTAACCGTGTCATCTTGTCCCGCATTGCAATCAATTATAAACATGGAGCAAGCACTGACAGACGTATTACGAGGAACGATTGAGAGCGGAAATATGCAAGCCATCGAACATATATTAAAACTCGTCATTCAAAAAGAAATTCTATTAGGCTCATTGCTAGAAGAATATAACGATGGGGGCTAGTAGTGACGAAAGTTGAATGCAGCCCTCATCTTTCAATCCGAAATACACGATAACGATGAGGAGAATAACAAAGATTTTACAAAACAAAATCCCCTGAAAATACAGGAGACGTTAGGACGCGTATAGATTTCCCTGTTACATTATACCCCGCTTTTTTTCTATTGGGGGGGAATATATTTTGATCTTCACAACATACAAAATCTGTTTCCAGTCAAACATACCTTATTTACGCATCTACACAATCACAATCTCTGTGGATTTTTGGACGCTTACAAACAGGAAACCCAAGAGCAATCACATTTACTGCCTGAATCGCAAGATGTGCGAGCATAGGAAAACCACCAAAATCAGATAAGATGATTTCACCGTACTGGAATCCTTGAAATGTCGTGGTGGTAGGGCGTTGCCCATCATACTGTAACACAATGCAAGTACCTGGGCTTACTCGTCGTAAAAAATGAAGAATCCCGTCTGTATAACAAGCCATTGTAGGATAACCTCAACTATCCCCATATATATTTCTTTTTTCACAAGAATGATATTCAGATTCATGACATTCTATAGCCATCATTCATTCCTCTTTTTGTTCACAACACATCTTACGTGTTAAGAACCTAGTAGGTATTCGTACAAAAAAATATATCCGAACCGAACATCATTCCTACATAAAAAATGTCATATTCCTTCTCTTTATAGATGTAGTCAGATGATTCACTTTCATTTCTCAAGTAGGATTCACTTGCTTTCAACCCCACATCATGATACAGTTTGAGTAGATTATTCATGCTTAATTGCTTGGCTCTATATTTGTGAACATTGTATGGAGCATCGAACCATTGAGTAAGTCATTTAGTTCCTCACTAAGTGACTTCTTTTTTTTGGAAAAATCTTTTGCTATGTCTAACTTTTTCGGGACAAGATCCTTCATTTTTTTTCTCCAGGCTGTCTTTTGATACTTGTCCATCATCCCCCAATACCTTCCGTACTTATCACTCATAATTGCATCAAGAATGATTTTATCATTCAATTTCAAATTCATTTGTCCCAATTGCTGTAATGTACTCACAATTATGTTGTCAAAGGGGGTCCAATCCTCTTCCCATAGTTCTAAGGTCTTCTTCTTTCTTAAGCGCGCTTCGAAACGTGTTACATATTCTATATCCGGATACGGATCAATGGAACCATTTTGTTCCGCTTCTTTCTTCTTATTATAAATACATAAACAATTATCAGATGATCTTACACCTATATAGAGTGTTTCTAATGTTTTATCACGACTGAGTATCATATATTCCGTTTTGCTGGATAAATCTCTTATTTTGAGATCGGATATGTTCACAGCATAATCGAGTGCAATATGTATACCTGTGACTTCTATATTCTCTAGTAACCCCAAAACATGTCGTATAGATTCGTTCACGATTGGATTGCATTTCATATATTTTGGATTAAATTCAAATCGTACTGCCTTTATCAAATGCTTTCTGGTTGTCTTTTTTGTATAGGGAAGAAATCCTTCTTCATCAAGTAAGCACATCTTTTCTGCATCCATTTCCAACTCTATTTGCTTCGTCTGAATTTGCTTTTGTAAGATTCTCCTTTTTTCATGAAGAGCGTACAAGTGCTTTTCATGATACCGTCGCATCGACTGAATTGAAAAATCTACATTTGCATATATTTCATCTATCTCATCTGCTGTCGACTGTAAGATCGATTGCAATTCACGTAAAGATACTTCAATGTGTTTTTTATGATACTCTATTTTATGTCGATCTGTAAGCATTCCCTCTTCATTTGTTTGTTCGATTAACGCTTGTATATCTTCCTTATTTTCGAATAACCTCTGATATTCCTCATTTGATAGCATCGCTTCTCCATGCTCACGGCGTTTACTTTCCCGTTCGATTTCCATTTCTAGCCGTATTCTATGAAATATTAATTTTTGTAGATCTATGTCTATCCCTTTCATTTCGCCTGCAAGTTCTATATAACCTACTTGAAGAAACTCTGATTTTAACACTTCTTGATAACCAAAGTTACGTGAAGTATATGGCTGTCTGTCATAGATCTGTGTGTTCGTGACTGATTGTATAAAATCCGATTTCCTCAAACCTTCCCTGAAATCCGCAACAATGGA
>NZ_JBNGVC010000022.1:0-16923 GCF_050524305.1 Bacillus silvicola
TCAAACTGATTTTTACCTGTCTATAGTCAAATCCGTTCTGGTGCAAACATTTCTTATCTGTGGAGAAACTTCTCCATAAAATCACATAAAATAATTTTATTCGAATCACTCAATTTTTAAAATTAACTTTGTAATAGAACCAAGAGTGTAACAATACTAACATGTAATCATTCAAACAAAAAAGAAAGATGAAATAAGGGGCGTGTCAGATGGCGAAATTAGGATTTACTGCAAATAGTGGTTCAAATACTGTTACCATATTTGATACCAAAACAAATACTGTAATAAACAATCTATCTGTTGGTACAGGTCCATATGGTGTAGCCATTACTCCAAATGGAAAATTTGCTTATGTAGCAAATTTTGATTCAGATAATGTATTCGTGATAGATGTAAAACAGCAAAGTGTTAGTACTATCATACCTGTTGGAAATCATCCCGCTGGTATTGTCATTAGTCCGAACGGAAAACGTGTGTATGTGATGAATAATGGTTCAGATACTGTATCAGTTATTGATAGTAAGACAAATTTGGTAATTGCAACAATTCCGGTTGGGGATGGACCTATTTTAGGCGCTGTTTCACCAAATGATCAACTTTTATATGTTCCGAATGATGGAACCGATAATATATCTATAATTAACACGAAAACGAATATGGTGATTGGTACAATAGCGGTTGGGGATGGGCCAAGACAAGTTATGTTCACACCAAACGGACAATTTGCTTACGTAACAAACAGTAATTCAAATACTGTGTCTGTCATAAATGTCCAACAAAGCATGGTTGTTGACACCATACCTGTAAACCCTCAACCAAGAGGGATTGTTATGACTCGAGATGGAAAGTTTGCTTATGTAGCAAACTTTGGGGCGAATGCTGTGTCTGTCATTGATATAAAACAAAATATTGTAATTACAACGATCCCTGTTGGCCTTCAGCCAAGAGGGATCACGATTACTTCGGATGGAAAATTTGTTTATGTAGCAAATTTTGGTTCAAATAATGTATCGGTGATCAAGGTAAAAGATAATGTTGTGGTGGATACAATCGTAGTGGAAGATAGCCCGATTGGTATAGATGTAGAATAAAAGGGTAACTACTCAGCCTCCTTTTGGAGGCTGAGTAGTTACCTTTTTTTATGGTACATACACCCAATTGTTTCTACAGACATAGAGTGCACTGTAAACATAAGGAGGCCTGATAAAATGAAAAACGAACACAATCATTGTCAATGTGAGCAAAGACCACTCGAGAATGAGATTTATCAAAATTATAGTGCAGGTTACTATACAAATGGCATTCTACATTTTTTAAGACGCTTAAGCCCTGGTACATGTATTATCATACAATACGACTGTCAACCACCAACAACAGGAACATTTCAAGGTTTTCAAAATGGACTTGTGATTTTATCTGACTTTGACTGTTTTCCAGGACTTGCGCATCTGGTAGTTGATAAGATTAATGTAATTACGCTGGGTTCCATTCCATGTGATCTTCCACGAGAATGCGAGCGTCGTTAATTGTAAGAAACATCCATAGAAGCAATTTTCCTCTCTACACATAAAAATTGTTTCACGTTTTATATCATAACAAGCAGGCTCCCTACTACTTCAGGGAGCCTGCTACCTAATGGATCATTCGCAATCCATTCGAATCAATTCTATACTTTCTATCATAAATGTTCCCGCTGTCTCTCCAATCTCAATACACACGCGATTCGTTTCTGGGAAGATTTCCACCGTTTTCGTTACATAATCAGAAAGGTCAAGGGTACTTTCTTCTACCATCGGATATTCATCGACGCTATCATCACATCCACAGCCCATTCCCTGATGATTGGTCATGTTTGTGTTGCTAAGATATACATTGGGTTCATAATGATTTGGTGAATAGTTGCTCATCGTCATATTCTCATTCGGATATGCGTTTTTATTGCAACCGCATTTGCACACCGCCCCTTGATTCGTTGGCATATTGATATTGCCAGGGTATGCATTCATTTCGTAATGGTTCGATGGATCATTCATCATACTATTTTCATCACTGTACGGAGTAAATCCAAAACTCTCTGATTGATCATTCATAGGAGTAGCGCCAGGATATGCATTTCTTCCATAATTGTCTGATGGATAGTTCGACATATCTTGATTTCTAACATACCCATTTGTTCCATATGCTTCTGTATAAGAGGTCACCATATTACGCTCAGTATAGCGTTCGCGAAGTGTAGAACGGTTATTAGATGCGGCCGGACTTGTCGCCCCTTCACCAGCTATCAACTTCAATGTTTCTGTATTTTCTTCCGTACCATCACTAATCGTCACATAGCCTTCTCCAGATCCTTCTTTTCTTGCCGTTACACGTAACACATAGCTATGTTCTGGTTCCACACACACCTGTTGCGAAATGGTTGCACTCCAGTCTGAAATCACGAGCACAGATTCCTCTCCAATCTGTTGTACGTCTGCACCTTCTGTGCGATTCCAGTTTGACAATCCCGCAGTGAAACCCCCATTAATCAGCACATTTCGCTGATCATATAACCACCGGGCTGTCGCAACGACGTCGGAAAGTTGTTGAAACATGTCATATGCATACGCTACACCCGGTACTCCTGATACATCCCCTTGTAAGAATGCATTGTATACATATGGAATGTTCTGCACCAATTGTTCCGCACGTAAAATATCCTGTAATGTGATAGCCGTTTGCAAACGATTTTGATTAGAATTTGTGAATAACGTCTGCATCGCATCTCGTGCGATTTGTACCGCCTTTTCAACCTTCATTTGTTTCTCTACCCATTTTTTCTTCCATTTTGGCTCTCGTTTTTGCATACGAGTTAAGGTATCTCCCGTTAGCGGTCCTACTTCTACCACTTCTATATTATCTAGTGTTGCCATACCATCTGTCGTTCCCACTTTAAACCCAACCCAGATGCCTAGATCTCGCTCCATATCGAGCTCACCTATATCAATAGGGAACTTAAATTCATGTGGATCTTGACACACCATATTTGTCTGTTGAACCATCATCCCGGCTGCAGTCTGATATCCATTCTCACATGGATTACACCACATGTCTTGCGGCATCCTATTGCTTGACATAACGGGATACGGAGTTGATTGCAATAAAGATTCTCCTGTACACGGATTGATTGGGATGATATCATTCGGTACATTCATTTTCTTATGCACTTCTTTATCATATCTCGCGACGAATATTTCTAAATCTGTACTATTCCCCACAAATCCTCGTACGATGTAGCGGGTATATGGTTTTAACTTTGCTTCCTCTATCTTTTGATATGCATACGTTGGAAATATTTTATCACTCAATATGGGATGATTTGCACTTGGCAGATTGAGATAATGATCTTTAAAGATCGGATTATCCGCTATCGTGTATACATGAGCACTTATGTTCCATCCATCTACGCCAGACCAATCTGAAGAGTCAAAATCTCCATAGTTTAATAGATTCCGTTCCCGACTCAAGCGTTTTGCACATTTCACTTGATCCAGCAAACACATTTTTTCTTTTGGATGGATTTGATCAGATAGACACTCTACTAATGTTGCCACCTGATCCACCTGATAATCTGTGACGTTCAATTGTAAGGTCGTTGGATTCGAAAACAAGGCATGGACCGCCTCTCGCGCTTTTGTCACATTGTAATTCATTGAACATCCTCCTTCGTGAGCTTTGCTTTAAGATGCGTGTTAAATGTATATTTTAACCAAAAATAATTACACTACATCGTTTTAACTCAACCTAGTAAGTTTGAATTTTTTATTTGTGGTGCCGTTATTAGTGTATACTCCAATATTTGTTCCATTTGCAGTACCAGAACCACTTACATCTAATACTCTAGTTTGATTAGACTTATTTTGTAAAAAAACATATTCTGTATCTACAACGCTCTGTTGAATGATCCAATACTGCTCTGGACGGTTTGCATTAGAGACTGCTCTCACATTATCTCCTTCCGACCGCTGCCAAGTTAATACTAAATTTTCATCCGCTATATTTTTAATTTGATACGCTCCTTGACCCGAATCATAAACGAACCTCCATTTTTGGTTAGCAGCATTACCATTTTGCCATAAGTGAACATTCTTAGTGCTTGGATCCATATCTACAACACTACTATTATTTAAAGCTGTCACGATTTGATAGATACCAGGAGTTACTGGTAGTTCTGGCGTTGGTGGTTCTGGTTCTGGAATAAATTCAATTTTATCAATATAGATAGGGCCACCACTATTACAACGTAGCTCTATTTTAAATTCTTCTTCATTTGCGGAAAAATTGAAGGTATCCAAGTAAGTGAAAGCGCTATATGTCATACTTCCGGAAAACGTTCGTTCAACCGGATAGTTATCGTTTTCCCGCCATCCGTAAGAATCATCATACCTCCCTACAAATAGATTGGCATTACCTTCACTTGCGTATCGGATTCGAACTTTATATCCTCTTGTTCGTGCAGTGGCGGACGGTCTTACTTTCACACGCAATTGTGTCCATTGCTGATTATACGCAGGTAATCTTACAAGATCCCCTCCCGTACTACCAGGACCTCTTACCACCGTAGCGCCATTATCTACGGCATTTCCTTTCACCGCCGGAATTTGAGTCGTTTTATCAGATACTATTGTATTTTCTGGTGTTAAGCTGTTATGCAACCAGCCAAATCCAAATAATCCTACACACTTTAACCCCTTAGTGCCACTTGCAAGTTTAGATTCCATTGCATTTCCATAGGATAGGCGATGCGTGGCTGGATAAGAACTGGAAGGAGGAGATATACTTGCCTCATGTACATACGCATACTGCCCCCCGAAGGACGACTCATAACATTTTCCAAAAGCCTTAATCCTTGCACCTATAGGATTCTTAAAATCAAATGCACACGTGACTTCATTAGTTGTTATTCTCAGGCCACCAATGTCATTAGATGTAACGTTCTGGATCGAAGAATATGCCTGAACAGGTGACAGCCCTTCCTCCCAGGTGGAATTACTGCCTGTGAGAGACAGCCTGCTCTTTATCCCTGCATATTGCTCCAAATCAAAATAGCCAGGATTTGATGACATATAAAAGGCTAAGTTTGTTAGCCACGTAACGAGATGAGGTGACCGCACAAAATTACGTTCGATAACTTCCCAATTTTGCGATTTATTTTCAACTTTACCGTACGCTGTTGAATAGACCTCCCTTGATAATTGAATATTCACACCATTGGGGTTTGTATATTTTTCTATATCATATGTTGGCCATATTGCTACCAAGTCTAATGCCATAAGAGTCACGTCTCTTCGAAAATCATTCATAAGATTCCAATGAATCACGGGAATGTAAAAATCAGTCGTAGATCCACTAGTGGTATACCCTTTTAAATATGGATATTTATTATAGTCTTTTATATTCGGTTTTAAGGCGACGGCTTTGTCTAAACCTACCTTATAGGTATTCACACAATAATCCGTGTAATCTGCTGTACGTCTTCGAAACCTAGTATTAAAATCCACAACTTCTGCCGGGGTCATCCCCCAGTCCTTTCCGAAGTTAACTGCATCTTGTAATAAGAGCAAATGTAAATTAGCTGCTTGTGCATACACGGTTAGTAAAGGAACCTCAAAATCCAGCACTCGAAATGAGGGCATAGCATACTCCATAAACGAATTCGTAATACGGAATTGTGAAAGTACCCGTGCTTGAGTAGCTGCATTACTAGGATTTTGATTCCAATCCTGGGCTGCCTCCTGATATAACTCCAGGGTAGCTTCTACACCTTCTAATTCTGAAATAGCTTTGCTTCGTACGGCAATTGTAATATTTTTATCTATAAGGTATTCTACTGCATCCATGAATTGTCGCCATTGCGTTTGTTGTTTACGTTGTTTCCAGAGGATTTTAAAAATGGCAGCAATACCTTTCGCTGCAAGTGCTACACTACTACGAGCTGTTCCGGTGTTTGAAAGAGTAGCTTCAGTAACACTTAACGCTGTAGAGACAGCCTCATTTACATTTGCCTGTTGCGCTATATTGTAGGCCCTTCCAACACTCATGTTCATCACATTTTGATCATTCATGTTTTGCAACTCAGAACCTGGTACATTCGCAAGTGGATACCTCAGCTGACAAGGCATGCTATCACTATCCAGTGTCTCATATTCATTATGATTACATTTTTGATTCATCGACAATCCTCCATTTCAGTTTTAGCCCTCTTATCCCATACCAATATAGTGGGATAAGAGGGCTATGCTAAAAAGTTAGCGTTTCTATCAATCGAAGAAATTGACTTCCTTTTGATAGCTGAGATAAACCATACATCACTTTTTTCTTTCCATCTGGCATGTTTATGCTACAACAGAAAGAAATATGAGGATTCACCTGTTCTGCGTCTTCTAAAATAGCTGCAGACTTGTTTTTTTTCTATATCTATTTTATTGACCTATCATTAAATGGGGGATTTTTTAAAATAAGTAGAACGCTTCCTATCCTCTTCTATTTTATGAACTCAACGTATACCCATATCAATTACGAAGTTCTGTCATACGATGTACAGATAGAAAAAGGAAAAAAGGGGGCCATACTATGTGCCGTTTTGATCATGATTTTGATGACGATTTTCGCCGTCGTCGCTTTGATTGTAGACATAATCACATTCGTCGTTTGCTACGAAAATTAAGTCCAGGAACTTGTATTCGCATCCAATTTGGTTTTCAAAATCCCGTAAATGCTATTTTTCAAGAGGTTTCATTTGATGGCTGCACGCTGATTGTAAGTAATCTTGATGATTTTGATGACTGTGCAGCTTTTACCTATATCGCTGTTGATCAAATTAACGCGATATCCGTTGTAGCTTCTTGTCCAAGACGCTGTCGAGATATTGACTAACCTTCTGTATGGATAAAAAACGAATGAAATGCAGGCGGAATCCTAAACTTCCAACGAACGACGATCTATAGCAGTAGGTCGTCGTTTTATTTTCCCAGCGTGTAATGCAGGCAATTATTGTTCTGTCTGTTACTCAGCATACAGGATAATATAGCGCTATGAATTGTAAGAACCCTCCATAAAAAGAATCCGTATTTCAGCACATCAAAATGATTTTAAGATGTATATCATAAAAAACAGGCTCCCTACTACTTCAGGGAGTCTGCTACTTATTCGATCATTCGCAACCCATTCGAATCAATTCAATACTTTCCACTAGGAATGTTCCCGCTGTTTCTCCGATTTCAATGCAAACAAGATTCGTTTCTGGGAAGATTTCAACTGTTTTCGTGATATAACCAGACAGGGATTCGGAAGCGTACGTAGTCATGTTATCTTCACTTGTGTATACTTTTCTATGGCAACCACATCCACAACTTGATCCGGTAGGATTGGCCCCGCTTGTGTTACCTGCATAGGCATTCATTTCATAGTTGTTAGGTGGATAACTCATCGATGCCTTTTTACTGCAGCCACATCCACAATCTGTTCCCGCATAAGATGCTGGATCGTTCATCATATCCTCATCACCGTACGGATTGATTCCAAAACTCTCTGATTGGTAATTCATTTGATTCCCGTTTGCATATGTCTGCGATCCACTTTGTTCTGCTGGGTAGTTCGTCATGTCTTGCTCATAATAGGATTCACGAGACGGCGTCATCGGTGGTACCAAACTTGTTGCACTTTCTCCCGCTATAAATTTCAGTGTTTCTGTATTTTCTTCCGTACCATCACTGATTTTCACATAGCCTTCCCCTGAACCTTCTTTTTTCGCTGTGACACGTAACACATAGCCATGTTCAGGATGGACACATACTTGTTGGGAAACGTTTGTACTCCAATCTGAGATGACGAGCACAGATGTATTCCCTATCTGTTGTACCTGCGTCCCCTCAGTTCCCTGCCAGTTCGATAGTCCTGCATTGAAGTCTCCATTTCTTAGCACGTTACGTTGTTCATATAACACCCGTGCTTTCGCAACGGCACCGGACAGTTGTTGGAAGATATCATAGGCTTCTCCTGGTACGGTTGGTAAAGCTCCGACTAAGAATGGATGATACACATACGGAATGTTTTGTACCCATTTCTCCGCGTCTATAATATGCTGTAATGTGACGGAGGCTTGCAATTGGCTTTGATCTGCATGTGTGAATAAGCCTTGAATCGCACGTTGTGCGACTTGCACAGCCTTTTCGATTTTCATGTATTTCTCGTTCCACTTTTGTTTCCATTTGTATTCTCGTTTTTTCATACGAGTTAATGCTTCTCCCGTTAACGGACCTTCTTCGATTACTTCTATATTATCTAGTGTCGCTAGGCCATCTGTCGTTCCAATTTTAAAGCCAACCCATATGCCCAGATTCTGATTGATATCAAGCTCACCTGTATCAATGTGACACTCCCATTCATGTGGATCTGCACATACCATACTGGTTTGTTGCATCATCATCTGTGAGCCATCTTCACATGGACCACAGGACATGTTTTGCGGGATGACCTGGTTTATCATCACAGGATAGGAACCTTGTTTTAATGGGTATTCTCCCGTACATGGATTGGTTAGTATACTATCATTTGGTACGTTCATATTTTTGTGCACTTCTTTATCATACCTTACGGCAAACACTTCTAAATCTTTACTATTTCCAATAAATCCTCGTACCATATATCGTGTATATGGTTTTAACTTCGCTTCCTCTATCTTTTGATACGCATATGTCGGGAATACCTGATCATGAAACGGGGAATAATTCGCACCTGACATATGGAGATAACGGCCTTTAAAGAGTGGATTGTCGGATGCAAGAACTACCTGACTACTTGTTTTCCACGCATTCTCTCCGAACGATTCGGAAGATTCAAAATCGCCAGCATTTAACAAATTGCGTGCTTGACTGAGTCGCTTCGCACATTTCACCTGATCGAGTAAACACATTTTTTCTTTTGGATACATCTCATCAGACATACACTCTACGAGTCTTGCGGCCTGATCTACCTGGTACTCCGTGATATTCAATTCCAGCGCATTTTTCGCATCATTCGTAAACAAGGCACCCACTGTCTTCCGTACTTTGTTTAAACTGTTCTCTGCTTCATACACTTCCACCCCTGTTCCAACTGGAAGGAATTCAATTTTGTCGAGAACAACCTTCCCCGTTCCAATGTTTGTGATTCTGAGCGTTATGCTCTCGAGCTGATTTAAGGTTAGGCGCTCAGTGTACGTGTACAAAAATGACTCAGGTCGCAAGAGGTTTGATTCCTGATTTGTTGTTTGGCTCATCGAGAAGGTTGGCAAGGTTCTTATTGGGTTCAGATTTGAATCTAGCACCACAACTTGTAACTGAGTAAATGTAGCAGTCGTATAACGAAATCGCATGTCATAGTTCACGCCTACAGGTTTGTATAGATGAACTTCTAATACTCCCCCTGCCCCTGTTACTAGCCCTGGTCTTAGCTCTACTAAATCTCCTCCTGTAAAACCAGGACCCCTAATTACGTAAGAATCATTAGGTCCTAGTCGATTCCCCTTGACGGCTGGGATTTGGGCAATTTTATCTCGCCTTAGGTAATTTGAGGGGTCGCATGTATTAGATTGCCAGGCAAAAGCAAAACTAGTTGCAAATGGTTTACCGGGATTTATATACGAGTACCCATCTGGGATAACCGCATTCAAGTTATTAGTACCATATTGGCTTGAAAAACAAACACCGGTTGGGTTTTCCTGCCATTGATTTGGCTGGCAAACATCAGGGTCATTAGCTTCTAAAGGAACATCCTTACAAGGAGTTCCAAAATAAGTATCGTAGCTCAAAGGACTTCCGGAGTATCCGGCATAGAAAGAACCTCCAGTATAATCAAAGAATCTCATGTAGTTTAGGCGTCCACTACTGATCCTGTTACCGAGAACGTAGTTATACCTTCCACCATAACTTCTCCATTCGATCCTATCCTCAGGTCTTGGGGAGTTCCCAGTCCCGACCGTAATATCATAAGGAGAATTGGTGGTCCGATAGATTGAGTTTACTCCAGCAAAGTGTTGAGCAACGTCGGCGTTGCGATAACCTACAACAGTGAACAGCTGCAACCACCGAAATAGCGTAGGAGCGCTATCCCATGTCATACCCATTTCGATAGGCCATTTGTCAAAATTCCCCGCTGGAACGCCAATACAAGCTGAAAATACTTTTCGCGTGAGTTGTACTTCTGTAGCTAACGGATACCTGTATGGATCATATGTTGGCCATAGCGCTACAAGATCTAACACCAACATAGTCATATTTGTACGATACGTAAAATACTCCTCCTGATAGTGGAACGACCCCTTTGTTTCTTCTTCCTTATCCCTTATCCCTCTCTCATACTGATTCATAGAATAGTTTGTATATTGTACTATTAATTGTACCATGCCTGGGTTACCTACACCCGTGTTCGTATAATATTGATCCACTCTTTGCTGTGGGAATCCCCAGCTTTCTCCAAATCTTACAACATCCTTTAACAAAAGCAAATGAAGATTGGCTGCCTGCATATAATTGAATAACAGTAGGAGTTCATACCTTGGTTCACTAAAGAGTTTTATGGCGTCTTTCAATGCATCTTCAGCATCATCAAATGCATCCCTTATTAACTCCTGATACCTTGCATCATTGGGGTATTTTTGGAAATTACAGGCTGCCTGTTGATAATCTTGAATTCGTGACTGTACAATTCTTAATTGAACATCGGCTCTACTTTTTACCACTTCTGAAATTTTCTTACCTACCATCACTTCTGCAGCATCCATGAACTCATACCATGTGCTTTGCGAATCCGCAGATGCAGGATCAGAGTCCGGCCACAACACATCTAGAAGCAAAGAAATAATTGCGAATACGCCCGCTACAACTATTAATGGTGGAAACGAAGCTGAAGCCACACCTGCGATTGCAGCAATTGTCCCCGTAACTATCGTTAGTGTCTTTCCAACAGCCTCCCATTCATCTATCTGATAGGGGCGGATTCCTATCTGTCCGAGAATTTCTCGTTTTACATCTGGACACATCTCCATCCACTCTTTATACCCCATATTTTGCAGTTCAGAACCTGATGCATTCGCAAGTGGATACCTTGGCTGGCGATACATGCTACCACTATCCATGACTTCATATTCATTGTTATGATCCATTTGATTCATTCATAATCCCCCAATCCTTCTCTCGCCTTCCCATCAAGAAGGCTGATTCGATTTCATCTGCATCCTTCCATATACTCTTCCATATTTGTTCTTCTTTTGCACTACATACAGATTTAAAATGAAAGAAATGAAAAATCAGGACTGGTTTCAAGATAATGACATATCATATGTACGGTAATCATTTCCTCATTCTGTAAGTTTCTAACATGAACTCTACTTCGGAACATTCTGAAAATTCAATATTCCTGTAAAACGAAGAAACTGATTTTCTTGCTCTTGCACCGGCGTGACGTCAAATGCTGAAATTATGACATTTTTTTCTTCTATTTGATAATCTGGAAGATCTGCTACACTAAACTTCAGTACCGTATTCACTGGAATATGCCCCGTATGACTCATCTCAATTTGATTATCACGTCCTGAAGAAGCACCCTGTTTCTCCCCGCACTCTCCCTGCACTTGTGCATTGACTATATATGCGATGCTTCCCACCACTTTCAAAAGATTCAGTGTCACATCCACCGGTCCGCAATTGTCTACTGTAATGGTTTTCTGAGAGGTTTCTTTTACAGTAGCTAAGCCAGACAGGCTATATGCGAGTTTTCGAGTACCGTTCGGTACGTACACAAAGCCATTTGGCACCTGTACGATTGAACAAAATGACACGCTCGATTGGACTTGTTCCGTATTATCTATGGTTGCTGCGGACTGGTTCATGCCTTCCAATGGAAGTGGATGATGTTTTCCAGTTTGCATCATTTCATACTCTCTACCGTACTGCCCTGCTTTCAATATCCTCGCCTCCTTGTATGATTCAGTTAGGTTTTTAGGGATGGGATGTACCTACAAACCCAAGAGTATCTAGTTTTATGAGATTCTTATATTTGTAGATAGCATGTTACCGAACACTTCCTTGCCTTTTGGTATTCGGCAGAAATATTGATACCTCTATCTCATAAGTCATTTACGAGTGAGATGGAGGTATCAATATTTGGTCATTCTTCGTATCTCTTATGAGGTAATAGCGTTTATTATGAGAAAATAAGGATTACAATCATCAGATGTAAAAACATATAAAGCAACCACCAACTCGAAACACTATGATCCTGTACATGATCATGTATGAAATTAACAATTCAAAGTAAAAAAAACCAATCAAAATCGTACAATGACAAAAGAGTTCGTGTTACAAGCTTTACAACAAGCCTATTTTTTTGTCAGAAACCGGAAGGGTTTGTCTTGCATCATTTCTTCTATTTCAACAAAAGAAACATGACACACAAGTTAGGGGTCATGCATTTCTCATACAAAATATTCTAATAATGTTTTCGATTTCCCTTCTTTATTTCATGAAACATACTACATCCTATACATCTTTATTTTATTGCCAATCCTTGCATACCATTTTTTTGTCATACAACATAATGTATGTTTTTAAAAAAAGACGTAGAACGCTCCCCATCCTCTTCTATTTTACGAACTCAACGGATACCCATACCAATTACGAGATTCTTTCATACGATGTACAGATAGAAAAAAAAGGGGGCCATACTATGTGCCGTTTTGATGATGGTTTTCGCCGTCGCCGTCGCTGTGATTTTGATGATGGTTGTCGCTTTCATTGTAGACATAATAGCGTTCTTCGGTTGCTACGAAAATTAAGTCCAGGAACTTGTATTCGTATCCAATTTGGTTTTCAAGATCCCGTAAATGCTATTTTTCAAGAGGTTTCATTTGATGGCTGCACGCTGATTGTAAGTGATCTTGATAATTTTGATGACTGTGCAGCCTTTACCCATATCGCTGTTGATCAAATTAATGCAATATCCGTTGTAGCATCTTGTCCAAGACGCTGTCGAGATATTGACTAACCTTCGGTATTGATAAAAAACGAATGAAATACAGAAGTCATCCTAAACTTCCAACAAGCGACGATCTATGGTAGTAGGTCGTCGTTTTATTTTCCAGGCGTGTAATGTAAGCGATTATTTTTCTATCTGTTGATGAGCATACAGGATATCCCTATGTAATATTTTGATGCCGCTATAACCATTTTGATACCTATGCATAACCTAAATATTATAAAGATAACACGTACCATCTACCATCATGCAGAAAGGAGCTTAAAGTATGACATCAAACCATGATTTTAAGCAAGCCGTTGCCAATATGGAACAGGCGCTCGCAGACGCATTAAAAGCGGCTGTAGCAAGTGGAAATACGAAAACCATTGAAAAAATATTAAAGCTCGTTATCAAAAAAGAAATCATCCTGGAACTTTTAGTAGAAGAATTTTCTTCCTTCGATGACCCATGTTAATTCTCTCCATAAAATGTGGGTAACCACATTTTCCTATCCATGAAGAATCAATACCGTTATGCAACAAGTGAAATCCAAAGGAGATGTATCATGTCAAAGCGACATTCTAAAAGCGCTTGTCATCGTGATGTGAAGTCTATTATGGAACCTTCGGTACCGTTGACTCCCTTTTTTCAGAAAACGATACAAGGAGATTGTGTGGCAAAAGGTATAGGAATGCGGAATCGTGGTTTCGGAACAATCAATATGAAAGGGTCCATTCCAGAAGGTTCTACGATTTACAAAGCTTTTCTATATTGGGCTGTGCTTCGTTTGAATTTCCAGACTGTGAACGCACAGGGTGTATGCAATGGTGTTCCCATTACCGGAGAATCCATTGCCTCCTCTATCGCTCCACCTTGTGGGAATGCGGGAAGTATGGATGTATTTCGTGCGGATGTGACAGAAATCGTCACAGATGGTCTCAATATATTAACTGGATTTCCTTCAGGAGATACCGACAGTTCCTCTCCATTTGTAAAAGCAACTTTTCCACTTTTGGAAGGTGCTTCCCTTATCCTGATCTTTACCAATCCCAATTTATTGTTAAAAACCGTTATCATCCACGATGGGGGGGTTACTTTCTATAATCATACCGTCTCGACAACCTTTTCTGGTTTTCAAATAACGGAATTTCCAGAGGCCAAAACTTTTTATATCGTCGCAGACAGTCAAGCTACTTCTCCTGGAAATCAGGCGATATGTAACAGCGTAGTCGTCGCAGGTCCCACGGCTACACTCCGCTCTACAGATGCGTTTCATGAGCAAGATGGTATAGAGGGAATGGATGCAGTAAGAGGATTCTGGGATACACTAGAGGTGGATGTGAGTCCCTTCGTTCGTCCAGGCGATAAAAGTGCCACAACATCCGTTGTGGCATCCCCTGCCGGAGGAGGGGGGTTGACTTATATCGCACAAGTTTTCTCGGTAACCGTGTCATCTTGTCCCGCATTGCAATCAATTATAAACATGGAGCAAGCACTGACAGACGTATTACGAGGAACGATTGAGAGCGGAAATATGCAAGCCATCGAACATATATTAAAACTCGTCATTCAAAAAGAAATTCTATTAGGCTCATTGCTAGAAGAATATAACGATGGGGGCTAGTAGTGACGAAAGTTGAATGCAGCCCTCATCTTTCAATCCGAAATACACGATAACGATGAGGAGAATAACAAAGATTTTACAAAACAAAATCCCCTGAAAATACAGGAGACGTTAGGACGCGTATAGATTTCCCTGTTACATTATACCCCGCTTTTTTTCTATTGGGGGGGAATATATTTTGATCTTCACAACATACAAAATCTGTTTCCAGTCAAACATACCTTATTTACGCATCTACACAATCACAATCTCTGTGGATTTTTGGACGCTTACAAACAGGAAACCCAAGAGCAATCACATTTACTGCCTGAATCGCAAGATGTGCGAGCATAGGAAAACCACCAAAATCAGATAAGATGATTTCACCGTACTGGAATCCTTGAAATGTCGTGGTGGTAGGGCGTTGCCCATCATACTGTAACACAATGCAAGTACCTGGGCTTACTCGTCGTAAAAAATGAAGAATCCCGTCTGTATAACAAGCCATTGTAGGATAACCTCAACTATCCCCATATATATTTCTTTTTTCACAAGAATGATATTCAGATTCATGACATTCTATAGCCATCATTCATTCCTCTTTTTGTTCACAACACATCTTACGTGTTAAGAACCTAGTAGGTATTCGTACAAAAAAATATATCCGAACCGAACATCATTCCTACATAAAAAATGTCATATTCCTTCTCTTTATAGATGTAGTCAGATGATTCACTTTCATTTCTCAAGTAGGATTCACTTGCTTTCAACCCCACATCATGATACAGTTTGAGTAGATTATTCATGCTTAATTGCTTGGCTCTATATTTGTGAACATTGTATGGAGCATCGAACCATTGAGTAAGTCATTTAGTTCCTCACTAAGTGACTTCTTTTTTTTGGAAAAATCTTTTGCTATGTCTAACTTTTTCGGGACAAGATCCTTCATTTTTTTTCTCCAGGCTGTCTTTTGATACTTGTCCATCATCCCCCAATACCTTCCGTACTTATCACTCATAATTGCATCAAGAATGATTTTATCATTCAATTTCAAATTCATTTGTCCCAATTGCTGTAATGTACTCACAATTATGTTGTCAAAGGGGGTCCAATCCTCTTCCCATAGTTCTAAGGTCTTCTTCTTTCTTAAGCGCGCTTCGAAACGTGTTACATATTCTATATCCGGATACGGATCAATGGAACCATTTTGTTCCGCTTCTTTCTTCTTATTATAAATACATAAACAATTATCAGATGATCTTACACCTATATAGAGTGTTTCTAATGTTTTATCACGACTGAGTATCATATATTCCGTTTTGCTGGATAAATCTCTTATTTTGAGATCGGATATGTTCACAGCATAATCGAGTGCAATATGTATACCTGTGACTTCTATATTCTCTAGTAACCCCAAAACATGTCGTATAGATTCGTTCACGATTGGATTGCATTTCATATATTTTGGATTAAATTCAAATCGTACTGCCTTTATCAAATGCTTTCTGGTTGTCTTTTTTGTATAGGGAAGAAATCCTTCTTCATCAAGTAAGCACATCTTTTCTGCATCCATTTCCAACTCTATTTGCTTCGTCTGAATTTGCTTTTGTAAGATTCTCCTTTTTTCATGAAGAGCGTACAAGTGCTTTTCATGATACCGTCGCATCGACTGAATTGAAAAATCTACATTTGCATATATTTCATCTATCTCATCTGCTGTCGACTGTAAGATCGATTGCAATTCACGTAAAGATACTTCAATGTGTTTTTTATGATACTCTATTTTATGTCGATCTGTAAGCATTCCCTCTTCATTTGTTTGTTCGATTAACGCTTGTATATCTTCCTTATTTTCGAATAACCTCTGATATTCCTCATTTGATAGCATCGCTTCTCCATGCTCACGGCGTTTACTTTCCCGTTCGATTTCCATTTCTAGCCGTATTCTATGAAATATTAATTTTTGTAGATCTATGTCTATCCCTTTCATTTCGCCTGCAAGTTCTATATAACCTACTTGAAGAAACTCTGATTTTAACACTTCTTGATAACCAAAGTTACGTGAAGTATATGGCTGTCTGTCATAGATCTGTGTGTTCGTGACTGATTGTATAAAATCCGATTTCCTCAAACCTTCCCTGAAATCCGCAACAATGGAAATCTTGTCTATCGTTACGTCCAGTAGATCTATCTCCTGCTCCACTACGACCAAACCAACACCCCGTTTTTCGGCAAAGTCAGGAACAGTTGCGAAAAACCCAACCTTTACCTGCTAATTAGTATTACCA
>NZ_JBNGVC010000023.1:0-17318 GCF_050524305.1 Bacillus silvicola
GCAAATTTTGATTCAGATAATGTATTCGTGATAGATGTAAAACAGCAAAGTGTTAGTACTATCATACCTGTTGGAAATCATCCCGCTGGTATTGTCATTAGTCCGAACGGAAAACGTGTGTATGTGATGAATAATGGTTCAGATACTGTATCAGTTATTGATAGTAAGACAAATTTGGTAATTGCAACAATTCCGGTTGGGGATGGACCTATTTTAGGCGCTGTTTCACCAAATGATCAACTTTTATATGTTCCGAATGATGGAACCGATAATATATCTATAATTAACACGAAAACGAATATGGTGATTGGTACAATAGCGGTTGGGGATGGGCCAAGACAAGTTATGTTCACACCAAACGGACAATTTGCTTACGTAACAAACAGTAATTCAAATACTGTGTCTGTCATAAATGTCCAACAAAGCATGGTTGTTGACACCATACCTGTAAACCCTCAACCAAGAGGGATTGTTATGACTCGAGATGGAAAGTTTGCTTATGTAGCAAACTTTGGGGCGAATGCTGTGTCTGTCATTGATATAAAACAAAATATTGTAATTACAACGATCCCTGTTGGCCTTCAGCCAAGAGGGATCACGATTACTTCGGATGGAAAATTTGTTTATGTAGCAAATTTTGGTTCAAATAATGTATCGGTGATCAAGGTAAAAGATAATGTTGTGGTGGATACAATCGTAGTGGAAGATAGCCCGATTGGTATAGATGTAGAATAAAAGGGTAACTACTCAGCCTCCTTTTGGAGGCTGAGTAGTTACCTTTTTTTATGGTACATACACCCAATTGTTTCTACAGACATAGAGTGCACTGTAAACATAAGGAGGCCTGATAAAATGAAAAACGAACACAATCATTGTCAATGTGAGCAAAGACCACTCGAGAATGAGATTTATCAAAATTATAGTGCAGGTTACTATACAAATGGCATTCTACATTTTTTAAGACGCTTAAGCCCTGGTACATGTATTATCATACAATACGACTGTCAACCACCAACAACAGGAACATTTCAAGGTTTTCAAAATGGACTTGTGATTTTATCTGACTTTGACTGTTTTCCAGGACTTGCGCATCTGGTAGTTGATAAGATTAATGTAATTACGCTGGGTTCCATTCCATGTGATCTTCCACGAGAATGCGAGCGTCGTTAATTGTAAGAAACATCCATAGAAGCAATTTTCCTCTCTACACATAAAAATTGTTTCACGTTTTATATCATAACAAGCAGGCTCCCTACTACTTCAGGGAGCCTGCTACCTAATGGATCATTCGCAATCCATTCGAATCAATTCTATACTTTCTATCATAAATGTTCCCGCTGTCTCTCCAATCTCAATACACACGCGATTCGTTTCTGGGAAGATTTCCACCGTTTTCGTTACATAATCAGAAAGGTCAAGGGTACTTTCTTCTACCATCGGATATTCATCGACGCTATCATCACATCCACAGCCCATTCCCTGATGATTGGTCATGTTTGTGTTGCTAAGATATACATTGGGTTCATAATGATTTGGTGAATAGTTGCTCATCGTCATATTCTCATTCGGATATGCGTTTTTATTGCAACCGCATTTGCACACCGCCCCTTGATTCGTTGGCATATTGATATTGCCAGGGTATGCATTCATTTCGTAATGGTTCGATGGATCATTCATCATACTATTTTCATCACTGTACGGAGTAAATCCAAAACTCTCTGATTGATCATTCATAGGAGTAGCGCCAGGATATGCATTTCTTCCATAATTGTCTGATGGATAGTTCGACATATCTTGATTTCTAACATACCCATTTGTTCCATATGCTTCTGTATAAGAGGTCACCATATTACGCTCAGTATAGCGTTCGCGAAGTGTAGAACGGTTATTAGATGCGGCCGGACTTGTCGCCCCTTCACCAGCTATCAACTTCAATGTTTCTGTATTTTCTTCCGTACCATCACTAATCGTCACATAGCCTTCTCCAGATCCTTCTTTTCTTGCCGTTACACGTAACACATAGCTATGTTCTGGTTCCACACACACCTGTTGCGAAATGGTTGCACTCCAGTCTGAAATCACGAGCACAGATTCCTCTCCAATCTGTTGTACGTCTGCACCTTCTGTGCGATTCCAGTTTGACAATCCCGCAGTGAAACCCCCATTAATCAGCACATTTCGCTGATCATATAACCACCGGGCTGTCGCAACGACGTCGGAAAGTTGTTGAAACATGTCATATGCATACGCTACACCCGGTACTCCTGATACATCCCCTTGTAAGAATGCATTGTATACATATGGAATGTTCTGCACCAATTGTTCCGCACGTAAAATATCCTGTAATGTGATAGCCGTTTGCAAACGATTTTGATTAGAATTTGTGAATAACGTCTGCATCGCATCTCGTGCGATTTGTACCGCCTTTTCAACCTTCATTTGTTTCTCTACCCATTTTTTCTTCCATTTTGGCTCTCGTTTTTGCATACGAGTTAAGGTATCTCCCGTTAGCGGTCCTACTTCTACCACTTCTATATTATCTAGTGTTGCCATACCATCTGTCGTTCCCACTTTAAACCCAACCCAGATGCCTAGATCTCGCTCCATATCGAGCTCACCTATATCAATAGGGAACTTAAATTCATGTGGATCTTGACACACCATATTTGTCTGTTGAACCATCATCCCGGCTGCAGTCTGATATCCATTCTCACATGGATTACACCACATGTCTTGCGGCATCCTATTGCTTGACATAACGGGATACGGAGTTGATTGCAATAAAGATTCTCCTGTACACGGATTGATTGGGATGATATCATTCGGTACATTCATTTTCTTATGCACTTCTTTATCATATCTCGCGACGAATATTTCTAAATCTGTACTATTCCCCACAAATCCTCGTACGATGTAGCGGGTATATGGTTTTAACTTTGCTTCCTCTATCTTTTGATATGCATACGTTGGAAATATTTTATCACTCAATATGGGATGATTTGCACTTGGCAGATTGAGATAATGATCTTTAAAGATCGGATTATCCGCTATCGTGTATACATGAGCACTTATGTTCCATCCATCTACGCCAGACCAATCTGAAGAGTCAAAATCTCCATAGTTTAATAGATTCCGTTCCCGACTCAAGCGTTTTGCACATTTCACTTGATCCAGCAAACACATTTTTTCTTTTGGATGGATTTGATCAGATAGACACTCTACTAATGTTGCCACCTGATCCACCTGATAATCTGTGACGTTCAATTGTAAGGTCGTTGGATTCGAAAACAAGGCATGGACCGCCTCTCGCGCTTTTGTCACATTGTAATTCATTGAACATCCTCCTTCGTGAGCTTTGCTTTAAGATGCGTGTTAAATGTATATTTTAACCAAAAATAATTACACTACATCGTTTTAACTCAACCTAGTAAGTTTGAATTTTTTATTTGTGGTGCCGTTATTAGTGTATACTCCAATATTTGTTCCATTTGCAGTACCAGAACCACTTACATCTAATACTCTAGTTTGATTAGACTTATTTTGTAAAAAAACATATTCTGTATCTACAACGCTCTGTTGAATGATCCAATACTGCTCTGGACGGTTTGCATTAGAGACTGCTCTCACATTATCTCCTTCCGACCGCTGCCAAGTTAATACTAAATTTTCATCCGCTATATTTTTAATTTGATACGCTCCTTGACCCGAATCATAAACGAACCTCCATTTTTGGTTAGCAGCATTACCATTTTGCCATAAGTGAACATTCTTAGTGCTTGGATCCATATCTACAACACTACTATTATTTAAAGCTGTCACGATTTGATAGATACCAGGAGTTACTGGTAGTTCTGGCGTTGGTGGTTCTGGTTCTGGAATAAATTCAATTTTATCAATATAGATAGGGCCACCACTATTACAACGTAGCTCTATTTTAAATTCTTCTTCATTTGCGGAAAAATTGAAGGTATCCAAGTAAGTGAAAGCGCTATATGTCATACTTCCGGAAAACGTTCGTTCAACCGGATAGTTATCGTTTTCCCGCCATCCGTAAGAATCATCATACCTCCCTACAAATAGATTGGCATTACCTTCACTTGCGTATCGGATTCGAACTTTATATCCTCTTGTTCGTGCAGTGGCGGACGGTCTTACTTTCACACGCAATTGTGTCCATTGCTGATTATACGCAGGTAATCTTACAAGATCCCCTCCCGTACTACCAGGACCTCTTACCACCGTAGCGCCATTATCTACGGCATTTCCTTTCACCGCCGGAATTTGAGTCGTTTTATCAGATACTATTGTATTTTCTGGTGTTAAGCTGTTATGCAACCAGCCAAATCCAAATAATCCTACACACTTTAACCCCTTAGTGCCACTTGCAAGTTTAGATTCCATTGCATTTCCATAGGATAGGCGATGCGTGGCTGGATAAGAACTGGAAGGAGGAGATATACTTGCCTCATGTACATACGCATACTGCCCCCCGAAGGACGACTCATAACATTTTCCAAAAGCCTTAATCCTTGCACCTATAGGATTCTTAAAATCAAATGCACACGTGACTTCATTAGTTGTTATTCTCAGGCCACCAATGTCATTAGATGTAACGTTCTGGATCGAAGAATATGCCTGAACAGGTGACAGCCCTTCCTCCCAGGTGGAATTACTGCCTGTGAGAGACAGCCTGCTCTTTATCCCTGCATATTGCTCCAAATCAAAATAGCCAGGATTTGATGACATATAAAAGGCTAAGTTTGTTAGCCACGTAACGAGATGAGGTGACCGCACAAAATTACGTTCGATAACTTCCCAATTTTGCGATTTATTTTCAACTTTACCGTACGCTGTTGAATAGACCTCCCTTGATAATTGAATATTCACACCATTGGGGTTTGTATATTTTTCTATATCATATGTTGGCCATATTGCTACCAAGTCTAATGCCATAAGAGTCACGTCTCTTCGAAAATCATTCATAAGATTCCAATGAATCACGGGAATGTAAAAATCAGTCGTAGATCCACTAGTGGTATACCCTTTTAAATATGGATATTTATTATAGTCTTTTATATTCGGTTTTAAGGCGACGGCTTTGTCTAAACCTACCTTATAGGTATTCACACAATAATCCGTGTAATCTGCTGTACGTCTTCGAAACCTAGTATTAAAATCCACAACTTCTGCCGGGGTCATCCCCCAGTCCTTTCCGAAGTTAACTGCATCTTGTAATAAGAGCAAATGTAAATTAGCTGCTTGTGCATACACGGTTAGTAAAGGAACCTCAAAATCCAGCACTCGAAATGAGGGCATAGCATACTCCATAAACGAATTCGTAATACGGAATTGTGAAAGTACCCGTGCTTGAGTAGCTGCATTACTAGGATTTTGATTCCAATCCTGGGCTGCCTCCTGATATAACTCCAGGGTAGCTTCTACACCTTCTAATTCTGAAATAGCTTTGCTTCGTACGGCAATTGTAATATTTTTATCTATAAGGTATTCTACTGCATCCATGAATTGTCGCCATTGCGTTTGTTGTTTACGTTGTTTCCAGAGGATTTTAAAAATGGCAGCAATACCTTTCGCTGCAAGTGCTACACTACTACGAGCTGTTCCGGTGTTTGAAAGAGTAGCTTCAGTAACACTTAACGCTGTAGAGACAGCCTCATTTACATTTGCCTGTTGCGCTATATTGTAGGCCCTTCCAACACTCATGTTCATCACATTTTGATCATTCATGTTTTGCAACTCAGAACCTGGTACATTCGCAAGTGGATACCTCAGCTGACAAGGCATGCTATCACTATCCAGTGTCTCATATTCATTATGATTACATTTTTGATTCATCGACAATCCTCCATTTCAGTTTTAGCCCTCTTATCCCATACCAATATAGTGGGATAAGAGGGCTATGCTAAAAAGTTAGCGTTTCTATCAATCGAAGAAATTGACTTCCTTTTGATAGCTGAGATAAACCATACATCACTTTTTTCTTTCCATCTGGCATGTTTATGCTACAACAGAAAGAAATATGAGGATTCACCTGTTCTGCGTCTTCTAAAATAGCTGCAGACTTGTTTTTTTTCTATATCTATTTTATTGACCTATCATTAAATGGGGGATTTTTTAAAATAAGTAGAACGCTTCCTATCCTCTTCTATTTTATGAACTCAACGTATACCCATATCAATTACGAAGTTCTGTCATACGATGTACAGATAGAAAAAGGAAAAAAGGGGGCCATACTATGTGCCGTTTTGATCATGATTTTGATGACGATTTTCGCCGTCGTCGCTTTGATTGTAGACATAATCACATTCGTCGTTTGCTACGAAAATTAAGTCCAGGAACTTGTATTCGCATCCAATTTGGTTTTCAAAATCCCGTAAATGCTATTTTTCAAGAGGTTTCATTTGATGGCTGCACGCTGATTGTAAGTAATCTTGATGATTTTGATGACTGTGCAGCTTTTACCTATATCGCTGTTGATCAAATTAACGCGATATCCGTTGTAGCTTCTTGTCCAAGACGCTGTCGAGATATTGACTAACCTTCTGTATGGATAAAAAACGAATGAAATGCAGGCGGAATCCTAAACTTCCAACGAACGACGATCTATAGCAGTAGGTCGTCGTTTTATTTTCCCAGCGTGTAATGCAGGCAATTATTGTTCTGTCTGTTACTCAGCATACAGGATAATATAGCGCTATGAATTGTAAGAACCCTCCATAAAAAGAATCCGTATTTCAGCACATCAAAATGATTTTAAGATGTATATCATAAAAAACAGGCTCCCTACTACTTCAGGGAGTCTGCTACTTATTCGATCATTCGCAACCCATTCGAATCAATTCAATACTTTCCACTAGGAATGTTCCCGCTGTTTCTCCGATTTCAATGCAAACAAGATTCGTTTCTGGGAAGATTTCAACTGTTTTCGTGATATAACCAGACAGGGATTCGGAAGCGTACGTAGTCATGTTATCTTCACTTGTGTATACTTTTCTATGGCAACCACATCCACAACTTGATCCGGTAGGATTGGCCCCGCTTGTGTTACCTGCATAGGCATTCATTTCATAGTTGTTAGGTGGATAACTCATCGATGCCTTTTTACTGCAGCCACATCCACAATCTGTTCCCGCATAAGATGCTGGATCGTTCATCATATCCTCATCACCGTACGGATTGATTCCAAAACTCTCTGATTGGTAATTCATTTGATTCCCGTTTGCATATGTCTGCGATCCACTTTGTTCTGCTGGGTAGTTCGTCATGTCTTGCTCATAATAGGATTCACGAGACGGCGTCATCGGTGGTACCAAACTTGTTGCACTTTCTCCCGCTATAAATTTCAGTGTTTCTGTATTTTCTTCCGTACCATCACTGATTTTCACATAGCCTTCCCCTGAACCTTCTTTTTTCGCTGTGACACGTAACACATAGCCATGTTCAGGATGGACACATACTTGTTGGGAAACGTTTGTACTCCAATCTGAGATGACGAGCACAGATGTATTCCCTATCTGTTGTACCTGCGTCCCCTCAGTTCCCTGCCAGTTCGATAGTCCTGCATTGAAGTCTCCATTTCTTAGCACGTTACGTTGTTCATATAACACCCGTGCTTTCGCAACGGCACCGGACAGTTGTTGGAAGATATCATAGGCTTCTCCTGGTACGGTTGGTAAAGCTCCGACTAAGAATGGATGATACACATACGGAATGTTTTGTACCCATTTCTCCGCGTCTATAATATGCTGTAATGTGACGGAGGCTTGCAATTGGCTTTGATCTGCATGTGTGAATAAGCCTTGAATCGCACGTTGTGCGACTTGCACAGCCTTTTCGATTTTCATGTATTTCTCGTTCCACTTTTGTTTCCATTTGTATTCTCGTTTTTTCATACGAGTTAATGCTTCTCCCGTTAACGGACCTTCTTCGATTACTTCTATATTATCTAGTGTCGCTAGGCCATCTGTCGTTCCAATTTTAAAGCCAACCCATATGCCCAGATTCTGATTGATATCAAGCTCACCTGTATCAATGTGACACTCCCATTCATGTGGATCTGCACATACCATACTGGTTTGTTGCATCATCATCTGTGAGCCATCTTCACATGGACCACAGGACATGTTTTGCGGGATGACCTGGTTTATCATCACAGGATAGGAACCTTGTTTTAATGGGTATTCTCCCGTACATGGATTGGTTAGTATACTATCATTTGGTACGTTCATATTTTTGTGCACTTCTTTATCATACCTTACGGCAAACACTTCTAAATCTTTACTATTTCCAATAAATCCTCGTACCATATATCGTGTATATGGTTTTAACTTCGCTTCCTCTATCTTTTGATACGCATATGTCGGGAATACCTGATCATGAAACGGGGAATAATTCGCACCTGACATATGGAGATAACGGCCTTTAAAGAGTGGATTGTCGGATGCAAGAACTACCTGACTACTTGTTTTCCACGCATTCTCTCCGAACGATTCGGAAGATTCAAAATCGCCAGCATTTAACAAATTGCGTGCTTGACTGAGTCGCTTCGCACATTTCACCTGATCGAGTAAACACATTTTTTCTTTTGGATACATCTCATCAGACATACACTCTACGAGTCTTGCGGCCTGATCTACCTGGTACTCCGTGATATTCAATTCCAGCGCATTTTTCGCATCATTCGTAAACAAGGCACCCACTGTCTTCCGTACTTTGTTTAAACTGTTCTCTGCTTCATACACTTCCACCCCTGTTCCAACTGGAAGGAATTCAATTTTGTCGAGAACAACCTTCCCCGTTCCAATGTTTGTGATTCTGAGCGTTATGCTCTCGAGCTGATTTAAGGTTAGGCGCTCAGTGTACGTGTACAAAAATGACTCAGGTCGCAAGAGGTTTGATTCCTGATTTGTTGTTTGGCTCATCGAGAAGGTTGGCAAGGTTCTTATTGGGTTCAGATTTGAATCTAGCACCACAACTTGTAACTGAGTAAATGTAGCAGTCGTATAACGAAATCGCATGTCATAGTTCACGCCTACAGGTTTGTATAGATGAACTTCTAATACTCCCCCTGCCCCTGTTACTAGCCCTGGTCTTAGCTCTACTAAATCTCCTCCTGTAAAACCAGGACCCCTAATTACGTAAGAATCATTAGGTCCTAGTCGATTCCCCTTGACGGCTGGGATTTGGGCAATTTTATCTCGCCTTAGGTAATTTGAGGGGTCGCATGTATTAGATTGCCAGGCAAAAGCAAAACTAGTTGCAAATGGTTTACCGGGATTTATATACGAGTACCCATCTGGGATAACCGCATTCAAGTTATTAGTACCATATTGGCTTGAAAAACAAACACCGGTTGGGTTTTCCTGCCATTGATTTGGCTGGCAAACATCAGGGTCATTAGCTTCTAAAGGAACATCCTTACAAGGAGTTCCAAAATAAGTATCGTAGCTCAAAGGACTTCCGGAGTATCCGGCATAGAAAGAACCTCCAGTATAATCAAAGAATCTCATGTAGTTTAGGCGTCCACTACTGATCCTGTTACCGAGAACGTAGTTATACCTTCCACCATAACTTCTCCATTCGATCCTATCCTCAGGTCTTGGGGAGTTCCCAGTCCCGACCGTAATATCATAAGGAGAATTGGTGGTCCGATAGATTGAGTTTACTCCAGCAAAGTGTTGAGCAACGTCGGCGTTGCGATAACCTACAACAGTGAACAGCTGCAACCACCGAAATAGCGTAGGAGCGCTATCCCATGTCATACCCATTTCGATAGGCCATTTGTCAAAATTCCCCGCTGGAACGCCAATACAAGCTGAAAATACTTTTCGCGTGAGTTGTACTTCTGTAGCTAACGGATACCTGTATGGATCATATGTTGGCCATAGCGCTACAAGATCTAACACCAACATAGTCATATTTGTACGATACGTAAAATACTCCTCCTGATAGTGGAACGACCCCTTTGTTTCTTCTTCCTTATCCCTTATCCCTCTCTCATACTGATTCATAGAATAGTTTGTATATTGTACTATTAATTGTACCATGCCTGGGTTACCTACACCCGTGTTCGTATAATATTGATCCACTCTTTGCTGTGGGAATCCCCAGCTTTCTCCAAATCTTACAACATCCTTTAACAAAAGCAAATGAAGATTGGCTGCCTGCATATAATTGAATAACAGTAGGAGTTCATACCTTGGTTCACTAAAGAGTTTTATGGCGTCTTTCAATGCATCTTCAGCATCATCAAATGCATCCCTTATTAACTCCTGATACCTTGCATCATTGGGGTATTTTTGGAAATTACAGGCTGCCTGTTGATAATCTTGAATTCGTGACTGTACAATTCTTAATTGAACATCGGCTCTACTTTTTACCACTTCTGAAATTTTCTTACCTACCATCACTTCTGCAGCATCCATGAACTCATACCATGTGCTTTGCGAATCCGCAGATGCAGGATCAGAGTCCGGCCACAACACATCTAGAAGCAAAGAAATAATTGCGAATACGCCCGCTACAACTATTAATGGTGGAAACGAAGCTGAAGCCACACCTGCGATTGCAGCAATTGTCCCCGTAACTATCGTTAGTGTCTTTCCAACAGCCTCCCATTCATCTATCTGATAGGGGCGGATTCCTATCTGTCCGAGAATTTCTCGTTTTACATCTGGACACATCTCCATCCACTCTTTATACCCCATATTTTGCAGTTCAGAACCTGATGCATTCGCAAGTGGATACCTTGGCTGGCGATACATGCTACCACTATCCATGACTTCATATTCATTGTTATGATCCATTTGATTCATTCATAATCCCCCAATCCTTCTCTCGCCTTCCCATCAAGAAGGCTGATTCGATTTCATCTGCATCCTTCCATATACTCTTCCATATTTGTTCTTCTTTTGCACTACATACAGATTTAAAATGAAAGAAATGAAAAATCAGGACTGGTTTCAAGATAATGACATATCATATGTACGGTAATCATTTCCTCATTCTGTAAGTTTCTAACATGAACTCTACTTCGGAACATTCTGAAAATTCAATATTCCTGTAAAACGAAGAAACTGATTTTCTTGCTCTTGCACCGGCGTGACGTCAAATGCTGAAATTATGACATTTTTTTCTTCTATTTGATAATCTGGAAGATCTGCTACACTAAACTTCAGTACCGTATTCACTGGAATATGCCCCGTATGACTCATCTCAATTTGATTATCACGTCCTGAAGAAGCACCCTGTTTCTCCCCGCACTCTCCCTGCACTTGTGCATTGACTATATATGCGATGCTTCCCACCACTTTCAAAAGATTCAGTGTCACATCCACCGGTCCGCAATTGTCTACTGTAATGGTTTTCTGAGAGGTTTCTTTTACAGTAGCTAAGCCAGACAGGCTATATGCGAGTTTTCGAGTACCGTTCGGTACGTACACAAAGCCATTTGGCACCTGTACGATTGAACAAAATGACACGCTCGATTGGACTTGTTCCGTATTATCTATGGTTGCTGCGGACTGGTTCATGCCTTCCAATGGAAGTGGATGATGTTTTCCAGTTTGCATCATTTCATACTCTCTACCGTACTGCCCTGCTTTCAATATCCTCGCCTCCTTGTATGATTCAGTTAGGTTTTTAGGGATGGGATGTACCTACAAACCCAAGAGTATCTAGTTTTATGAGATTCTTATATTTGTAGATAGCATGTTACCGAACACTTCCTTGCCTTTTGGTATTCGGCAGAAATATTGATACCTCTATCTCATAAGTCATTTACGAGTGAGATGGAGGTATCAATATTTGGTCATTCTTCGTATCTCTTATGAGGTAATAGCGTTTATTATGAGAAAATAAGGATTACAATCATCAGATGTAAAAACATATAAAGCAACCACCAACTCGAAACACTATGATCCTGTACATGATCATGTATGAAATTAACAATTCAAAGTAAAAAAAACCAATCAAAATCGTACAATGACAAAAGAGTTCGTGTTACAAGCTTTACAACAAGCCTATTTTTTTGTCAGAAACCGGAAGGGTTTGTCTTGCATCATTTCTTCTATTTCAACAAAAGAAACATGACACACAAGTTAGGGGTCATGCATTTCTCATACAAAATATTCTAATAATGTTTTCGATTTCCCTTCTTTATTTCATGAAACATACTACATCCTATACATCTTTATTTTATTGCCAATCCTTGCATACCATTTTTTTGTCATACAACATAATGTATGTTTTTAAAAAAAGACGTAGAACGCTCCCCATCCTCTTCTATTTTACGAACTCAACGGATACCCATACCAATTACGAGATTCTTTCATACGATGTACAGATAGAAAAAAAAGGGGGCCATACTATGTGCCGTTTTGATGATGGTTTTCGCCGTCGCCGTCGCTGTGATTTTGATGATGGTTGTCGCTTTCATTGTAGACATAATAGCGTTCTTCGGTTGCTACGAAAATTAAGTCCAGGAACTTGTATTCGTATCCAATTTGGTTTTCAAGATCCCGTAAATGCTATTTTTCAAGAGGTTTCATTTGATGGCTGCACGCTGATTGTAAGTGATCTTGATAATTTTGATGACTGTGCAGCCTTTACCCATATCGCTGTTGATCAAATTAATGCAATATCCGTTGTAGCATCTTGTCCAAGACGCTGTCGAGATATTGACTAACCTTCGGTATTGATAAAAAACGAATGAAATACAGAAGTCATCCTAAACTTCCAACAAGCGACGATCTATGGTAGTAGGTCGTCGTTTTATTTTCCAGGCGTGTAATGTAAGCGATTATTTTTCTATCTGTTGATGAGCATACAGGATATCCCTATGTAATATTTTGATGCCGCTATAACCATTTTGATACCTATGCATAACCTAAATATTATAAAGATAACACGTACCATCTACCATCATGCAGAAAGGAGCTTAAAGTATGACATCAAACCATGATTTTAAGCAAGCCGTTGCCAATATGGAACAGGCGCTCGCAGACGCATTAAAAGCGGCTGTAGCAAGTGGAAATACGAAAACCATTGAAAAAATATTAAAGCTCGTTATCAAAAAAGAAATCATCCTGGAACTTTTAGTAGAAGAATTTTCTTCCTTCGATGACCCATGTTAATTCTCTCCATAAAATGTGGGTAACCACATTTTCCTATCCATGAAGAATCAATACCGTTATGCAACAAGTGAAATCCAAAGGAGATGTATCATGTCAAAGCGACATTCTAAAAGCGCTTGTCATCGTGATGTGAAGTCTATTATGGAACCTTCGGTACCGTTGACTCCCTTTTTTCAGAAAACGATACAAGGAGATTGTGTGGCAAAAGGTATAGGAATGCGGAATCGTGGTTTCGGAACAATCAATATGAAAGGGTCCATTCCAGAAGGTTCTACGATTTACAAAGCTTTTCTATATTGGGCTGTGCTTCGTTTGAATTTCCAGACTGTGAACGCACAGGGTGTATGCAATGGTGTTCCCATTACCGGAGAATCCATTGCCTCCTCTATCGCTCCACCTTGTGGGAATGCGGGAAGTATGGATGTATTTCGTGCGGATGTGACAGAAATCGTCACAGATGGTCTCAATATATTAACTGGATTTCCTTCAGGAGATACCGACAGTTCCTCTCCATTTGTAAAAGCAACTTTTCCACTTTTGGAAGGTGCTTCCCTTATCCTGATCTTTACCAATCCCAATTTATTGTTAAAAACCGTTATCATCCACGATGGGGGGGTTACTTTCTATAATCATACCGTCTCGACAACCTTTTCTGGTTTTCAAATAACGGAATTTCCAGAGGCCAAAACTTTTTATATCGTCGCAGACAGTCAAGCTACTTCTCCTGGAAATCAGGCGATATGTAACAGCGTAGTCGTCGCAGGTCCCACGGCTACACTCCGCTCTACAGATGCGTTTCATGAGCAAGATGGTATAGAGGGAATGGATGCAGTAAGAGGATTCTGGGATACACTAGAGGTGGATGTGAGTCCCTTCGTTCGTCCAGGCGATAAAAGTGCCACAACATCCGTTGTGGCATCCCCTGCCGGAGGAGGGGGGTTGACTTATATCGCACAAGTTTTCTCGGTAACCGTGTCATCTTGTCCCGCATTGCAATCAATTATAAACATGGAGCAAGCACTGACAGACGTATTACGAGGAACGATTGAGAGCGGAAATATGCAAGCCATCGAACATATATTAAAACTCGTCATTCAAAAAGAAATTCTATTAGGCTCATTGCTAGAAGAATATAACGATGGGGGCTAGTAGTGACGAAAGTTGAATGCAGCCCTCATCTTTCAATCCGAAATACACGATAACGATGAGGAGAATAACAAAGATTTTACAAAACAAAATCCCCTGAAAATACAGGAGACGTTAGGACGCGTATAGATTTCCCTGTTACATTATACCCCGCTTTTTTTCTATTGGGGGGGAATATATTTTGATCTTCACAACATACAAAATCTGTTTCCAGTCAAACATACCTTATTTACGCATCTACACAATCACAATCTCTGTGGATTTTTGGACGCTTACAAACAGGAAACCCAAGAGCAATCACATTTACTGCCTGAATCGCAAGATGTGCGAGCATAGGAAAACCACCAAAATCAGATAAGATGATTTCACCGTACTGGAATCCTTGAAATGTCGTGGTGGTAGGGCGTTGCCCATCATACTGTAACACAATGCAAGTACCTGGGCTTACTCGTCGTAAAAAATGAAGAATCCCGTCTGTATAACAAGCCATTGTAGGATAACCTCAACTATCCCCATATATATTTCTTTTTTCACAAGAATGATATTCAGATTCATGACATTCTATAGCCATCATTCATTCCTCTTTTTGTTCACAACACATCTTACGTGTTAAGAACCTAGTAGGTATTCGTACAAAAAAATATATCCGAACCGAACATCATTCCTACATAAAAAATGTCATATTCCTTCTCTTTATAGATGTAGTCAGATGATTCACTTTCATTTCTCAAGTAGGATTCACTTGCTTTCAACCCCACATCATGATACAGTTTGAGTAGATTATTCATGCTTAATTGCTTGGCTCTATATTTGTGAACATTGTATGGAGCATCGAACCATTGAGTAAGTCATTTAGTTCCTCACTAAGTGACTTCTTTTTTTTGGAAAAATCTTTTGCTATGTCTAACTTTTTCGGGACAAGATCCTTCATTTTTTTTCTCCAGGCTGTCTTTTGATACTTGTCCATCATCCCCCAATACCTTCCGTACTTATCACTCATAATTGCATCAAGAATGATTTTATCATTCAATTTCAAATTCATTTGTCCCAATTGCTGTAATGTACTCACAATTATGTTGTCAAAGGGGGTCCAATCCTCTTCCCATAGTTCTAAGGTCTTCTTCTTTCTTAAGCGCGCTTCGAAACGTGTTACATATTCTATATCCGGATACGGATCAATGGAACCATTTTGTTCCGCTTCTTTCTTCTTATTATAAATACATAAACAATTATCAGATGATCTTACACCTATATAGAGTGTTTCTAATGTTTTATCACGACTGAGTATCATATATTCCGTTTTGCTGGATAAATCTCTTATTTTGAGATCGGATATGTTCACAGCATAATCGAGTGCAATATGTATACCTGTGACTTCTATATTCTCTAGTAACCCCAAAACATGTCGTATAGATTCGTTCACGATTGGATTGCATTTCATATATTTTGGATTAAATTCAAATCGTACTGCCTTTATCAAATGCTTTCTGGTTGTCTTTTTTGTATAGGGAAGAAATCCTTCTTCATCAAGTAAGCACATCTTTTCTGCATCCATTTCCAACTCTATTTGCTTCGTCTGAATTTGCTTTTGTAAGATTCTCCTTTTTTCATGAAGAGCGTACAAGTGCTTTTCATGATACCGTCGCATCGACTGAATTGAAAAATCTACATTTGCATATATTTCATCTATCTCATCTGCTGTCGACTGTAAGATCGATTGCAATTCACGTAAAGATACTTCAATGTGTTTTTTATGATACTCTATTTTATGTCGATCTGTAAGCATTCCCTCTTCATTTGTTTGTTCGATTAACGCTTGTATATCTTCCTTATTTTCGAATAACCTCTGATATTCCTCATTTGATAGCATCGCTTCTCCATGCTCACGGCGTTTACTTTCCCGTTCGATTTCCATTTCTAGCCGTATTCTATGAAATATTAATTTTTGTAGATCTATGTCTATCCCTTTCATTTCGCCTGCAAGTTCTATATAACCTACTTGAAGAAACTCTGATTTTAACACTTCTTGATAACCAAAGTTACGTGAAGTATATGGCTGTCTGTCATAGATCTGTGTGTTCGTGACTGATTGTATAAAATCCGATTTCCTCAAACCTTCCCTGAAATCCGCAACAATGGAAATCTTGTCTATCGTTACGTCCAGTAGATCTATCTCCTGCTCCACTACGACCAAACCAACACCCCGTTTTTCGGCAAAGTCAGGAACAGTTGCGAAAAACCCAACCTTTACCTGCTAATTAGTATTACCACTGAAAACACTCACGTTTCTTACAATAGAAACAAATATTGTAACTACTCAGATTCCTCACCGAGGCTTTTTTAATTTACTAGTTTGATATGTACTTTTTGTGTGAATACTAGATATATCATACAAGGAGGTGATATTTATGTTGGAAAAACAAGAAATTCTAGCCGTTTATCAAAAAGGACCTCAAGCTATTTGTGATTTAGTTCATCATTTAGAAAATCAAATACAGGATTTAAAAGGACGCATAGAGGAATTAGAAAATCGTTCTAAAAAAAACTCCAAAAATAGTCATAAACCACCTTCTACAGATGGTTTGCGTAAACCTGTTACAAAAAGTTTACGCAAACCGTCTCATCGTCAAACTGGTGGACAGTTGGGCCACAAAGGACATACTCTTGGTTTGACAACGACTCCAGATCATACGATTACGTATTCTCCTACATATTGTACTTGTTGTAATAATTCCTTGAACCACGAACCTGTAAAAGGATACCGCATTCGCCAAGTTTATGACTTACCACCTATCCAGATAGAAGTGACAGAACATAAAGTAGAACAGAAAGAATGCCCACATTGCCATGCCATCCAAGAAGTCCAGTTTCCTTCTACAGTCTCTCGTCCTGTCCAATATGGCCCGAATATAAAAAGACTGATTCCCTATTTAACGCATTATCAATGCCTTTCTTTGAAACGAACAAAAGAATCCTTTCAGGATTGTTTTGGACATTCTATAAGCGAAGGGACCTTGGTGA
>NZ_JBNGVC010000025.1:0-4933 GCF_050524305.1 Bacillus silvicola
CAGCACCTGATTATTCAGAATTAAAAATATTTAGAAAGGGGGCATTTTTTATGAAGAGTTGAAAAGAAATATCTTAATATGAATAACATTTACAGTATTTGTATTAAAGGGAAATTTATTTATAGCACAAAAGTTTTTTCAACAGATACTAATACCCCTATGAAAATAGGAAATATTCCAATATCCACAAAAGTCAAAAAACATCTATAACAGTAGATTAACTTTCTCAAAACAATCTCGACCATCTAATCATTCTAATAAACCCGTATAATTTATTAATAATCTTAAAAACTAGATAAACCTTACAACAAGACAAATTAATTTATAGTATAGCAATATGTACATTTTATTATTACACAGATATGTAAGCGTTTACTTTCCCGTAGCTAAAAAAATGAAAAAATATAAAAATTATCATTCTACAATCTTTATATAGAATGATAATTACTAGTGAATAAGAGATATTTACTTACAACTAGTATAGAAATATGTTGTAAATCTAAAAAAAATAGAACACTAAAATCTCAAAAAAAGGGGCTGGAAATATGAAAAAAAACAGTAAAAAGACAAAACAGATTTTATCTCTAGCTATGATTGGGGCTATTAGTTCATCATTTGCATTTACATCCCCAGGTTCAGTAAGTGCAGCACAAATTAGTTCTGTTCAAAACATTGCACAACAACAAAATGCATATATAGCAGATTGGCGTGAACCTTTTGAAGCCGCCTATAAATATATGCACAACTTACATGATGACTATTTTATTTCCGAAACAGCAGAATATAAACTTACTAACGTTTATCAGACATCAGTAGAGCAAATTGGTTCACCTACTATTACTAATTCAAGTAGTTTATTTGTAGGGAGATCAACTTTAACTAATAATACCAACCAAGATCAAACACTTACTACAAATGAATTTTCAAAGAATTTTGAAAATTCCGTTACAAATGCTACTACAAATGGATTTAATTTAGGGGCAAGTGCTTCTGCAACATTTAAAATTCCATTAGTTGGAGAGACAAGTATTGAATTGTCCACTGAATATAATTTTTCAGACACAAAGGAAACAACAAAAACTGAAGGTTACACGTATACTGCTAGCGCACAAAATATTGTAGTACCTGCAAATTCATCTGTAGAAGTTGTTGTGAGCTTAAATACTGCTAAAATAAATGGAAATGTAAATCTACTTTCTCGCATGGATGGGACAATTACTTACGATAGAAGCCTAAATGGTGGCTATAATTCTTCTAAATTTACAGAATCACTAGGAAGCTTTACAAAAACAGCTTTGCTATGGGGATCCCAGCCTCGTTTACGAGTTGATAACAGTAATAATTTATATTTAGTAGGGAAAGGAACATACTCAGCAGAATACGGAACAGAATTTCTTGTAAGTGTAAGACCTGTTGAAAAACCTAAAGGATTAGCAGCTACTCCTAGCAAATTAAATAATGAAGGTTACACATATACGGTAAAACCAGAAGTTGAAAAAACAAAATAAAATAAGCATATTTTTTAATAAAAAAACAACGAATGGTTGCTGTATCCCAAAAGGGATTAATTGTGACGAAAATGTGTCTAAACGTACAAAATTCCCGAAATGATATGGTGCGGCCTATTTGCTAAAAATAAAAGAGGCGTTTCTTTAAAAAAGGGAAACGCCTCTTTTATTTAATAAATAAAATTCTACTTTAACACTTACAATACCTAGTCAATTTTACTTTGGAGTTAAAGTTAAAAAATTGCATTACAAAATTATCTACGAGTTTTATTCTAACATATAAAACAAAAAAATATCATTAATATAATAATATATACAAAATTACATACATTGCCCGTAAAAACAATTTTAATAGTTTTGTATATAAAATACCCAGGGATTAAAATAAACGCCTAAAAAGATCGTTTTCCTTGTTTTTGGGTGTGAGGTTTATGGCTGGGGTGAAGCGAAGCGAGGGGCTAGCCCCTTATAGTGTCACAAAAATATAGAATAAGGGTGTATTCATAGACAGTTGATCGAGGCGGTTCGGCAGGTATAATTGCTAGTCCAAGTCGTGCTACCTAAATCCTCGTTTTTGGTATGTTCGGCTTGGCGATATGCCAACACCTGCCGAAATCCACTCATCAATGGTAAAGCGAAGCGGAAAAGGTGGAGATTTTTGAGAGTTTTTTCCTCAAAAATACTACCTGTCCATTGATGAGTGGATAGCCCTTTAATAGATATAGAAGGAACAACCTAGTAAACCCTTGATAAATAAGGGTTTATAGTTTTCTTATGTTCACCCTAGGGGTGAACATATATGTTCACCCCTAGGGTGAACATAAGAAAACAAGATGTTCATTTTTTTGTTGTTTTTGTGAACATCTTGTTCTATAATTTAAACAAGATGTTCACAAAAGTAAAAATATATGTTCATAAAGAAAGGTTGATAATTTTGCCAAATAAAGATGATATTAATATCAGTAAAAATGAGTTAATACAAATTCTTGAATTAACTGGATTACCTTTATCTTCTGTTGAAAAATTAATCAACTTAAAAGATGCTGAACAAAAAGAAATTGAACAACGTAAAAAAGAAATTGATAATCCTCCATTTGTACAAGTTTATAAAGGAATGGGGTTAAAAGCCCTACAATTATTAATTAAAGATAATCAGCTAGCTAGTGAAATTTTTGTCTTCTTCTTAGATAACATGAACAATAACAATCTAGTAATGGCTTCACAACAACTTTTAAGCGAAGAATTTGGAAAAGGCAGAACAACAATATATAAAGCTATTAAATATCTTGAAGAACATAATTTTATTAACGTTGCAAAAGTAGGTACAGCTAATGCATACATAATAAATCCAGAAGTAGCCTTTCAAAATGCACATAATAAAAAAAAGTATGTTGGTTTTAACGGAACAATTTTATTAAGTAAAAAAGAAAATAATAAGCTGTTTGACAAATATAATTACAACAATATTAAAATATTAAAAGAAAAAGAATAACACCAAAAAGCACCCAAATTTATGGGTACTTTTTGGTGTTATTCTTTTTACCTTTCTAAACCACTATCTCTATTTCTATTTTTCTCTTTTTTCTTTTGTTGTATATTTTTTGAAGCAAGATCATAACCTTTCTTCTCATGTTCAGTTAAATTTTTTTCACTAAATCGAGTATTACTAAATGGATTTAAAGTGATATTCACTTTCTTTTTGCAATACCCTACGATTTGTTGGAATTTCTCTATTCCTTGAGGAACTCGTTCTTTATAAAACTCCTGCATTTGTGCAAATAACTTTTGAAGTCTTTCATATTTCGCTTTATATGGTTCTAATTCTTTTTTCTCTTTTTCTAAATATTTTATAGTTGTATGTAAATCTGTATTATTCACTTTCAATGCATGATTTTGTCTCTGTAACGTCTCATTTTCTCTTTTAAAGGCCTCTGATGCTTTAGCAAGGGTTTTAATCCTTTGAAAGTCTTCTAAGCCAATTTCAACCGTTTTAGAGCGAATAAGCCCCCCTTTTTCTTTCACAGACATGTTTTCTACCTTTTTCCCAACATTAACTGCCCTTTTTAAATCATTTAAACGATTTTTCATTTGTTGCATAGACTTCTCTATTTGTTGTTTCTCTAACTCTTTCTCTACAAGGGTATCTTCTAACACTTGTACTTCTTCTTTTACTGTCAAAGCCTTAAAACGTGCGGTTTCAATATGTTTTTTATCACTAGATACTCCCCGTTCTAAATCAAAACCTTTCTCTACCATATGAGCATGAAAATCATCCTGGAGTGAAACCAACTCTTTACGGTTAAAAATCTGTTTCGCTGACAATTTCTTTTCTTCCGTTATTGGAACCATCCCTACATGCATATGAGGTGTTTTTTCATCCAAATGTACCACTGCATGTACAATGTTTTGTTCTCCATATCGTTCCTTAAGAACACTATAAGCTTCTTTAAAAAATTCTTTTTGAGAATCTGAATCTTTTTGACTTAAACTTTCAAAGAAATCTCTATCACTTGTTACCACAAATTCACACATCACAACTGCATCTTTTCGAATCGCTCGATTGGTTTCCACATTCTGTTCAATTTTTTCTTTTACTGTTTTTAAATAATCAATGTACTGATCGTTATGTAAATCATAATTCAAATGACTTTGTTCTTTTTCAATATCAAGATTTGTATGACTCTCTTTTTCTCGTTGATTATGAATCTGGATTCCCTTCACATCTCGCATCTTAAATTTCTGCATTCTACAAATCGCAAAACTCACGAATCCTCACCTCAGCTTGTCCTATTTTTTCCCTCTATTTTGTTCTCGACCACTCTATAAAGTATATACATTTCCCTACTGTTTTTCGGTGGACTTCCATGTAAAGTATAGCACACTATACTTTACTATCGTAAAGGTGTGCCCTGCGGGGCAATTCGGCTTTGCCGAGCCATGACCTGTCATGGCAAAAACCATCTCGTAAACGTTAAATAGTCGTCCCCCGATGGACGCTATTTATTTCACGTTTTCTTGACCACGAGCCTCTAAACCCTCAAACTCCCGAAGACAATCCCACAGAGCAAAAACCGCCCTTGTGGGACAACCTTCAGTAGTTTGCATGAGGGTTTCCCTCATGGTAAAGAAACTTTCGCGACATAATCGCTTAGCGTATTGCTCCTTTCATTGCACTATCTCCTAGAAAAACACTCTTTTTATCTACATTAAATAAATTAATAAAGAAAAAACGACCTCGAGGAAAAAGAAGCGTAAATAAAATTAGATCTATGTAGTTCACAAATTTTAAAAAGATTAATGAAATAATTAGACAAAATTAGACATTATATGCTATATTTTTCATAAAAAGGACATAGACAGATTATTCAGAATTAAAAATATTTAGAAAGGGGGCATTTTTTATGAAGAGTTGAAAAGAAATATCT
>NZ_JBNGVC010000026.1:0-4918 GCF_050524305.1 Bacillus silvicola
TACGTATTGCTAATTTATTTATAGCACAAAAGTTTTTTCAACAGATACTAATACCCCTATGAAAATAGGAAATATTCCAATATCCACAAAAGTCAAAAAACATCTATAACAGTAGATTAACTTTCTCAAAACAATCTCGACCATCTAATCATTCTAATAAACCCGTATAATTTATTAATAATCTTAAAAACTAGATAAACCTTACAACAAGACAAATTAATTTATAGTATAGCAATATGTACATTTTATTATTACACAGATATGTAAGCGTTTACTTTCCCGTAGCTAAAAAAATGAAAAAATATAAAAATTATCATTCTACAATCTTTATATAGAATGATAATTACTAGTGAATAAGAGATATTTACTTACAACTAGTATAGAAATATGTTGTAAATCTAAAAAAAATAGAACACTAAAATCTCAAAAAAAGGGGCTGGAAATATGAAAAAAAACAGTAAAAAGACAAAACAGATTTTATCTCTAGCTATGATTGGGGCTATTAGTTCATCATTTGCATTTACATCCCCAGGTTCAGTAAGTGCAGCACAAATTAGTTCTGTTCAAAACATTGCACAACAACAAAATGCATATATAGCAGATTGGCGTGAACCTTTTGAAGCCGCCTATAAATATATGCACAACTTACATGATGACTATTTTATTTCCGAAACAGCAGAATATAAACTTACTAACGTTTATCAGACATCAGTAGAGCAAATTGGTTCACCTACTATTACTAATTCAAGTAGTTTATTTGTAGGGAGATCAACTTTAACTAATAATACCAACCAAGATCAAACACTTACTACAAATGAATTTTCAAAGAATTTTGAAAATTCCGTTACAAATGCTACTACAAATGGATTTAATTTAGGGGCAAGTGCTTCTGCAACATTTAAAATTCCATTAGTTGGAGAGACAAGTATTGAATTGTCCACTGAATATAATTTTTCAGACACAAAGGAAACAACAAAAACTGAAGGTTACACGTATACTGCTAGCGCACAAAATATTGTAGTACCTGCAAATTCATCTGTAGAAGTTGTTGTGAGCTTAAATACTGCTAAAATAAATGGAAATGTAAATCTACTTTCTCGCATGGATGGGACAATTACTTACGATAGAAGCCTAAATGGTGGCTATAATTCTTCTAAATTTACAGAATCACTAGGAAGCTTTACAAAAACAGCTTTGCTATGGGGATCCCAGCCTCGTTTACGAGTTGATAACAGTAATAATTTATATTTAGTAGGGAAAGGAACATACTCAGCAGAATACGGAACAGAATTTCTTGTAAGTGTAAGACCTGTTGAAAAACCTAAAGGATTAGCAGCTACTCCTAGCAAATTAAATAATGAAGGTTACACATATACGGTAAAACCAGAAGTTGAAAAAACAAAATAAAATAAGCATATTTTTTAATAAAAAAACAACGAATGGTTGCTGTATCCCAAAAGGGATTAATTGTGACGAAAATGTGTCTAAACGTACAAAATTCCCGAAATGATATGGTGCGGCCTATTTGCTAAAAATAAAAGAGGCGTTTCTTTAAAAAAGGGAAACGCCTCTTTTATTTAATAAATAAAATTCTACTTTAACACTTACAATACCTAGTCAATTTTACTTTGGAGTTAAAGTTAAAAAATTGCATTACAAAATTATCTACGAGTTTTATTCTAACATATAAAACAAAAAAATATCATTAATATAATAATATATACAAAATTACATACATTGCCCGTAAAAACAATTTTAATAGTTTTGTATATAAAATACCCAGGGATTAAAATAAACGCCTAAAAAGATCGTTTTCCTTGTTTTTGGGTGTGAGGTTTATGGCTGGGGTGAAGCGAAGCGAGGGGCTAGCCCCTTATAGTGTCACAAAAATATAGAATAAGGGTGTATTCATAGACAGTTGATCGAGGCGGTTCGGCAGGTATAATTGCTAGTCCAAGTCGTGCTACCTAAATCCTCGTTTTTGGTATGTTCGGCTTGGCGATATGCCAACACCTGCCGAAATCCACTCATCAATGGTAAAGCGAAGCGGAAAAGGTGGAGATTTTTGAGAGTTTTTTCCTCAAAAATACTACCTGTCCATTGATGAGTGGATAGCCCTTTAATAGATATAGAAGGAACAACCTAGTAAACCCTTGATAAATAAGGGTTTATAGTTTTCTTATGTTCACCCTAGGGGTGAACATATATGTTCACCCCTAGGGTGAACATAAGAAAACAAGATGTTCATTTTTTTGTTGTTTTTGTGAACATCTTGTTCTATAATTTAAACAAGATGTTCACAAAAGTAAAAATATATGTTCATAAAGAAAGGTTGATAATTTTGCCAAATAAAGATGATATTAATATCAGTAAAAATGAGTTAATACAAATTCTTGAATTAACTGGATTACCTTTATCTTCTGTTGAAAAATTAATCAACTTAAAAGATGCTGAACAAAAAGAAATTGAACAACGTAAAAAAGAAATTGATAATCCTCCATTTGTACAAGTTTATAAAGGAATGGGGTTAAAAGCCCTACAATTATTAATTAAAGATAATCAGCTAGCTAGTGAAATTTTTGTCTTCTTCTTAGATAACATGAACAATAACAATCTAGTAATGGCTTCACAACAACTTTTAAGCGAAGAATTTGGAAAAGGCAGAACAACAATATATAAAGCTATTAAATATCTTGAAGAACATAATTTTATTAACGTTGCAAAAGTAGGTACAGCTAATGCATACATAATAAATCCAGAAGTAGCCTTTCAAAATGCACATAATAAAAAAAAGTATGTTGGTTTTAACGGAACAATTTTATTAAGTAAAAAAGAAAATAATAAGCTGTTTGACAAATATAATTACAACAATATTAAAATATTAAAAGAAAAAGAATAACACCAAAAAGCACCCAAATTTATGGGTACTTTTTGGTGTTATTCTTTTTACCTTTCTAAACCACTATCTCTATTTCTATTTTTCTCTTTTTTCTTTTGTTGTATATTTTTTGAAGCAAGATCATAACCTTTCTTCTCATGTTCAGTTAAATTTTTTTCACTAAATCGAGTATTACTAAATGGATTTAAAGTGATATTCACTTTCTTTTTGCAATACCCTACGATTTGTTGGAATTTCTCTATTCCTTGAGGAACTCGTTCTTTATAAAACTCCTGCATTTGTGCAAATAACTTTTGAAGTCTTTCATATTTCGCTTTATATGGTTCTAATTCTTTTTTCTCTTTTTCTAAATATTTTATAGTTGTATGTAAATCTGTATTATTCACTTTCAATGCATGATTTTGTCTCTGTAACGTCTCATTTTCTCTTTTAAAGGCCTCTGATGCTTTAGCAAGGGTTTTAATCCTTTGAAAGTCTTCTAAGCCAATTTCAACCGTTTTAGAGCGAATAAGCCCCCCTTTTTCTTTCACAGACATGTTTTCTACCTTTTTCCCAACATTAACTGCCCTTTTTAAATCATTTAAACGATTTTTCATTTGTTGCATAGACTTCTCTATTTGTTGTTTCTCTAACTCTTTCTCTACAAGGGTATCTTCTAACACTTGTACTTCTTCTTTTACTGTCAAAGCCTTAAAACGTGCGGTTTCAATATGTTTTTTATCACTAGATACTCCCCGTTCTAAATCAAAACCTTTCTCTACCATATGAGCATGAAAATCATCCTGGAGTGAAACCAACTCTTTACGGTTAAAAATCTGTTTCGCTGACAATTTCTTTTCTTCCGTTATTGGAACCATCCCTACATGCATATGAGGTGTTTTTTCATCCAAATGTACCACTGCATGTACAATGTTTTGTTCTCCATATCGTTCCTTAAGAACACTATAAGCTTCTTTAAAAAATTCTTTTTGAGAATCTGAATCTTTTTGACTTAAACTTTCAAAGAAATCTCTATCACTTGTTACCACAAATTCACACATCACAACTGCATCTTTTCGAATCGCTCGATTGGTTTCCACATTCTGTTCAATTTTTTCTTTTACTGTTTTTAAATAATCAATGTACTGATCGTTATGTAAATCATAATTCAAATGACTTTGTTCTTTTTCAATATCAAGATTTGTATGACTCTCTTTTTCTCGTTGATTATGAATCTGGATTCCCTTCACATCTCGCATCTTAAATTTCTGCATTCTACAAATCGCAAAACTCACGAATCCTCACCTCAGCTTGTCCTATTTTTTCCCTCTATTTTGTTCTCGACCACTCTATAAAGTATATACATTTCCCTACTGTTTTTCGGTGGACTTCCATGTAAAGTATAGCACACTATACTTTACTATCGTAAAGGTGTGCCCTGCGGGGCAATTCGGCTTTGCCGAGCCATGACCTGTCATGGCAAAAACCATCTCGTAAACGTTAAATAGTCGTCCCCCGATGGACGCTATTTATTTCACGTTTTCTTGACCACGAGCCTCTAAACCCTCAAACTCCCGAAGACAATCCCACAGAGCAAAAACCGCCCTTGTGGGACAACCTTCAGTAGTTTGCATGAGGGTTTCCCTCATGGTAAAGAAACTTTCGCGACATAATCGCTTAGCGTATTGCTCCTTTCATTGCACTATCTCCTAGAAAAACACTCTTTTTATCTACATTAAATAAATTAATAAAGAAAAAACGACCTCGAGGAAAAAGAAGCGTAAATAAAATTAGATCTATGTAGTTCACAAATTTTAAAAAGATTAATGAAATAATTAGACAAAATTAGACATTATATGCTATATTTTTCATAAAAAGGACATAGACAGATTATTCAGAATTAAAAATATTTAGAAAGGGGGCATTTTTTATGAAGAGTTGAAAAGAAATATCTTAATATGAATAACATTTACAGTATTTGTATTAAAGGGAAATTTATTTATAGCACAAAAGTTTTTTCAACAGATACTAATACCCCTG
>NZ_JBNGVC010000028.1:0-4272 GCF_050524305.1 Bacillus silvicola
TATTGTAAGCATCTATAAAATATATATGCTCAATAGGTGTATGTAACACATGAGACAAATGATTTATCTCATGACCATCTAATTGAGTTTCATAAACACCGTCAGCAATACGACTACCAAATGTTGTTGTGTAATAATACTCCTTAATCTCCCATATTGCTTTAGGATTAACAGTACTAGGAAAAGCTCCATCAAATCGCCTAGAAAGAATCCCTTCAACTCCCTTATTTTCGTCAAGAATGTATGTTAAATTACGTGGATCATCATTAAATTTTATATCTTTATCATAATTTAGACCCTGTTGATTGCTAAATTGTCGTAATACACCTTCTGTAATAATGTTTATCATACAAGTAAAATAAGCATAATCTCTTTTTTCACCTTTTTGCTTATTTAAAGGAAGACTTGAAGTAAAGCCATTTACTTTATAGTGTTCCAATAGATTACGAAACTCATGCCTAGCTTCATCTACATTCATAAATAGATTACTAATTGTATTATTAAGCAAATCAGCTCTATATATAAGATATTCTGAAACATCTTCCAATAAATCCTCTTCAATACTTATATCCATTTCATAAAGTTTTGTTTTTATTGAATGCTTATCATGATGTAAAACAAAATTTGCTTTGGAATAACCAAGCCTTTCTGAAATTAACTTTGTATATCCCCAAAAAGCAGTTGATCTGTTTAAAAATTGTGGATTTGCTCTCATAATTTTCCCCTATCATAAATTTATATATATAAACAAATCCGACACATTTATATCTAGTGCAGTTGCTATTTTGCTTATATTAATCAAAGAAATGTTCCTGTTACCCCTTTCCACCTCGCTTATGTATGTACGATGTAGACCTGTTATTTCCGCTAGTTTTTCTTGCGAAATCCCCTTTTTATTACGATAATACTTAATAGACATGCCAAACTGTTCTTTAATATCAATATTTTCCATAAATCAAATTTACTTATTTGATGACTATATATCTACAGACTATAAGTAACATTTTTGGTATAATTATTTTAAGAAGAATATAAGAGAGGTAACAAAATTAATGAAAAATATCCCACAATTGCTTAAATGGGTTGGAAATAAACATAAATTTGCTCATGAAATAGTAGAAGCTATGCCTAATGAAATAGAGACTTATTATGAACCATTTCTTGGAAGTGGCGCTGTATTAGCTACACTTGCTTACCATCAAAAAAACTCTTTAATTCCACCAATAACATATAAAAAAGCTGTTGGTTCTGATGTTATGACACCATTAATAGGCATTTTTAATTATGTAAAAAGTGATCCAAATACTTTAGTCAAACATTACAAAAATTGTATTGAAGATTATATTAATAATAGACAAGAAAAATATTTAGAGATTCGTGAACGTTTTAACCAAGATCGTGATCCTTTAGATTTTGCTGTTCTTACACGTACATGTTACTCCGGTATTATTCGTTTTAGAAAACGTGATGGTTATATGAGTACACCTATTGGTCCTCATAATCCAATTTCACCAGAATCTTTTGAAGAACGAGTACAAATATGGCATGATCTTTTACAAAATGTTGAGTTTATAAATACCGATTTTAGAGAAACCATGAATAAAGCCAAAACTGGTGATTTAGTCTATTGTGATCCACCTTATACACATAGCCAATCTATATTATATGGTGCACAAGCTTTTAAAATAGAAGATCTTTGGGAAGCCATTTATAAATGTAAGCAACGTGGTGTTAAAGTAATGTTATCTATAAATGGAAAAAAGAAATCTAAAACTGAAGATATAAGTGTTCAGCTACCAGAAGGTTTATTTGAAAGAGAAAAATATGTAAATTGTGGAGTATCTATGATTAACCGTCTTCAAAGATCAGGAGAAGTTATGATTAATGAAGATGTACATGATCGTTTACTATTAACTTGGTAAATTTTAAATGAAAATATTTCTTAAATAAAACAAAGAACCAGGCATTTGTTTATGCCTGGTTCTTTGTTTTATTTTGAAAAATCAAAAAATAAAATTGATAAAAATAACTTTAATACATATTATTGATCATATGAATATTAAATTCACATGATCAATAATATGTATACCAGCCTTATCAAAATAACTAGTTATAAAAATATTGAAAGGATTGTGGTTAAATGGAGCAAGAAATTATTATTTTCGAAGCTACACATAGAGGAAAGCTAACCATAGGTGATATTGATGTAAACTGTGCTGTTTTAGAAAATGGTAGAAGAATTATAAGTCAAAGCGGACTCTTTGAAGTTTTTGATAGACCTCCACATGGAGCAAAAAGAATTGAGGGCCTTCCTGCTGTTGTTACTGCTAAAACTTTAGAAAAATTTGTAACTCCTGAATTAAGAGAAAAAGCTAAACCCATTATCTATAGACATACAAATGGAAAATCAGCAAAAGGATATGATGCAACTCTTATTCCAGAGATCTGTGAATTATATTTACAAGCAAGAGATGAAGGAAAGATTACTAGTACACAAGAAAAAATAGTCAAAAAAGCTGAAATAATTATTAGAGCTTTAGCAAAAGTAGGTATTGCAGCTTTAATTGATGAAGCTACTGGTTATCAATATGATCGAGAAAGACAAGAATTATCAAAATTACTAGAAGCCTATATTTCAGAAGATTTAATGAAATGGCAAAGAAGATTCCCTTTAGAGTATTATGAAGAAATTTATAGATTATATGGTTTAAGTTCTAACCCAAGTAGCAAGAATAAACCACAATTTATTGGACAATTCACTAACACATATGTTTACAATTATTTCCCTACAGAAATAATTGACCATATAAAAAAAACTAATCCTAAAATCCAAAAAGGAAATAAAACTTACAGAAGATATAAAAATTTCCAATTCCTTTCTGATGATATAGGTATTATACAACTAGATAAGCACTTAAACCGTCTTATACCTGTTATGCAACTATCCGAAAATATAGATGATTTTAAGCGAAATTTTGATAAAATTTTTAATAAAATCAATGGTGAACAACTTTCATTAAATTTTAATTCTCCTAATAAAATAAAACCTAAATAATTAAAGATATTTAAATATATATATCCTATTTATATCTCAAAAATATAACACCCTATTATAAAAAGACCTAGCACTTGCTAGGTTTTTTGTTTAAAAATAACTACCATTTTCATCTCAACTGTAAATTAATTCCACAATATTTTTGTAGTGTGTGAAAGTAAACTTTTAGATATTAGTTTACATTCATTTCCCCTTAAACATTGACTTTTCGTCATTCCCCCTGATATCCTCAATTTATATAACAAAAGTATACATTCAAAACACTATAAATAAAGAGGTCATAAATCCATGAATAAAAAGCCACATCTTATTGATGTACAACCCATTAGAAGTAAAGAACAGATCGAAGATATGAAATGGGCCCTTAAACGCCACTGTTCAGAAAGAGACTATATTCTCTTTCTAATTGGAATCAATACAGGATTACGTGTCAGCGATCTACTCCAAATTGAAACAGAAACCATAGTAAAGTTAAAACGGAAAAAGAGAAAAGAATTTAAGATCAAAGAAGGAAAAACGAAGAAAGAACGCATAATTAATCTTACTTCTATTTTTGATGAAGTCTATTCTTATGCCCAAACCCTAGAAAACACCTGGTTATTCCCTTCCCGTAAAGGAGATCAGCCCATTAGTAAGATCCAAACTTATCGACAATTGCAAAAAGCCGGAAATTTTACCGGCATAGAGTCCATTGGTACCCACACCATGCGCAAAACCTTCGGCTATTGGTTCTATAAACAAACAAAAGATGTGGCCATGTTGCAAGAAATACTCAATCATAGTACTCCACAAATTACACTTAAGTATATTGGAATCAATAAAGAAGAAAAAGACAATGTACTCGATATATTTCAAATTTAAAAACACAAATTACTAACACCTAATATTTACTTCCACAATTCTAAAATGTTATAGTTAAGAAGCATCGAAAGATGCTTCTTCAAAATTTGGCTATAAGTGTGGCAACTTATTCTAATGTTCATCTACGTATAAAATTGATCTAATTTTTGTGGCGAAAATTAGAAAAGACTTATAATTAAGTAGGTGAGAAACATGACAATCAATAATGAAACACAAATTGAAAATGAGATCGCCTATAAAATTAAACAAGATCATATTCGGAGAATAAAGATCTAAATTAATTTTTCAAAAGGTGTATTGTTCTCGTATCTATTTAGCATTTAAAAATAGATACACAAAAAAGGTTCTTGGGATTA